>NZ_JARGDQ010000009.1 GCF_029210385.1 Desulfurivibrio dismutans | reverse complement strand
GTTGTTTTTTCGATGACACTGGTAGCCCTGTCGCTGGCTACGTCGCAGTTGGGGCCGCGCTTGCTCCGCAGTTTCCTGCGCGACAAGACGACTCAGGTCGTGCTGGGCACGTTCGTCGCCACCTTCCTGTATTGTTTGCTCGTCCTCCTTACCATCCGGCGCGAGGAGGAGGTTGCTTTTGTTCCTCATGTGTCAATCACGCTCGGCGTACTCTTTGCAATCGCGAGCGTGGGAGTGCTGATCTATTACATTCACCATTTGTCTGTTTCGATGCAGGCCAACGAGATTGTGGCGCGCGTCAGCAGAGAGTTGATCGCTGGGGTGGACCGCCTGTTTCCGGAACACATCGGACGGGGGGTGCCACGGATTCCGGCAGTGCCACCCGATGCGGAATTTCTAGACGCTTTCGCCCGGGAAGCTCGTCTCATTCCAGCGAGCGCGGACGGATACCTTCAGTTCATCGACACGGACGTCCTGATTGAGTTGGCGATGCAAAAGGACGTAGTAATTCGATTGGAGCGAGTACCCGGCGACTATGTGGTCGCCGGTGGCCCGCTTATACTGGTATGGCCGGGAGAGAGGGCGACCGACGTGCCCACGGATCAGGTCAACAACGCCTTCGCCCTGGGTAACCAGCGGACTTCGGGCCAGGACATCGAGTTCGCGGTTACCCAACTCGTGGAGATCGCTCTGCGCGCCCTCTCCCCGGGAGTGAATGACCCGTTCACGGCGATTACGTGCGTAGATCGCCTGGCGTCCGCGTTGACTCGTTTGGCTACGCGAGACATGCCATCGCCTTATCGCTACGACAGTACGGATCAGCTGAGGGTGATTTCACCAGGGTCTACTTTTGTGGAAGTCACAGATGTGGCCTTCACCCAGATCCGACAAAATTCCCGCTCTAGCACCGCGGTTACTGTCCGTCTGCTGGAAACGATTGCCGAGGTCGCGAGATTCGTACACCGGCCAGAGGATCGCGCTGCGCTGTTACGGCACGCTGAAATGATTGCCCGTGGGGCTAGTGAGGGACTGCCAGAAGATGAGGAACGCCAGAAGGTGGAGGAACGCTTTAAATTTGCGAAACAATTGTTGAGCGAGTCGCCAGATTGTAGCCTCTGAAATTCATGTCTACCTTTTGGGGGCGCTTACGCACGGCGAAGGAGCGTCTTTGCCGCCCTCGCCTCCGGCCGGGATCTGGCTCAGGAACTGATCATTTTCAAAGAAAATGCTACCCACAAATTCTACGAACGAGTCGAGACGATATTATGAGCCCAAACAGCCACCACGATCATCACCATCAGTCTTCGCCGCCCGCCGGCGGCGAGGGGCATAGCGGCCACCGGAAGGCGGCAAAAGATCATGCCGGGCACGATCAGCATGCCGGCCACGACCAGCATGCAGGTCACAGCCCGGAGATGTTTCGCGACAAGTTCTGGCTCTCCCTGATCCTCACCGTGCCGGTCGTTTTCTGGGCGGCACACGTTCAAATGATCTTTCGCTACCAGGCCCCCGAGTTCCCCGGCTCGACGTGGATATCACCCGTCCTTGCCACAGTCGTTTTTCTTTATGGCGGCCTGGTCTTTCTGAAAGGGGCGTGGCGCGAGCTGAGAGCGCGGCTGCCGGGGATGATGACCCTGATCTCGCTGGCCATCTTGGTAGCCTTCATTTTCTCGTGGGTGGTCCAGCTCGGGTTTATTCAGGCGGATGCCATCTGGTGGGAGTTGGCCACGTTGGTGACCATCATGCTGCTGGGCCACTGGATCGAGATGCGCTCGATCTCCCAGGCGCAGGGTGCGCTCCGGGAACTCGCGAAATTAATTCCGGACACCGCGACTCGGGTCTCCGAGCAGGGTGAGCAGACCGTCCCGGTCAGCGAGCTGCGGGAAGGCGACATCGTGCTGGTCCGTCCCGGCGAGAGCGTGCCGGCGGACGGCGTGGTCCAGAAAGGCACCAGCGATCTCAACGAAGCCTTGATTACCGGCGAGTCCAGGCCGGTAAAAAAGCAGGAAGGCGATGAGGTCATCGCCGCGACCATCAATGGTGAGGGTTCCCTGCGCGTTCAGGTTACCGGCACCGGGGAAAAGACCAAGCTTTCCGGGATTATGCGGCTCGTGGCCGACGCCCAAACCTCGAAATCCAAGGCCCAGCATCTGGCCGACCGGGCGGCCCGGATTTTGACCGGGGTGGCCATCGTCGCCGCCGTGGTCACGCTGGTGGTGTGGCAGTTTCTTGGCGCGTCCATCGACTTCTCCATTATTCGCGTGGTGACGGTCCTGGTGATCGCCTGTCCCCACGCCCTGGGCTTGGCCGTGCCGCTGGTCGTCGCCATCTCCACCTCCCTGGGCGCGCAAAACGGCCTGCTGGTGCGGGATCGGCGCGGGCTGGAAGAGGCCCGAAACCTGAATACCGTGATTTTCGACAAGACCGGCACGCTCACCTTGGGAGAATTCCGGGTGGTAGAGATGGCGATGGCCGAGGGGGAGTCCGAGGAGAACCTGCTCCGGGTCGCGGCCGGGGTGGAGGCGGAATCAGAGCACCCGATCGCCCGTGGCATTGTGAAGACGGCGGTGGAACGTAAGCTTGAAGTGCCGTCGGCGGACGGCTTCCGGGCCTTGACCGGGAAGGGTGTTGCCGCATCGGTCGAGGGTGCCGAGTATCACATGGGTGGCCCCGCACTGCTCGAGGCCGAGAACGCGCAGGTGTCGGACACGCTGCGCCAGGCCGCCGACGCGGCCGCCGGTCGCGGGCAGGCTGCCATTTATCTGCTCAGGGACGGCAAGGCCCTGGCGGTCTTCGCCGTGGCCGACGCCATCCGCGAGGAGAGCCGCGAGGCCATCCGGGCGCTGCACGCTCGGGGCATCGAAGTGGCCATGCTCACCGGTGATGCCCAGTCCGTCGCCGATGCCGTCGCCGCTGAACTGGAGATCGACACCGTGTTTGCGCAGGTTCTGCCCGAGGACAAGGCCGTCAAGGTCCGCGAGCTGCAGGATCAGGGCAAGAAAGTCGCGATGGTGGGTGACGGCGTGAACGATGCCCCGGCCCTGGCCACCGCCGACATCGGGATCGCGATCGGCGCCGGTACCGATGTCGCAGTGGAGGCCGGTCACATCGTGCTGGTACGGTCCGACCCGCGCGACATCCCGAAGATCGTCGAGTTGTCCCGCGCGACCTACCGGAAGATGCTCCAGAACCTCTGGTGGGCGGCGGGTTACAACATTTTTGCCATTCCCCTGGCCGCCGGCGCGCTGGCCGCCTGGGGCATCCTTCTCACTCCGGCCGTAGGCGCGGTACTGATGTCCGCAAGTACCGTGATCGTAGCGATCAACGCTCAGCTTCTCAAGCGGGCGCAACTGTAACGGCGAATGGTTATAGCAGGGAAAAAAGCAGCGGCAGGGTGACGAAGGAAAGGAGGATGCCCAGGCCGATCATGGCGGCGGTGAGCTTGGGGGAAAGACCGGCCACCACCGCCAGGGCGCCGGCGGAGACCATGGGGGGCATGCCGGCCTCGAAGACCGCCACCTGCACCGCCGGCCCTTCAAGCCCCAGGGCTTTCACCGCCAGCAAGGCCAGCAGCGGCGCCAGGACGAGTTTGATGGCCAGCCCCAGGCCCATGGGGGCCAGCACCTCGCGGTTGAGGCGCAAGGTCAACTGCAGGCCCACGGCGATCATCACCACCGGTACCAGGGTGGCGGCCAGGCTGGTAAGCAGGGCGGTTGCGGGGGCCGGGAGCGCTGCCGGGTCGGTGCCCAAGGCCAGGGCCAGGGCCAGCAGCAGGGCCAGAAAAGGCGGGAAGGTGGCGATCTTTTTGGCCACCGTGCGCCAGGAGGGTTTTTCACCCTGACTGCCGTACAGGGCCACCACCAAAGAGCCGTAGGTGGCCAGGGCCAAAAAGGAGCCGAACTGGTCGTAGATCAGGGCGTAAGGAATGCCCTCCTCGCCGAAGAAGGCGCTGACCATGGGAATGCCCAAAAACGAGGTATTGCCCAGGGGCACCAGCAGCAGCAGGGTGCCGGTGACCTCCCGGCTCCAGGCCAGGGCGCGAGCCAGCAGCAGCACCGCCAGGGCCGAGGCCGCCAGCATCGCCCAGGGCAGCAGGGCCGGCACCAGCAACTCACGGGAAAACGCCAGTTGCGGCACCTTGAGCAGCACCAGGGCCGGCAGCGAGACGTAGATGACCAGCAGGTTCAGGGTCTGGACGGCGTCTTCGGGCAGTTGCGGCAACCGCTGCAGCAGCAGGCCGATGAGCAGAAAGGAGATGGTTAGAATAAAATTTTCCACCGGTGGGACTCCCGGAACTTGCGTAATGGGGTTCAGGCCGCCCGAGCCTTTTCTTCGCAACCGTTCACCAGGGCCAACGAAGTGTTGATTTAACGGGCTGTTCGTTTACTTTTCTTCCAGCTCTTCCCAGCGCCGGTAGGTGGCGGCCAGCTTTTCCTCCAGGGCCTGCAGGCGCTGCTGGTGGGTGGTGATTTCTTCGGCCGGGCGGCGGTAGAAGTCGGGTTCCGCCATGGCGGCGGTCAGTTTTTCCTGCTCGGCCTCCAGGGCTTCCAGTTGGGCCGGCAGCTCGGCCAGTTCATGTTTTTCGGTAAAACTCAGTTTGGGCCTTGGCTGGGCCGCCGCTTTCGCGCCGGTGGCCCGGCCGTTTTGGTCGTCGCCGGGTTTGCCCCGGCCCACCTTGCCGTTGCCGCCGCCTTTGGCCGCCCCCATCCCGGCGGCTTTTTCCCCCGCCGCCCGCTGGCTGAGCCAGTCCTGATAACCGCCGGCATATTCCACCACCCTCCCCCGGCCCTCAAACACCAGGGTGCTGGTGACCACGTTATCCAGAAAAGCCCGGTCGTGGCTGACCAGCAGCAGGGTGCCATTGAAATCCAGCAGCAGCTCTTCCAGCAACTCCAGGGTTTCCACGTCGAGATCGTTGGTGGGTTCGTCCATCACCAGCACGTTGCAGGGGCGGGTGAAGAGCCGGGCCAGCAGCAGCCGGTTTTTTTCGCCGCCGGACAGGATCGCCACCGGTGAGCGGGCCCTTTCCGGGGCAAAGAGGAAATCCTTCAAATAGCCCAGCACGTGGCGGGGCTGGCCGTTGATGATCACCGTGTCGCGGCCCTCGGCCAGGTTTTCCGCCACCGTGCGGGCCGGATCAAGCTGTTCGCGCTGCTGGTCGAAGTAGCAGATTTCCAGGTTGACCCCCGGGCGCAGATGGCCGGCGGTGGGGGCCAGTTGCCCCAGCAGCAGCCGCAGCAGGGTGGATTTGCCCACCCCGTTGGGGCCAATGATGCCCACCTTGTCGCCGCGCATGATGGTGGTACTCAGCCCGCTGATCACCGGCTGGCCGTCATAGGCAAAGGACAGCTCCTTGGCTTCGGCCACCAGGCGGCCGGAGCGGGCGCCGTCCTGGATCTGCATCTTGACCCGACCGCTTTGCTCCCGCCGGGCCATGCGTTCCCGGCGCATCCGCTGCAGGGCCTCCACCCGGCCCTGGTTACGGGTGCGCCGAGCCTTGATGCCCTGGCGAATCCAGACCTCTTCCTCGGCCAGCTTGCGATCAAATCGGGCGTTTTCGCTGCTTTCGGCGGCCAGCCGTTCATCCCGGCGGCGCAGGTAGTTGTCGTAATCCCCCGGCCAACTGGTGAGCTTGCCCCGGTCCAGCTCGATGATGCGGGTGGCCAGGCGGCGGACCAGTTGCCGGTCGTGGGTGATAAAGAGCAGGGCGCCGGAGAAGTTCAGCAGAATCTCCTCCAGCTTGGTGATGGCGGCGATATCCAGGTGGTTGGTGGGTTCATCCAGCAGCAGCAGCTCGGGGTCGCCGGCCAAGGCCCGGGCCAGCAGCACCCGGCGCTTGAGCCCGCCGGAGAGTTCGGCAAACTGCTGCTCGACGGGCAGCTCCAGGCGGCTTAAAACCTTCTCCAGGTGCAACTGATCCACCGGCCCAGGCCCGCTTGCCGCCACTTCACGGACCGTGCCCCGCAGCCCCGGCGGCACCTCCTGCTCCAGGCTGCCGCAGCGCAGCCCCTTGCGGCGCACGATCTCGCCGCCGTCCAGCTCCACCTCGCCGCTGATTACCCGCAGCAGGGTGGACTTGCCTTCGCCGTTGCGCCCCAGCAGGCAGACCCGCTCGCCGGGTTCAACCTGCAGATCGATCTGATCCAGCAACGGGCGGCCGCCGAAGGCCAGGCTGACCTGTTGTAAAGAAACCAGGGACATAAAAAATAATTCTCCCGCAAAATTCAGCAAAGTCGGTAAAAAACGAAATCGCGAAAGTACCCGGCGCCATGGCGGTTGTCAACAGCCGCCTGCCACCCGGCCGGCGACGAATGTTTCTCAGGACGCGCGGCAAATCTGTGTATAAAGCGCTTCGGTCTGGTCCGACGGGCTGATGCCAAGTCCACCAGCCAGCGCCCGGCGGCAGCGCCGGTAAGCAGCGACCGCTTCGGCCTTCTGGCCCAGGCGGGAGTGGCAGACCATGCTCCGGCGGTGGAATTCCTCGTTAAGTTCGTCAATCTCAAGCCCCCGGCGGTAGGCGGCCAGGGCCGCTTCCAAA
Organism: Desulfurivibrio dismutans; assembly: GCF_029210385.1. Classification (GTDB taxonomy): domain Bacteria; phylum Desulfobacterota; class Desulfobulbia; order Desulfobulbales; family Desulfurivibrionaceae; genus Desulfurivibrio; species Desulfurivibrio dismutans. Next base: position 130,836 of record NZ_JARGDQ010000009.1, on the reverse strand, counting down.
CAACCGGCTTCATGGTGATAAGCCCCCAGTCTGGCCAGCAGAACAAGCACGCGGGCACGTATACGGTCACGGCAGATGGCTGCCCAGGACTCTTCATGGGTCGGCAAAAAATCACCCTGAAAACGGCTTACGGCCAACTCGCTCAAACGGGCGGCCGGTGCGGCGGCTGACGCTTTTTTCCTGGTCGCCACACGATCCGCCTCCTCCCAGGCTTTCTCGGCCTCCCGCAACCGCATTTCCAGTTCAACGACATCAACCCGGCAACCATCAGGGTTGATCTCCACCTGGCCGTGATGATAGAGGATGTGGCTGCGACCGCCCAGCAGCTTGCGTAAGCGTGCCAGATTGACCTCAAAGGATTTATGAGCAGCATCCCCGTCGGCATCCGGCCAGAGAAAATCGCTGAGCCGCTCCTCTTTTACCCCCCGGTCGCCCATTGCGATCAAAATTTTTAGCATTTCCAACGGTTTGCGCGGGGTTTTGCCGGCAAAAACCAGAGGCACCCCATCCCTGATTAAGGTAAAACCCCCCATTGTATTTATCGCCAGCGGGTAAGGCCAGTCAGTCGCCGCTTTTCCCTTGAGAAGAGCAGGCGGCACCAGTCGGCACTTTTTGATGATCATGCCGGCCTGTTCGATTTCGATGCCGCGGGTCAGGGCCTCGGCACAAAGAGATGCCAAGGCGGCCGGACTGGCGATCCAAAAAAGATTGTAGACGCCCTGTTCTCGCCCCAGTCGCAAAGCCTGCGCCAAGGCCGCCGAGGCCTCCCGCTCATCGCCGGCCAGGAATTCCAGCCGGGCACGGGCCATTAGACATCCATAGCGGAAGGTGCGACTGCCGGTGCGACGGCTCAGCTCTTCCGCCTCCTGCAGAAAATCACGGGCCTTCCTTAAGTCGCCGATCTCGAGCAGGATCCAGACCAGGCCTAGCAGCACAATAATTTGCGGGAAAACATAACCGGTTGCGCGAGTGAACCGCAGAGCCACCTCCCCCTGAACCCGGGCCTTGGCCAATTTCCCATCAACCATGGCGCTCCACGCCTCAAGATAGTGATACTGCCCGACCATATGGCGCCGGTTAGGGTTGAGCCCGGCCGCGATCCGCCCGATAAAACCGCGCGCCCGCCTGATGTCCCCATGGGAAAGCGCGGCATATCCGCCCACCGCCAACAGCGGTTGGTCCCAAATATGGATCCCGGTTTCTTCGGCATATTTAAGTGCTTCGGCAACCTTGTTCAAAGCCCCCTCATAATCCGACTCCAGCCATACGGCAATGGCCGCTTCCAGCCAGAACCAGATCAACCGGATCAGCGGCGAAGCCCCGCTGTTCTGGGCAAGCTGCCTGATCTCTTCAAGCAGCACGGCGGCGGCTTCCAGGTCACCGACCCAGTAAAAATAGTTGACGATGTAAGAATAGGAACTGACTCGATAGGTGATATCCGGATGATCACGGGCTTCTTCTGTGGCACGCTGGATCCAGTAGCTGATTTCGGGATGATCCGGCCTGGCGATCATCAGCGCCGCCGCCATGCTGGAAGCCACCCGGGCTTCAGCCTGGGGCGACGGGCAGGCAACGCCGCGGGCCCTGGCTTCATCAAGCCAGGCGATCCAGTTCCGCAGGGGGGTGAAATCATCCCATTCAAAGCGAAAGCCGTCGACAATCGCCGACCAGGCCAGAAACTTAAGGGGATCGCCCTCTGCACAGTGGCTGAAAACAACTTCCAGTTCTCTCCTGGCCCCGGCCGGATCGGAAAATTGCCCGGCCAGCCCACACCAGTAGAGCAGGATCGGATTTTTTCGCCGCCGCTCCTCGGGCAGGCCGCCGAGCCAGTCAATTATCACCTGCTGTCGCCCCCGAGCCAGCAATTCCAGACCGCGACGCTGCAGCAGCAGCGCCAGCTCATCCAGGGCCTCTGCTTCCAGCAACAGTTCGACGGCCGGCTCGATCGTCTCCTCATCCACCAAAATGGCAGCCGCCTTTAGCTTTATCGCTTGCAGTTGCGCGGCCGTTAAAACTTCCGCCGCCGTTAAGCGCAGGAATTTACCGAACAGCGAATGATAGGAGTATATCGGCTCCCGACCCCGTCGGCGCTCGATAAAGAAATGGTTCTGATAAAGTCGTTCCAGGATCGTCGCCGCCGACCCTCCGGTCAACTCTTTGGCCGTCCGGGGGGTCATCTCTGGCAGAAAAGCGGTAGCGAGCATAAAGGACCGAAGCTCCTCGGCCGCGGCAGCCAGAGTTTCGTTGGCGAAATAGTTGAAGATCTCTTCGGTGTGGACGATTCGGACCGGCTCTTCTCTCGATGGCTCATTTTTCAGTTTTTCGGCCAGCAGGACCAGGCCGGCGACCCACCCCCCGGTTTGCTCGCAGATCGTTTCAATCTCCGTCGGAGCAAACCGCCACTCTTCGTTTGTCGTCAGCAGCGCCCGGGACTCTTCCGGAGTAAAGCGAAGCTCGTCCCAGCCGACAACCCCCATTGTTTGTAAGGCCCTGAAGCGGGCGAAATGGGGCGGCGGTTGCCGCCGACTGATCACAATTATCGACACCCCCGGCGGCAAAACCTCCAGGGCCAGCCTGAACATGGACAGAAAGGGCGATTCCGGCGCGATCTCCTCAAAGTTATCGAACACGATGATCGCCGGCCGGGGGATAAGCCGGTAAAAGGACTCGAAATATCTCCTGGTGAAGGTCTCGAGACCCAAGGGACACTCGGGGGTCGGCTGGAGCAGTTCATCGACCAGTACCTTTTGTTCGCCGGCTGCCAGCCGCAAATAGTAGAAAAGAGTGGCGATATCGTTGTCGTTATCATCCAGCCGGTACCAGAGCTGAAAATGATCGCAGCGCTCAAGATAACTGTTTACCAGGGTCGTCTTGCCGCAACCCGCCGGGCCGGTGACCCAGGTGATCGGTCGGCCCGGCCCGGCGGCCTGCCGGTCCGGGTTTTTATCACCGCGACACCCGGTAATCAGCCTGAACAAACGCTCACGAACGATCCTGTCCGCGCCCGGCGGCCGGGTAATCTTGGCAATGGCAGGAAAATGCACCCTCCGACCCTCCGAATATTACTGTCAGGCAGATAAATTTGTTCGCTGATCCCCAACGAAAAGAACATTTCTTTTTTCTGAGCTTGCCACATTTAACCGCCATACTCAAACAATATGTAGGCAATTTGTGGGTAGCGCAATGTTAGCCTGAAATTGTCAGTTGGCCCTTTGCCGGTTTGCCGATGACCTTCTTGTTGAGAACACAAAACTGACGTTATGGTACGCGCCGTTGCCATAATCATCGCTTTTTCTGTGGTTGGGATCCGTAAAATTTTTCTTGATAGGAGCAGGAATCGATGAAAATAAGAGCGGGCATTTTCGCCCTGGTCTCAATCATGACCCTGATGATCCTGGCTGCCGGAGTTGCCCCGGCCCTTGCCCAACCGGTAACGGAACATCCGTTGATCCGTCCGTTCCCCGGCGCGGTGCTGCATGAGAGAAGCTCCGTACAGCAGAATTTCGACGCGTATGATTTCCAGGTGAAAAATCCCCAAACGGGAAGAGCGGACACAAGAACAGTCAAGGGCGAATATCGCCGACTGCTCTATTATCTGTACCGTGAAGACGGGAGCCGCAACACCTCCGTGTCCAGGGTCGAATACTTTGAAAACTTCAAGGCCGCCGCCATTGCCAAAAGCGGTGAAATTAAATGGGAAGACTCCCGAGGCCTGGTTTTCACCATTCCCCGGGAAGACGGAGGGCTCACCTGGTGCCGGGTCGAGGTGTCGGTCGGGGCGGGTTCGACCACCCTTATCATCATCGACGAGCAACCGCTGGCAACCACCCTGGAGTTCGGGTCGGCCCAAATGATGGCGGCGCTGGACGCCGACGGCAAGGTGGCCCTCTACGGTATTCTTTTCGATTACGATAAGGCCACCCTGCAACAGGCTTCCGACAAACAACTCCAGGAAGTGCTGACCCTGCTGCACACCAACCCCGATCTTGCCCTGGAGATACAGGGCCATACCGACAGTGACGGCAGCGCCGCCTACAACCTGGAACTTTCCCAGCGGCGGGCGGAGTCGGTGCGCAACTACCTGCTTCTATTCGGCGTTGCTCCCTCAAGGCTGGAAGCCACCGGCTATGGTGAAAAAATGCCGATGGCGCCCAATGACACCCCCGAGAACAAGGCAAAAAATCGGCGGGTGGAACTGGTCCGGCTGGCCCGGTAGCGAACAGTAATAACCGACTAATTACAGGAGGTTGAAAATGCCGGTTTTACAGGATCGTAAATTTCTGCTTGGGCTGATGGCGGTGGTGCTGGCACTGACGATGAGCCAGATGCCGCGGGCGGCCGAGGCGCAACCGTTGGCGGCCCCGGTCTATCCCGGCGCGGTGGCGGCGGAACACGCGGTGGCGGAACAGCAACGGGTCTACATGCGGGTATTTTACAGTCATGACCCCATTGCGAGCGTGGTCGACTTTTACCGGCAGCACCTGGGCCCGCCGGAGGAACTCCGGGCCGGAGGGCAGACCCACCAGCAGGAGATCGGCGGGGGACGTTTCACACACTACCGCTACGTGCTGCACCGGGTAATCCCCCTGGAAAAGGCCGCTCTTCATCCCGAACTGGTGGCGGTGGAAATTTCCAGCCCCAGCCCTCCGGCGGAGGACGCGCCGGCCGGCATGACCATGCCGCCGCAACTGGCCGATGCCGACTTCAGATGTAAGCCGCCGTCGGATTTTTTCGAACCACTGCTGAACATGGTGGTCAATGACCCCGCCCGCGACTGGCCGGACTTCAACGCCGTCTGCGAACGTTTTCACCATCTGCAATGGAGCCTGTTTTTCCCTTCCGCAGTTCAGGATGAGCGGGGGCGCGCCCTGAACCAGGCCCAGGCTATGCTCCGCCGGTATCATGATGAAAACCTGCCGCCGGTGCTTAGCGAGGCCGACATGGAGGCAATGGCCATCCAGATGCAGACCCTGGCCATGTCCGGCCGCATGGAGGAGGCCCAGGAAATGGCCCGGCAGATGGCGGCCGGCACCCGTTCGCCCGGCATGCCCGTCGGAACCCCCGGCACCGCCGCCGGCATTGATTGGGACGACTGGGTCGACCTGCTGGCTGAAATTGACCAACACGCTTACCGCACCCGGATCATGATCCACACCGACCCGACCACCTGGCCCGATCGAATTCGTTTACGGGAAAAGGATTGAACACTGCCAACCACCAGCGAGGGAGGAAAACCATGAAAACTGCATTTACCACTCTAATCAGCGTATTTTTCCTGTTGGCGGCCGGCACCTTCATCGTCCCAGCGGCCACGGCCCAGGCGCAATCCGGCGGCCCGGACATGGGAACGGCCCGCGCCGAGGATTATCATGGACCCAAAGCGGCCATCGCGGTGGCCGACTTTGAAGACAAGACCGTGGGCCGAGGGCAGTACCGCCGGGAATACGGCCGCGGCATGCAGGACATGCTGATAACCGAACTGTTCAACACCGACCGTTACATTGTGCTGGAACGGGAGAAACTCTCGGCGGTCATCGCCGAGCAGGACCTGGGCGCCAGCGGCCGGTTCCGCCAGGATACCACCGCCCCCATCGGCGAACTGGAAGGCGCCCAGCTTATGGTAATCGCCGCCGTCACCGGTTTTGACCCCGGCACCGCCGGCACCAAGGGTACGGTCAAAGGCCGCAGCGGGCTGCTGGGCGACCGGCTGGGAAGGCTGACCGCCGGCGTTCAGCAGGCCCATGTGGCCCTGGACCTGCGCGTCGTCGATACCGCCACCGGCCGGATACTGTCCGCCACCAATGTGGAGGGCAAAGCCCGCAGCTTCGACCTGGGCGGCTCGGTCTTTGGTTCCGGGGGCTCCGGCGATCTTTCCACCTTTGCCCGGACCCCCATGGAACAGGCCATCCGCCGGGCCATTGCCGAGGCGGTGGATTTTGTGGTCGAGCAAACGCCGGCGGAATTTTATCATCACCGTTAGTTAAATGGCCAAGGCTGACAACAGCGCCAAAAGTGCCGGAAAGGTCTTTATCGGGTGACGGGTTTTTGCGAGGCTATCAAAGTTGAACACGGTCGATGGCCGGGGAGGGTAAAGATGATCGGGGGAAATGTGCTGATAACCGCAGTGGCCGCCCTGACCGCCTTCTTCACGCTGCTGCCGGCGCCGCCGACAGCTCTGGCAAAAGAAAAAATTTCGCCCGGCATGCCATCGACGCCGGATCATACCTGGGGGGCGCCCCCGGGGCAGGTGATTATTGACGCCCCATACCCTCCTCCCCATATGTATTACCCGCCCCCCGGATATCCCGGCTGGCCGCCCCACTATCATCATCCGGGCGCCCCACCGTATTATCGCCCTTATTATCCGCCATTTCCGGGTTATCCACCCTATTATCAGCGGGAAACACCCTGGTATGAAGAGCCGCCCCCGCTCCCGGCCGGCCGTTTACGGCTGCTGGTGGAACCGGTGCAGGCACAAGCCACCATCAACGACTATCCTCTCCAGCGCCACCCCGACCTCTCCTTCGAGGTCGGGCTGCTGCCGGGCGACTATCTTCTGCAGGTCAGCGCCGAGGGATACGAACCACAGCAGCGCCAGGTGCGCATCAAAGGCGGCGAACGGATTCACCTTACCGTTAGCCTGGAGCGGATTGTCGAACCGTAAGCGACCACGGTGACTGGATACGGCGAACCTTGAATTGGTTCGGTTGTCTCAATCATTTTTTTTATTGATGACTTCGCAAGAAGTCATCAAGGCGTCCATGGACGGACTTTTTGCGAGTTTATCTTAATTGGGAGGTAAGGATATGCGAACAATCACAACCAATCTGTTTTTGCTACTGATGGGGGCAGCATTGCTGCTGGCGGCCCCGGCGGCAATCCACGCCCAGGGACAACCGGTGGCCTTTTCCGCCGATTTTATCGACACCGATAACGGCGACATCATCCAAGGCAAGTACTACGCCAGCCCCGAAGGCATTCGCCTGGAAAGCGCCAGCGACGGTGAACCTTTTATCACCATCGTCAATTTTGCCCACAATCGCTCCTGGATGGTGCAAGTGCAAGAACGCACCTACCTGGAAATTCCTTTCCAGCCCGAAGATGCCGGCGACTTTTTATCGCCCTGCCCCGAGCTGACCACCCCCCGCAAGGTCGGCAGCGAAACCCTGCAAGGCCGCAAGGTGGAAAAATGGCTCTGCGAAAGGCCCGGCCGCGCCCGGGGCGCCATCACAGTGTGGTTCGACCCGCGCCTGCAGGCGGCAATCCGCTCCGAGGACGGAAAAAAAGTAACCGAGATGCGCAATATCAAGGAGGGCCGGCAGCCCAGCGAACTTTTCCAACCGCCGACCGGCTACACCAAAATGGAAATGCCCGGTATGGACTTTTTCGGCGGCTTCGGCGAATAAGTTACCGATTTAATTATGGGGTTTTCAGGCGATAACCGACGCCACGAACGGTTTCGATCAACCCACCGGAAGCGCCCAGCTTTTTGCGCAGGCCGAAGACCTGGACATCCACCGCCCGGGGGGTGATGGCGTAGTCGTAGCCCCGCACCGCGTCGATGATCTGCTGGCGGCTGAAGACCCAGCCGGGGCGGCGGACCAGCAGATCCAGGATGCCGAACTCGGACAGGGTAAGGGCCACCGGTTCGCCCTTGACCGTCACCTCGTAGCGGCGGGAATCGATGGCCAGGTCATGGACGCGCAGCACCCCGCCCTCCTCGTCTTCCGGGTTGTTTTCCTCCCGGCTGCGACGCAGGGCGGACTTGATGCGGGAGAGCAGGATCTTGGGGCTGAAGGGCTTGGTGATGTAGTCGTCGGCCCCCAGATCCAGGCCGGTGCTGACGTCGTCTTCGTCGGTGCGGGCGGTGAGCATGATGATGGGCAGGCGGCGGTGGCGGGGCTCCCGGCGCAGGGTCTTACACACCTGGTAGCCGTCCATCCCCGGCAGCATCACGTCCAGCACCAGCAGGTCGGGGTTCTCCCGGCCCACCATGGCCAGGGCCTGTTCGCCGTTGTCGGCATAGAGTACCTGGTAACCGGCCTTGGCCAGGTTGTAGCCCACCAGTTGCTGGATATTTTCGTCATCCTCGACGATGAGGATGGTGGGTTTGGCGGCGCTGTTCGTCGTCATGGCTGGCCCTTCCACTGGCTCACTGATGGCTGCGGCCATCAACACGGTAAACCGTTAACGCATCGGCGCTCTGTTGTGATCGGGGCGGAACCGGAATCCGCGCGATCACAACGGGGCGCCGACCACGCCGCCTCCAGGGCTCGGCGGCGCCCGCCCCCCCGGTTATTAAAGCGGCTGATGCCGGACAATCTCGCCCTGCGCCATGTAGATTACATCTTCGCAGATATTGGTGCAATGATCGGCGATCCGCTCCAGTGAGCGGGCCACCCCCAGCAGCTTGGCCAGGTACACGTGCTGGGCGGGATTGCCGACGATGATCTCTTCCAGTTCCTCCCGGATGGCCCGCTTGTCGGTATCCACCGCGTCATCGGTGACGCAGACCTTATAGGCCGTATCGACATCGCCGTTCAGGAAGGCTTCCATGGTCCAGCGCAACATGATCAGGGTCTTTTCATACATTGCTTCCAGCATTTCCGGCAGCATCAGGCCGTTGGCCCGCAACTGATCGATCTTCAGGGCGTCGATCTGCAGCACCTTGTCGGCGATCTTGGCCACCAGGTCGCCGATCCTTTCCAGGTCGCCGTTGACCTTGAGCACCGTGACCAGAAAACGCAGATCACCGGCCACCGGGTGGTGCAGGGCCATGATCCGCAGGCATTGTTCCTCCAGGGCGATCTCCAGGCGGTCGATCTCCTGCTTGTCAAAACGGACTACCTCGCGGGCCAGGTCGGCATCCCTGGTCAGCAGGGATTTGATTGCCCGCTGCAGGTTTTCTTCAATCAGGGTGCCGATCTCCCCGGTCCGGTTTTTGACTTTTTCGATTTCCGGCTGAATAAGGCGCGTCATAACGGGTTCCCTGCTAGGCATGTGGTTTTTCAAAGGCGACCGCTGATCATTATCGACCGGGCGGGCCAACTGTTGCACAAGCTAACCCCCGTTTATTAGCCTTCGGTTAAGGTTTCATTAGGAGAGCGTGAAACAGCGGGTTTTTTAGGTAGATGCAGGGTAAAAACACTGCCCTGGCCGGGTTGGCTGGTTACATCCACCCGGCCGCCGTGGGCCTGGGCGATATGCTTGACGATGGCCAGACCCAGGCCGGTGCCGCCCATACGAGCACTGCGCCCCTTGTCCACCCGGTAGAAGCGTTCAAAGAGGCGCGGCAGGGCGGCGGCGGGAATACCCGGGCCTTGGTCGCGGACCATGATGCGGACCTCGGCGGCGTCCTCTTCGGCGCCGATGGTGATGGGGCTTCCTTCCGGGGCATACTTGACGGCGTTGTCCACCAGATTGACCACGGCCTGTTCCAGCAGGGCCGGGTTGATTGGCGCTCGCAGGTTTTCCGGGCTTTCGATGGCAACGGGCATTCCGCGCTCCCGGGCCCGGTGGGCGCAAATCTGCACCGCCGCCCGGATGGTTTCCAGCAGCGGCAACTCCTGCAGCGGCACCGCCGGGCGGCCGCCTTCCTGCTCCAGGCGGGAAAGGGCCAGCAGATCCTCGACAATGGCGTGCAGCCGCCGGGACTGCTGCAGGATAATGGCGGTGAAACGGCGGGCCTCGTCGGGTTCTTCCAGGGCGCCGTCCAGCAGGGTTTCGGCAAAGCCTTCAATGGAGGTGATGGGGGTTTTGAGTTCGTGGGAGACGTTGGCCACAAAGTCCCGGCGCAGGTTTTCCAGCCGCCGCAGCCGGGTAACATCGCTGATCACCAGCACCGCGCCGCTGCCACCATCGGTCAGCTCCGCCAAGCGGGCGCCGCGGGCCCGGCAAAACAGCTCCCGGCCGCGCTGATCCAACAGGGTAAACTCGCCCTCCACCGGTTCGCCGGCCCGCAGCACCTGGCTCACCAGTTGTTGCAGGCCGCTGTTGCGCAGGGCCACCCGGATGTTTTGCCCCCTGATCTTTTCCGCATCCACCGCCAGCAGCTCGGCCCCGGCCTGATTTAATTCCACCACCCGTTCCTGCTCGTCCACCGTCAGCACCCCGTCGGCCATGCTGCAAAAGACCGCCTGCAACTGGTTGCGCTGGTTGTCGATGGTCTTGAGTCGCCGGTCGAGCTGCCCGGCCATGCGGTTCATGGCCCGAGCCAGGGCCGCCAGTTCCGCCGCCCCCTGTTCGGCGATGCGACCGGCGAAATCGCCGGCGGCAAAACGCTCCGCCCCGGCCCGCATCTCTTCCAGGGGCCGGCTGAGCCGGCGGGCCACAAACCAGGCCGCCACCACCACCAGCAAGGCGATCAGCAAGCCGCTGGCGGCCAGCCGCCGCTGGATCTCGGCCAGGGCCTCGTCAACGGCGGTTAGGGGAATGGCGGTGCGCAGCACCCCGACCACCGCGCCGTCGCGCTGCAGCGGGATGGCCACGTACATGGTGTCGTACAGCACCGAGGCGCTGAAACGCATATCGGAGCCCTGATTACCCGCCAGGGCGGCGATGATCTCCGGCCGACCGCCGTGGTTTTCCATCTCCTCCGGGCTCTGTTCGGAATCGGCCAGCACCAGGCCGTCCGGCGCCACCACGGTGATGCGGGTGCCGGCGCCCCGGCCGGCTTCCCGGCAATAGGCCCGCAGGGCGGCCAGTGTTCCCCCGGCGCCGACGGCCGGCGGCGGGGGAACAACCGCCGCCCCCGCCTGATCCCGACTCTGCGCGGCCACCGGCAGCAACTCAACAATTTTGGCCTGCAGCAGGTACGCCCGGGCCGCCAGGTCCTCCTCCACCTGCTGCACGTAAAAACCGCGCACCGAGGTAACGGCCAGCCAGGACACCGCCAGCAGAGCCAGCAGGGCCACCAGCAGCAGGGCGGGATACAAATGCCAGATCAGGGGCCGGCGGTCGTTGGTCATCTTTTTTCCTCGTTACGATTGTGAGTGCAACTGACGTAACTGATCACGGGGTCTACGGGGTAAGCGGTCACAGGGTGCCGCAGGTTGTGGTGAGCGGGGCGGCGAAGCGTACCTCAGTACGTGAGCCGGCCCGATCGCCGCAAGATGCGGTGCCCTGTGATCGCTTACCAACTGACAACTTAACACAAGAGCGACCGCAACCAACAGGGTTTCAGGAACTTCTGCCGCCTGGCGGACAATCATTACCCAATCAAAAACAAACCCTAATCAAAGCCGAACATTGGCGATGCATTCTGTGGCGAAGCAAACGGCGTAAACTGGCCGACGGAATTTCCCGGACACCGCCGGGCCGCCGGTAAACCAAGCAATGCCAACCCCAACCACAAGGAGATGCACCATGAACCAGCAACATCAACCTCGCCGGTCTTTTTTAAAGACCAAACTGGTGGCCGCAGCGGCCGCCACCCTGATTTTTCTGGGCCTGGGGGCCGGTTCGGCTCTGGCTCAGCGCACCGACATCCTGGGCGCCGGGGCCACCTTCCCGGCCCCCCTGGTCACCGCCATGGCCGATGAGTACCGGACCAAGACCGGCGGCCGGGTGACCGTCAACTACCAGTCCATCGGCTCCGGCGGCGGCATTCGGCAGTTTATCGAGCAGACCGTGATGTTCGGCATGTCCGAGGCCTTTCTCTCCGACCAGATCATGGCCGACATTGAGCAGCGCACCGGCGGGGCCGCCTTCAACCTGCCCATCACCCTGGCCGACGTGGTGCCCACCTACAATCTGCCCGGGGTTAAAAAAGGCTTGGTGTTTGACGGCGACCTGCTGGTGGACCTTTTCCTGGGCAAGATCAAGCGCTGGAACGATCCCCGCATTGCCGAACTCAACCCCGGCCTGCGGCTGCCGCCCCTGCCCGTCACCATCGTGCACCGCTCCGACGGTTCCGGCACCACCAATGTCTGGACCAGCTACCTGACCCGGGTGTCCGATGAATGGGCCAAGAAGGTGGGTTACGCCACCAGCGTCAACTGGCCCACCGGGGTAGGCGGCAACGGCAACGAAGGGGTGGCCGGGGTAGTAATGAACACCCCCGGCGCTCTGGGTTACAACTCGCTCTCCTACGCCATCCTCAGCGATATCAGCTACGGCTACGTGGTCAACGCCGCGGGCAACACCATCGAGCCCAGCTACGCCGCCACCACCGCCGCCGCCGATATCGACCTGCCCGCCGACACCCGGGTGCTATTCACCAACACCCCGGCTCCGGACGGCTACCCCGCCGCCGGTTTCGCCTGGATGCTGGTCTATCAGAACCTGGACCAGAACCGGGCCATTGCCAACCGCGCCCAGGCCGAGGAGCTGCTGAAGTTCCTGATCTGGGCCATCCGCGACGGCCAGGAACTTTCAGAGTCCCTGGGCTTTGCCCGCCTGCCCCAGGCGGCCATCGACCTCAACTTCGAGATGATCCGCCAGATCACCTGGCAGGACGAGAAGCTGGGCGAAAAAGTGCTGCGGGAAATGCAACGGTAAAACAATCCTAAACGAATCCTAATCAAAGCCGAACATTTGCGGCTTAGTTTCTCCTCACAAGCGGCGGGGCGGCGAGACGGACACTTCCTCCCCGGCCCCGCCGCTGCCCGATTTTATTACCGTTTACCGCCACAAACGTGGCTGAATCGGGAACGATGACTGTTATGACGCCCTTTTGTTGACGCTTTTACCGGGAGGACTTTCCCTTGGCTGCTGCCCCATCCACTTACGAACTGGTCAGACGAACCCCGCCGCTGCTTTACCGCTGGCTGGGCGACCGGATATTCGCCGTGCTGGTCACCCTGTTCGGCCTGACGGTGATGGGACTGGCCATCTCCCTGGCGGTGGTGCTGTTTTGGGAGGGTTCGGAGGCCATCAAAACCTTCGGCTTTTGGGGTTTTCTCATTGGCACCACCTGGGACCCGGCCCTGACCCTGACCTTCGGCACCTTCCCTTTTCTCATCGGCACCGTGGTCACCAGTGTGGCGGCTTTGGCGCTGTCTTTTTTTCCGGCCCTGGCGGTGGCCATTTTCTCCGCCGAGTACGCCCCCCGCTGGCTGTCCCATATCATCGACGCCCTGGTGGACCTGATCGCCGCCGTACCCAGCGTGGTGGTGGGCATCTGGGGCATTTTCGTGCTGGCCCCCTGGCTGCGGGATCATTTTTACCTGCCCCTCTATATGTGGGCGGCGGAAAGCCGGCCGGAGCTGCTGCCGATCATCGGCAGCCCCATGGGTTACGGCATGACCACGGCGGTGATCGTGCTGGCTTTGATGATCGTCCCCTTCACCGCCGCCTTAAGCCGGGATGCCATCCGTCTGGTGCCCAAGGCGCAGCGGGAGGCCTGCTGGGCCCTGGGCGCCACCCGCTGGGAGGTGATTCGCATGGCGGTGTTGCCTTACGCCAGAAGCGGCATCGTCGCCGGGGCAATTCTCTCTTTCGGCCGGGCCATTGGCGAGACCATGGCGGTGGCCATGCTTATCGGCAACAAGAACACCCTGCCCTTTGACCTGTTCGGGCCGGCGGCCACCATGCCTTCGGTGATCATCAACGAGTTTCGGGAGGCGGTGGAAAACTTGCACCTGTCCAGTTTGATGGCCATCGGTTTTTATCTTTTCCTGATCTCGCTGATCGTCAACCTGCTGGCCGCTTATATTCAACGCAAAATGATGGTCGCCGGAGGACGCTCGGCATGACGGCATTTAATGGTAATACCACCAAGACCGGCAGCGCCGCGCTGGCCACCCCGGTGCTGAGCCTTGGCCGCCGCTACTGGCGCGACCGGCTAATGCTGGGTCTACTGGCCAGCTCCACTATCCTGGTGTTGGTGCCGCTGTTCATCGTCATCGCTTACGTGGTGGTGCAGGGCATCGGCGCCTTGAACTGGGATTTTTTCACCCAGGAACTGGGTTCTCCCACTCGGGCCCACACCGGCCAGCCTACCGGCCTGGTGCATACCATCATCGGTACCCTGGTGGTGGATTCCATGGCCCTGATCATCGCCGTACCTTTAGGTATCGGGGCCGGGGTGATGCTGGCCGAGTACCCGGATCATCGCTTGAACCCATTGCTGCGGCTGCTCAACGACACCTTGAACGGGATGCCGGCTATTTTGAAGGGGATGCTGGCCTTTGCCCTGATCGTCAAGCCCATGGGCACCTTTTCCGGCCTGGCCGGGGCGGTGGCCCTGACCTTTGTCATGCTGCCCATCATCGCCCGGGCCACCGAAAGTGCATTGGACATCATTCCCTGGTCCATCCGGGAGGCGGGCCTGGCCCTGGGGCTGCCCCGCTGGCGGGTGATTCTTTCCACCATCATTCCCGCCGCCAAGGTGGGGCTGGTCACCGGCATCCTGATCGCCTTTGCCCGGGCCGCCGGCGAGGCCGCACCGCTGCTCTTTACCTCGTTCGGCAACAATTACCTGCCCAGCCGCTGGACCGGCTGGCTTTTCGGGCCGGTGGACACCCTGCCCCAGCGCCTCTACAGCCTGGCCATCAGCCCCTACAAGCAGTGGCATGAGATGGGCTGGGCGGCGGGCATTGTCCTGCTGGTGATGGTGATCCTGCTCTTTATCACGGCCCGAGTGACGGTCCGGCGGGCGTAATCGTTCGGCAGCACCACATCTTCGGGCGATCAGCCAGGCTTGCGTACAGGGGTACGCGGCACCTGACTGCTTGCCCGAAGCTGCGGCACTGCCGAACGATTACGCGCGGGCTTTCGGACACAATGCTAACAAGCGCGAGAGGAACGAACATGCATAATCAGGAATCTACGGCGGCCGGCCGCCATGCTGAAACCGCGCCGGCGGCTACCGATATTCGGATGGAGACCCGCAAGCTCAGCGTCTTTTATGGTGACACCGCCGGGGTCAATGATGTCAGCCTGTCCATGTACAATAAGAAGATCACCGCCCTGATCGGCCCTTCCGGTTGCGGCAAGACCACCTTCCTGCGCTCGCTCAACCGCATGCACGACCTTACCCGGGGGGCCAGGGTCACCGGCCAGGCGCTGCTGGACGGCAGCGACATCTACGCCCCCAAGGTGGACCCGGTAACCGTCCGGCGCCGCGTTGGCATGGTCTTTCAAAAGCCCACCCCCTTCCCCACCATGTCCATTTATGACAACGTGGTGGCGGGTTTGAAGCTGGTGGGGATTCGCAACCGGGCGGTGCTGGACGAGGTGGCGGAAAAGGCCCTGCGGGGAGCGGCCCTGTGGGACGAGGTCAAGGACCGGCTCAAGGCGCCCGGCGGTGGTATTTCCGGGGGGCAGCAGCAGCGGCTCTCCATCGCCCGGGCCCTGGCGGTGGAGCCCGAGGTGCTGCTGATGGACGAGCCCACCAGTTCCCTGGACCCCCAGTCCACCATTCGCATCGAAGAGCTGATGAGCGAGCTGAAAAAGCAGGTGACCATCGTCATCGTCACCCACAACATGCAGCAGGCCTCGCGGATCTCCGACTACACCGCCTTTTTCTACGTCGGCGACCTGGTCGAGTTCAACCCCACCGCCAAGATGTTCACCAACCCCAATCAGAAGCGTACCGAAGAGTATATCACCGGCCGTTTCGGCTAATAATACAGGACCATGCCACAAAATCTTTTTAACTATACGCCTTTTGTTGACAATAAGGGGGCTCTAATTTATAAGGAAAACGGAAACAACAACAAGTCAGGATCAGAAAGTCGTCGCCTGTTGCGCGCTTAACTTTTCCTGCCGCCAGTTCTTGCGGGGCGCAGTTCATGGCCAACGGCGAGACAGCCCATGCAGAGCCTCCAACAATGAACAAGCCGGCCCTGAATTCCGATTTGGCACCCAACCCAAACGGCCACTTCCGTCTTGGCGAGCTGCTGGTACGTGAAAAGATGGTCAGCCCGCAGGACATCGACCGGGTTCTCAAACTCCAGCAGCAGGAAAAGCAGTTGATCGGCCTGCCCCTGGGGCAGATACTGGTCAAGCAGGGCAAGCTCAGCGAACAGAATCTCCACCGCCTCCAGGAACATCCCAGCTTTCGCAAGCATCTTGGCACCCTGGCGGTGGAGAAGAAGTACGTTACCCAGGAACAGTTGATGTTCTGCCTGCAGAAAAAGGAGCACCACCAGGCTCTGGGGCAGGCCCTGGTCGATGAAGGTTTCCTGGACAGCGCCGCCCTCTACGAGTTGATCAAGGAACAGGCGAGCTCTAACAAACTGGGTGACCTGGCGGTCAAACTCAACCTGGCCCGCCGGCAGGATATCGACGCCGCTCTAAGAACCCAGAAATCCTCCCGCAGCATCGGCGAGATCTGCTGTGACCTGGGGCTGCTCAGCCCCCTGGACCTGGACCGTATCTTAAACAAGTACGACAAGCAGACCAAACTGGGCGAAATCCTGATCAACCTGGGCTACCTGGACCAGGACAGGCTCCAGAAAGCCTTGGCCCAGCAAAAGCGCGAGGGCGTGCCGCTGGGCACGCTGCTGATCAACAACAAGCTGATTACCAACTCCCAGCTCCAGGAAGCAGTCTCCAAGCAGGCCGGTATTCCCTTCAAAGCTTTGGAGGGGTTCATCTACAGCGAGAACGACAAACGGGCGCTGACCAGAATCATCAGCCCCAAGTATGCTGAAAAAAATCTTATTCTGCCCATTTCGCTGAAAGATAACGAACTCACCGTCGCCACCCTCAGCGCCGATAAAATCAGCAACGTCCGCGACCTCAACCAACTTTACGACCGCCTTAACATCTCCTGCATCTTCATTACCCAGGCCAAGTTTGGCGAGCTTTTTGAAATTCTTTACAGCAAAAAGTTAAGCGGTCGGCAATCGCCGGAAGCAAAAGAGAACAGCGAAGAGCGCGCGGCTGAGAATGGTCCGGCCGACTCCATGCAGCTTGAGCTTTCCGAAGATATCGACGAGGTGCCGGAAAGCCAAACCGATTACGGCGCCTACGACCTGGAAACCGAGGAGCTGGTCAACTACATCGTCAAGTACGGCATTACCCACAAAGCCAGTGACATTCATTTCGAGCAGGACCGCAAGGGAGCCAAATTGCGTTTCCGGATCGACGGCGTCTTGCGCGAGGTCAAAGCCGGCTGGCTGCACAACAAGATCAATGAAAAGCCGGCGGCCATCGTTTCCCGGATCAAGGTCATGTCCAGCCTGGACATTTCCGAGCGTCGCGTTCCCCAGGACGGCGTTTTCCGCATTAATTACTTCGACCGCACCATATTAATTACTTCGACCGCACCATGGGCCAGAAATACAACCTGGATTTCCGGGTGGCCACCTGCCCGGCCATCAGCGGCGAAAACGTCACCATCCGGATCCTGGATTCCCGCAATGCCAATGTGGGACTGGAAAAACTTAATCATTCGCCCCATGTACTGGACCCTTTCAAAATCTTCCTTAAGAGTGCGGCCGGCATGGTGCTGGTCACCGGCCCCACCGGCAGCGGCAAATCCTCCACCCTGTACGGCGCCCTGCAGTATATCTACGACCCCACCCTGAAGATCATCACCGCCGAGGATCCCATTGAATACAGCTTCCCGGGGATCATGCAAACCCAGATCAACAACAAAATCGGCCTCTCCTTTTCCCAACTGCTGCGCTCCTTTCTGCGACTGGATCCGGACGTGATCCTGGTGGGCGAGATCCGCGACGGCGACACGGCCCAGATCGGCTTCGACGCCGCCCAGACCGGCCACCTGGTGTTGAGTACCCTGCACACCAACGACGCCATCAGCACCCTGGGCCGGCTCGATGATCTGGGGATTGATCGGGCCCAGATCGCCGCCAGCTTGAGCTGCGTGCTGGCGCAACGTCTGGTCCGCCGTATCTGCCCAACCTGCCTGGCGGATTATGTGCCCAGCGAGGAGGAATGGAGCCCGCTGTTCAGCGATTACCCCACTCACCTTACCTTTTTTAAGGGAGAGGGCTGCAGTGACTGCGATTTCACCGGCTTCAGCGGCCGCACTCTGCTGTCGGAACTGTTTGTTCCCAGCGATTTCAAATCTTTTAACAAAGGCGCCGGGGTCGATGAATTGAAAGCGGAAGCCATTGAGAGCGGCCGGATGAAAACCATGGTCGACGACGGCCTGCTGAAGCTCGGCGATACCACCATTTCGGAGATCCTGCGAGTGGTGCCGCACGAGATGATCCAAATGTTCCGCAAGCGGGGCAGCCGCTCCGCACCCGGCGCCCATGACCCCGGCCCCGCCTCCAGCACCGGCCGGGGGCGCGGTTTCATGATCACCGATCCGGCCACCGAAGGCATCCGCATCGACCAGATGTATGAAGAGTACCTCTCTTTGGCCGCCATAATCCAGGATGAAGAAAAAATCGATCGGGAACTTTTTCATCGTTTTGTAACCGACAATTTCCAGGATCTTACCAAGACCACCGGTAGCCACAGTATTCTGTTCAACTTCGAGAACGCCGACGGCGGCGTGAGGATCACCGCCGTTCCCCTTGACTGAGAGTGGCCCGTCAGCGGCAGGGGCGCCCGGCATTTCTCCCGTAAACTTCACACTTCCCCACGGAAACAGCATGAATCGAACCATTGCCATCACCAGCGGAAAGGGAGGCGTCGGCAAAACCAACCTCACGGTCAACCTGTCCATCCACCTGGCTGAACTAGGTTATCGACCCTGCCTGTTCGATGCCGACCTGGGCACCGCCAATATCAACATCCTGCTGGGGATCAACCCCGAACATGATATCGGCGATGTGATCCGGGGCCAGAAAACCATTCAGGACATCATCATCCAAGACCCTTCGGGGATCAACGTCATTCCCGGCAGCACCGGCGTCGAGGAGATGGCCAACCTTGAGGCCGAACATCTCGACACCCTGGTCAAATCCTTTGCCTCTCTGGGACGCTACGATTTTTTTCTCTTTGACACTGCAGCGGGCATCTCCCGCAGCGTGGTGGCCTTCTGCCTGGCCGCCTCGGAAGTGGTGCTGGTAATCACCAGTGAACCCACCTCCATGACCGACGCTTACTCGCTGCTCAAGGTGTTAACGAAGAATAAATATGGCGGCCGGGTAAGGGTTGTGGTAAATCGTTGCACCGACGTGGCTTCCGCCAAAGGCGTGTTCAAGAAGTTCCGGATGGCAGTGGATAAGTACCTCGGCGTACCGCTGGAACCCCTGGGCCTGGTCTACCAGGATGAGGCCGTCCCCCGGGCCCTGCAGCAGCAGAAATCGTTCATGAAGCTGTACCCGCAGTCCGGCGCCGCAAGCTGTATCAGATCTCTGGCCCAGCGGCTGACCAACGAAAGTTCCGAGAAAACGGCGCCGGAAGACATGACGGTTTTCTGGAACAATTGTTTCAAGTATTTCAACATGCCGCTCGATATTCCTGGTAAGCGGCAGGAACACCGGACGGAACAAGCCGCTCCCCGGAAAGAAACGGCCGCTACGGCGGAAGCCCCGCAACCGCCGGTCGCACCGTCGGCCACCGCCGTTAACGAGGACACGGCCGGCACCGACGACACGACACCGCCGGCCAGCGGCCCCCAAGATCCACTGCTGGCCTTTGTACCCTTAGTCGAACAACTGGCGGGCAACCTGGCCCTGGTCTCCGCCGAGTTGAGCCGGATCCGGGAAGCCCTGGGAACCAACGACAAGGGCGGTGTCGCCGTGCGCCCCGCCGCCCCCACAGCCCAGCCCGCTCAAGATCGGCAGGTTTACGTGCTGGACCTTCATTCTTACGCCACTGGGACCAACCGCACCAAGGAATCGTGAAATGCCCGCCTATACAGTGCAGGATATCAGTCAGCGGATCGAAGAACTGCCCACCCTGCCGGCCATCGCCCACCGAATCTCCTATCTGCTGGAAGACGAAACGGTGGATTACCGGAAAATCGCCGCCCTGATCGAACAGGATCCGCCGCTGGCGGTCAAAATTCTGCGGATCGCCAACTCGCCGCTGCACATGACCCTCAGCAAGGTCCACACCATCGAGCACGCCCTGGCCATTTTAGGCGCCAACGAACTGCGTTCTATCCTCAGCGCCCTGGCGGTCTACGATTTTTTTCAACAGCAGGAAGGCAACGGTTTCGACCGCAAAGGCTTCTGGCGTCATGCCATCGTCTGCAGCCAGATTGCCAAGTATCTGGCCCACCATTTTCGCTGCCAGGATGACGCCATTTTTCTCTCCGGCCTGATTCACGACATCGGCAAGATCGTATTTGATGCCTATTTCCGCGATGACTTCAAGCAGATCCTGAATCTGGTCGCCACCCAGCACCAGTCATTCAGCACAGCGGAAAAGGCCGTTCTGGGGGTCACTCATTACCAGGTGGCCGCCAAACTGCTACGCCAGTGGGACTTCCCCCCCCCAGGTCATCCGCCCCGTACTATATCACCACGCCCCCTGGCATGACCGGGATTCCCCATGCAGTTCCATCGTGGTCTACCTGGCCAACATCTTTGCCAAAATAATCGGCTACCCCAGCCTGAAAGATGAAGAACCAACCACCAGGGAACTCTTCCGCAACCCCAAACTGCTTAAATTTCTCCACCTCAACGGCTTTGAGCTGGACGCCAAAAAGTTGGACGTGATGCTCGGCAACCTGTGCCAGGTCATCAACCGGGGCGAGGACAATGTCCTGCACCTCTTTGATTAAACATTCTGCGTTCAGTCCGTGGCCCTCGCGACCGATCTCGGGGTTGCACGCCAAGCAAGCGCCCCCACCCCGGCACCAAGGCCAATGACTTTGACGGTTCCCTTGAGCGGCTTTGCCATAATGATTGACGAAAACCGCCTGGCGGAATATAGTGAACGATTTACCGACGATCACTGTACCGTAAAGCAGGCCTCATACTGTCTGCCCTTGCCAGTCGCCCAGTCACAGGAACCAACATGGAAGCAGCCCGCAACCCGAACGAACAGCAAAAAAAACGTGAAATCAGTCGGAGCCTGGCCCTGATTAAATGCCCCAACTGCGGCAACGACACCGATTTTCTGGAAGTTGCCGATGACGTGATTCTCACCACTCACTACCGACAAAACCGCGACGGCAGCTTCACCCAGGAAGGTGATGAGTCCCAGATTCTGGGTGAAATCAAGCTGTTTTGCGGCGAGTGCAACACCGACCTGTCCAATTTCCATTCCCGCTTTCTGGAAATGCTCTTCTAACCCCGGGAGGCCGCCTGTTGACTTCCCACCCCCGACTGATCCGTGACAACGAAACCCTGCGCCGTGACTATCATCGGCTGATCGCCGGCGACCGGGTGCTTACCCGCGTCCGGCTGGCCCCCGGCGAGGAGTACCTGCTCTGGGACCTGGTCGACCGGGGGATACAGCTCTTCCCACCGGCCCGGGCCCAGGCCCTGTCACGCTCCAAGGTTATGCAGGCCGCCGTTTTCACCCCCTTCATGCTGCCCCATACCCTGGCCATTCACGACCTGCACGGCCTGCACCGGGCCGTCACCCGGTATCACGCCGCCGGCATCGACCAGGTGGTCACCAAGCTGGACCGGGCCAACGCCGGCATGGGGGTACTGCTCTGGAACAGCGTGGAAGAAGTGCTCAACCAGGCCACTCTGGGGACTCTGCACCCTCCCTTTGTGCTGCAACCATTCAGGCCGGAGGGGCGGGATATCCGGGTGGTTATCCTGGGCGATTACCGGGAGGCTTACCTGCGCCACAACGCCGCCGGTTTCCGTCACAATCTCCATTGCGGCGGCCACAGTGAGCCCTGGACCCTGAGCCGCAGCCAGTTGGAGTTGTGCCGCCGGACCATGGAGCGTGGCCGGTTCCCTTACGCCCACCTGGATCTTTTTTTGCTGCCGGAACAAGCCTATCTTGGCGAAATCAACCTGCGGGGCGGCCTGCGGGGGGCGCAAATCAGCCCCGAAGAATACCGCCGGCGCCTGGAACAAATCCTGGCCGACAGCAACCCGGCCTAAAACAACCCTTGTTTCCGGCCCCGGTTCCCGTTATGAATCTTTAGCAGAAAAGCAAAAGAGCCGTAACGCTTGGCGGGCGCGCCGGCTCTCGTGCCTGGAGAAAGGAGATGAAAGGAGAGATGCTACAACTGCTACCCTCTATTGACATGCAAGCTCCATACCAGCGACAGATACCATTAAAAAGCTACGTGTTTTTAAATAATTAACCACCAGAATCACCAGCGACGGGTCGGGTTGGTACAATTTTTTATACTGACTTTACTGTTCCAGCCAACGGAGAACGCTACCGGCACATGACGTGACGAGAAACCGCAGGCCAGGTATTATTTATTGCACCGGTACAAAATTATGAACCCTGCTGCCAGTCGTCAAGACCACCGACAAATCATGACAAACACAAAGCCATTCGGACGAAATCCATACCATGGACACCCCTATCCAGCGCTCCTTGAGGGTCGGACGGGCGGTCATCGGCCTGCTGGGTCTTGATGTCGCCCTGGGCCACGCCCTGGCCGACCAGGTCAGCCCCCGACAGGAAATTCTGGACCGGCTTTACCGGCAGATAGCCCGCCAGAACTACATCCCGGCCGGCCGCGAAGAGCTTTACCGCCGGGCCCTGGAACAGGAGTATGACCGGCTGAAACACGGCAAACCGCGCCGGGATGGCGCCCTGCAGATCCGCATCCTGGGTCCCGGCTGTGTTTCCTGCAATCGCTTGGGCGAAATGGTACTGGAGGTGATGTCCGAGCTGGATATTCCCGCCGATATCCTGCAGATCCAGGACCCCGACGAAATCGGCCGCTTCGGTATGCCCCGCACCCCGGCCCTGGTAATCAACGACCGCCTGCTCAGCGCCGGCAAGCTGCCACCCAAAGCCAAACTGGAAGAATGGCTGCGGGACGCCATCGACCGGCAAAACCTCAGCGACAGGTAACCATCCGCTTATGTCTGCCTCTTCGCCCCCCCAGCGCCGCGCCATCATCATCGGCGGCGGCCCCGCCGGGCTTACCGCCGCGCTGGAACTGCTGCGCCAGACCGACGTTACGCCGCTGATCCTGGAGGCCACACCGCATATCGGCGGCATTTCCCGCACCGAAAATTACCGGGGCAACCGGATCGACATCGGCGGACACCGTTTTTTTTCCCGCTCCCAGCGGATCATGGAGTGGTGGCAGGAAATTCTCCCCCTCCAGGGGGCACCGGCCCGGGATGACCGCGCCCTGGGCCGCGATCTGGCCGACCTGCTGACCGCCGACGGTCCGGACCCGGAAAAAACCGATCGGGTAATGCTGCAGCGTTCTCGCCTCTCCCGCATTCTCCATCGCCGCCGCTTTCTCGCCTACCCCCTGGCGGTCGGCCTGCCGCTGGTCCGCGCCCTGGGAGCCGGCCGGCTGCTGCTGATCCTGCTCAGTTACCTGCGGGCCCACCTGTTTCCCATCCGGGACGAACAAAACCTGGAAGATTTTTTCATTAACCGCTTTGGCTACCGCCTTTACGCCACCTTTTTCAAGGATTACACCGAGAAAGTCTGGGGTCGCCCCTGCAAAGAGATTCCCGCCGAATGGGGGGCTCAGCGGGTGAAAGGACTATCCGTGGCGGGAGCCGTCAAACATGCCCTGCGCTTTCTCTTCACCAGCCCCCGCGCCCGGGCCAAAGCCAAGGTGGAAACCAGCCTGATCCAGCATTTTTTCTACCCCAAGCTGGGCCCGGGGCAGCTATGGGAAGAAGTGGCCCGCCGGGTAACCGGCGCCGGTGGCACTTTGCGCACCGGTCACCAGGTGGTGGGACTGCTTACCAGCGACAACCGGGTCACCGGGGTGCGGGTGCGCAAGCTGGCCGACGGCACGGAGTACGTTGAAGACGGCGAATTCTGCTTCTCCACCATGCCGGTGCGCGATCTGATCCTGGCCCTGGACCAGGCCCCGGAAGCGACAATGGAGCTCGCCAACGGACTGGTTTACCGGGATTTTTTAACCATCGGCCTGCTGCTCAGCAAAATGAGTGGCCAGCTCGCCGCCACCGGGCAGGCGCCAGGCAAAACCGGCCTGCTGCCCGACAACTGGATTTACATCCAGGAACATGATGTCCGCCTGGGCCGGCTGCAGATCTTCAACAACTGGAGCCCCTACATGGTGGATAACCCGGATACGGTCTGGGTGGGGCTGGAGTATTTTTGCGACGAAGGCGACGACCTCTGGAACATGCCCGACCACGAGCTGCAGCAACTGGGGGTGGCGGAAATGACCAGCCTGGGTTTCATCGACCCGGCCGACGTGCTGGATGGGGTGATAATCCGCCAGCCCAAGGCTTATCCTGCCTATTTCGGCACTTATCACCGTTTCACCGAGATCCGCAACTTCACCGACGGGCTGACCAATCTGTTTCTGATCGGTCGCAACGGCATGCACCGCTATAACAACATGGACCATTCCATGCTGGCGGCCATGGCGGCGGTGGCGGCGATTAAAAACGGCAGCACCGACAAGCGGGCGATCTGGGAAGTGAACAGCGAAGAAGAGTACCACGAAGAAGGCTGATCGCCGCCGGTTATTTATCATGGGCGAAGGAGAAAATTTGCCTGTTCTGTTGCGCAACATATACGGACACTTGCTGATTGCCGGGCTTTCCCTGCTGTTTCCGGTGCTACTGTACCGGGCCCGACACCTGGATGACAATGCCCTGACCAGTTGGCAGTGGGTTTTTCAGGCCGCCGAGCCCTGGCGGCTGTGGTTGTATTTGTTGCTGTTAACCCCGCTGTTGTGGCTGCTGGCCAAGGCCCCCGAGTGGTGGCGGGAGGCCGGGCACAGCACCCCCGCCGGACGCCAGCGGCGACTGATGCCGCTGCTGGCGCGGGCCACTACTCCGCTGATGGCCTTTCTGGCCTGCCTGCTCTTTTTCGATGTTCCGGAAATGATCGTGGACGCGGCCCGCTATTTTATCCAGGCCAAAAGCTTCAGCACTTACGGGCCGCTATATTTCTACCGGGAATGGGGCGGCGAAATTTTTGCCTGGACCGACCTGCCCCTGATGTCCATGCTTTACGGCCTGCTGTTCACCATTTTCGGAGAGAGCCGGTTGGCGGCGCAACTGCTCAACGCCCTGCTGTTTGCCCTCACTACCCTGCTCATCGCACAACTTGGTCGAGATTTCTGGGATGAGGAAACCGGCCAAGCCGGGGCCCTGTTGTTTCTCGGCTTTCCGTACCTGTACAGCCAGACTCCGCTGCTGCTGGTGGACATCGGCACCATGTTCTTCCTGCTGCTGGCGTTGGCCTCCCTGCATCGAGCCATGACCAGGGGTGGATGGTATGTCCCCCTCACCGCAGTGGCGGTGATCGGTGTTTTGCTGGTGAAATATTCCGCCTGGCTGCTGCTCTCCGGGCTGCTGCCGGTTTTTCTCTGCTCACTGGGCCCGGAGCCACGGCGGGCCATAATCCGAGCCGCCCTGGCCCTGACGCCGGCCCTGCTTCTGGTCGCTGTTTTTTTCTGGGGACAGCGGGAGGTAATGGCCGAGCAAATCGCCCTGCTGCTGGAATTCCAACGCCCGGCCTTAAGCCAGGGCTGGCGCGAGGGACTGATCTCCACCTTCTTCTTCCAGACCCATCCGCTGCTCACCGCCGCCCTGCTCTACTCGGGTTACCGGGCCATCCGGCAGCGCGACCGGCGTTACGCGGCACTGTCCTGGCTGGTGATTCTGGTGCTGGTGGTGCTTGAACTGCGCCGCATCCGCTATTCGATTCCGATCTTGCCGCTGCTGGCCCTGCTGGCCGGTTACGGCCTGCGCGACCTGGCCGACCCCGGTCTGCGCCGGCACCTGCTGGTGGTCATCGCCGGCTCTTCGCTGCTGCTGGCCGGCGGCGCCTTCAAGCCTTTTCTCAACAGCACCGGCGACCGTAATCTGCTGGAGGCCGGTCGCTTCCTCGACACTCTGCCCCGGCAGCCGATTGGGGTGGTGGTATTGAGCGAACATGATCCGGTGCTGGACCCCCGGGTGACCCTGCCCCTGCTCGACCTTTTCACCAACCAGAAAGTTGTTTACCTGCCTCCGGCGACGCCGCCCCCGCAGCCGCCGGGGGTGACGGAATCACCGCTGCGCTTCAGCTGGGAGATGCACCTGCCGGAATTTTATTTACCCGCCCCGGCTGCCCCGCCGCCGGAAACTGTGGTAGTCATCAAGGGCTCCCCCACGGCCCGCATTCCGCCGGAAACCATAATGATGCTGGACGGTTACCACCATCTGCAACAGTTCAGCGCCGACAGCGGGATTTTCCAGTATCGCCCCCTGGTGTTGATTTACCGCGCCGCCGACATCGCCAAACCTTGGCCGGAGCCGTAAAATACACATTTTTATTTTGCAAAAAATAAAACAATCACATAGAATGCCTTACAATTTTTTTAGAAGTATCGTTGCCCCGGTCACGAGCAGGAAAAGACCGAGCGCCATCGCCCGGTGACTCCTTCTTTTGCGCCGTCGACCACCTGCCACTCTGTGATATATGGCCCAGGCGAAGGGGAACAAGTTGACCGCCGAAGTGGTCTTTTAAATCAAAACAAGAAACAAAGGCAGCACTAGAACTGCAACCCAAAGAAACGCAAGGAGGTTCCAAAATGAAAACATCACGTTTTGTGGGCATGTTACTGGTAGCCGGAATGCTCGGCTTCGTGGCCTTCCAGGGCCAGATCGGCGGCCCCGATGAGGCTCAGGCCCGGGCCGGTGGCTACGGCGCTCCCCCTGCTCAGGGTGGCGGGTACGGCCAGCCGCAACCGGAAGCCAAAGAAGAAGATAAAGGCCGGGCTCCGGGCTACGGTGCTCCGCCGCCTCGGCCGGGTGGAGGCTACGGCGCACCCCCCGCACCCCGCGGCGGTGGCTACGGTGCACCGCCCCCCCGGCCCGGTGGCGGTTACGGTCGCTAAGCAGCGACGGTCTTGATGCAACAGCCAGAGAACGCAGGAATAACCACTTTGCTGAGGAGGCAAGGTGGTTTCCTGCGTTTTCAGTAAACTTTCAAACTCTAGGGAACAGGAGAGGGTATGAGCGAAGGAAGCGTGCTTGGTCAGCAGGCCAAAGAACTGTATAAGATTCTCTGTCAGGACAAATGGAACCCTTACATCACTGCCACCTTCATCGCCTTTTTGAGCGTGGTGATCGCCGCCTGGTACACCTCGTGGGGTGCCACCGGCGCCGTCCAGAACTGGGGCGACTGGATCCTTTACGGAGTCGGGGTTAACGAATCAGGCCCCGGCAACATCTTTCTGCACAGCGGCTCGGTGATTGGCATTGCTTTTATCGCCGGTGCTTTTGTCTCTGCGTGCCTGGGCGGCAACTTCGCCTTTCGCATTCCGCCCCGCATCGAAATAATCAAAGCGGTAGTCGCCGGCTCCCTGATGGGGATCGGCGCCATTTTGGGCGGTGGCTGTAACGTCGGCGGTTTCTACAACGCTCTGGGCAACCTGTCGGCCCATGGGTTCGCCATGTGGGCCGGCCTGATTATCGGCGCCATTCTGGCCCTGAAATACACCTACTGGGAAATGGAAAACGTTTCCTGGGGACAAGGCGGCGCCAAGACCTTCAACGTACCCCCGGCTTTGCAGATCGTGCTGGGCGTTGGCGCCCTGATCGCCCTGATCTGGGGAGCTTACGCCTACGCCGGCAGCCAGGAGCATTTCTGGGGCATGGGCGCCTGGCAGCCGCTGGGCACCTTGGGCGGCGTGCTGTTGCTGGCTGCAGCACTGGGCTATGTCTTCCAGCGCGGTCGCTGGTGCATGATCCAGGCCTTCCGGGAGCCGCACATGACCGGCGACTGCAAGATGGCCAAGTCAGTGGCCCTGTCCATCGTGCTGTTGGTAACCGGCATTGCCGTACTCAAGCACACCGGAATCGTCGATCCCGCCCATTACCTGCGTGGCGTCTTCGGCTGGGGTGGCGTGCTGGGCGGCATTATCTTCGGCTTCGGCGCGGTTCTGGCCGGCGGCTGCGGTACCGGCGCCCTCTGGCGGGTGGGCGAAGGCCAGATCAAGCTCTGGATCGTGGTGCCCTTCTTCGGCCTGGGAGCCGCTTTAACCAGCAAATTTATCCATGGCCCCCGCGACATCGAAGGGATCATTGCCTGGTATCAAGCCGGACAACCCCTGCCCTTCAGCGAAGGGATGCTGGGCAGTTTCACCTACCTGCCCAACACCTGGCTGGGATGGGGCGGTACGCTGGCCCTGATCTTCGGCGCCATGGCCGCCTGGTGGATCGCCGTTACCTGGAACGAAAAGACCCAGAAGGGTGTTCTTGAGATGTGAGGCGACCGCTGTTGTGTAAGTAGCTATTGCCGGGGGACGGTAACCTGACCGTTACCCTGTACTGATCGGGAGGATCGCCATGGTCGATATGACGTGGCCATCCTCCCGTTTTTTTTTACGAGGTTTTTTCCCATGAAATGCGCCCTGATCATTCCGCCCTGGCTGCCCGAGGAAATATTTTCCAGCAAGACCGCCGGTAGCCAGATCAACTACTGGCAGCCCCTGGGCACCCTGTACGTGGCCGCCGCCCTGCAGCAGGCCGGGCACGAGGTGCGCTTTTTTAACGGCGCCTTTCTTAAACACCAGGAGATCATGACCGGGGTTAAGGAGTTTGCCCCGGAGTTTATTGGCCTTTATTCAACGACCTTCGGCTGGGACAAAGCCAAAAAAATGGCCACCGACTTAAGAGCGGCCGGTCACCAAGGCTGGCTGGTGGTGGGCGGCCCCTTCCCCATCGCCCTGCCGGAAAAATGCCTGACTGAATGCCCGGAGCTGGATGTGGTGGTGACCGGCGAAGGCGAGGAGACGGTGGTTGAACTGCTGGCACTGCTGGCCGGGGAGCTCGACGGCAGCGATGGCGAAGCTTCACCTGGGATCGCGGGTGCGACCGAACTCGACGATGCCGCCGGCGTCCAAACCCAGAATTTAAGCCGGATACAAGGTATTGCCTGGCGGCGGGGCGGGGAAATTGTGCTCAACCCGCCACGATCGCTGATCACCGACCTGGATGCCCTGCCTTTCCCGGCCCGGGAGCTGCTTGGGGAGATCGACGACTATGTGCCGCCGCCGGCCACCTACAAACGCCGCCCGGTGGCGGTGATCATCACCTCCCGGGGCTGCAACCGCCGTTGCCTGTACTGCTTCCAGATCGACAAGAGCCGCCAAAGCGGCATCCGCTACCGCTCGGTGGACAACGTCATGGCCGAGATCCGCCACTGCCTGGCCCAGGGCTACCGGGAGATCAAGTTCATCGACGACACCCTGGCGGCGGATTACGACCGGGCCATGGAACTGGCCCGACGCATCAAGGAGGAAGGACTGGATTTCACCTGGTTTGCCTCGGCCTGCGTCAACCAGGTGGACCTGCCGCTGCTCAAGGCCTTCAAGGAGGCGGGCTGCTGGGCCATCCTCTTCGGGGCCGAAAGCGGGGTGCAGAAGGACCTCAACACCATCCGCAAGGGCATTACCCCGGCCCAGATCAAGAAGGCGGTAGCCGCCGCCAAGGAAGCGGGGATCACCGTCTACACGCCGTTTATTTTCGGGATTCCCGGCCAGACCTTCGAAGACGGCCTGAAAAGCATCGACTTTGCCCTGGAACTGGACCCGGATATCGCCAACTTCCACGCCCTGACCCCCTTTCCCGGCACCGAACTGTGGGATAACCTGGACCAATACGGCACCGTCTCCCACGACCTGGCCGACTACACCTACCAGGGGGCCGCCTTCATCCCCTACTCCATGACCAGGGAAGAAATCGCCGAACTGCGCCGCCTGGCCTTCAAACGCTTCTACTCACGGCCCAAATTCCTCTGGCGACGACTGCTGGCCCTGCGCAGCATGCATGATCTGAAGGCCGCCATCAACGGGGTCAGGAGCCTGTTCTGGCTTCTGGTGGGCGACCGAATCTTCCACCGGGGCGACAAGCGCCATTAGAGTGGACAACTCTTCACCAAAGCCAACAAAGTGCTGATTTAACTGGCTGAACGTTTACCGGAGCTGAACGTATTCTTTCAGCAGGGCCGGATAGGTGGCGGGATTGAAGAGGATGTTGGTCATCATGTAGCATTCGTGGGTGCACCAGCAGCCGTCGCGGCGGATGGCCGCCACCACCTCCCGGGCCCGGGGGCTGTGGAGCAGCTTTGGCAGATCGCCATCATGCTCCCGGATATTGCCCAGCCGCATGGCCGGGCGGAAATCCTCGCACGGATAAACCTCACCGTCGTCGGCCACCACCAGGTTGAGCCGCCCGGCGTAGCAGGGCAGTTGCGCCCTCTGCTGCCGGGCGGTGGCCAGGATATAACGGCGCTGGAGGATATCCTGGGCCGCCTTGAGCCGGGCGCCGCCGAAACGGTAGGTGGCGGCCTGGCGATTTTTGAGTTTTTTTTCCAGGTACTCGCAGGCTCGGCGGTATTTTTCCAGGTCCGCCGTCAACTGGCTTTTATCGGCCAGGTCACCACGGGCCAGCGAGATGGTGTGGGTGTGGATATGCGGCAGGCCGGCGACAAAATCCACCGTCTCCAGCATGCTATCCTGGGTGGCGGGACAGAACACCGAATTGATTCCCAATTCAAAATTAGTCCACCGCCCTTGCATTTCCCCCAGCTCGGCGGCGGTGCGCAGGCAGGCGGCGTGGCTGCCGCCCACCCCCCGCAGGGCGTCATGCACCGCCGGCGGCCCGTCCAAAGAGAGCTTGACCACCACCGTGGAGCGGGGACAGCGCTGGAGAATTTCACGCACCGCCGCCGTAATTCGCCCGGTATCCAGGCCATTGCTGGGCAGCAGGATAATCGCCGGCCGGGTGTGGCGGTAAAAGGCCTCGGTGACGGCCACCAGGTCGTCGCGCAAAAAGATCTCGCCGCCGGAAAAGGCCAGCCAGAGCAACGGCGGGCTGGAGGCGGCGATTTTTTCCAGCTCCGCCAAGGACAACTCGCCAGCTCCCCGGTCGGCCGGGGGGGTGTCGGCGGCCAGGTAAAAACAAAATGAACAGCGCTGGTTGCAGCGACGGGTAAGAAAGACGGTCAAGTGCAGGGGGGCTTGCTTGGAAAAAATACCGCCCAAGTGCCGCAGGGGGGAATAGCGCCTCGGGGCGGCGCCCCGCCCTTCAGCGACCATCGCCTTCCCCCGCCAGATAGCCGAGCATCCCCCGCAGCGCCCCCAGACCCACCGGCAGGGGATAGAGCAGGGTGTAATAAAGCCCGGCGGCCAGGGCGAACCCCGACCCGCCGGCCCGGCCGAAAGCGGCCAGCAGCGGCCGCTGCTCCAGCCAGTTGGCCGCCTGCACCACCAGGACAGTAAGCCACAGGGCCCAAGGCGAAGCGCCGGCCGCTGCCGGATCACCGTTACCGCCCGCCCCCGCGCCACCGACCGCCTCGCCGGCCAGGGCCGCCGTCTCCGGCCCCGTGAGCAGCAGCACCAGCCCCAACAGCAACAGCACCGCGCTGACCGCCCAGGCAACCACGTTGATTTTCAACTCCCGGGAGGCGGTGCCGGAATCGGCCAACAGATCACGGTTGCCCAAAGAATAGGTGGTCCAGTAACGGGATTTACGCCAGGCGTTTTGCCATGACCGGCGCAAGTCGTAGTTGAAAACATGCCGCACCAGGATGCGCGGGTCCATGCGCAGCGCAAAACCGTGGCGGCGCAACCGGTGGCTGAACTCCACGTCCTCGATGATGGGCATGAAGGACTCGGGAAAACCGCCGGCGGTCTTGAAGACGTCGGCGGCAATCAGCATGGCGTGGCTGGCGATGTAATCGGGATCATGCAGGCGCTTGGTCTCGAAATGGTGGATGAATGTCGACTGAAAATGACTGAAAAAACCGGGATCATAAGCCCGGAGGGTATAGGTGCCGCCCACCACCGTCCCGGCTCCGTGCTCCTCGACAGCCTGTGCCACCGCGCTGAGGGTTTCCGGCAAGACCAGGCAATCAGAATCGATGAAGAACAGGTAATCCCCCGCGGCCTTGGCCGCCCCGGCATTACGGGCCGCCGAGGCACCGCGTCGGTTTTTGAGTTGCACCAGCCGGCAGGGAAAAGCCGCCCCCCCGCGCCCCTTGATAAAGGCGCGGATCAACTCCACGGACCCGTCGGTGGAGCCATCGTCCACCACGATCACCTCAAAGACGGCGTGGTCTGAAGCCGAAAAAGCCTCCAGACAAGCGCCAATGGTGGCGGCCCCATTATAGTTGGGCACGATAACCGAGAGAAAAGGGGCGGCAGAAGAACTCAAACGGGCCACCAGAAGTTAAAAGGGGTCAGAAAAGAAGCGGCCCGGCGCCGCGTACCTCTCAGTACGCAAGCCGGGCCGGTCGCCGCTTTCGGCAGTACGGCTGAACGTTTTCTACCACCAGCAGATTGACTGGTCGGCGTCCATCACCATGTCCACCAGCTTGTCGTAATCAACCTGGCCTTCGTGGAGTTTAAACTCAGCGGCCTCGCGGCCTTCGGAAACAATCTCCACCAGTTTCTTGGTGTCGGAATCCGGCTCTGAACGATATACATGCAGGATTTTCATAATCTACTCCTGTGCTTGTTGGTCTCTGGTTACTTAACACCGTAGGGAATGATATACTCCATCTCACGCAACTTTTGCCCCAGCTCTTCCAGGGTGATGGGAGTCAGCTCGTTTTGCTCGCAAACCGAGGGAACGGTGGAATAAATCTCACCCTCCATGTCCCGGATCCAGTCCACGTTTTCCTTATTGTGCTCGTCCAGCGCCGGCATATCGGTCATCACCGCGCCGAAAGCGTAGTTGTTCTCCACGGCCTGGCCGAGGGCGGAGCGCATGCCGTCCACGACGTAATCCGCGTTTTTGTACATAAAAAATAATTTTTTAGACATGCTGTTACCTCCCTGTCCTACAGTGTCATGTAGCGATCGTAGTTTTCGATGATGTCGCCGTGCTGAGCCTGGGTGGCCATCTTCTCGGTGGTCAGCCCTTCGGGAACGTCTTCAACGTTGAAGCCCATCTTCTTGTAGCTGTCGGCGCAGATCGAAACATCGTCGGCCAGTTTCACCAGTTCGGACCAGGCAGGATCCTTGGTCAGCTTGGTGCCGCTCCAGGTAAAAAATAGTTTTACCTTGATGCCCTTGGCCTTGGCGGCCTTGGTAACCCCTACGATATGCTGCACGCTGTCGGGGTTGGTAACAAAAATACCTAAACTGTTCGCCATGCTGTCCTCCATCGCGATTCATTTACACAAAATACGACCCGGCCGTTGCCACGACTACGAAGCAGAGCCCCCGTGACCGGCCGGACATTTACCCTTGTTTTCAAGGCGAAGACAATCAGGCCTTTTTCAGAAATACCGAGAAGAAGCCGTCGCCGTCTTTGATGCCCAGGAACTCATGGCCTTCCCGCTCACACCAGGCGGGCATATCGTTCTTGGAACCGGGATCGGTGCCCTGTACTTCGAGGATCTGGCCGGAACCAAGCTGGCCGACGGCTTTCTTGGTCTTCAGCAGCGGCATGGGGCAGCTAAGTCCTTTGGTGTCCAGGGTCTGGTCGGGAGTAATGCTGTTGACGTCCATGATTGCTCTCCTTTTTGGGGTTTTGGGTGATTAGGAAATTACCGTTGCTCACCATCTAAAACACGTCGGGTAAACAGAAGATGTTCCCCCGAATCTAGCAAGGGTCTGTAACCTATAACGGACCGGTAAAGAAGATGTCAACAAAAAAAGACCGCCAACTCGGAACCCAAGCCGCGGGTAACACATTGTGCCACACGCTACCCCTCTCGGTAAAGAAAAATCAAAAACAAGAAAAGCGGAAGCATGATTTCATCGAATCTATTATTATACGGGTTTTGCGATTAAATGCGCCAGCCTCGGCCAGGCCTGTCGCTGCATTTATTTATTTAGCCGATTCAATACGTGTTTTGTGAGGTAGACATGCAAGCACTGGGTATTTGCCTGGGGGCCTCCACCATTACCATGGTAGGCCTGACCCGGGACAAGGGCGAGAAGGCACAGATCAGCCTGCGACGCAAGCGCTCCCACGAGGGTAATCCGCGCCGGGTTCTGGCCGAGATGCTGGCGGAGTTCGGCCGGCCGGACGGCTTGAAGGTGGCGGCCACCGGTCGTAAGTTCCGCCACCACCTGGCACTTTCCACCATTCCCGAACCCGAGGCGGTGGAACTGGCCTGCCGGTTCGTACTGCCCGCCGATCATCCCTACCGCACCGTGGTTTCCGCCGGCGGCGAGAGCTTCATGGTCTACCGCCTGGACGACGAGGGGCGGATTCAGCATATCCAGAGCGGCAACAAATGCGCCTCCGGCACCGGCGAGTTTCTGCTGCAGCAGTTGGGCCGCATGTCGCTGAGCCTGGAAGACGTCGAGGCCATGGAGATGCCGGAGAAACGCTACCAGGTTTCCGGCCGCTGCTCGGTGTTCTGTAAAAGCGACTGCACCCACGCCCTGAACAAGGGCATTCCCAAGAACCAGGTGGTGGCGGGCCTGAGCCGGATGATGGCCGGCAAAATCCTTGAGCTGCTGAAAAAAATGCCCTCGGACCAGGTGCTGCTCATCGGCGGCTGCGCCGCCAACCGCTCCATGGTCCACTACCTGCGCCAGGAGATCGCCGACCTGGCCATTCCCGGCGGCACCGATGGCAACCCCGATGTTTCCACTGATGTTCCCCCCGATGTCCCCCCAGATGTCCCCCCCGATGCCATGGAAGCGCTGGGGGCGGCCCTGTGGGCGCTGGAGCATGAAACCCGGCCGCTACCGGCGCCGGAGCAGGTGTTCAGCAACCAACGCGGCAGCTTTTCCCACCACCAGCCCCTCACCGAATTCACCCACCTGGTGGACTTCAAGCCCTCCGCCCGGGGCCAGGCGGCGGCCGGCGATCGCTGCATCCTGGGCCTGGACGTGGGTTCCACCACCACCAAGGGGGTGATCATGCGGCGAGCCGACAAGGCCATTTTAGCCGCCGATTACCTGCGCACCGACGGCGATCCCATCGACGCCTCCCGCCGGGTTTACGCCTCGCTGGCCGAGCAATTGGGACCTGAGCTGCGCCAATCGATCATCATCGAAGCCCTTGGGGTCACCGGCTCCGGCCGCCAGATCGCCGGCCTGCACGCCTTAAGCGAGGGGGTGATCAACGAGATCATCGCCCACGCCACCGCGGCGGTCCATTTCGACCCGGAGGTGGACACCATCTTTGAAATCGGCGGCCAGGACGCCAAGTACACCTACATCACCAACGGCGTGCCCTCGGACTACGCCATGAACGAGGCCTGCAGCGCCGGCACCGGCTCCTTCCTGGAGGAGGCGGCCAAGGAAAGCCTGGGCATCGGTGTTACCGAAATCGGCCAAACCGCCTACCGGGCCACCAGCCCCCCCAACTTCAACGACCAGTGCGCCGCCTTCATCGGCTCGGACATCAAGGGCGCCGCCCAGGAAGGGGTGCCGCTGGAGGATATCGTCGCCGGCCTGGTCTACTCCATCTGCATGAACTACACCAACCGGGTCAAGGGCAACCGCCCGGTGGGCCGCAAGGTCTTCATCCAGGGCGGGGTCTGCTACAACGAGGCGGTGCCGGCGGCCATGGCGGCACTGACCGGCAAGGAGATGGTGGTCCCCCCCGATCCGGGCCTGATGGGCGCCTTCGGGGTGGCCCTGGAGGCCGAACGCCGCCTGGAACAGGGCCTGCTGGAACCGGACAAATTCGACCTCGACGAACTGGCGGTGCGGGAGGTGGAATACGGCCAGCCCTTCAAGTGCGGCGGCGGCAAGGATTGCGACCGGGGCTGCGAGATCTCCCGGATCAACATCAACGGCAAGAGCTACCCCTTCGGCGGCATCTGCAACCGCTACGACAACATCATCCACCGCCGCAAGGTGGACAGCACCGGCCTGGACCTGGTGATACAAAGAGAACGCCGGGTATTCCGGGACGCCCCCCAGGCCACCACCACGGACACTCCCCGGGCCACAACCCCCAAGGGTCCCCAGGGGTTCCGCGCCCCGGTTGACGCGGGTTCGCCGGCGGCCGGGCACATGGACGTGCAGGAGGCCGCCGGCGCCTCGGAGGCGGGCAGGATGCCCGCCGAGAATGAGCGTCAACCGGGGCGCGGAACCCCCCCGGGAAGGCCTAAGCCCGAGAACCAACTTGGCGGAACCCTCCCGGTAAAGCCTAAGCCCGAAAACCAGCTTGAAAGCTCGACCAAGCAAAAAACGGTGGGCATCAACCGCTCATTCCTGATCAACACCTTCTTCCCGCTTTTCAACCGCTTCTTTCAAGAGCTGAACCTAAAACCGGTGCTCTCGGAAAGGGTCGACCCCAACGGGATCGACCAGCGCAACGCCCCCTTCTGCTACCCGGTGGAGCTGGCCCACGGCCTCTTTGGCGACCTGCTGGCCAAGTCCCCCGACTACCTGTTCTTGCCCCATATCCGGGGGGTCAAGATCACCGACGACGCCACCACCTCTTGCGTCTGCCCCTTCGTCCAGGGCGAGCCCTACTACCTCCGCGCCACCTTCCCGGCCGCCGAAAAGAAGCCGATCATCAGCCCGGTGTTTGATTTCAGCAAGGGATTTACCGCCAACCTGCCGGTATTCAAAGACCTGGCCCGGCAACTGGGAGCCGACCCCAAACGGGCCGAAGCGGCCCTGCAGGCGGCCATCGCCGACCAGGAATCCTGCCGCCACGACCTTAAGGAGATGGGCCGCCAAGCCCTGGCCGAGCTGGAACAAGATCCGGAAAGCACGGCGGTGGTGCTCTTCGGCCGCCCCTACAACAGCCTGGTGCGGGAAGCCAACAAGGGCATTCCCGCCAAGTTCGCCTCCCGGGGCATCCGAGTCATCCCCATCGACCTGCTGCCCTTTGAGGACGAGCCCCTGGGGGCGGACATGAACATGTACTGGGCCATGGGCCGGATGATCATGAAGGCGGCCCGGTACGTGAAAAACCACCCCCAGCTGTACGGCACCTATATCACCAATTTCTCCTGCGGGCCGGACTCCTTTCTGCTCACCTACTTCCGCGACATGATGGGCAGCAAGCCCTCCCTGACCCTGGAACTGGACAGCCATACCGCCGACGCCGGGCTGGAAACGCGGATCGAAGCCTTCTTGGATATCGTACGGTATTATCGGCAGATTCAAAGCAAGGCCGAAAGTGCGGGCGCAGCCGAACCCAAGTCGCCGAAGCCACCCACTCGGCCCTCGACGGAGCTTAGCGCCGGGCAGCCGGATTCATCTGCACCGTCAGGCGACAACAGCGAAGCCAACGATTTAACCGCAGCGATTGGCAAGTCGGAATTTAAACCGGCAGTCACCGAAATGCGCGGCGATGAGCTGGGCATCCGGCTGGCCGACGGCTCCTGGGTGCCGATGACCGACCCTCGGGTCAAAGTGCTGGTACCGGCCATGGGGCCCTTTGGCACCAGCCTGGTGGCGGCGGCCTTTGGGCGGCGCGGGATCAGGGCCGAGGCCCTGCCGCCGGCCGATGAAGAGGCCCTGAAACTGGGCCGGGGCAACTCCTCCTGCAAGGAGTGCCTGCCCCTGCAGACCACCGTTGGCACCATGCTGCAGTATCTGCAGCAGCGGCGGCCCAAGGGCGAGATCACCGCCTATTTCATGGCCACCACCGACGGCCCCTGCCGCTTCGGCCAGTACCACGTCTTTTCCCATCGCACCATCGTCCGCCACCGTATTACCGACGCGGCGGTGATGTCGCTGACCTCCACCAACAGCTACGGCGGCCTGGGTAACAAGTTCACCCTGGCGGCCTGGCGGGCCATTATCATCGGTGATCTGCTCAATGAAATCTGGTCCACCATCCAGGCCGGGGCCAAGGACAAGGAAGCGGCGGAAGCCATCTTCTGGCGGGAGCAAGAGAAGCTGGAAAAGGTTATTGCCGACCGCTGGCCGACCATCGCCCGGCAGCTCAAGGCCACGGCCCGGGAACTGGGTAAAATAGAGTTGCACACCCCGCACGCGCAGATCCCCAAACTCTCCCTGGTGGGCGAGATCTACGTGCGCCACGACCCCATCTCGCTGCAGCGCTTAGTCGAACGACTGGCGGCGGAGGGCTTTATCGTCCGCACTTCACAGGTTTCGGAGTGGATCAAGTACTGCGACTGGCTGGTGAAAAACCGCATCGAAGGCAAGCCGGACTTCCCCTGGTGGACCCGCTACTGGGTCAAGCGCTATTTCGACGCCAAGATCCGCCGGCTGCTGGCCCCCTGCGGGCTCTTTCACTACGAGGAAAAGGTGGAGGTGGAACCGCTGATCAACGCCGGCCGCCGGCACATCGCCCCCGAGCTTGCCGGCGAGGCGATCCTGACGGTGGGGGCGGCCCTGCACGAGATCCTGCACCCCTCCTGCGGCATCATCTCCATCGGCCCGTTTGGCTGCATGCCCACCCGGCTGGCGGAATCGATTTTGAATGAAAAGTTCACCAGCGGCGAAAAGCGGCTGGTCTGGGAGGCGGAGGGCCATCGGCACATGCCGGCCCTGCTCAACAAGGAGAAGGAGCGCAAACTGCCCTTCCTGGCCCTGGAAACCGACGGCAACGCCTTCCCCCAGATCATCGAAGCCCGCCTGGAGGCCTTCGCCCTACAGGCCCGAAGAATCCACGCAGACCTGGTAAACGGACGCTAGCACCGCATCTTGCGGCGATCGCCCCGGCTTGCGTACTGGAGTACGCGGCGCCGGGGCGCTTGCCGCAACCTGCGGCACTATCGTCCGTTTACCTCACCCACGGCACCTTACGGCTAAGCCTTGGCGCGCCGGGGGCTGATTTAAATCTGCCCCCGGCTACCCAAGCCCGTTCACGATCACATCAAAACAAAAAGGCCCACCGGGAAACCCGGGGGCCTTTTTTATTCGGTGCGACCAGAGCACGTTCAAACCATCAACACACGCCCTGGCCAGGACCGGTAAACGAGCGCTGGTGCCGCAGGTTGCGGCAAGCAGCCCGGCGCCGCGTACATCAGTACGCAAGTCGGGATGATCGCCGCAAGATGCGGTGCCAGCGTTCGTTTACCGTTTATAGGGGTGGGCAACGATCCAGGGTTACCCTTTTGGTGCGGCGATGAATGGGGATAATCTGATCGGGGTTACCCAGTTCATAACGCAACTCCACCTCCACATCGGCACAGCGAGTGCCTTCCGGCAGCAGGAACTCGAAGGTTTCCTCCTTGGTGCGGAAGGGCTGGATGCTGGTGTCGCGCACATAGCTGGCCTTCCATTGGGCGCCGTAAACCATCACGTTGGCGCCCCGCTGGGTGGTCGCCTGGGGATGGTAGTGGCGGGAATCTTGGGCAATCAGCTTTCCGTCCAAATCTTTTGCGGTCACTTCCAGGACCACTCGATTGTGAGACGGTCAGCCGTCGGGGATGCGGTGCCCGGCCTTGGAATCGATCTTGGTTTCAATCACCAGCCGGTTGGGCCGATCACCGCCGGCCCGCAGCCACTCGTAACCCATGGCCTGCATATCAAAAGACAGGGACTCGGCCAGGCGCTGGCTCATCAGCTCGGTGTCGTTCCAGTCGGGCAGCATCCGGTGGTCGGCATAGCCGTCTTTCTTCGGATAAAGATGACAGTCCTGGCAGGACTGGGTACCGCCGGCGGGAATGTAGGCGTGCTGATAGCTGCCGTAAAGAGTGGCGCACTGCACCGGGTTGCCGAACTCCAGGTTAACCCCGACGCCGTGGCACTGGCCGCAGAACAGGGGCTCCTTCATCACCGGGCTTTGGCGAATCTCGGTGAAGACCGGATCGGGATGATTGGGAATGTCCCTAGTGCCGTAAAGCACGTTGGGCTCGGGCTCACCTTCCTGCAAACGATGGATGATCGCCTTATTGTTGTGGCAAACGATACAGGTGATCTTAAGCTGCCCGATCTTGCGCCGGTCCTGGTCCAGCAGGGCCTGGGCGTATTCCGCCGCCACCGAATCCTCGGCGTGGGTCAGGGCCTGGGGCAGGTGGCATTTAAAGCAGGGAAAGGTTTCCAGGGTGGCCTCGGACGGGTGCTCCGGCGACCAGGGAGTGGCCCCGGCCATGGCCAAAGGCGTATCCTTGAGGCCGCCATGCACCCCCATCAGAGGACGGGCGTGATGGGACACCTCCCACTGTTTGTAGACTTCGCCATGACAAGCCTTGCAGCGCGAGGCGTCGAACATCTGCGCCAGCTCGTCGATGGTGGTGGCTTTCTGGCCGGCCAACGCCATGCCCGGCAGGGCAAAAGCGGCGACGACCAGACCGATTATCCAATGTTTCATTAATCTTCCTCCTCTCTGTTTAAACAGCAATTACCCCGGATCTGAACTAAACTACCTGCGCCATCACCTCCTTAGCATGCGGTCTGTATTTTTCGATAGTGACGAACAGAAGGGACTGCTCACCAGTATTACCTGGTAGGAATCTAGCACGCCCCGCCCAAAAGCAGGAAGTGACAAATTGTCGCAGAAACGGTGATGCAGCATATACATGCCACCATGTACCCAACGATCAGGATAGGCAATACAAACAACCGGTGTCAAGGTGGTTTTTGCACAAAATTTACAGCGGCAAAAATGCGCAAAAAAAGCGGCGGCGGCAAACTAGGCTTGTACTTTTTATTTTATGCAATACATTACTACACTATGAAACCTGGCAACATTCGTATGCCCATAACGGCGCCTGGCCCCGCCGCAGGAGACGAAACTTGACGCCACACCACACCCCCGCGCCACCGGCCCCCACTCTTACCGACAATCTCGGCCGGACGATTAATTACGTCCGACTGGCGGTCACCGACCGCTGCAACCTCAACTGCCGCTACTGCCGCCCCAAAGGCCCCTGCGACGAACCGCGCCGCGAACTGCTGAGTTACGAGGAGCTGGAAAGGCTTACCCGCCTACTGGTGGAGATGGGAGTCAGTAAAGTACGGATCACCGGCGGCGAGCCCCTGGTGCGCCACGGCATGCTGGATTTTATGCGGCGCCTGCAGGCCATCGACGGCTTGCACCAACTGGCCCTGACCACCAACGCCACCCTGCTGGGCCCCCGGCTGGCCGACTTACGGGCACTCAACCTCGCCGGCCTGAACATCAGCCTGGACACCCTGCGGCCCGAGCGCTTTGCCGCCATTACCGGCCAGAACCTGTTCGCCGATGTTTTTGCGGTCATTGAAGAGGCCATTTTTACCGGCATTCCGGTGAAAATCAACGCCGTGGTCCAGGAAGGCATCAACACCGACGAACTGCTGGACCTGGCCCGCCTGGCGGCCGACCGCCCCATCCAGGTGCGTTTTATCGAGCCCATGCCCTTTGACGGCGGCAACAGCTTTGTAGCCGGCAACTGGAACCTGGCGCGGCTGGAACAGCACTTCCGGGAGCACCTGCCGGATGTGCGGGAAGCGCCGACGGCCGGCGCCACCGCCCGGGTTCTGCAGGCGGCCGGCTTCAAGGGCAGCATCGGCCTGATCGGCGGCTATTCCCGCTGTTTTTGCGCCACCTGCAACAAAATTCGCATCACCCCCCAGGGCATGCTGAAAACCTGCCTCTACGACGACGGGGTACTGGATTTAAAGGAAGTTTTGCGCTCCGGCAGCAGTGACCGCGAACTGGCCGAAATGATTCGGGCCTGCCTGGGTCGGCGCCACGCCGACGGCTTTGCCGCCGCCGAACAACGCAAAAAAAAGGGCCTGCCGGGCAGTTGTGCGTCAATGGCCACCATCGGCGGCTAATATCAAGTTTTTACGAGGAAACGAAATGGGTACAGTGGAAGCGGTTTGTATCAGCGCCAAGAAGGGCATTATCAAAAAACCGGCGAGCGAGGTGGAATTGAAGGAAAACTGGGGGATTGCCGATGACGCCCACGCCGGCGACTGGCACCGCCAGGTTTCCCTGCTGGCCGGAGAGAGCATCGACGGGGTGAAAGCCAAACTGCCCCAGATCGGTCACGGCGTTTTTGCTGAAAACATCGTGACCCGGGGCGTCGACCTGGTGGCGTTGAAGATCGGCGACCGGCTGCTGATCAACAACGAGGTGCTGCTGGAGATCACCCAGATCGGCAAAGAATGCCATAACAGCGGTTGCGCCATCAAGAAGGCCACCGGCGACTGCATCATGCCCCGGGAGGGGATTTTCAGCCGGGTGCTCAAAGGCGGCACCGTGAAGGCCGGACAAAGCATCGAAGTACAGCCGGGGGTGCAGCCGGGAGCCGGGGCGCCGCAGGGGTCACCGGCCAAAACCGCCCCATGACTTTGGCCGATCGGCTGCTGGCCCGCATCGCGCGGCCCGGCACCACAGTCGACTTTACCGGCGCCCGCTGCCTGCGGCGCCGTTTTATCCGCAGCGGCTGTGATCTTTGCGCCCGGGCCTGTCGGCCCCAGGCCATCTACCCCGGCGAAGGCGAGGTGCGGCTGGAGTCCGGACGCTGTACCGGCTGCCTGGTCTGCACCGCCGTCTGCCCCACCGAAGCCCTGACCGGCCGAGATTCCCGCCTGGCCAAGGCTGGGCCCAAAATCGCCACCGGGGATGGCGAAGTGGTGCTCTGCTGCGAAAAATCACTGCGCCACGGCACCGAAATTATTCTCCCCTGCCTGGGGGCGCTATCCCGTGATCATCTGGCCGCTTATGCCCTGCTGCGCGGCCGCCTGACCCTGCTGCTGTATCCCTGCCGGGAATGCCATTCGCCCTGGGTGCCGGACGTTCTGCAGGAACAGTTGGATGAGCTGCACCAACAATGGCAGGGCCTGGACCATCAACCCGTCATCCACCTGCACCTGGAGGCGAAACCGCCGGCCCCGGCCCACCCTGATCCCGTCTCCGATCAACGCCGGAACACCGACCAAGAGCGCGCCCCGGGGCGGCGCGATTTTTTCCGGGCCTTCAAGGAAGTCTCCTTCCACGCCGCCGCCGAAACCTGGACCACCCTGCGCGAGGAAGAACAACAAGAAGAGCAGTGGGCCGCCAGCAAACATCTGCCCGGCCGGCTCAGACTGCTGCAACAGGCCGGAGAGCGGAACGCCGACCATACCCCTTTGCTGACAGCACTGCTGGTTGAACTTACCGTCGGCCCGGAATGCACCTTCTGCGGCGCCTGTATCGGCCTGTGCCCCAGCGGCGCCATCAGCGGCGATGACGACCTGCAGCGGCTTGATTTCATCCCGCTGTCGTGCAGCGCCTGCGGCCTGTGCCGGGAGTTCTGCCCGGCCCGGGCCATCAGTATCAAACCGCTCAGCCCCGGCGGCGCGGCGGACGCCGGAGAAAAAAGGCTGCTGCGGGAACGCGCCGCCGCGCAAGAATGAGCGATAGCCGGCGACGAGCGCCGATCAACCCTGGGGCGCCGGCAACAGTTTGTCGATCACCCGCCGCAACTCCTCCAAATTGATGGGCTTATGCACTACCGCGTGGGCCCCGGAATGCTCCAGCATCTCCTCCATCCGCGGCACATCGACGGCGGTAACCACCACCACCCGCATCTCCGGGGCCAGATGGCGGACCTTGTTCAGCACTTCATAACCATTGATCCCCGGCATCCGGATATCCAGGGTCATCAGCTCCGGCGCCTCTTCCCGGATCAGATCCAGGGCGTGTTCACCGTTGGTGGCCACCATGGCCTGGTAGCCGAGCTTATCCAGATACTGCTTCAAAGATTTGCAAAAAGCATATTCGTCGTCGACGATCAGAATCTTACGTTCATCAGCACTCATCTTATTTCCCCCGTTCCCGTTGCCCGCCCAGTTCCGGCAAGGGCAACACCATAAAAAACTCACTCCCCCGGCCCGGCCGGGAATCAACCTCGATAAACCCTCCCATTCCCTCGATGATGGAATGAACAATGGCCAGTCCCATCCCGGTGCCGCTGCCGGGATCCTTGGTGGTAAAAAAAGGATCAAAGATCTTGGGCAGATGCTCAGGAGCAATACCGCCGCCGGTATCGGCCACGGTCAGGCCGATACCCTGCTCCACCGTCCGGGTGGCAAAGGTCAGCCGCCGTTCCCGGCGGTCACGCATGGCATCCCGGGCATTGTTGATCAGGTTCAGCAGCACCTGGGCCAGCTGATCCGGATCGACGGCCACCGCCGGCAGTTCCGGGGTATAGTCTTTCTCCACCACGATCTGGTCAAGCTCCAGGCTACGTTGCACCAACTCCAGGGTATTGTCAAGCAGGACGTGGATATCCACTTCCTCAATTTCCGCCTTGCCCTGGCGGGAAAACATCCGCAGGCTGTTGGTGATTTTGGTGGCCCGCCTGATCTGCACCATCACCTCCTCCAGTTGCTCCTGCATCAATTCCGGCAACTGCTCCTCCGTTTGCATCACCTGCACAATGGTGCCGATGATGTTGAGGGGGTTCAAAATCTCATGGGCCACCCCCGACGCCAAAGTGCCGATGGAAGCGAGCTTCTCCTGGCGGACCAGAACATTTTGAGCGCTGCGCAACTCGGCCAGCGATTGCCGCAAATTATCGGAGGTCCGCCGCAGGGCCTGTTCCGCCGCCCGGGCTTCAGTAATATCGTGCAACAGGACGACAAAGGTGTACAACTCACCTTCCGGCACCGGATGCAACGACATCTGCACCTGCCGGTTGAGCAGATAGACGGGTTCGGTA
The DNA here is from genome assembly GCF_029210385.1 of Desulfurivibrio dismutans. Classification (GTDB taxonomy): domain Bacteria; phylum Desulfobacterota; class Desulfobulbia; order Desulfobulbales; family Desulfurivibrionaceae; genus Desulfurivibrio; species Desulfurivibrio dismutans. The sequence continues at coordinate 86,394 of NZ_JARGDQ010000009.1, read as the reverse complement.
AGGCTTACCGGCTGAGGCGGCCCGGCCAGAACCCGGGCCAGCACTTCCGCCGTTGCCAGCTCCAGGGTGGCCGGCAGATCGCTCCCCAGCATTTCTTCTTCCCGGCAGTCGAACATGGCCAGGGCCTGGGGGTTGGCGTAGACCACCTTGCCTTCGTGGTTAAGCTCGATCACCCCGTCGGCGATATTTCCTAAAACCATTTCGTGGTGGCGCTGCAAGGAGAGCAGTTCTTTGGTGATTTCCCGCCGGAAAACCTCCTCCCCCCCCAGCATCCGGTGTTCATCGAGAATCCGGCCGTGGTTGTTGAGGTCGGCCAGCACCGTATCCAGGTGGGTACAGATCCGGTCGGCGCCACTTTTGGCGATACAGGCGTCGGCCCCGCAACTGTCCGGTTCAAAGCCCTGCTCGGCCACCACGGCGGAGATTACCACCAGGCTGACCCCGGCCAGTTGTGGCCGGGAACGGATGATCCGACACAGTCGGGCCCCGTCGATATTGGGCATCACCAGGTCGACCACCACCACGTCCGGCACAAATTCGTGCAACAAATCCAAAGCATTCAGGCCATCTTCCGCCGTGCGCACTTTGTAGCCCTGCTTCTCCAGACGGGCACTCAGCAACCGGCGGATCAGCGGATGATTGTCCACCACCAGAATATTTTTCACCACCCCCGCCCCTCCTTGCGTAATCCTTTGCCTTCCGCCACGCCGAGAAGATTAACCGGATAAGAAAATATCTTCATGCTATCTTGTTTTTTTGCTCGGATCAAGCTAGGGTTATCGGGGACTTTTTTCTTTGCCGCTATTTGGAGATGCCAGGCCACGATTTGGCGGCTTCACGCCGCGCCGCACCGCCGACCCAGGTCATCGGGGCTGGCAGACACGACCTGCCGGGACCCTTGTTGTCCTCAAACTGCCTGTAAATCTAACGGGCAAGGCGGAAAAAATGATGCCCAACAGCCACCACGCTCCACCACAGAAAGAGATCTGGTCCATCGGCGGCGGCAAGGGTGGGATCGGCAAAAGCCTGATCGCCTGCAACATTGCCATCATCCTCGCCCAGCTCCAAAAAAAAGTCCTGCTGGTGGACCTCGACCTGGGCGGCGCCAACGTCCACACCACCCTGGGGATGGAGGCGCCGGAAGTCACCCTGTCCGACTTCCTTAAGCGGCGCACCGAGCAGCTTCGCGACGTGGTGGCGGAAACCGGGATCAGCAACCTGCAAATCATCAGCGGCGCCCGGGATTTTCTGGATGCCGCCAACCCGCTGCACGGTCAGAAAAGCCGCCTGCTGAGGCACTTGGGCCAAGTCGATGCCGACTACCTAATTCTCGACCTGGGGGCCGGCACATCCTTCAACGTGCTCGATTTCTTCCTCTTTTCCAACCATGGCGCCCTGGTGGTGCTGCCCGAACCCACCTCCATTGAAAACGTTTATCGTTTTATCAAGAGCGCTTTCTATCGTAAATTCCGCAACGTTGTGGAAAACCGGGCCCTCAAGGAAGTGGTGGACGCCGCCAAAGACCAGAAAAACGCCCTGGGCCTGCAGACCCCCCACGACCTGCTCCAATGCATCAAGGACATGGAACCGGAGGCCGGCCGACAACTCGAAGCGGAGATGAAAAAGTTCAAACCGAAACTGATTCTCAATCAGGTGCGCTCCCCGGAAGATGTCCGGATCGGTTTTTCCATGCGCAGCGCGGCCCGGATCTATTTCGGTATTGACCTGGAATATCCCGGTTATGTTGAGTATGATGACTGCGTATGGCAGTCGATTCGCCGCCGGCGACCGTTGGCCCTGGAATACCCCAACTCCCGGCCCCGGCACTCCCTGGAGCGCATCGTCCATAACCTGCTCGGTCATCAGCAACTGGAGAACCCCATGCCCTGAAGCAGTCGAGCAAGGAGCATAGAGACAAGCATGTCTTTCAAAATGGCTGAACTCAATTACTACGAGTTGCTCGAGTTGAATCGCCAGGCCACCGCCCGCGGCATCGAGCAGGCTTACACCCGGGCCCGCCAGACCTTCTCCGGTGATGCCAGCGCCATTTATTCCCTGCTCACCCCACACGAACTGCAGCAGATCCGGCAGCAACTGGAAACCGCTTATCAAACTTTAATTCACCCCCAGCGCCGCGCCGAATATGATGCCCGACTGGCCCGACAGGAGGCCAAGGGCACGGAACCGACGGCGACATCCGCAGCGGTAGCGCCGTCAGCCCCGCCGGCAGCCCCCCCTCCGGAGCCCAAAGAATTACCCGCGGCCCCCGCCGCGGCCGACGGGGAAGATGAGGAGGAGAACGAACTGCGCCTGCCGGAAAAACTGGTCCCGCCGCCGGCGGAAATCGAAGAATTTTCCGGCGCCGTGCTGCGGCAACTGCGGGTCCAGCAGGATCTGACGATCAAGGATGTGGCGGAAATGACCAATCTCGGTACCCGCTACCTGGAATACATCGAAGAGGAAAATTTTTCTCTGTTGCCGGTACGGGTTTATCTGCGGGGGTACCTCACCCTGTTCGCCAAGGCGCTGGGTTACCAGCCGGAACGAATAGTAGCCGACTACCTGCGCCGCTACGAACAGGAAAACCGCCACGACCAGCCCGAAATAGAGAAAAAAAGCTGGTGGCAGCGGCGGAAGTTTCTTTAATCTGCGGTAACTGTCCAGCAGCACCCCATCTTGCGGCGGTCAGGGAGCTGCTCATGGAATAACCCCGGTGTTGCGGATCACATTGACCGGCCGGTAGCCGGTGGTGACCGCCACGTCGCGGGTGGCTGGCCGCGGCGGTTCGCCTACATGGGGGCGGCCCTGGGCGTCGAAGTAAACCACCCGGAAGGAGTCGACAAAGTTCAGCCGGTCGGCCACCACGTAAATCCGTGACTGGCCGGGCAGCAGCCGGTGGGTTTGATTGCCCTCGGCATCGATGGCGATCAGTTGGTAACTGTCGCCGTTTCTTCTGATCCCCCAGAACTGGTAATCGCCGGTGGGGCCGGACTCCTCGGCCCGCAGCTTGGCGTGGCGCAAATGACTTTTGAGCTCGGCCACCTGGGCATTGTACTCCGGGCCGCCGCCTTCCATCCGGCTGACAACCACCGCGGTCAGCAGGCCCAGCAGGATCACCACCGCCACCACTTGGCGCAGGATGGGGCCACGCCGGACCCTGGGAGTTGCGTTAACCGACATGATGTTCACCGCTTTGGGGGACAGATTACCATGGGAAAGCCGAAGCCAGCTTAAGAAGACCGTTGCCTGTCGCAAGGTACCGAAAGCGCCCCCCCGCCGCAAGGTAAAACCTGCGACGGAGGTGGAAATTGGGGCCAGACACCAATTATTTATAAACGTTCTTACGATGGGCGACGCGCAGGACGAGGACTACGACCTGCCCTTCATCGATCTCGTAAACGATGCGGTAAACGCCGGTGCGAATACGACGCAGGCCCGAGAGATCGCCCTTGAGCAGTTTGCCGACGTGGGGATTTTGGGATAGCCGGTCGATGGCTTCAACTATGCGTAAGCGCTCGGATTTAGGCAGGGACTGGATTTCCTTGAGGGCGCTTCGCTTAATCTTAAGCGAGTAGGACACGGCGAGCCTCTTGCCAGTCGATGGTCTCGTCGGCGGGGTCGCGCAGGCGTTCGATGGCAACGCTCAAGTCGTCGAAGTCTTCAAGATAACTTTCGACGGCCTGACGAACCACGTCGGCACGGCTCCGGTGCAAAGCTCTGGCGGCGCGGTCCAATGCTGAGACAACTTCGTCCGGTAAGCGAGCGGTAATCTGGGACATACTCCCCTCCTTTAATGTTCTTGAATGTCATCGACATCATAACAGGTTCGGTTGGCCGGGTCAAGTTTTCGGGAGCGGAAGGGCGTGCCGGGGAAAGATTCGCGCTTAACATTCACACAACAATCGTCCCACGTTGTCTTATCGGTGACCCCAACTTACTCCCTTGCCGAAAATATGTTGCCGTGCTAGCATGTCGGCATATGCTGAGACATATACATAAATTGGGAGAAGATTATGCAGACTGAAAGACATGTGCGACTTTTTAAAAATGGGCGTAATCAGGCGGTACGGATTCCCCGGGAGTTTGAACTGCCTGGCGATGAAGCGGTGATCCGCCGGGATGGCGACAGGCTGATCATTGAAGCAGTGCAGCGCCGTTCCCTGCTGGCGACTCTTGCCGGTTGGGAGCCCCTGGCCGAAGATTTCCCCGATGTAGATGAAGCGTTGCCGCCTCTTGATGACATTGAGTTGTAAAATGGACGGTTTTGTTTACCTGCTGGATACCAATATCATTTCCGATCTGATCCGGAACCCGGCCGGCAGAGTGGCGCAGCAAATTGCCGCAAAGGGAGAAAGTGCCGTCTGCACCAGCATTGTGGTTGCCTGTGAGTTGCGCTTTGGGGCTCGCAAGAAGGGCTCTGCGATTCTTACGGCCAGAGTGGAAGAGATCCTTGCCGTCATCGAGGTTCTGGCGCTGGATGCTGGTGTTGATCCCCATTACGCCGAGATTCGTGCGGAACTGGAAGCGCGTGGTACCCCCATCGGCCCCAATGATCTACTGATCGCTTCCCACGCTCTTTCCTACGGACTGACGGTGGTTACCGCCAACATCGCAGAATTTTCTCGAATTACCAATCTGCCTGCAGAGAACTGGCTGAAGGGCTGAGCGGCCCCCCCCCGGCCGGTTGGCAGGTTGGCAGGGACGTTCATAAATTTATAAGTTTCTCCAGTTGCCAGCCTTCCTGTCGGGCCAGTTGTTGGCCCCGGCGCACAGCTTGGCTGACCGCCGGCTGGCTACGGGACAATAGCCGGGCCAGAGCGGTGGTGGTCAAGCCCAGCTCATTTACCGCCCAATAACAGAGCAGGCTGCGGGCTTTCACCCGCTGCGGCTGCTTCCCTGGGTCCCAAATCATGGCGGGGTCGAGATTGAAGGAACGGGCAACAACAACGGCCAATTGCTCAAGGTTCAAATTTAGTCTTCGCAATTGGTTACTTTTTTCCATTCGCCGCTGACTTTCCGCCAGCGCCCTGGTTGCGAAATCATTGGCAGCCACTGCCTGCTGCACTTGCGGTCGCGGCTTACCGGTTTTGTCTTCGCCTTGCCCGGCCGGCGTATCCAGTTCGGCCAGCCCCTCTGCGATAAAAGTCCTGTAGCCGCGCCGAGCCTCGGCGGGATGTGCGGCAAAGTGACTCAGCACAAAATTCACATCCAACCAGTCCGCGTCCGCTGCCAACAATTGGCGATGGCCACTGTAGCGATAGCGCTCCAGCCCAGCAAGGTCGGCCACCAGGCGGGAGCGCAGGGGATTGAGGTGGATATAGCGCACCAGTTCAAGCAAGTATGGTTCGTTCTGGCAGATTACGGATTTGTAGCGATTCTGGAACAGGTGGCCGCTGCGGCGATGGCGGCGATTAAAGTAGATGGCGTAAGCGGTGAGCAACCGGCGCATTATGGTGGTCAGCGGGGTGGTTCCGGTGCGTAGCAGCAGGTGAAAATGGTTTGGTATCAAGGCCCAGGCATAACACCTGGCATCGCAGTCAGTCAGCAGGGCGGAGAGCCGACTCAGGAAGTGGTCTCGGTCATCGTTGTCTTTGAAAATCCTGCACCGATCAACCCCCCGACAGATAATGTGATGAGCAATTCCGGGGGCATCTATGCGGGCTTGTCGTGGCATGACGGACTCCTCGTCGTCATCGGCTGGACTCATAGATTGAGCTGTTGTTCTTGCAGGGCAACGTCAAGGTTAGGCAAAAGCATTGAGATGTCAACAAAAAAACCCCCGCTCCAGCGGGAAAGCAACTGGAGCGGGGGCTATGAAGTCGTAAAGTCGGTATTCGTGGTCGCTCAACGAAAAGACAGAACGGGGAAACTTATAATTTTATGTACGTCCCCATTAGTCCCCATTACCTTTCAATTTATTCACTCTGGTTTGGATTAGTAAATGTCATAGTTGTTGATTGCCTAGTCGTGTCCCCCACTACTTCCTGGGCTTGTATTGTTATGGTCTCACCCTCTACACCGGCTACATTGAAGGAGATAGTCCCTTCATATCCGTCAGTACTAACACTGTTTAACAAATTTTCACTGGTTGCCCAAGTTACGGTTTCACTCCAAGCTGTATCCACATTGCCGCCCGTACTAAGCAATCTCCGAGAATATTCCATAGTAGTGGCGGAAACGGCTGAAGTAGCGATTTGATCAAGAGCGCTTATTCTTGCCTGCTCCTGCAAACCCACAAACCGCGGCACCGCCACCGCCGCCAAAATCCCCAAGATCACCAACACGGCGATAATTTCGATCAGGGTAAAACCACCCTGGAAGCGGGTGGGGTTATTTTTTCTCGTCTGTTCCATAGCTGTTGCCTCCATTTTTTCTTTCTCCTTTATAAGGTTAGCGCTGCTTGACGCTCACGGCTTCTACCAACCGTAAGCTTTAACCAATTTCCTGGCTAGCTACAATAGCATTTACCATGCCAAGAGAGGACCACGCTAGCCGACCCGCTCTCTGATCACCATATTATCACCTGACTTCGGCGTACTGCACCACCGGCCCGGCTCGGCGGCAAGCCGTCCCACCCCAGCCGCCATCGGGCAAAGCTACATTTTTTGGTAGTCAGGCCGCTCCGAAGCTGCAAAAAATGCAACCCTCAACAATTTTTGTCACTCTTCCCGCCCCCGCCAATCCTTGGCCCGGATGCCGTACTTGCGCAGGCGATGGTGCAGGCTGCGCTCCTTGATGCCCAGCAGATGGGCGGCCTTGACCTGGATGCCGCCGCTTTGCGCCAGGGCCTCCGTAAGCAGCCTTTTTTCCAGTGCCGCCAAAGTCTCATCCAAAGAAGCCGCGGGGGCCGCTTCGCCGATCACCGCACCGCCCCCCGGATCGGCCCCGGCCGCCAACGCCGACGCCGGCGGCACCTCCCCCCCGGCCGACGGCAAACCGCCCGCCGCCGTTCCCCCGCGCCGCAGGGGGGCCGGCAGATGGGCCGGGGTCAGGCGGCCCTCCTCGGCCAGCAGCAGGGCCCGCTCCACCACATTTTGGAGCTCCCGGATATTGCCCGGCCAGTCGTGGGCCATAAGCATCCCCATGGCCTCGGGGTCCAGTTCCACCGGTTGGTCGGCCTGGCGGATAAACTCCTCCGCCAGGGGCGGAATATCCTCCCGGCGCAGGCGCAGGGGCGGCAGGGTGATGGTGAAGACGTTGAGGCGGTAGTAGAGATCCTCCCGGAAGCGGCCGGCGCCCACCAGGGTCGGCAGGTCCTGGTGGGTGGCGGCCAGCAGGCGGACATCCACCGGCACCTGCCGGTTGCCGCCCACCGGGGTCACCACCTTCTCCTGCAGTACCCGCAGCAGCTTGGCCTGGGTGCTCAACGGCATATCGCCAATCTCGTCCAGGAAGACCGTGCCGCCGTCGGCCTCCTCGAACTTGCCGCGCCGCCGGGCCACCGCGCCGGTGAAGGCCCCTTTCTCGTGGCCGAACAACTCGCTTTCCAACAGCCCCTCGGGGATGGCGGCGCAGTTGATCACCACCAGGGGCTGGTCCCCACGTTTGCTGCGGGCGACGATCCCCCGGGCGACCAGCTCCTTGCCGGTGCCGGTCTCGCCGGTAATCAGCACGGTGGTGTCGGTGGGGGCCACCTTGAGCATCTGGGCCATGACCCCCCGGATAAGCCGGCTTTGGCCGATCAGCCGGGGAAAGGCCCGGTCGGCCTCCAGTTGGGAAAGAATCCCGCTGACCTGGTCAAAGAGGCGATTAAATTCCTCCAGTTCATCCCTCGGCGGCTGCGGGGCGGCGGTAGTAGCGGAATTTTCCGCCAGCACCGGCAGATTACCGGCCCGGCTGGCAAAGCGGCGCATGGGCCGGACCAGTTGCCAGGTGATCAGCCCGCTGACCAGGATAGTCAGCAGCAGGCAAACCGTGGTCCAGTAATAGAAGGCCGGGGGCGGGGCGCCTTCCCCCGCGGGACGTAAAAGATAAAAAGCCCCGCTTAACGCGACAAAATTAAGGCCGGTAAAAATCAGCGGGACCAGCACCGCCAGACTTAACGCGTAACGCCTTTTGATCATCCTTGCTCTATCCTCGAACCATGGCTACACCATCTTGGTCAGATCCCACATGGGCATGAAGATGGCCAGGGCGAAAAAGCCCACCACCGCCGCCAGGCCTACCACCAGGAGGGGGCCCAGGGCGTCGGAAAGGCGTTTTACCGCGTACTCCACCTCGGCGTCGTAGTGGTTGGCCACCGCCTGCAGCATTTCATCCAGCGAACCGGACTCCTCGCCAATTTCCACCATGTTAACCACCAGGGGCGGAAAATAGCGGGCCTGTTTCAGCGGGCCGGCAATCCCCCGCCCTTCTTCGATCTTGGCCTTGAGCTTGTCGAACTCCCGGGCGATGGCCCCGTTGCCGATGACCTCGGAGATAATGGACAGCGATTCCATCACCGTCACCCCGCTGGCCAGCAATATGGCAAAAATGCTGGAAAAACGGGACATGGCGCTTTTCTGAAAAAGCGGGCCGAGAATGGGCAACCGCAACAGCAGACGGCCCTTGACCACATAACCCAGCTCCGAACGAAAATAGGCCCGCAGGCCGAAAAAACCCGCCGCCAGCCCGGCCAGCAGCACCGGCCAGTACTCCACCAGCCCCCGGTACATGGCCACGCTGATCACCGTCGGCAGGGGCAGATCGATCCCGGCCTTGGCAAAGGTGGAAACAAACTGGGGAATGACCATGGTCAGCAGAAAGAGAAAGGCCCCCACCAGGGCCAGGCTGACAATTTTGGGGTAGGCCAGGGCGGTGTTGATATCGCCCTTGACCTTGTTTTCATGCTCCAGGATGTAGCTCAGCCGCTCCAGCACCTCGGGCAGGGAACCGCTGGCTTCGCCGGCCCGCACCATGCTGCAGTAGAGCTTGGAAAAAATCTTGGGATGCTTGCGGAAGGCCGCCTCCAGGGTGGAGCCTTCCTCGATATCGGTCACCATCCGGCCCAGGCTGCGCTTGATGTGGGGGTGTTCGGTCTGATCCTGGAGGATTTCCAGCGACCGGGTAATGGCCACCCCGGCCCGCAGCAGGGTGCGTAACTGTTTGGTGAAGATCACCACGTCCTGGGGCTTGACCGGTTTGCCGGCCAGCAGCAGGTCAAGCCACGATGATTCATCGCTATCCTTGGCCCGGACCACCTTTTCCGGTGCCATCCCCTGAACCCAGAGCAGTTCGGTGGCCTCTTCGGGGGAATCGGCTTCGATGACGCCGGTTAGCCGGCGGCCGCTTTCGGTGGTGGCCTGGTAGTCGAATTTAACCATGGAGAACTCGCGGCAAAGCTCTTAGCAGAACTCTCGACCGATATCTCAACTGCCCTCGCAATCTCGCTTCCATCTCAGGTCAGAACCGTGCGGGCGGCTTCGTCGAAGGAGGTAACGCCGTCGGCGATCTTGTTGGCGGCGGCCTCTTTCAGCAGCACCAGCTTGCCCTGGCCGCGCAGGTGACTGACGATCTCGGCATTGGATTGGTGATTCAGGATCATCTCCTGGACCTCGCCGTCCACCGACATGATCTCGTAAATCCCCACCCGCCCCCGGTAGCCGCTGTTCATGCACAGCGAACAGCCCACCGGTTTTTTAAACTGCGCCCCGGCCCGGTCGGCCAGCCCCCAGAACTCCAGAATCTCCGACGCCGGCTGGTAGGGCTCGGCGCACTGGGGGCAGAGCCGGCGCACCAGCCGCTGGGCGATGATCCCCACCAGGCTGGAGGCCAGCAGAAAGGGTTCAATGCCCATGTTCTGCAGCCGGGAAATGGTGCTCACCGCATCGTTGGTATGCAGGGTGGTAAAGACCAGGTGGCCGGTAAGGGCCGCCTGAGTAGTAATCTGGGCGGTTTCCGCATCCCGGGTTTCCCCCACCAGCACCACGTCCGGATCCTGCCGCAGGATGGAGCGCAGGCCCGAAGCGAAGGTCATCCCCGCCCGGCGGTTAAGCTGCACCTGGCGCACCCCGTCCAGGCGGTATTCCACCGGGTCCTCCAGGGTGACGATGTTGATCTCCGGCGACATGATCTCCATTAAAAAGGCACACAGTGAGCTGGATTTGCCGCTGCCGGTGGGGCCGACGCTGAGAATCAGGCCGTAGGGCTGCCGGATCATCCGCATTATCTTGCGGTGATCCTCGCCGGAAAGCCCCAGGTTGTCTATGGTCAGCGGCCCGGAACTGACAAAGAGCAGCCGCAGCACCAGGTTCTCCCCGTAGATGGTGGGCAGGGTGGAAGCGCGGATGTTGATCTCTTTGTTGTCCACTTTGATGTTGAATCGTCCGTCCTGGGGAATGCGGACATTGGCGATATCCATGCTGGCCAGCACCTTGATCCGCGAGATGATGCCGGGGATCAGGTTGCGGGGCGGGGGCGGGATCTCATGCAGCTTGCCGTCGATGCGCAGCCGCACCTGAGCCCGGTTCTTTTCCGGGCTGATATGAATGTCGCTGGCCCCCTCCTGCACCGCCTGGCGCAGAATGGAGTTGACCAGCCGGATCACCGGGGCGGCGCCGGCGATATCCTGCAGCACCCCCAGGGCGGTGGCGTCACTCTCCTCCTCTTCCTTGCCGATCTCCACCTCGCTTTCCACATCGCGCAGCACGTCGCTGACCGCCGAATGGAAACCGTAAATGCCGTTGATCAGCAGGGGAAATTCGGACTGGGAGCAGATCAGGGGTTCGACTTCCAGGCCGGTGTGCCCCTCCACCGCGTCCAGGGCGGCAATATCCAGGGGGTCCACCATGGCGATGCGGACCACGAAGGCGTCCTTTGCCAAAGGGGCCACTTTGTACTTCATGGCCATGTCCCGGGGCAGGATCTTCGCGGCTTCCGGGGTGACCTGGTTTTTCTCGTGGTCGTAACGGCCGATATGCAGCTGTTCGCTCAACACCCAGATAATCGACTCTTCCGGCACGATTTGCTGTTGAATCAGGTAGTCGCCCAGACGCATGTCGCTGCTTTTCTGGCCGCTCAGCACCTGCTGGAGCTGTTCCGCCGTCAGCAGGCCGGAATCCACCAGCATGTCGCCCAATTTTTTTCTGGTCTTAAGCATTCCTTTCCAACCGCTTGTCAGGGCCGTTCAGCGCAGGCTCGGTAGTTCACGGAGGTGCTCGTAGTTCCGGTTTTCCAGGTTGTCGGCACTCAAAATCCGCGGGGTAATAAAAATCAGCAGTTCTTCAAATTCTCCGGCCCGGGCATCGCTGCGGAAAAACTCTCCGATCCCCGGAATATCTTTGAGCAGCGGCACGCCGGAGCTGCTGCTGGCCTGGCGCTCCTTGGCCAGCCCGGCAATCACCACGGTGGCGCCATCTTCCACGATCAGGTTGGTCTGGGCCAGTTTTTTGATGATGAAGGGATTGCCCAAAACGGTGCGGCTCTGGTCAACCTCGTCCTTCTGGGCTTCGATTTTGAGTTTGATGTTGTCCCGGGAGATCACCTGGGGGGTGACCAGCAGCCGCAGCACCGCGTCTTTGTACTGGACACTGGTGGTGCCATCTTCAATGGTCTGGTAAGGAACCTCGGTACCGCTTTCCAGTACCGCCTCGTGGTTGTCCAGGGTGGCAATGGACGGCCGGGAGAGGATGTTGACTTTACCTTCCCGCTGCAGGGCCTGCAACTGCATTTCCAGAATGTTGCCGGCCACCGAGGCGGTGTAGAAGCCGACCTCACCGCTCAAAACATCCAGGCTGTACTGCTCTCCGATGGGATTGCCCGCCTGATAGGTAAAACCGTCGGTCCCATCATCGCTGACCCGCTGCCGGCCGCGCCAGAACGAGCCCCACTGAACGCCCAGTTCCCGGGCCACTTCCTGGTTGGTTTCGATGATATGGGCCTCGATGAGCACCTGGGGGGTGGCCTGATCGACCTCCCGCAGGAAGTCGGCCAGCCGTTCCTGATTTTCAGCGGTATCACGCAGCACCAAAGAGCGGGTGTGACGATCTACGGTCACCGACCCCCGGGGGTTGCCCTCTTTGTCCCGACTCAGCATCGGGGTAAGCGATTCGGCCAGCGAGGCCGGCTCGGAAAAACGTACCGGGATAACTCTGGTCAGCAGCGGGCTGACATGTTCTTCCTCCAGATAAAGACCCTGGCGCTCCACCTGGCGACGCAGATCTTCCACCGACATCACCCGGATCACCCCACCCTCCAGGGCCGCCACCAGGCCGTAACTTTCGATGATACTCATGAACACATCGTTCCAGGGCACCCGGTCCACATGGATATTGACACTGCCGGTAACGCTGGGGTTGATGATGATATTCTGCCGCGCCACCCGGGCCAGCGAGCGCATGGCCGTGCCGATGGGTACATCCACCAGGTTGATGGTAGTGGCGGTGGTGGGCAAGGCGGTGTGCAACTCGGCGGTGCGCTCGGCCACGGTACGCGGCGGCCGGCGCGGCATGATCTCGGGCGCCGCCGGCTCCGCCACCTCCGGCTCGACGGGCCGGATCACCGGTTGCGAGGATTCCACCAGTTCCCGCCACTGCTCGAAAAAAGCATCCCGCTCGGGCTTAGGATCCGGCAAAGTGGAGCAGGCCCCGAACAGCCCCAGCAGGGGCAGCAGAGCCAACAGCAATATGACAGAACGTGATTTCATGGTAAGGCCTACCTCCCGGGCCGTTAGTTTACCTGTAACCCTGCCGCTTATTCCAGGTCGACAAGGGGGATCTGCACCACGTGCCCCCCCCAGCCAAGCTCCAGATAATGGGGATCGATCCGCTGCAGGCTAAGATTACCATTGATGGTATCACCAACCATGTACTCCTTGCCGTTCAGCACCGCCAGCCGCCGGCCGGCCATTTCCAGGTAGCCGGAATAAACCAGGCGACCGGCGGCCTCCCGCAGTTCTTCCATGACCACATGCTCGCGCCGATCCGCCGCCGGTTCGTCCAGCAGGACAAAATCCGAGGCAACGAAGAGGTTTGCCGACCAGGCCGTCTGCTGCAGTTCGTCCATGGCCTGCAGGGCCGCCTCCGGCGGCTCGAACTTGCCCACCGCCAGCTCCTGCTGCAACTCCACGGCCATGGCCAGGGCGGCATCATGCGCGGCAGTGTGGGCAGGCGCTTCGGGCTCGGTGACCAGGAAAAAATCGTAAACAAAATAAAGCACCACCAACCCCATCAGGCCGACAATGATCTTTTCCCGCGTGGTTTTCAAAACTCTCTCCTCCGCACTATAGTCACCGGCACAAGCTACTGGTCGTCAACGAGCAGCAGCGCCGTAAGCAGAAACCCGCGCTCGCCCCGCTCCCGCTCTATCCCGATTTCTGCCAGTTCCTCCAGGGAAGGCAGCCAGACCAGTTCCAGGGCCAGCCGCCGCAGGGAATCCAGCTCGCCGGCCAGCTTCAGGTGAAGTTTAAGATACCCCGTTGGTTCTAAATGCTCGGGAATTTCCAGGCCCAGCTCCCGCACCGCAACACCGTGTTCAGCGGCCAGGCGGCGCACCGCCATCGGCGACTCCCGGTACTCGTGGCCGAATTCCCGGGGCGGCGACCAGGCCTCCTCCCGCAGCACGGCCAGTTTGCCGTGCAGGGCCTCGGCCACCAGATGAATCTCCCGGGTCTGCTCAAGGCGGGCCCGCTCCGCTGGAATCTCCGCCGCCAGCCGCTCGGCTTCCTTGAAAGAAGGCAGCACCAGCCCAAAGCCAAAAACCGCCAGCAGCAGGCAACACACGCCCAACACCGTCAGGTTGTAGGCATTGAAGGCGACCCTCAGTTTTTCCTGCCAGATAACGGTGTTCATCGGCTCTGCTCTCCCTTAAACAACAGGCGGGCCTCAACCTCCAGATGGAAATAGAGCACGCTCACTTGCGCTGTGGTTTCCCTTTCTTCCCGCTGGGTAACGCCGACCGTCCGCACCTGTTGGGAGCCCTCCAGCCGCCGCAGGTAACGCACCAGTTGCAGATCCCGCTCCGCCGGCCGGCCGCCGATCACCCCCCGCAGTTCCAGCGTCAGGCCATTTTCATCCGCCCCCGCCAGGCCCCGGGCTTGCAGGGCCAGCAAGGCCACGCCCGACGGGGCCAGTTCCTGAACCTCGGTGAGCAGCATCAACAACTGCTGCCGCCGGGCCATGGCCGTAATCTCATCCTGGTAGCGGCCTATTTCAGCGGCCAGCGCCGCCAGATAAGCCTCGTCGTACTGGGTGGCGGCCAGTTGTCGGCGCTCCTGCTCGAGGGCGGCATACTCGCGCTCCCGTTCGCCGATCACACTCTGCTGCCAGCCGTAAAGGCCGGCCAGCCCCAGGGCCAGCACAATGAACAGGCCCACCACCGCCTGGTTGGTCCGGTGGGCCAGCTGCTGTTTTTCCTTGTCCGGATAGGTGAGCAGAAAGTTCAGGCTGTGCCGGCGATTACAGTGAGCCAGGCCGATGGCCGGGGCCAGCAGTTGTCGGGCGAATTGGTCGTAGGGGGGGGCGGCGGCCAGGGGGCCGCAGCCCTGGTCGTTGGCGAAGGGATCAAGCCAGGCGCAGCCGATGCCCAGTTCATCTTCAATTTTTTCCAGCAGCGACGCCCCCAGTTTCATCGGGCTGGCAACATAAATCCGCTCCGGCCGGGGGATTCCCAGGTTGGCCTGGCAGTAGTCGAAGGTGCGCTCCAACTGGCGCACCAGGCGGGTTGCGGCCTGGGGGTCGAACGGGAGTTCCGCGCCCCCATGGCCCTCGGGCCCGGCGGTTGCCGGGTCGACCGCCGGTTCATCCAGCACCCCCTCTTCCCACTCACCTGGCGCCTGCAGCTCCGGGTCTGCCCCGGCCGGCGCCGTTTCGCCCCGCGAAAGCTCGATTTCCCCGCCGTTGGCCATGGCTGCCGGCCCGACTTCCAGAATGCTCTGCAGGCCGGTTTTGATATCCCGACTGAACACCAACCCGCAGTCCCGGAAAAGGGAGATAAAAGAGCTGTTTTCCTCCAGCCGCAAAAGGGAAAAGGCACGATCACCGCCGCTTAAACGCTCCTGCAGGCAAAGATTGCGTAAGGCAGAGGAGGGGGCAGTGATCCCGGCCAAGGGAAAGGAGAGGGCACGGAACAGTTGGCGCAGGCGTTCCACCACCGCCCTGGGCGCCAGAAAGACCACCGCCCGCCGTTTGCCGTCGTTGTCGGCCTCGGCTGCGGGCCGCAACACAAAATCGAGGATCTGGTTTTTGGGATCAAAGCTGTCGATGTTTTTCCGGGCCGCCCAGAACACGGCGTTGGCCACCTCCGAAGTGGCCACCGGCGGGATGGTCAGCAAATGCACATCGACGTGGTGCCAAGGAAGTTCGGTCCAGATCTCAAGTGGTTGGGCGCTGCCGCCATGGGCGGCCTGAACCACCGCCAGGGCCCGGCGCAGGGCCTCTTGCATGGCCGCGGAGTCCAGCCAGGAGTCGTCAGAATCCGGGGCGCCGGCGGCGGCCTCCTGCTTAACGCTGTAGCTCTGGTGGTCCTGCAGCAGCTGGCGCCCATGGACATGACCCACCACCGCCAACTCCAGAGCATCGGGCCGCAGGGAAATCCCCACCGTAACCGGCCGGCCCCGGCGCCGCAAAACCGGCAATTTGGCGGCCAGCTCGGACCATCTGGATGGCGAAAGCAGGGGGGGGCGGGGGGGGCAGGACTTTTGCTCGGCCCGGGGGGCATCGTCCCTGGCCGGTGCCGCAGCCGCCGGCGGGACGGCAGCAGCCGCCGTATTGCTCTCCCGCCGGGGGGGAACGTCATGGTCATCGCCGGCGCGAATCAGATCCAGCAATTTTTCGGTGGTGGAAAGTTCTTTACGACGATCCATTATTGCGGCGACCAGCCCCGGGCAAGCAAAATGCCAGGCAGTTAAAAGTTATAAACCTCTTGTAAACGGCGGGATATTAAAGGTTCAGCCTACAACAGGTGGTTAAAACAGCTTTTCCCACTTACCGCAACACAAACAAAATATCAATATTTTTTTTCTTTTTTTGTGGCACCTTTTTCCGGCCCGCCCAAGCCGCCAGAACTTGCTTTACTTGTTCAACTGAATACTCGCCGGGCGCAAGCGCGCACCAGGGAGGCCCGAACCCGACGGGGACCGGCGGCATCCAACCCGCCCCGGGCGATACAGGCCAGCAGGACCTGGGAACAAAGCATGACAATGCGGCGTGGGTAGCCGCCGGTATGGCGATAAATCAGCCACAGGGCCGGAAGGGTGAAAAGATCATCGGCCGTGGCCGGGCGACGGTGACTCTGTCGCAGGCGGAAATTGATCAACTCCCGGGTTTCCCGGAACCCCAGCGGCCGCAGATGGAAAAAGTAGGCGATGCGATCCCGAAAGTAGTTATGCCGCCGGATCTGTTCCTTGAACTCCTCTTGGGCGAAGATCAGCACCTGCACCAGCTTGCGGTCGTTGGTTTCATAGTTGAGCAGCTCCCGCAGCACCTCCAGGCAGAAATCCGGCAGCTTCTGGCCTTCGTCAATGATCAGCAGCACGGTGCGGTCCCGCTCGAGGCTTTCTTGTAAAAGGAAGTTGTTAAACAACTCCCGCAACTCCCGCTCATTAAATTCCGCCGGCTCCTCTCCCCCCAGCCCGAAGGCCTGAACGATGGCGGCGAGAAACTCCCGGCCGGACTTGAAATTGGGGTCCAAAAAGAGCCGGGTCAGGATCCGCCGGTCCCGCTCACCTCCCAGGTTACGGATCAGTCGCCGGCAGATGGTGGTCTTGCCGGTACCCACCTCGCCAATCACCACACTCAACCCCCGCCGCAGCCGCACCGCCAGTTCCAACTGCTGCAAACAGTCGTGATGCTGGGCGGAAAGATAAAGCAGACGGGGGTCCGGCGAGTTGGCGAAGGGGTCCCGCTGCAGGTCAAGGAGCTGGTAGTATTGCATGGGTTATTGCTGAATAGGTGGAATGTAACCGCCACCGTACCCAGCGCCGCCGCCATCACCCTGCCCGGCTTCGCGAACGGCAAAGTTATCAAAAAAAACTTTGCCGTCGCAAACCTCACTGTTGCCCTGCCCTGTACATTCCACCAAGTTGTGGCCCCAGGTGTGCAGCCCGACTTCCGCCGCCGCGTCGGACTTATAATCGTTACTGTCGTCGGTTACGTCAATGGAGGTAACCGTGAAGTAGTCGACCGCCTCCGTCCAGTCCCCGAAATCACTAGGCGGCCAGGGCAGAACCTGGGAGCCGTCATTATCAAGGCCGCCGCGGGGGGAAGTGATCCTGATATCATCATTGTAGGGATCGCTGTCGCCGCTGATTGATTCGACGACATGATCGCCATACAACACCTGAATACGGTTGCCACCCGATTCACCTAGCTGCTGGACCCGCAACAGCAAAGTGCTCCAGTCCAGCAAACGTCCTTCTTCGTTAACGATGGAAGAATTGGCCAGTGAATGCCAGGCCAGCGGTTGGGCCCCAAAATTGGCTCCTGATCCGACCGTTTTCCACAAAACAAGGTGAGGCTCCTCCTTGCCTATCTCAGCGAGGATCTCGGGAGATGGCGCATCGTTACCACTGGCCTCAGGATGCCCCTTGACAAACGAAACCCCATAAAGACCTTTACCAAGCTGCCCCGGCGTATTTCCATCTCCCTGCAGGCGAAAGGTAATCCCGGCCATATAGGCCATCGGATCAAGGTCTTGCTCAATTTTTACTTTAACCTGCACCTCGTAATCGGGGCCAACCTGGCCACTATAAAGCAACGAGGTCATGGGATGCTGTCCACCTGGATTCATTCCCTGCAACTGAATGGCCGGCGCCCCATCCTCATCGACGGTCCCGAATTTACCCAGCGGCGCCCCTTTGCCGCTGGCCCCCGGCCCTTCACCAAAGTTGTCCATATCGCTGGCAATCATCTCCCCGTCGCCGACAAACTCATCATCCCCCGATATCTCCAGCGGAAAGCCGGCGTCATCGTAAAACCAGTAGGTGACGGCGCGGGACACATTGAGGCTGCTGTTATCGCCGGGGTACTCGCCGATGGAGCGCACCTGAATAACCGGGGCAAATTCAAGCACATCCTGGTCTTGCACGGTGAAGGGAAAGAGCGCCGGAAAATGCAGGAACTCGCCGTCATCCAGCGTCAACGGGAAATCGTCGCTGTCCCCGCTGATGTTCCGCAATGCGCCGCCCGCAAACTCCTCATAGCCGTACTCCACCCCGTTGTGCAAAAAAACATGGTCACTGGCCGGGATCACCGAACCGGCCTTTAATGGCAGGTCATCTTCTTCGTTGATCGCTTGCGCCCCCTGTACCTCACGCCGGTTGGGGATAGCGGCGATTACCGCCACCAGGGTATCGTCACTAAATTCACGGTAACGGTACCAACTGCCCTGGTATCTGAACAGGCCATTCCTGGGGGCCAGCTGCGCCCCGGACTCAATTTGCAGGTCTCTTTCCCCCGGGGCGTTACTGACCGTCTGAGTACCGGCAACCCAAGCCTCGGCATCATAGCCTTCCTCTTCCGTCAGCTTGGCCAACTCCAGGGTGAACGTGCCCCCCGCCACTATAAATTCTTCACCATCCAGTTCCCAAAACTCATCGGCATCGCTGCGTAGCGTGGAAGCGGCGTAGCGGAAGCCGGACTCCGCCAGGTAGTAGGCCCGTTCGCCGTAGTTGGCCCGCACCCCGTGCAGGGAAGAAGTGCCCAGCATGGAGGCGGCGGCGGCGCCCAGCACCCCGGCCATCACCATGGCCGCCACCAGCCCCAGCAGCACACCACCCTGGTGATTACCCACAGGATTTAATCCTTGGCGCCCGGCCCCGCGTTTCTCTGGCCTTGCCTTGTGCATAGGTTTGCTCACTGGTAGGAGTTACGGGGCAGCACGCTGGTGGTGAATTCCAGGGCACTTCCCGTCTGTTGATGTTCCAGACTGAAGGTTATCACCACCAGGCCGGCGGCGTCATACGCCAACGAAGAGTCGATTACCCCGTCGATCAGGGGCGCCCCGTCAAGGGTGATGGTGTCGTCGCTTTGGGCGATACTCATGGAGCCGAGTATATTATTGTAGGTAAAAGGCAGATCAATCGGCTCGTCTGCACCGATACAATCGTAGCAAACCTGCAGCTCACTGCTCAAGCGGGTCAGGGCCAGTTGCGCCTTCTGGGCCATGGCGGTGCTTTCCCGGGCCATCAGGTAACCCCGGGCAATGGCGGTCAACCCCGCCCCGGCGATGGCGGCCAGCATGGCGGCCAGCACCAGCACGGCGATCACCTCGATCAGGGTAAAGCCGCATTGGCGGCGGTTTTTTGCTGGTCGCGCAAACACTCTATTCCCCTATTCCGAGAAAAACGCGGTCAATTCCTGCCCATGCGCCCCGGTGAAGGTAACCTGCAGCACCTCGAAATCGCCGTCAAAGTCAGCCGAAACATCTGTTTTCGTGCCACCATAAGCCGCTAAAAGATTATCCAGTTCGCTCTCGAATTCACCCCAGTCAAGCTCTTCACGCAGATATTCATGGTAAGAGGCGGTCAATGTTTCCAGGGGAACCCTGGTCTGGGCCAGAGCCTGGGCGGAATGGATCGGCTCGCTACTGCGGACCACGGTGTGACTGACAAAGGTGAAGGCCACCAGGCCGGCCAGGGCCGCCACCACGATGGTGATGATGATTTCCAACAGGGTAAAACCGCTTTGGCATGGCTCCGGTCTGATCATGGGATAAAACCTGTTTCGCGGGTAATGGTGATGGTAACGGTGTGGCCATTGCCTACGGTGACCGCCTGGTCGCTGTCCAGCAAGCTGCCGCTGGCGGGATCAACACCATTGTATGGCCGCCCCCATGCGTCAAAAGAAAGGTTGGTAAAACCGCTGACACTCACCCCGGCGGGCAGGGGCACGGTGTCTGCCTCCTCCCCCAGAAACACGCTCCGGCTAGTAATGTCGTCGCCGCTGTAAAGCCAGTAACTGGAGCTGCTGTTATGCACCCCCCAGGAGGTATCGGAATGCATGGCCCGAAGCTGGGCATGCCGCAGGTGCACCTTGAGCTTGTCGGCCGCCGCCACCACCCGGCTCTGGTTGTCGCCCACCCGGCTGGCCGCCACCGCCGCCAGGATACCGATGATAATCAGCACGGCAATGACTTCCACCAGGGTGAAACCCGTCGACCACGTTCGCCTGCTTGTGTCCGTCGCCGCCATAAAGAAAATCCGCCATCGCTAACTTATGATGCCCTCGCAAAAACCCGCCAAACTGGTTGGTCGGCAACTGCATGCGGCTTTTATATGTTTGTATAGTTATTTTTTGCCCAGTTCAAGAAAAAAACACCAAGGTTTCTTAACAGGCACCGAATGGTCAAGGGCAAAAAAGGGTGAACGGTCGCTTCAGCCATTGCCCTAACTCACCTATAATCCCAATTTATCGTATATTGCGGCACAACACAAGATTTTATCAAATCTCCGCCTGATCCCGACCGCAAAAGCTATCGACGGCGGCGGCGACACGGTTGTT
This sequence comes from Desulfurivibrio dismutans, assembly GCF_029210385.1. Lineage (GTDB taxonomy): Bacteria > Desulfobacterota > Desulfobulbia > Desulfobulbales > Desulfurivibrionaceae > Desulfurivibrio > Desulfurivibrio dismutans. The sequence continues at coordinate 65,980 of NZ_JARGDQ010000009.1, read as the reverse complement.
GACATTATCGCCCCAAATTGTGAAAGTATAGACACTGACCAAGGCGGTCGGCCTGCCACTTAACTCCGTGCCAGGCCCGACTGGTGCATTATAATATTTCTTTGCCCTGATTAAGGACCGCAGCCCATGAGCAAGCCAGACTGGAAAGCTGAAACCATCGCCCTGCATGGCGGCCACACCCCGGATATAGCCACCCGCAGCCGGGCGGTGCCCATTTACCAGACCACCAGCTACGTCTTCGCCGACACCGACGACGCCGCCTCTCTTTTCGCCCTGAAACCCGAAGTCTGGGCGCCGCGACTCAACCTGGACCGCGACGGTCTGCGGCCGGAGGATTTCCCCTCCGAGGCCACCGGCAACATCTACACCCGGATCATGAACCCCACCACCGACGTGCTGGAACGACGCATGATGCTGCTGGAGGGCGGCGTCGGGGCCCTGGCCACCAGCTCCGGCTCGGCGGCCATCACCTACGCCATCATGAATATCTGCGAAGCCGGCCACAACGTGGTGGCGGCTTCCAGCCTGTACGGCGGCACCTACAACCTGCTGCAGCACACCCTGCCCCGCTACGGCATCCGCACCACTTTCGTGGCCGCCGACCAGCCGGAGAGTTTTGCCGCCGCCATCGACGAAAACACCCGTTGCCTGCTGCTGGAAACCATCGGCAACCCCCGGCTGGACACCCCGGATATCGCCAAAATTGCCGAGATCGCCCACGCCGCCGGCATCCCCCTGATCGTCGACAACACCGTGCCCACCCCGGCCCTGTGCCGGCCCATTGCCCACGGGGCCGACATCGTGGTCCACTCCCTGACCAAGTTCTGCGGGGGACATGGCAACTCCATCGGCGGGGCGATTGTCGATTCCGGCAAATTCGACTGGGCCGCCAGCGGCAAATTTCCCATGCTCACCGACCCCGACCAGTCCTACGGTGGGGTGGTGTGGACCGACGCGGTGGGGGCGGCGGCCTACGTGATCCGGGCCCGCACCATTCTGCTGCGGGACACCGGCGCCTGCCTTTCCCCGATGAACAGTTTTCTAATTCTGCAGGGCATTGAAACCCTGACCCTGCGCATGGAACGGCATTGCGCCAACGCCCTGGCGGTGGCCAAATTTCTCGAGCAGCATCCGGCGGTGGAATGGGTACTCTACCCCGGCCTCGAAAGTCACCCCACCCACGCCATGGCCAACCGTTACCTCAAAGGCGGCTATGGCGCCCTGGTGGGCTTCGGCATCAAGGGCGGCCTGGAGGCAGGGCGCAAGTTCATCAATAACCTGAAACTATTCAGTCACCTGGCCAATATCGGCGACGCCAAGAGCCTGGCCATTCACCCGGCCTCCACCACCCATTCCCAGTTGACTCCCGATGAACAACGGGCCGCCGGGGTGTCGCCGGATTTCGTCCGCCTGTCGGTGGGGCTGGAGCATATCGAGGATATCTGCGCCGATCTAACCCAGGCCCTGGGGTAAACTTTCGGCAGCGCCGCATCTTGCGGCGATCGGCCCGGCTTGCGTACTGATGTACGCGGCGCCGGTCAGCTTGCCGCAACCTGCGGCACTGGCGCAAGTTTACCGCGTTGCCTGGCATGGGTCCGGCAACATATTTTCGTTGAGGTAGCATCAATATTATGAACAAGCTATTTTTTAGAAAATTGGCAAAATTGGGGGCAGACACCAATTTCTTTAAACCAGTTACCTGGTTGCGGCGGTTGTTTTTGCTGCTGCTGGTGGCAGCACCCCTGTGGGCCGCCGCCCTGGCGCCGGGGGTGGCCGGCAGCAGTGGTGATGAGGTGCCTGGGGCAAGCGGCAGTGGGGGTGAAGCGCCCGCTGTAGCCCCTGGCAGCCCGGTGGCGCCGGTGGTGGTGCTGACCGTGGCCGATGCCATCGGGCCGGCCACCGCCGATTATATCAAGCGGGGGCTGAACCGGGCCCATGCCAAGGGCGCCCAGCTAGTGGTGCTGCAGATGGACACCCCCGGCGGCCTGGATACCGCCATGCGGGAGATCATTAAGGATATTCTGGCCTCACCGGTGCCGGTTGCCACCTTTGTACATCCTTCCGGGGCCAGGGCCGCCAGTGCCGGCACCTATATTCTTTATGCCAGCCATGTCGCCGCCATGGCGCCGGGCACCAACCTGGGGGCCGCCACCCCGGTGGCCATCGGCGGCCCCGGCGGGGCACCGGGGGCTCCCGACGACAATCAGGATGGCGATGATCGACAAAAGGATGAAAAGGCCGACGAACAAGAAACCCCGGCCGGTGACGCCCTGACCCGCAAGCAGATCGAGGATGCCACCGCCTATATCCGCGGCCTGGCCCAGTTGCGGGGCCGTAATGTGGAGTGGGCGGAAAAGGCGGTGCGGGAAGCGGTCAGCCTGTCGGCTTCTGAGGCGGCGGAGATCAACGTGGTGGACCTGGTGGCCGGGGATATTCGCGATCTGCTGCGCCAGATCGACGGCCGGGAGCTTAACGTGCCCATGGGCGCCATCACCCTGGACACCGCAGACGCCGAGCTGATCGCCATCGACCCCGACTGGCGCAACCGTTTTCTGGCCACCATCACCAATCCCAGCGTGGCATATATCCTGATGCTGCTGGGAATTTATGGTATACTTCTGGAGTTTTACAACCCCGGTTTCATGATTCCCGGGGTAACCGGCGCCATCAGCCTGTTGCTGGCGCTATACGCTTTTCAACTGCTGCCCGTCAGCTATGTCGGCATGGGGCTGATCCTGTTGGGGGTAGCCTTCATGACCGCCGAAATGATGATGCCCTCCTTCGGGATTATGGGGATGGGCGGCGCGGTGGCTTTCATAATCGGATCGGTGATGCTTATGGATACAAGTGCGCCAGGCTTTACCCTCCCCTGGCCTCTGATCGTCGGGGTTACGGCGGCCACGATACTCTTCCTGGTCGTGGTGGTTGGCATGGCCCTGAAAGCCCGGCAACGGCCGGTGGTGGCCGGCAACGAGGAAATGGCGGGAGCCGAAGGCGAGGCTCTGGCCGATTTTGACGACCAAAATCGGGGCTGGATCCGGGTTCACAGCGAAAGCTGGCTGGCCCAGGCACCCGGGCCGGTGAAAAAAGGACAGAAAGTAAAGGTCACCAGGGTACGCGGCCTGGAACTTGATGTGGAATAATTTAACGTACACAACGTTTTAAAAAATGGAGGAAGGCCATGTTTGACGCTTATTTTTTCTTGATGGTGGTGGTGGGTCTGGTGCTGCTGGCGGGCTACACTTTCCGGATCCTGCGGGAATACGAACGGGGGGTAATTTTCCAACTCGGCCGCTTCTGGAGCGTCAAGGGCCCGGGCCTGATCATCGTCGTTCCCGGTCTGCAACAGATGGTACGGGTGGACCTGCGGACCCTGACCATGGACGTGCCCAGCCAGGACGTAATCTCGCGGGACAACGTTTCGGTCAAGGTCAACGCGGTGGTTTACTTCCGGGTGATGGACCCGGCCAAGGCCATCATCCAAGTGGAAAATTACATGGTGGCCACCAGTCAACTTGCCCAGACCACCCTGCGGGCGGTGCTGGGCAAGCACGAGCTGGATGAAATGCTCTCCGAACGGGACCGGCTCAACATGGACATCCAGCAGGCCCTGGACGTGCAGACCGACTCCTGGGGGATCAAGGTTTCCAGCGTCGAGATCAAGCACGTGGACATCAATGAAACGATGATCCGGGCCATCGCCCGCCAGGCCGAGGCCGAACGTGAACGGCGGGCCAAGGTGATCCACGCCGAGGGTGAAAAGCAGGCCTCCAAAAAGCTGCGGGAAGCGGCCCAGGTGCTGGCCATGCAACCCGAGGCCATGCAACTGCGTTACCTGCAGACCCTAGGCCACATCGCCGGCGACAAGACCTCCACCATCGTCTTCCCGGTGCCCACCGACATCATCGGCCCCCTCATGAGGGCCATCACCGGCAAGGCCGTGACCCAGAGCCCCCCGCCGGCGGACGACGATGAAGTCCCCGAGGTGCCGGATATCAGCCCCGAGGCCCTGAAGGAAGCGATTGCACCGCCCAGCGGGGCCGACAAGCCCTGAACAATACGGCCCCGGCCGGCGGCGCAGCGACCGCCGGCCGGGCTATGTCTTGGCATCAAAAACAAAAAAAGGGGCTTTCCCCGCACAACATCGAGGAAAGCCCCTGCTAATCACTGGTGCCGGAGGTCGGAATCGAACCGACACGGGGTTGCCCCCGCGGGATTTTGAGTCCCGTGCGTCTACCAGTTTCACCACTCCGGCGTTTGCTGTCCCGACCGTCACGGCCGGGAAGCAGCAATATAGAAAGCCTGCCCGCCAGTGTCAAGCACAACCACGCACGGGGGCGGGGTCACGTATCCAACAAAACACACGACCGCCATGCCGCCTGCTTCGCCGTTGTCACTCCCCCCTTTGCCGGTCACCACCGGAGCGCCGCTTGCGGCCCGCATCGGCCGGCTCATCCTGCTGACCTGGCTGGTACTTGTTGCCAGCGCCACAACCGGCCCGTCCACCGTCTCGGCGGCGGCACCCGGCACTGCCGACGGGCCGACGCTGCCCGTCGGCGACGATCTGTCGCTGAACAGCCTGGCGGCAGCCGCCGCCATCAGTCTGCAGATCATGAGCCGTCGGGATGGCAATACCCGCTACCAACTGTGCGGCCGGGAATACACCCTGGCCCGGCTGCAGCAGGCCCAGGAGCAGCTGCTGGCCGCCGTACGACAAGCCGCCACCGGGGAGGAGCTGATCGCCTTTATTGAGGAACACTTCCTCTTCTGTCGGACCGCAGGCTCGCAATATGCGGGCAAGGCCTTTCTGACCGGCTATTACGAACCGGAACTGGCCGGCAGCATGGAACCGGACGAGCGCTTCCGCTACCCCCTGTACGCACCGCCGCCGGACCTGGTACGCCATGAAGGCCGGGAGGGACGTTGGGCGGAGGGCCAATTCGTCCCCTACTGGTCGCGGGCGGAAATCGAAAAATACCACCTGCTGGCCGGCCATGAACTGGCCTACCTGGATGACCCGCTGGCCGCTTTCATTCTCCACGTGCAGGGCTCGGGCCGCATCCGCCTGCCCGACGGCACGGTGCGCTCCATCCAGTACGCCGCCCGCAGCGGTCGGGAGTACCGCAGCATCGGCCGGCTGCTGCTGGATGAGGGGCGACTGACCCGGGAAGAAGCCGACCTGCCCGGAATCAAAAGCTATCTACGGCAACACCCCGAAGAACTGCGCCGGGTGCTGCACCACAACGAGTCTTACATCTTTTTCCGCTGGGGCAAGGAAGATGAACCAGGACCACTGGGCTCCTTCGGCCTGCCCCTGACCCCCGGCCGCTCCCTGGCCCTGGACCAGAACTATTATCCGCCGGGAATACCGGCTTATCTGGCGGGAGTCCGGCCGGAATTAAATGATGAGGAAAAAATTGTTGAGTGGCGGGATTTCAGCCGTTTGGTTTTCAACCAGGACAGCGGCTCAGCCATCCGGGGCCGGGGCCGGGCCGATCTGTTCTGGGGCCATGACCGCTACGCCGCCTTCGCCGCCGGGGTCACCCGGCATCCCGTGGAGCTTTTTCTGCTCCTGCCCCGCTCTGAAATGCTTCTTTCAGACCCCGCTCTTTAAGCTCCCGCACCAGTTCACGTACCTCCTGCACCCGCTCACGATGGGCCACCAGCACCGCATCGGCGGTTTCCACCACCACCAGGTCGTCGACCCCCAGCAGGGCCAGCAGGCGGCCGGTGGAGCGGGCGTAGCAGTTGCGGCTGTCCCGGCTCACCACCCGGCCCTGCTGGACATTGCCATTGGCGTCGGCGGCCCCGCCGTCCCATAAACCACTCCAGGAACCGACATCCCGCCAGCCGCAGAAGAGGGGGACCACCACCGCCTTACTGGTACGCTCCAGCACCGCCCGGTCGATGGACAAGGCCGGCGAGGCGGCAAAGGAATCCGCCGGTAAACGGATAAAATCCTGGTCCCGCTGCCGCCCCTGGTAAGCCTCGCTCATCCGGGCACTGATCTCCGGGGCGTGGGCCGCCAGCTCGGCCAGCAGCACCGAAGCCCGGAAAAGAAAAATGCCGCTGTTCCAGAGATACCCCTCTTCAAGGTATTTCCGGGCCGTGGCGGCATCGGGTTTTTCCACAAAACGAAGTACCGGGAAACAGTCGGCAGCCCCGGTCGCGGAGGGGTCGAAAAACGGGGAGGGATCGGAAGGCTGGTAAGACAAGCGCCGCCAGCTTTCTTCCGCCGGCTGAATATAGCCGTAACCGGTTTCCGGTTGCTCGGGCATGATCCCGAAGGTAACCAGACATCCATCCTCCGCCGGCGCCAGGCCGGTGTTGACGGCGGCAACAAAGGCCGCGAGCTGATTAATCTGATGATCGGAAGGCAGCACCAGCAGCAGCGGATCGGCGCCTTGCTCCAGGGCCTGGAGGGCCGCCACGGCTACGGCAGGAGCGGTATCGAGATCCGCCGGTTCCAGGATAATCTCGGCGGCGAGCCCCACGGCCCGGAGCTGTTCCGCCACCATGAAACGATGGGGCTCGGTGCAGACCACCACCGGCCGGCCGGTGTCATCCAGCCCCTCCAACCGCCGCAGGGTCTCCTGGAACATGGTGTCCCGCCCCTCCAGGGACAACAACTGCTTGGGGCACTGCTCACGGGACAGCGGCCAAAGGCGGGTACCGGAGCCACCGGCCAGCACCACCGGGACGATCACGCCCCGGCTCCCAGCCCGGCCCCACTGAACGGAAAATAAGCCGGCCGCAACGGCGAATCGCCCGCCAACTCCGCCAGCAGGCCGGTGGCATAAGCCGGCAAATCAAGACCCAGGCCAAGTTTAAGAACGGTCAGCAAAACAGTACCCAGGGCCATGGCCAACAACAGGAAAAAAAACCAGAACAACAGCAGGGACAACCGGTTGCAGCGTCCTTCCCGGCGATGGTAATTACGCCAGTCACGGCCAAAAAGGAACACATAGTACCAGCGCAGACGGCCCAGACCGATGCCCCCCCGCACATCAAAGGGATGACGGTGGCCGCGCTGGGCCCCCAGGGCCGCCTTCAGGCTGAGCAACTGCTCCTCGGAAAAGGAACCGGCCACTTTTTCCGGCAGCCGGCTTAAAATTCCCGCGATCAACGGATCCTGGCGGATATCCTTGCCGCCTTCCTGCTCTTGCTGCTTCATACGTACACCCTCCCGCCGGGGGATTACTCCACGGTGACGCTCTTGGCCAGGTTGCGGGGCTGGTCGACATCACAACCCCGCAAACGAGCCACCTGGTAAGCCAAAAGCTGCAAGGGAACAGTATACAGAATCGGATTCAAATCCGGCACGATCACCGGCAGATAAACGGCATGATCGCTGATTCGGCCGATGTTGACATCCCCCCGGCTGCCCAGCAGAATCAGCCGGCCATGCCGGGCCTTGACCTCCTCCACATTGGCAATCACCTTGTCGTAAACGCCGTTCTGCGGCACCAGGGCCAGCACCGGCATATCACGGTCAATCAGGGCAATGGGGCCGTGCTTCATCTCGCCGGCGGCGTAACCCTCGGCATGGATATAAGAGATCTCCTTGAGCTTGAGGGCCCCCTCGAGGGCAATGGGGAAATTCTCCCCCCGGCCCAGGAAAAGAAAATCCCGGCTTTTCACAAAATCCTCCGCCAGCCGTTCCATCTCCTCCTGCCAGCCGGGCAACTCACGTTCCAGCACCGCCGGCAACTCCACCAGGGATTCAATCATGGTCAGCCGCTCATGGGCCACCATGGTGCCCCGGACCTGGGCCAGGTAAAGAGTAAAAAGAAAAAGGGCCACTAGCTGGCAGGTAAAAGCCTTGGTGGAGGCCACCCCGATCTCTGGGCCGGCATGGGTATAAAGGGTGCCATGAACCTCGCGGGTAATGGTACTGCCGAGCACATTGCAGATGGCCACCACTTTGGCGCCGGACTTCAAAGCCAGGCGGGTACCGGCCAGGGTGTCGGCGGTTTCCCCGGACTGGGTAATGGGAATCACCAGCACCTGTTTATCCAGCAGTAGCCGACGATAGCGGAACTCCGAGGCAATGTCCACCTCCACCGGGATTCCGACCCATTTCTCCAGCCAGTACTTGGCCACCAGGGCGGCATGCCAGGAGGAGCCGCAAGCCACCATTACGATCCGCTTGAACCCCTTCATGTTCCGGTCGGAAAGCCCCAGTTCCGGCAGGCAGAGCTGGCCGTGTTCCGGGTCGATCCGGCTGCGAAAGGTGTTCAGAATGGCCTGGGGCTGCTCGAATATCTCCTTGAGCATGAAATGGGTGTAGCCGGACTTTTCGGCCATGGCCGGGTTCCAGTCAATAGTGTGGACTTCCTTTTTGACTTTACGGCCGTTGCTGAGTTTTTGGATCTCAAAACCATCGGCCCGGAGAACGGCCAACTCCTGGTCGTCCAGGTACACCACCCGGCGGGTATAGGGCAGCAGCGCGGGAATATCCGAAGCCAGCAGACAACCACCCCCATCGTCATCCTGGATGCCCAGCACCAGGGGGCTCTGGGAACGGACCGCCACCAGCTTATCCGGCTCACCGGTCCAGAGGACGCCGATGGCGTAAGACCCCTTTACCTTTTTCAGGGACCGGCGCACGGCGCTGACCAGGTCGCAACGGCTGCCGCAGAGGAAACTTTCGATCAGGTGCGCCAGCACTTCGGTATCGGTTTCCGAACGAAAGACATGGCCGTCGGCCTGCAACTCTTCCCGCAGGGTGCGAAAATTTTCGATGATGCCGTTGTGCACCACCACCAGCTCACCATGGCAGTCGCTGTGGGGGTGGGCGTTAAGTTCGGAAGGCGAGCCATGGGTGGCCCAGCGGGTGTGACCCAGGCCGATATGGCTGGGGGTTTGCCGCACCTGGTCGAGCTTGGCCTCGAGATTGGCCAGCTTGCCCTGAGCCCGGTGTTTGACCAGGCCATTTTTACCAAGATAAACCAGGCCCGCCGAATCATAGCCCCGGTATTCAAGCCGTTTCAATCCTTCCAGCAACACCGGCACCACACGCCGGGAGCCGATATAACCGACTATTCCGCACATTTCCCCAACTCCCTCCGTTTTTTTACACAAAACCCTGGCGCGAGTTTTGCGCAACCTTCGGCAATACCGCCAGCAAGGCATCTATCTCCGCCGTCGTGTTGAGCCGGCTCAAACTGATCCGCAACGTGCCGTGCCGGAAGGTTTCCGGCACCGCCATGGCCGCCAGCACCGGCGAGGGGTCGAGATCCCCGCTATGGCAGGCGGCGTGGGCTGAAACAGCAAAACCCAGCTCATCCAGATCCTGGATCATCTGGGCCGAAGAACAGTACTCAAAGCTGACATTGACGGTGTTGGCCAGGCGCGGTGCCCCTTCGCCGTTGATCCTGACCTCGGGGCAAGCCTGAAACAGACCCTCCTCCAGGCGACGGCCCATTTTTTCCATGCTCTCCCGGCCGCCGTCGGCCAGATAGGCCGCCGCCAGCTCACAGGCCTGGCCGAAACCGGCGATCCCGGCCACGTTTTCGGTACCGGCCCGCCGGCCAGCTTCCTGGCCGGCCCCCATCACCAGCGGCGTCACCGGGACCGACCGGCGGGCATACAAAGCACCACAGCCCTTGGGGCCATGCAGTTTGTGAGCGGCCAGGGCAAGATAATCCACCGGCCACTCTTCGGCCCTGATCTCTTCCTTGCCGGCCAATTGCACGGCATCACAGTGAAACGGCACTCCCTGGTCGCGGCAGATACCGCCCAACTCGGCCACGTCCCACAATACCCCGGTTTCATTGTTGGCGGCCAGCAAAGAAACCAGCACGGTGTCTGGGCGGATGGCGTTTTCAAGCAAAGCCGGGTCCAACCGGCCGGTGGCATCCACCGGCAACAGTTCGATCTCGTAACCCCGCCGGCGCAAAAATTCCAGCGGCGCCATGACAGAGGGGTGTTCCACCGTCGAGGCAATGAGATGACGCCCTGCAGGCCGGGCCATGACAGCGCTGAAAATCGCCTGGCAATTGGCCTCGCTGCCGCCGCTGGTGAACACCACCCGATCGGGGGCACACCGCAGCAGCCCTGCCACTTGCCCCCGGGATGTTTCCACCCGCCGACGGGCCACCTCACCAAAAGAATGGCCGCTGGAGGGATTACCAAAATCCTCCGCCAGGCAATGGCTCATCACCTCCACCACTGCTGGCAGCAACGGGGTGGTGGCATTGTTGTCCAGATAAATTCGCCGCATAAATTTAAAACCCCCCATCGCAAGACAACAGCCCATGGCTGTATCCTGACACTATAGCCTGTCACCGGCCCCGACCGTAAACGTTCAGCAGTGCCGCAGGTTGCGGCAAGCGGCTCGGAGCCGCGTACTCCAGGTACGCAAGCCGGGCTGATCGCCGCAAGATGCGGTGCTGCTGGACGTTTACGATTACATGCTGAGCATCCGATCCAGGGCCCGACGAGCCGCCGCCGCCGTTTCCGGATCGACGGTAATCCGGTTGACCACCCTGCCCGCGGCAAGATTATCCAGCACCCAGAGCAGGTAGGCCGGCTTGATGCGGTACATGGTGGAACAGAGGCACTGGAAAGGTGAAAGTGAATGCACTTCTTTGTCGGGGTGGCGATTCTGCAACCTGCGCACCAGGTTGATCTCGGTACCCACCGCCCACTTGCTGCCCGGGGGTGACTCGCTCACCGCCCTGATGATCATCTCGGTGGAACCGTACTGGTCGGCCCGGCTCACCACCTCGCGGCGGCATTCGGGATGAACGATGATCCGCACCGCCGGATCGCGCTGGCGCCAGGCCTCGACGTGCTCGGGCTGGAACTGCATATGCACCGTGCAGTAGCCGTCCCAGAGGATGACTTTGGCCCGTTTTACCTGTTCCGGCGTGTTGCCTCCCAGAGGTTGGCCCCGGCGCCAGAGGATGACGGCCTCCTCGGCCAGGCCGATGGCAGCGGCGGAGTTGCGCCCCAGGTGTTCGTCGGGAAAAAAGAACACCCGCTCACCCTGGCTTAAAGCCCACTGCAACACCTTTTCCGCATTGGATGAGGTGCAGACCGAACCACCCTTTTCCCCCACCAGGGCCTTGATGGCCGCCGAAGAGTTGACATAGGTCACCGGCACCAGGCGGTCGACCGCGATGTGTTGGGCCAGTTCCTGCCAGGCCCACTCCACTTCCGGCCGGGAGGCCATATCGGCCATGGGGCAGCCGGCCCGCAGATCGGGCAGGGAAACCTGCTGCTTATCGGTGGTCAAAATATCCGCCGACTCGGCCATGAAATGGACCCCGCAGAAGACGATATACTCCCGGTCCTGGTTTTCGGCGGCAATCCGGGCCAGTTTCAGGGAGTCGCCGGTGGCGTCGGCATGCTGGTAAACGGCCTCCTGCTGATAGTGATGACTAAGCAGCAGCAGGCGGTCGGCCAGCTCTTCCTTGCGGGCGATGATCCGGCCATGCAACTCCCCGGGGTCTACCCCCAGATATTCCTCGCCGATATCGACTTGCACCAATGCTTCCATAACTGAAAATTTTATTCCTCGTCGAGTTCCGTGGCCGGCGGCACTTTGGCATGGGACTGCCGGCGTTTGCGCTGCAACTCTTTAAGCTGCAGGCCCAGGGTGTCAAAGGCCTCGCCGAGAATGGCGCGCACCGACTCGCCCTTGCGGCCGACCACCACGGTATCGTTGGGTACTCCCGCCACCAGGCGCACTTCATAGCCGCCACTCTTGTGGCTGGCGGTCTCTTCGATGCTCACCCGCAGGTGGTGCACCAGTCCCGCATGATGGCGCAACAGCCGGGCTTTTTCATTGTCGATCTTTTCCTGCCAGGCTTTACGAATATCCAAGTTACGGCCTTCAACCTGAAGTTCCATGCGTTTCCTCCCCGTTGGAGTATTTGAAGGGTAATTGAGCGAAAAATGGTTAGATTACCTGCTCTTCGCCCCGCTTGCAACCAAAAATCAGGCAGACCGCCTGCCCGCACATAATCAGCATAGAGGGCTTACCAGCCACGGTCAAGCCGCCTGGTGGCAAGGAGCCGTCAAAGTCATTGGTTTTGGCACCGGGGTGGGGCCGCAAAACCCGGTAGCGACTTTGACACGTTGCCCTGCGTTGGCGACTAAGCCAGGGCAAAGGTTTGGCGCATTAGCGCCAGCCGCTGCAGTGATTGACCAAGGCGCGCCGGGGTTATCTCGCCCCGATCCAGGGCCGACTTGAAGCGGGCCAGGGCGGCCCGAATCTTGTCGTGATCCTGGCAGATCAACAATTGGTCGGCCCCGGCCTTGAAAGCGGCCAGGGCGGCTTCGGGCACCCCGCCCTGGCGCTCAATGGCTCCCATCTCCAGATCATCGGTAACAATAACCCCGGCAAAGCCCAGCCGCCGCCGCAACAGCTCATCCAGGATCAGCGGCGACATGGTGGCGGGCCGCTCCGGGTCCAGGGCGGGATAGACGGTATGCGAGGTCATGATCGCCGCCACCCCGGCGGCGATGGCGGCCCTGAAGGGGGTCAACTCATCTTGCACCAGTTCTTCCCGACGGCGTTCGATGGCCGAGATTTCCCGGTGGGGGTCCAGGCGAGCCAGGCCCAGACCGGGAAAATGTTTGCCGCAGGCGGCCAGCCCGCCGGCCTGCATCTTTTCAATCAGCAGACGGCCCAGGCGGGCCACCACGGCGGGATCATGGCCCAGCACCCGCCGTTCCATGTAGTAGCCCTGCCCGGCGGGGCACAAATCCAGCACCGGGGACATATTCATATTGATCCCGACCCCAAGAAGCTCCCGGGCGCAGGTTTCGGCATACCCTCCCAGTGCCGCCTCCGGCGCCGGCCCTTCGGCCAGTACCCGGGCATCGGGGAACGTGGTAAAAAAAGGCTCCCCCAAGCGGGCCACGGTGCCGCCCTCCTGGTCGATGGCAATCAAGGGCGAGCCCAGGCCGACGGCCCGGCAGGACCGGGTCAGCGCATCGGTCAGGCGGCCCAGTTGCGACGGGTCCACCACGTTACGCTTAAAGAGAATAAAATCGTTGATCCGCTCCCGGGCGATCAGGTCGCGGGTGGAGTCGTCAAGCTCGGGGCCCGGCAGACCGATCATAAACAGGCCGCCGGGGGACGGCGGGGTTGCTGATGATGTCAAACTGGTCAATCCGGTTGGTCCTGGTAAGTGGCGGGGTCGGGATGGCCGGCGGCGGCAAAGCCCCGCCGGCGCAGGATACAGGCGTCGCAATGGCCGCAGGCTCGGTGGTGCTGGTCCGGGTCATAACAGGAGTGGGTCCGGGCGTAATCCACCCCCAGCTCCAAACCCTGGGCGATAATCTCCGCCTTGCTCAAGTGCAACAGCGGGGCCTGGAGCCGAAGGGGTTGCCCTTCCCGGCCGCATTGACTGCCCAGATTCAAAGCGGCGGCCATGGCCACCAGGTAATCGGGACGACAATCGGGGTAGCCGCTGAAGTCCACGGCATTGACCCCGATGAAGATATCCCGGGCCCCCAGCACCTCGGCCCAGGACGCGGCATAGGCCAAAAAAATGGTATTGCGGCCCGGCACGTAGGTCACCGGCACCTCCCCGGCAATCCCATGACCGGCAGGACCGGCGGCCTCGAAGGCCAACAGGTTATCTTTCGGCACCGCCAGCGCATCGCCGGTTAAGGCCGAGCCGCCAATGGCGTCCAGTTCGATATTGAGCACCAGGTGCCGGACTGCACCCCAGCGCTCGGCATTGGTCCGGGCCAGATCCAGTTCCCGGGTATGACGCTGGCCGTAGCTGAAAGAGAGGCAGTGGCAACGATAGCCCGCCGCCGAAGCCAGGGCCAGCACCGTGGTGGAGTCCAGGCCGCCGGAAAGCAGCACCACCGCCGGCTGCCCCTGGGCGTCGACTAAAACCTGCGGCTCCAGGCCGCCGCTTGTTATCCGCTCCGTCATACCGCCAACCTACCCCCATCCAACGGCGATCGTCAATACCGAACTGCCGTAAACGTTCAGCCGCACCCCCACCTTCGGGCGATCAGCCAAGCTTACGTACACGGGGTACGCGGCGCTTGGCTGCTTGCCCGAATCTGGGGCACTGCAGAACGTTTACAGCCCGTTAAATCAACACTTCGTTGGCCCTGTGGTTAACACTTACGAAGTGCCGGCAACGGGCGATAATTGACAACGAAACAAGGTTTGTGGTTGAATATCCGCTATGATCCTCTTTGCCGACCACCGCCACTACGCCCGCCGACTGCTGCGTCGCAGCCTGGAACTGGCAGTCGTCTGGCTGGTGCTCACCGGCGCCGCCCCCGACGGCCTGCTGCCCGGCCTGGTGGTGGTGATTTCTGCCGCCGTGGCCTCGCTGCTGCTGCCTCCGGGCCGCTCCTGGGTCTGGCGGCCACTGGGACTGCTGCGTTTCTTGCCTTTTTTTCTGCTGCGCTCGCTGCTGGCCGGCACTGATGTAGCCCGCCGGGCCTTCAGTCGTAATCCTCGCCTGGCGCCCACCCTGGTCACTTTCCGCTGGCGCCTGTCCGAAGGGCCGGCCCGGGTTTTTTTCGCCAACACCGTTTCTCTGCTGCCGGGCACCCTCAGCGTCGGTTTTGACCGGGAAAAGCTGGAGATCCACAGCCTGGACGACGACGCCGGCCTGGAACAGGACCTGCGCCGACTGGAAACCAGGATCGACGAGTTGTTCCGGCAGGAAAGTGAACCAGCCGCCGAACGGCCGGGAAGCGCGTCGGAGGCACCACCACCATGAACGACACCACCCTGTTGCTGGCCTGCGTACTTTTTTTGCTGCTGACCATCTGCCTTGGGCTGCTTCGGGTGGTCAAAGGCCCCACAGCGGCGGACCGGATGCTCACCGCCCAGCTGTTCGGCACCAGTGGGGTGGGAATTTTCCTGCTGCTGGCGGAAGTTTCCAATCACCCCACCCTGCGCCATATCGCCCTGGTTTATGCCATGCTGGCGGCGGTGGCGGTGATCACCTTCGTCCGCCGCTACCGGGGCGCCGAGGCCACCACCACGTTCCGGGCGGCGAAAACAGCGCCGGGGAAGACAGAGACCATAAAAACCGCGTCCTTGAACACAGAGAAGAAGGCATAATTTTGGAGCTGATGGCGGATATTCGGCACTGGCTGGCCCTGGGGCTGATCGTGGCGGCCATGCCTTTTTTTCTGGCCGGCACCGTGGGCCTGCTCAGGTTTCCCGACACCCTTACCCGCATTCACGCGGTGACCAAAGCGGATAACGTCGGCCTGGGGCTGCTGGTGACGGGGCTGATCCTGCGCAACTGGAGCCCGGCGGCCGGGGCCGAGTTGCTGTTGATCTGGGTGCTGGTGCTGTCCGCCGGCGCCACCGCCGGTCACCTGGTGGGCGCCACCGCCAGGCGCGACCAGGGCCGGCCGGCGGCAACGGAAAATAAACCATGAATCTGCTGACCTGGGGGCTGGATATTACCCTGGCCGTCACTCTGCTGGGCCTGGCCTGGGCGGTGCTGTTCAGCCGGGATAAGTTTCGGGCCGTGGTGCTGTTCATCGCCCTGGGACTGGTCATGGCCCTGGCCTGGGTACGCCTGGACGCTCTGGAGGTGGGCCTGGCCGAAGCGGCCATCGGGGCCGGGATCAGCGGAGCGCTGCTCCTCTCCTACCTCGGTCTTCTTAAACGTCCAGCAGCGCCAGATCCTGCGGCAAGCGGTCCCTGGTGGGCGGTTTTTACCTGTGGGCTGGGGGCCCTGGTGTTATTGGGGGTGGGAGGATGGTTGTTGTGGTCTTATCCCGCCTCGCGGCTGGGGCCGGCGGCGGTTACCAGCGAGGCCATGCCGTTGAGCGGAGTGAGCAACCAGGTGACCGCCGTGCTGCTCAACTTTCGCAGCTTTGACACCCTGCTGGAACTGGCGGTGCTGCTGCTGGCGGTGATCGGGATCTGGTCCCTGGGCCGGGCGGCCCGCCCACCGGCGGGGATGGCGGTCAACCCCATTCTATTGACCATGATCCGGGGGATTCTGCCCTTTGCCATCCTGGTGGCCGGCTACCTGGTCTGGCTGGGGGAACACGCACCGGGCGGCGCCTTTCAGGGCGGGGCAGTACTGGGGGCCGCCGGCATTCTGCTGGCCCTGGCCGGTCGGCCCCTGCCGAGTTTCTGTCCCCGGCCCTTGCTGCGGGCCACCCTGGTGGGCGGCTCCCTGATCTTTCTCGGGCTGGCCGCCGTGCCATTAGCCATGGGCAAACTCTTTTTCCAGTATCCTGCGGAGCAGGCCGGGGCCTTTATTCTGGCCATTGAGGCGACGGCGGCCATTTCCATCGGCCTGGCTCTATGTTTGCTGCCCGACGCCGGCGCCCCCACAACCAAACAGCCGCACCGCACCTTGTCGGCGGCTAGCGCCGACTGGCCAAGCTCTGGTAACCTTGGCCGCCAAATACCGTCGCGAAAGCAAGAGGTACTGGCACGCTTTATCCCGCGCGGGCGATCAGCCAGGCTTGCGTACAGGGGGTACTCGGCGCCTGGCGGCTTACCCGAATCTGCGGCACGGCTGTTCGGTCGCGAGCCTTTAAATCAGCAGGCTGTTGTCCCTCCTGATGAACAGTTACACGCCCCCGAACGCCGCTTGCCGGCGGCGGAGGAACAGCGATGAGTGCCGCTCTGCTTTATGGGATCACCGGGCTGATGCTGTTTCTGCTGGGTCTGGTGGCACTTTTTACCCGCCAGGAACTGCTGCACCGGATTCTGGCCGTTAATATCTGCGGCAGCGGCATCTTTCTGTTGATGATCAGTGTCGCTTACAACCCCGACGGCGACCCCGACCCGGTTCTTCACGCCCTGGTGCTGACCGGGATCGTAATCACCGTCAGCATCACCGGTTTCGCCCTGGCCCTGGCCGCTCGGGCAAAGGAAGAAGAACACCGCCGGGACCGGGACGCTGACCGGGGAGAGCCGGGAAAATGAGTCCCTTGCCGCCGCCCTGGCCGATCCTGCTGATCGCCTTGCCGCTGGCCGCGGCCATCCTGGCCTTTGCCGCCCCCCGCTGGAACCGTTTCTGCGGCCTGGTCACCATGGCCGGAACGGCGACGCTGCTGGCCTTGCTGACCGGCGACCTGGGCAAACAGGAACAACTGCTTTACCCCCTGGGCGGCTGGGCGGCGGAAGTGGGCATCGGCCTGGCCGCCGACGGGTTGAGCCTCTGGCTGCTCTGGTTGACCGCCCTGATCAATATCGCCGTCGGCCTGTACAGCCCCGGTTATTTCCAATCGCCGGCCCATGACCGTCGGCTGACCTACTTTTATCCGCTCTGGCTGGTGCTCTGGGCCTCCCTCAACGGTCTGTTGCTCAGCGCCGACCTGTTCAATATTTACGTCGGCCTGGAACTGCTGGGGCTGGCGGCGGTCTGCCTGGTGAGCCTGTCCGGTACAGCCGCCGCCCGGCAGGCCGCCCTGCGTTACCTGCTGCTGAATATCTTTGGTTCCTTCTGTTTCCTGCTGGGGGTGATACTGATCTACCGCCAGACTGGCTCATTAAACCTGGCCCTGTTCACCGAACTTACCACCCCCGATCCGCTGGTCCGCCTGGCTCTGGCCGGCATGACCCTGGGACTGATCATAAAATCGGCCCTGTTCCCTCTCCACTTCTGGCTGCCGCCGGCCCACGCCAACGCCCCGGCGCCGGCCAGCGCCCTGCTCTCCGCCCTGGTGGTCAAGGCCTCTCTTTACCTGCTGCTCAAGCTCTGGCTGCCGCTGTGGCAACACGCCGACCTGGAACTTTTCGCCGCCTTTCAACTGCTGGGCGGCCTGGGGGCGGCGGCGGTGTTCTGGGGCTCCCTGCAGGCCCTGCGCAGCCAGGCCTTAAAAGAGTTAATCGCCTACTCCACCGTGGCCCAGATGGGCTACCTCTTTCTGGCCTTCCCCCTGCTGCTGGGCCCCAACCCCCAGGCCGCCCTCTACGGCCTGCTCTTTATCCTGGCCGGTCACGCCCTGGCCAAAACCGCCTTATTCCTGGCCGCCGGCACCGTCCAGCAGTATATTGTCCCCACCCCTCGCCTGGCCCCTGGGGAGTGCCCTTCCAAAGCCAAGGGCCAACAGCAACCAACCGCCCCCCCGAGCAACAGCCGAACCGGCGATCCGCAAGCCGCTCCGCAAAACCCCGGCAACCAAGACCGCCCCCTGCTGGTCAGCGATCTCCGGGCCTTGAGCCAAGGCTTACCGCTGACCGCCATCACCATATCCCTGGCCGCCGTGATCCTGATGGGACTACCGCCCAGCTCCGGCTTCATCGGCAAGTGGTACCTGCTGCTGGCCACCATGGAGGCCGGCCAGTGGTGGTGGACCCTGGCCATCATCGGCGGCAGCCTGCTAAGCGTCGCCTATCTGCTGCGCCCCGTCACCGCCACCTTCTCCCGGCCGGCCCGGCACCGGCAAACAGCCAAGGTCACCGGCCAACCGGTCGCCGTTTTCGCCGCGCCGCTTTTTATGCAGTGGCCCCCTCTGCTGCTGGCCCTGGCCGGCATCCTGCTGGGCCTGTTCCCCTGGCTCACCCTGGAAATTGCCGGCGGCGGTCTGCCCGCCGGCTGGCTGCCGCCGGCCGGGACTCTTGCGGGAGGAGGGCCATGAGCAACATCAACGCCTGGCTGCCGCTGGCCATTTTGTTCAGCTCTTTTTGCGTCGGCATCATCATCTTCTTCCTTAAAGAAGAGAGCATCGCCCTGCGCACCACCCTCAACCTGGGTGCCGCCCTGGTCAAACTGGTGCTGATCGGCATTCTGGTGCGCGGCCTTTTTGCCGGCATCGAGTACCAGGCGGTGATGCCCCTGCTGCCCGGGATTACCCTGGTGCTGCGAGCCGACTCCCTGGCGGTTTTTTTCGCCACCCTGTCGGCGGTGCTCTGGCTGCTGACCACCATTTACGCCGTGGGATACCTGGAAAACTCCCCCAACCGCAGCCGCTTTTTCGGCTTCTTCAGCTTATGTGTAAGCGCCACGGTGGGAGTCTCGTTGGCCGGCGACCTGTTCACCTTCCTGCTCTTTTACGAAATGCTGACCCTGGCCACCTACCCCCTGGTGGTCCACCGCGGCACCCCCGAGGCCCTGCAGGCCGGCAAGGTCTATCTTTATTACACGGTGGGCGGCGGCGCCGTGCTGCTGCTGGGCACCGCCTGGCTCTGGAGCTGGGGTGGCGACCTGAGCTTCGGCAACGGGGTCATAGCCGCCAGCGCCGGTGAGGGTGACCGCCTGCCGCTGCAGTTGATCTTCGTACTGCTGATCGCCGGCCTGGGGGTTAAGGCGGCCCTGGTGCCCCTGTGCGGCTGGCTGCCGGTGGCCATGGCGGCGCCGGCCCCGGTCAGCGCTCTGCTGCACGCAGTGGCGGTGGTCAAAGCCGGAGCCTTCGGGATTTTCCGGGTGGTGGTGGACCTTTACGGGTTAGAATTTTGCCAGCTGCTGGGAGTGCTGCCGCTGCTGAGCGCTCTTGCCGCAATAACCATTATTTACGGCTCCATCCGGGCCTTGAATGAAAACAACATCAAAAAACGGCTGGCCTGGTCCACGGTGAGCCAGGTTTCCTATATCGGCCTGGGGGTGAGCCTGGCCGGGCCGCTGGCGGTGACCGGCGGCCTGGTCCATCTGGTGCACCAGGGGCTGATGAAGATCACCCTCTTTTTTTGCGCCGGCAACGTGGCGGAAACTTTGGGCATTCACCGCATCGACGAAATGGCCGGCCTGGGCCGGCGAATGCCCTGGACCATGGGCGCTTTCAGCATCGGTGCACTGGGCATGATCGGCCTGCCGCCCATGGCCGGTTTTTTCAGCAAGTGGTATTTGGGCTGGGGCGCCCTGGAAGCCGGTCAGCCCTGGATCCTGGCGGTGCTGGTGGTCAGCACCCTGCTTAACGCCGCCTATTTCCTGCCGGTGTTGCACCGGGTCTGGTTCCTGGAGCCGCAGTCCAGGCCGGTGCGGGAACGGCGGGCGGCCCAGGCCGGCCACCGCCGGGGCGGGCACGAGGCCAACAACATGCTGCTGGTCCCGTCGCTGATCACCGCCCTGCTGGTAGTTATCGCCGGCCTGCTGGCCGCCGCCCCCGCCAGTCCGCTGTCGTGGGCCATTTTTATCGTCAGCGGCGGCTTTCCGTAAGGCAACAAAAACCTGGCGGCTTTTAATGAACGGGGGAGGCGGCATCCCCCGGCGGTTCCGGGTGTGGACCTGCTGCGGGAAAATTTAAAAACGAAAAAACCAATCAACTGAAAGAATGAAAGGTTACCCCGAAATAATCACTATCCTGCCGCCGGGTATGGGCCTCGCCCTGGCGGTGGCCGTACCACTGCTGGCCGCAGCCCTGTTGTTCCGGCCGGCGGCTCGGGGAGTGGTGCGGCGGCTGGCGCCGCTGACCGCCCTGCCGGCCCTGATGCTGGCCCTGACCGGCAGTGAAGAGGTGTTGCCTTTATCCTGGTTGCTGCTGGGAGCGGAACTGCGCCTGGATGACACCGGCCGTTTTTTTCTGCTCTTCACCGCCTGGCTGTGGCTGATTGCCGCCTGGTTTGCCGCCGGCTATCTGGCCCGGGACCGCCGGGCCCATTACTTTCTGCTGTTCTTTCTGCTGGCCCAGGCCGGCAATTTCGGCCTGATCCTGGCCAATGACCTGATCAGCTTCAACCTCTTTTTCACCCTCATGGGCCTAGCCGCCTACGGCCTGGTGATTCACCGCCGCAACGAAGCCGACCTGCGGGCCGGCCGGGTTTACCTGACCCTGGTGGTGCTGGGCGAGGTGCTGATCTTCGTCGGCCTGCTGGGGCTGATTTTCACCACCGACGGCGCCTTAAACCTGCCAACGGCAATGGGCGAGGGACCGCCGCCGGGCAGCTTTACCTTCTTTTTTCTGCTGGGCTTCGGCGTCAAGGCCGGGATGCTGCCGGTGCACTTCTGGCTGCCGCTGGCGCACCCCGCCGCCCCGGTACCAGCCAGCGCCGTGCTTTCCGGGGCCATGATCAAGGCCGGCCTGCTGGGCTGGCTGCGCTTTCTGGCCCCTCCGGCCCCCGCCGCCACGGTCGACCCGGCCACTGCGAGCCCGACTATGCCGGAATGGGGCCTGCTGCTACTGCTGCTGGGACTGGCGGCGGCCTTTTACGGCGCCTTTATGGGCATGACCAGGCAGGAACCAAAAACCGTGCTGGCCTGGTCCAGCATCAGCCAGATGGGGCTTATCACCACCGCCCTGGGGCTGGGCTTGAGCGCCCCGGAACTTTTTCCCCGGGTTCTTGAGACCATCAAGCTTTACGCCCTGCACCACGGCCTGGCCAAAGGCGCCCTGTTTCTGGCAGTGGCCCTGGCGGCTTACCGCATCAACGGCAAACTGCTGACCTGCGGGGTCCTGCTGCCGGCCCTGGCCCTGGCCGGGGCACCCCTGACCGGCGGTTATTTCGCCAAGGACCAGTTGCTGGCCCTCGGCCAGGCATTTTTTGCCGATCCTGCCGCCGGCTCCCTGTTGTCGCCCGGCTGGTGGGAGTGGCTGCTGAAACTCAGCGGGTTTGCCACCACCCTGCTGCTGCTGCGCTTTTTGGCCCTGCTGCGGCAGCAGTGGCAGCAAAACAACCGCCCGGACAACACCGCCGCCACCACCCCCTGGTCGATGCTGCTGCCCTGGGGCCTGCTGGTGCTCTCCGGGCTGCCGTTTTGGTCTTTTTATCTGCCTGCGATTACGGTGCCGATGCCGGAGTTCACGCTACCGATGGCGCCCGGTATGCTGCCTGGCACCCTGTTGCCGCTGCTGGCGGCTCTGGCTCTGGCCTGGCTTCTCCGCCGACGCTGGCCGGCCAGGCTGGTCTCCGAGCCCCAGGAACCCCGCACCGTAAAACGGCTGGCCGCCGCCTGGCACGCCGGCGCCGGCTGGACCGGGCGCACCGTCAAGACTCTGGACCAACTGCTCCAGCGACTGTGGCAAACTCTGGCCACCGTCTGGCAACAACCGGCCCGCCAACTGGAGAAGCAAGTGGCCCTTTGGCCGATGGCCGGCTGTGCCTCGGTGCTGCTGATTTTACTGCTGTTTTATCTGCTGCTGTAACGATTAACCAAGAGATGAATCGAAAGCAGGGTATCAACCACGATACCTTCAGGAGTGGAGGAGATTCGACAGGCCAAAATTTCGACACCCCGGTGGCCACCCTGGCCAAGGCCTCGCATGGGAAGAATCACTTAACCCACTCATAAATTTGTTGCAACCGTGCATCATGTTCAATAACCTGCCGTGGTAACGATTGCAGAGCGGTTATCATTAAATTTGACCTGCATGCCAGAACACTATGGCATAAGTTTCCTGCCACAAAAACCGCCGTTTGCCCGGTTCCACGAGAACGAACATGCCCACTGAAAAACCCGCCAAGAAATCAACCCCGCGCCAAAAAGCTGTGGCCCTGCGCTATGACACCGAGCAGCAAGGCGCCCCGCAGATGGTGGCCAAGGGCAGCGGGGCGGTGGCGGAAAAGCTGATTGCCATTGCCAAGGAACACGGTGTACCCATTCACCAGGACGCCGACCTGACGGAAATTCTTTCCCGCCTGGATCTTTACCAGGAAATCCCCCCCGAGACCTATCTGTTGGTGGCCGAAATTCTGGCCTTCATCTACCGCACCAACCAGTCCTACAGGTAGGCGCGCGGCAGCACCGCATCTTTGCGCGATCACCCCGGCTTGCGTACTGGACGTTGCAGCACCGGGGCGCTTGCTCAAACCTGCGGCACTGCCGCGCGCCTGCCTTAATTCCTCTAATTTTTAGTCATCCTCCGACTACCCCCTGGCACGGCTGTTGCATGGTGCTTGAGTAAGGATTGTTTTGTTTTTTACCAAGCTACGAGGTAACGCCATGTACATCCATAATCGCCTGGGCATGATTGAAGGGGTTGAGACCATGCTGGCCCAGGAGCGTCGCCTGGATCAGGTGGCCAACAACCTGGCCAACGTCGATACCGCCGGCTACAAGAAGGATTCTGTGACTTTCTGGGAGATGCTTTACCAGGCCAACGCCGAGCGGCAACGGGTGGGTAAAGCCCTTAACGTGCTCACCGACCATCAGCAGGGGCATGTCGATCCCACCGGCAACCCGCTGGATCTGGCCATCCATGGCGAGGGCTTTTTTCGCATCCAAACCGACCAAGGGATCCGTTACAGCCGAGCCGGCAGCTTCGAGCTGGACCCCATGGGCCAATTACGCACCCCGGAAGGCGGTTTGGTACTGGGCGACGGCGGCCCCATCGTGGTTGACGGTGAAAATTTCGCCGTGGAGCGGGACGGCCGGGTCCTGGTGGACGGGGTGCTGGTCAACCAGTTGGAGGTGGTCGGCGTCAATGATTTGACTCAACTGATCAAGGAAGGCCGCAACCTCTTCCGGCTGGCGCCGGAGGGCGAAGAGGTGCCCCTGGAGGCCATGAATTTTCAGGTCCGGCAGGGTTTTCTGGAAAAATCCAACGTCAACTCCATGGAGGAGATGACCATCATGATCGACCTGCAGCGCAACTACGAGGCACAGCAGAAGATGATCCAGGCGGTGGACGACATGGACGACCAGGCGATCAGCCGAGTCGGCCGCTTCAACCGATAATTTATCACTCTCCGGCTCGCCGCCGGCAAAAATTTTGCTGAACCATTAAGGAGGAACCACCATGATCCGCGCACTTTATTCCGGCACCACCGGCATGCGGGGCCAGCAGCTGCAACTGGATACCATTTCCAACAACCTGGCCAACGTCAATACCGCCGGCTTTAAGAAAAGCCGGGTCCAGTTCGAAGACCTTTACTACCAGGAAATGCGGGCGGTGGGGGTGGAAACGGTGGACGGCGGCCAAGTGCCCTCGGGCATCCAGGTGGGCCTGGGGGTAATCGCCACCTCCACCCAGAAGCAGTTTACCCAGGGCAGTATTCATGAAACCGGCAACGATCTCGATCTGGCCATCGAGGGCCGGGGGTTTTTCCAGGTAATCCGCGACGGCGAAGAGTTTTATACCCGCTCGGGCAACTTCACCCGGGACGCCGACGGTTTCATCGTCACCCAGAACGGCGACCGGCTGCAGCCGGAGTTCGCCATTCCGGCCGACACCGTAATCCTGAGCGTCGGCGCCGACGGCCTGATCCAGGCCAAAAACGCCGCTCAGGAGATCATCGCCGAAGGGCAACTCACCCTGCACAACTTCATCAATCCCGGCGGCCTGCGGGCCGAGGGCGGCAATCTTTTCCGCCCCACCGAGGCCTCCGGCGACCCCATTGAGTCCGACCCCGGAACCGACGGGGCCGGGGTGATCCTGCAGAATTTCATTGAGGTGTCCAACGTCGATGTTACCGAGGAACTGGTCAACCTGATTATTACCCAGCGGGCCTTTGAGATGAACTCCAAGTCGGTGCAGACCGCCGATCAGTTGCTGGAAGTGGCCAACACCCTGAAACGTTAATGTAAACGTCCAGCAGCACCGCAGGTTGCGGCGATCGAACCGGCTCACGTACTGATGTACGCTTCGCCGGCTCGCTTGCCGCAACCTGCGGCACTGCTGAACGTTTACTCGACCGCGAACCAGTATATGAGACTTGAGAAAAAGAGGAGACAAACCATGACCACCGGCCGTCGCCTGATCATCACCCCCCTGCTGCTGCTGCTAATCCTGTCCGCCATCCCGGCCCAGGCCCGGAGCGGCGGCAACACCATCACTCTGGGGGAGGCCGAACTGCAGGAAATTTTTGCCACCATCATCACCAGGGAGAGCATCTGGCCCCGAAACGAGCTGGAGATAAGCGGTTTTTCCTCGTTTCCCGAAAGCGTCACCATCCCCGCCGGCCTGCTCGATTACCAGTTGGACAGCGACCCCGACCCCGGCCGCCTGGGGCGGCAAAGCCTGCAGGTTACCTTGCTGGTCAACGGCCGGGCCGAGGCCCGGCTGCGGCTCAATGCCAATCTGCAGCGGATGGGCAAGGTGGTCATGACCACCCGCCGGATCAACCGGGGGGAGGTGATCAGCCCCGATGACCTGACCGTGCACCGGCGCGATATCAGCATGCTGGACGGCAGCATCATCGACGATCCCAGGCAGGCGGCGGGCAAGCAACTGCGCACCACCCTGCAGGCGGGTGCCATCGTCTACCAGAACCTGCTGGAAAAGCCACCCCTGGTACGCCGGGGCGACCGGGTCACCATTCGCGCGACCACCGGCCGGGTGCAGGTCAACGCCCCGGGCGAAGTACGGGAAATCGGCGCCGAAGGCGATCTGATCCGGGTCCGTAACCTGATGAGCCGCCGGGAAATCATGGCCCGGGTGGTCAACGGCGGCCTGGTTGAAACCGAATTGTGACCACTTCGCAAAAACCCGCCAAACGGCTTGGTCGATAATGCGAAAACAAGCAGTTGCCAAGCGTGCCCCGTCGGCGTCGCTGCTTTTTGCGGCGCCGACAATTGTAGCCTTGTAAAGGAGAAAAGCTATGCGTACCTACCTTTTATTGCTTGCCCTGCTGCCCCTGTGGCTGACCGGCTGCGCGACCCTCGGCAGTGGCGGCAGCGGCGACAGCGACAGCGGCCATGCCGAAGTCCCGCCCTCCCAGCGTCTTCCGGAGCGATTTGCCCTGCCGGAACCCGGCAGCCCGCCGGAAACCCCGCCGGAAGGCACCATTTACAACGGTAATCGGGGACTCGACCTCTATCGCGATAACCGGGCCCGGGAAGTGGGCGATATTTTACTGGTGCGGGTGGTGGAAACCTCCAGTGGCCGAAAAAACGCCACCACCATCACCGAACGGGACGCCGGCATCAACGCCGGTATCACCTCCTTTTTCGGGCTGGACAATTTCGTCGGCGAGCGCAGTTCCGTCAATGCCGGCATTACCACCGACTTTGAGGGGACCGGCCGGACCAGTCGCGACAGCGACGTCACCGCCACCATCTCCGCCCGGGTGGTGGACAAAACCATGGAGGGCAACCTGGTGATCCGCGGCTACCAGGAGGTAAGGGTCAACAACGAGACCCAGTTCATCATCCTCTCGGGGCTGGTGCGCCCCGATGACATCAACACCAACAACGCCGTCAATTCCGACCGGATCGCCGACGCCCGCATCGAATACAGCGGCAAAGGCTTGCTGGCCGACAAGCAGCGGCCCGGCTGGCTCTCCAGAGCGGTGGAAGCCATCTGGCCCTTCTAGGAAAACGTACGGCAGCACCGCATCTTGCGGCGATCGGCCCGGCTTGCGTACTGGAGTACGCGGCGCCGGACCGCTTGCCGCAACCTGCGGCACTGCCGTACGTTTTCCGGGTGGCTGGACGACTTTTGGGGTTTGGGATGGCCGCTGGCGGGAGCTTTTGCTGGCGGCAAAAGTTGCCCCCTACCTGTTGGCATGAATAGTGCATTGCAATTCGGCAAAGGCTTTTGGCTTCCGTCGGCGCGGCCGGCAGAAGTGCAAAATAACTTTTCTATCGAGGGAAACGATGAACGCAGCAACGATTAGACATTCCCGCAGGCCAGCTCCCGCCGCTCGGCCTAAGCTTTTGCCGGTCGTGACCGGGCTGACTTTGGGGCTGATCTGCCTGGTTTTCTTGGTTGCCGAAGCCGCCGCTTCGGTGCGGCTCAAGGATCTGGCCTCAATCCAGGGAGTCCGGCACAACCAGCTGGTGGGCTACGGCATCGTGGTGGGCCTGGATGGCTCCGGCGACGGCCGTAACGCCGCATTTACCATCAGCGGCCTGGCCAACGCCCTGCGCAACATGGGCATCAATATCAACCCCGACGATATTCAGGTTCGCAACGTGGCGGCGGTGATGGTCACCGCCAAGCTGCCGCCCTTTGCCAAATCCGGCCAGCATATTGACGTTACCGTCTCTTCGGTGGGCGACGCCTCCTCGTTGCGGGGTGGCACCCTGCTGGTCACGCCCCTCAAGGGGCTGGACAACCAGGTTTACGCCATCGCCCAGGGGCCTTTAAGCATCGGCGGTTTCGAGCTCCAGGGGCCGGCGGCGCCGGGCCGGCAGCAGAACCATCAAACGGTGGCCCGGATTCCCGGCGGGGCCTCGGTGGAGCGGGAAGTGCCGGTGACCTTCGCCCAGCGCGAAGAAATCGTGATCAGCCTGAATTCCCCCGATTTTACCACCGTCCAACGCATGACCCAGGCCATCAACAATCATCTGGGCAACGGCGCCGCCCGGTCCCGGGACGGGGCCACGGTGGTGGTCAGGGTGCCGGAGCAATATCGCCACAATGAAATAGCCCTGCTGGCCGAAGTCGAAAATCTGCAGATCGTTCCCGACAACCGGGCCCGGGTAGTGCTGGATGAACGCACCGGCACGGTGGTAATGGGCGAAAACGTCCGCATCCGGGAGTTGGCCGTGGCCCATGGCGACCTCAACCTGCAGGTGGCCCCCGCCCTGGATCCCGACGAGTTGATGATGCCGGACGCCGCCCCCCCCCGGGCCGCCGAAGGCGATCAATTGGTGCGGCTGGATCCGGGCGCCACCCTGGGCGAAGTGGTTCAGGCCCTGAACGCGGTAGGGGCCGCCCCCCGCGACCTGATCGCCATCTTTCAATCCATCAAGGCCTCCGGCGCCCTTAACGCCGAACTGGAAATCATCTAAAACGCCAACCCGCAACGGGAGGAAAACATGGACATCAACAGCCTGACCGGTGGAACATTCAAGCATCAGGCCCCGGTTGCCGATAAGAAGGAAAATTCCCAGTTGCGCCAGGCCTGCGCCGATTTCGAGGCCATTATTCTGCAGAAATTCCTGAGCATGTCCCGCCAGGCCGGCCCGCAGAGCGACCTGCTGGACGGGGGCCACGCCGAAGAGATGTACCGCTCCCTCTACGACCAGGAAATGGCCCAGCACTTGGCCGCCGGCAAGGGGATGGGGTTTGGCGAGATGCTTTACCGACAGATCAACCAGCAGCATTACAGCAGAGGATAAGACCATGCGGCAAAAAATACCCGCCAATATTTTTGACCTGCTGGCGCAGGAATTCACCCTCTCCCGTGAACTGCTGGCCCTGCTCGACCAGGAACAGCAGGCGCTGGTGGCCATGGACATGCGGGGGCTGGTCAATCTGAGCCGTGGCAAGACCCGGCAGATCGCCACCCTGAAGGAGGTGGATGAACAGTTGCGGCTGGCGGTGGAAGAGTTCACCGGCCAACCTTCGGAAAACGCGGTACGGCTCTCGGACCTGGCCGCCATGGCCACCGGCGAAGAAAAAAAGCGGCTGGAAACCCAGCGCCGTGAGCTGGTGGCTCTGCGTCAGGAGATCGCCGCCAAAAGCGTCATCAACTACAACTTTGTCGAAGACACCAAGCGTCATTTACATGACGCCATCGGCATGATCACCAGCACCGTCGGCGAACAACACCAGAGTTACGGCAAACCGGGACAGTACAGCCGGCCGGGGGCAGCCCGCCCCAGCATGATCAGCCGCGAGGTATAAACCATGGCCGGGTTATCCCATGTCTTAAATACCGCCAAACTGGCTCTGCTGACCCACCAGCGATCGATCCAGGTCACCGGCCACAACGTGGCCAATGTGGACACCCCGGGGTACTCCCGACAGACCCACAGCATCAAGCCCAACCAGGCGGTGCAGGCCGGCAACGCCATGCTGGGCGGCGGGGTCCTGGCGGACACCATTGCCCGCAACTACGACCAGTTCATGGTGGAACGAATCACCCGCCAGTCCTCCCTGATGGGCAACCTG
This sequence comes from Desulfurivibrio dismutans, assembly GCF_029210385.1. Classification (GTDB taxonomy): domain Bacteria; phylum Desulfobacterota; class Desulfobulbia; order Desulfobulbales; family Desulfurivibrionaceae; genus Desulfurivibrio; species Desulfurivibrio dismutans. The sequence goes on along the minus strand of NZ_JARGDQ010000009.1, from coordinate 37,351 downwards.
CAGGCCCAGCAACAGTCCCTGCGGGTGGTGGAGCCGATCTTCAACGAGGCCCGGGGACTGGCCATGAATGATCTGCTCAACCAGTTCTGGGACTCCTGGCAGGAGCTCAGCGATAACCCGGAAAGCCTGGCGGCGCGACAGAATGTACTGCAGAACGGCCATTTGCTGTCGGATCATTTTAAAACCATGAACAACGAGATCATCCGGGCCCGCTCGGATATCGGCACCAACATCAGCACCGCCGTCGGCGATGTCAATTCCCTGACCTCGCAGATCGCCACCCTCAACACCCGGATCACCAGCTCCGAGGTGGGCAATGCGCAAGCCAACGACCTGCGGGACCAGCGCGACAACCTGGTCAAGGAACTGGCCGAGCTGGTGGATATCAGCCATTTTGCCGGCAAAAACGGCACCTACACAGTTTTGCTAGCCAACGGTCATCCCATGGTGGAAGGCGACGAGGCCTGGCAGGTGGACTGGGTTGACAACCAGCTCAACTGGGTCAGCACCGACGGCGCCGGCAAAACCGTCTCCCGCCCCCTGACCGGTGCTCAACTGGGCGGCAAGATGGGCGGCTGGCTTGAAATTCATGGCGAACTGGCGCCGGGGGATCCCAACAACTACGCCGGCCGGCTGGATTCCCTGGCCAACTCCCTGGTCCGTGAACTCAACCAGGTCCACAGCACCGGCACCGGCACGGTAAAATTTGCCGACCAGCTGGTGGGCGGCGACATCGGTCGACCCACCTCGGTAACCACCGGCAAAGTGACCACCGGCACCGCCAACCGTAGCATTCCCGGCGGCTCAATCCAGGTCAACGGCCTGGACATCGGCGCCATCAACGGCGGCTTCCCGGTACATGGCCTGGGCACCACCAAGGCGGCCAGCACGGTGGAGGCCATCAACAAGGCCGATACCGGCGTCACCGCCCGGCTGACCACCCAGGTTAACGGGGTGGCCATTACCGAAGCTGACCTGAACAGCATCAGCGCTGGCGACGCTTTCAGCTTTACGGTCAACGGCGAGGAGATCGTCGTTGAGTTTACCGACACTGATGGCTTTAACGACGACACCGCAGATATTGTTTTTAGCGTCAATGGCCAAGAGATCACCATCACAGACCTGGATGATCCCGATAGCGACAGTGCTCGTGCAATTTTCCTGGATAAGCTGACCGAAGAAATCAGCGGCGTCCTCGAAGATCACAACATCGAGGCGGCAGTGGGTGACGGCAGCAACGGCGCCGCCGCCAATGCCCTGATCTTTCGCAACACCAACGCCGGCGATGAATCATCCATCACCATTGATAACTTGCACGACAACTTCGCCGATCCCGGGCTCAGCGCCTCCATCCTGGGCCTGGATGCCCTTGCCGGAGAGACCATAGTCGCCGACGCCGATCACAATACCGGCCAGGTCACCCTCTTTGCCGATCAACGCTACACCATTCAGGCCGGGGTGGACGATACCATCCTGGCCCAGTTGGGGCTGCACGACAAAAGCGATGACGGCATCACCGGTAACGGCCGGATCACGATAACCCCCGACCCCATGGAGGATAAAGTCCTGCTGACCGGCTTCAAATACGGTGATGAACTGAACACCGAAGACGGCAGTTTTGAAATCTGGCTCTATGATGCCGACGGCTCCCTGGCCCTGCCCGAACCGGTCACCGTTTCCCTGGAGCGGGCCTATTCCGCCCAAGATGCCGCCCAGGCCATCAACCAGGCCATTATCGAGGCCGGGGGCACCAGCGACGGCGAGAACCCCTGGGTCCGGGCCGCATTCGATCGCCAAAGCGGCCGTTTTCAGTTAACCCCCACCGCCGGCCACCAGTTCGCCCTTGGTGAGGATTCCACCAACTTCCTGCAGGTGGCCGGGCTCAACACCTTTTTCACCGGCCACAGCGCCGGCACCATCGGGATCAACCAGACCATCGTCGACAATCTCGACCACCTGGCCGCCGGCAAGGTGGGTGAAAACGGTGAAATCTTCCCCGGCGACAACCTTAACGCCCTGGCCCTCAGCAACCTCCAGCACAAGGACGACATTTATTTCCTGGGCGGCAAGGTCAACTCGCTCAACGGTTTTTATAATTCCCTGGTGGGAGATATCGGCAACAAAGGGCGGACCATCGACCGCAACGTGGAGTTCAACACCCTGGTGCTCAACCAGATGAACGAGATGCGGGACACCGTTTCCGGGGTCTCCCTGGACGAGGAGATGGCCAACTTGATCAAGTTCCAGCATGCCTACACGGCGGCGGCCAGGTTGATTTCCACCTCCGATGAAATGCTGGTCACCCTGCTGGATACCGTAAGATAGGAGACAAGGCCATGCGGGTTACAATGCAGTCCATATACGCCAATGTATTGACCAATCTGAACAAGGTCAACGGCGACATGAACCGGATCAATCAGCAGATCTCCTCGGGCAAGCAGATGTCCAAGATCTCGGACAATCCGGTGAACCTGGTCAACGCCCTGGGACTGCGCACCAACCTGGCGGAGATCGGCCAGTACCAGAAGAATATCCAGTACGGCAACACGGTGATCAGCGCCTCGGAAAACGCCCTGACCGAAACCAAGGACCTGGTGATGCGGGCCAAAACCCTGGCCATCCAAATGGCCAACGCCCCCATGACCGCCGAAAACCGCGAAAACGCCGCGATGGAGGTAAAAAACCTCTGGGAGCAGGCCATCATCCTGGGCAACTCGGCGGTCAACGGCAAGCACATCTTCGGCGGCTTCCGCACCATCGGCTACACCCAGGCCGAACCCACCCCCTTCGTCAAAGGCGCCATGGACGGCTATTTCGTTAATGGCGCCAACCCCGCTCCGCAAGGGATCAGCGGATCACTGACGGGGGGTAATGTGCTGAACACGGCCGATCTGGCGGAAAACGACCTGTTAATCAACGGGGTTGATGTTGGCATGGTAGATCTTACCACCACCCTGACGGAAGGTTTAAATATGGCGGGGAGCGCCAATTTACAGGCCGCCATCAATACCGTGACGGATGAAACCGGGGTCCGCGCCAACCTGACCACCTTGACTGCCGGTGCTGCAGCCACTGCGGAAGGCAGCAATGACGGCGAAACCATGCTTCAGTCCATTAACGGGGCCACCTTCGCCGTTACCGTTCCCGATGGTGCCACGGCGGCAGAAGTTGCCGAACTCACCGCGGCAGCAATCAACGGCATCTCGGAACTAACCGGGGTTGGCGCCAGGGTCGGAGATGGCACTAACGGGGGCGAGGAAAACGCGGTGGTGCTGTACAACCTCGGCCCCGGCAATGAATCGGACATCGAGGTCGGCACACTTACCAGCACCACCGCCGATACCGGCCTGACCGCCGGCACCTACACCATCAACGACGGCAACACCGGCGCCATTTCCCTGCGCAGTGCCGAAGCCTTTACCATCACCACCAGCGGGGCCGAGAACGACCCGCCCGACGACGACATTCTTGCTCTGATCGGCCTTGGCGGTGGCGACCGCGGGTTTGCCGATCTGGCCGGTGACGGGGTGCTGCGTTACGGCCCGGCCCTGCAGGAAGGCGACCTGCTGATCAACGGCAAGCCGGTAATCACCACCGCCGATGAGCATTCCACCATCTACGCCGACGCCTCCGCCGCCGCCAAGGCCACCGCCATCAATGAAGGCAATTACGGGGTGACGGCGGAAATCACCCCCGCCTCATTTACCGCCGGCACCGCAGTGACCAGCGGCCATCCCGACCCTACCGCCATGGGTGAAAACGATCTGGTCATCAACGGAGTCGGCATTTTTGACGAACCTACCGCCATCACGGACCGGGACGCCGATAATGTCCTGGTCCGGGCCATCAACGCCAAGTCGGAAGACACCGGGGTCACCGCCGGCCGCGACCAGCAGGGCAGGCTGATCCTTACTGCGGTGGACGGCCGCAACGTCCATATCGAAACCTCGGCCCAAGGCGAATATGCCACCGGCCTGGCCAATGATCAGGTCCATTTCGGTTCGGTGCGCCTGTGGTCCGACCAGCCTTTCCGGCTGGAAAGCGGGCAGTTGGGAGAAGACGAGGAGACCATCAGTTCCGGTTTCGAGGCCCTGGGCCTGACCGGAGAGCCCACCGGCAAAGACGATCGCCTGGAAGGCGGGGTCATGCAGGTTCGGACCATCCACCGGGACAACGACCATGTCCGCTATGCCGGCGACCGCAACAACGACATCGCCATCAAGGTGGGCCAGCACAGCACCATCGAGATCAGCAAGAACGGTTTTGACGCCGTTTACGAAACCGGGGTTTTCAGTGTCCTGAAGGATCTTGAACAGTTTCTCAAGGGCGAAGGGTTCCACACCGCCACCAGCGCCGCCCAGGCCGGTGACATCAATGTCACCTTGGGAGGCGGTGAAACCGGGCTGGAACTGGAAGACCGCATCCAGTCCGGCACCTTCAAGGTGGCGGTAACCGATCACCACCAGGTGCCGCCGATGGAGCGAGTGACGGTGATCCAGGTTGACCCGGAAAACGACACCCTGGAGGATATCGCCCAACGGCTCAACGGCATCCCGGGCCTCAACGCCAAGTGGGATGACAGCGGCTACCTGCAACTCAACAGCAGCGATGAGCGTTACAGTTTTGACCTCAGGGAAGACACCAGCAGCCTGCTCAACGCCACCGGCCTGGAGTTCGACAATCTGCAGGTCAGCGGCCTGAACAAATCCATCGCCGACCTGGAAGACCTGCTCAACGAGCTGACCAACCAGATCGCCGATTTCGGCGCCCGGGCCAACCGCATGGATGTCCAGAGCAATATTTACATGAACCTGCAACTGGCCACGGCGGAAAATCTTTCCGAACTGGAGGACACCGATCTTATTGAGGCCATCATGGAGCTAAAAGCCAAGGAAGTAGCATACGAAGCGGCCCTCAGCGCGGCCTCCAGGACTATGCAGTTGAGCCTGGTGAACTTCTTGTAAGGTGTAGCGTTCACCAGGGCTGCTAACTTACCGGTTTAACTAAAGCAACCGGCGGCCAGGAAGGCCGACGGCAAAAAATACCAGGAGGGTACAGCCATGTTGATTTTAGCCCGTAAACCGGGAGAGGCGGTGGCCATCGGCGACGATATTTCCATCCGCGTACTGGAGATCAAAAACGGCCAGGTGAAGCTCGGGGTGGAGGCGCCGGACCATATACCCGTGCACCGGGACGAGATCTACCGCCGCATTTTAGAGGCCAACCGCCGGGCCGCCGCCGAGCAGTTCGGTGATCTGGAAAGCCTGGCCACCAACCTGGCCGAAAAAAAACGGCATACTTGATAATTTGTTTCAGAGATCGGACAACAAACCGATATTACAAAAAAGGGTGGACATGAGGTCTGCCTTTAAAACCACCAGGAGGTGAACCAATGGCTCAAGCAGCGATGAAAATTGAAGAAAGTACCCCAACCATCACCGTACCGACCAGCCGTTTCGGCGAGATCAGCATCGACCCGGAAAAAATCATCACCATGACCAGCGCTTTTCCCGGTTTTCCCGAGTCCCGGCGCTTCGTGCTGCGGCAGCACAGCAGCAAATCGCCGTTCATGTGGCTGCAGTCGCTGGACAACCCCGATCTGGCCTTTGTGGTTATTCAGGCCAGCCGCCTAGTGCCCCAGTATCAGCCGGAACTGCCCGCCGCCGCCATGCGGGAACTGGGCGAAAGTAATGACGGCAGCCTGGAGATGCTGCTGATCCTGGCCATCCCCAAGGGCCAGCCCGAACAGATGACCGCCAATCTGCTGGGCCCGGTGGTCTTAAACCCGGTCTCCCTGTTGGCCAAACAGGTCCTGCTGGACCCCAACAAATTCGACGCCGCCTGGCCGGTATTCGAGCCGGAAGAGAACTAGGGGGCCACGAAGCCGCCGACCTGTAGAGGGTTTAGAGCCGGGCAGGGCTGCCAGCAAACGGTCATACGGCACAAGGAAGTGCCGTCAACTCCCCTCTTTACTAAGGTCCGTACCGGCCGTCATTCTTTATAGTTACGCCAGCTCTTTTCTTCACCCCGCAACAGCCGGCCGATGTTGTCCCGGTGCTTAAACCAGATCAGCAGCGCGAAAAAGAGCGCCAACAGCGTCTCCAGCCACACCTCGGCCCAGGTCGCCCCCAGAATTTCCATCAACCCCGGCTCAACGGGAGCCGCCGAGTGGTACAGCAGCCATACCAGCCCCGGCATCAGCAAAGAGGCGCTCAGCGAGGCCAGGGAAACATAACCCCAGTTAAGCAGCACCAGCACAAAAACCATCATGGCTCCCAAGGCCGCCAGCGGCGTCAGGTACAAAAAAACGCCCAGAGCGGTGGCCACCCCCTTGCCGCCTTTAAAGCCCAGGTAAATCGGAAACAGGTGCCCCAAAAAGGCCGCCGTGCCGCACAGCGCCACCACCGGTGAGTGCCACGGATCCCCCGCCAGCCACCAGGAAGCCAGCATCATCGGCAGCACTCCCTTGAGCAGGTCGGCCAGCAACGTCACCGCCCCCAGCTTTTTACCCAGCAGCCGCCCGACATTGGTGGCCCCGATATTGCCGCTACCCTCCCGCCGCACATCCATACCCGCCATTTTGCCCAGCAGCAGACCAAAAGGGACCGAACCCAGCAGGTAGGCGCCAACGACCAGCATTGTATAAGTAAGCATCGAAAATTCCATTGTCATTTGCCCGCCCGAATATGATAACATCGTTGTAACCGGTTTTTGGAGCTGCCAGAGTATCATGTTTGCGAACAACTGGCTAGCAGCACGCCGCACACAACAGGGCAACCGCAATGTAATTGGCCTGGGCACCGGGTTTTGCAGTCCCCAGCGCGATACGTTTTTGACCTTGCCCGGCCGGGGAAACCGTAACCACGCAATTCTGGAGTTGCTGCATGGATCATAAAGAACTCCTCGCGGCCACCATCGCTTTGGCGGAAGAAACCATGAGCCGGCGGGAAGGGGGGCCCTTTGCCGCCCTGGTGGTGCGGGAGGGAGAGATCATCGGCCGGGGCTGGAACCGGGTTACCTCCGCCAACGATCCCACCGCCCACGCCGAAGTGGAAGCCATCCGCGACGCCTGCGCCCATCTTAAAGACTTCAGCCTGGCCGGTTGCACCCTGTACGTCAACTGCGAACCCTGCCCCATGTGCCTGGCCGCCGCCTACTGGGCCGGCATCGAGGCCATCTACTACGCCGCCGACCGCCACGACGCGGCGGCCATCGGCTTTGCCGATCTGCACATCTATGAAGAACTGGCCCGCCCGTCGGCAGCGCGCCAACTTCCCACTCGCCAGTTGCTGCGGGACCAGGCTCTGCCGCTGTTCAAGAAATGGCAGGAGATGCCGGATAAAATACTTTATTGATGACTTCGCAAGAAGTTATCAACGCGCCCATGGATGGGCGCGCAAATCAATAGCTTGCTGTGTAAGTTATTGATTTGTAAGGAAAGCGAAAACGCGGTTTCCGCTTTCCGGGGAGCAAAAAGTCCATGGACGGACTTTTTGCGACATCATCTTTATCGAAAAAAATCGTAACTATCCGGCACTTTTGGTCAAGTAACTGTTCAGCAGCGCCCCATCTTGCGGTGATCAGGTCGGCGCCGCGTACATCAGTACGCAAGCCGGCCTGATCACCGCAAGATGGGGCGCTGCTGGACAGTTACAAAAAAAATCAAAACATTTGACCCAGGTCAAGGTGCCAAAAGATTCCATCCGCTACCATACCGGCAACATGAAGATAGAAACCGGTCGGCGGCATAAGGGTTGCCGGCCAGCTTTGTTATTTCAATTCAGAAGGAGGATAAACCATGTTTTGTTATCAGTGTGAACAGACGGCCAAGGGTGAAGGATGCAAGACCATTGGGGTTTGCGGCAAGAAGCCGGAAGTGGCGGCGCTGCAGGATCTGCTGGTTTACGCCATGCAGGGACTGGCCTTGGTGGCGACGGAAGGGCGCAAGGTGGGGGTAGTTGATGAAGAGGTCAACCTGTTCACCTGCGAGGCGGTTTTCTCCACCCTGACCAACGTGGATTTCGATCCCGAACGCTTCGTGGCCCTGATCAAACGCACCGTGTCCCTGCGCCAGGAGTTGACCAAAAAAGTCCAGGCCGCCGGCGGCAAAACCGATTTCAACGAAGCCGCCTTTACCTTCCAGCCCGCCGCCGACATGGACGGTATGGTCAAGCAGGGCGAGGAGGTGGACATGAAAAACGCCTCCGACGACAACGCCGACATCCAGTCACTCAAGCACATCCTGCTCTTCGGCATCAAGGGTGTGGCCGCCTACGCCGACCATGCCAAGATCCTGGGCCAGGAAGACGATCAGGTATACGCCTTTATCCAGGAAAGCCTGGCCAACCTGCTGCGTAAGGACATGGGCCTGCAGGACTGGGTAGGCCTGGTGCTCAAGTGCGGCGAGGTCAACCTGCGGGCCATGGAGTTGCTGGATGCCGGCAACACCGGCACTTACGGCCATCCGGTGCCCACCGAGGTGCCCCTGGGCGCCAAGGCCGGCAAGGCCATCCTGGTTTCCGGCCACGACTTGAAAGACCTGGAGATGCTGCTCAAGCAGACCGAGGGTAAGGGGATCAACATCTACACCCACGGCGAGATGCTGCCGGCCCACGGTTATCCCGAGCTGAAGAAGTACCCCCACCTGCACGGCCATTACGGCACCGCCTGGCAGAACCAGCATAAGGAGTTTGGCGAGTTCCCCGGCGCCATCCTGATGACCACCAACTGCATCCAGAAGCCCCAGGGTTCTTACCAGGACAACATCTTCACCACCGGCCTGGTGGGCTGGCCGGCAGTGGCCCATGTGGACGACAAGGGTTGCCCCTCCATGCTGGACAAGGTCAAAAGCGCCGTGGGCCTGGGTTGCGCCGGCAAGGGCAAGGACTTCAGCGCGGTGATCAAGAAGGCCCAGGAACTGCCCGGTTTTGCCGCCGACACCGACAAGGGCAAGGTCATGGTGGGTTTTGCCCGCAACACCGTGATGGGCGTGGCCGACAAGGTTATCCAGGCGGTCAAGGACAAGAATATCCGTCACTTCTTCCTGGTGGCCGGTTGCGACGGCGCCAAACCGGGCCGTAACTACTACACCGAGTTCGTAGAGAAGGTACCGTCCGACTGCGTGGTGCTGACCCTGGCCTGCGGCAAGTTCCGCTTCTTCGATAAAAACCTGGGCGACATCGGCGGCATCCCGCGGCTGCTGGACGTGGGCCAGTGCAACGACGCCTACTCGGCCATCCAGATCGCCGTGGCACTGTCCAAGGCCTTCGAGTGCGGGGTTAACGACCTGCCGTTGAGCATGGTGCTCTCCTGGTACGAGCAAAAGGCGGTGGCCATCCTGCTGACCCTGCTGCACCTGGGCATCAAGGACATCCGCCTGGGACCCAGCCTGCCGGCCTTTGTTACCCCCAATGTGCTCAATGTGCTGGTGGAGAATTTCGACATCAAGCCCATCAGCACCCCGGATGAGGACCTGAAGACCATTTTGGGGTAAGGGGTTGCACTAAGGGCCCGTAGCAAGGGTTGGCCACCGTCCTGTTTTCGCTCATTCTCGGCGGGTTGCCTGCCCGCCCCCCATCATCTATGGGGGTGGCCGCTGCCTCCTGCACGTCCATGTGCCCGGCAGCGGCCAAACTCCGCGAAAACAGGACGGCGGCCAACCCGGAACGCTCCTTGGCAGCGCCACCCTTGCAACGTTAAACTCGCTCACCGCCTGGACGGGGGCCGCGAAACCCAGTAGCAACGGGTTCGCCGGCGGGCGGGCGCATGGACGCGCAGGAGGCCGGCCAAGAATGAGTTGCTACCGGGTTTTGCGGACCCCACCCCGTGGCCAAAACCAATTACTTTGACGAATTATTGCGGCGCCGACCAACTTAACTGAGACCAAGAGAGCTAATTGTTATGCAATGCCCCGGACAGGACAGCCGCTTTTGGGACTCCAGCGCGGTGTTTGAGACCACCTGCGAGAAATGCGGCGCCGAGATGGAGTTTTTCAAGGATGACGCCAGGCGGATTTGCAAGAATTGCGGCCACCGCATGCTCAATCCCAAGATGGACTTCGGCTGCGCCTCCTACTGCCCTTACGCCGAGCAGTGCCTGGGTGAGTTGCCGCCGGAGTTGCTGAAAAAGAAGCAGGAAGAGTTGGTTGATAAGGTGGCGGTGGCAGTGAAAAAGCTTTACGGCGATGATTTCACGCGTATCGGTCATGCCGGGCGGGTGGCCAATCGGGCCGCCCAACTGGCCGCCGACACGGAAGGGGCCAACCCGGCAGTGGTGCGGCTGGCCGCCTACCTGCACGATCTTTATCAACCGGCGGCCGAACCGCCCCGGTCCTTCGCCGACATCCGGCGACTGCTGGCCGAGGCCGGCGCCAACCCCGGCCTGGTGGAGGAAGTTTGCCGGGTCGTGGAACAGCTGCGGCAGCCGGCGGCCGCCCCCACCGCCGAGGGCGAGGATATCAATCTGCAAATTATTCGCAAGGCCCACCGGGCGGCGGAACAGCAGCAATAACAACAGCGCCGACAAATCAAACCCACGGTATACTTAAACTGAAAACCTGCCGGAAAAAATTACCCGGCCCAGGGGAGCAACAACCATGAAAGTAACACGAAAAATAATTGAGATAGACGAAAATCTCTGTGACGGCTGCGGCCAGTGCGTGCCCGACTGCGCCGAAGGCGCCCTGGAGATTATCGATGGCAAGGCCCGACTGGTGGCGGAAAAATACTGCGACGGCCTGGGCGCCTGCCTTGGGGCCTGCCCCACCGGAGCCCTGAAGGTGATTGAGCGCCAGGCCGATGATTTTGATGAAGCGGCAGTGGAAGAACTGCTGGCCGCCAAAAAGGTCCAGGCCGAGGCCCCCGCTCCGGCGGCGGCGGACACCATGGCCTGTGGCTGCGCCTCGTCGCATATCCAGAGCTTCGGCCCGGCCACTTCGCCCTGCCAGGCCGCCAATCAACCCCGGTCCACGGCCGGAGCGCCGGCGGTGCCGGCCGCTTACGCCGGGGCCGACCCCGCCCAGTCCGCCCTTACCCACTGGCCCATCCAGATTCGGCTGGTACCGCCCGAGGCCCCTTTCCTGAAAGGCGCCGATCTACTGGTGGCCGCCGACTGTGTGCCGGTGGCGCATCCCGCCTTCAACCGGGAGCTGTTGCCGGGCAAGACGGTGCTGCTGGGCTGCCCCAAGTTTGACGATGCCGAATCCTACGTGGCGAAGTTCAGCGAGATTTTCCAGGTGGCCGGCATTAAGAGCATCACCATGGCCATCATGGAGGTCCCCTGCTGCGGCAGCATGCGCGGCATTATCCAGGCCGCCCAGCAGCGGGCCGGCACCTCCATCCCGGTGGAAGAGGTGGTCATCGGGGTGCGGGGTAACCGGCTGTAAGACGCCGGCCCTTACTGTCCAGACAATCACCTGATATCACGCCAAAAAACCAACCCAAACAGGGGGTTGGCATTTCTCTAAACAATACGGTATAATCACCGCTTGCCAAGCCAAATTCTCACCGGGAACCTGCCCGGTGAGAATTTGTCTTTTTTAGTCATCTTGCCATTTGCTTTCATTATGAACTTTTTTTATCTGGCCACTGACCTGCTTAGCTACGGAGAAAACAGAATTATGCTACCCCACCGTTCCCCCCTGTCCCTGTTGCCGATTTACCTGCTCGCCCTGATCCTGCTCACGCTGCCGGCCGCCACCGGTTGCTCCCGCAACGCAGACCCGGTTACCAGCATGCCAGCTTTTTCCCTGACGTCCGCCCAGGACGGCCGCACCATCAACAGCCGTGATTTCGTCGGCCAAACCCTGGTGGTTACCTTCTTTGCCACCTGGTGCCCACCCTGCCGCCAGGAAGTACCCACCCTGATCGCCCTGCAGGAAAAATACGGCAACGGCGATTTTACCGTTCTGGGTATCTCGGTGGACCAGGGCGATGCCCGGGGGGTGCGCAATTTCATGTCCGAATTGGGCATTAACTACCCGGTGGTGATGAGCGGCCCCGATACCCCGCGAAACTTCGGTGACGTCTTCGGCATCCCCACCACTTTTCTCATTGATCGCCAGGGGGAAATCATTCAGCGCTTTGACGGCTACGTGGACATCCGCGTGCTGGAGCGCGAGTTGCAGGCCGTTTTATGATGACTTTGCAAGAAGTCATCATCGCGCCCATGGACTTTTGGCGACTTCATCTTTTATAGACTATAAACCATCCGGGCCAGCCATCCGGTTGCGCCCCGGGACATTGCCGCAAAGGACCACGTATGCAAGCCGACCTCACACTACCGCCGCCAGCAGCGGAAACCCTGGCAAAACTGCAAAAAAGCTACCAGGTGGAACTGGAACCGTGGAATATCCGGGAGCACCGGTTGCACCTGCTCCAGGTAAGCGACCTGGCACCACTGCTGGGCGACAAGGATCCTTTTGAGGATGTGGAAAGTTTTCCCTTCTGGGTCAAGATCTGGGAAGCGGCCCTGGTGCTGGCTGATTTCATGGCCGCCCAGACCCCCGACCCGGAAGGCCGGGTGCTGGAACTGGGAGCCGGCCTGGGCCTGCCCGGCCTGGCCGCCGCCGCCGCCGGACACCGGGTAACCTTGAGCGACTACGAAGAGCATATCCTTGATTTTCAACGGGTAAGCGCCGCTGCCAGCGGTGTTGATCCGCAGGTGGAACACCTGCTGCTGGATTGGCTGAACCCGGTGGAATTACCGCAGTTCACCACCATCATCGGGGCCGAGATCCTCTTCCGGGAAGAGTTTTTCACCCCGCTGCTGGAGATCATAGACCGTTTTCTGGCGCCAGGCGGCACTGTTTACCTGGCCCACGACATCCGCCGCCAGAGCGTCTCCCCATTCCTTACCCGGGCGGAGAAGGAAAAGGGGTTTACCATCGCCATCAGCCAGCGCCGGATGCAAAGCGATGACAGCGAACACACCGTCATCCTAAGCCGTTTACAAAAAAAACCTCGTTAACATGCGCTACCAAGATCTGGACTGGAATGCCATGTGGCGTGAAGAGCGGCAGCACAAGAGCCGGCCCCGTCGCAATCGGCGGGAATGGGACCGGCGGGCGGCGGATTTCGCCACCCGCAACCTGGATTCGCCCTACACCGACCAGTTCCTGGCCAAGTTTGCCTGGCAACCCCACTGGACAGTGCTGGATGCCGGCTGCGGCCCCGGCACCCTGGCCCTGCCCTTGGCCCGCCGGGTACAACAGGTAAGCGCCGTTGACTACTCCGCCGCCATGCTGGCAGAACTGGACAAGCAAAAGCAAAGCCAGGAATTGTCAAACATTCGCACCGTCCAGGCGGCCTGGGAGGATGACTGGGCCGCCCTGGGTCTTGAACCCCACGACGTGGTCATCGCCTCCCGCTCCCTGGCGGTGGACAATCTGGCCGGGGCCCTGGCCAAAATGGACCGTTACAGCCGGCGGTTGGCCATTATCGGCGACCGGGTGGGGGCCGGCCCCTTCGACCCGGAGCTGTTTGCCGCCCTGGGCCGCCCCTTCGACCCCGGCCCGGATTATATCTACACCATCAATATCCTCTACCGGCTGGGTATCCACGCCGGGGTGGACTTCATCATCCTCGACCACGAACGAATTTATCCGGATCGGCAAAGGGCCATCGACTCCCTGCTCTGGATGATCCCGGCCGAAGAACCCCTGTCCGCCGAAGAACAGCGCCGCCTGGAAGAGTACGCAGACGCCCGCCTGCACCCCAAGCCGGACGGAACTTTTGCCCTACGCCGCGACACCCCCTCCAAGTGGGCCCTTATCCATTGGGAAAAGAGTCAGGCTTGCGCACTTGGACGGGGGCCGCGAAGCCCGGTAGCGGCGGGTTTGCCGGCAGCCGGGCACATGGACGTGCAGGAGGCTGCCGGCACCGCCATAGATGATTTGGGAGCGGGCAGGCAACCCGCCGAGAATGAGCCGCTACCGGGCTTCGCGGCCCCCACCCCGGTGCAACAACCAAAAACTTCGACGAATCAAAGCGGAGGCACCCGATGCGGATCATGATCGTCGGGGCCGGCATGGTCGGCCGCCATCTTTGTGAAAAGCTCTCCGGCGAGGGCCAGGAAGTGGTGCTGGTGGACAGCGACGAGAAGAAGCTGCGCCGCCTGGAGCGCGAACTCAACGTCATGCCGGTGCACGGTACCGGCGCCTCCCCCAAGGTGCTGGAAAAGGCGGGTATCGAACGCACCGAGCTGTTCATCGCGGTCACCGACAGCGACGAGATCAACCTGATTGCCTGCATCATCTCCCGCCAGTACAAGGTCAAGACCCGGATTGCCCGGGTCCGCAACAAGGACTTCTACGCCCACGGCACCTCCGGAGTGGAAGAGACCCTGGGGATCGACCTGGTGATCAGCCCGGATCTGGCCATGAGCGAGGAGATCCTGCGGCTCACCACCCTGAGCCAGGCCGTCGAGGTGGCGGAATTCGGCCACGGCCAGGTGGACATGCTGGGCTACGTGGCCAAGGAGGAACACCCCTGCGTCGGTTCCACCCTGGCCGACCTGCGGGACCTGCAGGATCTTTACCACTTCCTGGTGGTCGCCATCACCCGGGGCGAAAAAACCATCATTCCCCGGGGCAACGACAAAGTGGAACCCGGCGACAAACTCTACCTGGTGGCCCGCCGCCCGGACGTACCGGCGGTGGAGCACCTGCTCTTTGCCAGCACCAGCCGCCTGCCCCGCAAGGTGTTCATCATCGGCGGCGGCCCCATCGGCGCCATGGTGGCCCGCCAGATGGAACAGCTCAACATCGATGTCAGCCTGCTGGAGCAGGACCCGGCGGTCTGCGAGACCCTGGCCGAGCAGCTGGACGACACGGTGGTGCTCAACAGCGACGGCCTGGAAGCCAACGACCTGCTGGAAGAGGATATCGACCAGGTGGACCTGGTGATCGCGGTGACCAACAGCGACACCACCAACATCCTTTCCAGCCTGCTGGCCAAGCACCACGGGGCCAAAAAGTGCATCACCCTGATTTCCAACCCCGGCTTTGTTCCCATGCTGGGCAAACTGGGCATCGATGTCCCTCTGAGTCCACGCCAGGTGGCGGCCAATATGATTCTGCGCTATGTGCGCCACGGCGGCGGCCGCATCGTCAGTGTGGCCAGCCTGCTGGGCGGCGAGGCCGAGGTGGTGGAGATGAAGGTGCCGGACCAGGACCAGTTTGTCGACCTGCCCTTGAAGCACCTGACTTTCCCTCACGGCTCCATTGTCGGCGCCATCATCCGGGGGCACCAGACCATTATCCCCACCGGCGAGACCATGCTGGCCCCGGACGACAACCTGATCATCTTCTTTACCAGCGACGCGGAGCAGGGAGTGGAATCCCTCTTCGACAAGTGAAAATGAGCGGCAGCACCACATCTTCGGGCGATCGCCCCGACTTGCGTACCGAGGTACGCGGCGCCGGGGCGCTTGCCCGAATCTGCGGCACTGCCGCTCATTTTCTTGCTAGTCTGGCCAAGAATAGCGTGGGATAGAAAGTCATGCATACCGGTGGCGTGTTAAATATTTTAGGGAAGCTGCTGCTGCTGATTTCCCTTTTTCTGCTGACCCCCATTCCCGTCAGTGCCTATTACGATGACGGGCTGGTGGAAATTTTTCTGCTCTGCGCCGGGATCGGGGTCGGGGTCGGGGCGGGGCTGATTCTGCTGTTCAGGCCCATCAAGGAGTTGAGCCTGCGGGATGGTTTCGCGGTGGTGACGGTCTGCTGGCTGGGCATGGCCCTGCTGGGCTCCCTGCCCTACCTGCTTGCCGCCCAGGTGCCCTCCTTCGTCGACGCCCTGTTTGAGTCCATGAGCGGCTTTACCACCACCGGCTCCACCATCCTCACCGACATCGAGGCCCTGGCCCCCAGCCTGCTCTTCTGGCGGGCCACCACCCAGTGGCTGGGGGGCATGGGGATCATCGTGCTCTCCCTGGCTATCCTGCCGCTGCTGGGGATTGGCGGCATGCAGTTGTTCCAGGCCGAGATGACCGGCCCCACCAAGGACCGGCTGACCCCCCGCATCCAGGACACGGCCCGCATTCTCTGGTCGGTTTATGTGTTCTTCACCCTGGTGCTGATCGCCCTGCTGATGTTCGGGGGTTTAAGCTTTTACGACGCCACCACCCACGCCTTCTGCACCATTTCCACCGCCGGCTTTTCGCCTTACAACGACAGCGTGGGGCATTTCAACTCCACCTACGTTGAAGTGGTGATCATTATCTTCATGTTCATCGGCGGCATCAACTTCGCCATGCACCACCACGCGCTGCGGGGGCGGCTGCTCACCTACTGGCACAGTGAAGAGTTCCGGCTCTACCTGGGGCTGACCGTGGGCGCCATGCTGCTGATCACCTTTTTCAACTACCACTTCAATATTTACCAAAACCTTGCCACTTCGCTGCGCTACGCCTCCTTTCAGACGGTCTCCATCCTCACCACCTCGGGTTTTGGCACCGCCGATTTCACCCTCTGGCCCTCGTCGTCACAGTTGATCCTGGTGGGGCTGATGCTGGTGGGCGGCATGGCCGGCTCCACCGCCGGCAGCATTAAAACCGTGCGCTTCCTGCTCTTTTTCAAGTATGTCCGGTTGCAGTTGCGCAGCCTGATCCACCCCCAGACGGTGAGCATCATCAAGCTGGGCGGCCACCGGGTGCCCCGGGAGGTAATGACCGCCGTACTGGGGTTTTTCGCCCTTTATTTCATGATATTTTTGATTGCCACCCTGGTGGTCACCGCCCTGGGGGTGGACCTGGTCACCGGCACCACGGCGGTGATCGCCACCCTCAACAACATCGGCCCGGGACTGCACCTGGTGGGGCCGGCCCACGGTTTTGCCGATTTGCCGGCCCTGGCCAAGGTGATTCTCACTTTCTGCATGCTGGCCGGCCGCCTGGAGCTTTATACGGTGATCGTTCTGCTGACCCCCGCCTTCTGGCGCACTGCCCGCCGGCCGGAAGTACGCTTTTTCGCCCGTAGACAACCCACCACAGCGCCGTAAACGCACCGGTCAAAAGATGAATGAACATTACGATGTCATAGTGATCGGCGCCGGCCATGCCGGCTGCGAGGCGGCCCTGGCGGCGGCCCGGCTGGGCAGCCGCACGGCGCTGCTGGTGATCAACGCCGATACCATCGCCGCCCTGAGCTGCAACCCGGCGGTGGGAGGGCTGGCCAAAGGCCACCTGGTGCGGGAGATCGACGCCCTGGGCGGCGAGATGGCCCGCAACATCGACGCCACCGGTATCCAGTTCCGGCAGCTCAACACCAGCCGGGGGCCGGCGGTGCGCTCCTCCCGGGCCCAGGCCGACCGTCGGCTGTACCCGCAACGAATGAAACGGGTAATCGAAGAGCAGCCCAACCTGGAGCTGCGCCAGGCCACCGCCGACCGGCTGCTCATCGAGCAGCGCCGGGGACGGCCCCGGGTCTGCGGGGTGGCAACCTCGCTGGGGGAAGAGCTGCGGGCCGGAGCGGTGATCATCACCACCGGCACCTTTCTCAACGGCCTGATTCACGTCGGGCTCAAGCATTTCGCCGCCGGTCGCCTGGGAGACCCGCCCTCCCGCTCCTTGCCCGGGCACCTCAAGGAGCTGGGCTTTGCCATGGGTCGGATGAAAACCGGCACCCCGCCGCGGCTGGCCGGCGGCAGCATCGACTACCGGCAACTTGAGAGCCAGCCCGGCGATGAGCCGCCCCAGCTCTTTTCCTTTGCCAACGTCGGGCAAAAGCCGACCCTGCCCCAGGTGCCGTGTCATATCACCTACACCACCGCCCAAACCCACGAGATCATCCGCAAAGGCTGCGACCAGTCACCGCTGTTCACCGGGATCATCCAGGGGGTGGGGGCCCGTTACTGCCCCTCGGTGGAAGATAAGGTGATCCGTTTCCCGGACAAGGACCGCCACCAGATCTTCCTGGAACCGGAAGGGTTGGATACCTTGGAAGTGTACCCCAACGGGCTTTCCACCAGCCTGCCGCTGGCCGTCCAGCACGCCATGATCCGCAGCGTGCCGGGGCTGGAGCAGGCCCGCATGATCCGTCCGGGCTATGCCATCGAGTACGACTACGTCGATCCGCTGGAACTGCACCCCTGGCTGGAGTGCAAGCGCCTTGACCATCTTTTCCTGGCCGGCCAGATCAACGGCACCTCGGGGTATGAAGAGGCGGCGGCCCAGGGGCTGATGGCCGGCATCAACGCCACCCGTCAACTGGGAGGCCTGGAGCCCCTGGTATTGGACCGTTCCCAGGCCTATATCGGGGTGCTGATCGACGACCTGGTGACCAAGGGGACCAAGGAGCCCTATCGGCTATTCACCTCCCGGGCCGAGTACCGCCTGCTGCTGCGGGAGGACAACGCCGACTTTCGCCTGTGTGAAATCGGCCGCGAAATCGGCCTGCTGGATGAGCAGCGTTACCGCTGCTTCCGCCGCAAACGCCAGGCCATGGCCGAGTTGCGGCAGCAACTGGAACAGACCAGGCTTTACCCCTCCCCGGCGGTGAACGAGCAACTGGCCCGGCGACAAAGCTCCCCCCTGCGCCAGCCCGCCAGCCTGGCGGAACTGCTAAGAAGACCGGAGATGAATATCGACACGGTGCTGGCCCTGGCAGAAATGGGGCCAGAAATGGGGACAGATTTATTTTTGGACAACAAAAATAAATCTGTCCCCATTTCTGGCCCCACCGCCAACGACTCGGAACAGCCCGCCGATTTTTCCCGCCACATCCGCCAGGAAGTGGAACTGGAGCTCAAATACGCCGGCTATATCGACCGCCAGCAGGAACAGGTGCAGCGTTTCCGCAAGCTGGAGGCCCAGCGGCTGCCCGATGATCTGCAGTACACCGGGATGCCGGGCCTGAGCCTGGAGGTGGCGGAAAAACTGGAGCGGGTCCGCCCTCGCACCCTGGGCCAGGCCGCCCGTATCTCCGGCATCACCCCGGCGGCCATCAGTATTTTGCAGGTACAGTTGAAAAAGCGGGGACGAGCTTAAGGCAGGAAGTAACTATCCAGTTCATTCTGGCATGTAACTGAACAGCCGTGCCCCAGGTTGCGGTAAGCCAAGTCGGCGTAGCGTGCATCAGGTACTCAAGCCGACCCGATCGCCGCTTTCGGGGGTGCTGCTGGACGGTTACGGCAGGAAAAGCAGTCGCCAAAGCTGGTCGATCTGTTCCGGGAAGAAGAGCCAGAGCCAGGCGGCGGTGATCAGGAAGGGGCCAAAGGGGATCACACTGCGGCCGCCCTTGCCCTGGCGGATCATGGCGCCGATGCCCACCACCAGCCCCAGCAGCGAGCTGGCCAGGATGATGAAGGGCAGCGCCTGCCAGCCCAGAAAAGCCCCCAGCATGGCCAGCAGCTTGATATCCCCGCCGCCCATGCCCTCGCGACCGGTGGCCAGACTGTAGCCCAGGGCCACCAGGTAAAAGGTGCCGCCGCCCAGCACAATGCCCAGGCCGGCATCAGGCCAGGTAACACCGCTTAACCCGAAGGAAGCGGCAAATCCCATCGCAATGCCTGGCAGGCTGATGACATCGGGGATCAATTGGTGGTCGAGATCGATAAAAAAGATAGCCAGCAGGGCCGCAGAAAAGATAAAGTAAATCAGCCAGTCCAATGTCGGCCCAAAGCGCAGCAGCAGAGCCAGGGCCAGGCCGGCCATGGCCGCTTCCACCAAAGGGTAGCGCCAGGAGATTTTACCACCGCAGGCCCGGCAGCGCCGACGGAGCAGGACAAAGCTGACAATCGGAATGTTATCGTACCAGGCCAGGGACGTTTTGCATTGCGGGCAACGGGAAGCCGGCCAGATGATGTTCTCCGCCGCCCCCAGCATGCTGGCCGGCAAGCGAAGGATAACCACGTTTAAAAAGCTGCCGACCACCGCCCCCAACACCACGGCGGCGGTTATCAGAAGATAATAAGGGATGGGATATTCCATCCCCGCATGGTATATCGTAATCGGTTAAGATGCAGCAAAAAAGGTCATCCAAATTGGTAACTATCCAGCTCATTCTGGTACGTAACTGTTCAGCAGTGCCCCCTGCGGTAAGCAGGTCGGCGTAGCGTACATCAGGTACTCAAGCCGACCTGATCGCCGCTTTCGGGGGTGCTGCTGGACAGTTACCCAAATTGAAGGTTTCACCATGGCCATTTCCATCGACGAGTCGATCCGTATATTCAAGGCAGAAATCATCTCCCAGGACCATCGCCTGCCGGTGCGCCGCAGTGAACCGCTGCTGGAAGCCTGCGCCTGCCTGAAGCAGCGTTTTAATTCCCGAAAAAACATTCTGGCCATGCTGGGCATGGCGGAAGGGGTCATCCTTTATATGCGCAAACGGGAGGCGACGGCAGACCCTGACTGCCTGGACTTCCTTAAAGAAGCCTTAGCTCATGTGGTCAATGTCTACGAGGAAGGCAAATTTGACCCCCAACGGGAGGAGGAACTGGGGCGGCGCATGTACAAACGCTTCACCAGCCTTAAAAATCGCCTGAAAGAGCGACCGGCTACGCCGCCAACCGCCCCCCGAACCGCCACTGAAGACGGGCGGGCGGGGTCAGCGTCCCAGGCCTCGCCTCCTCCCAAACCGGCGGCGACCGGCTACGACGTCCCACCCCCTCCTCCCGCCGCCCCGGCCAACGAAGCCACCACGGCGGTGGCCGACCACGGGAACCAGCCCGCAAGTGCGCCCGAAGCAAAGTCGGCGGTGGGAAACGGCATCACCAAGCAGTCCATCGCCGAGACAGCCCCGTTGCCGCCCTGGGAGCGCCGTCGGGGAAACAACCGGCTGCACCACTACGCCCCAATCCCCGGCGAACCTTGCCGACTGGTTGAACTTGGCGATTTCCCGCTGCTTATTCCCGTCAATGCCATCGCCCGGCTGATGCCGATCAAGCCCCGGGAGCGCCAGGCCCGACTGGCGTCCACCGAAGTACCGTTGAATGCTTTCGGCCGTCTCTTCCGGCGGTTACCCCGGCTTTTTCGGGGCCCCCTGGCCAAAATTCCCGCCAGCCGCTTGAAAAAACTCAAACTTCCCCTTATCATGCCCAGGGGCGGCGGCCTGCCGACGCTGCCGGCGGAAGACGCCGACCACCTGCTGGTGCTCAGCCACGGCCAATGGCACGGAGTGGTGCCGGTCCGCCTCGGTAACCGCAATCAATTGATCCTGCAGCGCTTTCAGACGGCGGCCAACGGAGATATAGCCGGCCTGGGGACCACCGACGACGACGCCTCCTATCCCCTGCTCAACCCCCGCTCCCTGCTGGAACGGGAAGGATTTCTGACCATGCCCGAGCAGGGCTGACCACCGAGATCACCGATCCGCCCCATGGGGTCGCACCAACCGCCCAGACCAGGGAGTAAGGCCATGACCACCGCCAACCGCCGCCACAACAGCCGGGTTCCCTTCCGGGCCACCGCCACCCTGCGTTTTGACAATCACACTTACGAACACTGCCGCACCTCCGATCTCAGCCTGAAAGGGGTCTCGGTGGACGGCGTCAGCGGCCATCGGGTTGGTGAGCATTGTCGGGTGGAGCTTTATCTTACCGGCAGCACCAGCAACCTGCGTCTGCAGATGAAGGGCGAAGTGGTCCGAGTGGAACCCGACGGCCTGGCCCTGCGGCTTTTTGCCATGGACCTGGACAGTTTTTATCATTTGAAAAATATCATCGCCTACAATCTCGGCGACCCGGACCAGGTGGAAGAGGAGTTTCACCGCCAACTGGAAAAACCGGATACTATTATCTAAACAACCATCGTCATCACTGGAGTCGATTCCATGCCCCCGCAAGTAAGCCGCAAGCCCAGCCGTAGCAGCAAAACCAAAGTCGAAGTTCGCCGGACCCCCTTTGTGGTGATTCTGGTTTTCACGCTCCTGGGCATCATCGGCATTGCCACCGGTGAGCCCCGGCGAGTACTGGAGCAGGCCGTACAGGTGTGCCTGAGCTGTATCGGAGTAGGCTGAACCGATGGAAACCATCCGACGCTGGGTACAGGTGCTCTCCACCCTGCTGGTTAACGGTTACTGGGAATTCCCCGTCACCCGCACCATCTACCAGGGGCCACTGAAGGTGCTGTGCTCACCGGGGCTGAACTGTTATTCCTGCCCGGCCGCCACCACCTCCTGCCCCATCGGCGCCCTGCAACAGCTCTTGGCCGGGGTACGACACACCATCGATAGCGGCCAGCTCTATATCGGCCTTTATATCGTCGGGTTCATGGGGGTGATGGGCGGTGTGCTGGGCCGGGCGGTCTGCGGCTGGCTCTGCCCCTTTGGGCTGATCCAGGATCTGCTCTACAAGATTCCCAGCCGCAAGTTCGGTATCCCGTCGGTGCTGCGTTACCTCAAATACGGCTTTCTGGCCTTTTTCGTCATCCTGCTGCCACTGCTGGTGGTTGACCATATGGGTTCCGGGCAAACCTGGTTCTGCAAATACGTTTGTCCGGCCGGCACCCTGACCGCCGGAATCCCCATGCTGCTCATGCAGCCCGGCCTGCGCCAGGCGGCAGGCCTTCTTTTCTTGAATAAATTATTTATTATGGTTATGTTCATGATATGGGCCGTTTACGCGAGCAGGCCCTTCTGCCGGACCACATGTCCGCTGGGCGCTTTTTACGCCCTTTTTGCCAAGGTAAAGCTGGTTAGGCTACGCCTGGATCATTCCCGCTGCACCAACTGCAAGGCCTGCCACCAGGTTTGTCCCATGGGGGTCAAATTTAACGAATCCCCGGACGATGCCGAGTGCATCACCTGCCTGGCCTGTATGGACAAGGCCTGCGAATTTGACGCCATCTCTCTGGAGATCGGCGGAGTGCCGGTGGGCGGGCGCGCCTCCCGGCCCGTTGCCGCCCCGGCCCGGGAAACCGGGAACCGGGTTAACCGCTAACCGGCCCCATAACCAAGACGGCAACCGCGACCCTGCAAACCCCAAAAACAGGTATGACCATGATCGGTAAACGCACTGCCTTAAGCCTCTTTTTCACCGTCCTGTTCCTGCTCGGCCTGGTTTCCGTGGCCCAGGCCATTGAAATGGTCAGCGTCGACCGCCCCAAGATCAACATGCGCAGCGGGCCCGGCACCAACCACTCAATCTTGTGGGAGCTGGGCAAAGGCTATCCCTTAATGATCATCGGGCGACAGGACAACTGGCTGAAGGTCCGCGATTTTGAGGGTGACGAAGGGTGGGTTTACCAGCCTCTGGTGGGCCGGACCCCGTACCTGGTGGTTAAGGTGCCGATTGCCAACATCCGCAGCGGCCCCGGCACCCGCTACCGCCTGGTAGGGCAGGCCCGCTACGGGGTGGTGCTGCATACTTTGGAAAGGGGCAGCGGCTGGGTGAAAGTTCGCCATGAAAACGGCCTCACCGGCTGGATGTCCCGCGACCTCCTCTGGGGCTGGTAGGTAAACGGGCCGCAGCACCGCATCTTGCGGCGATCAGGCCGACTTGCGTACCCGGGGTACGCGGCGCCGGCCTGCTTGCCGCAACCTGCGGCACTGCGGCCCGTTTACCTGGTGTTGCTTAACAATTTACTTCGCTGCACACAGCTTGCACTTGCATGTTGCCACAGACAACCACCCCACCGTAATTGCGTACACCCAACCAGCTTCCAGCGCCCCCACCGCCGCCGCACCCTGCGGTGCTGCGGCCCGTTTACCTGGTGTTGCCTGGCAGGAATAGTCCCGAGGTAATTGGGCCCGTCATTCCTATCCCTGGTTGACCAAAGTATCCTCCACTATCCCCACCCCCACGAAAACCACCACCCAAGACACAACCCTAGCGACGAGGTAAAAGTCGGTAAATGCCGCAGGTTCGGGCAAGCGGCCCGGCGCCGCGTACCCCAGGTACGCAAGCCGGGGCGATCGCCCGAAGATGCGGTGCTTACCGGCTTTTACCGGGGAAAGGCGGCGGGGATGCCGCCATCCACCGGGAGGGTGGCGCCGGTGGTGGGGGTCAGGTTGGCGGCGAAGAAGACTACGGCGTTACCCACGTCCTCGGCCTTGACCTCGGTTTTCAGCAGGTTGCGGTCGCGATAGTAGGCCCGCAGGCCTTCCGGGTCCAGGTTGCGGGCCCGCATCCGCTCCGGGCCCACCAGGTCCCAGAGGCCGGAACTGACCCCCTCGGCGTCGAAGACCGCGTCGGCGTTGATCATGTTGACCCTGACTCCGATTTCGGCCAGCTCCAGGGCGGCTATTTTGCCCAGCTGGTGAGCCGCCGCCTTGGAGGCGCTGTAGGCCCCGAACGAGGCGCCGGGGTCGAAGACATTCTTGCTGCTGTTGATCACGATCTGGCCGCCGCAGCCCTGACGGCGGAAGATTTTCGCCGCTTCCCGGATGGTCAGCAGCACCCCGTCGGCATTAACCGCCATCACCCGACGAAAATCCGCCAGGCGCAAATCCTCAAGCCGGGCCACCTGGGCAATGCCGGCGTTGGGCACCAGGATGTCCAGACCACCGGTTTGGGCCACCAACCGTTCCAGCCCCGAGCGCACCGATTCCGGGTCGGTTACGTCAAACTCCACCCCCTGCACCAGTTCAGGCGCAAAACGCTCCCGCAGCTTGTCGACCACCATCTGCAGGCGCTCCGGCTGAATATCGGCCAAAAAGACCCGGGCCCCGGCGGCCAGCAGCCGGTCGGCAATCCCCAGGGCCATGGCCCCACCGCCGCCGGTGACCAAGGCTACCCTGCCCTCCAGCAAACGCGGGCTGCCTTTACCCAGCTTGACCTGCTCCAGGCTCCAGTACTCCATGGCAAAGATGGAAGCCGCCTCCAGTTCCCGATACTCTCCCAGGGCCTCACCCCGCAACTTGGCCCTTACCGTGTGGCTGGCGATATCGGCGGCGATCCGGGCCGCCGCCGGGCCGTCGCCGGCCCCCAGCAGGCCCAGGCCGGGAATCATGATCACCCGGGGCATGGGGTCCAGCCGCTTTTTCTCGACCTGCAGAGCCGCACACTGCTCGGCAAAATAACGCTCGTAAGCGGCGGCGTATTCCGCCAGGGCCCGCCCCAGCACGGCGGCCCGGGGGGCCTCGTCGACTGCGCCAGCAAAATCAAGCCACAGGGGATAATTTTTGGTACGAATCACATGATCGGGGGTCAGCACCCCGCCGGTAAAAAGATGCCGGGCGTCGGGGCGGGCCAGGGCCGTTAGCAGATCAGGGTCGCGCCGCCACTCCAGGCTGAAGCTGCGGCAATCTTCCGTGCCCCGGCTCAACGCCCCCCGCAGCAAGGGCAGAATCTCCGCCGGTGACTCGGAGACTTCGATTGCCGCCGCCGAAACAGTAACCGGCTTCCCGGCGGCCAGGGTCAGATAATCTTCGGCCCGGTTGACATAATCGATCATCCGCCGGTAGGCGATCTCCGCTTCGTCGGCAAAGGTGAAAATACCATGATTAAGCAGAATAATCGCTTCGATGCCGGGATTTTGCTCATAGGCCACCGCCATCGCCTTGGCCAGCGGGAAACCCGGCATGATAAAGGGCAGAATAGCGATTTTTTCCCCCAGGGCCCGGCGCAGGTGCTCTTCCGGCCGCTGGCGGTTGGTCAGGGTGACAATGGCGTCGGCATGGGTATGATCGATGAAACGGTGGGGCAGAAAAGCATGCACCAGGGTCTCGATGGAAGGCCCCGGGGCGGAAGCATCCAGCAGATGCGTACGAAACTGATTGACCATCTCCTCGTCACTTAAACGGTCAAGAGCCCGCAAACGGCGCAGCCAGGCCAGATCCAAGGCGGGAAAGCCGGCGGCCTCGATGGTGGCCAGATCCCAGCCGCTGCCCTTGATGTAGAGCACCTCCATCTCCTCGCCCAGGATGTTATGCGCCACGTCCTTGACCGAGGTATTGCCGCCACCGTGGAGCACCAGTTCGGCCTCGGCGCCGATCAGCCGCGAGGTATAAACCCGCAGGGCCAGGAATTCGGAACACTCCGGCCGGGACGCCGCGAAGGCCTGGGCCTCTTCGTGGTTATAGCGATTTTTCATTTCTTGACCCTCTTTTTGCTTTCACGTAAGTTCCGGCCAGCACGGCCCCGTCCAGGCGAAGAACACCCTGGCCTCATCCTGTTACCACCAACAGGGCGATATAGAGCAGATAGCCGGCCAGCAGGACTCCCCCGAACAGGCGTCCCATCTTTTGGCGCCAGGCCAGGATAATCAGCAGGGCCAGGGAAAAGGCCAGCATCACCGGCAGATCGCGGGCCAGCAGCACCGCCGGCAGAGCAAACGGCATCAGGCTGGCGGTAACCCCCAGCACCATCAGGAGATTGAACAGGTTGCTGCCGATGATGTTGCCCACCAGCAGCGCATCCTGGCGATGACGAATGGCCACCAGACAGGTGGCCAGCTCCGGCAGTGAAGTGCCGATGGCGGCCAGAGTAAGGCCGATCACCAGCTCCGAAACCCCGAAATAAGAAGCAATGGCCACTGCACCATGGATAAACAACTCCGACCCCCAGGCCAGGGCCGCCAAACCTCCGATCACCAGCAGCAGGGCCCTGATAATGGCGCCGCCATCCCTCGGCTGGTGTTCGATTTCGGCCGCCTGGTGCCGGGCGGCCTGCTTAGCCGCGCTGCTGCTGCGATAGGCCTGGAAGGTGTAAAAGATCAACGTCCCGACAAACAAAACCCCGCCCAGGCGAGGGAAAAAACCGTAAAAGGCCAACGCCAGCAGCAGTGCCGTAACCAGATGCAACAGGCCCAGTTCCAGAGCCACCGTCCTGAATGAGAGCCGCAGCGGCACCAGCAACAGGGAGAGCGCCAGAACCAAACCGATATTGGCAATATTACTGCCGACCACATTGCCCAGCATGATCTCCGGATGACCCCGCCAACTCGCCGCCAGACTGATAAACAGTTCCGGCAGCGAAGTGCCGAAGGCCACCACGGTCAAGCCGATCAGCAAAGGCGGCATCCCCCACAGCCGTGCCAGCCGACGGGCCCCGCCCACCAGCAGCTCGCCGCCGCCCCACAGCAACAGTAAACCGCTGAGCAGGATCAACAGCGGCCAGACAAAGGTGGTTTCCGTCATTACATTTCCTTGCAGTGTTTCCCGGGGTAGCAACCAACGGCCGCCGCCCCCTTGCAGTGGCCACCAAAAGTACCAGGCCCACTGCCCCCGGTAAAGCCTTTTCCCTTGACAGCGGCGGAAAACCAGGTTCTTTTTGGACAGTTAACCCGGGGCGAAAAAGACGCCCAGGCAGCCCGTCTGCCCTTTTGGTTACCGAGGGGATTTGAACTTATGGCGGCAGAACAGTCACGCCAGGAAGTCGTTCGACGCATCAAGGAAGCGGCTGATATTGCCGAGATTATCGGTGAGCATGTCAGCCTGCAGAGGTCCGGAGCCAATCTCAAGGGCCTGTGTCCCTTCCACGCCGAGAAAACTCCTTCCTTCATGGTCAGCCCCCAGCGGGGCAGCTTCCACTGTTTCGGCTGTGGCGAGGGGGGCGATGTTTTGAGCTTTCTCATGCTCTACCACCGGCTCAGCTTCCCCGAAGCCTTAAGACAACTGGCCGACCGCTACCGCATTCCCATGGCGGAAAACACCCTGACCCCCCAGCAGCAGGCGGAAGCCCGCCAGCGGGAAAATCTTTACGCCATCAACGCCAGGGCGGCCGAACTCTACCACCATTATCTGCTGCACAGCCCCGCCGCCGCCGCGGCTCGTGATTACCTGGCTCAGCGGGGCATGTCCGGGGAAATCATCGCCCGCTTCCAGTTGGGATACGCCCCGGACAGCTGGGATTTTTTGTACAACCAGTTGCGCCAGGAAAAACTCTCACCGGCAGCGGCGGCCGAAGCCGGGTTGCTGGCAGCAAAAAAAAGCGGCGATTCGGGCTTGTCCTCGCGCGGCTTTTACGACCGTTTTCGCAACCGGATAATTTTTCCCATCACCGACCTGACCGGCCGGGTTTGCGGCTTTGGCGGCCGCATCCTGGGCGAGGGCGAGCCCAAGTACCTCAACACTCCGGAGACCCCGGTGTTCGACAAAAGCCGCACCCTGTTCGGCCTGTATCAGCACCGCGACCCCATTCGTAAGGCCAAAAGCTGCCTGCTGGTGGAGGGCAACTTCGACCTGCTGGCGCTGGCAGCCCACGATATCGCCGAAGTGGTCGCCCCTCTGGGCACCGCCCTGACCGCCGAACACCTCCGGATCCTCCGGGGCTACGCCGATGAAGTGGTGCTGCTGTTCGACGGTGACGCCGCCGGGCTGAAAGCGGCCATGCGGGCCATTCCCCTGTTTCTGGCCGCCAAGCTCACGGGCCGGGTGGCCATCCTGCCGGACCGCCACGACCCGGACACCTTTGTGCGCCAGCATGGCCGCGACGGACTGCGACGGCTGAGCGAGGCCGCCGTTTCGCTGCCGGAATTCGTCTTTGCCGAACTGGTGGCCCGGCACGGCCTGGGAGTTGACGGCAAAAACCGGATCATCGAAGAGCTGGCCCCCATCGTCCACAGCCTGGACGACCAGATGCTGCTGCGCACCCGCTTTATCGCGCACTTCAGTGAACGGCTGGGCATTTCCGGGGACCAGTTCTGCCAGAGCATCGGCCGCCGCCCCCAGGTTCGCCGGCCGGCAACGGAAGAACAGAACCAGGAAGAAGCCGTCAGGCTGGAGCCCAACGAGGAAAAGCTTTTTGCTTTCCTTTTTCTGCATGGTTCCTACCTGCCTGACTTCCTGGCCGCCGGCCTGCAAGAAATCGCAACCAGCCCTGCCTCCCACCGGCTGCTGGCGCTGATGACCGATGCCGAAAGCGATTTTGTCCGCGCCCCGGAGAACCTGCTCAACCTGGCCAACGGCGGCCTCAAGACTTTAGTGGCCCGCCTGCTGATCCAAGGAGGGTCTTTCTACCCCGATGAGCACCGGGAGGAAAGCGCCCAGCAGCTCATGACCTGGCTGCAGCGCCACCAACGTAAAAAAAACGCCGACCAGCTCAACCGGGAAATCAACGCCGCCTACCAGAGCGGCGACCAGCAGCGGCTACTGGAACTGATGCAGCAGAAACAGGCCTTGCACGGTTGACCATACCAACCGGTCTTGGCAAGCCTTAGTAAACGTTGTCGGCGTCGCAAAAAGCCGCGCCGCCGACTGGGCACGCTTTGTAACTACTTGTTTTCGTGTTACCGACCAACACGCTCGGCGGGTTTTTGCGAGCATACAAACGTTCAGCAGCGGGTTGTTGACCCTGGTGAGCGGCTACAAGCTTCAGCAACAAGGAGTGGCAGATGAGCGGCAAGAAAAAAAACACCGGCGACTTAACCAGCGACCCGGCCAAAGTCGCCGGCAAACGGGGAAAAAGAATATCTCCAACCGGCGTGGACGAAAAACTACAGGACCAGGAAGAACTGAACGATGAAAGCAGCTGGCTGCTGCCGGATAACGACGAGACCCCCCTGCCCCGGAACCGTAAAAGCGTTGATGATGACGATGACGACACCCCTGCCTCCGGCCTGAAAAATAGCTACCGTGCCGATGATGACAACGACCAGGACGAAGACCCCGGCGATCCTTATTTCTGGCCGGGAGAGTCGGCCACCGACCAAGTTGACCCGGTCAAGGTGTATCTCCAAGAGATGGGCGCGGTGGCCCTGCTCTCTTCGGAAGAAGAGGTGGTGGTGGCCAAAGAGATCGAACGGGGCGAACGGATCATCCAGGACGCCCTGGTCATGACCCCGCCGGCCCTGACCTACCTTGACGAGCTCGCGAAAAAGATTGCGCACGGCAAACGAATGCTTAGCGATATCATCCGGGGGCTGGACGAACTGGACCGGGAAACCCACGAAGAAAAACAAAAAAACTTTCTCTGGCGCATCGAAGAAGCCGGCCGCCTGGCCCGAGAGACCGCCGCTCTGCGCCGGGATTTACTGAAGTCCGGCAACGACGCGAAACAAAAACCCAGGCTCCAGAGCCGCATCGACCGCAACCACAGAGCCCAATGCGCCCTGTTTGCCGAAGATCGCTTCAGCGCCAAACACCTGCAGACCATGACCCGCGACTTACGGGAACTGGCGAAGAAGACGACCGCCAGACAGCCGCCGACCACGGAGGCGACGGCTTTGCTGGACTGGCACCTGACCTGCCTGGAAAAATACGGCCTTGACCAGCAGGAATTGTGCGCTCGACTGGCAGAGGTAAGCCGGGGCGAGGAGATCAGCCGCGAGGCAAAAAACCGGCTGGTCCAGGGCAACCTGCGGCTGGTGGTCAGTGTGGCCAAAAAATATGCCGGCCGCGGCCTGCAACTGCTGGATCTGGTCCAGGAGGGCAACATCGGCCTGATGAAGGCGGTGGAAAAGTTTGAATACCGCCGAGGCTACAAATTCAGCACCTACGCCACCTGGTGGATCCGCCAGGCGGTAACCCGGGCCATTGCCGACCAGGGCCGGACCATCCGAATACCGGTCCACATGATCGACACCATTAATCGGATGCTCAAGGGCGCCAAGGAATACCAGCGCCAGCACGGCCGGGAACCGACCCCCGAGGAAATGGCGGAACATCTGGGGGTGGATATCGCCAAGGTCAAAAGCATTCTCAAGATCGCCAAGGAGCCCCTGTCGCTGGATACCCCGGTGGGCAGCGGAGAGGACAGCTTTCTCTCCGATTTCATCGAGGATGCCGATTCCACCTCCCCCGACGAGGCCACCATTTACGACAGTCTACAGGGCAACCTGGCGCAGGTCCTGAAAACCCTGACCCCCCGCGAGGAGATGGTCCTGCGGCTGCGCTTCGGCATCGACACCGCCACCGATCTGACCCTGGAAGAGGTGGGGGAAAACTTTTCCGTCACCCGCGAGCGGATCCGCCAGATTGAAGCCAAAGCTCTGAAAAAACTTAAACATCCCACCCGCAAAAACATCCTCTCACCTTTTTATGACGACGACTGATCCGGATATTCCGCTGCTGCGCTGGCTGACCCTGGCCCACACCCCGGGCCTGGGACTGACCAGCGCCAACCGTCTGCTTAATGCCGCCGGTGATATCGCCCAACTCTTTGCCCTCGGCTCCGCCGAACTGCAATCCCTGGGTCTGCGCCCGAAAAGCGCCCGGGCCCTGACCGAGCGTGAGGGACTGGCCGCAGCCCGCCGGGAGCTGACCGCCGCCCGCCGCGCCGGTCTCCACTGCCTGCCCCGGGACCACCCCCTTTATCCCACCCTGCTGAAGGAAATCAGCGATCCACCGTTGATGCTGTACGGCGCCGGCGACCCGGCGGCACTGGCCCAACCTGCCCTGGCTCTGGTCGGGGCCCGGGCCGCCTCGGTTTACGGGCTGAAGATGGCGGCAAAACTGGCCGCCGAACTGGCCGCCGCCGGCATCACCGTGGTCAGCGGCGGCGCCTTGGGGATCGACAGCGCCGCCCACCAAGGGGCGCTGAACGCCCCCGACGGGCGAACGGTGGCGGTGCTGGGCTGCGGGCTGGATATTGTTTACCCGCCTCAAAACAAAAAACTTTTTGCAAAGATCGGCACAACAGGTATGCTCCTGAGCGAATATCCGCCGGGCACCAGACCGGAACCTTTCCGTTTTCCGGCCCGCAACCGCATTATCAGCGGCATGAGCGCCGGCACTGCGGTGATTGAAGCGGCCCGCCGCAGCGGCTCCTTGATCACCGCCGAAATGGCCATGGAACAGGGCCGGGAAGTCTTTGCCGTGCCGGGCCGGGCGGACAGCAACAAAAGCGAAGGCTGTCACCGCCTGATCAAGGAAGGGGCCAAACTGGTGCACGGGATAGAGGATATCCTGGAGGAACTCGGCCGCAGCCCGCTGGCCGCCACCGGAGCGGCCGGAGCATCAACCGGCGCCAGCCGCCAGGCACCATCGCTCTCCGCTGAGGCTACCGCCGTGCTGGCCGTCCTGGACGACTACCCCAAGGCCATCGAGGAAGTCATCGGCCAGGCCGGCCTGCCGGCCCAGCAGGTCAATGCGGTGCTGCTGGAATTGGAAATGATGGGGCAGATTGAAACCGAACCCGGCCCCCAGTATCGCAAAATTAAGTAAAAGATTGTTAAAGATAAACTATACAAGCTGGACTTATGGGAAAATCATTAATTATTGTGGAATCGCCGGCCAAAGCCCGTACCCTGCAGAAACACCTGGGCAAAGACTACACGGTCAAAGCCTCGGTGGGCCATATCCGGGATCTGCCGGTCAGTACCTTAGGCGTTGATATCGACCATGACTTTACCCCCCAGTATGTCACCATCAAGGGTAAGGCCAAGGTCATCAGCGAGTTAAAAAAGGCGGCCCAAGAGGCCGAACAGATCTACCTGGCCCCCGACCCCGACCGCGAGGGGGAGGCCATCGCCTACCATATCGCCGAAGCCCTCAAGACCATCAAAAAGCCCATCCGCCGGGTTCTGTTTCACGAGCTCACCCACAAGGCGGTGCTGGCGGCGCTGGAAAAATCCGGCGAGGTTGACCACCATCTCTTTGAAGCCCAGCAGGCCCGGCGGGTACTGGACCGGCTGGTGGGCTACCAGATCTCGCCGTTGCTCTGGGACAAAGTGCGCCGCGGACTTTCCGCCGGCCGGGTGCAGTCGGTGGCCGTGCGGATGGTTTGTGAGCGGGAGGATGAAATCGAAAAATTCGTACCCGAGGAGTACTGGTCGGTAACCACCCGTCTGGCCGGCCCCCAGCCGCCACCTTTCCAGGCCCTGCTGGAAAAGGTGGACGGGCGGAAACTGGACAACCGCAAGCGGAAAATAGCCAACCAGGACGAGGCCGAGGGCCTGGTCGGGCAGATCAAAGAGGCGGAACTGAAAGTCGCCGGGGTGGACAAAAAGCAGCAGCGCCGCCGCCCCAGCCCGCCCTTTATCACCAGCACCATGCAGATGGACGCCAACCGCAAGCTCCGTTTTTCGGCCAAAAAAACCATGGCTCAAGCCCAGCGCCTCTACGAGGGCATCGACCTGGGCAAGGAAGGTCCGGTGGGGCTGATCACCTATATGCGGACCGACTCCACCCGGGTCAACGACGAGGCCCTGGGCATGGCCCGGGATCACATCAAGCAGGCCTACGGCGCCGATTACCTGCCGGCCAAGCCGGTGCAGTACAAAACCGGCAAGGGCGCCCAGGACGCCCACGAAGCCGTCCGGCCCACCGATGTCAGTCGCACCCCGGAAAGCCTGGCCGGCAAGCTGGACAAAGACATGCTGGCCCTGTACACCCTGATCTGGAAACGTTTCGTGGCCAGCCAGATGGCCCCGGCGATTTATGATCAGACCAGCATTCGGATTGCCGCCGGCCCGGACGGCCGGCATGAGCTTAAGGCCACCGGCTCCATCATGCGTTTTCCCGGTTTTATGACCCTCTACGTGGAAGCGATGGACGAGACCCCGGAAGACGGCAAGGAGAGCGGCAAAAGCGGCAAGGACGCGCCCCTGCCCGACCTCGAAGAAGGCCAGATCCTGAAACTGGAGGAAATTACCCCCAAACAGCACTTCACCCAGCCGCCGCCCCGCTACACCGAGGCCACCCTGGTCAAGGCCCTGGAGGAAAACGGGGTGGGCCGGCCCAGCACCTACGCCGCCATCCTCTCCACCATCGTCGACAAGGAGTACGCCCGACTTACCCAGCGCAAGTTTTACCCCACCGACCTGGGCCGAATGGTCAACCAACTGCTGGTGGCCCATTTCCCCAAGGTTATCGACACCGATTTCACCGCCAAACTGGAGCAGGAACTGGACGAGATTGAAACCGGCAAGGTCGACTGGGTTCAGGTGATGCGCAATTTCTATGGCCCTTTCCAGCAGAACCTGGAACAGGCCAAGGAAGAGATGAAATCGGTCAAACACAGCGCCGTGCCCACCGGCCTCAACTGCCCCCAGTGCGAGGGAGAACTGGTGATCAAATGGGGCCGCAAGGGGGAATTCCTGGCCTGCAGCAACTACCCCGACTGCAAACACACCCAGGATTTCACCCGCGACGAAGAGGGCAAAATCAAACCCCTGGAGCGGGAGGCCCCGGAAGAATCGGGCGAGAGTTGCGATAAATGCGGCCGCCCCATGGTCTACAAACATGGCCGCTTCGGCAAATTTCTGGCCTGTTCGGGTTACCCGGACTGCAAAAACGTCCGGGCCATCAGCACCGGGGTGGGCTGCCCGGAAGAGGGCTGCGACGGGGAACTCGTGCAGAAGGTCTCCAAAAGGGGCAAGGTCTTCTACAGTTGCAACCGCTACCCCAAGTGCACCTTCGCCCTATGGGACAAACCAGTGGCCAAACCCTGCCCGCTGTGCAACTCCCCCTTCCTGGTAGAAAAAAGCAACAAGAAGGGCCGCCGCCTGGTCTGCCCGGACAAAGAGTGCCGCTACTCCGAGGAACTGCCGGAAGAAAACGAGTAAAATCTAATTCGGCTTAGGTTATTGACAAGCTCCGCCTGACCATGTTAGGCAGCAGATGGAGGGATGGTTTGTTCAATATTGCCTATCTGTTTCTTTGATCTTCTGGTTTAAAAAATCTTATGGCAGTTGTATTGAACGCCGTTCAACTAAAAGCTGCCACAGAAAAAGGCACTCAAGTGTCACCATAAAGTGGTTAGACTCATGGTTGAAAACGGAGGGGGCCATGAAAACACGCCGCCATTCAGCAAGCAAATTCATAACAACCATATGCATGTTTTTTTTCTGCCTGGTGCCGCAAATGCTCCAGGCCGCCAGCGTTTCGGTCTCGGCCACAGATCTTGGAAACGGTGGGGTTATGGCGCAGGTTTCCGGTTCATTTGCATCCTGTACATATTGCAATGAGGACAACGAGTGCCGCACCACCAATCGCGGAAGTGTTTCGCTTTACCGTGGTTCCAGTTGGTATGCGACCTGCAGCAGTTCCGGAAACGGCTCGGCATCGTGTGAGCATATATTTGACCGGGGAAGCATGCATGGGGAAACCCTTTTCAGAGGATATGCCAGAGATTGCAAAGGAAGCGCCACTAATCAAATAACGGTTACTTTCGACAACACACCTGCCGTGTCGGCCACGGCCCCCTCCGGTACCGTCTCCGAACCCTTCGATATTGTCGGCAGCGCCATATTCAAGCCGACGCTCAGCAGCACTAAAGGCCGCATAGACCTGTACATCAAATCTGCATCTTCCAGCCTCTGGGGAAACAGCATTGCCACCAAAGTGTGCGAGACAGAAGAGTGTTCGTTCAGCTACCAGGAAATAAGAAACACCTTGATGGACCGTAATCACGGCGACTACGAAGTAAGACTGCGGGCAATAGGCGGCGGCGTCACGGTTTACAGTAACGAACTCGAATTCAGTGTCGACAAAACCCCAACGGTAACCACAACGGCCCCCTCCGGTACCGTCTCCAATTCTTTCGATGTGACCGGCACCGTCACATTCAAGCCGACGCTCAATGCAACCAAGGGAACCATCTTCGCCTATATCCGGTTCGGAAGCGGATCTTACCGGTATTTGACCAGTAAAAGCTGTACCACCGAAGAATGTTCCTTCAGTTACCAGGAGATTACCGGCAATCTGCTCCATCGCAATCCCGGTGGCCCCTACTACGCGCGGCTTGTGGCCTTAGGCGGCGGGGTCACGGTGGCCGAGGAGAATGAGTTTTATGTCGAGGACTGCGAGCTTGATATCGAAAATTTCAGCGGCGGTGCAGGCAGTATCGACCCGGCCTCCGGTGGCGTGCTGGGGTTGTCCGCCGAGATCACCGGTTGCCCCGACCGGGAGGTGGCCTGGGAGCTGAGCCTTATTCCGCCTTCGTCGGGAGCCCATCCCGGTCAAATCGCCAAAGGCGACAACCGCCATGTCGAGGAACTGTGGAACGGAAAAACAGCCCTGGGTGGCTTGAGTGATCCCGGCAACTACACCTTGGTTCTTAACGCCTGGGTGGTGGATGATCCGTCCAAAGGCAGTTCGGCCTCGCTGCCGGTCCGGGTCACCCGTAATGACGACTGCAACCTGAACGTGACCGTCGGTTCCAAGGCCAATTTTGCCAGCGGCAACCTCTCATTCAGCCGGCAACTCTTTGCCGGGCGTCTTGCCGATCTTCCCACCGGATTTGATCTGCATTACAACAGTCTGAGTCCCGATTCCGGCGTTCTTGGCCGGGGCTGGAGCCACAATTACGAGTTACAACTGATCGAACACTCGGACAGCTCTGTGCTGATTAAAAACGGCGGTGACGGTCGCGAACTGTTCACCCCAGCCCCCGATGGGGGCTACCTGCCACCGGCCGGCAACCATTCGCTCCTGACCAAGCATCCCGACCACACCTTCACGCTGCTGCGCAAGAGTGGCGTCTCCTACCTCTTCGCGGTCGACGGCCGGTTGACTGCCGTAAGCGACCGCAACGGCAACGCCCTCTCTTTTGCCTACCTGGGCGGCCTCTTGGTCGGGGTCACCGATTCGGCCGGCCGGTCGACCAGCTTCAGCTACGACGCCCTGGGTAAACTGGCGGCGGTGACCGATCCGGGCGGTCGGCTTTACTCGTTCCAGATCGTCGACGACCTGCTGCTGAGCGTGACCTATCCCGATGGCCACGGCTGGAGCTATCTTTACGACGATCGGGAACTGCTGATCGCCAAAATCGACCCGCTGGGCGCCACCACTCAATACTACTTCGACGAACAGCGGCGGCTGGTCGGCGCCAGCGACCCCGAAGGCCGCAGCCGCGGCATCGCTTACGCCCCGCTGACCGCCGAGCCGATCAAAACTGCCTTGGTCACCGAGCAGGACGGCCAGGTCTGGCGATACACCTACGACAGCCACCAGGGCCTTCTGCTGGAGAAGCGCGACCCCCTGGGTGGTATCACCCGCTATCTCTACGACGATCAGCGCAATCCGCTGGCCGAAACCGACCCCGCCGGCAACACCACCTATTTCAG
Organism: Desulfurivibrio dismutans; assembly: GCF_029210385.1. Classification (GTDB taxonomy): domain Bacteria; phylum Desulfobacterota; class Desulfobulbia; order Desulfobulbales; family Desulfurivibrionaceae; genus Desulfurivibrio; species Desulfurivibrio dismutans. The sequence continues at coordinate 529 of NZ_JARGDQ010000009.1, read as the reverse complement.
CCACGATCCGGCCGGCAACCTGCTGGCCGTCACCGACCCGCTGGATCAGACCACCCGGTTCAGCTACAACCATTTCCACCAGGTGACCCAGTTCATCGACCCTGAGAACCGGGTCACCGGCTACCAGTATGACGCCCGGGGCAACCTGATCGCGGTAACCGACCCGGCGGGGGCCGTCACCCAAATCTCGGTGGATGGACGGGGATACCCGAGCGCCCTGACTGATCCCACCGGCCGCACCGTTACCATGAACCATGATCCGGCCGGCAACCTGCTGGCCGTCACCGACCCGGCCGGGGCAACTACCAGCTACCAGTACGACCAGCTCGGCCGGCTGATCGAGCAGATCGGACCCGGCGGCGAAACCACCACCATTGCCTATGATGACCGGGACAACCCGGTCCGCATCACCGACTCTCTGGGTCAGGCTGCCACTGCCGCCTACGATCCGGCCGGCAACCTCCTCTACCATATCGACCCCAACGGCCATACCACCAGCTACCAGTATGACACCTTGGGGCGGATGATC
>NZ_JARGDQ010000008.1 GCF_029210385.1 Desulfurivibrio dismutans | reverse complement strand
TGTGGTGGTTCGACATTGATGTCGCTCGGCCAGGTGGCGATTAGCTTGACAGCCACCGGGATACCCGGTATCAGTTGACGATTATGGGTTTACAAAGGTTCCTGCCTCTCATCATGCTCCTGCTGCTGGTCGGAAGTGTTGCCTTGGTACTGTTTCTTGGCGGGCAGCACAGCGATGATTCACTTTTGCTCCCGCAGCCGGGCGATCCGGCCCAGCGGCGCGGGGCGCTGGTGGACGAGGTAGTGTTTACCGTCGAGTCCGATCCTGGCCGCATTGTCGCCCTGATCGAGCGAGGTTCCCATCACCTCTATGGCCAGGGCCTGGACAGTGCCTCCCTGTTTCGTTTAATCCAGGCCTCCTCCAAGGTTGACTATCACCTGTCCCGCGGCACCTCGGTGGAATTGACTTTTAACCCCGCTTTATTTGCCGATGGTCGCCTTAATCCCTTTCGCAATCCTAAAATCCGCGAAGCCATCAACTGGCTGGTGGACCGTCGTTATGTCGCGGAGGAGCTTTTTGGCGGTCTGGCCGCCCCCCGCTACCTTCCTCTCAACACCGCTCTGCCCGATTATGCCCGCCTGGCCGCCACGGCCCGCGAACTGGAGTTGCATTACCGCCACGATCCGGCCCGGGCCGAGGAGGTGATCAGCGCTGAGTTGGGCCGGCTGGGGGCCGAACGTCGCGACGGTCGCTGGTTTTACCAGGACCGGCCGGTGCGCCTGACAATCCTGATCCGCAGCGATGACAACCGGGAACGGGTAGGCGATTATATCGCCAACCTGTTGGAAGACCTTGGTTTTGAGGTTCAGCGTTTTTACCGTACCGCCGAAGAGGCTGCCCGCATCTGGATTGCCGGCGACCCGGCCATGGGTCAGTGGCATGTCTATACCGGGGCTTGGATTTCGCCGGTCATTAACCGTGATGTGGGCAACGATTTTAATTTTTATTATACCTCCCGCGGGCGTCCTGAACCTCTCTGGCAAGCCTACGAACCCGATCCCGAATTCGACCGCCTGGCCGATCGCCTGGACCGGCGGGATTATGCTTCGCTCGAGGAGCGGCAGTCCCTGATGGAACAGGCTCTGCGGCTGGCCATGCAGGATTCGGCCCGGGTCTGGCTGGTGGACAAACAAAGCATCTGGGCCCATGCCGATGATATTGAGGTGGCGGTGGATCTGGCTGGCGGTGTGACCGGCTCGGCCCTGTGGCCCTATACTCTGCGCTTCAAAGATGGGCTGGGCGGCCGGGTGGTGATCGGTACCCCCAGCATGCTCACCGAACCATGGAACCCGGTGGCCGGCAGCAACTGGATCTTCGATTTGATGATCATGCGCTCCCTCGGTGATTCTGCAGTGCTGCCCGATCCCTTTACCGGTTTGTACTGGCCGCAGAGGATCACCCAGGCCACGGTGACGGTGGCGGCCGATGCGCCGGTGAACCGCACCCTGGAGTGGGTGGAACTGGTTGAGTCTCGGCAAGCCATCGCAGTCCCTGCCGATACCTGGATCGACTGGGATGCTGAAGCCGGGCGCATTATCACCGTGGGGGAAAAACACCAGGGTGGGATCACCGCTCGCACCCGCACCACCATCCGTTTTGAAGATGACTATCTGCAACGCCGCTGGCATGACGGTTCAAGGGTGTCGGTGGCTGACTTGATTCTGCCCTGGATTCTGACCTTCGAGCGGGCCGATGAGGCCTCACGGCTTTTTGATCCCGGCTATCTGCCCCGTTTTCAGGTCTACCAGCGCCATTTCAGAGGCTGGCGTATTACTGATACGGCCCCCTTAACGGTGGAAGTTTACAGCGATCAGGTGTTCCTTGATGCGGAAAACCTGGTGGCCAACCGGATTCCCGGTCTGCAGCCCTGGCATGTGCTGGGATTGGGGATTGAAGCGGAACGCCGTGGTGAACTGGCTTTTTCCACCGGCCAAGCTGATCGTCTGGGGGTGGAACAGATGAGTTACGTCTCCGGGCCGAGCCTGGAAATTCTGCGGGATTACCTGGCGGTGGCGGCCAAAGTTGAACACCTGCCTTTTGCCGGCGAGCTTTCCCGCTGGGTGGAGCCCGGAGAGATTGCCCGGCGCTATGCCGCTCTACAGGCCTGGGTGGCGGAGCGTGGTCATTTTTGGGTGGATGATGGCCCCTTTTATCTGCATACGGTGCGTCCCCTGGAAGGCAGCCTGGTGCTGCGGCGCAACCCTGATTTTCCGGATCTGGCCGACAAGTGGCTGCGTTTTACCGAACCCCGGATCCCCGAACTGGAGATCGACGGACCACTGGTGGTTCCCCAGGGCAGTGCAGAGGGGATGGCGGTCACCCTGCATATTACCTTCGCCGGTCAGCCTTACCCGAGTGATGAGATTGCCGAGGTCAATTACCTGCTTTTTGACGCCGATGACCGCCTGCAGGACCGCGGTCGGTTGGAGGCCGCCGGTGAAGGACGCTGGCATCTCCGTTTGCCGGCGGCGACCTTGCAGGAACTGGGTGCTGGGGCCAACAGCCTGGAGATCGCGGTGACCACCGCTAATGTCGCCCTGCCGGGGTTTGCCACTCATGCCTTTGCCACGGTGCCACCGGATCATGGGGTGGGGCCGGAGGTGCTGCCATGATGCTCGAGACTGGTGCCGACCTGAACCGGGATCGCGCTTGGATGCGGGATTTGCGACGGCTTGCCCTGTTTGTCGGTAAACGTCTGGTGGCGTTGGTGGTCACGGTTCTGGTCGGGGTTTACCTGACTATTCTGATTGCCAATATGGGGGGTAAGGTTGATGAACTGCGCCTGGTGCAGATCAAGACCGCCGCAGCAGAGCAGATTCGCGCTGATCCGGCCTTTCATGATTTGCCGTCGGCCGAACGGGAGGCCCTGATGCAGGCCCAGGTGCAGCTTGAAGTTGATCGGCTGCGTCTGGATGAGCCCTTTATCTGGCGCAGTTTCGACTATCTTTACCAGGCCATGCGTCTGGATCTGGGTCGAGCCGAGGAGATGCACAGTGATGCCGGCTCCCGCCAGGTGTACAATATTATCGTCGAACGTCTGCCGGCCACGCTGCTGCTTTTTGGCACCGCCAACCTGCTGGTTTTTTTTGTTTCCGTTTATGCCGCCCTGGGGCTGTCCCGTCGTTACGGCAGCAAGCTTGATCGGGCAGTGATCGGGCTGGCTCCCACTTCGGCGGCCCCGGCCTGGTTTTATGGTATTTTTCTGATCCTGCTGCTGGCCTTTGTGGTGCCGCTGTTTCCCGCCGGCGGCATGGTGGCGGTGCCGCCCCCCGATGATCCCTGGGCTTACGCCGCCAGCGTGCTCAAACACCTGGCGCTGCCGGTGACGGCCATGTTTGTGGCCCAGATTTTTATTTCCATCTATTCCTGGCGCACCTTTTTTCTGATCCACGCCAGTGAGGATTACGTGGAGATGGCCCGGGCCAAGGGACTGCCCGACCGGCTCATTGAACAGCGCTACATTCTGCGTCCCACGCTTTCACCCATTGTGACCAGTTTCTTGCTGATGCTGATCGGTCTGTGGAGCGGGGCGATCATCCTGGAGCAGGTCTTCAACTGGCCGGGCCTCGGCACTTTGCTTTTTGAGGCCATCGGTCATCGTGATACCCCGGTGATCATCGGTTCGGTGGTGATCTTTGCCTACCTGTTGGCGGCCACGGTCTTTCTGCTCGATTTTATTTACGCCGTCCTGGATCCGCGGGTGCGCATTGAAGGAGGCCGACAATGAGCCAAAACGGCCGTGAGCGTTCACCGATGAGTCCTTGGCGTGAAGGCTTCAGGCGACTGAGGCGTTACCCGTCGGCGCTGGTCGGCGTGCTGATTATTGCCGGGCTGGTCGGGACGGCGCTTTATGCGGTGCTGGCCATGCCCTATTCCGAGGCCCAGAAGCTCTGGCGGGGCGGGGAGGTATGGTATGACCTGCCGGTCAACGCTTCGCCGGTCTGGCTGGACCGGCTCACCGGCGGTCAGGCTCCTCCCACCCTGAAAGTCTCCAGCCGAGATGCGGTGACGACCACCAGGGAGTTCGAGAACGTCACGATCCAGCAGCTCATTCTACCCTTTGATTTTTATTATCAGCAGTTCCCCAGCGAACTGAACCTCTTTCTGGAGGCGGATTTTACCCAACGACAGCCTTTTGTGCGCCTGGCCTGGCATACTCCGGATGGTCTCGAAATTCCGTTGGGGGCTCGCCGTATCGGGGCAGCCGAGCGGATTTCCATCTCCCAGGACCAGATTCTTACCCGCCGCCTGGGGTTGCCGCCCCAGATCGGTTTGTTTGCCCAGGACCAATCGTCCGGGGTTGCGCCGGGGCAAAGTCCAGCGGTGCGCCAGGGCAGCTATCAACTGGTGCTGGAGACGGTCCATTTTGAACCCGACACCGAGATCCGGGCCGAACTGGTGGCCTATGGCCGGGTGCATGGCTTGGCCGGGACCGATCATCAGCGGCGGGATCTGCTGGTGGCCCTGCTGTGGGGCACCCCGGTGGCCCTGGCCTTCGGCCTGATTGCAGCGGTGGGCACCACCGTCACCACCCTGGTCATCGCCGCCGCCGGGGTCTGGTACCGGGGCTGGCTGGATGCGGCCATCCAGCGACTTACCGAGGTGAACATCATTCTGCCCCTGCTGCCCATTCTGGTGATGGTGGGCACATTGTATTCCACCAGCATCTGGCTGATGTTGGGAGTGGTGGTGGCGCTGGGGATTTTCAGCGCCGGGATCAAGATGTATCGCGCCATGTTGCTGCCCATCCGCGAGGCACCATACATCGAAGCGGCCCGCGCCTATGGCGCCGGGGGCGGCCGCATCGTACTGCGCTACATGGTGCCGCGGGTGCTGCCGGTGTTGATTCCCACTTTTGTTACCCTGATTCCCACCTATGTTTTTCTGGAGGCCTCCCTGGCGGTGCTGGGACTGGGTGATCCGGTGCTGCCCACTTGGGGTAAGGTGCTGCATGATGCCCAGACCCAGAGTGCCCTGTACCACGGCTTTTATTACTGGGTGGTCGGCCCGGCTTTGCTGCTGATGCTCACCGGTTTGGGGTTTGCCATGCTGGGTTTTGCTCTGGACCGGGTCTTTAATCCCCGATTAAGGAATTTATAATGACAGCGGCAGGGTGGCTCCGGGCCGTTAAGGAAGCCGACGATAAACTTCGGGTGAATGTGCGTCATGACTGAAATTCCGTTGCTGGAAATTAAAGATCTGCGCTTAAGTTACGCCACCGAGCGGGGTCCGGTGTGGGCGGTGGATGGCGTCAGCCTGGAGCTGCGGCGCGGTGAAGCCTTGGTTGTGCTGGGTGAGTCCGGCTGCGGCAAGAGTTCGTTGGCCAAGACGCTGTTGCGGATTCTGCCGCGCAATGCCCGCCCCCCTGGCGGCCAGGTGTGGCTGGAGGGGGTGAATGTGTTGGCTTTCCCCGAGGAACGTTTCCGCCGTGAAGTTCGCTGGTTGCGCATGTCCCTGGTGATGCAGGCGGCGATGAATGCCCTTAATCCGGTGATCCGGGTTGGCGAGCAGGTGGCCGAGCCGTTGCTTATTCATCGTGGATGGTCCAAAAGCCGGGCGCTCAAACGGGCGGCCGAAGTCTTTGTCGAGGTGGGCATTGCTCCCGCCTTCCTGAGCCGTTACCCCCACGAGCTCTCCGGCGGCATGCGCCAGCGGGCGGTGCTGGCCATGGCGCTGATCGCCGAACCCGACCTGGTGATCCTGGATGAGCCCACCTCGGCCCTGGATGTCCTGACCCAGGCATCAATCATGAATGTCCTCAAACGTATCAAGCGGGAACGGGGAACCAGCTTTGTGTTGATTACCCATGATGTGGCGACCTCCAGTGAGCTGGCGGATCGGGTGGCCCTGATGTACGCCGGGCAGGTGGTGGAGGAAGCCAGTGCGACCACCTTCTTCCGCCAGCCGGCCCATCCTTACTCGCGGCTGTTGATGGCCGCGGTGCCACGATTGCACCAGCGGGAAAAACCGGTGGGGATCGCCGGCCGGCCGCCGAGCCTGCTGGATCCGCCGCCCGGCTGCCGTTTTGCCGCCCGGTGTCCGCACAACTCCCCGGCCTGCGCCCAAGATCCCGAGGTTATCGAGTTGGCCGACCGTCACCGGGTGCGCTGCTGGCTGCCGGTAGGGGGGGGCGTGCCATGAGGCAGCCGTTATTGGTGGTAAAAGGCTTGCAGACCCATTTCGAGCTGCGCCAGTGGGGTTTTTTGCGCTTGGGTTCGGTAAGAGCGCTGGATGGGGTTGATTTCACCCTTGATGCCGGAGAATCAGCGGCGGTGGTGGGGGAGAGCGGCTGCGGCAAGAGTACTTTGGCCCGCACCCTGTTGGGGATTTATCGTCCCACCGCTGGTGAGGCATGGTTTGCCGGTCAGTCGCTGGCCCGTCTCCAGGGGAGGGCCTTGAAGGAGTATCGCGCCCGGGTGGGTTATGTCCAGCAGGATCCCTACGGGGCGTTGCCACCCTTTATGACGGTGCGCCGCGCCTTGGCCGAACCGCTGATTATCCACGGGGTTCGCGGTCGGGCTGAACGGGAGCGGCGGATTGCGGCTGCTCTTGAAGAAGTAGGACTGGGGGCGTCGCCGGAGGTGCAGGAGAGTTATCCCCACCAGTTGAGTGGCGGCCAGCAGCAGCGGGTGGTGATTGCTCGGGCTCTGTTGCTGCGGCCGCGCCTGATCATCGCCGATGAGCCGGTGTCCATGCTGGATGCTTCGGTGAGGGTGGAGATTCTCGACCTGTTGCAGCGGGTGCAGACCGAGCACGGTATTGCCCTGCTTTACATTACTCACGATCTGTCAACCGTGCGTCATTATGCCCAGCGGGTGATGGTGATGTATGCCGGCCGCCTGGCGGAGCAGGCGCCGGTGGAATCATTGCTGGCCCGCCCTCAGCACCCATATTCCGAGGCCCTGTTGGCGGCTCTAGTGGACCCCGAGGCCGGTAATGCCGACCAGGAGCGCCAGGTGCCCCAAGGCGAGCCCCCAAATCTGCTCAATCCGCCTGCGGGTTGCCGCTTCCACCCGCGCTGCCCAAAGTTCATGGCTGGTACTTGTGATCGTAAAGAGCCGCCGGCTTTCGAACCTTTCAGCGGGCACCTGGCCGCCTGCTGGCTGCGCCGGGGGCAGTAGGCGGGGCGGCGGTCAGTATCGATGGTCGGTTAGCCTGCTGCTGACCGTTGGCCGAGGGGGGGGTGAACAGCTGGTTTCAGTTGCCGGCGTCATTGTGGTGGTTGGCCAGGTTGCGGTTGATGTTTTCCCGGTAGGGATTGGGTTTCTGATCAAAATAGACATCCAGGTACCGCTCCAGGTGGCCGAACTCGGCCAGGCGCGGGGCGACGAAATTTTCATAGAACTGGTCGATGGTATTACGGATTTCCTGGGCGGAGTTGAATATCGGCACGGGGTTGGCGAGTTGCTGGCCCGATTCCTGGTAGGCGTACATTTCCTGGAATTCGGCAAACAGGCCGTCAATCTTGGCCCCATAATGCTTGTCGCCAAACTGACCGATCAGGTCGGCGGTGGGCAGCATCCGGGCGGCTATCCGTTCCTGGGCATTAAGCCGGTTGAGGTCCACCGTCGGCGCTTGTCGGTAATCGGTAAGGGCGATGGCGGTGGTGACAAAAACGGCCGCCCGGGCCGGCCAGCCGGATCGGCGCAGATAGGCTTCGGCCATGGCCATGCCGCGCCGGACGTGGGTGATGGTGAACTTGCCCCCGTGCCCTTCCCGGTCGCCTTTATCCTTGATGTAGCCGGCATCATGGAACAGGGCCGCCGCTACAGTCCAGCCGTAAAGTTCCACTCCTATGCGGTCGTCGGGGTTGGCTCGATTCCAGCCGGCCATGATCCGGGCCGCCGCCAGGGCCACGTCCAGGGCATGGGTAAAATCGTGATACTCAACCTGGCAGGGCTCATGGGTGGGCCAGTGGCCGGCATAGAGGTCCGCCAGGTCCGTCAGCAGTCTTTCAAGTCGTGGCGGGACGTGACCATACTCTTCCCGGGTGATTCGGAAAAGCAAGAATTTGCCGTCCGTTTGGTCGTCGTGGCGGAGATTATTTGTTTTTTCGTGGTTGTTGCTGTTTTTTGTTGTCATAAAGCAGTTGGCCAACAGGCAAGGGTGCCGGCTGGCTGATTGGCACTTTGTGGTGGTGGAGCCGGTCCGGCCGGAGACCGGCAGCCGGCGGTCTGTTTGAGTCCGTTCGGTTCATATCGTAATGGCTGGGAACTTAATGGTCAATCTTATTATGCCTCGCTGGTGGTCGGTCTGCCGCTTAGCGGTTTGCCAATCTCCGGCTTTATGGTAATAAGAGCGGACTGTCAGATGTGCCATCCCCGCCCCCAGAGGTCGGGTTTTTTTATATCAGGTTTTACTGATGACTTCGCAAGAGGTCATCAACGCGCCCCCCGATTTCCTATGGACGGACTTTTTACGATTTCACCTTTATTATGGAGGAAATAAATGGGATATACCATCGTTGAAAAAATCTTCGCCGCCCACCGCCGCGATACCCCAACCCCGGAAAACATCATTCTCGATCTGGATGTGGTGATGTGCCATGAAATCACCACCCCAATTGCCATCACCGATCTGGAGGCGCGGGGGATGGACCGGGTTTTCGACCCGGACAAAATAAAGGTGGTAATCGATCACGTCACCCCGGCCAAGGATTCCAAAACCGCCACCCAGGGGAAAATTCTCCGCGACTGGGCCCGGCGTCAGAATATCCGCGACTTTTTCGATATCGGCCGCAACGGGGTCTGTCATGCCCTGTTTCCCGAAAAAGGCTTTATCCGGCCGGGCTACACGGTGATCATGGGGGACTCTCACACCTGCACCCACGGGGCCTTCGGCGCCTTTGCCGCCGGGGTGGGCACCACCGATCTGGAGGTGGGTATTTTAAAAGGGGTCTGTTCTTTCCGACTGCCCCGGACCATCAAGGTGGAGATCAACGGCCGTATGCCGGCCGGGGTTTATGCCAAGGACGTGATTCTGCACATCATTAAAAAACTCACCGTCAACGGGGCCACCGATCGGGTCCTGGAGTTCGGCGGGCCGGTGGTGGCTTCGATGAGCATGGAGGCCCGGATGACTCTGTGCAACATGGCCATCGAGGCCGGCGCTACCTGCGGGGTCTGTCTGCCGGATAAGATTACCGCCGAATATCTCTGGCCTTTCATCAAGGAGCAGTATACCACCATCGATGAGGCGTTGGCGGATTTTCAGGAATGGCACTCCGACCCCGATGCCGCTTACGAGCAGGTGCTGGAATTCGATGTTTCGACCCTGGTGCCCCAGGTGACTTATGGTTTCAAACCCGACGAGGTCAAGGACATCACCGAAATGGAAGGGGTGCCGGTGGACCAGATTTATATCGGTTCCTGCACCAACGGTCGCATTGAGGATCTGCGGGAGGCGGCTCGGGTGCTGAAAGGCAAAAAAATCTCCGACCAGGTGCGGGGCATTCTCTCGCCCGCCACCCCCAAAGTGTACAATCAGGCCCTGGAGGAAGGATTGATTAAAATATTCCAGGAGGCCGGTTTCTGTGTAACCAATCCCACCTGCGGGGCATGCCTGGGAATGAGCAACGGGGTGCTGGCCGATGGGGAAATCTGCGCTTCCACCACCAACCGGAATTTCAACGGGCGGATGGGCAAAGGCGGCATTGTCCACCTGATGAGCCCGCTGAGCGCCGCTGCCGCCGCGGTGGCCGGTAAAATCACCGATCCCCGGGTGATGCTGGACTGAGTGCCGAAGATGGTGCGTTGCTTTTTTGCCCAGGAAGAAAAAATAATTTTTAATTTTTTAATATAGTTATTAGGAGTACCAGCCATGAAGCAATTCGGAGGCCAGGCCCTGTTCCTTGACCGCAGTGATATTAATACCGATGAGATCATCCCGGCCAAGTATCTCACGGAGAATACCAAGATGGATCTCAAGCCATATGTGCTGGAAGATCTTAAATTGGGCGGTTTCGACCCTAAGCGTGATCTGGCCGACAAGGGGGTGATCGTCAGCCGGGCCAATTTCGGTTGCGGTTCTTCCCGGGAGCATGCGGTTTGGGTGTTTGAGGTTAACGAGATCAATACGGTGATCGCCGAGAGTTTCGCCCGGATTTTTCGGCAGAACATGTATAACTGCGGCATGCTGGCCATCGAACTGCCGGCGGCGGATATCGAGCAGCTGTTCAACCTGGGCGGTGAGGTGACCGTCGAGGTTGATCTGCCCGCCGGCAAACTTACGGCCAAAGGCGAGCGGACGGCTGAATTTTCCTTCAACCTTAACGACTTCGACCGCCGGTTGGTGGCAGCCGGCGGCTGGCTCAATTACGCCGATAAACACTATTAACCGCCCACTTTAACCCCGCTTGCTGCTCACCATAGAAAAAATTATCGCCGGCGGTCTGGGCCTGGGCCGTCGGGAGGATGGCTGCACGGTCCTGGTGCCGGGGGTGCTTCCCGGGGAAGAGGTTCGAGTGCGGGTGCGCCGGCGCCATCGCCGCTTTCTTGAAGCCGAGTTGCAGGAACATCTGCGCCCGGCTCCGGCGCGGCGTCAGCCCCCTTGCCCGTTTTACGGGCGTTGCGGGGGCTGTGATCTGCAGCACGCACTTTACCCGGCCCAACTGGCCATTAAACAGCAGATTCTGGAGGAACTGCTGCAGCGAGTCGGGCTGGCCGCCCAGGTGCTGCCCCGGCTGGCGGCGCCGCTGGCCGCTCCGGCTGAATTTAATTATCGGCAACGTATTCGCCTGCAGGTGGAACAGGGCCGGGCCGGATTTTTTCAAAGCGGTTCCCGGCAACTGCAACCGATAAGCACCTGCCTGCTGGCCCGCCCGGAAATCAACGCCTTGTGGCAGGAAATGCAGCAGCACAAGGGCTGGCGGCAGTTGGCCGGGCAGGTCAAGGCTCTTGAGATAAACCTGGATCCCGTCAGCGGCCGGCTGGTGGTGATGCTGCGGCATGGCCGCCGCCCTCGGCCGGCGGAGCGCCGGGCGGCCTGGCAACTTTGCCGCGATTTGCCGGCCCTGCAAGGGCTGGCCTTCCTGCCTGCCGGGCATGCGGCCGGGCCTTTTATCGACCAGCGTTCCGGTCCGGAAGGACGACCGGGGCCTGAAGCGCTGCAACTCACCATGAGTCTGCCGGTGGTGCCAGCGGCGGTCAACTTGGAGCTGGGTTTTGAACCATGGGGCTTCAGCCAGGTTAACGAAGAGCAGAACCGGCAACTGCTGGCCCTGCTCTTCGAGTTTCTGCAACCGACCGGCCGCGAGATTGTGGCCGACCTGCACTGCGGTATGGGTAATTTTTCCCTGCCCCTGGCCCTGTTGGTCGGGGAGGTGCACGGGGTTGATCTGCAAGCCGCGGCCATCCGCTGGGCCAGGCGCAACGCCGAGGCCAATCGGATTAACAATTGTTACTTCAGCCGGGCCGAGGCCGGGCAGGGGTTGGCGGCGCTGCAGGTAGGCGGTATCCGGCCTGATGTGCTGCTGCTGGACCCTCCCCGCACCGGTTGCAAAGAGCTGGTGGCCGCCTTGGCCGAGCCTTTACCGCCCAGGATCGTCATGATATCCTGTGACCCGGCCACCATGGTGCGTGACCTTAGCGGCCTGTTGGCCTTAAATTACCAGGTGGCGGCCATGCGGTTGGTGGATATGTTTCCCCAGACCCATCATATCGAAACCATAACCATGTTGACCAAAAGCCAGCCGTAGTTTGCTGCTTGCCCAGCGTTCGGTGCGGCGGTCTTAAATTGTTTCTCTGTAACTGTACCAGCAGCACCCCATCTTGCGGCGATCAGGCCGGCTTGAGTACCTGATGTACGCTACGCCGACTTGGCTTACCGCAACCTGGGGTACAGCTGAACAGTTACGTGCCAGAATGAGCTGGATAGTTACGTTTCTCTTGCCTTTGGGTCGTTTGCGGTGATGTTGGGTGTTGACAAAACAGGAGAAGCTAAATACTATTGCCAATAGTAATGATTACTTTGCCGACAGTCGCCGAAGATAAAATTTACCGGGAGGAATTAATCATGGAAAAATACGAATGCCCCTGCGGCTATGTTTATGATCCGGAAGAAGGTGATGCCGAGCAGGGAATTGAATCCGGTACGGCTTTTGCTGATTTGCCGGATGACTGGGTCTGCCCCAAGTGTCAGGCGGAAAAGGAGCATTTTTACCAGGTGTAAGAAAGGGTGTATTTTTTGATGAGTTGCGAGGTATGGTAGCGCCCGCTGACCATGTCTGGTCGGCGGGCGCTGCTGGTTGTAAGTGGGCGCTTTTCTTCAATATTGCTGCCAGTGGTTTTCCAAAAGATCCAGGGCCAGGTCCCGAGTGTTGGCGTTTTGCTGCAGGATCAGCACGAAGGGGGCCAGTTCTTGGGGGCTTCGGAAATAGCCGGCGTAAGCATAGACCCCGTTCAAGGTGCCCGACTTCACCAATCGTCCTTCCCAGTGCGGCAACAGTTCCGCGTAGGGCCGAAAGTGTTCCAGCACCAAATGCAGGGCAGTGGGGCTGATGCGGTTATCCCGGCTTAAGCCCGAGCCTTCATCCACTGTAAAACTTCCTGGCGGCAAATCCAGTTCGGTGAGAAAGTCATGCAGGTTGCGTCTTCCTTTGGCCCAAGTGGCCGGGGGGGCAGCCTGTTTGGCGCCGACGGTGAGAAAAAGCTGGTTGGCGATGAAGTTGTTGGAATAAAGCAGCATGGCCTCCACCGTTTCGGCAAGCGTACGGGAGGAATGGTGCCGGTAAAGCAGTTCCGCTTCCGCCGGCCGGCGGCCGCTGCGAAGCTCTCCATCGATCCGGATGCCGCCGGCGCCCAGTAAACTCCGAAAAAGCTCGCCGCTGTAGCGCCGACTGCGCTCGTGGTCCTGGGAAAGGTTGATCCGGTGTTCTCCGGGCGGCAGTTTTCCGGCCCACTGCTGCATGATTGGCAGGGTTGGAGTCTGGGGTTCCGCCGAGCGCACCGTGCCGTCGGGCAGTACCTCGAGGTTGACGGTGTTGAAGTTAACCACCAGGGCGCCGTTGGCGGCATCGTAAGAGCGCAGGGAGGCGGCGGAGCCGGGAGGGGTAGTCTGTTCAAGCCGGAAAAAGGAATCATCAAGCACGAGATCTTGAACTGAGCTGAGCCCGGATGCTGCCAGGGCGGCGGAAATCTGCGCCACCTCTTCTGAAACCAGCAGAGGATCGCCATAACCGGTGATAAACAGGTGGCCGCCGGCCTGGTAAAATTCGGTGGGAAAGCGAAAATCCCGGCCCAGCCGCTCCAGGGCCATCAGGGCGGTGGCGATCTTCCAGGTGCTGGCCGGCACCAGCAGCCGATGATGGTTATGGGCCAGGATCAACTGTTTGTTCTTGCTGACCAGATAGCCGCCATCACGGAAAACCGTCGGTGGCAGATCGCCGGCGGCCGACGCGGGAGGCAGCAGCATCAACAGCAGCAGCCAGAGGATGGCGGCGGATAATCGGGGCATTGCGGTTTTTTCCTTTCTAAAGCTTGCAATCTGGCGCGCCAGCAACTATTTTAGACGCTTTTGCGCACCGAACCGCAATTAATACTGTTAACAGGCAATTCTACCAGGAGGAATGCGTAATGAGCAAGACTGAAGAGAATCTGTGGGCTGCTTTTGCCGGCGAGTCCCAGGCCAATCGCAAATACCTGGCATTTGCCAACAAGGCGGAGAAGGATGGCTACCCCCAGGCCGCCAAACTGTTTCGGGCCGCCGCCCACGCCGAAACAGTCCATGCCCATGCCCATCTGCGGGCATTGAAGGCCATCGGCGACACCAGTGAAAATTTGAAGGCGGCCATGGAGGGCGAATTGCATGAGTTCGAGGTCATGTATCCGCCAATGATCGAGACGGCCAAAGAGGAAGGTAACAAGGCGGCGGAGATGTCTTTTACCTTCGCCAACAAGGTGGAAAAAACCCACGCCGAGCTTTACCGTCAGGCTTTGGAAAATCTCGACCATCTGCCGGAGACCGACTATTACGTCTGCCAGGTCTGCGGTCATACCGAAGCTGGTGGTGCTACCCCTGAAAAATGCGTGGTCTGCGGGGCCAACAGCCGGGCTTTTACTAAAATTGACTAAAAAATAAACCGTTATCTTTATGTCTCTCAAGGATTGAGAGGTCGTCTTGTTAATTACTCGGTGGGTATTAATTTAAGTAAACCGAGCCGGCACCTAAATTCTTTAAGGTTAACTGACTATGCAAAAAAATATTCGTATCGGCACCAGAGCCAGCATGCTGGCCCTGGCCCAGTCCAATTGGATCAAGGGCCGGATTGAGGCCGAACATCCCGGTTGCAGCGTGGAGCTTGTCAAGATCGTGACCAAGGGCGACAAGATTGTTGATGTCCCTTTGGCCAAGGTGGGCGGTAAGGGGCTTTTTGTTAAAGAGATCGAAGAGGCGCTGCTGAGTCGAGATGTGGATATAGCCGTCCACAGCATGAAGGATGTGCCCGCCGAGTTGCCGGATGGTCTGCATATCGGGATTATCACCGAGCGGGAAAAACCCTTTGATGCCTTTATCACCAACAACTATAAAACCCTGGCTGAACTGCCGCCGGGCGCCACGGTGGGTACCAGCAGCCTGCGGCGCAAAGCGCAGCTGGCCCTGCTGCGGCCGGATCTCAAAATCGAAGACCTGCGCGGCAACCTGGATACCCGGCTGCGCAAGCTGGATGAGGGAGTTTACGACGCCATCATTCTGGCCGCCGCCGGTCTTAACCGGCTGAATCTGTTTCATCGCGCCACCTTCTGTTTTCAGCCCGAAGAGATGCTGCCGGCGGTGGCCCAGGGGGCGGTGGGGATCGAATTGCGCCAGGATGACGAAGAACTGCTGCGGATGCTCTCCTTCATGGATCATCGGGAGACCACCCTGGCCGTGCAGGCCGAGCGCAGCTACCTTAAGCGCCTGGAAGGCGGTTGCCAGGTGCCCCTGGCCGGCTTTGCCACCCTGGCCGGTCAGACCCTGACCATCAACGGCCTGATCGCCTCGGTGGACGGCGGCAAAATGGTCAAAGCCAAGCACAGCGGCCCGTCGGCCCAAGCTAAAACTTTGGGTCTGGAACTGGCCGAGGAACTGCTGGCCATGGGCGGTCGGGAGATTCTGGAAGAAGTTTACGGCACCTCCATCAAATAGCGAAGGCACGGATATCACGTAACATGTCAAAAAAGGGTAAGGTTTATCTGGTGGGGGCCGGTCCCGGCGACCCGGAATTGATCACGGTTAAAGGCAAACGCTTGCTGGGGCGGGCCGAGGTGGTGGTTTACGACTACCTGGCCAACAAAAAACTGCTGTCCCATGTGTCGCCTGCGGCCATTTTTATTTACGCCGGCAAAAAAGGGGGCAGCACCCACACCCACAGTCAGACGGAAATCAACCAGATGCTGGTGGACCATGCCCTGGCCGGCAAAATCGTGGTACGGCTCAAGGGCGGCGACCCTTTCATTTTCGGCCGCGGCGGAGAAGAGATCGAAGAGCTGGCTGCCCACGGAGTCCCCTTTGAAGTGGTGCCGGGGGTGACTTCCGCCAGCGCTGCCGCTACCTACGCCGGGGTGCCCATCACCCATCGCGCTTTTACCTCTTCCGTGGCCTTCATCACCGGCCATGAGGATCCCAACAAGAAGGAAAGCCGGATCGCCTGGGATAAGCTGGCCACCGGGGTCGGCACCCTGGTGTTTTATATGGGGATTAAAAACCTGCCCAATATTACCGCCAATCTGATCAAGCACGGCCGGGATCCGCAGACCCCGGTGGCGGTGGTTCGCTGGGCCTCCACCCCGGAACAGCGCTCGGTGGTGGGGACCCTTGCCAACATTACCGAAGTGGTGCGTGAGGCCGGGATTACCCCGCCGGCCCTGGTGGTGGTGGGGGAGGTGGTGAGCCTGCGAGAGGTGATCAACTGGTATGAAAAGCGGCCGCTGTTCAACAAAAAGATCCTGGTCACCCGCAGCCGGGAGCAGGCCAGCGAACTGGTGCAGAGTTTGGAGGACCTGGGGGCCGACTGCCTGGAAGGCGCAACCATTGCCCTGGCCGAGCCGCCGGACTGGACCCCTTTGGATCAGGCCACCGGCAATATGGCGGCCTATCAGTGGCTGCTCTTTACCAGCCCCAACGCGGTGAATTTCTTCTTTAAGCGGCTTGCCGTTATGGGGCTGGACAGTCGCCGACTGCACGGACCGCAGATTGCCGCAGTGGGTACGGCCACCGCCGAAGCCCTGCAAGATTACGGGATTAAAGCCGACCTGCTGCCGGCCAAGTTCACCGCCGAAGGCCTGGCCGAGGCCCTGCTGGCCCAGGGTGTTGCTGGCCAAAAAATCCTGCTGCCCCGGGCCTTGAAGGCCCGTGAGGTGTTGCCCGAGAGTCTTCGCGCCGCCGGGGCCGAGGTGGATATCGTCCCGGTTTACCAGAACATTCTCCCCCCCATGGCCGATGATATCCGCCGGGCGCTGGAGCAGGGTAAAGTGGACCTGATTACCTTCACCAGTTCTTCAACCGTAACCAACCTGATTGCGCTGTTGAATTGGTCGGCCGAGGAACTGCCAACGCGGCTGTCCGGCGTCAAAATCGCTGCCATCGGCCCGATTACCGCCGCCACGGCGGAGCAGGCTGGTCTCCAAGTGGATATCCAGCCGGAAACCCATACCATCCCGGCCATGGTTGAGGCCATTGCCGAATATTTTGCCGCCGCTGCCAATAATTGACCCAGATCAAGGAAAGTGGCAACCAATTTGTGTTATCCTGTCTTTAATCGAATTATCAACCAGGAGGATAACACCATGAAAAAGATTTCCTTAAACGACAGCAACCAGTACGACGACAAAACCTTCAAGCGCTTCCTGCTGCACGATTCGGCTTACTTCCGGGTGCTCAACTTCAACCTCAAGGCCGGTCAGGTCTTTCCGGTCCATTCCCATCCGGCCGAGGGGCAGCTTACCATCCAGGTGGTGGCCGGCCGCGGCGAGTTTCTGGGGGCCGAGAATCTCACTCTGCCTGCTGAAACCGGCGATATCCTGGTCAGCGATATCAGCGAGCCCCACGGGGTAAAGGCAGTGACCGACATGCGCATTCTGGTAACCATCGCCCCGCCGATCTGATCAGCGAGTATGTTTGAGGCATGGGGCCAATTCTATGGTTGGCCCCATGTCTTGATGGCCAACTGGCGGCCGTAACCATGCAGGGCGCGTTGCAGTATTCAGAGACTGTATATTGAGGTATAAGTTCCGTTTTGTGGCCATCTAAAGCGGATCTGAGCTAGGGTTGACTTCTTATCAGTCCAGGCCGTACTTGTTGATTTTACTCAGCAGCGTTTTGCGGGTAATTTGCAGGCGGCGGGCGGACTCACTGCGGTTGCCGCCGGTTTCCTCCAAGGTCTTGCGGATGACCTGTTTTTCCGCTTCTTCCAAAGAAGAAGGCAGAGCGTCTGCCTCTGCAACCGATGAAGCGTCTTCCTCGGCTTCGATACCGGCGCGGCGCAGGCTCAGCGGCATGCTTTGTTCATCAAGGTAGTCTCCTCGCATCAGAATCACCCCCCGCTCAATGGCGTTTTCCAACTCCCGGACGTTGCCCGGCCAGGGATGTTTCAGCAGTAGATCCATGGCTCGTGGGGTGATTCCTTCCACCCGCCGCCGGTTGCGGGCGGCAAATTTTTCGACAAAGTGGGCGGCCAGTAGAGGGATATCTTCGCTCCTTTCCCGCAGCGGGGGAACCAGCAGGGTTACCACATTGAGGCGATAATAAAGATCCTCGCGGAACTTGCCTTCCTGCACCGCTTCTTCCAAGACTCGGTTGCTGGCGGCCAGCACCCGGGTGTCGACCCGGAGGGTTTCCTGGCCACCCACCCGTTGGATTTCGTGCTCCTGTAGTACCCGCAGCAGTTTGGCCTGCATGGCCGGGGAGGTTTCACTGATTTCGTCGAGGAAAAGGGTCCCTCCCGCGGCCTGAATAAACTTGCCCTCCCGACGCCGGTCGGCTCCGGTGAAGGCCCCTTTCTCATGGCCGAACAGTTCTGATTCCAACAGGCTTTCCACCAGGGCCGCGCAGTTGACCTTGACCAGCGGGCCGTCTTTGCGGACGCTGTTGCGGTGCAGGGCGGTGGCCACCAGTTCCTTGCCGGTGCCCGATTCGCCGCTGATCAGGACGGTGGCCTCGGTGGGGGCCACGTAAGCAATCATCTCCAGCAGCTCACGCATGGCCGGAGAGTTGCCGATGATCCCCGCTTGGTCCAAATGACCGATGGGGTCGCCATCCCGGCGGCTGCGGCGGGATTCTTCCACCTGGCGGTGGTCCAGGGCTTTGGCCATGGTCAGCCGCAGCCTTTCAAAATCCAGAGGTTTGGTCAGGTAATCCCGGGCGCCGGCCTTCATGGCCTCCACTGCCGAGTCCACCGAGGAGTAGGCGGTCATGATAATCACCGGAATGGCCGGGTTGTGCGCCTGGATGCGGCGCAGCGCCTCCATTCCGTCCATACGGGCCATGCGGACATCCATCAGCACCGCATCGAAGGGCTGCTCTTCCACCGCCGCCACCGCCTGCGCTCCATCCGCCGCTTCCGCGCTATGCCAGCCCCATTCAGCCAGCATGGCTCGCAGCATATACCGGTGGGCTTCGTCGTCGTCCACCACCAGGATTTTAACGTCTGTAATAGGTGCCTTCATAAGCAATCTTTTAGCACTTGCCTCCATAAATTGCCACTGGCGAAATGTGCTCGTATCGGTTAAAAAAGGCACACGCTGAAAGGCGCAAAGCCAACGTAGCTCAGTCGGTAGAGCAGCTGATTCGTAATCAGCAGGCCAGCGGTTCGATTCCGCTCGTTGGCTCCAGTCAATTCAACGGCTTACGGTACACATCGTAAGCCGTTTTTTTTGTGGCGATTTCTTGGTCTGGTTTTTTCTCCGGTCAGCGGGAGGCCAGCATGGGGGGCGGGGTGGTCAGGGCCCGGGCCAGCAGGTCGTCGCGCTCATAAATGTCATTGCGGAACTGGACCGAGCCATCCGGGGCCACCCAGGCGGTCCAGTAGACCAGGTGCACTGGTACCGGCGAGGGCAGCCGTACATGCCGGTTGTGGCTGGCGTCGTCGATCAGGGCTGTGCGCAAGGCTTCAGTGGAGTTCAGTGGAGTGTCGGTGAGCAGGTAAGCGGCCAGGGTCAAAGGCTTTTCCAGGCGGATGCAGCCGGAGCTGAAATTGCGGGTCTGGCGGTGGAAAAGTTCGCGGGCCGGGGTGTCGTGCAGATAGACGCTGTAGGCGTTGGGGAACATGAATTTGATCCGGCCCAGCGGATTGCGGGGGCCCGGATCCTGGCGTAGCCGGTAGGGGAAGGTATTGGGCCGGGAGCGAAGGCGCTCCCAGTCGACGGTGTCGGGTGCAACAGTGGCGGAGTCAGCCTCCCAGCCGTTTAGTACTTTGATGCCGCTTTGCTCAAGATAGTCCGGATTTTCAAGGAGTTCCGGAATAATGTCCTGGGCGGCGATACTGGTGGGGATGTTCCAGTAGGGATTGAGAACCAGGTAAGTTACCCGGTCGCTGAAATTGGGGGTGCGTCGGTAAGGAGTGCCGGTGACCACTCGCATGCTTACGATGGGTTGCTCGTCCTCGACCAGTTCCAGTTTGTTGGCGGCGGTGTTGACCAGAATATGCCGACGGCCGAATTCCTCGGCCAGCCAGCGCCAGCGCTCCAGGTTCAGTTCAAGCTGGCGGATTCTGACCTCCACCGGCACGTTGAGGGTGGTAAGGGTTTGTCGCCCCACCACGCCGTCGGCGACCAGGCCATGGCGTCGCTGAAAGGTGCGCACCGCTTCCTGCAGGGTTTGGTCAAACTCTTCGCCCTGCAGTGCAGCGCCACTAAGATCCCGGCTGCGGTGCAAGCGCTGCCGCAGGGCGACCACCCGGTGGTCGCGGTCGCCAAGCCGCAGGGTGGCGCTGCCCGGCACCCGCGGCCAGCCGCCGTGTTCGGCCAAACGGCGGTAATCGGCCAGGGTGGCTCGTAATTCCCGGTATCCGGTTTGCTGGGGCAGCAGGCCGGCCAGGATTGCCTGTGGATTGCCATCCTCGGTGGTGGCGGCATGGAGGGCCAGGTTCAGCTTTGCCTGGCTGCGTTCGATCTGCCACTGGGCCGTCCCGCTCTCCTGGTTGATCCGGCCGTGCAGCAGATGATAGCCAAGCAGCAGAAAGGCGTCGGTGAGGAGCAGATCAAGCTCGGCGGCCAGGCCGGGAGCGGGGTGGATGGCCAGGAGGCTTGATAGTACCCGGATGGGTTCCAGGTGGTAATCTCTGGGGGCCAGCCCTTCGGCGTCTGCCTCTTTGATGGCGGTCAGCAACTGGTTGGCGCTGTTTCGGGGCAGGCCGGATGTGTCCGTCCAGGCCGGCGCAAAGGAGCGCTGTTGGTAGAAATTTCGCAAGACCGGAGCGTTTCGGAGTGGAATTTGGTGGATTTTCATCGCTTCCGACGGAAACGCGTCTTCCAGCAGTCGCCGGATTGCTTCGCCGGGTTGTTCTTCCCGGCCGTCAGCCGGCAGCGGTAAAAGCAGGGTTAAAGAGAGCAGCAGCAACAGGGGGAGCAGGGGGAGGCGGAGAGCAAGCATGGATATTCCCAGTTAGGGTAGCGACGCCACCGATTTTTTACAGGTAAGGTTAACAGGCTACCAGGCGCGAAAGGCACCGGAATCCAAGTGGACGAAGTCGCTGCGCGGGTAATAACCGACTCCGCCCAGCTTGAGATCAAGGGCCGCCCGGCGCAAATTGGCGGTGCTTATGCCGTGAACGCGCACATCCAGGGCCCGTCCGACCAGGTGCAGGCTGCGTGGCGCCACCTGTCTGCCCTGGCGCAGTAAACGCTTATTATACTCCAGTGAGCGGTAACCGGAAATAATATGAAATTCGTTGCCGCCCCCCAGTTTACTGTCCACCAGGCTGAGATAGTCAATGGCGTCGGGGTCGATGGGGTGGATCTCATCGGTATGGTGGCAGCGCAGCAGGCGGTTGATTTCGGCCAGGGCTGGTGGGATGTGATTGCCTTTGGGGTCCCGGAAGGTTATGGTCAGCTTCTCCCCGGTGTGCAGGTGATACAACGAAAGCCGCCGGGTCGGACTGACCGCCGCCATCAGCTCGTGGGCGCAGGCAAAACCGCTGCCGCCGACCGCCAGGGTGACCAGCAGTGAACGCTTTAAAAAAGACCTGCGACCCGATGGGGGAAATAGCATGGTGCCCTCCACAAGGCAGAAAAACCACTAGTATCAAACGTCGCAATCTACCAGAGCCGACCGTCTTTTGTCAAATCCCGGCGGCCGGCGTCCGGATGATGGATGGTTTCGAGTGGTTTGGGCCACCGGAATGGCCGTGTTTTTCCATTTCGGTTTGACCGGAAATTAGTTATCATGCAAAGATTATTTATTGAATTGATTCGTTAAAACTAGAGTGGTGCGACAAAGAAATGAGTAACCGACGGCGACGATACTTCGGGCGGGGCGGGCAGGACGGCAAAGGACGAATCAGTCTGCTGCCCAGTCTGCTTACCACCATCAGCCTGTTCAGCGGTTTTTATGCCATAGTGGCGGCCATTGAAGGGCAATTTTTTTATGCTGCCGTGGCCATTATTATCGCCGGGGTTTTCGACGGTCTGGACGGCCGGGTGGCCAGACTTACCGGCACCACCAGTGGTTTTGGCAAGGAATACGATTCTCTTTGCGACTTGGTGGCTTTCGGGGTGGCGCCGGCCATTTTGGCCTATCAGTGGGTGCTGCATCCCTTCGGCCGCTATGGTTGGCTGGCGGCTTTCCTGTATGTGGCCACCACCGCCTTGCGGCTGGCCCGATTCAACTCCCAGACGGCCGGCGACGAAGGTAAGAACTTCATCGGCCTGCCCTGTCCGGCGGCCGGCGGCATGATTGCCACTTCTTTTCTGTTCTGCCATTTTTTCGGGATTACCGGGCGGCCCATGGATGTGGTCATGCTGGCGGCGGTTTATCTGCTCTCTTACCTGATGGTTAGTTCGATTACCTACTTGAGCTTTAAAAAGCCGGAAACCCAGCGTAAGAAGGCGTTTCAAACGGTAGTGGGGCTGGTGCTGATGATCATGGTGCTGGCCACCGAACCCCGGGTGACCCTCTTTGCCCTGGGGTTGGCTTACGTGCTGTCCGGGCCGCTGGCGGCGGCTTACCGACGGATCAACTCGGTCCGTAAAGTCGGTGATGAAGAAGAACAAAACAAGGCGCCGGAAGCAACGGGTGGAGAAGAAAGCACCGAAACAACTGCTAACAACGCCGGAACCGATAAATAGAAAAGCATGTACGGCTGGAAACCGGTGTAAGCCGGTGGGGCGGCCGGGGAGAGTTATAAAATGAGCGATAAGATTTTTATTTTTGACACTACCTTGCGGGATGGCGAGCAATCTCCCGGGGCAAGTATGAATATCCATGAAAAATTTCGCCTGGCCCAGCAGCTCAGCAAGCTCAACGTGGATGTGATCGAGGCGGGTTTTCCGGCTGCTTCATTGGGTGATTTCGAATGTGTGAAGAATATTGCCGACAATGTTCGTGGCTCCCAGATTGCGGCTTTGGCCCGTTGTAATGTGAAGGATATCGACACCGCCTGGGAGGCTCTGAAAAGAGGGGAGCACCCTCGGATTCACACCTTTCTGGCCACCTCCGAGATCCACATGCAGCATAAACTGCGGATGAGTCGGGAACAGGTGCTTGAATTGGCCGTGGCCTCGGTTAAGCATGCCGCCAGGTATACCGGTAACGTTGAATTTTCCGCCGAGGACGCCTCCCGCAGTGACCTGGATTTTGTCTGTCGGGTGTTCGAGGCGGTAATCGAGGCCGGGGCCACCACCCTGAACTTCCCGGATACCACCGGTTACGCCCTGCCCGGGGAATACGGGGCCCAGATCCGTTACTTGATGGAAAATATCAAAAATATCGATAAGGCCATCATCAGCGTGCATTGCCACAACGACCTGGGGCTGGCGGTGGCCAACTCTCTGGCCGCCATCAACAACGGCGCCCGGCAGGTGGAGTGTACCATCAACGGCCTGGGCGAACGGGCCGGCAACACCGCCATGGAAGAACTGGTGATGATTCTGCGCACCCGGGGCGAGACTGCCGGGTTGCATACCGATATCACCACCGAACACATTTTTCCCACCAGCCGGCTGGTCAGCACCATCACCGGCATGCCGGTGCAACCCAACAAGGCCATCGTCGGGGCCAATGCCTTTTTGCATGAATCGGGGATCCACCAGGATGGGGTGCTCAAGGAGCGTAGCACCTATGAAATTATGAATCCCAAGGACGTGGGGATTTCCACCAGCAACATCATCCTGGGCAAACATTCCGGCCGCCACGCCCTGCGCGACAAGATCAGGGAGATGGGTTACGCCGATTTGGGCGAGGAAGAGATTAACCGGGTCTTTGAACGTTTCAAGGCGGTGGCCGATCTTAAAAAGGAGATGTTTGAAGAGGATCTGGAGGCCATTATCATGGATGAGGTGCTGCGGGTGCCGGAGGCCTTTCAGTTGCTGCACCTGGGCGCCATGAGCGGCAGTCGCTCGCTGCCCACGGCGGCGGTGAAGATGTTGGTGCATGGCGAGGAGAAAGAGACCGCCTCGCTGGGGGTGGGGCCCATCGACGCGGCCTTCCGGGCCATCGCCGAACTGGCCGGCACCGACAGTAAGCTGCTTTATTTCTCGGTAAGTTCCATCACCGGCGGGACCGACGCCCAGGGCGAAGTAATGGTCCGCATCGAAGACCACGGCAAGGTGGTGGTGGGGCAGGGGGCCGACCCGGATATCATAACCGCCGCCGCCAAAGCCTATCTCACCGGTTTGAACCGATTGGAATACTTGAAACAAGAAAATAAAAGGAGAGAGCAAAAGCAATGAGTCAGCAAGCTGGAAGAAAGTTCAACGTGGCGGTGGCCGGAGCCACCGGCGCCGTGGGCGGCGCGATGCTGGAGGTTCTGGAACGGCGGGATTTTCCCGTCGGTGAGTTGCGCCTGCTGGCGTCATCCCGTTCGGTGGGCAAAAAGCTGACCTTCAAGGGCCAGGAGCATGAGGTGCAGTTGCTGGCCAAAGAGGCCTTTGCCGGTATCGATATCGCCCTGTTTTCCGCCGGCGGTGATCGTTCCCTGGAGTTTGCTCCGGCGGCAGCGGCGGCCGGGGCGGTGGTGGTGGATAACTCCAGCGCTTTTCGCATGGATCCAGAAGTTCCTTTGGTGGTGCCTGAAGTCAACCCCCACGCCATTGCCCAGTACAAGAACAAGGGGATTATTGCCAACCCCAACTGTTCCACCATCCAGATGCTGGTGGCGTTAAAGCCGATCCACGATGCCGTCAAGATCAAGCGTATCGTGGTGTCCACCTACCAGGCGGTTTCAGGCTCCGGCGCCGAAGCCATCGCCGAACTGGAAAACCAGGTAAGGGCATGGGCGGCGGGCCAGCCCTTGCCACGCGAGGTCTATCCGCACCAGATCGCCTTCAACTGTCTGCCCCATATCGACGCCTTCCTGGATAGCGGCTACACCAAGGAAGAGATGAAGATGGTCAACGAAACCCGCAAGATGTTTGAAGACCAAGCCATCGGGGTTACTGCCACCACCGTGCGGGTGCCGGTTTTTTACGGCCACTCCGAGGCGGTTAATATCGAAACCGAGAGAAAGATCAGCGTTGCCGAGGTCCGGGAGTTGCTGGCCACTGCTCCCGGGGTCAAGCTAGTGGATGAGCCCACCCTGAGTCGTTATCCCATGGCCCTGGACTGCGCAGGCAAGTTTGAAACCCTGGTGGGCCGCATTCGTGAGGATGAGTCCATTGCCAACGGTATCAACCTGTGGGTGGTGGCTGACAATATCCTTAAGGGGGCCGCACTGAACACCGTGCAGATTGCCGAAATCGTGGCCCAGGATTACCTCTAGCCTGATGGCTGGCCCGGGCGCTGAAGATGCGAATTATTGCCGGCCGCTGTAAAGGCCGGCGCTTGCGATCCCCTGGCCACCGGCTTGCCGGCGGCCGGGTGCGACCCACGTCGGACCGGGCCCGGGAGGCGCTGTTTAACCTGCTCCAGGAAGAGGTGGCTGGCGCGGCGGTGCTGGATCTTTTTGCCGGCACCGGCGCTTTGGGGCTGGAGGCGTTGAGCCGAGGGGCGGCGCAAGCGCTGTTTGTCGAGGGGAGTCGGGCGGTGGCGCGGCTGTTGCGGGAAAATATCGAAATATGCGAATTTGCGGCGCAAAGCCGGGTGGTGGTGCGTGATTGTGGTGCCAGGTTTGCTTTTTTGCCCCCCCTGGCGCCCGCCGCCGGTTTCAACCTGATTCTGGCCGATCCGCCCTACGGCAAAGGGTTGGCCGGCGCCACTCTGGCAAAGATGGCCGCCATGCCGACTTCGTTTTTTGCCCCCGGCGCGGTACTGGTGCTGGAAACCGGTCAGCAGGAAACCCTGCCGCATATTGCCGGCCCCTTTCAACGCCAGCGGGATTCTCGACGCTACGGTGAAGCCCGCTTTCACTTTTTCAACTATCGGGAAAAGGTGCTCGATGAGTGATTATGAACCCCTGGTGCGGGAAGAGACCAGTCAGCGGATTGCCGTTTATCCCGGCACATTCGATCCGATCACCATGGGCCATATCGATATTATCAAGCGGGCGCTGAGCCTTTTTGACAAGATCGTCGTGGCCATCGCCATTAATCCCACCAAGCAGCCGCTGTTCAGCCTGGAAGAACGCAAGCGGATGATCCGGGATTCCTTTGCCGATGGTGATGATCGTATCGAGGTGGATGAGGTGTCCGGCCTGCTGGTGGATTACGCCTATCGCCGCGGGGCGCGGGCCATCGTCCGGGGCTTGCGGGCGGTGTCCGATTTCGATTATGAATTTCAGCTGGCCCTGATGAACCGCCGCATTGAGCGGGAAGTGGAAACGGTTTTTTTGATGACCGGCTTCCGCTGGATCTACATCAGCTCCAGCATTATCAAGGACGCGGCCCGTCACGGCGGCGATGTCGGCGGCCTGGTGCCGGATCACGTTTGCGAACGCCTGCGGGAACGTTTCATGGTGGAAGGGTAGTCCTTGTTTGACTTTATAGGGAGGAGATAATGTCCGGCAAATCCGGTCTCAGCCGTCGCGCACTGCTTAAAGCCGCCGGGGTGGCGGCCGCCGCTCTGCCGTTGCAATCTTTGCAGGCCGGGGCGATAACCCTGCCCGGCGGGGAAGCATCGTTGTCCGAGGAGCGGCTGGTGCCTACGGTTTGCGGGATGTGCCCGGCCCGTTGTCTGGTGACCGCCACCGTCCGGGATGGCCGGGTGATCTCCCTGGCCGGTACCGGTGACAACCACCTCAATGGCTCCCTGATCTGTGCCCGGGGCATGGCGGCCCCGGATTTGCTTTATGACCCCGACCGGCTGAAATATCCCATGAAAAGGGTGGGGCCCCGGGGTAGCGGGCAGTGGCAGCGAATCAGCTGGGCCGAGGCCATTGACGTCATCTCTCTGCGCCTGGAACAGACCCTGCGCCGCCATGGCCCGGATGCTCTGGCCCTCTTTGCCGCCGGCCCCTCGGCGGCCTATATCAAAGAACTCTTTACCGAGTTGGGTGCCTCCCGGGTCAACGATTCGCACTACGAACACTGCCGTTGCAACCGGGAGGCCGCCTACCTGGCCACCTTCGGCTTTGACCCGGGGGCGCCGGCCCGGGTGGACTATGAGCGCACCCGTTGTCTGGTGCTGCTGGGATCCCATTTCGGGGAGAACCTGATGTTGCCGGAATTCCGCCGCTTCATGGATTCCCAGGAACAGGGCGCCCACTTGATCGTGGCCGACCCCCGACGCAGTGTCATTGCCGCCCAGTCCGATGAGCATCTGATGCTCAAACCGGGCAGTGATACCGCGCTGCTGCTGGGTTGGATCAACTACCTGCTGCAGCGTGATCTTTTCGATCGGGACTATATCGCGGCCCATGCCTTAGGCCTGGATGAGTTGCGGGAACATGCCGCAGCTTATCCCCTTGAGCGGGTTGCCGAGCTGACCGGCTTAAGCCCCAAGGCCATTGAGCAGAGCGCCCGGCGGCTGGCCGCCAGTGCGCCGGCGGTGATCATTCACCCGGGCCGGCACAGCAACTGGTATGGCGATGATGTCGACCGTTTGCGGGCCCAGGCCATTCTTGCCGCCCTGCTGGGGGCGCCGGGCCGGCCGGGAGGAATGCCGTTGCCCGGAGTTAACGAACCTGGGGCTGAAGCCACACCTTATGCCCGGAGCCGCCAGCGGCTGGCCAGGGCATTGCAACCGGACAGCCGTGAACGGGCCGAAGAGATTTTTAAAGATCTGGAGGCCGACCGGATCAAGGTGCTTGGCTGCTGGGGGCAAAACCCTTTTCACGGTTACCCCAATCCCTACCGCACCTCTCTGGCCTGGCGGCGGGCGGAATTCATTTTTGCTTGTGATGTGGTGCCCAGTGAGCCCTGCCTGATGGCCGACATCATTCTGCCCGAGGCCACCTTTCTGGAGCGCAGCGACCGGGTGGAGCTGCGCCGTGAGGTCGAGCCGCCATTGCTGACCGCCCGCTTTCCCGTTTTACCGCCGGCCTTTGAAGCTCGTGATCCTTATTGGATCGTCCGCCAGCTCAGCATTCGCCTGGGGCGTGGCCGGGGTTTGCGGTACCCGGAGGTGAGTTCCCGCCTGGAGCATGACCTGACGACTTGGCGGTTGCGTCTTGATGATCTGCGCCGCGGGCGGGCCTTTGTCTCCCTGCCCGCGGCAGCGGAGCCGCAGTTGGCTGAGTTCAGGTTTCCCACCCTGAGCGGCAAAATTGAACTGGTTTCCCGTGATCTGGCCGAAGCCGCCCAGGCGCCGTTGCCGCAGTTCCGGCCACCGCCGGAGCCCCCGGCCGGTTATTTTCGGTTGCTTTACGGCCGTTCCCAGCTGCATACCTTAAGCAGCACCCAGAACAACCGCCGCCTGATGAGCGAGCAGGGGGAAAACGAACTGTGGCTCAACGAAGAGGTGGCCGCCGGCCTGGGGATGGGTAGCGGTGACCGGGTGCTGCTGGAAAACCAGGATGGCCTGACCGCCCTGCGTACCGTGCGACTTTACGTGAGTCGCGACATCCGGCCGGACTGCGTTTACCTGGTGCATGGCTTCGGCCACCGTTCCCATCTGCTGAGCCGGGCCTTTCATCAGGGAGTGGCCGACGGCTCACTGATGAGCCGCGCCACTGCCAATCCGATTACCGGAGTGCGGGCGTTACGCAACAATTTTGTCCGTATCAGGAAAGAGCGGTCTTGAGCTAGTCGTCCACCAGGGGCAACCTGCGGTGCTGCTGATAAGGTTATCTCTTGCACCATGCCGGCAATTCCGGGTGCAGGCGGGAAAAGCGGGAATCGGTGTCGATAATATCACTGTTTTTGTGGTTGGCAATCAGGATCCCGCCGGGCTGCAGTTTGTCTTCGATCATCTTCTCAAACCGCTGCTGCAGTTGCCGATCGGCAAAAGGGCGGAAATAGTAAATCACCTGAAAGCGGTGATACTCCCGGTATTCCCAGATGTCGCTGTCGCTTACTCGTTCCGGGCCAAACAATTTCCTGGCCACGGCACACGGTTTGCGATCCTTCTCCAGTCCATAAACCTCGAATCCCATCTGCTCGGCCAGCAGCATCACATTGCCGATACCGCAGCCGACATCCAGAAATGAAGGAGCAGGGCTGGCCGGCTCCTCCTGCTCCAGGTCCAGTTGCCGACGGGCTAGAGCCAGCTGGCGGAAAACCTGACGGCTGTCCATGGCCACAAAAGGGTATTCCCGGCTGGTATCGTTGTCGCTGTCGCGACTGGCCTCCCAGGCCAGCAGCCCCAGAAAGCGGTTGCTGACGTTGATGAACACCTCGCAGCGGCTGAAATCTTCTTCGTGTTTTTGGCAATGGTCAAGGTTGGCGAGGGTCGATTGTAAGTGGTGTGGCATCCTGATTTTCCTTCCTGGGAACGAATTGGTCGGCGGCCGCCGCCGGCACAGGGCTGGTCGGCCAAAATGACTTGCTTCTGTATAACAAAAAAGCCCGGTGGCGGGAATCAACACTTTATGATTCCGGGTCCAATTAAAAGATAAAAATTATCAATTAAGCTCTTTACTTTCGTTTTGTAAATGCTATAACTGTTTTCCGGTATGATGCTCAATTCGTTGTTGGCGGGCGATTCATCGGGCTCCTGTGGTAAAGTTCCGTCCGATACATGGTGTCAGTTTATGCTGCGACCCTGAATAATATAACGGCCGGCCAGGTCAGAACTGGGCCGCCGGTCGGGTACGTGCTGTAAGCTCATTGTTTTTTCCGTTGCCGCTCAACAAATTTGGCCGGTTGTCACGATATCTTCACAACTGGAGACGAGTCATGAATTTTTTCAAGAAGCTCAGAATTATCACCATGATGCAGTTGCTGGTGTTTGTGCCGGTGACTTTTTTAGTGGGGGTTCTGCTGTACAACGGCCTGGAGCGCTATCGGTTGTATAATCAGGCCAAGGAACTGCAGGAGTTGGCGGTGGTGGCGACCATGGCCACCGAAATTGCCCACCAGGCCCAGTTGGAACGCGGCATGACCGCCGGCTTTATCGGCAGCCAGGGGCGGCAGTTCGGCACCCGTTTGTCCGGGCAGCGGGCGGCCACCGACCGGGATATCCAGGCTTTGCGCCAATTTATGGCCGATTCTGCCATTGTGCGAAATGACCAGGAAATCAATAACCGCTTACGCCAGGGCATGGCCAACCTGGAGCGGCTGGATGAAATACGCCGCCGGGCCGACTCTTTGGCGATCCCCGGGCCGGAAGCCATCGCTTTTTATTCCGCCGCCATCGAAGGTTTTCTCGGCGCCATTCCGCTGATCGCCGGCGCCAGTCCGGATCAGGAGATCATGCGGGTCCTGACCGCTTATTACAACTTTGTTGAGGCCAAGGAGCGGATGGGGATCACCCGGGCGGTGTTGAGCAACGTCTTTGCCCAGGATCGGTTTGCCGAGGGAATGTTTCAGCGCTATGCCGAATTGCTTTCCGCCCGCCAGGTTTTTTTGAACAATTTCCAAGCTTTTGCCGATGAGCAAAGCCGGCGCTTTTATCGTGAAAAAATGCGGGCAACGGCGGTGGAGCAGGTGGCGGCAATGGAAAAAACGGCTCTTGATCGCTGGCAGGCCGGGGGGTTTGGTATTGATGCCACTCGCTGGTTTGACACCATAACCGCCAAAATCGACCTGATGAAAGAAGTTGAAACCAGGCTGGCCGAGGGAATTGAGGAAATGGCCGGCGAACGCATCGCCCAGGCCCGCAACACCCTGATTGGCGGGGTGGTGGCGGCGACGGTGCTGCTGCTGCTGTTGCTTTTCCTGGCCCGCTTTTTTTCCTTGCTGTTGATCGGTACCCTGGAAGACGTTTCCGATCAGTTACAAAACGGCGCCAGCCAGGTGTCGGCGGCCTCGGAAGAGGTTTCGTCGGCCAGTCACTCACTGGCCGACGGGGCCAACAACCAGGCCGCCGCCATTGAGGAAACCTCGGCCTCCCTGGAAGAGATCTCCTCCATGACCAAGCAGAATGCCGACAATGTCGGCCAGGCCGATATCCTGGTCAGTGAGGCCCGCCAGGTGGTGGAAAGCGCCAATCAGTCCATGCACCAGCTGACCGATTCCATGGCCGAAATCTCGCGAGCCAGCGAAGAGACTTCTAAGATCATTAAAACCATCGATGAAATTGCCTTCCAGACCAATCTGCTGGCCCTGAACGCGGCGGTGGAGGCGGCCCGGGCTGGTGAGGCCGGCGCTGGTTTCGCGGTGGTGGCCGATGAGGTTAGGAATCTGGCCATGCGGGCTTCCGAGGCCGCCCGCAACACCGCCAGCCTGATCGAAGGTACGGTGGGCAAGATCCAGGCCGGAAGCCAGTTGGTGGGTGCCACCGATACCTCTTTTAACCAGGTTTCGGAAAGTATCGTCAAGATATCCTCGCTGATGGGCGAGATCGCCGCCGCTTCCCGGGAGCAGTCATCCGGGGTGGAGCAGATCAACAACGGCGTCTCGGAGATGGATTCGGTGACTCAGCAGAACGCCGCCGCCGCCGAAGAGGCCGCCAGTGCCGCCGAGGAGTTGAACGGTCAGGCCGAACAGATGAAAGAGATGGTGGGCGTACTCACCGCCCTGGTCAAGGGGCGGGATTAAATCTGCGTGTCAGCCCGCGGTGCGTTGCCCCTTTGGCTACTTGCCGAAGGGGCAAACCGGGTATTGGCAGTGCTTGCAGTTCAGGCAGAGGCCGCCGTGGCCCATGCGGGCCAGGGTTTGACGGTCGATTTTCTCGCCGGCTAAAATCCGGGGCAGGATCAGGTCGAACACCGTGGTGCGATGGAACATGCCGCAGGCGGGCAGCCCCAGCACCGGGATCTCCTGCCCCTGGTAAGGCAGGTAGCCCACCAGAAACATGGCTCCGGGCAGCACCGGGGTGCCGTAGGTGATCTCTTGGGCGCCGGCCCGGGCAATTCCCTCCCGGGTGACATCATCGGGGTCCACCGACATCCCGCCGCTGGTAACAATGAGATCGGCCCCCGCCGCCAGACATTCATCGATGGCGGTGGCGATCTTGGCGGTATCATCCGGGGCCTTGCGGACCATGATCACCGCCGAGTCCAGGGTCGCCAGTTTTTCCCGCAGAATGGGTTCAAAGGCATCCTTGATGCGGCCGTGGAAAACCTCGTTGCCGGTGATCACCAGGCCGGCGCGGGCGGTTCGCAAAGCCTCGACCCGCACTGTTCCCCGGCCTTGATTGCCGGCCAGGGCCACCGCTTCTTCGACTATCTGGCGGTTGCCCACCAAAGGAATCAGGCGGGTGGCGGCCACCTGCTGTCCTTTTTTCACCGGGGTTTTGCCGTGCCGGGTGGCGCACATCACCTCCCCCAGCAGGTTGAAGCGATATAAGGCTTCCTGATCCACCTGCAGCAGGCCGTCGTGGGCCGCGCAGAGATTGATTTTGCCCTCCACCGGTTCACCGCCGACCTCGATTCCCGCCCCGGCAAGAGCGGCTGCCAGCAGCCGGGCCGCTTCATCTTCATGAATATCAGCAGGCCCCAGTTCCAGGATATAGATATGTTCTTTGCCCAGCCGCTTGAGGTGTTCGACGTCTTCGGGCCGGACGA
Source organism: Desulfurivibrio dismutans (assembly GCF_029210385.1). Lineage (GTDB taxonomy): Bacteria > Desulfobacterota > Desulfobulbia > Desulfobulbales > Desulfurivibrionaceae > Desulfurivibrio > Desulfurivibrio dismutans. Next base: position 120,170 of record NZ_JARGDQ010000008.1, on the reverse strand, counting down.
TGTGCCCCTTGCGAAAGGCCCGGCCCTTGAACTCTCCTTTGCGGATCTCGGTTATGTCGTGGGGCAGGACCATGCCGACCGCCTCTGCCACCGGGACAGTTTTTGCCATGGAGGTTCTCCTTGTTATCTTGCCAACAGGACCGGGGAAAGTCTGAGGCAATGAAACTTGTCGGCGTCGTTATGGCTGCGCCGCGGATTGGGAATTTAATTATTGTTTTTTGACTCGTCGGCCAATATCTCAGGCGGTTGTCTGCAAGGCTGTCAGGCTGACTCGACTAACTGGTAGTAGCGGCCGGTGGCGCAGGGGCGGCAGAGAGTCTTGCCGTTTTGCTCAACTTCCCGGCAGTCCTGGACCCAGTCATTACAGCTCTGGCATTGCACCCGGCGCAGGGGTTTGCCCGGCAGGTCTTCCTGGGGTACTTCCACCTGCACCGGCTGGATTTTAAACAGCTCCTCTTCTGGCATGACCCGGTAGGCCTGCAGTTGCTGCTGATATTTGTCCTCAATTTCCGGGCAGTATTTCCGGGCCAGTTCCCGTGCTTCCTCGCGGGCGGTGATGCGGGCCGCTTTTCCGGTTTTGAGGTTGACGAAGGTGGCGGCCATGATGCCGTAGTCGAGCCATTTCAAGGAACGTTTGCCCAGTGTGCAACCGGTGACGCTTTGGATGGCATCGGTGGCGCAGCGGTCGATTTCCACCACCACGTAAAAATCCTTGCGCTGACTCTCCCTGGGGTCTTCGATAGCAATTTCCCGCAGGCCGATCATCGCCAGGCGCACGCCGATAACTTGACCGGCGCAGATGTGGCCATGTACGGTGGTGGATTTTTCCAGCAACTGTTCAAAACTTTCCATAGCTGATAACCTCGGGAAGGATTTTTAGTATCGCTGAGAATAGCCAAGAGGGGGCGGCAATGCAACGGGTTTTGGTACCAACTGGTGGCTGGTGGCTGGTTGGCTGGTGACAAAGTGTGAGTAATCACGGTGCCCCGTGATCGCTTACAAAAAAAGTAATGCCCCAAGTGTTGGGGAACACCTGGGGCATTACAGGGGTATCAGCAGGTTGGTTCCGGCTCGAAGACCTGCTGACGGAGGGGGCTTGGTTTTGTCATTTAGTATTAGCAAGCTGTGTGCCAATAATCTTTCTTTTTGTGTAACAATATAATATCATTGAAAATATTCTTCTGTTGAGTGGTTGAGGGCCGGAGCAGGAAAATCACGGTGAGACATAAGTGTCACATCGGTTTCCTGTTAATGTTCTGTATTTTGTTGATTATTGGGGGTAAAACGAAAATGGGTCAGACTCGACCCATTTTGGGGCGCGACAGGGATAGTGGCGCTAAAGATTGAAATGACGCATTTTGCGGAACAGGGTTTTGCGTGAAATATCCAGCATCATCGCGGTATTTTCCCGGTGCCACTGGTTGCTTTCCAGGGCCTGTCGGATCAGTTCCCGCTCGATGGTGGAGATCATTCCCTCCAGGCCGCCATGGCTGCGAAGCAGGGCGGCGGAGTCGGTGTGGACGCAGGCGACTTCAGGGGCAGAAGGCAAAGACGCGATAACTCCCGGAGTATTGAGGGCCGGCGTGGCCAATGTCTTATCTGTTCCAGGATGCTCAGCAACCACCGGGGCTCCTGGGGCGCCCGGGCCGGCGGGGGTGAAAACCAGTTCTCCCAGGGTCAGGTAGCGTTGGATCACATTCTGCAGTTCCCGGACATTACCGGGCCAGGGATATTGTTCCAGCCGCTGGTAAATTTCTTCGGAAATGGTGATTTCCCGGTTATCCTGGTTGAATTTGCTGATAAAATGGTCGGTCAGGGCACGCAGGTCCTCTTTGCGGTCCCGCAGAGGGGGGAGTTGTACCGGAATCACGTGAATGCGGTAAAAGAAGTCCCGGCGAATTCTGCCGTCCCGGACCAGCTGTTCCATGTCGCGACTGGTAGCCCCGACAATTCGCACATCGGGCTTGCGGGTTTCCCGGCTGCCCACCGGACAGAAACCACTGCCTTCCAGCACTCGCAGCAGTTTGACCTGCATGGCCAGGCTGATTTCCCCGATTTCGTCCAGGAACAGGGTGCCGCCGTCGGCCTGGTCCAGGTAGCCTTCGCGGTCGGTGTTGGCGCCGGTGAAGGCCCCTTTGCGGTAGCCGAAAAATTCACTTTCCGCTAAAGTCTCGGGGATGGCGCCACAGTTGACCGCCACGAAATTTCTTTTGGCGAGGTGGCTTAAGTCATGAATGGTGCGGGCCACTACCTCTTTGCCGGTGCCCGATTCCCCGTAAATGATCACGTTGGCATTGGAACCAGCCGCCTTGGCCAGGAGATCATAAACCCGCTGCATGGCCGGGCTGTTGCCCACCAGCAGGCCGAAGCGGATATTGTGGCGCAGGAAGCTGGTGCGCCCGGTCTGGCCGGCAAGGCCCGGGGGGGTGTTTTCCGAGGGGGCCAGCATGGCCAGCATCCGCCCGGAAAGATCATGCAGAGTTTCCACCGCCCCCACCAGCTTGCCCTGTTCGTTGAAGACCGGGGCGGCCATGAAGTGCAGGTGCAGAGGCTGGCCGCACATCCGGAACCAGTCGAAGGCCTCCCAGGCGTTGGGAATGATCCGCGACTGGCCGGGGTTTTTGTCTTGATAGAGTTGGAAAAAGCTGTTGAGGTCGTTGTTGAGCACCAGGTCGGCAACAATGGGCCGTTTGTGAGAATAGAAGGGCTCCCAGTGCCGGTCAGTGCCGATCATTTCGGCCGCCTTGAAGCCGGTAAGAGCTTCACAGGCCTTGTTCCAGTAGGTGATTTTATTGTCCAGCCCCACGGCAAACTGCGGCAGGGGAGAACACTCCAGCAGTTGAAACATGACTTTCCCTCGTTGATAAGCCGGATTAGTTACCATAACTTACGTCAGGGTGGCCTCAAAGTCAAGAAGGTCCGTGGAAATCGCGTTGTCAAACCGCTCCGGCCGCAGTATCATGAAACATTTTTTGGGCTGCCGGTTGCCGGTGGCCGGGCCCCACCTGTTCGGGCCGCTTGAGCTATTGTGAGGATTTTCAGCATGAATGCAAACGCTTTGGCCGGATTTTTTGCCTCTTCGGCCGCGATCCCCAATCCGTACCGTCCCGGCCCCGGTGTTGAGCAGCACCATTATCTGTGCAATGGTGAGTTGCGCACCTGGGACGGTCCGGTGCAGGACGTTTTTTCCTCGGTGTATCTGGCTGCCGCCGACGGTTCGCTGGCTCCGCCGCGGTTGGGAAGCTACCCGCTGCTGGGGAGTCGGGAGGCGGAAGAGGTGCTGGCGGCGGCTGGTGCCGCCTATAACCGGGGCAGGGGTGAATGGCCTGCCATGCCGGCGGTCCGGCGCCTTGAGCGGGTGGAAAAACTGCTGGCCGCGATGGAGCAATGCCGGGAAGAAGTGGTGCGGCTGCTGATGTGGGAAATCGGTAAAAGCCGGGAGGAGTCCGCCATGGAGTTTACCCGGACCATGGAGTACCTGGCTGAGACCGTTGCCGAGTTGCGCCGGCGCAGTCAGCGGGAGGGGGATTTGTTGCGGGAGCAGGGAGTGGTCGCCCGCCGGTTGCGGGCGCCCCTCGGGGTGGCGCTTTGCCTGGGACCTTACAATAATCCCTTCTACGAGACGTACACCACCTTGATTCCGGCGTTGCTCATGGGCAATACGGCGATTTTCAAACCGCCGCGCCTGGGGGTACTGCTGCACCGGGTCATGTTGCCGTTGCTGCGGGACTGCTTTCCGCCCGGGGTGGTCAATACCCTGTATGGCGAAGGCGAGACGGTACTGGCGCCGGTGCTGAGATCGGGGCGGATTGATCTACTGGCCTTTATCGGCTCCCGCCGGGGGGCGGAGCTGCTGCGCAGCTGGCATCCGGACCCAGGCCGGTTGCGCTGCCTGCTGGGGCTGGAGGCCAAAAACGCCGCCATTATCCTCGACGACGCTGATCTGGAACAGGCGGCGGCGGAATGTGTGCTTGGTGCCTTGGCCTTCAACGGCCAGCGCTGTACGGCCCTGAAAATCCTCCTGGTGCACAGGTCGGTTGCGGCGCCGTTTCTGGAGAAGCTAAGTCGGGAGGTGCAACGGCAGCCCATGGGGATGCCCTGGTTGTCGGGGGTCAGGATTACTCCTCTGCCGGAACCGGCCCGGGTGGCCTACCTTGGCGAACTACTGGCCGATGCCCTGGCCAAGGGGGCCAGGATTATCAACCCAGGCGGCGGCGAGACCCGGCAAACCCTGATGACGCCGGCGGTGCTCTACCCGGTGGGGCCGGATATGCGTCTTTTTCATGAAGAGCAGTTCGGGCCGCTGATCCCGGTGGTGAGTTTTGACGCGCTGGAAGAAGCCCGGCGTTATGTGGCGGAGTCGGAGTTCGGGCAGCAGGTCAGTATTTTCGGCCGGGAAGAGGAGAAGATCAGTACCATGGCCCGGTTGTTGCTCAACCAGGTTTGCCGGATCAACATCAACAGCAAGTGCCAGCGCGGGCCGGATAGCTTTCCCTTCACCGCCCGGCGCAATTCCGCCGAAGGTACCATGTCGGTGGCTGAAACTCTCGATGCCTGTAGCATCACCAGTTTGGTGGCAGGGAAGGACAACCACTGCAATCAGCGCATTCTGGCCAGGGTGATCACAGAATAACGGTGGGTGCCGTTTACCCCTCCACCTCGAAGCCGATTTTTTCGATGGCGGCCTTGATGGTCTCCAGTGGCACCTCTTTGGTTAAGGTGAAGTCGGCCTGGTTGCCGCTCAGGCTGACATGCACGTCCTCGATTCCGTTGATGCTGCTCAGGGCCTTGGTGACCGAGGCCACACAATGGGCGCAGGTCATGCCTTTGATCTTGATGCTGGCCATTTCTTTCTCCTTGTTTCAGATGAGCCGGAGGATGGTGTTGAGGATCCGGTGGGCCACTTCTTCTTTGCTCAATAACGGCAGTTCCTCGACGGCGCCGTTACGGTCCAGCAGGGTAACCCGGTTGTTATCAACGGCAAAACCGGCGTCTTCGGCGCTGATGTCATTGATGGCGATCAGGTCGAGGTTTTTGCTGGTCAGCTTGCGCTGTCCCTCGTCCCGGTGATTTTCGCTTTCGGCTGCAAAACCCACCAGCAGCGGGAAGCAGGCCGCGCTTTTTTTGCGCTCGCCCAACTCCCTTAAAATGTCCGGGTTGGAGACCAGCGGCAGCGCGGCATCGGTGGCGCCTTTTTTGATTTTGTGGGGTTCATAATGCGCTGGCCGATAATCGGAAACCGCCGCCGCCATGATCATGATATCCGTATTATCGACCCGCTGGCAGACCGCCTGGTGCATTTCGGTGGCGGTGACCACCGGGATCAGCTCCACCCCGGCCGGGGGGGTGATGGAGCCCGGGCCGCTGACCAGGGTCACGCTGGCCCCGCGCCGCCGGGCGGCAGCGGCCAGGGCGTAGCCCATTTTGCCGCTGGAGCGGTTGGTGAGCAGGCGCACCGGGTCCAGGGGCTCCCAGGTGGGGCCGGCGGTGACCAGAATATTGCGCCCTAGCAGATCCTGGGGGGTCAGGGCGGCGATAACGGCCTGGCGCACCGTTTCCCATTCGGCCAGCCGGCCGGGACCCTGGTCGCCGCAGGCCAGTTCGCCGCAGTCCGGTTCAATGATGGTGTAACCGTATTCCTTCAGCCGGCCCAGGTTGTACTGGGTGGCGGGATGCCGGTACATTTCGCTGTTCATTGCCGGGCACAGCAGAATTTTAGCCCGGGCGGCCAGCACCACGGTGCTGACCAGTTCATCGGCCTGGCCTCGGGCCAGCCGGGCGATGGTGTTGGCGGTTGCCGGCGCCAGCAAAACAAGGTCGTGATCCCGGCCCAGATTGATGTGGGGCAGGTATTCGCCGTCTTCCGCCGCCAGCATGGTGGTATGCACCCGTTTGCCGGACAGGGCGGCAAAGGTCAGTGGAGTGACGAAGCTTTGGGCGGCGTCGGTCATCATCACCGTTACTTCGGCCCCTTCCCGCCGCAGTTGCCGGACCCAGTCCGCCGCCTTGTAGGCCGCAATACCGCCGCTGATCCCAAGGAGGATGCGTTTATCGTTGAGCAGAAAAGACAAGCTGCCTCCGTATGGAAAAGTAAAAATTGTCAGCGTCGCTCTTGCCGTGCCGCCGACTGGGCGCGCACTGCAGCAAGCTGTTTTTGCGTTGCCGAGCAACACGCTGGGTGGCTTTTGGTGAGGTTGTCAAAACTACCCTGCTGTGACGGCGTCTGGTGGTTTAGAAAGAAAAGGGCGCCGCCGGGGTAGCTGGGGCGACGGGCGACGGGGCAACGGAATCCCGCTGCCGGCTTTTGCTCAGATCGTCGGTGATATAGACCTGAACCTCGTTGGCCCGGCCCAGGCCCCGGTCGCTGATGATAATGGTACAGGTTTTGTGCGGCTTGGTAAAGGCCATCATCACATCCTGGTATTTAACCGAGCCCACCAGTTGCCAGTTGTTACGCCGCATGGTGGTGGTGAAAAAGTCGGTCAGCGAGTTGACGTCCACCCGACCGCTGAAGTGGAGTACTCCGCCAGCGTAGGAATCGGTGTTGACCACCATGCTTTTTTCGCGCAACCAAGTGAGTTCGGCGGGAATCAGCAGGTCGTGAAAGCCGGAGGGGGTGTAGGGCTCCGGCCGTCTTTCCTCGGTGGTTTGGGTGTTTTCCCGGGCCTCGGGGCCGGTATTTTCATGATGGGTGCAGCCGGCCAGCAAAGGCAGCAGCAGGAAGAAAAAAACCAGTACGGCAAGATAGCTCTTGGGTAAGCGGTTGGCCTGCATAAACATTGGGGATCCTCCTGGTGTTGAGCGAATTAAATTGATTTGAGAATAAAATCCTCAAGGGGTTTACGCTGGGAATGGCGTTCCTTGATCACCGGCCGGCCCAGGGCGATAACCGCCATCAGGTCGAGATGATCGTCAAGTTTCAGCACCTGTCGAACCTGATCCTTGTGGTGCAGAATCTGCCCCAGCCAGACCGCCCCCAGTCCCAAGGCTTCGGCGGCCAGCAGCATGTTTTGGATGCACGCGCCAGCGGCCTGGTGGTCCTTGACCTGGTCGTACATGGCATTTTGGTCGAGAAAAACGGCGATCAGGGCCGGGGCGGCCAGCACGATTTTCTGGTACTTGGTTAGTGCCGCCAGTTGTTCGCGGGTTTGCTCGTCGCCAACCAGCACAAAACGCCAAGGCTGATTATTCAGTCCCGAAGGGGCCCAGATGCCGGCTCGGATGATTTCCTGCAACACTTCAGTGGAAACTTGTTCCGGAGTGAATTCGCGAACGCTGCGGCGACGGTAGATGGCTTCGAGAACTGGATTCTGCATGGCTTGTCGGGCGGCAGTTGAAATTGAATGAGCCGGCACCGGCCCGAGCGATGGTCAGAATCCGGACGGTACCTCGACGATAACTCAGTAAATGATAGTCTGCGCTCTTGCCGCTGTCAATGAAAAGGCCGTAGGTGGAAGGGTTCCGTTAAGGTCAATGGTTTTGGCAGCGGGCTTCGCGGTCCCCGTCCAGGTACGACTTTTACGGGAGCCTGCGTAAACGGCAGGGATAACGGTGCGAAACATTGCAGTGGCGAGGTTAATTTGGTAGAAGGGGCCGGATTGTTATGTTTGGGAGTCAACTTGACGGCAGAGGAAGGAGTGAACAGTGGCAACAGCAACAAAAACAAAAAGTATGGTGGCGGAGGAATTGGCGGCGGCAGAGTTGATCGATACCCACTGTCACCTGGACTTTCCCGACTACCAGGCCGACCTGGAGCAGGTTGTCAAGCGGGCGGCACAGGCCGGAGTGCGTCAGATGATCACTGTCGGGATCGATCTGGCCTCTTCCCGGAAAGGGGTGGAACTGGCCGAACAATGGCCCGGCGTTTTTGCCACTGTAGGGGTGCATCCCCATCATGTAAACGAAATCGGCCCCGATGATTATCAGGCCCTGCAGGAGTTGGGCCGGCATCCCCGGGTGGTGGCCTATGGTGAGATCGGTCTTGATTATGTCAAGGAGTATTCTCCGGCTCCCCTGCAGCGTGAGCATTTTGCCCACCAGGTGGCAATCGCCCGGCAGCTTGAGCTGCCGTTGGTCATTCATGACCGGGAGGCCCATGCCGATACCTTGGCTATTTTGCGTGAAGCCGGCGAGCTGCCGGCCGGTGGGGTGATGCACTGCTTCTCCGGTGATGCCGCCCTGGCCGAAGAGGTTCTGGCTATGGGTTTTTATGTTTCCATCCCCGGGGTGGTGACCTTCAAGTCGGCGGCCACCCTGTGGGAGGCGGTGCGGATGGTGCCTTTAGAGCGCCTGCTGCTGGAAACCGACGCCCCTTTTCTGGCCCCGGTGCCCCTGCGGGGCAAGCGCAACGAGCCGGCCTATCTAGCCCATATCGCCGCCAAGGTCGCCGAACTCAAAGGTTGTGCACCGGCGGCGGTGGCCCGACAGACCACGGCCAATGCCCGCCGCCTGTTTAATCTGCGGTAAACGTAACCAACCAGCAGCACGTCCAGTCGGCGGCGCGTTTTTTCGCGGCGCCGACAATTTGTGAGGAGTAAAGTCAATGACCGATATCGCGGCCAATCTGGCGGCAGTCAAGGACCGGATCGCGGTCGCCGCCCGTAAGGCCGGGCGGGACCCGGCCACGGTGCGTCTGGTTGCGGTGAGCAAACGGGTGGAAGCGGAGCGTATTGTGCAGGCGGTGGCCGCCGGGCAGCGGCTGTTTGGTGAAAATTATCTGCAGGAGGCCCAGGCGAAAATCAGCCGGGTAAATGACCTGCTGGCCTGTGGGGCAGCAGGTGATGGGATGGAGACGGGAGCAGGTGACGGAGTCTGCTGGCACTTTATAGGTCATCTGCAGAGCAACAAGACCAAGGCGGCTGCCACCGATTTTGCCATGGTGGAGACGGTGGACCGCTTTAAGCTGGCCAAGGCCCTCAACCGTCATGCCGCGACGGCGGGCCGGGTGTTGCCGGTGCTGGTCCAGGTCAATGTCGGCGGCGAGGCGCAGAAGGCCGGGGTGGCACCCGAGCAGGCGGCGGAACTGTTGCGGGCCCTGGCCGAACTGCCCGCCCTGCGGGTTCTGGGCTTGATGACCATGCCGCCCATGGCGGAGGACCCCGAGGAGTCCAGGCCGCATTTTGCCCGCCTGCGGCAGCTGTCCGAGGAGTTTGCCGGACAGGATTTACTGGGAACACATGGGCCGCCGGTGCTCTCCATGGGCATGTCCGCCGATTTTGAAGTGGCGGTGGAGGAGGGGGCCAACCTGGTGCGGGTGGGGACGGCCATCTTCGGTCCCCGCTGACGACGGCGGCGGTCCGGCAGCACCGCATTTTGCGGCGATCGGCCCGGCTTGCGTACCCGGGGTACGCGGTGCCGGGCCGCTTGCCACAACCTGCGGCACTGCCGAACCGCCAGCGCCGCCAGCTGTGCTTGGGCGATTTTTATGGACCAGGGGCACGTTAAAGTTATGCGGTCCCCACTTTGGTGCCATAACCGAATGACGTGGCCGTGGCCCTGCAGCGCCGGCGGCTGGGTTTGGGCGGCTATTTGTTGCGGGATGATGTTTTGTTGCCGCCGGTTCGCTCTTCAAAGGTTGGTGGTGGTTATTTTAGGAGTTCGATGATCTCCCGGTTGTCCGGGAAACGGCCGCTCTGGTGCTTGGAGAAGATTTGGCGGCCGTCGACCTTGATGTCGTAGATGCCGTTGCTGCCGGCGATCAGCTCCACCGTGGCCAGGGGGAAGTTCTTTTTGATTTCGGCCTCCAGACCGGAGGCACGGGGCAGATAGTTTCACTTTGAGCAGTAGGTGATCTCGATTTTCATGGGTTTCTCCTTTTTCGTTGTTTATTTTCACGCAATAACCATAACCATAACCTTGACAATCTTGCCAAAACCCGCCAAAAATGTTGGCCGGCAACGCAAAAAACATCGGGCTGCAGGGCCAGCCCGCGCGGCCGCGCGGCATTTTGCGACGCCGACCACTAGTAGCCGGGGGATCAGGAAAGTGTCAACATCAGCCATAACCGCGCCGGCAACTCTTTGGCTGCCGGCCACGGTGGCGGAAATGCGGCAGCGGGGGTGGGAGACGGTGGATGTGGTCCTGGTCTCCGGGGATGCCTATATCGACCATCCCTCCTTCGGCCTGGCGCTGATCGGCCGCTGGCTGGAGGCCCATGGTTACCGGGTGGCGATCCTGTCCCAGCCCCGCTACGACCGGCCCGACGATTTTCTTCGCTTTGGTCGGCCCCGCCTGTTCTTCGGTATTTCCGCCGGCAATCTTGACTCCATTGTGGCCAATTATACCGGCAACGTCAAGGTGCGGGACCGGGATGATTACTCTCCCGGCGGCAATCCTTACTTCGGTCGGCAGGCCGAGCGCCGCTTTCGCCGCCGGCCGGATCGGGCCACCATTGTCTATGCCCAGCAGGCCCGCCGCGCCTGCCGCGAGGTGCCCATTATCCTCGGCGGGCTCGAGGCTTCGCTGCGCCGTTTTGTGCATTATGACTACCAGCAGCGCAAACTGCGGGCGTCGGTGCTCACCGATGCCAAAGCCGATCTGCTGGTGTACGGTATGGGGGAAAGGGCCGTGCTGGAGGTGGCCCGGCGTTTGGAAGCCGGCCGGGATCTGCAGGGGATTCCCGGAACCTGTGAGCGCTTGCCCCCCGGACAGCTGGCCGAGCGTGGCACTGACCAGCGACAGGCCGTTCATCCGACCGCGGCCGGGGAAGCGGCTGTCCGTGCCGATTATACCGTGCTGCCCGGTTATGAGCAGATTATGGCCGATTCGTCCCGCTTTCTGGCCGCGGAAAAAGAGATCGACCGCCAGGCCCGGGCCCGTCAGGCCACCATCCTGCTCCAGCGACAGCAAGCCCAGTGGCTGCTCCAGCATCCACCGGCGGAGCCTCTGCACCCGGCGGAACTGGACCGGCTTTATGCGCTGCCCTACACCCGTCAGCCCCATCCCCTGGCCGGTGAGGTTCCGGCCTTTGCCATGGTGCGTGATTCCGTCACCATTGTGCGGGGCTGTTGCGGCAACTGCGCTTTTTGCGCCATCACCCGTCACCAGGGCGGGGTCATTGTCAGCCGCAGCCAGGAGTCAATAGTCGCCGAGGTGGCGCTGATCGCCCGGGACCGGGAATTTCGCGGCACCATCACCGACCTGGGCGGCCCCACCGCCAACCTTTTTGGTTGCGCCTGTTCCCTGCCTGAAGGCGGCTGTTCCCGGCGCGACTGTCTTTACCCGGCGGTTTGCCGGCATCTTGGGGTCGACGAAGATGGTCTGCTGGCCCTGCTGCAGGCGGCGGCCGCCGTGCCCGGGGTTCGCCACCTCCTGGTCTCTTCCGGTCTGCGGATGGAACTGCTGCTGAAAACCCCCCGGCTGCTGCGGCGCTTGCTCGAACGGCACACCCCTGGTACCCTGAAAATCGCCCCGGAACATACCGAAGCCGAGGTGCTGCGGCTGATGCACAAGCCCGATGGTCAGGTGCTGGAGCAGTTTGTGCAGGTGTTCAGCCGTTTGGCGGCGGAACTTGGCGGCCGGCCCGGCAAAAAGCCGCCGTCCCTCAATCCTTATCTGATTTCCGCTCACCCCGGCTGTACCCTGGCGCACATGGAGAACATGGCCCGCAAGCTGCAAAAGCTGGGCCTCATCCCTCGCCAGTTCCAGGATTTTACCCCCACCCCGGGAACCCTGGCCACCGCGGTTTATGTCAGCGGCCGGGACCCGGACAGCGGTCGCCCGCTGTATGTGGCCCGGGGCGACCAGGAGCGCCGGCGCCAGCGGCTGGTGTTGGAGCGGACGGCAAAGTCTTCTGCAACCGCGGCAAAAACCGGCCGACCCCGGCGCCGCAAGTCGCCGGCCGGTCCGGCAACGGCCAACAAGACCAGAAAAGGAGGAAAAAATGACCGCTGAACTTTATCATCTGCAGCCCCGAAATTGCGCCCTGCTGGTGGTTGATATCCAGGAAAATCTGATGAAGGTGATTCCCGCCCGGGATGAGGTGGCCCGCAATGCCGCCCTGATGATCAAAGCCGCTCGAGCCTTGGATATACCTGTTCTGGCCACCACCCAGTACGTCCAACGGATCGGTGATTTTGTCCCCGAAGTCAAGAGCGAACTGGAGGGGATCACGCCGCTTGATAAACTCGAGTTTGGCTGTTTCAACAATCAGGCCATCAAAGAGCGGGTAAAGTCTCTGGGCACCTCGGTGGACACCCTGATTGTCTGCGGGGTGGAGACCCATATCTGCATTTACCAGACGGTGCTGGGCGCCCTGCGCAATGACTATCGGGTCTGGGTGCCGGCGGATGCGGTGGCCTCCCGGGCGGTTAAAAATTATGAAACCGGGCTGTCCCGGTTGCGGGAGATCGGGGCGGTGGTGGCCAACAGCGAGATGATCATTTACGACTGGCTGCACAAGGCCGGCACCCCGGTTTTTAAAGAACTGCTGCCGGCGCTGAAATAGTGTTTAAAAAAAGTGTTGAGTTTTTCCGGGTCTTTACCGATGGAAGAGGAGAAGCCCGTATGGAGAGCGGGTTGGCTGGCTATATAAAAAGAGGCGGTCTGATTGGTAAGGGCTGCCGGTATCCACGTGGTGGTCCGGATGAGTACCGTAAACCGGGCGGGAGGCAGAAATGGCGGCGAGCAGAGCGGAAATAAATCTTGAGGTAAGCACCGGCTTTTTCAGGATTTCTACTGACAACCTGATCTACAATATCACCGTCCTGTCTGGCCCGGACAGCGGTCCCGCCGGTGGCTCGGCCGCCGTCCCGGCCGCACCCGATGCTGCTCCCGCCGCTCCCTCCTGTCCGCCGCCGCCACCGCCGGAGTACACCGGCCCCGGCGATGATTACTACAAGCAGATCTCCAATGATGTCTATAATGAAATCGGTAATCTGGCCAAAAGCCTCAGTTCCACCCTGAAAGATCTGCCGGCGGAGGATCGCAAGATTGAGCGGGCCGATCTGGACGAAGCCGGCGAAAAAATTGAAGACGCCAAAAACCAGCTGCGTGATATCGTCTCCATGACCGAGCAGGCGACCATGCAGATCATGGATCATGTGGAAAAGGTGCAGCATCAGACCGATGATGTGCGCGATCTGCTGGCTCAATTGAAAGACCATAAGGCGTTCTTGCAGCAGCAGTTGGCCCATGAGAACAGTGGCGGCGGTGTCGAGGATGCCGTCGGAGTCCTGGGGGAAAAACTGAATCTGCTGGCCGACAAGCTGGGCCGGGCGGAAGAGCTGCTGGCGGCCATGGAAGGAGGCGAGGCTGAGCAGCCACCAGCGGCAGCCGCTGAAGCGGCGAACGAAGAACCCGCCAATGAACCGGAAGGTCCCCCCCCGGCCGTCGCAGCGGGGCGCCGCCGCTTCCTCTTTGACCTGGATACCGTTTTTCAGACCATCTACGAGTTGTGCACCAACGAACAGGTTAAAGGGCATATCTCCGCAGCCCGGGAAAAGGCGGCGGAGCTTTTTGATTATAACGCCTTTGTCGATGCCATCAGCGATCGGGTTGCTGAACTGGCACCGGACGATGATAACTTTTACACCGTTCCCCTCACCGATGTGCTGAACTCCCTGGCCACGGCCTGTTCGGAAAAGAAGATCCAGAACCTGTTTGTCAAGATGGAGGCCAACCAGGGCGAGATTTTCCTCGACAGCGCCTTGCCTTTGGAAATGCCGGAAATCGAGGAGGTCGGTGGGGAAGGCGGTTTAGCCGAGCCGGCGGTTTCCGCCGCCGAGCAAGAGCCGCCGGTGTTGGCATCTGCAGAAGCGGTTTCTGCCGGCCCGGAAGTGGCGCCGGTTCGGGAGGTGCTGGCGGAAGCCGCGGCCATGGTCGGTGATTTGCGGGAGGAGCTGGCCGCGCTCAGCGCCGGTACGGCCGGTGCCGGCATGAGCAAAGAGGACCAGCTTGATGTTTTTCACAAAATTGAGAACGCTTTCAGCGTGGCCAGCAGTATTTACGACGATGTGACCAAAATCACCGAAGCCTTGAGTTTTCAGGATCTTTCCGGGCAGCAGATTCTGAAAATTATCAAACTGCTTTCCGATTTCCAGGTGCAGTTGCTGGCCATCGTGGTTTCACTGGGATCGCAGCTCAAAATCAAAGAGCACAACGTCGACATCACCCCGGAGGAAAGCAAGCGCCTGGCCCAGGAAGATGTGGATCGTTATCTCAAGACCATGACCGGCGATCATGAAGTGGAGGGTCCCCTGGATCAGGATACGGTGAACAAAATGTTGGAGGAATTTGGTTTTTAAGCCGGTGATGGTGATCGGCAAACTGTAGGGCAAACTGTAGACCGGCGGCCCGTGGCCGACCCGGTCCCGGAAGGCGCTTTGAAGATGCTAGATCTTCAAGGCGCCTTTTTGTTTGGCGGGTCGGGCCGTAGTTGTACCGTTATGCTTTACGACAGCGACCGGTACCAGATGTTCATACTTTCAATCCGGCCGCAGATCTGGGTGTTGTTGGTCAGGGTTCCTGCAAAACGGTAGCCGGCTTTGGCGAAGGTAAGGTTCATGCCCGCCGAGATCGCCCGGGCAATGGTATAGGCCGTCTTGATGCCCCGGGAGGTCATCTCTTTTTCCAAAGTAATCAGCAAGCGGCCGGCCAACTGGCGGCGGCGGTGTTCCGGGGTGGTGGCAAAATCGGTCATCTCGGCGTGGGCTTCGCGCGGGGAGTATTCCGCCGAGGCCAGAGCGGCCAGCTCTTGCCCTTGCCAGGCCCCGGTGTAAACCACGTTTTCGGCCATGGTCTGCCGCAGGAAATCAGGTTCGTGGACGGGGAATGGATAGGAGGGAAAGACCCGGCGGAACAGGGCGGCCATGGCCGTGGCATCCGTCGGCGTGCACCGCCTGGTCTGGTAGTCGTCATCCGCTCCGGTATTATCCCGAATTACAGAGTTTTTCTGGGCTCGGCGGCAAAGCTCCAGAACCTCCTGGATCTTGCGAATATCGGTGGCGGCACGACGTTCCTCGTTAAGGTATTTTCCCATGAAGAGGCCGCTTTCCTCGCCTCCGTAAAAGCCCTGCACTTCAGCCTCCACCTGGTAGCCGTCGGCGACACATTGCCGCCGCCAGCGGGCCGGCACTTTGGCAAATATTTTGCCGTAGCGGTTTTGCCTTGCCAGTTGATCCAGTTCACCCAGCAGGCCGGGCATATCTTCATCGGCAACGGCCATCAGATAAACCCGGTCGCTGGCCCGCCCGTGCTGCACCAGGGAACGGCCCAGGGTCACGGTTTGGTCGGCTGCCATCGCCTCCGGCTGGTCGGTAGCAAGAGTGGGATTATTCATCGTAATCAGTCACAGGGGTTGTCCCGTAAGCGGTCGCGGGGTGCCGCAAGATGTGGTGCCCCGTGATCGCTTACTGTTCATCGTCATCCCGGCGTTCCATTCGTTCGGTGTTTTCCGGCACCAGGGTAATGGCCTCTTCGTAGTCGGCCAGCAGCCCGGAAATGCCGATGGTGTTTTCCTGGTCTTCGGTATTTTCCAGTGGCAGATCCAGGTGGCAGTCTTCGCAGTTGCGGTCACAGAAGATGGGTTGATAGGAATCCGGCTCCTTGTAAGTGGTGATCACGCCTTCAAAATTACGCAGGACTACCTTGTTGGTGGACCAGGAGATCAGGTAATTGGGCATCACCGGAATTTTACCGCCGCCACCGGGGGCGTCGATAACGTAGGTGGGTACGGCAAAACCGCTGGTATGTCCGATCAGGCTTTCGATAATCTCGATCCCTTTGCCCACCGGGGTCCGGAAATTGGCCAGCCCCTCGGAAAGGTCGCACTGGTAGAGATAATAGGGCCGCACCCGGTTGGCCACCAGCTTGTGCACCAGCCGCTTGATCACCCGCGGGCAGTCGTTGACCCCGGCCAGCAGTACCGACTGGTTGCCCAAGGGGATGCCGGCATCGGCCAGCATGGCCAAGGCCTTGCGGGAGCGGGCGGTGATTTCCCGGGGGTGGTTGAAGTGGGTGTTGATCCACAAAGGGTGGTGTTTTTTGAGAATCGCCACCAACTCGGGGGTAATCCGCTGGGGCAGTACCACCGGGGTACGGGTGCCGATGCGGATCACCTCCACATGCTCAATGGCCCGCAGTTCGGCAAGCAGCCAGTCGATCAGTTCGTCGCTCAACAGAAAAGGGTCGCCGCCGGAGAGCAGCACATCGCGAATGGCCGGTGTTTGCCGAATGTATTCCAGGCCGGCTTTAAGATTTTTTTTGTCCGGTACTGAATCCACGTCGCCTACTTTTCGTTTGCGGGTACAGTGGCGGCAGTACATGGCGCACAGGTTGGAAACATGGAACAGCACCCGGTCGGGGTAGCGATGGGTAATCCCCGGGGCCGGGCTGTCCTGGTCCTCGGCCAGGGGGTCGCTGTGTTCACTGGCGCCGATCTTGAGTTCGCTTAAACTGGGGACCGACTGACGGAACACCGGATCCTCCTCGTAGTTCTCCCGGTCGATGAGGGAGAAGTAGTGTGGGGTGATGGCCATGGGAAAGCGGGCGATGGTTTCGGCCAGCTCTTGGCGCTTTTCCGGGGCAAAGGTGGTGCCCAGCAGCCGTTCCACGGTATCGATTTTTTTGATGGTATGGCGCAGATGCCAGCGCCAGTCCTCCCACTGTTCCGGGGTGGAAGTCATACCGGAACGGAAATCTTGTTCGGTGGCGCGATCGGAGTCGGTCTTTGGTGGTGCGTACATGGTGGTATCCTCCTGATTCAGGCACCTGACGACCCGCGGCGAAGCGCGGTAACGGACATTGCAACGAGTGAGACAGATAAGAAAGTGCTGCCAGGCTCTTTTTTAGAGCCGGTCGTAGGCAATGGCATGCACTAACCGGGACAGGCTTAAGCAAGCCGGCGCAACAGTGCCGAATGGATGGCCTGTCGGCCCATTGCCAGGTGCGTGACTGGTTGATTTGGAGCAAAATTTAAGGCTAGCATAACCGGTTTTGCTGGATAATGCAAATTTTGTCCGCTTTTGCACTGGCTAACTGTTTGTTATCACGGCTTTGGTGGCTTTGAAAAAAAATACCTGGGTGGTACTCGCTTGTTGTTTGCCGACAAAGGGGCACAGCCGGTAATTTGTTGCAATTTTCCCGGTTTCGAGATACCTCTAGGGCGCCCCGGTCAATAAATCATCTGTGCCCGGCGGATTTCCTGCATCTCCTTGTTTGCAGGTGATCAGCGGCAGTAATCATGGCTCACCACAGATTGGTGGTGTCGGCTGATATAAAGATATGGATGCGGTAGACTTATGATGGAAGAACTGTTTAAAAAGGCCGGCCTGGCCGAGATCGCTGCCAAAGTGGAAGGCGGTGAGCGACTCAGCCGGGAAGATGGCTTAACCCTGTATCGCTGTCCCGACCTGTTGCTGCTGGGGTATCTGGCCAATATCGTCCGGGAGCGGAAAAACGGCGACAAGGCTTTTTTTATTTATAACCAGCACCTTAATTATTCCAATATCTGCACCAACCTCTGCAAATTCTGCGCTTTTGGCAAGGATCGCGATTCCGATCAGGCCTATGAGATGAGCATTGCCGAGATCCGTGAGAAGATTCGCGCCCGGCTGGACGAGCCCATCAGCGAGATCCACGTGGTGGGCGGCATTCACCCCGATCTGCCCTATTCTTACTACCTGGAGATGCTGCGAGCTATTAAAGAGGAGCGGCCCGGGGTTCATATTCAGGCATTTACCGGGGTGGAGATCGCCCATCTGGCTGAACTTTCTGGCCAAAGCGTGCAAGAGTGTCTACGGGAACTGCAGACCGCCGGGCTTGACTCCATTCCCGGTGGCGGGGCCGAAGTGTTCAGCCCCCGGATTCGCCGGCTTACCTGTGAGAAAAAACTCTCCGGCGAGGGCTGGCTGGAGGTGGCCCGCACCGCCCACGGGCTGGGATTGCGCAGCAACGCCACCATGCTTTACGGGCATATCGAAACCCTGGAAGAGCGGGTGGAGCACCTGCTGATGTTGCGGCAGACCCAGGACGAAACCGGCGGTTTTCTCACCTTTATCCCCTTGGCTTATCATCCCCGCAATACCGAGCTTTCCATTACCAACCCGGGGCTGGCCCGTACCTCCGGGGTGGAGGATCTGCGCAACATCGCGGTGGCCCGGCTGCTGCTGGATAACTTTGATCATATCAAAGCCTACTGGGTGATGATCGGCCCCAAGCTGGCCCAGGTGGCATTGTCTTTCGGGGCCGATGACCTGGACGGCACCATCAAGGAAGAATTGATCACCAAAATGGCCGGCGGTGAAGCGGAGCAGGCCATGGCCGACAGCGAACTGATCCGGTTGATCAAGGAAGCCGGCCGGGTGCCGGTGGAGCGGGACACCCTCTATGAAAAACTCACCCCTCGTTCGTAGCTGATAACAGGGATATCCTCGCCAAAAGCCCCGCTGGAAGGGGCGGGCGATAACGTAAAAACAAAGAGATACAGTGTGCGCCCAGTCTGCGGCGCGGCACTGGCGATGCCGATAAAAAATGACCATGCAAGAGACCAAGCAAAAAGGAAGTGATTACGAGGGCCAATCTGCCGTAAAAGGGTACGGGAGGGTGCAAGATGCGGTCTTACGCGACCGTCTGCCCCAAAAGATTCTGGCCGGTGAACGCGTTACCGCAGCCGAGGCCCTGGATCTGGTGGCGGCAACCGACCTGCTGCAGCTGGGGCTGCTGGCCGATGTGGTGCGCCGTCGTTTGCACCCGGAGCCGATGGTTACCTATATCATCGACCGCAACATCAACTATACCGATATCTGTATCTCCGCCTGCAAGTTCTGCGCTTTTTTCAAGGCTCCCGAAGACCCCGCCGGCCGGTTGTTGAGCCGGGCCGAGCTTGGCCGCAAGATTGAAGAGACCAAGGAACTGGGCGGCAACCAGATCCTGCTTCAGGGAGGCTTGCACCCGGACCAGTCGCTGGAATTTTACGAAGAGATGCTGCGCTTTATCAAGGGTTACGGGATCCATGTGCACGGTTTTTCCCCCCCCGAGATTCACCACTTTGCCACTCTGGCGGGGATTTCCACCCGGGAGGTGCTGGCCCGCCTGCAGATCGCCGGTTTGGATTCCATGCCCGGAGGTGGGGCCGAGATCCTCTCCAATCGGGTGCGCCGGGAGATCGCCCCGCGCAAATGCAATGCCGATGAATGGATAGCCGTCATGGGAGAGGCCCACGAGTTGGGGATGCGGACCACCGCCACCATGATGTTCGGCCATATCGAAACCATGCCTGAAAGGATGGAGCACCTGCAGCGAATTCGTGACCTGCAGGATCGTACCGGCGGTTTTACCGCTTTTATTCCTTGGCCTTTTCAGCCGGATCATACCGCTCTGGCCGGAATTAACAAAACCACCGCCTTTGAGTATCTCAAGATGCTGGCCCTCAGTCGGATTTTTCTTGATAATGTTGCCAATATCCAGGCCTCCTGGGTTACCCAGGGGCCGAAGATCGCCCAGGTTTCTTTGTCGTTTGGGGCCAACGATTTTGGCAGCACCATGATCGAGGAAAATGTGGTTGCTGCCGCCGGGGTTAGTTTTCGTCTTTCCGAAGAGGAAATCCGCCGCCTGGTGGAAGGCGCCGGCTTTACCGCCCGTCGCCGGCGGATGGACTACACCCTTTGCGAATAATATCTTCGGTGCCGCAGTAACTGGCGGTGCCGACCAGCATGAGGAAGCCATGGCCGAAAGCATGCGTTTGTACCGAGCCCCGCTGGTTTTGCCGGTGGCCTCACCGCCCCTGTCAAACGGCGCGGTCCTGACGGAAAATGGCCGGGTGCGGGCGGTGGGGCCCTACGCCGAGTTGCGCCGGCAGGCCGAGGTGCTCCCTTTGGCGGCCGAGGTGGATTATGAAGGACATGTGCTGATCCCGGCCCTGGTCAACGCCCACTGCCATCTCGAACTCTCCGGCCTGGCCTTTCTGAGCCGGGAGTGGCAGCCGGAACCGGGCGATATCACCGGCTGGATTCGGCGCCTGCTGGCGGCCCGCCAGGAGCGTCCGGCCGATCCCGACGCGGCCCTGTTGGCCCTGGCCCGACTTTTTACCGGGGGGTGTCGGACGGTGCTGGATATCGGCAACGATCCAGCCAGTGCCGAAATCGGCCGCCTGTTCAAGGCCGAGGTCTTTTTTTATCTTGAGCTGCTGGGTTTTTCCGGAGCTGCCCAGGACGCTGCCCTGGCCCGGCTGGCCGGGCAGCCAGCCGAGTTATGCTGTACCGGGCATGCCCTTTACTCCACCGGCCCGGAACTTTTTCGCGCCCTGAAGAAGCGGGCCGGCGGTGATTCCTGCCGGTTTCCCGTTCATGTGGCCGAGTCGGCCGCCGAGGAGGAGTTTCTAGCCCACGGCGGCGGACCGTTGCGTGATTTTCTGGTGGAGCGGGGGCTTGATCTCACCGCTTTTCGGCCGCCCAATCGCAGTGCCGTAGCCTGGCTGGACCGTTTGGGGCTGCTGGATGAGCAAACCATTTGTGTCCATGGGGTGCGGGTAAGTCGGGAAGATATCTCGCTGCTGGCCGCCCGCCGCTCCGGAGTCTGTTTGTGCCCGGGATCCAATCGTTACCTGGGGGTGGGGCGTGCTCCGCTGCCGGACTATCTGGCGGCCGACATCCTGCCGGCTCTGGGCACCGACAGCCAGGCCAGCAATCACGGTTTTTCCCTGTGGCATGAAATGAAAGTTCTGCGGGAGGATCATCCTGGAGTGGAACCGGCCACGGTTCTGGCCATGGCCACCCTGGCCGGCGCCCGCTTGCTGGGGCGGGAAGGTGAAACCGGGGTGATTGCCCCTGGGGTGTCCTCGGCCCTGCTGGCGGTGGAGTGCCCGACGGCGTCCGGTCAGCCTGAGACCGTGCTGGAATATTTGACCACAGCGGGTGAGGAGATCCGCCTGGAATGGATTGAATAGGCCTTATGGCTAAGCAGTCTCGGAAAAATACGGCCCGGGTGGGAATGGTGAGCTTTCTCAATACTGCGCCGGTTTACGAAACCTGGCGGCGGACGGTCAACGAACCCGCCTGGCTGCTGCGGGAAGCGCCGCCGACGGTCCTTAACCACCTGCTGTACCGGGGGGAGTTGGACCTGGCCATGGTCTCCTCCCATGAATATGCTCTGCATCCTGAAAAATATCGGATTCTGGCCGATCTATCAATTTCCGCCACCGGCGCGGTGGGCAGCGTTTTTCTCTTTGCCCGTCGGCCGCTGACCGAATTGAATAACGCTCTGGTGTTGCTCAGTTCACGCTCCCAGACCTCGGTGAGTCTGGTGAAAATTATCCTGGAGGATCTTTACCGCCTTGAACCACGCTATGAAGTGGCGGATATGGTGGATGAAGAGGAGGGAGCGGGGGAGGCGGTGCTTTCCATCGGCGATGAGGCTCTGTTTCTGGCTGCCGCCGGCACTTATCCCTACCGTTACGACCTGGCCGACATCTGGTATGGTCAAACCGGCTTACCTTTTGTCTTTGCCCTGTGGGCGGTGCGGGAGGAATTCTACCGGGCCCAGCCGGCCACGGTGCAGGCCATTCATCGTGAACTGAAACGTTGCCTGCGGGAAGGGCTGAACGATCTGTCGGCGATCTGCCGGCAGGTGGCGCCGCGGATTCCCATGGCGGAAGATGAGTGTCGGCGCTATCTGGCGGGCATGCAGTATGACTTCAATCCGGCGCAGCAGGCTGGGCTGGAGCGTTTTTTTCAACTGTTGATCGAACGGTGTGAGGTGCCGCCGGCGGCCCTGCCCTTGAAAATTATTCATGCGTAGGTAAGCGATCACTTACATGCGTAAAACTGTCCAGCAGCACCCAGTTGCTCCAGGTGTGAGCAGGATGGTTACACGCTTAAAGCCACGGCCCGGCACTAAACGAAACCAATTGGACGGTAATGGATAATCACGAGCCAGGGTGCAAGCCCGGTCGGCCCCCCGGAGGTGCTGGCAACCAGCAGCATCCCGACGACAAAAAGAAATTTGTAAGGAGCAAATTCGCCGCCATCAGTCGGCGTTATGATTTGCTCAACTCGGTGCTCAGCTTTCAGATTGACCGTTACTGGCGCTGGGTGGTAGCCCGGGAACTGCGGGAATTCCCGGCTGGCTCGGTGCTGGATTTGTGTGCCGGCACCCTGCCCCTGTCTTTGGAACTGGCCCGGCAGGCGCCAGAGCGGACCGTGGTGGCGGTGGACTTTTGCGAGGATATGCTCAAGGTTGGCCGGAATGATTGGCGCCGGGACCGGCGGCTGTCGCGCATTTTGCCGGTCTGTGGCGACGGTGAGCAGATTCCCCTGCAGGATGCCGGGGTATGGGGGGTGACGGTGGCCTTCGGGGTGCGCAACCTGGCCCGCACCGAGCAAGGGCTGCGGGAAATGCAGCGGGTGCTCAAACCCGGCGGTAAACTGTTGATTCTCGAGTTTTCCCGCCCCCGCAACCGGCTGGTCAAACCTTTTTACAATTTTTATCTCAATCGCATTCTGCCCCGGGTGGCTGGGCTGGTTTCCGGTGACCAGGACGCCTATCAGTACCTGGCCGCCTCCATTGCTGCTTTTTATGAGCCCGATGAGCTGGTCGGCATGATGCGGGCGGCGGGTTTTGCCAGAGTGGGTTATCGTCCCTTGACCTTCGGTATTGTTACGGTCTATATCGGGGTTAAATGATGCCAAAAAGCAAAAATAATAAAAAAATAATTCTGGCCGTTACCGGAGCCAGCGGTTCCCTTTATGCCTTGGAGTTTCTGCGACTGCTGGCCGATATGGAGGTGGAGGTTCACTTGGTGATCTCCGAGGCCGGGGAACAGGTAGTGACCCTGGAAACCGGCCGGTCGGCCGACCAGCTTGCCCAGTTGGTCACCCGTCGCTATGATATCAAGGATTTTACCGCTCCCTTTGCCAGCGGTAGTGCGGTGTTTGCCGGCATGGTGATATTGCCCTGCAGCATGGGCACTTTGGCGGCGGTGGCCGGCGGCTTGAGCCATAACCTGATCCACCGGGCCGCCGATGTCACCCTCAAGGAGCGGCGGCCCCTGGTGCTGGCGGTGCGGGAAACGCCCCTGAACCGGACTCACCTGCACAATATGCTCAAGGTGCATGAGGCCGGCGGGATCATCTGCCCGGCCATGCCGGGTTTTTACCATGGCCCGCAGAGCCTGTCCGAGTTGGCCCGGGCTTTTGCCGGCCGGGTGGCGGAACAGTTGGGGCTTGTCGTGCCCGATCTTCCTCGCTGGCAAGGGTAAACGTTCAGCCGCGCCGTATCTTCTGTCGCTCAGCCAGGCTTACGGGGGTACGCCGCGCCTGGCTGCCTGCCGGAATTTGCGGCACGGCTGAACGTTTACGGTCCGTTATCTCAGCAGTTATTGGCCCTGGTGAACGTTTACTGGCAAGGGTAGAAAATATGCAGGCATCCTGGAACAAAATCAAGGTCATGCTGGAGATGATCAAGTTTGAGCACAGTGTGTTTGCGCTGCCGTTTGCCCTGATGGGGGCCCTGCTGGCGGGGCGCGGTTGGCCGGAGCTGCCGATCCTGTTATGGCTGATTCTGGCCATGGTGGCGGCCCGTACCGCAGCCATGGGCTTTAATCGTATTGTCGACCATCGTTTCGATGCCGCCAATCCCCGCACCGCCGAACGGGCCATCCCCGCCGGAGCAGTGAAACTCTGGGAGGCCTGGCTGCTGGTAATGCTGGCTGCGCTCCTGTTCTTTTTCGCTTGCTACATGCTTAACCCCCTGGCCCTGCTGATCTCTCCCCTGGCCCTGGGGCTGGCCTTCACCTATTCTCTGACTAAACGCTTCACCTGGTTCTGTCATGTGGTTCTAGGGTTGGCCCTGGCGCTGTCGCCGCTGGGCGGCTGGGTGGCGGTGGCCGGGAGTCTGGAGGGGTACCCTTGGCTGCTTTCCCTGGGGGTGGCTTTGTGGGTGGCCGGTTTTGATACCGTGTATGCCTGTCTGGATGCCAAGTTTGACCGGGATGCCGGGCTTTACTCGCTGCCGGCCTGCTTTGGCTCCCGCCGGGCTTTTCGCCTGGCGGGGCTGGCCCACCTGCTGGCCTTTGCCTGTTTCGTGATTATCGGCCTTATGATGAGTCTGCATATCATTTACGGCCTGGGGCTGGCGGTGGCCGCCGGGGCATTGATTTATCAGCACCGGGCGGTGAGTCCGGGTGATCTGTCGCAAATCAAACTCTCCTTCTTTACGGCCAACGGTCTGATCAGTCTGGTAATGTTTGCAGCCACCTGGCTGGCCCTCGTCGTTGGTGGTTAGCGCAATGGTTAAGGGGTATCCGGTTTTACTCTCCGTGCATCCTGTTTCCTTTGACGGTGCCACCCTGCTGGGTGACCAGTGGGAAGGGCTGCTGGCTGAGTTGCGCCGCGGTTTGGCCACCGGCGGGCTGGAGGCCCGGGACTCACTTTCGGAGTTGATGCTGTTCAACTTCGATCACCCCTTGACTGCCCTGGCCACTTTGTTTGAGCAACTGGACAAGCTTCGGAAAAAATTCCCGGCCACCGCCAGGTCGGCCAAGTTGCCCCTGCAGTTCGTGCTGCACCTGGAAAGTAAAAACGAAAGTCCGCCGTCGTTTCGTTATCCCGGCGCCACGGTCTGGGAAGAGCTTGAGCATCATGCTGTCTACCTTTCGCCCGCCCTGGCCGGACAATGGGAAAAAATACTGACGGGGCGGGCGGATGTGCCGCAGCATGAACTGCAGAGCCAGGGACGTTTTGCCAAGCTGATTTTTTCCCAGCCGGCGGCCTTGCGCCGCAGACGGCTCTTCCCATACCGGGCAGTGCTGGCCGAAGCCGGCACCGGACGGCCCTGCTTTTATTGCGGCCTGCGGACCCATCCGTCGTCCCTGTGCCCCGCCAAGCAGCTCAGCATGGCCGGCATGGCGCTGCATGACGTTGGTTATCAGCCCCTTGATGAACTGCTTCGCAACTTCCAGGCCGCCTTCAGTAACCGCAAGCAGATGGAAGCCTTGCTGGGGCCCGGGGTGGACCAGGCTCAGCTTAGAAAAAATCCGGCGCTCCAGGCCTATGTCGCTTTTTTTGACCTGCTGATTGTTTATCAGCCCCGTTATCTGCAGCGGGTGGTTTTTTCGGTGCATTCCTTATGGAGCGGGCTGAATCTCAAGGTTCGCACCAAGCAGGACAGCCGTAACCTGGAAATCGGCCTGGATTGCCTGCGGGTTGGTCAGTATGATCGGGCCCGGGATATTCTGCTGGCGGAAAATCAGGCCTTAGGCGGCAAGCAGTACGGCGCCAACGTCGGTTTGGCCTTTGTTGCCCTGGAGCAGGGACGATTCGAGGAGATGGGCCATTTTTTGGAGATTGCCGCCAGTGTGGCTGAAGTAGAAAAGGAGAAAATCCACAGCGCCCTGTTGCTGGCCCGTTACCACGATCTGGCCGGCAATTCCTGGAAGGCGGAACAGGCCCTACAAGGTATGGCCAATCTCTATGCCGACTGTTACGAAATTATCCATCGGCGCATTCATACGGCGGTGCGGGGCGGGCACGGGGCCCAGGTATTAGGAGTGATCAGCGGGCTTATTGAATCCAGCCGCCTTTATTTCATGAATGTCCTGATGGACCCGGTGCTGCTGCCCGTTGAGGGCTTACTGGAAGATGTCCTCAACAGCCACTTGCGCACCACCCGGAGCCGGGCTGACGAGGCCTTGGCCGGGGCGGTGGTGGAATACGAAAAGCTCAAGAAATGGGTGGACGGCAAGGACGAGGAGTTTGATCGCAACCTGGAAACCCTGACGTCTTTGCAGCAGCAAGTGGAAAAGGGCTCCTATTATGACCTGCTGGATGTGGTCGAAAAGGCCAACTCCCTGCGCCGGGCGGCCCCGCGGTTACAGGAAAGCAAGCTGGATGAGCTGAACGACGAGATTGATGAAGCGGTGCTGGAGTGGGACAAATTCCAGCAGTACTGGCAGGAGTACGCCTACAAGTCTTTCTGGCGGCGGGCGGAGAGGCAAATGCAGGGGGTCCGTAACCTGCTGGTGGAGGCCAGAGGAACGGCCAGCAGCAGTCTGCACCAAGGACGAACCAAGTTGCAGGCGGCGCGCCGGGAACTGGAAAGTTGGCCGGCCCTGATTAAACGGATGAACCGCTTGCGGCTGCTGTTGGACAGCCTGCGGATCTTTGCCGGCCGTTTGGTGGTGGCGGAAGTGGTGGTGAGTGTGTTGCTGCTGATCGCCTACCCGGTTCTCACCGTTGGTTTGGCCGACCAGATCGGCCCTGATCTGGTGGCCAGACTCAAGGATTCGGCCATGCAAAAAAGACTTATTTTTACCGCCAACGGGGTGGTGGCGCCGGTCATTGCCTTTGCTCAGACGGTACGACGGGTGGTGCCATGAAGCGGCAGCAGCCGAGGGGGCGGCTTACTCTGCCGCCAATAATCGTAGGCAGCCGCTCACCGCTCAGCGGATAACAAAGCCGGCGTAACCCACCACCTGGCTGGTGTCACCGCTGGCCTCGCCGGAATCACTGTAACGTACCAATTCAGCCTCGGTGGCCCCCGTCGCCAGAGCGGCGAACAGGGTGATGACGGTGGGGATCACCCCGCACATGCTGATCTGCCGTTCAGCCACGGTTTGATATAAGCCTTCCGGGTCCAGGGCCAGGACCCGTTCGATGGCCAGGTGATCCTTGGCGGTGGCGGCGGCCCGGGTTTCGTAATGGCTCATATCGGTACTGGCCGCCAGCAGCACCGGTTGCTGGTAATCGTCAAGGGCGGCGGCCAGGGCCCGGCCGATCAGTCGGCAATCGGCCAAAGAAAGCCGGGCCAGGCAAAGCGGCACCATGCGCAGCCCGGGCTGACGAAACTGGAGGAAGGGCAGCAGTACCTCCAGGGAGTGTTCCCTCAGATGGGCCCGCTCGTCATCGCTGATCTCCGGGCCATGGCGCCGGATAAGCGCCGCCAGTTCGGCATTGATTTTCACCTCCCCCAGCGGCATCTCCCAGCTTCCAGTCGTCATCAGCGCCGCCGGGGCCCCCAGCCCGTGGTGATTGGGGCCCATGACAACGACATCTTCGGGTATCGTCACCCGGGCCACCGTCTCCCCGGCCACCTTGCCGGAATAGACATACCCGGCATGGGGCATGATCACGGCCCTGGCCGGGCGGCTTTGCGTTGTGGTTGTTGTCTGGGGAACCAGCCGGGTCAACAGTTCGCGCAAGACTTCGGCGTCACCGGGGTAAAACTGGT
This sequence comes from Desulfurivibrio dismutans, assembly GCF_029210385.1. GTDB lineage: Bacteria > Desulfobacterota > Desulfobulbia > Desulfobulbales > Desulfurivibrionaceae > Desulfurivibrio > Desulfurivibrio dismutans. The sequence continues at coordinate 93,011 of NZ_JARGDQ010000008.1, read as the reverse complement.
GCGCCACTGCCGGAGTTCTGATCATATTGCTTCTCCTCTGCTCAACAGGGATCTTTCCAAACGCGACGCGATTTTGACATTATACGGTGATCTGAAAAGTTCGGGTTGATCCTTGATTAACAAAAAATATATACTCAAAATATCGAGTTGCCAAAAAATATTGTCAAGGATTTTTGGTGGCAAAGGGTCAAGCCTTTAAAAAAAGGAGACTTTGAGATGACAACACCAAATTCTGCCGACAGCTCTCAGGCCGGTATCCAGGCTAACAGCACCAAGAAAAACAACATCCTGGCGGTTTCGACCCTAACCCTGGGTATTACCGGCCTGTAAACGTTCAGCAGTGCCCCAGATTCGGGCAAGCAGCAAAGCGCCCCCGTGTACGCAAGCTTGGCTGATCGCCCGAAGATGGGGTGCTGCTGAACGTTTACTGCCTATTGGGGCAGCCTGAACTTGAAGAGCAGCCGATTGAGGTAGGTCCGGGGGGGCGCGGCTGCCTTTGTGTTACCGGTCAACGCTTTGTGTGGCTCGGCCAGCAGGTCGGCCAAATGGATGGTGTTCAGGCCCGCCCGGTTAAGGAAACCGGCGCAACCGGCGCAGTAGGTTAAGACCGGCAGTTCCTGCGCCTGTTTTTTGCGCAAAGCGCCCCAGCGGGCGGCCAGATCGGGGCGCTTCAGGCCTACCGCGCCGCCTTCCCCGCAGCACAAGGTGCGCTTGCCGGTTGATTTCATTTCCTCTATCTTCAGGCCCTGGCTGGTCGCCAATTGGCGCACCGCATGCTGTAGTTCAGGCCGTTGGCGTAACGGGCAGGGGTCGTGGACAGTGACTTTTCCTGTGACGGTGGCTTTGCCCTCATTGGTCGCGGCCAGCAACTCCCAAACGCTTTTGACTTTCAACTTGCCGCCGTACTGCAGGAAAACCTTGTAGCAATTGGGGCAGGCCACCAGGATTTCACGAACCCCTTGGGCCAGCAGGCGCTGTTGCAGTGCCCCGAATCTCGCGGCGAAATATTGCTGCCGACCCAGGTCGTGGGAGGGCTTGTGGCAGCAGTTGAGCACCAGACCCAGCGAAGGCTTCAGTTCCCGTAGGCGGTCAACAAGGTGCCGGGTGGCGGCCGGTCGGGTGCCGGGCAACGTACAGCCGGGGAAAAAGGCGGTGGTGCAGCCCGTTGGCAGGGATTCCGCGGCAAACAGCCGGGAAGCTCCCAGCCGTTCATAGGAGAGAATGGGGCGGTAGGGGCGAAGATCGAAATCTTTCTGGGCGGCTTTTTGCCGTCGGAGGTTGAGAAAAAAATCACCGGGCGTTAGTTTTTCAGGGCAGATCGCTGTGCAGAGGTGGCAGAGACTGCAGGCAAAGGGGTCAACCTTGAAGTTGCCGCTGTGGCGCCCGCTGGCAGCGATTTCGCCGGGCAAACCGGATTCTTGCAGCAAGGCGCAACGGGCGGCACAGGCCCCGCACATGGTGCATTGGTCGGCCAGTTCGGCGGCTGCTTGGGCCAATGCTTTGGGATAGTCGGCGTGGGCGAGCCCTGGGGCGCCTTTTTTTGCCTGATTTGTAGAGCTTGCCGGTTGTTTTCCACTTTTGCGGTACCAGGAAAGCAAGCGGTTGGCAACCAGCGGCAGGAGGCCCAGCAGGGCAAAGGCCAGCAACAGGCGGGGCGAAAAGATTTCGCCGGTGGAGGCCAGCCGTCCCAGTTCACTGCCGGCATTGACAAACACGAAAGTGCCCGGCAGCATGCCCAATTGCGACACCCAGTAAAAGGTACGCAGGGGCATGGCGGTAAGGCCCATTACCATGTTGATGATAAAGAAGGGGACCACCGGAATAAGCCGCAGGGAAAAAAGATAAAAGGCGCCTTCCTTGGCAATGCCTCGGTCTACGGTGGTAAGAGCGCCGGGAAAGCGACCTTTGATTAGATCCCGGAAGAGATAGCGGGAGAGGGCGCAGGCCACGGTGGCGGCAATGGTGCTGGCAAAGGAAACCACCACGGTGCCAACCAACACCCCGAACACCGCCCCGGCCAGCAGCCCCAGCAGAGCGCCGCCCGGCAGGTTGAGGGCCACCACCAGCAGATAGGTGCCGGCAAAAGAGACAATGGCTGTCAGCGGCCGCTGCTGGTAAAAATGGCGGGCTTGCTCCTGGAAACCCCGAATCTGTTCCAGGGTCAGGTAGTGGTGGAGGTCAAACCAGAAAAAAGCCCCGGCCAGCAAAACGATTGCCAGAACCAGGGCGCTTTTTCTGCGGTTAAAAGCAGCCATTAAATCAGGACCTGGGTACCTTTTCATAGGGCCACTTGCGCAGACCGTCTTCCAGGATGAGCATCCGTTTTTTGTCGATCCCCCGGGACTCGTAATAGTCGACAGTCCGCCGGGCGCCCCCACCGCCGCCGGGGCAGATGATGATGATATCTTCACTGCCGGCCTGCAGGGCCGTCAGACCTTTGTTCAACCTGGCCCGCTCAGCCTCGTTCTGGGTGGGGTAGGCGTTGGTTTCAATGGAACCGGGGATGTGGCCTTCGGCAAACTCGTCGGCCGGGCAGATATCCAGCAGTACCATTTCATCACCGGCCAGCAGGCGCTTGTTCAGCTCTTCAGCGCTGATATACTGATACCCCCCGCTGAAAAAGGAAAAAAAAGCCTGGACGGGTCCGGCCGCCATCACCAGCATCAACACCCCAACCATTGCCGCGTACTTGAACATCGCTAAACCTCCTTGTTGAAGTTTCATTCCGCCGCCCACTTCCGCACAAACTTCATAGAGTGGGTGTTCTGTTTGGCGGGATTCTAGCGATCCAAGGCGGTCAAGTCCAATTGTTAATATTGATGATTAAGTTGTGCTGATATCGGCAAATACTATGAATTGCGGTTGGCTGTGTCTTTGAGAAAATCAAGGAAAAGAGTGCCGATGGGGGAGGGATGTCGTTTTTTGCGTTGCACCAGGTAGAAGGGGCGGCGAAAGTTTATTCCTTTAATGGTTACTTCGGCCACGGCGCCGCAGGCCAGGTCGTCACGGATGGCCTGGCGGGAGATGATGGCCACTCCGATGCCGGCCTTGACACTCTGCAGCACCGCCTCGGTGCTGCCCATCTCGGCGATAATTCGCAGCTTGTTCGCTTCTGTGCCGTGCCGGTGGAGAATTTCGTGCATCACCTTGCGGGTGCCCGATTCCCGTTCGCGATCAATAAAGGGCACCTCGGCCAGTTCCGCCGGTTCGATCTCGCCCCGTCGGGACCAGGGATGGTCGTGGCGTACCACCAGGGTCAATTCGTCGGCCAGCAGCGGTTCCCACTCCAAGACCGCTTCGCGCCAGCGGGCCCCAACCACGCCGAACTCGCAGTCTCCCCGGATCACCAGTTCGGCGGCTTGCCGGGAGTTGGCGATCTTGATGGTAACCAGCACCTCGGGGTACTCTTTTTTGAATTGTCCAATCATCTTCGGCAGCAGGTAGGTGCCGGGGATGGTGCTGGCCGCCATCCAGAGATGGCCGGATTGGCGGCCGCTGTAGTTTTCAATGGCTGCCACCGCTTCATCGTGCAGGCGCAGGAGGCGCCGGGCATGGTCATAAAGCAGTTTGCCGGCCGGGGTGGGCAGAACCTCCCGGCCCAGCCGGTCCACCAGCCTGACCCCCAGGGTTTCTTCCAGGCTGCGCAGGTGCTCGCTCACCGTGGGCTGGGAAAGAAAGGCCGCTTCGGCCGCTTTGGTGAAGCTCTTCAGTTCCACCACCCGGCAGAAAACTTCCAGTCGATGCAGGTCCATAAAATTTTATAACCTCGTCAAATGTGATGGCCTCACCAAATAACGGCAAAACTAAAACAGCCGGCTGAGCAGGTAATAGGTCAGGGCCCCTGCGCCCAGGGGGCCGTAGGTGAGCAGTCAGGGGATACAACCATCTTCGGATTTTTTATGGATCAGCCCGAAGACGGCCGCCGCCGCCAGGATGGAGATAACGACAAAGATGATGGTTTTCACGGGTAAATAACCTGACTGGTTGTTTGCTACAGTTCGATACCGGGGCTCGTCCAATCGTGGAAGCGCTCCGGTTCCGGAACTTTGGTGGAAACCTGCAGGTGGTGCTCTTCGCCCTGGTGCCAGTAGGTGATGGCCACCTTTTCCCCTTCCGGCGTGGTGCGTACCAGGTCCAGGAACTCCATGGGGGTGGTGGGGGGGCCGTCATTGACTCGGGTGATCAGGGCACCGGGCCGCAAGCCGGCTTCCCGGGCCGGGCCGGTAACATTGCTGACCAGCACGCCATCTTGTTTCGGCAGAGCCAGGGCGGTTCGCAGGTCCTCGGTGACCCGGTTAACCGTAATTCCTACCGCGGTAACCACCTCGTCCTCCAGCCCCTGGTACTCGATGGCCTGGGCGGCCGCCAGAACCTTGGGGGCGATAAAAATGCCAGCGCCGGACCTGACGGCCAGGGCCAGGGCATCGCTGGGCCGACTGTCGATCCGCAGGGGCTCATCGCGGCCAGGTACAGCCAGTTCCAGCATTCCGTAAAAAGTCCGATTGCGCAGTTCATCCACGTAGATCCGCCGCAATTCGCCCTCCATGGCGCCAATGACGTCAATCAGCAAGTCATGGGTCATGGGCCGGGGCATCTTGGTGCCGCGCAGGGCATGGCTGATGGCCATGGCCTGTTCCGGACCGATGAAAATCGGCACTACCTTGTTGGCGTGGGGTTCGCGTAGCAGGACCACCGGCGAGCCGTTGCCGGCGATGGCGATGGTGGCGATTTCCACTTCCACCATCTCGTCCGGAGCAACCGCCAGTTCCCGTTCCATCTGGGCCTGTATCGGGATGGTAGAGAACAGCAGCAGGACCGCCAAAAACACGCCGATTCCCACGGATTGATGTTGTAAAGGTTTAAGAAAAAGCATGATTCCTCCGCCTGGCTGCCTTTATTGAACTGTTTTTTAAGCCACCATGGATTATCGGCGATGGATAATAATTGTCAAGTAAACTCTGTGCTGTCAGTTCAGGAGAATTTACTTTTCCCGGTTTTTACCAGAATGGTTGCAAAATAAAATACCCCCCCCAGGAACAGCATAATTATGCCGGCCAGGCGAGGCAGCCAGATGCTGCCTTGTTGCATGGAACGGGCTTCGATCAGACGCTTGATGCGGGCTGTTGATCCGCCGGCGATAGCTATGGGCAGGCAGTGGCCCACGTGGCGATAAACCTACCGGCCCTGCTGGTCATAAAAAAATCTGGGTGGGGATGGTGCTGATGCCGAAAGGACGGGCGGCGGCGGGGGGGTCCCAGACATCGATGAAGATGATGGCGGCCCGGCCCCGGTACTCTTCTTCCCGTTCCACCAGGATCGGTGCCATCAACTTGCAGGGAATGCACTCATTGGTTCCCAGGTCCACCATGGTTACCTGGCCGGGAACCGCGGTACCTGGGGTGTCTCCCCAAGCCGGCAGGCCGTTAGCAGTAACAGAGCCAGCAGCAAGGCCGGCAGCAAGACGGCTGGTGCTTTGTTCATTCCTCGCTCCTTGATTAAAAATGTTGGCGCTATAATACGGTAAAAAATGATTAGCAGTTGACAAAGCCCGTTTTGCGTAACACGCATATCGCCATATATCGATTTGGCAACCCCGAAAACATAACGAGAACTGAAAACGCATGGAAAAGAAAAAAAGCATCCGGACATTGAACAGGTTCCGGCCCGCCAGGCGACGCCTTGCAGCAAGGTGGCGTTAACTGATCGCAGGTTTCAACCAAGAGCAAGCGATCACGGCGTGGTTGATCTGAGAACCGGGCAACGACAAACATTAAATTGATGGGAGAGTAAGCATGGAAATCAAGGCTTGCGGCCCCGGCTGCGCTAAATGCAATGAAACGGAAAGAGTGGTCAAGGAGGCCCTGGCGGCGACCGAGGTGAGTGCAGAGGTGGAATTGGAAAAATCGGTGGCGAAAAGAATTTTTTCAAATGCCTGGGGACGCACGGAAACACCGCCGGTATCGCTTTTGCCCTCCACGTTGATGCGGGAGAGAAACACCGGGAGGCCGGTGGCCTGCAGCAGCTTGAAGGAAACGCTGCCCAGGGCCGACCTGATTTTGCTTAACATTGTTCTGTTCATGCTTATGACTTAGCTGATTCGGTTACCGGTGGGGCCGTTACCTCACCCCCGTAGAAGCGGCGCAGGAAGTAGAGGCTGACATGGACCAGGCCGATGAGTACCGGTACTTCCACCAGCGGGCCGATGACAGTGGCGAAGGCGACGGGGGAGGCAATCCCGAACACGGCGATGGCCACGGCGATGGCCAACTCGAAGTTGTTGCCCGAGGCGGTGAAGGAGAGCGAGGCGCTACGGGCGTAGTCGGCTCCCAGGCGGCGGGCCATGTAAAAGCTGAACAGGAACATCAAGGCGAAGTAGGCGCTAAGGGGGATGGCGATCCAAAGCACGTCAAAGGGGCGCATCAGGATCTGCTCACCCTGGGTGCTGAACATCACCACGATGGTAAAGAGCAGGGCCACCAGGGTGATGGGGGAAATCCGGGGAATGAAGACCTGGTCGTACCACTCCTCCCCCTTGGCCCTCGCCAGCAGCACCCGGCTCAGCACCCCGGCGGTGAAGGGAATGCCCAGGTAGATCATGACGCTGACAAAGATATCGCCGATGCTCACCTCCACCACCACCCCTTGCAGGCCGAACAGCGGCGGCAGCACGGTGATGAAGAGCCAGGCGTAGAAGCTGAAGGTGATGATCTGGAAAATACTGTTTATGGCCACCAGGCCGGCGGCGTACTCGCTGCTGCCCCGGGCCAGCTGGTTCCAGACCAGGACCATGGCAATACAGCGGGCGATCCCCACCAGGATCAGCCCCACCATGTAATCGCCCCAGCGGGGATCGGGGCCGATAAAGGTCGGTGCGATATAGCCGAAAAAGCCCACCGCCAGCACGAACATCAGCAGGGGGCCGGCCAACCAGTTGAGAAACAGCGACAGTCCCACCACCCGCAAGTCGGCAAACACCTTGGGCATCAGGTGGTACTTGACCTTGGCCAGGGGCGGGTACATCATCAGGATCAAGCCGATGGCGATCAGCAGGTTGGTGTGCTCCCCCACCGTCAGGCTTTCGTTGAAGGCCGCCACGCCCCGGGGGAAAAGCGAACCGACGGCCACTCCCAGGGCCATGGCGCTGAAGATCCAGATGGTCAGGTAGCGGTCCAGCAGGGACAGCCTGCCGCCCATGCTGGGCTTGGTATCGGCGGGACATTGTGACATTGGTGTTTCCTTTTGTACGGTCGGTTGGCTTAAGGTTTTGGGTAACTATCCAGCTCATGCCGAGGGTAACTGTTCAGCAGTGCCCCAGCTTGGGGCAAGCGGACCGGCGCCGCGTACTGTTGGGTACGCAAGCCGGGCCGATCGCCCCAAGATGGGGTGCTGCTGGACAGTTACGGTTTTGGTTACCTGGCCATAACCGCGCCACGCGGACTGGTCGGTAACGGGAAAACAAGCAGTGGCAAAAGGTGCCCCGGCAGCGCCGGTTCACCCCTCAAGCGCAAGTACTAATCGGCTTCCGGGTCGGCCGCCAGTAGCTTGCCCAGCTCCGCGCTGCCTTTGATCTCCGTTGCCAGCCAGGGCGAGGCCGCCACCGGGCCGGGGCTTAGTTGCAGCACTTCCTCGATAAAACCCAGTTCCTTGACCCCGCGGGCGGCCAGCAGCGGATCTTGGGTGCCGGAGAGGGCGAAGCACTGGTTGATCGCCCAGCCGTAAGGTTCGATTGCCGCCCGGCGCAGATCTTCCTGCAGGCTGGCGGCCTCGTGTACCGGGGTGGCTTCGGGCAGGGTGACCAGCAGCACCCTCGTGTACTTGGGGTCGCGCAGGCGCGGAAGCAGCTGCTGCACCGCCTCGCTGACCCCGGCGGCGTTTTTGGCCACCTCCCGATGATAAGACTCGGTGGCGTCCAGCAGCAGCAGGGTATGGCCGGTGGGGGCGGTATCCAGCACCAGGAACTGCTCTTGGGCGCCCGCCACCTCGCGGGCGAAGGCCTGGAAGACGGCGATCTCCTCAATGCAGGGTGAGCGCAGTTCCTCCTTCAGCAACTCCAGGTCCTCGGCCGACAGCTCATGTTCCTTGGCGGCCAGTACTTGGGCGGTGTAGGTACGGGTTTCCGCCTTGGGGTCGATGCGGCTGATGGTCAGGTTGGCCGGCGGATCGGGCAGCATCTGGTCCACGTGGGCCGCCGGGTCGGTGGTGGAGAGGCAGACCTTATGCCCCCGGCGGGCCAGTTCCACGGCGATGGCGGCGGCGGTGGCGGTCTTGCCCACGCCACCCTTGCCCATGGTCATGATCAGGCCCTTGCCGGGGGCCGCCAGTTCTTCCAGCATTTGGGGCCAGGGGGTAAGCCGGGGCCGGGTACGTTGCAGGCCGGCGGCCAGTTTTTCGATCTCGCCGCTGTCCGTCCTGTCCGGGGCCGCTTCCAGGGCCTTTTCGATGGCGGCCAGGCCCACCAGGCCCTGGGGGCGGAAATCCATCACGCATCGGGGCAGCCGGGCCAGGGTGGGGGGCAACTTGGCCAAGGCCCGGTCGCCCTTGTTTTGCAAGGCTTGGGCCACCGGGTCGTCGGAGGTGGCCTGGAAGCGGCCGTTGATCACCAGGTGCTGGTTTTTCATCCCCAGGCCGTAGAGTTCGGCGGCGGCCCGTTCCGCCTCTGCCAGGGTAAACGCCTCCGGTCGGCTGACCAGCACCAGCAGCGTCAGCTCGGGGTCGGTGAGCGAGGCCACCGCCCCTTCGTAGATCAGCCGCTGCTCCTTGAGCCCGGCCAAGGGCCCCAGGCAGGAGGAACCACCCTTGTTTTCCAGCACGAAATCGTTCCAGGCCGCCGGCAGGCTCAGCAGTCGCAGGGTGTGACCGGTGGGGGCGGTGTCCAGCACGATATGGTCGTACTCGGCCACCGTTTCCGGGTGCCCGATAACCTGGGAAAATTCGTTGAAGGCGGCGATTTCCACCGTGCAGGCGCCGGATAGTTGCTCTTCGATGTTTTGCACCGCCTCGTCGGGCAGTACCCCCCGGTAGGGGCCCACCATCCTTTCCCGGTAGGCCGCCGCCGCCTCCTCCGGGTCGATATTCATGGCCAGCAGGCCGGGGTTGCCCTTGATCGGAGCGGGGCTGCCGGAAAGTGGGGTCTCCAGCACCTCGTCCAGGTTGGAGGCCGGGTCGGTGCTGATCAGCAACACCTTCTTGCCTTGCCGAGCCAGGGCAATGGCGACTATGCAGGACATGGTGGTCTTGCCCACCCCGCCCTTGCCGGTGAAAAAGAGATAACGGGGGGCCTGGTCAATCAGCAGCATTTATCACCTCCGCCCGCTATAGGCAGGGAAGAGAGGGGGGTGGCGCTATCCTGGCCGGCTGGGGGCGCGTCGGTGGTCGGGTCGTAATCGACTTCGGCCATGGCCGCCAGTTGCCGGCGGGTGGGGTAGGTGGCGGTACTTTTCTCCACCCCGTCCACCAGGATCAGGGGCAGGCAGGTGGTGGAGTCGGTGGCCAGTTTGTCCCGCACCAGTTGGTTTTCGGCAAAGGCCGCCGGTTCCTGGGAGAGGTTGTAGCGTCTTACCTCCACCCCTTTCTTCTGCAGCCAGTCCAGATCACCGGCAAAACGGACCAGGGCCGGGTCCACCGAGGGGCCACAGATGCCGGTGGAACAGCACATGGCCGGATCGAAAACTTCCATTTTTTTAGGCATGACGCGTACCTCGCAAGTTGTTTTACTCTCACTGCCGGTCCCGTGAGCCTGGCGGCTAGAAGGATCGGCGGTTGGTGATTGTTTACAACAGCTTTGCCAGCTCATCCGGCAAAGTTTTTACATAATCGCGGATTTCATCCCGCACCCGGCGGTAATGGGCCAGGGCCTCGTCCTCGCTGGCGGCATCGGCGGCCAGTTTGGGCGGGTCGTCAAAGCCCTGGTGGATGACCTTGCCGGGAAAGTAGGGGCAGGTCTCGTTGGCATGGCCGCAAAGGGTGATGACGTAATCGAAACTTTCCCGGGGCAACTCTTCCAGGGTTTTGGAGTACTGGTCGCCGATCTCCACCCCGGCCTCGGCCATCACCTTGACGGCCAGCGGGTTCATGCCGTGTTTGGCAATCCCGGCGGAAAAGACCTCAAACTCCTCGCCCAGCAGGTGACGGCCCCAGCCCTCGGCCATTTGGCTGCGGCAGGAGTTGCCGGTGCAGAGAAATAAAATGGTGGTGGTCATCAGCATGCCTCGTCGCTTTGCTTGTTTTGGCGGTAAAGCGCCAGGTTGCCGGCATCCCGCTTGGTTTCAGGCCGATTGGCCGCTTCCCGGGCCAGGGCATCAAGGATCTCGCGCATCAGGGGGCTCAGCTGCGGCGTCAGCCGGTAATGCATCCACACCCCCCGCCGGCTGCCCTCCACCCAGCCGCTGTTCTTCAGGTAGGACAGGTGCCGGGAGATGGTGGACTGGGGCAGGTTAAGGGCCCCGATCAGGTCACAGACGCACAACTCCCCCTGACTGTGCAGCAGCAACAGCAGACGCAAGCGAACTTCCTCGGACAGGGCCTTCAGGCCGTCGGCGATCTCTTTCATGGTCTTTACCGTATATCCGCATAAGCGGATATTGTCAATAATTTTCTGGGCGTGTTGATAAAAAAAACGCTACTTCGGCGCAGAAAGTAGCGTGTTTTGGGTGATGGCCGGAGCGGAGCGGGATTAAGAAATATCGGCGGCGCAACAAACAGCGGCGCAGGCCAGCTTAAAAATCCTGGAAATCATCATCATCGAAGAGGGGTCACGTCCGAAAGGGATCACGTCCTTGGCGCTGCGCTTTTTGCTCTCCTGGTCACCGGCCGATTGCGCCCGACCGCCGCCCCTTGGTTCCGCCAGACTTTGCTGCCGCAGCCGGCTTGTTCGCCGGCTGCGGCGCCACGCTGTTCACGTCGTTTACCGCTTGGTTGAGCTGGTTGATACCGTGGGACTGCTCCTTGGAGGCGGCGGCGATTTCACCCACCAGACTTGGGGCCTTGGTGGTGCTGTCCGCTACTTTGCCAAAGGCCTGGTTGGTGCGGCTGACCAACTCCGAACCTTCATGCACCTTGTGAACCGTGCCCTCGATCAGGGTGGCGGTATTCTTGGCCGCCTCCGCCGCCCGCGTGGCCAAGTTTCTTACCTCGTCGGCCACTTTTGCCGATGCGGGTGCCCAGTTTAAAGCTGTTGAGAAAATGCATCGGTGACTCATCTGAGTATGTGGCCTAAATTAAACTTAAATGAATTACTTTTTGTTTGTCCAGCGTACGGGACCCCCGAGGGTTTATCTGATGATTTCCGCTACCTTGCCGTCTTCAAAACGCACCATTTTGGTGCCGAAGCGGTGCTCCCAGTAGCGCCACTGATCCATATCCAGGCTGGGGGTTTCATGGCCCGGCGGATAGCCGCGGGTGGCGATAACTTCCTCACGGGTCATGCCCGGCTCGACGTCGCCCCTTTGAATATAATCCAGCATGTCGGGGTTGAAGCGGGCCAGGTCCACCGGCTGGCGGCTAAAGGTGCGGTCCTGCAGTTCCTGGTAATTCACCTGGGTGTGGTTGGGCACATTGACCAGTTGAATGCGCTGGTCGTTCAACGAGGGTACGGTGAACTCAATGGCCCTCCTGGTCACCCGATTGATCCTTACTTCGGTATTGACGGGAATGAAGGTCCCCCGTTTATAATTGGTGGCCATCACCCTGACCCCCTGGTCAGCCCACATGCCTACCTGGGTGTAATAAACATCGTCATCGGCGGCGGCCGCGGGGGTGAGCAACAGCATGGTCAGCAACATCATGGCGCCGGCCAGAAGCAACTGCCGTGACTGGTTGAAGCGGGTTTTTGCCGTGGTTGCAAACAGTGTTATACGGGTTGCCGGGATTTTGCTCATAGCGTCCTCCTTGTATTTTATTTGCTGGTTGTTATTAGTCGCTTATAGCTGTTTTGGTGCCTACTTGTCAACCACCCAAGCCTGACCGGTAAACGGATTGTGGGTGAGCGGGCAAAAGCTGCTTGCAATCGTTTACGGCATGCTCTATTGCAAAGAGATAAGCAACTTGCGATTTTCGCAGCAAAGGATGGCGATAATGAAAATTAACCATGCATACGGTCGCTTGCTTGGCGGACTACTGTTGGCTCTTGTGCTGCTGCTGGTGCTGATCTATAAGCCGGGGCCACCGACAACTCCACCGGTAGTGCCGGTCGCCGAGCAGAGCCGGCAGCCGGTGCGGGTGGCGAAGGTGGAGGCGGGCAGCAGTATCCGGGAGTTGCGCCTTTCCGGCCTGGTCCGGGCCGGCCGGCGGACGGAATTGTCTTTTGAGGGCGGCGGCCGGCTGCTGACTCGGCCGGTTAAAACCGGAGATGTTTTTGCCGTCGACCAGGTGCTGGCAACCATCGACCCGGAGCCCTGGGAAAACGTCGTGGCGGGGGCCCGGGCCCGGCTGGAGGAACTGGAAATCCGCTGGCGGCGGGCCGACAACGAGCATCGACGCCTGGTCAGCCTGGCGGCCTCCGGCGCGGCCAGCCAGGATGAGGCCGAGCTGGCTGAGTCCGCCGCCGCAGCTCTGGCGGCCGCCCGCCAGTCCGCCGCCGAAGAGTTGCGGGAGGCCAAGCGCCAACTGGCCGCAACCGTGCTGCGGGCTCCCTTTGCCGGTACGGTCACCGCAGTGCTGGCCGAACCGGGGGAATATCTGGCGACGGGCCGGCCGGTGCTGAGCGTCAACGCCACCACCGGCAGCGAAAAAACCGACGATTTTGCCCCGGATCGGACAACCGGTACCTTTGAGTTGTTGCTTGAAGTGCCGGAAGCCATGCTGGACTGGCTGCCGCCGTCCACGGAATTGGAGGTTTTTCTGCCCCGCTCTGAGCAGAGGCTGGCCGGGACGGTTCGCTCGGTGGCCGATGCTTCACCGCTGGCGCCGTCCCTGTTTCCGGTCCTGGTGGAATTCCCCGCCGTTCCGGGTTTGCGGCCGGGGCAGTTGGCCGAGGTGCGGTGGCAGGCGACGCAGCAAGGGGCCTGGCTGGTGCCGCCGGCGGCGGTGATCAACCCCGGCGGCGACCGGCCGGCCCTGATGCGGCTGGGGCAAGACGGCCGGGTGGAAAGAGTCGGCATTGAACTGGGGGCTTTGACCGGCGAGCGGGTGGCGGTTTTTGGTCCTCTGCAGCCTGGTGACCGGGTGCTGGTTTCCGGCTTCAGCACCTTGGCCGCCGGCGCCCTGGTGGAAGCGGTGGAGGAGGTGGAGGCGATGGCGGAGGAACCGGTGCCGTGAACTCCGGGGTGCTGGATAAGCTGCACTCCCGGCCCCGGGTCACCCTGGCGGCGGTGGTGCTGGTCGCCCTGATCGGTCTGTTGGCCGGCGGCCAGATGCCCCGGCAGGAAGACCCCACCCTGCGTGACTACTGGGGCCAGATCCTGGTGGAATTTCCCGGGGCCGACGCCGAAACCGTGGAGCGGTTGGTTACCGACGTTTTTGAGCAGTACCTGCAGGAGGTGGAGCAGGTCAGCCGGATTTATTCTACTTCACGGGCCGAACTGGCGGTGCTCAACCTGGAGTTGGCTGACGGCACCCGGGATATCGAGCGGGCCTGGGATGATGTGCGCCTGGCCCTGGAGCGGGCCGGGCCCCGTTTGCCCGCAGGAGTTGCTCGACCCGAGCTGAATCGTGATCTTAATGAGCAGGATTCGGTGGTGCTGGCGGTGGGCGGCGATAACGATCCTTTGGTGCTGCGGGCGGCGGCCCGGCAGTTGCAGCGGCGGTTGCTGCAACTGCCGGAGGTGGGCAAGGTACACCTGGTGGGGGATCCCGGCGAGCAGATCACCGTTAGCTGGGATGAGGAAGCGGTGCGACGATTGGGGCTGGATAGCCGTCAACTGGCCGCCCTGCTGGCCGCCCGCAACCGGGTGCAGGGCGGTGGCGACCTGGCGGTGGCCGACAGCCGGCTGATCTTACGCCCTTTGAGCGAATTTCAGTCTCTGGCGGAAATCAAACAAACCCCCCTGGTGCTGCCGTCGGGGGCGGCTTTGCCCCTGGCTGAACTGGCCGAGGTTCGCCATGGTCCGGCCCGGCCGGCGGAAACCCTGATGCGCTTGGACGGCCGACCGGTGGTGGGGTTGGGGGTGGTGCCGGTCAGCGACGGCAATATCATTGCCTTCGGCCAGGCGGTTCGTCGCCTGGTGGCCGCAGGATCGGCTGATTTCGCCCCGCTGGAGATCCGGGAGATGGCATTTCAGCCGGACTGGGTTCGCCTGCGTTTAAGCCAGCTTTCAACCTCATTGCTGCTGGGCATCATCATCGTGGCCACGGTTCTGGTCACCGCCCTTGGCTGGCGGCCCGGTCTGGTGGTGGCGGCGGTGGTGCCCATGGTCACCCTGGCGGCCCTGGGGATGTATGCCCTGGGCGGCGGGGTGCTGCAGCAGATTTCCATCGCCGCTCTGGTCATCGCCTTGGGGATGCTGGTGGATAATGCCATCGTGGTGACGGAAAATATTCAGACTCGGCTGGACGAGGGCCACGCTCCGGGTAAGGCAATGCGGGATGCGGTGCGGGAAGTGGCGGCCCCCCTGGCGGCGGCCACCGGCACTACCCTGGCGGCCTTCACCCCGATGCTGATCGCCCGGGGGCCCACCGCCGATTTCACTCGGAGCATTCCCCTGGTGATTATCCTCACCCTGGGGTTGAGCTATCTTTTTGCCATTTTGGTTACGCCGCTTTTTTGCCGCTACTTCCTGCATTCCCGACGCCCGGTAAGCAGCGGGAGGTGGTGGCGGCGCCTGGCCGACCGGCTGGGGCGGCTGGCGGTGAGCCGTCCCTGGCCGGTGCTGGGGTTTGCGGTGCTGTTGATCCTGCTCATGTTTTTACTGACCCCGCTGGTGCCCCGCCAGTTTTTCCCACTGTCCGACCGCAATCAGTTCACGGTGTCGATCAAGCTGCCGGAAGGCAGCCGGCTGGAAGCCACTTCGGCCGCCGCCGGTCGACTGGAGCAGGAACTGCTGGCCCGACCCGGGGTTACGGCGGTGGCGACTTTCGTCGGGCGCAGTGCGCCGGCCTTTTACTACAACCTGCCCAGGATTCCCCGCAGCCCCAATCTGGCCCAACTGGCTGTTACCGCCGATGACACGGCGGCGGCCGACCAACTGGTCGCCTGGACCCGAGGATGGGCCCACCGGCAACTGCCGGGGATAGAGGTGGTGGTGCGGAAGCTTGAACAGGGTCCGCCGGTGATCGCCCCCATTGAAATCCGGCTGTTCGGCGTCCCGCCACCGGAGATCAAACGTCGTTATGGGGTCGCCGAGGGGCCGGCCGGGCCCCGGGCTCACGGCCAGCCTGCCCTGGCCGACCTGGAAAGCGCCGCCCTCAAAGTGATGGCCCAGCTTGAGCAGATCCCCGGCCCCCGGGATATGCGCCATGAGCTGAGCACCGGCGCCCCCACCATGGTCTTTGCCATCGATGATGCCGCCGCCGCCCGGCACGGCCTGCAGCGGGAGGATGTGGCCCTGGCCCTTTACGGGCTTAGCCGGGGGATTCCCGCCGGTCAATTCCGGGGCGGTGATGAGCCGGTGCCGATTGTGGTCCGTTCCCCGGCAGGCGAACATTATCCAGCAGCGGACCTGGAAAATGTGCTGCTGCTGACCGCAAGGTCGGGCCAGCCGGCGCCGGTGCCCCTCAGCCTGGTGGCCACTGGCGAGCTGCAGTGGCGGCCGGCGTCCATCGAGCGCCAGGACCGGCGGCGGGTGGCCAAGGTGCTGGCCCAACTGACCGACGGCACCACCTACAGCCATGTGCTGGCCGAGTTGCGCCCCCGGCTGGAACGGTTGGAACTGCCCGAGGGTATTTATTGGGAGCTGGGCGGGGACCTGGAGGGTACCGGCGAGGCCAACGCCGCCATGGTCGCCGCCGCCCCGCTGGGGTTGCTGCTGTTACTGGCGATCCTGCTGCTGCAGTTCAACTCTTTTCGTAAGGTTGGGATTGTGCTGGTTACCGTCCCCCTGGCCGCCGCCGGGGTGGTGCCGGGGCTGCTGCTGGGCGGTCAGCCATTCGGTTTCATGTCTTTGCTGGGCACCATCGCCCTGGTGGGGGTGGTGGTCAACAATGCCATTGTCCTGCTGGCCGTGGCCGAGCAGCGCCAGGCGGCCGGGCTGTCGCCAGCGGCGGCCCTGCAGGTAGCGGTAGGCCGGCGGACCCGGCCGATTATTTTGACCACTGCCACCACCATTGCCGGGATGTTGCCTCTGGCCTTTTCCCCCTCATCTTTGTGGCCGCCGCTGGCCTGGGCCTTGATTTCCGGCCTGGCCGCCTCCACCATGCTGACCCTGCTGGTGGTGCCGGCTCTCTACCTGCTGCTGTGTAAGCGATCGCCGTTTTAGGCGGCACCCTGCCAAGGCAACGTCAAAGTCGCCTGGGGTTGGACGGGGGACGTAAAACCCGGGACAAAACCAATGACCTTGATCTTGCCCTGGGGCACCCCGTGATCAGTTATACGGCTGTTCGGTTACTGCTTTTTCAGGATATGCAGGGGGAGGTCGCGATAATCGTTATCTTCGATTTTGAAGGCCTTGATCGGTTCCACGCCGGCCATCAGGCTGACGATGACATAGATCATGTCGGGGTCGTTGGCCAGGCGGATGTCTTCCAGCGAGGGCCGGGCCGGGGTTTCCGGATGACTGTGGTAGGCCGCCACCAGTTGCAGGCCATCTTCCCGCATCTGCTTTATGGCGGCAAACTGTTCGGCTGGGTCCATGGAGTAATGGTCCGGGGCGGCGTCGATGTTGGTCAGTTCAAAATGACGGCAAATCACCCCGTCCCGGGCCGCCAGGTAACCGCAGGCCTCGTTGGGTTCTTCGCGGCGGCCGTGGGCCAGCAGGGCGTTGACTATTCTTTCTTCGATCTGCAAAGACATGGCCATAGTCCTTTAACCAAGGGATGCCCGGGCGGCGGTCTGCTGCTTTTCCTGTAACATCTCATCCAGGTGGGTGCGGGCCAGTTCAAGGTAAGGGTCCATGGTGATGGCGATTTTTAAATTATGCGCCGCCTCCTCATGGCGTCCCAGCTTGCGCAGGTTGATGCCGAGGTTGGCAAAATCGATGGCCGAGCCCGGCTCCAGGTCGATGGCCCGTGCAAAGTGGGTGACCGCGTTTTCGTAATCGGCCTGCTTGTAATGGCAGAAACCCAGCATGTTGTGGATATCCTGCCGTTCCTCGTCATGCTCAAGGCCCCGGCGCAGCACTTCGATGGCCTCCCGGTAGCTGCCCATGTCTTTCAGGCATTCCCCCATGTAGGCGTAAATGTAGGGAAAGTCCTCTTCCTCGGGGTGAAGCTGGAGTGAGCGCTGAAAATGATCCATGGCCTCCTGGAACAGGCCCATGGCGGCCTTTTTCTTGCCGAGAAAAAATTCGATGAAATAGGCCTCGGGTAGAATCCCGCCCATCTTTTCCAGTTGCTCGATCTGGGCTGACGCCGGGCTGATCTGCTCGTGGGCCAGTTTGGCGGCAAACAGGCCGACGTTGCGGCTGTTGGAGCGTTCCCGGAAGTCGGCCCCGGGGATGATGGTGTAAACGGCCGGGATCTGCAGCTCCTGGTGCATGGTGTTGACCAGAAAGACCTCCATCCCCAGCTTGCTCAAGGCCGCCAGGCAGCGGTCGATTTCCGCCTTCATGTTATTGTCGCTGAGGTCGGGCAGCTCGTTTATTTGCACCGTGCGGCCGGGGTTAACGATGTAATCAACCTCCTCCAGCGACAGGGGTTTGGGCAGACCGCTGGCCTCGTAGTTGGACTGGCTGTGGAAATCGCCGGACATCTGGGCCACTTCGGTAAGGGCGCGGATCAGGGCCTTGTTGGGTTCCGGGGTGGTGCCGGCGGTGTAAACGATTTCGCTGGTGTCGGGAAAGGTGGAGGGGTCCATGGCCATGGCGGCCACGGTGGGAATGCCGGTATCCAGGGTGAAATCGTTCAAAAAGACCCGTATGCCGTGGCGGGTGAACTTGTGCAGCAGTTCAACGGCCACCGGATCGGTGATGGAGGCGGGATCGATCTTGGGGGCCTTGAGCCGCTGCCTGGTCACCACCGCCGACACGTGGCGCTCCACCACTTCGCAGAGCCCCTGCAGGATCGCCTCTTCATAGGAGTTGCCGGCGGAAGGACCGTTGAATTCATTAATGGCGTAAAACCAGGAATAGGGGATCAGCACCATCTCGCCTCGGTTGAGGTGGGTGGCCCAGGTCCAGCGGATGGGAATATCGGCAATCAGCCGGGCCAGAGTATCTTCCGAGGTGTTTTCGTCGTGGACCGACTGCAGCAGATATTTCAGCGGCAGCAGCGGTAGATCCTGATCCTTGAGTTCGGCGTAGGTGGCCCGCAGGAAGTTGGCCGGCTTCTGGTTGAAGTCGAAAAAACTGAAGCGCTCAATCAATTCCATGCAGGCGCTGGCCTGGGACTGTTCCGGGGTGCAGCCCTTGCCCAGCTGCTTCTTGTTGCGGATTACCTCGAAGGCCTCGCGGCCGCAAACGCTGAAGTAAACGGGTATGTCCAGCCGTCCGGTGTCCACCCGCCGGACATCGTTGAGGATGTCGAGTTTGACCTCGGCCAGTTTCTTTTTGAGTTTGGTGATGGTCTCTTCCGGGGTGCAGGCTTTGTCCTGGTCGTAGGTATAACTTTTCAGGCAGTCCCCGTAAGTAATGGGGGAGGGTGTCGGCAGTTGCCGGTTGATCTTGCTCATGCTTTTCCTCTGGTTTTCGGAGATATATTTTGAAGTTTTTTTTCGATTGTGCAGACGAAGCAGGAATATGCCCAAGGCGTTTTGGGTTGTCAAGTGTTCGTTCAGCGGTGGTAAAGCTCAGTTTCACCGGGCGGCCTGGTCTTGAATCGTTTGTGGATCCACAGATACTGTTCCGGCGCCCGGCGCACCTGCTGCTCGATGACCCGGTTGATGGCAGTGGCATCGGCAACATCTTCGCCGCTGGGGAAGTTTTCCAGGGCCGGCTCGATACGCACCAGGTAGCGGCCGTCGGCCAGCCGTTGTGAATAAAAAGGCAGCACCTTGGCCCGGCCCAGCTTGGCCAGCCGGGCAGTGGCCACCAGGGAGGCGGCGGGTACCCCCATGAAGGGGGCAAAAACCGTATCCCGGCGGCCGAAATCCTGGTCCGGGGCGTACCAGGTGACATTACCCCGACGCAGTTGGCGGATCGCGCCGCGCAGGTCGCTGTTGGGCAGCAGGTCGTCGAAATAGCGTTTGCGGGCCCTGACCATCAGCAATTCAACCACCGGATTTTTGGCCGGTTTGTAGATGGGGTAGATCCCTTTGACGTGGGGGCCGAAAAAACGGCCGCTGATCTCCAGGGTGGTGTAGTGGCCCCCCAGCAGAATTACCCCGTTGCCGTCGGCCCGGGCCGCCGCCAGGTTTTCTTCCCCTTCCACCGTGTAGAGGGCGGCAATACGCTGATCGCTGCCCCACCATCCCAACAGGGCCTCAAAAATGGCCATGGCGCTGGAGGCGAAGTTCTCCCGGACCAGATGTTCCCGTTCCCGGTCGCTAAGTTCGGGAAAGCACAGTTGCAGGTTGGTGCGGGCGATGTGTCGGCGGCCCGGCATCAGGGCGTAAAGCCCCAACCCCAGCCCCCGGCCCAGCCGCTGTAGCCAGGAGGTGGGCATTTGAATGAGCAGCCAGAGCAGCCCCATTCCGGCCCAGGTGAACCAGCTTGCCGGAGTCCAGGGAGAACGCTGCTGCCAACGCTTAAAGCGTTTCCAGCGTTTTCTCCACAGCGGTTTTTTTTTCTTCTTTTTCATGGCGGACTAAACGAAGGGGGAGTGCAACCGGATCATTAAGGGCAACTCTCCCTTACTTCGGTGGTAAAGCCCACCACCTTATCCGTTTGGGGGATGGTGACCAGTCGGTAAGGCTGGGTGGTGGTTTCGGTGCCCGGGCAATCGTCGTCCGGAATGGTAAAGCGTACAGTGACCATTAAGCTGTGCTCCCGTTCCCGAACCTCCACCACTTCCACCTGGTAGCCGTCGGTGTCGCGTTGACCGAGGAAGGCGGCTACCACCATCCGCTGGCTGAAATCAACCGCCGGCTGCTCCGGTGGGATGACAAAGGCGGTTTCATGGTCCTGCCACAACCGGTTGTAAGCCGCCTGCTGGCTCAGCGCCGTCAGTCGTTCGCTGTCGATGCCGCTGGTCTGGCCGGAGGTCAATAACACAAAGGCCACCGGATCGCCGGGGTCGTCGTTGTCGTCGTTGTCGTCATCGTCGGCGATACAGCCGCCAAGGCTCCAGGCAAGCAAAAGCATCGCGGCCAGTAACGCAAAACCACCTTTCATTTTGTGCCTCATGAGTATTATCTGCTGGTTTGCAAACAAACACGCATCCTAATTAATTGCCGCCGGGAAAGCAATCAAACAGTTGGCGGCGCCGACAGACAACCAGATTTTACAACGGGGCGCCGGGCTGTAGCCGGTGTTCGCCGTGGAGATAATGGCGGCCGTGGCTGCTTTCGGCCAGGCTTAAAGAAAAGAGCAGCACCGAGGGGGACTCGGCCCGCATGGCGGTTTCCTGGCCGATCAGTTCGACCCCGGCCAGGTCCAGGCGGCTGGCTGATACCACCAGGGCGTTTTCGCCCCTCACCCGCAGGCCGGTGGCCGTCACCGTCGAATTGGTCACCTGCATGGCGGTCCCGGGGCTTTCCAGCCATCCCTGTTCGATGGTGACCTGGGAGTTCTCAATAACCAGCGAGGCGGCCTCCACCCCGCGCAGCCTGATGTTTCGGCAGTCGCTGATGGTCAGCCGGTCATAACGGCCGCTGAAGATCAGTCCCTGCTGGTCCTGACAGACCCCGAGCCGCTCGGTTTTGGTGGCGGTGCCCTTGGAGGGCGTCGTCATGGCGGCGGGAGCTGGAGCGGTAAGGGCCTGCAGCAGGGCGTCCCGAAACAGTTCCGGCTGATCCCGCATGGGGACATGGCCGGCCTCGGGAATGATCTGCAACTGGGCCCGGGGCAGCAGGGTTTTCAGCAGTAGCCCGGTGCGCAACGGGGTCACATAATCTTCGGCCCCCCAGATGATAAAGGCTGGTATTTGCAGTTCCCGCAGGTCGCGGTTGAAATTATCCTGGACCACTGCCAGAGCGGCGATCCTGGCGGGATCGCCGCCCAGCAGCCGGGCCCGCAGGGTGTCGTTGGTCAGTGCCTGATCAATATCCAGGGGCAAATCCGGCAGGCCGGCGATGATGCCGCTCAGCCAGTTGTCGATCCGGCTCACGGGGCCGGAAGGCAGGCTGGGCAGGCGCTGCTGGAGATCCGGCTCCAGCAGTTCCTGGGTGATAGCCTTGCGGTGCAGCACTCCGGCCACATCAATCAGCACCAGCCGCTGCACTTTTTGTGGGTGGTCGGCGGCAAAACGCAGGGCCACGGTGCCGCCCATGGAGTGGCCGACCACCACCATGGGGTCGGGGCTGAAGGTTTCGGTCAGCCAGTCGAGGTAGGCGGCATAATTTTTGGGCGAATAAAGGGTGTTTTGTTTGTCGGAACGGCCAAAGCCGGGCAGGTCCACCGCTAGTACATGGTACTCAGCGGCCAGTTCAGGGATCAGTTCGTCCCAGATGCGTGCCGCCTGTTCTCCCAGGCCGTGCACCAGTAGCATGGTGGGGGAGTTGCCCCGGCCGGCTTCCAGCAGGTAGGCTCGCCCACCGAAAATCGGTTCTTCCACCTGATGCTCCTGGATTTCCACGGGGTTTGGTTCCGTGGCGGCACAAAGCGGGGCGGTGACAAACAGCAGAACCAAAAGCCCAGCCAGCCCGCCGCCTATTACTGTCCGCAGCCGCTGCATAATCATAATCCTTTGGTGGTAAGTTCTCGGCGTCTCACTGGCTATTTTAGCCGACCGTCGGCCGGCTGTCATGGCCTGAATTTGACCCAGCTGTTCTTCTGTCAGGCGGTTTTTAAAACTGGTGCCCCAGGGCCAGATAGAGCATGGTCCGGTCTTCCCGGGGGCGGGCGGAGTCCAGCCGGTGGGCCAGGCCCAGCCGCAGGTCCAGGTGAATCAGGTGGCCCAGCACCAGATTCAGCTTGTACTCGGTGCCCACCGAGGATTTGATGCGGTTGTCACTCTCCCAGGAGCCGTCCCAGGCAGCCCCGGCTTCACCGAACAGGGTCAGGTGGCTGCGGTCCAGAAACAGGGGGAAGATCGCCGGGCCGGCTTCATGATAAATCAGCGGGAAACGGTATTCCAGGGTGGAGCGCAGGATGCGATCCCCCCGTTGCACCGCCTGGGGGTAGCCGCGCAGGGGAAAGCCGCCGCCGCTTTCGCCCAGCAGCGCCTCGGGCGGCATGAAGCCTCCCAGTTGAAAGCGCCTTTGCAGCAGGCGATCACCTTCCGCCAGGCCGCCTTTGAGCCACCAGGCCAGCACATGCCGCCGCAAAAAAGGCACCCGCAGGAAAGCTCGGGTTTCCATGATAAACTCGTCGATATTGAAATCCCCGCCCAGAGAGTCGTTGAAATGGTTCCACTGGAGTGACGCCAGCACGCCGCTTTCCGGCGAAATCGCCAGTCCCGGCTGTTCCCGGTTGTCAAAGCTGATCCCGGCCACCGTGCCTCGGAGCCGGCCCTGGGCGGGAGCTTCTTCGCCCGCCGGCCAGCCCTTCAAGGCTTCCAGGCGCTGTTCCCGCACCCCGAGCCGGCCGACCAGGCCCCAGCGCAGCCGCAGCAGGGGGACCAGCAAAGAGGCCTGCAGATTGCGCCGCCGTTCCCAGTAGCTGGGCAGCGACCGGTAACCCTCTTCATCGGCGGGCGGGGCCCACAGATAACCGTGCTTGGCGGCAAAATCACTGGCGTGCAGTTCGATGATCGGAAAAAACCAGTGATTCCGGTAGGTGGCAGCCCAGGCCCAGCGGTGGCTGGCCGATCCGTAAAGGGCTGTGCCATGGAGATAATGGCGCCGCAGCGGATCGAAAGACTCCACGGACAAACCGTAGTTGCTCCCTTCCTCATCGACGGCAAAGGCTGGGAACCAGGCCCGGGGCAGCAGGGTGGCGCCGGCCCGGTAGCGGTGGCGGGAGAGGATGACGGCAGGTTCGTCCTCTTCCGCTTGCTGCTGAATATCGGCGGGCGGTTCCATGACGGTGGCAACGACGGGGGGCCGCCAGGCGGTGTCGGCTGGGGCAAACTCCGCCGCCACCTCCTCGGCGGTGTACTCTTCCAGCAGTACCAGATCATAACCGCT
Source organism: Desulfurivibrio dismutans (assembly GCF_029210385.1). Classification (GTDB taxonomy): domain Bacteria; phylum Desulfobacterota; class Desulfobulbia; order Desulfobulbales; family Desulfurivibrionaceae; genus Desulfurivibrio; species Desulfurivibrio dismutans. Next base: position 69,820 of record NZ_JARGDQ010000008.1, on the reverse strand, counting down.
GGCCGAATAGCCGGAGAAAACCAGGCGGCCACTGTGCGGGCATCGGGCTGGTTCAAAGGCGCCGCCCACCACGTTGGTCACTCGCGCCAGCCGGCCGGTGGCCGGCTGCAGGCGGTAAATATTGTGAATGCCGTCGAGATCGTAGGTGAAATAGAGATACTCCCCGTACCGGCTCCAAACCGGCCAGGCCAGGGTAGCGCGATCGGCGCTGAGCAACCTTGTCACCTCGCCGTTGCGAGCGTCAATCAGTTCCAGCCCCGGTTGACCATCCCGCCAGGCGGTCACCGCCAGCCGGCGACCGTTGGGGGACCAGCGGGGACGGCCGTAAATCACGGGGTCAGGCTCGTTCCGCAGGGGCTTGAAATCACCGTGGTCCGGGTCCACCAGCACCAGGGTGGTGGTGCCTTCGCCCTCGCGCACGGCGATCAGCAGGTTGTCTTCGGGGTGAAAATCGGGGTCGCGCAGGCGGGCGCCGGTGGTCAGGCGCCGGGTTTCCCTTGCTTGCAGGTCGTGGAGATAAAGATCGGAATAAAGCTGGTAGGAACGAACCCGCTCCCAGCGGGAGAAGGCCAGCCGCCGGTCATCGGGGGCAAACGACAGGCCGGTGGCGCCGGGGGCTTTGGCCAGTTCCCTGTCCTGGCCGTCGGCCAGGTCCAGCAGCCGCAGCGACGGATACTCCCGGGCGCCGCTTTCGGTATAGGCCAGGAAACGGCCGTCGCCGGAAAAACGTGGTGCTCCGATCCGGTAACCGCGCCTGGTCAGCTCTTCACCCGTGGTTTCGCCTTGTCGGGCCACCTGCTGCTGCAGGGTGGCGGCCTGTTTTTCCACCGTGTGTTTCCACTCCCGCCACAGGGAGCCGGGCCGCTCGCCGATGGTCCGGTCAAAGGAGGCGTTGAGCCGGAAGGGCAGCAGGCGTCCGGCATAATCCATGGTCTGCTCGTAGAGCCCGGCCTCGCCATGCTTGCCGGCAATGTAGTCGGTGAACTCGGCCCCGAAGACATAACGGTTTTTGCCCCCCGGCCAACTGGCATGAAACCCCTGCATCTGGGCCAGGGTTGGGAACTGTTCCGCCAGGGCCGCCGAGCGGACGATCATCGCAAAATAGCTGCCCCCGGTGCGGCCGTAACCGGTAAGGCGGGTCTCTTCATAGGTGGCCAGCCCTTCCACCTGCCATTTAGGGGAAAACCAGTTGGGAAAGCTCCAGGGGGAAAGGATGCGCCCAAAAACGCCGCGCACCAGCCGGTTTGGGCCGCGGACCTGGTCAAGATGCACGATATGGGCATATTCATGGGCAAAAAGCAGGTGCAGCCAGTCCCGGTAATTGGCCAGCTCTTCCCCGGGGGCGGCGGGCCGCAGCATCAGCACCACGGTATTGTATGGAAAGGAGGTGGCCAGGGCGTTGGAGAAATCCATGTGGTCGGTGAGCACCACCTGGGTTCGGCCCCAGGGGGTCCAAGCAAAACGGGCGGTTAACTCGCCATGTACCTGTTCGGCCACTTGCGCCGTGTGCTCGGCCTGTGTCGCCAGGTGGCGGGGGTAATGAATGGCGAATTGCTCGGTGTGCAGGGTGTACCAGCGGTAATGGGAGGGGTAAGGCGCAAAGGCCTGCCCCGCCGGCGGACAGAGCAGCAGCGCCAGAACGGCGAGCAAAAAGGTGCTGAATAGGGCCAAAAAGCGTCGGCGGTGCGGCATGGACCAAGCTCCTTAAGATCCTTGTCTGGAGGGTGACAGTCAGGCAAATGGTAAACTGATTGCCGACGCCTTACCAACAGCAAACCATAAAAAAATATTTTACGCCATAAAGTGTTGCCGGCGCTCTCGTTGCATGGTCAGACAATTTTCGGCACCAGTTAAAATCACCCATTTGAGTGATGACGCTATCGTATCGTTATGTTAACATAGCAGGGAAATGGCGTAGCTGTACGAGTTGCTTTTTTGCATTTGACAATCGTTATTCCAGAAAGCTAGGCTTAAGCAGGTGGCCATCATTTTGTAACTCCAAACTGCTGGCTGGCCGGAAATAACGGGTGGGTCCCCGCAGTGGGGAGTTGGTAAACAATTTACCTGGAAGGAGGGTAAAAAATGAAGAAATTGACCATGTTGGTAGCCGGTGTCATGCTGCTGGCCTTTGTCGGTTGCAGCAGCAGTTCATCCAGCAGTAAGAAGAAGGATGATGACGAAATCAATGGTAATGATGATCCGATTGAAACCGGAGAGGTGGTCAGCGGCACCCTGTATGCCCCCAACGGTTCAACCCCGATCCCCAATGCCACGGTTTATATTCCGGACTCAAACACCACCAGCAGCCTGGCGGTGCGTTCGGAAGCAACCTGCGACGAACCGGCGGAAGCTTGGGTGGCTTGGACCTGTACCGACGATCAAGGCAACTACGAGTTGACGTTGCCCGAAGATTATGCCGAGGGTGCCGAGGTAACCATTAAAGCCACCAAGGATGCCTGGTCCGTCGAGACGACCCTGGTGGTAGGGACCACCAGCGATATAGTCTTTTCGTCCTCGGTTGAACAGGGGGCGGCCAATATTGCGGTAATTCAAGGCGCATATGACAATATTGAAAATGTGCTGGCCAAGCTGGGATTGGGTGAGGTGAATGATTCTGGCCAACTGGTGACAGGTACGGAAACTTTTGATCTGTACGGCGCCTTCGCAGCCTCAGAGCTTTTTGCGGAGGTGGAGCCAGGAGTATTCAAAATCGAAGAATATGACATTGTTTACGTAAATTGTGGAGCTTCAGCTTCCGGCGTTGATAACGATATCTTAAGAAATTATGTGGAGCAGGGTGGCCGGCTGTATGCCACCGATTTGGCCAGCCCTTTTGTGATTCAGCCCTTTGTGGAGTATGTGGAGAGAATCGCTTCAGGTCCTAGTGGCGCTCAGCCTGAATCGGAAGTGGTCTACGCCCCGCTGGCCAATTGGTTGGCCAGCGTGACCTGTACCGATGGTGCCTGTCTTGCTCCTGACAACGGTATTTTCCTCACCGGTTTTGCTGGTGGCTGGCACTTATTGAATCCGGTTGATTCGTCCGAGGGTGCTAGTGTTACCACTTTGGTGCAGGGTGACCTTGAGGGTATTATCACCTTGGATGAGCCGATCCAGCCGCTTACCATGCGTTTTATCCATGGTGACGGGGTGGTGGTTTACAGCTCCTATCATACGGTAGCCGGCACCACCGGCACCGAATACCTGCCCCAGGAGCGGGTGCTTGAATATCTCTTCTACAACGCCAAAGACTGATCAGTCCCGCCATACCGCCGGCCCAACGGCCGGCGGTATGGCGCTTCCTTTTATTCCCGTGTGGTTATGACTGCCAGTTGTGATTCCCCCTGCATATTTCGTGATATCCTGGGTGATATCGATACCGGCCTGCTGGTACTCGACACCGTGGAGGAGGCGGTTTCTTTTGTCAACCAGCATGCCCGGGGCTTGCTGGAGTCTTTGGGGGGGATTCCGGGCTATCATGAGTTGAGTCGGCTGCTTGGCGCCGAGCTGGAAAACCTGCAGCGGCCCGGGAGGAAAAAAAGTCGGCAGGCCATTGTCCGCTATGAGCACCGGATGCTGGGTTACACCGTCAGCTGTTTGCCCAACCATGGCCGGTATGTCTCGGTTTTTGTGCAGGATATTACCGATCAGCACCGGCTGGCGGCGGTTGACGAGGCCACCGAGATGATGAACAACATCGGTTGCCTCTTTTCCGGGATTCGTCATGAAATCGGTAACCCGCTCAACTCCATCAAGATGGCCTTGATGGTCCTGCAGAACAACATCCACAAGTATTCCAACGAAGAAACCGATGTCTACCTGCAGCGGATTGCCGGTGAGATCGGCAAGATGGAGGTGTTGCTGAAGTCATTCAAAAACTTCAGCATGTTTGAGGTGCCAAAAACCAGCGAGGTTGATCTGGTTTTGTTTTTTGAAGACCTGCTGCAGCTGATGGGCAGCGATCTGCGGGCCCGGAACATTGACGTGCGGCTGGAACTGGCGCCGGATGCGCAGCGGGTGGTGGTGGACACCAGGGCCCTGCAGCACGTGATCATGAATCTCTTTGCCAATGCCCTGGACGCCATGGGCGGGGTGGACCACCCGCGGCTGGTGGTGCTGAGCCGCAAACGGCGCGATGCGGTGCAACTGGTGATCGGCGACAACGGTTGCGGCATGTCCGACGAACTGGCCAAAGATGCCTTCAAACCCTTCTTTACCACTAAGTCCCATGGCACGGGGCTTGGGCTGGTGATCGTCAAAAAAATGCTGGCCCAGATGCGCTGCGGGATTCGGTTGGAGAGTGTTAAAGACCAGGGCTCGGCCTTTATCCTGACCCTGCCGGTAACCGACCGGCATCCTGACCCGTGCCAGTCGGCGACCGGTAACGCCTGTTAATCACTAATCACTGAGTCTTCGGAACTCAACCCGGCGGTTGATTGCCCGGTTGGCCGCCGTATCGTTGGGAACAGCCGGCCGGGTGTCGCCATAGTAGGCGATGGTCAAGCGCTCCGGGGAAACTCCGTATTCCTCCATCAGATATTGCCGGACCTGCTCGGCGCGTTCCTTGGACAGCGGCAGGTTGACCTCCGGGGAGCCGGTACTGTCGGTATGGCCGGCGATCTCAAACCGCTGCCCGCTCAGGGCGGGATCGGTCAGGGCCGCCCCCACCATGGCCAGTTGCTCTTTGGCACTGGCGGTCAATTCGGCGGAGTTGATCTGAAAGAGGATCTGCATCCGCAACAGCGGGCCGTCCAGGGCTCCGGCGGTGGTGCCCTGCTGGCGGCTTTCCTGCATTACCCGGACGAACTCGTCCGGGGTGATCTGTTCGCCCCGTTCCGAGCGGTACTTGATCTGGGCCAACTCCAGCGACGAGCGGGCCCGGACGTGGTCGGGGTCCAGGGCCAGGCCGGCCTCGTAAGCCTGGATGGCCGGCCCCAGGTTGCCCAGCACCACGTACACATCGCCCAGCCCGAAAAAGGCCCGGGCAAAATCCGGGTCCAGTTCCACCGCCCGCAGGTAATAGGACAGGGCCTGGTCGTAACGGCGCAGGCGTTCTTCTCCGTAGCCTTTTTCGTAATGAATCCGGGCGTCCTGCGGGCAGGCCGCCACGGCTTCATCCAGCAACTGCTGTTTTCTGATCAGGTTGCGTTCCTGCTGGATGTTTTTTCTCAGCTCCTCACAGTCGGCAGCGCCGGCCGCCGGGCCCGGATTCAGCATCAGCAGGCAAATAGCCCCCAGGCCTGGCAGCAGCAGTGAGTTTCTCTTCATGGTCTTGCTCCTAACGGCTGCGTTGCAACAGTTTCTTCAGACTGATCCGCAATCTTTCAATGGCCTGGGCCAGGGTGCCGACTTCGCCGACGGCGTTGCGGTCGATGGGTTCATCCAGGTTCTTGCCGAAGCTGAAGCTTTCCGTCCGTTCCGCCAGGCGAACAATGGGGTTGACCACATCCCGGTTGAGAAACCAGCCGATGATAAACAGCATGATGGCAATTCCCGTCGCCCCGATCAGCACCAGGGTAATGGACAGCGTTTTGGCGGCGGCAATGGCCTCGGCGGTGGGAATGTAAACCACAAAAGCGGCCACGGTTTCATTCATATTCCAGTGGTAGCCGTTCTGGTCGCCGTAAATCTCCACCTGATCTTTCGGGGCGTCGGCAGGGTCACCATGGCAGGAGAGACACCCTTCCCGGTCCACCCGAATCGGCTGGGCAAAGTAATAGAGGTCGGTGCCGTTTTTGGCGAGCTGACCCTGGGTGGAGGTAAGTTCCGGGTTGTCCTGGAAGTGTTCAATGATTCGGACTTCGTCACGATCCGCCAGGTTGTAAGGGTTGAGAGGATCCAGGGTGGCCTGTTTGAAGATGTAGCCGGGATAGAGTTCTTCGAAAATCTCAAAAGTTCCCCGGGCGGAGACGAAGCCGGACATCAGCTCGGGGTAGAAACGGTCTTCCTCCACCAGGGCCAGGGCCAGGGGACGCTGGACGCGTTGCATGTACAAACGGGTGGCCATGGCGTAGTTCAAAACGATATCGCTCTTGATCTGTGCTTCGTTTAAGGCATTATTGACACTTAAACGATAGCTGGCAAAACCGATCACGGCGATAGCCAGAAAACCCAAAACCCCCATGACCAAAACGGATCTCATACGAATGCCCATCTTTTACTCCTTTTCTGATACGGTAAGCAGTTACCTGCCCGGTTCGCCGGCTGCCCGTTTTCCGGGCGCGACCTTGGCCAAGGTTCTGTTTGGTTACACTAAAAGTCGATTACAGCAGTGATGCGACATTGGCCCGGAACTCCTTTTCCATGGCCGGGTCATCGATTTCCCGGCAAAAAGCATCGATCAGTTCGGGGAACCGCGCTTTTTGACAGGATCCCTCCTGCAGCCACTGTTCAACGGTTTCCCTGGTCACCATGCCGGCAATGGGGCCGATGGCCCGGGCCAGTGATTCCTCCAACACCGGCAGCGCACTTTTCAGGGGGTCTTTTTCCCTGACCACCTCAAAATCCCGGCTGTCGCCATCGCCGGTGGCGGCCGGGGCCGCCGCCGGCGGGTCACGGCGAATCCTTTCTGCCTGGCTGCGCAACTCACCCAGCAACATGGTGCTGGTCATGTTAAGCAGCGCGAAGTTGCTGTCCGGCTCACCGAGGATTACCAGGTTGCAGCCTTCGCTGACCTGTTTGGCCAGCATCATGGTATCGTCAAAGAGCATCTCCACGGAGTTGACGGTGAGCTTGCAGGGCTCGTTCATCTTAAAGATCCGCTCCATGGCGACCTCGATCTGGGCCATGGTCTCCGGCGGGTAACCGTCGGGCAGATCGGAAAACACCAGTTGAGGTTCGCTCATGGCCAGGAAAGCTCCTTTAACCCCCGGCAGCATTGTGATTTCTTGCAGTAAGTCATCCATGCCTGCTCTCCTTGTGTTAGGCGGTGTGGCCGATTTTGGCGGCGGCGATGGCCGGAGCGAGGGCGGCCGAGATTTTTACCGGTGATACCTCCGGGTCCACTTCCAGGCCCAGGGTGACCTCGGGGCCGGGGATGATCAGCAGCTTGCCGCCTCGGTCCTGCGAGAGAATGATGTGACGCGGAAGTTCCTGGTAACCCATGGCTTTGCGCAGTTTGTCGGCGGTTATCACCACGTAGCTGATAAAGGGTCTGAACTCACGGTTATCGACGTTTTTGCGAATAATGGTGGAGCCACCGTTGGTCACCAGCACCATCCGGTTGATACCCGGAGTGGCGTTGAGCAAGGTCTCCATTTCAGCGCCGATGGAACTCAGCCCGGATGGCTCCGGCAGGTCGGGGGCCGACGGGAGATTGGCGGGAGGTGGGTCGAGGTCCTCTTCTGGTTGTTTCTTGCCGGCGGCCACCGCTTCCCTTTCCGTTTTTTCGTCGCTGAAGCGGGCGGCCTCCAGGAGAATGAAGCCCAAGGGCTCATTGATGGTCCGTTTGCGGTTCCGACAAAAGTTGTAAATCTCAATTTCGCCCTGGTCCCAGTTGATGATTTCAAATGCCGCCTCCAGGCCCTCCAGCGGTTCGGTAAAGGCATTGAGCAGCTCACCGTTTTCAAAACAGAGCATGCCGTAATGTCGGCCGGATTTCACCGTGATGGTGCAGGTTTTACGGTCCATCTCCAGCAGTTGCAGGAAAGAGGGCAGGGAGATGCCGGTGACCCGCCCTTTGGCGCCCGCCGCCAGCCCATCGAGAATCTTCTTGAGCAGCAGGTTGAAGTCGATGGGTTTTTCAATGTACTGGAAGGCCCCCATGGTCATCAACCGATCTTCCATCTCCGGGGTGCCGTATGCGGTCATGGCAATCACCGGAATAATGACCCCTCTTTTACTGAGCCGACCAATCAGTTCAAAACCGTCCATTTCCGGCATCTTCAGGTCGGTAACCAGTAGATGTACCGGTTTTTCCGCTAGTCGTTCCAGCGCCTCTTTGCCGTTCTGGGCTGTGACGATTTCGAATTGGTCGGCGTGATCCCTGCACATATCCTGCAGGCTGAGCAAGAACCCCTGGTCATCATCGACAATTAAAACTCTTTTCATGGTCGCCTCGTGCTGAATAATAAGCTTGCCGTTGCAGATGTGCTACCTGCCTGGTCTTTCTCTACTTGATACAGGCAGCTCGGACCTGGCGCAAATCGGTTACTCCCTGCAACACCTTCCAGATGCCGTCCTGCTTCAGGGTCAGCATGCCGCCGCGCAGGCCTTCATCGCGAATTTCGGTGATAGGGCGGTTGCGGACGATCATATTTTTAAGGGCGTCGGTGACGGTCATCAGCTCATGCAGGGCGATCCGGCCGACATAGCCGCTTTTTCCACATTTTTCGCAGCCAACCGGACGGTAAAGAGTTGCTTCGGCGACTTTTTGCCGTCTCAGGGAGTAGAGGGGATGGGAGCCGTATTCCTCGAGCAGCAACTCACACTCATCATGGTCCGGCTGATAAGCCTCCCGGCATTGGGTACAAAGACGGCGTACCAGGCGCTGGGCCAGAATACCCAGCAGTGAATCGGAGAAATTGAAGGGATCGATTTTCATCCCCAGCAGCCGGCTGACCGTTTCCGGGGCGCTGTTGGTGTGCAGGGTGGAGAACACCAGGTGACCGGTGAGAGCGCTTTCGATCACGATTTCCGCCGTCTCCTGGTCCCGGGTTTCCCCTACCATGATGATGTCGGGATCAGCCCGCAGAAAAGCGCGCAGGGCCCGGGCAAAATCCAGCCCGATTTTTCTTTCCACCTGGACCTGACGCACCCCCTCCTGGACTATTTCCACCGGATCCTCAATGGTCCAGACCTTTTTGTCCGGCCGGTTGACGTAATTCAAGGCCCCGTGCAGGGTGGTGGTTTTGCCCGAGCCGGTGGGGCCGACCACCAGGATCAAGCCATAGGGCATTTCCAGCAGGCGGCAGAGTTCCTGGTAATTGCGGCGGGAAAGGTTCATCCGGTCCAGGGGGACAGCCCCGCCGCCGGCCAGGATGCGCAGGACCACGTCCTCGTTGCCGCCGTGGGTGGGCAGGGTGGCGACCCGGAGTTCGATGGTGCCGTGGCTGGTTTTCAGGTTAATTTTACCGTCCTGGGGCAGCCGTTTTTCCGAGATATCGAGTTTGGAGATGATTTTAAGCCGGGAAATCAGGGCCCGCTTGAAGTTGTGGGGGATGGTCTTGTAGTGGCTGCAGGCGCCGTCGATCCGGAAGCGGATGGCGGTTCCCTTGCGGCCTGGCATGCTTTCGATATGGATATCTGAAGCCCGTCTGGTCACCGCATCTTCGATGATTCTGTTGGCCATCTGCACCACCACCCCGTCGGCGGCCCCGCGGCTCTCTTCCTCTTCTTCGGGGTCTTCGCCCGGTTCATCCAACAGCTCGATTCTGGCAAAGATATCCTGCTCTTCCGGCTTGCCGTCTACGCCGGATTTATCGTAAAAAACATCGAGATAGCGGTTGATGTCTTCCTTCAGGGCCACTGCCAGTTGGTATTCGGTGCCGTAGAGTACCGAACGGATATTTTCATGTTTGCCCAGGTTGTTGGGGTCGTCGGTCAGCACTCTGATCTTGCCTTCGGGGCCGTTGACGGGCACAAAGACGTTGCTGCGGAAATAGCTTTCCTTGGTGCCGCGTAGGCAGGCGGGCGGGATGAGCTTTTGGGAGTCATCGAATTCGACAAAGGGGCAGCGGTAATATTCGCTCAGAGCCGCGCCAAGCTGCTGTTTGCTGATGCCGAATTCAGCCAGCAGGATGTTGTCCAGCGTGTTGTTGTGCTTTTTTGCTTGTTTTTTGGCGGCCTCAAACTGCTCTGGGGTGAGCAGTTGATTGCGGATCAGGCTGAAGAAACGGCCGTATTTGCCGGCGGTTTGGGAAAGGGAGGCCAGCCTTTTTTTGGCGTTGCGAAAAACGGGGTCGACGGCGACGATCTGTTCCAGGGTTTTGATCGCCGGCGCCATTGAGCCGGTACGCTCATAGGTGATGGCCAGGGCATCCAGGAGATGGAGGCGCTCGTTCTGGCGCATGGAGCCTTTGAGTTTACAGGCCTTTTCAAAGTGTTCGATGGCCTCGAAGGGACGGTCCAGCTGCAGACAGCATTCGCCGATTTTACTGTGCACCACCACCGGCCGGAAGGCGCTGCCCAGCAGCAGGCGTAACTCGCTGTCCGCCTCGGCGTAAAAACCGGCCATCATCAGGCCCATGGCGTTTTCAAAACGATCAACTTCGCTGGTTTCGGCCCCGACTGCGGTCGACTGCGCGTTTGCTTGGTGCCCGTTACCGCCGGTTTGAAGGGCCACCATCCGCTCTTCCAACTGATCCCTGAGGATGGGCTGGTCGTTGCCCAGCCCGAACAGCAGCGATTGGTAGATCTCCAGGGCTTCATCCACCAGCCCCTGGGAGGCGTAGAGATCCGCTTCGGCCAGTTTGGCTTCCAGGTTGTCGGGGAGTGATGCGGGTGAATTCATTTTCATTTAGCCCGTCATCAGCCCTCGGGCAGGGAGGCGGGGCGGGCGGTGATGACGGTGACGGTTTCCTCCCCCCTTTTCAGTTCTCCAGCGACCATGGAGCCGGGATCGCTGGTTGGGAACCATTGCCATTCCGAGGTAACCTGCAGCAGTTCGATGGTGCTCTCCACCCGGAAAACGGCGCCGGCATTCTCCTTGAACAGCAGGACAATGGGGCTTTTGTCGCCTCGCTTGGGGGCTTCATCCGGGGCCAGGGGCAGCAGCATGTTTTTTAGCGTGTCTTCTGCCAGTCCGGTCAGGTCGCCGCTGACTTGGCGGCGGACTTTGCCAAACAGCCCCTTTTTTAAATTTTTCAGCGGGAAAAAGGGGCCGCTGTACTTTTTACGCCCCGGAATTCCCTGAAAGGCGATCTCATCGGGAACGAAGGCCACCCGGCGGTCGTTGCGGGTGGTGACCGCCAGGCTTTTCCACGGGCAGACCGCCGGGGCCGAGGATGATTGCCGCGAAGAAGGTGTCGCCGGGCCGACCGTTTCGCTTGCCCGCCGGGCTTCCGTCAGGGCCTGGCCAAGCATCTTTTGTTGCCTTTCGAGATGCTTGCGCAGATCGGTGTGGACCGCTTGCAGTTTTTCATAGCCCCGGTTTTTGGCAAACAGCTTTTCCATGGGTACGATTCGCTTGTTGATGCATTTATCCAGAATCGTCAGGTGGGCTTTGATCGCGGTGACCAGCGGTGGGTCGACTTCGGGGGTGGTGGCCTGATCGGCGGCGGATGATGCCTGGGGCGCCGGTTTTTCCTGGTTGTCGGTTTTTATGAAGTCTGCGGCCCGGTTGGTTGTTGCCGGTTGAGGCCGGGTTTCCGGGGGTGGGCTGGTTTCGGTTGCGGCTGGCTCCAGCCGACCGGCTTCATGTACATGGGCGATGGCCGCCCGCAGTTTGGCCATCGCCGGGGCGATCATGTTCTGCTCGACCATCGGCATTTCCTCGGTGGTCATGGCGGCCTTGATCGCTTCCATGCCGTCCTGCATGGTTTTAGGCACGGTGGTGGGAACGCTGCGGGGAGAGTCGGCAATGGCCTCCAGGATCTCCTGCATCACGGCCAGCAGTTCCGCCAGGACATCCTGCTGCTCCCGGTTGAGGATGGCCTGAATACCTTGTAGGGCCCGGGCGGTTTCTTCGATGTTGGCGGATGAAATTTCCCAGTCAAGGGAGAGCAGGGCCTCCTCGAGTCGGAGTATCTCCTGGTTGGCCGGCGGTTCCTGGAAGGACGGGTCGTCGCCGGCCGGTCCGGCGTCACTGGACGACGTCGGCTTAGCTGCTGGTTGTTCTTTGCTTTTTTCCTTGTTGCCGGTGTATTGACCAAAGAGATTGTCGATGGCGTTGTCGATTTCGCTGTGGAGTTCCTGCTCTACCATGTTCTGGGTCATACTCAACTCCTGACGGGATTTACGGATGTGGAGCGCCTGACCTTAACTTAACAATTTGCCGGCGTTGCAAACCTATCTTATTTCATGTCGGCCAGTAGGTGCTTGTTGGCCACGTAACGGACCGTCTGTTTGCTGATCTCCTGCAGGGTTTCAAAAACCCCGACGCCTTCAATGGCCGAAGCCGGAAAGGTTTTGACCTTGAGGGTGTCGTTCAGGTCGCTTTCAAGCTCTTCGATGGTCAGGGTTGGGGTGGGGGTATCGGCCAGATCCCTTTTGTTGTACTGAATGACCAGGGGCATTTTTTCGATTTTCAAGCCGTAGTCCTGTAAGTGGCGGCGGAGGTCATCCAGACTTTCGATGTTGCTTTGCCGCCGTACCTTCAGGGGGTCGGCGACAAAAACCAGCCCGTCAACTCCCTTCAGCACCAGCTTGCGGGTGGCCTCGTACATGGTCTGACCGGGAACGGTGTATAGCTGGATGCGGATGTTGAACCCCCGGATGGTACCCAGGTTGAGCGGCAGCAGGTCGAAAAAGAGGGTCCGGTCACCTTTGGTGTCGATGGTGAGCATCTTGCCCCGGTCTTTTTCGGCCATGGACTCGTAAACGCTGAGGAGGTTGGTGGTTTTTCCGCAACGCCCCGGGCCGCAATAAACAATTTTGCAGTGCACTTCTCTTTTGCTGAGATCGATCAGGGCCATTAATTATCCTCGAAGATCTCCGTGATGGTTTTAGCCAGCTCGGATACCCGGCAACGGACCAGGCCCAGGGAAACGTCTTCCCGGAAGATGGTGATCAGGATCAGTTCACTGCCGATGCGGCCGAAATGGATGTTATCGGTTTTTCCCTTGTGAAACAGCAGGGAGAAGTCTTCTTCGCCGATGAGTTTGGCGATCTGGGAAGTGGCGCCGAGATTGGCCGCCGCCAGGGCGGCCAGAGAGATGGTGTCGATGTCGGATGAGTCTTTGCCGCAGTTGGACAGAATGTTGCCGGCCCCGTCAATTAACAGGGCGGTGCGTACGCCGGCGCTGATCAGCGAGTTTTCGATGGCCATGCGGGTTTTTTCAATCATTCCCGCAGTAAGGATAAAATCTCGCATGGAATTCCTCGTCATGGAGAGATGCTAAGCTGATGGCGTGCGCCGGGAAATATGGCCGTCGCCTGCTTATGTACGTCAGGCGGCAACCAGCGTTTGTGCTCGATTTTAACCGAACTGAACTTCAACGTTGTATCCTGTACGAAACTGACGCAGGTATGATTACCTGGAAAAAAAAATCGTGTCAAGAGCATAACTGCCGGGAAAGGCGTAATAGCAATGGTTCTCACAGTTGTAATTGCTCAGTGCTGATTTTTTATTACCTCCCACATTGTGCCATCCGGGCCGTCTTTGATGATGATTTTTTGGCTCAGCAGCTGATCGCGAATGCGGTCGGCGGCAGCCCATTCCTTGTTCCGGCGGGCTTGCTCCCGTTGGCTGAGCAGCGTCTCGATTTCCGCCGGTTTGATGCTCAGGCCGGCCAGCAGCCGTTCCTGGCGTTTTTTCAGGAAGGCGGCTGGATCTTCCCGGAGCAGGCCGAAAATGCCGGCCAACTCCCGGATGTTGGCAGCGGTCCGCCGCAGCAGTTCCAGGTCCGGAGGGGCCGGGTTGGTGGGCAGGGCCTGGCGGATCTTGTTGATGATTTTGACGGCGTCGAAAATCCGCCCCAGGGCCAGGGCGCTGTTAAAATCAATATCCATGGCCTGGTAAAAGCTGTCCGCCAGTTTTGTCAGCTTGTTGCGGTCCTTATCGTCGATCACCGACGGTGTGGAATCGCCGTCGGCGACCGGCAACTGATTCATCGCCGCCAGGGCGCTGTACAGTCGGGTCAGGGCGGCTTCGGCGTCGTGCAGGGCGCTTTCGGAATAATCCAGCGGGTTGCGGTAATGGGTGGAGAACACGAACAGCCGCAAGGCCTCGGCCGGATGACGCGCCAGCACTTCGCGAATGGTGAGGAAGTTACCCAGTGACTTGGACATCTTTTCGTCTTTGATGGTCACGAAACCGTGGTGAATCCACAGGTTGGCGAAAGGTTTGCCGCTGGCCCCCTCGCTCTGGGCGATTTCGTTTTCATGGTGGGGGAAGACCAGATCCTTGCCGCCGCCGTGGATGTCGAAGGTCTCGCCCAGGTATTTTTTACCCATGGCCGAGCATTCAATGTGCCAGCCCGGCCGGCCCGGCCCCCAGGGGCTATCCCAGGCCGGCTCACCAGGTTTACTGGCCTTCCAGAGGACGAAATCCATGGGGTGCTCTTTGTTGTCGTTGACCGCCACCCGGGCGCCGGCCTGCATGTCCTCCAGGCCGCGGCCAGACAGGACCCCGTAGCCGGCGAAGCGCTGGACCCGGTAATAGACATCCCCCCCGGCCTCGTAGGCCAGGTCTTTGGCGACCAGTTCCCGGATCAGGGCGATCATCTCCGGCAGGTGTTCGGTGGCCAGGGGTTCCAGGGTGGGCGGCAGGGTACCCAGGGCCTCCATGTCCTCGTGGAATTTGGCGATGAAACGCTGGGACAGCTCCTCACAGGTGGTGTTCTGCTCCTGGGCCCGCTTGATGATCTTGTCGTCGATATCGGTAAAGTTGCGGACAAAGGTAACGCGGTAGCCGCGTTGCTGCAGGTAGCGGTAAACCATGTCAAATACCAGCACCGAGCGGGCGTGACCAATGTGGCAGTAATCGTAAGCGGTAATTCCGCAGACGTACATCTTTACATGGCCCTCTTCCAGAGGACTGAGTTTTTCCTTGCGTGCGGTCTTGGTGTTGTGGATGAGTATGGTCATGCAGGAACCGTTTCCGTTGGGTAGTGGTTGACAAGTACCGGGGTGACCCCGGCTCGGGGGTTGGCATTATTGTTTGTCGTTGCCGCCGGAATAAATTATGATGGCCCGGTAAAAAAACTTCAGCCCATATATACTTCTTTTGCCGCCGGGTATCAACCATAGCCGGCATAGCCGGCACCGGCTTGCGGTGCCGTGTTTTACCAGCCCGTTGAAAAACGGGCTGGTAGCGGCCCATGGATGGGCCGCCGAATTCAGTGGCACTGAAAGTGGCAATGAATTCGTGAGGTTGGCCAAAGCCATCTTTGGCCAACCGTTAGTTGAAAAAGCCAGGGATGGCTTTTTCAACGGACTGTTAGTGGGTGTGGCAGAGAAAACGGTTGTCGGGAGATGCGCCCGGGCCCCGGTGTGGCCCCAAAATCATGAATACAAAGTTTGCCGGGAGTACATTGAAACTATGATTCTCATGGAAGAAAGCACGCTGGCCAACGGCCTGCAACTGGCCTTTTACGACAAATCGCGGCGGTTGGCCGGTGATCGGTGGTTGGTGGAACTGCAGTGTACTGCGGAGTATCCGGTCACGGCAACCCTGACTGCGGAGTTTACCGAACCCGACGAAGAGTTGCGGGCTGAGGTACTGACCCGCCTGGGTGAAAAGCTGGAGTTTACCGTTAACCGCACCCGCCATTTTATTGATGAGCATGAAAAAGAACAGGCGCTGGCCGAGCTGTCGTCTCGGCTCCAGGAACATGTGCTGGCCTATTTTGCCCGGCCGGATTTTCCCCGCCGGCTTTTGCTCGATGCCTGTGGAAAATTGCGGGAAGAATGCCGGTTGTCCCGGCTGCGCTCCCGGGAGCAACCGGAAGCCGATGACGACGAGGGGCCGGCGGATTTTTCCCATCTCTTCCGTGGCCAGTCTCCCCGCTGACCAGACGCGGAGGCGGACAGCGGTTATACGTTTACCGCTTGACAAACCAAAGCGATGGCATCATATTCGAGCCTTTTTCTTACTTAACGGGAGACCCCTGTTTTAAAAGGGGAAGGCGGGGGCAGTCTGCTCCGTCAATTGAATGCGGGGTGCCCGGTGAAGCCGGAATCGGCCGGCTAAACAGTCAACAACTGGAGTTAATTTGATGAAGGTATTGATCAGTGACAACCTGGCCTCGGTGGGCGAGACCATCTTGCGTGATGCCGGCCTCGAAGTCGATGTACGCACCGGTTTGAGACCAGAAGAGTTGCGGGCCATTATTGGCGAGTATGACGGGCTGGTGATCCGCAGCGCCACCAAGGTCACCGCCGAAATCATCGCGGCGGCCGATAAGCTCAAGGTGGTTGGCCGGGCCGGAATCGGCCTGGACAATGTCGACGTGGCCGCCGCCAGCCAGAAGGGGATCGTGGTGATGAACGCCCCGGACGGCAACGCCACCACCGCCGCCGAGCATGCCGTGGCCATGATGATGGCCTTAACCCGCAAAATTCCCCAGGCCACCGCCTCCATGAAGGAAGGCAAATGGGAGAAGAAGAAATTCCAGGGTCGCGAGGTCACCGGCAAGACCATGGGCGTGGTGGGTATCGGTCGGATCGGCCGGATTTTTGCCGAACGGGCCCAGGGCTTGCGGATGAAGGTCATTGCCTATGATCCCCACATGCCCAAAGAGCAGGTGGAAAAAATCGGCGCCGAACTGGTCTCCCTGGATGAACTCTGTCGCCGGGCCGACTATATCTCGGTTCATGTCCCGCTTACCCCGGAAACCAAGCACGTGCTGGGGGCCGAGCAGTTTGCCCTGATGAAGCCCGAGGCCATGCTGGTTGACTGCGCCCGGGGCGGTGTGGTGGAGGAAAAGGCTCTTTACGAGGCTTTGAAGAATGGCACCATCCGTGGTGCGGCCCTGGATGTCTTTGAGGTGGAGCCTACCACCAAAGAAAACTGCCCGCTGCTGGCACTGGACAACTTTATCTGTACCCCCCACCTGGGAGCCTCCACCGCCGAGGCCCAGGAAAACGTGGCGGTGGCTATTGCCGAGCAGATGAGCAATTACCTGCTCCACGGTTCGGTGGTCAACGCAGTCAACGTCCCCTCGGTAAGCGCCGATGTGATGGCCAAAGTCGGTCCTTACGTGAAACTGGCGGAAATGATCGGCGCCCTGCACATGCAGATCGCCAAGGGTGGGGTGGATGAAGTGGTGGTTGAGTTCAGCGGGGATCTTGCCCAGCAGACCACCACCCCCATCACCGTGGCCCTGCTCAAAGGGCTGTTCACGCCCATCCTGCGGGAGGCGGTCAACTACGTTAACGCCCCCCTGATCGCTAAAGAACGCGGGATTCGGGTGGTGGAGTCCAAGACCGGACAGTCCGATGATTTCCTCAACCTGTTGAGCGTACGGGTCAAGACCAGCGAAGGTGAAAACGTGCTGGCCGGCACCGTGTTCGGCAAAAAAGAGCCACGCCTGGTGCGTTTCAACACTTTCCGCATGGAGGCTCTGCCGGAAGGGCCCATGCTTTTTGTTCATAACAATGACGTGCCGGGAGTGATCGGTCGGCTGGCGACCACCATCGGCGAGGCCGGGGTCAATATTTCCCGGATGACCGTCGGACGGGAGCAGGATTCCGGGCGCAACATCATCCTGCTGAATACCGACAGTCTGCTGGACCGTGAGTTGTTGAAGAAGGTTAGGGCCCTGGATAACATCCACGACGCCATGGTCCTGGATCTGCCGTAAACGTTCAGTAGCATCGCCGCAATCTGCGGCACTGCTGAACGTTTACGGGTTTGGCTTGGGCATGAACGGGTGGCTTTTGTGAGTAGATACCCTGGTTTTATTGATTTAAGTGGTGTTTTTTTGCGGGTCTGCTTGCGGGTGGGAGGTTGGTATGGCCGAGGATAATGGTAAGCGGGAAAAGTGCTGTCCGCCGGGGCAGGTGTTGAGAGACGGCAAATGCGTGTTGCCCGAGGTTACCTTTACGACCCTGGTGCTTTCCTTGAATACCTCAGCTTTGCTGCACCTCGGGGAGTTGGAGGATCCGGAGATCGGGGGCAAAAGCCGGGATCTGGCCCTGGCCAAGCATACCATTGATACCCTGCGCCTGTTGGAAGAAAAGACGGCGGGCAATCTCACCACGCAGGAAAAAGAGCTGCTGACCAATATGCTCTACGACCTGCGGATGCGCTATGTCCAGCTCACCCGCTGATTTACCGGCCGGTGAGCTGGAAATCAAGGCGCCGGCCAAGATCAATTACTTTCTGCACATTCTGGGCAGGCGCCCCGACGGTTACCACGACCTTGACTCCCTGATGATCAAGCTGGAACTGGCCGACCGTTTGCTCCTGCAACGGCGGAAGACGGCCGGCATTGCCGTGTCCTGCCCCGGCGGGGAGGTGCCGGCCGGGCCGGATAATCTGGTTTATAAAGCGGCGGCAGCTTTCTTCGCCCATTGCGAGTTGGCGCCTGCTCTGGCGATCACCCTGGACAAACAGATTCCGGTGGCCGCCGGCCTGGGCGGCGGCAGCAGCGATGCCGCCGCCGCGCTGCTGGGGCTGAACCTGCTTTACGATACCGGGCTGGAGGAGGATGTTTTGCTGGCCCTGGCCCGGCCGCTGGGGGCCGATGTCCCCTTTTTCGTGCAGCCTTCGCCGGCGGCCCGGGCCCGAGGTATCGGCGAATTGCTGACCCCGGCGCCGGTGCCGGCCGGGGTCAATTGGATTGTCCTGGTAAACCCCGGTTTCGGGGTCTCCACCAAGTGGGTTTATGACAACTTTCCATTGACAAAACAGAGCGATCCCGCTATTTTTACCGGCTCTTCAGCGGCGGCTGATTTGCGGCCATTTAACGACCTGGAGGCCGTGACCATGGCCGGTTACCCGGAACTGGAGGCCATTCGTGAGCAGTTGCTGGCGGCGGGGGCCGAAGCGGCTTTGATGTCCGGCAGCGGTCCCACCATGTTCGCCGTCTTTGTTGAAGAACCGGCGGCCCGCGCCTGTGCCGCCGGCCTGGCCCGGCAGTATCGGAAAGTTTATGTGACCAGACCCTGCTGGGGCGTCGTCAAGCGGTAAGACACAAGACTTTGACTCTTGCATTCGCAGGTTCGAATCCTGCCGCCCCAGCCATTTCAGCCAAATTAAGGAGCCTTGTCCCTTGCCTGTCAACGAGATGAAAATCATCGCTGGTAATGCCAACCCGGCTCTGGCGGAAAGTATTTGCCACCAGCTGCAGACCCCCCTTACCAAGGCCGAGGTGCGTCGCTTCAGCGACGGCGAAATTTTCGTCGAAATCGGGGAAAATGTCCGCGGGCGGGATGTTTTTATCATTCAGTCCACCTGTCCGCCGGTTAACGATAACCTGATGGAACTGATGATCATCACCGACGCCTTGCGGCGGGCATCGGCCCGGCGGATTACCGCCGTTATGCCCTACTACGGCTACGCTCGCCAGGATCGCAAGGTGGCTCCGCGGGTGCCCATCACTGCCAAGGTGGTGGCTGAGATGCTGATGGTGGTGGGGGTGCGCCGGGTGCTGACCATGGACTTGCATGCCGGTCAGATTCAGGGTTTTTTCAATATTCCGGTGGACAACCTTTTTGCCGCTCCGGTTTTGCTTGATTACCTGCGGGAGCAGGTGGATGTTTCCCGTGTGGTGATGGTTTCGCCGGATGCCGGCGGGGTGGAGCGTACCCGGGCCTTTGCCAAGCGGCTCAATACCACCCTGGCTATTGTTGACAAGCGCCGGGAGCGGGCCAACGAGTGTGAAGCGATGAGTGTGATCGGCGATGTCAAAGGCAAAGTCGCCGTGCTTCTTGATGATATGGTGGATACCGCCGGCACCCTGTGTTCGGCGGCCAACGTGCTGCTGGAGGCCGGCGCCAAAGAGGTGATCGCCTGCTGTTCCCATGGAGTGCTCTCCGGGCCGGCCATCGACCGGCTGGAAGAGTCCCGGCTCAGCCGTCTGGTGATCACCGACAGTGTACCCCTGCGCGGCGCCGCCAAGGATTGTAGCAAGATAAAGGTGCTGTCGGTCAACAAGCTGCTGGCCGAAGCAATTCACCGGATTCATGCCGATGACTCGGTAAGCTCGCTGTTTGTTTGATGGTAAAAGTCCAGCAGCACCGCTGAAAGCGGCGATCGGCCCGGCTTGCGTACTGATGTACGCGGTGCCGGCCCGCTTGCCGCTTTCAGCGGCACTGCTGAACTTTTACCGCTTTATCTGCCGATTAGTTTTGTTTTTTTACCGTCAACCCTGTTTTAGTTGGGGGCGGCTTTGAGTCAGTTGTTTAATCCAGGAGGAAGAAGATCATGTTACAAGTAGATGTCCAAGCCGCCAAGCGCGATCAGCGTGGTAAAGGCGCGGCCCGTAGCCTGCGTCGTGCCGGCCGGACCCCGGCGGTGCTTTATGGCCCGCAAATTGATCCCCAGGCCCTGAGCCTTGATACCCATTCCTTTACCAAGGCCCTGTTCTCGGTGCATCGCCGCAATTCGGTGATCAACTTGGAAGTGTCTGATGGACAGAATAAAAATGTTCACCATGTGGTCGCTCGCGAGATTCAGACCGATCCCATTCTGGACAACGTCCTGCATGCTGATTTTTACGTGATCTCGCTTGAAGAACCCCTTGTTTTTCAGGTGCCCTTGCGTTATCGCGGCAAGGCCAAAGGGGTGGATATGGGTGGTGACCTGGTTACTTCCCTCTACAAGATCAGCCTCAAGGGTAAGGCTTTGGATATCCCCGATGAGGTCGAAATTGATATTTCCGGCCTTGGTCCCAACAGCCAGATGACCTGTGGCGAGTTGTCCCTGCCTGCCGGGGTTGAACTGGTGCAGGAGAAAGATGAGGTTTGTGTGGCGGTTGTCGGCGGCACCGAATAAATCCCATGCGTCTTTTGGTCGGACTGGGAAATCCCGGTGGTGAGTATGAACTTACTCGCCACAACGTTGGTTTTATCTTCGCTGATTACCTGGCCGACCGGCATGGGATCAGTCTGAAAAACGAAAAAAAATGGGACGCCGAGGTCGGGCGGGGGGCTCTCTGGGGACAACCGGTGATGCTGGTCAAGCCCCTCACTTATATGAATCGCAGCGGGCTGGCGGTTGGCAAGATCGCCCGTTTTTTTCAGCTGGATCCGGCCTCGGTGGTGGTTTTTCAGGACGAATTGGATCTTCCCCTCGGCGCCTGCCGTTTGGCCCAGGGCCGGGGAGCCGGCGGCCATAACGGCATCAAGTCGGTGATGGATCATCTGGCCAGCCGCGACTTTGTCCGCATTCGCATCGGCGTTGGCCGGCCGACCGCGTCCCGGGCGGCGGCCGGCTTTGTGCTCTCCCGTTTTTCCCAGTCTGAGTTGCAGGTGCTGGATAAACTGCTCCCCTTCCTGGAAGAGGGCCTGGAGACGCTGTTCAAACGTGACCTGAAAACGGCCATGAACTTGATCAATGCCTCTACTGGCGCGGCTTTGGAAGAGAGTGATTGATAAATTCCAGCGGGCATGCTATAGTGAAGCTTCGTTAATTCCTTGGTAGTGGGAGAGAAGCTTATGAGTGCTACGGTGGAGATGTTTCGGGTTGGTGATATGGCCGTTTATCCGGCCCATGGCGTCGGCAAAATAGAGTCCATCGAGTCCCGCAAGGTTGGCGAGATGGAGCAGTCGTTCTATGTAATGCGGTTCATCGAATCCAATATGACGGTGATGATCCCCACCACCACCTGTGGCACGGTGGGCCTGCGCAACATAATTTCCGCCGATGATGTGCAGAGCGTCTTTGCCATCCTCAACCATCGGGATGTGGAAACCGAGTCCCAGCCCTGGAATCAGCGTTACCGCGAATATACCAACAAGATCAAAACCGGCTCGATTTTCGAAATTGCCGCGGTCCTGCGCGATTTACTGTTGCTGCGGGGGGATAAGGATCTCTCTTTTGGCGAGCGCAAGATGGTGGATACTGCCAAAACCCTGCTGGTCAAGGAAATCGCCTTGGCCAAACAAATCCAGGAAGAGCAGGTTGCCGAGCATATCGACCGGATCTTCTCCTGAATATTTTCCCGGCTGCTTTTTTTCGCCGATGGTCGCCCTCTTTCTTTCTTTCATTTAATAAAATCCGTGCCCTGCTTACGTGACCTTGGTTGAACCATCATCCTTTGCCTTCGTCGTTGCTCCCCACGAGGCGGGCAGACGTTTGGACCAGGTGCTGGCCATGAGAGTGGTTAAGCCTTTGGGGTTTACCCGTTCCCGATTGCAGGCCCTGATTCGGCAGGGGCAGGTGACGGTGGCATCCGCCGCCGGAACCGCAACCGGCGCTCCGGTTAAGCCCGGCACGCTGCTTAAAGCTGGCGATCGGATTGATCTGCGGGTGCCGCCCCCCGAGCCAGTCGACCTGGTGGCCGAGCATGTAGATTTTTCCCTGCTTTATGAAGATGACGACATTCTGGTGTTGACCAAGCCGCCCGGGCTGGTGGTGCATCCCGCCGACGGCCACCGGCAAGGGACTCTGGTTCATGGACTGCTCTACCACTGCCGGACATTGTCCGGGATCAGCGGTCAGTTGCGGCCGGGCATCGTGCATCGGTTGGACAAGGATACTTCCGGTTGCCTGGTGGTGGCCAAAAATGATCAGGCCCACCACAGCCTGGTGCGGCAATTTAAGGGCCAGCAAGTGGAGAAAAAATACCAGGCCCTGCTGCGTGGCATCCTGGTGGAGGATGCCGGACGGGTTGAGTTGCCCATCGGGCGTCATCCCGTCAACCGGAAAAAGATGGCGGTGCGCCGGGAGGAGGGGCGAGAGGCGTTGACCCACTGGCGGGTGCGGCAGCGTTTCAGCGTTGGTTACACTTTGGTGGATGTGCGGCTGGAAACCGGCCGGACTCATCAGATCCGAGTCCACATGGCGGCTATGGGGCATCCTCTGGCCGGTGATCGGCTGTATGGCCGCAACGTCGAAGCCGACCGGCAGTATGGCATTGAACGGCAATGGCTGCATGCCTGGCAACTGGCCTTTAATCATCCCCGCAGCGGCCACCGGTTATCCTTTACGGCTCCGCTGTGGCCGGACCTGCAGGCCAGTCTGGCCAGGCTGCAGGAGTTGGCAAAGATTGAGAAATGAGCTTGTGGGAGCGTTGCGGGGCTGAAGATGATGGCTGAAAATCAAGAAAGCCCCCAAGAATTCAATAATGGCGGCAATGAACGGCCGGTCGTCGGCAACGGTTTGCTGGTCGGTATTACCGGCGGCATTGCCGCCGGTAAGAGCCGGGTGGCGGCATATCTGGCGGACCGGGGCGGTTTTTCCCGCCTCGATGTGGATGAACTTGCCCGTGAACTAATGGCGCCGGGAGGGGAAGGCTGGCTGGCCCTGCGGCAGCATTGTGGTGAGCGCTTTTTCAACCGGGACGGTGAGCTTGATCGTCTCGGCCTGCGGCGGGCCATCTTTGCCGATGCCGATCTGCGGACGCAGCTTGATCGCCGGCTGCATCCGTTGCTGCGCCGGGTCATGCTGGCCCGGGCTGCCGAGTTGTTGGTTGTCGGCAACGGGGTGGTTGTGGTGGAGGTGCCGTTGCTCTACGAGGCGGCCTGGGAGGATGACTTTGACTTGGTACTGGTGGTACAGGCCTCGGCCGGGCAGTGCCGCCAACGTTTGCAGGCCCGGGACCAAGTCAGCCGCCGGGAGGCCCTGGCGGCCCTGGATGCTCAACTGTCGCCCGAAGAGAAGGCGAGGCGAGCCGATCTGTTGATTGACAATGCCGGTGGCTGGGAGCAGACCCGGCTCTTGCTCGATCCCCTGATTATTCGCCTGCAGCAGTGGCGTGACGACCCGTTTTTACTGGCAGCACAACAAAAAAAGATGAGAAACGAGGAAAAAACTTGACAGCGGGAGGTCGAGTCAATACTATCCTCAAAATTTCGCTGACCAGCGGACTTTTTTTCCCATCATTCCCTCGGGCAAAGATGACAATCATTTTTTTGAGCTATAGTATATAAAGGAAGCGGGGAAACCCCCGGCGGTTGCGCTTGTTTTTCCTTTCCTGACTTACACCTTTGTTTTCACGCGGATTTTTCTGCCCTTCTGATCTCTGGTTTATTTGTTTCTCCGGCGACGTTTTATTGGCGTTGTCGACAATTTGTTATTTAATTGAATTTGCCAGCCCGTACCAGCGGCTTTCCGCCGTTTCATGGGGTCGATCCATCCGTAACCGTTCACCAGGGCCAATGAAGTGTTGATTTAACGGGCTGTAAACGAACAGCCGCTCCAGATGAGGTTTTGCAGCCAAGCTTACGTACTCCGTGTACGTAAGCTTGGCTGATCGCCCGAAGATGGGTGCGGCTGTTCGTTTACGTCCATCCTGTCGTTATCATGCAGCAAGGAGAGTATACGTTCATGAACATTGGGGAGTTGAAACGAAAAAAAATTGCCGAACTTACCAGCATTGCCAAGTCGATGAATATCGAAGGTTATGCCGGCCTGCGCAAGCAGGAGCTTATTTTTGCCATTTTGCAGCACCAGAGCGCCGCCCAGGGCAAAAACGGGGAAAATTACGGCGGCGGGGTGCTGGAGGTTCTGCCGGACGGGTTCGGTTTTTTGCGGGCGCCCGACTATAATTACTTGCCGGGGCCTGACGATATCTACGTTTCTCCCTCCCAGATTCGGCGTCTGAACCTGCGTACCGGTGATACCGTCGAGGGTCCGGTGCGCTTCCCCAAAGAGGGCGAGCGTTACTTTGCCCTGCTCAAAGTGGATCGGATCAACTTCGATCCACCGGAGAAATCCCGCGACAAAACCCTTTTTTCCAACCTCACCCCGCTGCACCCCAATGAACGGCTCAACCTGGAACGGGATCCCGCCAATTTTTCCACCCGGATCATGGACATGATGGCCCCCATCGGCAAGGGGCAGCGCGGCTTGATCGTGGCTCCGCCGCGGACCGGCAAAACCGTGCTGATCACCGATATCGCCAACAGTATCATCAAAAACCATCCAGAGGTGATCCTGATCGTGCTGCTCATCGATGAGCGGCCGGAGGAGGTCACCGACATGGCCCGCAGCGTTAATGCCGAGGTGATCAGTTCCACTTTCGACGAACCGCCCCAGCGCCACATCCAGGTGGCGGAGATGGTCCTGGATAAGGCCCGCCGGCTGGTGGAGCACCAGAAGGATGTGGTCATCCTGTTGGACAGCATCACCCGTCTGGCCCGGGCTTATAACACCGTGGTGCCGCCCAGTGGCAAGATTCTCTCCGGCGGGGTGGATTCCAACGCCCTGCATCGCCCCAAGCGCTTCTTTGGCGCCGCCCGAAATATCGAGGAAGGCGGCAGCCTGACCATCATCGCTTCGGCCCTGATTGAAACCGGCAGCCGTATGGACGACGTGATCTTTGAAGAGTTTAAGGGCACCGGCAACATGGAACTGGTGCTGGATCGTAAACTGGCCGACCGGCGGGTCTTTCCCTCTATTGATATCACCAAGTCCGGCACCCGTAAGGAAGATTTGCTGCTGAGCCCGGAGGAGATGAACAAGATCTGGATTCTCCGCAAACTGCTGTCCTCCATGAATCCCGTCGATGCCATGGAATTTTTATTGGATAAGATGAAGCGGACCAAGACCAATGAGGAGTTTTTTGCCTCCATGGTCAGCAGCAGCAGTTATTAATCAACCGTCCGGGCGTTGGATTACTTTTATCTTGTTCTGATGCTTCGGGACCCCGTTTGGTTTTTTGCTTGCATCGTGGTGGAAAAAAGTTATAATCCCCTGTTTTAATATTGTAATTTGCTCATTCTATTTGGAGGTTTGCGGTCATGAAGGAAGGTATCCATCCGGAATATCATAAAATTAAGGCATCATGCGCTTGCGGTAACGAAGTGGAGGTCGGTTCGACCATTGAAGAGGTCAAGGTGGAAATTTGCTCCGCCTGCCATCCCTTTTTTACCGGTAAGCAGAAACTCATCGATTCCGCCGGCCGGGTGGAGAAGTTCCTCAAGAAGTATGGCCGGACCATGGAAAAATAGTTTTCTTCTCTCTGCCTTAAATAACGCCCCAGGTGGTGCGCCGTTAATTTTGCCTGACGGTGCCGGTCCTTGGGGCGTTTTTTTGTCTCCGGGTGTTGTCCCGGCCAACCTCCATCTTCCCCTTAGTCGGTGCCATGTTTGAACAGCTCACTGATATCAAAGACCGTAAAAAGACCCTGGAAGATCGGCTCTCAGATCCTGATCTGATGCAGGATCAGGCCCGTTTCCGGAGCCTGGCCAAGGAGCACGCTCAGGTCAGCCGGCTGGAGGGGCTTTATTCCCGTTATCTTAAGGCTCTGGATGGTTACGCCGCCAACCGGCAGCTCCTCAATGAAGAAGATGATGAAGAGTTGCTGACCCTGGCGCGGGCGGAAAACGATGAGTTGCAGGAAGAAATTGCCGCCCTGGAACGGGACTTGCGCCTTGCCCTGCTACCTAAAGACCCCAATGACGAGAAGAATGTGCTGCTGGAAATCCGGGCCGGTACCGGCGGTGACGAGGCCGCCCTCTTTGCCGCCGACCTGTTTCGCATGTACAGCCGTTACGCCGAGGAACTGGGCTGGAAGGTGGAAGTGCTGAGCAGCAACCCCATCGGAATTGGTGGCTACAAGGAGATCATTGCCCTGATCAGCGGTGAGCGGGTGTACTCCCGCCTCAAATATGAATCGGGGGTACATCGGGTCCAAAGGGTGCCGGCCACCGAAACCCAGGGCCGGGTCCACACTTCGGCGGTGACGGTGGCGGTGCTGCCCGAGGCCGAGGAAGTGGAACTCAAGATCAACCCCGCCGAGCTTAAATTCGACGTTTTCCGCTCTTCCGGCCCCGGCGGTCAGAGTGTCAATACCACCGACTCGGCGGTAAGGGTCACCCATTTGCCCACCGGTCTGGTAGTCAGTTGCCAGGATGAAAAATCCCAGCACAAGAACAAGGCTAAGGCCCTGCAGGTTTTGCGCGCCCGGCTGCTGGACAAGCTGGAACGGGAGCAGCACGACCAGATTTCCAGTGATCGCAAAAGCCAGGTGGGCAGCGGTGATCGCAGTGAACGCATCCGGACCTACAACTTTCCCCAGAATCGCCTCACCGAACATCGCATCAACCTCACCATTTACCGCCTGGATACAGTGATGATGGGCCATATGAGCGAGGTGATCGATCCCTTGATGCTCCATTTTCAGACCGAGGCTTTAAAAAGTCAGTCCCAGTGAGCGGTGATCTTCATAAAGCCGGGCCGGTGGTTGAGCCTGATGCTGGCATGGCGGCGGAATTGCCGCCCGGTGCCCGGCTAAGTGAGCTGCGGGCGGCTCTTGCCAACCGGCTGCGCCGGGCCGGGATCGAAGAGGACACCTTCGAGGCCGACCTGCTGTTGCGATGGTTGCTGGGCTGTGATCGGGCCGGGCTGGTGCTGGCCGCCGAGCAGCCACTGGCCGAAACTCGGCGCCAGCGGCTGCTGGCCGCCCTGGCGCGCCGGGAGCGCCGGGAACCGCTGGCCTATATTATGGGTGAGTGGGAATTCTGGTCGCTGCCCTTTGCCGTTAACCCGGCAGTGCTTATTCCCCGGCCGGAAACGGAACTGCTGGTGGAGCAGGCCCTGGCCTTTGTGCGGCTGACTGAAACGGCCGCCGGCCGTCAGCGTTCCTGGCGGATCCTGGACCTGGGTACCGGCAGCGGGATCCTGGCGGTGGTTTTGGCCCGCGAGCTTCCCGCCGCCCGGGTGATGGCGCTGGACCGCTCCCCCGCCGCCCTGGCTCTGGCTTCAGCCAATGCCCGTCGGCACGGGGTGGCGGCCAGGATCAGTTTTGTTGGCAGCGACTGGTTGAGCGCCCTGGCGGTCCGTCCCGCCTTTGACCTGGTGGTGGCCAATCCACCCTATGTGGTCCGGCGGGATCTGCAAACCTTGCAGCCGGAAGTGCGGAATTATGAGCCACGTGGCGCTTTGGATGGCGGTGAGCAGGGGCTTGACGACATCGCCACCATCGCCCGCCAGTTGCCGGCGGTGCTGGCGTCCGGCGGTCTGCTGCTGATGGAAATCGGCTGGGATCAGAAGGAGGCGGTGGCCGGACTTTTTGCCCATGACCCCGCCTATCGGCAAGTAGAAATATTAAACGATCTGGCCGGTTTGCCGCGGGTGTTGCGCTGCCGACGGAGGTGATCTGATGGATAAAATTGTAATTGAAGGCGGCCACCCCCTGCAGGGGGAAATAGTCATCAGCGGGGCCAAGAATGCCGCCCTGCCGTTGATTTGCGCCACCCTGCTGGCTCCCGGTCCCCATGTGCTTGAAAATGTCCCCGATCTGCGCGACACCCGCACCATGTTGGCCCTGCTGGAAGCCCTGGGTGCGATCTGGCAGCGCGACGGCGACACCCTGACCATCGACACCGCCGGTCTGCACAGCCATGAAGCCTCTTATGACCTGGTCAAGACCATGCGCGCCTCAGTGCTGGTGCTGGGGCCGTTGCTGGCCAGGCTGGGTCGGGCCCGGGTATCACTGCCCGGCGGCTGCGCCATCGGCGCCCGGCCCATTAATTTTCATCTCCAGGGATTTCAGCAATTGGGGGTGCGCCACCGGCTTGATCAGGGTTATGTCGAGGCGGAAGTGGATGGCCGCCTGATCGGCGGCACCGTCTGTTTTGATATCCCGTCGGTCACGGCCACTGAAAATATTTTGATGGGGGCGGTGCTGGCCAAGGGAGAAACGGTGATCAAAAACGCCGCCCGGGAGCCGGAGATCGGCAACCTGGTGGACATGCTCAACGGCATGGGGGCCAGAATCAAAGGCCGGGGCAGCGATACCCTGCAGATCGAAGGGGTTGTCCGACTGCGCCCGGCCCGGATCAGGATCGTGCCCGACCGGATCGAAACCGGCACTTTTCTCATCGCTGTGGGGGCCACCGGCGGTGAGCTGACTTTGAACAACTGTGATCCCGCCCTGCTGCCGTCGCTTTATGAAAAACTGCGGGCCGCCGGGGTGGTGATACGTGAGGAGGCGGACCGGTTGCATGTTTCCCGCCGGGGACCGGTGCGGGCGGTGGATATCAAAACCATGCCTTATCCCGGGTTTCCCACCGACCTGCAGGCCCAGATGATGGCTCTGATGTGTTTCAGTAACGGACTGAGCCTGATCACCGAAACCATTTTTGAAAACCGTTTCATGCATGTGGCGGAGTTGCAACGGATGGGGGCCGATATCCGTATCGATGGCCACAGCGCCATTGTCAGCGGTACTGGCAGGTTGCGCGGAGCGCCGGTGATGGCCACCGACTTGCGGGCCAGCGCCTCGCTGGTTATTGCCGGCCTGGCCGCCGAGGGGACTACCGAAATCTCCCGGGTCTATCATTTGGACCGGGGGTATGACGATCTGGTGGGCAAGTTGAGCCGGGTGGGGGCGGTCATCCACCGGGAATCCGAATAGGCTCACCTGTCGCTTTAAAGGGCGGCACTGCTGAACGTTTACGGCAGGGTGATGGTGACGGTGGTGCCCTGACCGGGCCGGCTGGTAATTTCCATTTTGCCGCCGTGGTCGTCGATGATTTTTTGGGCCAGGGCCAGGCCAAGGCCGGAGCCTTCCGGTTTGGTGGTGAAGTAAGGGTCGGTGATTTTCGGTAAAATTTCCGGGGCGATACCCCGGCCGGTGTCGCTGACCTTGATCCTGACCGCCGGTTGTTCCGCCGGTTTTTCCCAGGCAACCATCAGGCTGCCGCCCTTGGGCATGGCCTGCAGGCTGTTGAGGTAGAGATTGAGCAGCACCTGGATGATCCGGTCGGCATCAATCATTGCCGGGGGGACAGCTGCGGCCGGTGGGTGCAGTTTCAGTTCCACCCCCAGGCTTTGGGCATCGGCGGTCACCAGCTGCAGGGAGTTGGCCAGCAGTTCGTTCAAATCTACCGGCCGGCGCTGCAGTGGCTGGGGGCGGGCAAAATCCAGCAGTTCACTGATGCTGCGGTTGATCCTTTCCACCTCACCGACCAGCAGACGGGCAGCTTCAGTTTCCTGTGGCGTTTCGCCACCCCGTGAGCCCAGTAGGGTGGCCAGTCCCTTGATGGAACTTAAGGGATTGCGGATTTCATGGGCCACCCCTGCCGCCATTTTTCCCAAAGCCACCAGGCGTTCATGCCGTTGCACCTCCTTTTCCATGGCCTGCAGTCTGGTGATATCGTGGAGCAGCACCGCCCGGCCGATGATTTGCTGCTCCCGGTCCCGAATCGGTACGGCGCTTAGCATGATGGTAAGCTGATCATCGTCACCGTTGGCTGCGGCGGGCGAAAGTCTGATCTCCCGGTCGATAACCTCCACATCAGTCAGCGGGCGCTGCAGGTGCCCGGCAACCAGTTCCGGCAGCACCTTGGTCGCCATTGCCCCAACCACCTTGGCCGGAGTAACGCCACACATCCCGGCCGCCACCTCGTTGCAGGTTTCAATCCGGCCCTGTCGGTCGACGGCAATGATTCCCAAGGGCAGGCGTGAGATCAACAGGCCGGTAAAAGCCTGGATATAGTTCAGGGTGCCAGCCGCCGTGCGGTATCCCTGGGCCCCCAACAGGGCCAGCCAGCCGCCGACGCCGACCAGTAACATAGCCAGCGAGATGAAGAAGATGTGGCGGCGATTCTGGCTGAGCACCTTGTCCGCCTCACTCATATCCAGTCCCACCAGAATCAGCAGTTCTCCTTCGGTGGCGGCCCGCCACAGCCGGCCGGCCGTTTCATTGGCCGGCTCGACGCCGGGGTGGCGCATACGCGGACGGTGTTCCATGCGTTCATGCCAGTGCCGACCACCCCGGCCAGCAAATGGGGCAAAGGAAGCGCTGACCTCGAACACTCGGGCTTCCTGCTCGGAGTCGTGGCGCAGGCGGTGGGAAGCGGCGGCCGGAGCGTCGGCGTCGGGCATTGGGGGAAGGGAGAAGGGCAGGGATATGTCCAGAAGATCGGGATTGTTGTGGGCCAGGATGTTTCCTGCCCGATCTATCAGGGCGATGTAAACAATTTCTGGCTCTGCCGCCACCTGCTCAAGCAACTGCTGCAAATGACCGATATCCTGGCCGCCCATCCGCATGGTGGCGGCCCTGGTGCCGGCCTCCAGCATACGGATGATACCTTGCCCCTGGTTGAACAGGTTTTCCTCGGCCAGCCGCTGTTCCCGTTGCAGATTATTGACAGCAAAGACCAGAACAATGGCCAGCAACAACCCCACGGCGGTGATCAGGATCCAGGGCGAAGCAAAAATTATTTTCTTGCCGGGCAGTTTTTCCATCAATAGTTCCACTTGTTTTTTGGCGGCCAGTTTACCTTGCCGGGGCAGCCGCAAAAAGTCGCTTTACAGGAAATTTTGCTCTCCCGGCGCCGCTGTTATGGCGATTCCGTCAGGCGACTGAACAAATACACCGATTAAACGAATACACTATTCGTGCCGCTCGTCACCCAAAAATAACATCATGGTTGTCCCCTCCTGGTTACACGGTTGGTTTGCCGGTGGGGCGGGGGCGATGAATGCTTACCTGGATAAAATATATCCGACTCCGTGGGCAAATGGATAAAAAGTAGCCAGTTTGTGGCGGCTTATTTTTTATGGCCACAATGTGGCAATTGGTTGACCAGGCTATCTTTCTGTATAGTCATCTTTTATGTTGTTTATTGAAACTTTGGCACGCTTGTTGAAATACCTTGCCTCAGGAAACGGCAATATTGGCCGTCACTTGATAAAAAACACCGGAGGTTAAGTCATGAAAAAAGTTATTTGCGGTTTTGCTTTGGTTGCCGCCATCGCCGTGGTCGGGGTTCAGAATGTCGAAGCCCGGATGGGTGCGGGTCCGGCCATGGGCGGCGGGGTCGGTATTGGGCTGGATGAAGAAACCCTCAAGGCCAGGCAGCAGTTTTACGACGAAACCGTGGAGTTAAGACGCCAGATCGTCAGCCATCAAACCGCTTTACAAGCCGTGTTGGCGGGCCAGAATCCCGACCCTGAAAAAGCCGCCACCCTGTCCCAGGAACTGTTTGACCTGCGTACGGAGAAACATCTTAAAGCGAGGGAACAAGGGATTGATCTGCCCGGGAAGGGGATGGGCATGCAAATGGGGCCGGGGCGATCAGCCCGAGGCATGACGAGTGGCCGCCCAATGATGGGAGCGGGCACTGGCGCTGGTGAGAGGCCTTGCCCGATGATGAATCAAGGTTCCGGGGACTCAACCGCTGAGGATGAAACTTCCGAGGACGGCGGAGGCCATAGTCACCATTGATTGACTGGTCAGTTTTACCGATCAGATTTCACATCGGCTGAAACTGGCCTTCTTTGAACCGGCCGGGGATCTGTTGGCCGTCGGGCATGGAAATGGTGCCCAGGCCGCTGATAGCCCCCTCGGTGAATTCGCCCTCCCATTTGCTGCCGTCGGCCTGCACCAGACGCCCCAGGCCATGAAAGCGGTTATTGGCGAACTCTCCGTCATAGCGGCAGTTGTCCGGCTGGATCAAAGTCCCTTTGCCGTGAAACATATTGTCTTTGAACTCGCCCTGGTAAACCATGCCGTCCACCTGGGTCAGGGTTCCCTTGCCGTCCATATTGCCATGTTTGAACTCCCCCTCGTAACGGTTGCCGGAACCGTCCACCAGGGTTCCCCAGCCGTGGGGTTTGTCGTCCTGCATTTCGCCGCTGTACTCGGTCCCGTTTGCCAGGCGGATGGTTTCTGAGGCCATTGAACATGTCTCCTTTACTGGATTGATGTTTTCAACCTAGCAAGATTAATGCAGGTCGGCAAGTTTTCTTCCGATCGAGTCAGAGGTTGTTACCGGTTTATGGGGTTTTCGTTGCCGCCGTTTGCGGGTTGAGTTAAGCTGCCGGGCAGCCGCCTTTTAACCAAAAGAGGATGATAGGGTTTTTTTAAGATGCGTTTTCTCTACCGTATTTACTCGGCCAGGGTGCTGGTGCTGTTATGGTTGGTGGGGTGCTTGCTGCCTCAGCCGGTGATGGCCAAGATGACCAAGCCCGTCGAGGAACTGCTGGCCACCGCTTACCCCGCCGGGGAAATTTTGCGCTATGAGGTAACCTGGATGGGGCTGCGGGCCGGGGAGTTGACCTTTGAAGTCAAGCAGCTCGATAAGCAGGGGGAGTTGCTGGCCATTACCATTCGGGCCCGGACCGTCGGTATGCTGGGCCGGGTGTATCCGGTGCAGGATGATTATCGGGTGGTGGTGGCGGGAGCGGCACGTCTGCCCAGTCATTACCGGATCGACGAGACCAAGCGGGGAAAACGCCGGGTCAGGAGCACCGTCTACGATCAGCAGAGGGGCCACATCGTTTATCAGCGCCGCTCTGATTCAGTGCGGGAGTATCGGGTGGACGGCCCGGTGCACAACGAGTTTTCCGCCTTTTACGCCACCCGGGTGATGCCCTTGACGGGGGAGGAGAGCATCATGATCCCCACCTTTGCCGATGAGCGGCGTAACAAAGTCAAGGTGGAGGTGGCGGGCGGTGATACTTTTCAAAGCCTCATCGGGCGGCAGGAATATCTGCGGGTCAGGCCCCGGTTGGATTTTGTCGGCCTGTATGAAAAGGCGGGTGATCCGGAAATTTGGCTGACCCCTGATCGTTACCGGATTCCGGTGCGGGTGCGCTCCCAGATTGCCATCGGTTCTCTGGTTGCCACCCTGGTTTACTACCAGGGCCCGGCCGGGGAGTTTGGCGAAAAATAAGGGTAACCTTTCAGCCGCCCCCCATCGTTCGGCCCCCGTGGTCACTTACCTCGTGGCCGCGGTGCTCACCTGCAAGTTAGTTTATCGCGCCTGCCGTTTTGGCGGCGTTGCCGGAATTTTGCAACATTTGTCGTAAATCCGCCTGACTGTAGTGCAGTCGCCAGAGACGGGCCTGGGGCAAGGCATGGTCGACCAGGGCTGCCAGTTGGGCCGGGCCGGCATCGATCCCCAGGTCACCCAGGCTGGCCGGCGCTCCCATTCTGTTCAGCCAGGCGACCAGGGCCTGGATGCCGCTGGCAGCCCGGGCCCGCTCGTCATCTTGCTGGTGCCTGTAGTATCTTGTTGAATCGTCGGTAAAAATAGCTTTAGCCCAGGCGGCGATTCGTTGCGGGTTACGCTCGGCGATAAAACGCAGCCAGGCCGGCAGCGTTACCGACAGCAGTGCCCCATGGGCCAGATCATAGCGCCCGCCCAGGGTGTGGGCCAGTAAATGGGCCGGCATGCCGACCCGCCCCCGGCCGGCGCTGGTGAGCCCGTTTAAGGCCAGGGCCGAGGCCCATAAGAGTTCGGCCCGGCTGGGGTAATCGGTGGGGTACATTCGGAGTTTTTCACAGCTTGTCATGATGCTGCTGACCAGCGCGGTGGCCAGCCGATCCTGCAGGGGACTTGGCTTGGCGGTGCCGAATATTTCCAGCAGGTGGCTGATGGTGTCCACGGCACCGTAGAGAGTTTGCGACCAGCTCACGCTGCAGGTCAGTTCTGGGTCCATCAGGGCCACCGCCGGCAGCAGGTGGCGATTGCCAATACCGATTTTTTGCCGGTCGGCTTCGTTGGTCAGCACCATGCCATGATTGCATTCCGAACCGGAACCGGCCACGGTGGGCACGCAAAGCACCGGCAGCGCCCGACGGATGCTCTTTTTGCCGCGGAAAAAAAGCCAGACATCATGGTCCACGCAAGCCCCCGCCGCCACCGCTTTGGCACTGTCCATGACACTGCCGCCCCCCACCGCCACCACCGCTTGCACCTTGCGTTTTCGGGCCAGGTTGATGCCCTCCCGGACCTTGGCCAGGGTGGGGTTGGGTCGTATGCCGCCTAGTGCCAGCCAGGTTACTCCCGCCCGGGTCAGCGTTTCGGTTACCCGCCGGTACAGGCCGGAGTCCTGACAATGGCGCCGGCCGTAGAGCAGCAGTACCTTGTTGCCCCGAGCAGCGCATTCCGACCCCAAATGCGCCAGCGCCCGGCGGCCGAAGATGGTTTTACAGTCGTGGTGGAAGACAAAAGGTTCCATTGCGGCTAATCAAGGTTTGCGGCCCATTCAACCACTCCCGGGATTGAGCCGGGATCAGCAGACTGTGGAGCCTGGTGAGCAGTTACTTTCCGGAACGAGCTTGGTAGTTACGCCTTCGGTTGGGCGGCAACGGCCTGGCTGAGTCGCAGGAAATCCGCGGTGCTCAGGTTTTCGGCCCGCAGGCGCTGGTCGATGCCGGCTGCCGCCAGGACGGCTGCCGCCCGGTTACGGTCCAGGCCGAGGCTGCCGCCGGCGCTGAGGCTGTTGAGCAGGGTTTTGCGCCGCTGGCCAAAAGCACTGTCCACCACCCGGCGCAGCAGCGCCAAGTCGATATTTTCCAAGCCGACCGGCCGCTCATGGAAGTTGATGGCGATCACCACGGAGTCTACCTTGGGGCGGGGATAAAAATTGGCCGGCCCCACCTCCAGCAGACGCTGCACCGTCGCACAGGTCCCCAGCAGCACCGAAAGCACCCCGTAATCCTTGGTGCTAGGTTTGGCGGTCAGGCGCAGGGCCACTTCCTTCTGGATCATCAGCACCGCCTGTTTTACGGCCCGGTGCTGCTCCACCAGCTTGAAGAGCAGGGGATTGGTGATGGCATACGGCAGGTTGGCGATTATTTTCACGCGCCCGCCGACTTCCTCGGCCAAAGCGGTGAAATCGGCGTGCAACAGATCCTGGTGGCGTAACTCCACGTTGGCCGGCAGCCCCTGGGTCTCCCGGTGATATTTGATGATCCCGGAGTCAATCTCCAGGCCGATTACCCTGGCGGCACCTGCAGCCAGGGGCCGGGTCAGGGCGCCGAGGCCGACCCCCAGTTCAATCACCTGGTCGTCGGCGGTGATTCCGGCTGCGTTGATGATTTTCTCGGCCAAGCCCGGCTGGATGAGAAAATTCTGTCCCAGTTGTTTGCTGGGGGCCAGTCCGCGTTCTTCTAGAATTTTTTTTATTTCAGTCTGGTTCATGAAAGAATCTGTTTTTGGCGCCGTTTGCGTTGAATGGTGAGAAACAGCTGCAGGGACAGGGGGTAAGCGATCAGGACCAGCGGGATGGCCAGAATTAGACCACCGAGGATCAGAATGGCGATGGACTCGTAGCCCAAATGTCCGAAGGCCGTCAGGCGTTCGCCCAAGGTGGCGGAATTGCCGCCGGTCAGGGCATATTCCAGGGTTTCCTGGACCCTGCTCCAGGTGACGTCCACCGGGTAGATCAGTTTGCCGATTTTCCAGGAAAGGTAATACTGCGGCAGCAGGGTGAAAGGGTTGCTGACCAGCAGGCCGGAGATAATGCCGGCAATACTGTTGCCTCGCAGGAGGGGCGCGACAATCAGGATGATCAGGGTTTGCAGCGGGACGATGGGGATGATGCCGACTCCAACCCCCACGGTAACCCCTCGGGCCAGACTGTAAGGATCTCCCTTCAGGCGCAGCAGTTTCAGGTAGTAATAGCGGGCGGTGCGTTGCGGTTCCATGTTGAATCAGGCGGCGCTTGCTGCAGCGGTGCTGAAGCGGGAGTAAACGTCCATTGCCAGGGGGCGGCCGGCCCGGTGACGGTTAAAAAAACCGGCCATGGCGATCATGGCGGCATTGTCGGTGCAAAAAATTGGTTCCGGCAGGAAAACCTCCAGGTCGCCTTCCTGTTTGGCGACGGCCACCAGTTGTTGCCGCAGGCGGGGGTTGGCCGCCACCCCGCCGCTGAGCACCACCTGGCGGCAGGCGAAATGACGGGCCGCCGCCAGGGTTTTTTCCACTAGAATCTCCACCACCGCTTCCTGGAAAGAGGCGCAGATGTCGGCCCGTCCCTGCTCCGACCACTCGGTCTGGCGGTGAACCTGGTTGGCCACCGCCGTTTTCAGACCGCTGAAACTGAAGTCAAAACTCTCGCCCAGCCGGGCTCTGGGGAAGGCGAAGGCCCGGGGGTCACCCTGGGCGGCCAGCCGGCTGACGGCCG
This sequence comes from Desulfurivibrio dismutans, assembly GCF_029210385.1. Taxonomy (GTDB): domain Bacteria; phylum Desulfobacterota; class Desulfobulbia; order Desulfobulbales; family Desulfurivibrionaceae; genus Desulfurivibrio; species Desulfurivibrio dismutans. The sequence continues at coordinate 33,246 of NZ_JARGDQ010000008.1, read as the reverse complement.
GGCCACCGGGATACCCCAGTTTCAGCAATTTGGCTACCTTGTCGAAGGCTTCGCCGGCGGCATCATCCCGGGTGCGACCATGGAGGGTGAAACGGGTGGAATCGTCAACCACAAAGATGTTGGAGTGGCCGCCGGAAACCGTCAGGGCCAGGTAGGGAAACGATGGCCGGGGGTGGGATAAAAAGGTTGAGGCCAGGTGGCCAGCGATGTGGTCCACCCCGACACAGGGAATGTTGCTGACCAGGGACAGGGCTTTGGCAAAGTTCAGCCCGACCAGTAAAGAACCCACCAGGCCAGGCCCCTGGGTGACGGCCAGCAGATCGATCTGGTTGAGTTGCACCCCGGCCCGGGCCAGGGCGGTGGCGGTCACCGGGTGGATGTTCTCCAGGTGGCGGCGGGAGGCCAGTTCCGGCACCACGCCGCCATAAGGGGTATGAACTTCGGCCTGGGACTGCACCAGGTTGGCCAGGATCTCGACGTTCGGGCCGGGCTCCCCGGCGTCGGCAACAACCTCGGGCGGCTGTTTCAGGTGCAGAACCGCCGCCGCCGTGTCGTCGCATGATGTTTCCAGGCCCAGGATCAGCATGTCGAGCCGCCTACTCCCGGGACCGGGGGTAGGATCCCAGCCATTGGTAATGGCTGCATAGTTGCCGCAGTTGTTCGCAACTCTCCCGGACCTGGTGGTCGTCCAGGTGGCCCAGCATGTCGATGAAAAACAGGTAGCGTCCGGGTTCATCCTTGAAGGGACGGGATTCAATCCGGGTCAAGTTGATGTTGTGTGCGGCCAGGGTGCTCAGGGCTTCGTGCAGGGCTCCGGGTCGATCAAGCAGGGCCACCAGCAGGGAGGTTTTGTCGTCGCCGCTGGCCTTGGGCGGCTCGCTGCCGATAAGCAGAAACCGGGTGGTGTTGCCCCGGTAATCTTCAATCCCCTTGACCGCCACCTGGAGCTGATAGGTTTTAACCGCCAGGGAGCTGGCGATGGCTCCCACCTGGGGGTCCGCCGCTGCCATGGCCGCCGCCGCGCCGGTGCTGCTGGCGTTGTGGCGCGGGGTATCCGGCAGGTTGCGTTGTAGCCACTGGCGGCACTGCGCCAGGGGTTGGGGGTGGGAGGCTACCAGTTTGACATCTTCCAGGCGACCGCTCTGGTTGATCAGATTATGGCTGATGGGCAGGTTCAACTCCCCGCAGATTTTGACCTGGGAGCGGGTAAAGGAATCCAGGGTGGAGGTGACCGCTCCCTCAATGGAGTTTTCCACCGGTACCACACCATATTCAACCCGTCCTCTTTCCACCTCGATGAAGGTGTCTTCGATGGTTTCCATGGGTCGAAAACTGGCGGCGCTGCCGAACATGACAATGCCAGCCAGATGGGAGAAAGTGGCTTCCGGCCCCAGGTAGGCGATTTCAATCGGCTTTTGCGAAAGCCGGCAGGCGGCGATAATCTCAAAGAGAACAGCTTTCAGGGACGGTTCCGGAAATTCTCCGGCGTTTTCCTGCAGCAGCCGCCGGATAATTTCCCGCTCCCGCTTGGGATCCCATTTATCGCGATTGTTGACGTTTTTTATTTTGCCCACTTCCTGGGCCAGCTTAATGCGTCGCCGCAGCAGAGTAAGTAATTGGTCGTCGATGTCGTCGATTTGTCGGCGAATGGAACCCAGGGCCTGTTCCTGGCTGGGATGGTCTTTTTTTTGCGGCATTTTGGTCACTGGTTTTCGGGTTGATGGAGGCTGCGGGCAGCTGTCAGCCGGAGGTCCGCCGGTATTATGGGAAGTTGTTGTGGAAGATACCGGTAAACTCGCGCATATTAAAGTAAAATTAACGGGGTGAAAAGAGTTTTCCAGCCGTAATCGGACCGGGTCGTGGTTGACAGTCTTAGGGAAACTCGGTAAGTACGGAAAAGTGGTGAAGATGCCAAGAGTTGCTTGTTGCCGTAATAATACATCGTGGATGGGTTTTGATGAAGGTTAAACACTGTATGCAGAGTGCCCGCAAAAAGCTGGTGACCATCGGTCGCGAAGCCCTGCTCCAGGAAGCTGGCACCCTGATGAAAAAACATGGCATCCGCCACCTGCCGGTCATGGAGGATGGTCAGATGGTCGGTTTTATCACCGAAAGTGATATCCGGCATTACGCTTTTCCCTCCATGGAGCGAGATATTTTCGTCCATGAAGTAATGGTCCGCAATATCATAACCATTAATATCAACGCCACCATCGAAAAGGCCGCCCGCCTGATTCATGATTATAAAATCGGGGGGCTGCCGGTGCTGGACAAGAAAAAACTGGTGGGCATCATCACCGCCACCGACTTGCTCTCCGCCCTGATTTCGGTAATGGGCCTGCTGCAGGCCTCCACCCGTATCGATGTTCTGGTCGGTAAAAAGGGTGGGGTGGATGATGTAACCAGGATCATCAAGGAACATGGCGGAGAAATCATCAGTGTTTCCTCCGAACAGCATTCGTCGCGCAAGAAACTTTACGGTTTTCGCCTGGAAAAATGCGACTTTGACGAGGTCATTGAAGCCCTGGAAGAAGGGGGGCACAAGGTGGTGGCGGTGGTGGATTGATGCCGGAAGGGGAGGGCGCCAGCCACAGGTTTGCCGAACTCTGCGCCCGCTTGCGGGAATATTCCAGTGTGGCGGTGGCGTTTTCCGGCGGCGTGGACAGCTCACTGCTGCTGTCTGCCGCCTTGGCGGTACATGGTGAGCAGGCCCTGGTGCTGCATGCCCGTTCCCCCCTGCAGGCGCCCGGTGAGTACGAAAAAGCGCTGGCGCTGGCCGCCGGCTTGGGGTGCCGGCCCACGGTGGTGGAGATAGATCCTTACACCTGGCCGGAGTTTGTCGTCAATCCTCCCGACCGCTGTTATCGTTGCAAAGTCAGGCTGTACAACATCTTTCAGGATCACGCCCGTAAGCATGATCGAGCGGTGTTGCTGGACGGCACCAACAGTGATGATCGGCAAAGTGACGACCGCCCCGGCTTGCGCGCCCTGAAAGAACTCAAGGTGCAAACCCCCTTGGCCGATATCGGCTTGCGCAAACAAGAAGTGCGGCAACTGGCCAGACAAAGAAGGTTGGCCAACTGGCATAAACCGGCGGCCTCCTGTCTGGCGACCCGGATCATGGCCGGTCAGGCCATTACCCCGGAACGCCTCGCTGTGGTAGTGGAAGGGGAGAAGATGCTGGCCGATTTGGGTTTTGCCGGTTGTCGTTTTCGCCACTACGGCCACAAGTGCCTTTTGGAAGTGGGCCACGATGACTATAAACGTTTGAACAAACGTGAAATTGTCAGCATAACCGATTCCCGTTGCCGGACCCTTGGTTTTACCGTTGTCGAGCGGGGAAAGCGCCCCCAGCCTGGAAAACAGAAGGAGACGGGTTCTTTTTTTGTTTGACAGAGGGCTTTTTTTTATTGACAATCACAGGACGTCTTATTAAAGCCTTGTTGTGCCTGCGATTACGTGTTGGCACGGGAAAAAACCAAACTAGAAGCTCGAGGAGGAAGGAATGAACAAAAGTGAACTGGTGGAACAGATGGCAAAGACTGGTGGCATCAGTAAAGCTGCTGCGGAGAAAGCTCTGGCCGGTGCCCTGGACGGTATCACCAAGGCCCTGAAGAAAGGGGACAAGGTTACCTTGGTCGGCTTTGGCACCTTTTCCGTTACCAAGCGAGCTGCTCGCCAAGGCCGCAATCCCCAGACCGGCAAACCGATCACCATCAAGGCTCGCAAAGTTGCTCGCTTCAAGGCCGGCAGCAAACTGTCCGATGCCGTGAAGTAGTTTTTTTTGTTTGCCAGGTTCATTCTTGAGCCTGATCGGCCGGTATCTCTCGCCACGAGGGTGCCGGCCTTATTTTTTTCGCCTGGGCCGGTCATCAGTTGATACTCCTGATACTCTCTCGGAGGCCAGGAGTGACGGGGCGTCCGTGCCCCATTTTTTACTTGCATAATCCCGGTAAGTTGAGCATTATGGGCGCCGTTGCCGGGACCGAGTACAGCCGTGAAAGTGGTTTAGCTCGTTTCGGCCCGTTTGGATCAGGATTACCGGCCTTGCCGGCGGCGGTCCGGTTTTTTTAGTTCTTTTCAGTGGTAAATAAACTAGTACAGATGTCGGGACGTGGCTCAGCCTGGTAGAGCACATGCTTCGGGAGCATGGGGTCGGAGGTTCAAATCCTCTCGTCCCGACCAGTATTTTAAGTCTGTTACGGTTACTGCTGGAACTTTGATAACCTCGCAAAAACCCGCCAAGCAAGTTGGGCGGGAATGCGAAAACAAGCAGTTACCAAGCGTGCCCAGTCGGCGGCGCCGGCAACTTTGGGTTTGCTTTTCTCTATTATTTTTTGCGTGTTATGGTGGACAGGCATCTTAAACAAAGATATTTATATAACGCAGTGAAGATACCAACCAGGCCCGAGGTCCTGGTTTTTTTGTTTGTACAGCGGTAGTTTTATCAAGGGAAAACCCAACTAACGGGGGAAAATTGTGATGATGAAAAGGTTTGGCAGCGGTGTGCTGCTGGTCGGTCTGGGTTTGGGGCTGGTGCTGTCCGGCTGCAACAGTCGTGAAGAAGAACACCCCGCGCTCGATAGTGTCAATGAGCGGGTGAGCTACAGTATCGGTCTGAACATCGGGGAGGATTTTGTGGCCCAGGACCTGGAGATCGATCCTGATCTGCTGGCTCTGGGAATCAAGCATGCCCTGGCCGGGCAGGAGCCCTTGCTCAGTGAACAGCAGATGCATGAGGCGATTACTGCTTTCCAGGAAGACATGCTGGGGCGTCAGGAGGCGGAACTCACCGCCCAGAGCGAGGAAAATGTCCGGCGTGGGCAGCAGTTCCTGGCTGAAAACGCTGACCGTGAAGATGTGGTGGTCACCGACAGCGGTTTGCAGTACCGGGTGTTTGACGAGGGTGCCGGTGACAGCCCCGGGGTCGATGATGTGGTGTCGGTCCACTACGAGGGACGCCTGGTGGATGGTACGGTGTTCGACAGCTCGCTGGAACGGGGTGAGCCGGCGGTCTTTCCGGTGGCCGGCGTGATCCCCGGCTGGACCGAGGCCCTACAGTTGATGCAGGAAGGTGACAAATGGGAAATTGTCTTGCCGGCCGAACTGGCTTACGGCAAACAGGGTGTGCCGCCGGTGATCGGCCCCGACTCGGTACTGGTGTTCAGGGTTGAGCTGTTGGAGATAAACCCTTAACAGCCCGTTGAAAAACGGGCTGTTAAGCGGCCCATGGATGGGCCGCCGAATTCATTGGCACTGAAAAATGGCAATGAATTCGTGAGGTTGGCCAAAGCCCTCTTTGGCCAACCGTTGGTTAAAAAAGCCAAGGATCGCTTTTTTTAACGGACTGTTAATCGTTGGTGGAGTTATTGCAACATGAGCGGCTTTGAGTTTTCTGCCATTCTCTTTGCCTTCGGCCTGACGCTGCTGGCCGGTCTTTCCACCGCCATTGGCGGGGTGGTGAGCATGTTCGTTCGCCCTCACAATACCGTGGGGCTTTCCCTGGGGCTTGGTTTTTCCGCCGGGGTGATGATCTACGTCTCCCTGGTGGAGCTGTTGCCCGAGTCCGTGGCGGCTTTTTCGCTGGTCCATGGCGACCAGTGGGGTTATGCCATCGCCACCGGAGCTTTTTTTGCCGGGATTGCCGTCGCCGCCCTGGTTGACCTGCTGATTCCCGGTGATGTTAACCCTCACGAGTACCGGGCGGCGTCAGAGTTCAGCGCCACGGTTGATTTTCATGCCGACAAGGCCCGCTCCCTGAAACGTACCGGGTTGTTTACCGCCCTGGCGGTGGCTCTTCACAATTTTCCCGAAGGTTTTGCCACCTTCAGTGTGGCCTTGCTTGATCCCGCCCTGGGGATTCCCATCGCCATCGCCATCGCCATTCACAATATTCCCGAAGGGGTGGCGGTGGCTTTGCCGATCTATCACGGCAGCGGCAGCCGGACCAAAGGCTTCGTCAGTTCCCTGTTGTCCGGCCTGGCTCAGCCCGTGGGAGCGGTGGTGGGGTTTCTGCTCCTGGCGCCGTTTTTGGGGGAGGGCAGTTTGGGGCTGATCCTGGCCATGGTGGCCGGGATCATGGTTTATATTTCGTTTGACGAGCTTATTCCCTCCGCCCGCCTCTACGGTAATGCCCACACCCCGATCATCGGCCTGCTCTCCGGCATGCTGGTGATGGCCCTGAGTCTGGTGTTGTTCGAGTTGTATTAGAAATTGTTTTCTGGCTGTTATCGGGCAATCGGCGGTCTGCGATCTGCTGGTCGCCGGTCATGGCAGCGACTGGCCTTTGTCAGGGTTACTGCGAAGGTTATTGCGAAAAATGTCGGCGTTTAAATTCCGCCGCCATGGCCGGATCAAGTCGCTGCAGCCGGGCCAGGGCCTCTTCGCTTTCTTCTCGTCGGTCGGCGGCAAGATAGGCGGTGGCCAGACTCAGCCAGGCCTGGGGGTTATCGGGGTTCAGTTGAGTCGCCTGCTGGAAGGCGGCGATGGCATCGGTCAGTTGCCCCTGGTTGCCCAGGATTGCCCCCAGGTTGTGCCAGGCCGGCGCAAACCCCGGATCATGCTCGGTAATTTGCCGGTAGGACGCAATGGCCTTGTCCGGTTGTTCCAGTTTTTCGTACAACACCCCCAGGTTGTAGCGGGCGACGGTCAACTCCGGGGTCAACTCCAAAGCCCGGTGGTTGGCGGCCACCGCCTCTTCATATTCACCCTTCTCCCGCAGCAAAACTCCCAAGTGGAACCAGGCGGCGGTCAATTCATCGTTTAAGCGCAGGGCCTGGCGGTAACTGCCCAGGGCCTGTTCGGGCAGATGCAGTTGCTGCTGGGCCCGTCCCATGGTGAACCAGGCGCGGTAATCACCGGGGGCATTGCGGGTCCAGCGGAAGGCATGTTTAAGCAGTTCCGGCCAATCCTGGCTGGTTTCCAGTGCCGTCGCCGTTTGGGCCCAATCGTCGGCCTCGGCCCCGGCCTTCGTCGGGCCAGGGCCGGCGGCCATGATACCAACCAACAGCAACAGCATGATTTTGCTTTTCATCATCGTCAGGCTACTCCAGCAGGCCGATCTCTTTAAGTAAGGCATGGGCGGCGGCCAGAAGTTGGGTTTTATCCGCCTCGGTCCGGGCTTCCACGTAGAAACGCACCTTGGGTTCGGTGCCGGAGGGGCGGATCATCAGCCAGCTTTCGTCCTCGAAAATCATTTTGCGTCCGTCAATGGTGATCAGTTCCTTGATGGTCCTGGGGGTGTCGCCCACCGGCAGGCTGTCGCCGACGCGGTAATGTTCCAGCCCGGCCAGGGCCTCCTGCAGCGCCTCTCCCTGCTTGCTCACCGTTACCCCGCCCCGGCCGGGGAAAAATTCCCCGAAACGGGATCGGATATCCTGCAGGTAGTCATAAAGCCCGCCCGGTCGCTGCAGCATCATGTCCAGGGCCAGCAGCAGCCCAATGTAGGCGTCCTTTTCCGGGGTGTGGCCAATCACCGAAATACCGTCGGATTCCTCGAAAAGTACCAGGGCCTTGCCGATCACCGGCTTGAACTCCTTGAAACCCACCGGCGGCTCAAACACCTCTTCGCCGAGGCCGGCGGCAATGCTGTTGGCGAAGTTGCTGCTGGCCACGGTTTTCGCCACCGGACCTTGTTTGCCTTTATGTTCATGGAGATAGTGATAACTCATGGCCCCGAACATGTTCATATCGAACTCCCGGGTGCCGTCGGTGAAACGGATCCGGTCGCCGTCGGGATCGATGATGGCCCCCAGTTTCAGGGGTTCCGGTCGGTCCTGCAGGGCCTGACGGACCATGGCCATGTTTTCCGAAGATGGTTCGGGGGCAATGCCGTTGAAGGTGGGGTCGGCCTGATCGCGGAAACGCAGCAGGCGCCGGGCCGGCAGACCGGCCAGCAGGGTGTCGAGGTGCACCCGGCTGGCTCCGTGCGCACAATCGATGGCCAGGACGTAATCATCCCGCTGCTTCAAAGCGGCCAGGATGGCATCGTAGTCCAGCCCGTGCCGGTGGTGGTTGTCGCGCACCAGTTGTTGCCAGCAGGCCAGGGAATCCAGGGGGTGGATCAGGTTTGGGGCCGGGTCGGCGACGGGTTCTTCCCCGGCCCTGATGATTTTTTCGGCTTCCTTGGTGATCCGGTTGGTGATAATGGCCGCCGCCGGTCCGGCATCGGCGGCATTGTACTTAAAACCGCCATATTCCAGTGGGTTATGGCTGGGTGTCAGGTTGATGGAAAAGGCCGCCCCGGTTACCAGAACGGCCGCCGAGATAACACCGGTGGTGGTTTCACCGGCGAAATGGACGGTAAAACCTTTGCCGCTGAGCAGTGCGGCCGCCGCTTCCGCCAGTACCGGGCCACCAAAACGGTTGTCGTGGCCCAGCACCACCCCCCGCCGCCGGGCTTCATCGATGTTTTGCACCCCCAGGGCCCGGGCCAGTTTCGGCTCCCCGGCGGCCTGCTGGTAAATATTGATGATGGCCTGGGTAACCTGGCGCACCGAGTGGACATGGACATCCTTGCCCAGCAGACCCCGCCAGCCCGAGGTGCCGAAACTGACCGGTTTGATCGGTGCGGCCCGGTTGGTACGAATCTCGTCGTCCAATAACCGGTAGATGTCGTCGATGGCTTGTTGCCAGCGGGACTTTTCCGTATGTTCGTTCTCCTGCTGACGATGCTTGAGCAGTTCCCGCAAAGCGGCAAAGTAATCGCTGGCGGCATGGTTGCCGGGTACGATGTGGGTCAGGCAAATCTTTTCAGGCAGGCTTGAGTTTTCCATGGCGTCTCTATTGCAAGGTTGCGGTTGTTGATTGTGCTGGCTGACGAATCTTTTGATTCTAGCTTTGATTGGTCTCAAACTCCAGCGCTCTTTACAGTTTTTTGGTCAAAAATGTCAGCCTTGCCGGCATCGCTCTTTAACCGGTTGCGAATGGTAAATCATGCTCTTTGCCTGGCCGGTCAGCAGGGTATGCGTTATTTGCAAGGTCGGCAAAAATAACCCTTATCCCTGACCGGCCCCCGTTATATTCGGTTGACCCATGGTGGAAGATTAGCTATAAACCAGAGGCAACCGGTCAGAATCGTCACCGTTGCTGCGGCGGTGTCGGCGGTGTCGGCGGTGGCGGTTTTTAAACAGCCAACAATTTGTCTTTTTTGTTGATAATTTAACCAGTAAAAGCATGGGAGAGTACACGATGGGAAAACATGACAAGGCCCTCATTCTATGGTTCGATGACATTCTGATCGAGGATGTGCCGCTGGTGGGAGGTAAAAACGCTTCCCTGGGTGAGATGCACCAGAAGCTGATGTCCAAGGGGGTCAGCGTGCCCAACGGTTTTGCCATCACCGCCTATGCTTATCGCTATCTGCTGGAGACCGCCGGTATTGAAGACGCCATCAAGGATGCCTTGGCTGGTCTGGACACCAGTGATTTGCGCAACCTCCAGGAGCGGGGCAAAAAGACGCGGGATATCATTCGTAACGCCGAGTTCCCCCAGGAGCTCTATGATGCCATCGTCGAAGCTTATCGCAAGATGGAGCAGGATTACGGTCGCAACGCGGCGGTGGCTGTGCGATCCTCGGCCACCGCCGAGGATCTGCCAGATGCCTCCTTTGCCGGTCAGCAGGAGACCTATCTCAATATCAGTGGCCCCGATGCCGTGATCGCCGCCTGCAAGAAGTGTTTTGCCTCACTGTTCACCGATCGGGCTATTTCCTACCGCCACGACAAAGGGTTTGGTCAGTTCGATGTGTATCTTTCCATCGTGGTCCAGAAGATGGTGCGCAGTGATTCCGCCTCCTCCGGGGTAATTTTTTCCATCGACACCGAAAGCGGCTTCAAGGACGCGATTTTTCTCACCGGTTCCTGGGGGCTGGGGGAAAACGTGGTGCAGGGGGCGGTCAACCCCGACGAGTTCTATGTCTTTAAACCCACTCTGAAAGAAGGCAAGCGGCCCATTGTCGGCAAGCGCCTGGGCAGCAAAGAGATCAAGATGATCTACTGCGAGGACAACGGCAACGGCGAGACGGTCAAGAACATCGATACCACGCCCGAGGAGCGGGGTTCCTACGTGATCACCGACGACGAGATCCTGACCCTGTCCCGTTGGGCCTGCATCATTGAGGATCACTACGGCAAGGGTATGGATATCGAATGGGCCAAGGATGGCGACGGCAAGGAAGTGGGTACCGGCGAGCTGTTTATCGTCCAGGCCCGGCCCGAGACTGTCCATTCCCAGGCCAACAAGCAGGAGATTGAAACCTACGTGATGCAGGAACAGGGCAAGCTGCTGGCCACCGGCCAGGCGGTGGGCGCCAAGATCGGCCAGGGAAAGGCCAACGTGATCAAGAACGTGGCCGAAATCCACGACTTCAAGAAGGGCGAAGTGCTGGTCACCGACATGACCGACCCGGACTGGGAGCCGATCATGAAGATCGCCGCCGCCATCGTTACCAATCGCGGCGGCCGGACCTGTCATGCCGCCATTATTTCCCGCGAACTGGGTATTCCTTGTGTGATCGGCACCGGTGACGGCACCGAAAAGATCCCCAACGGCAGCGACGTCACGGTCTCCTCTGCCGAAGGAGAGACCGGCAATATCTACGAGGGCCTGCTCAAGTTTGAGGTTGAACGGTTGGATCTGGCTTCGGTACCGCAGACCAAGACCAAAATCATGATGAACGTGGGTATTCCCGAAAAAGCCTTCGTCGAGGGGCAGATCCCCAACGACGGAGTGGGGTTGGCTCGGGAGGAGTTCATCATCAACTCCCACATCGGCATTCACCCTCTGGCGCTCTATTATTTCGATGAGCTCAAGGCCAAGGCCGACAGCGACCCCAAGGTCGCCGCCATCGTCAAGGAGATCGAGGCCCGGACCACCGCTTACCCCGGCGACAAAAAACAGTTCTTCATCGACAAGCTGGCCGAGGGCGTGGGCCGCATCGGCGCCGGTTTTTACCCCAAGGACGTCATTGTCCGGCTTTCCGACTTCAAGAGCAATGAATATGCTAACCTGGTGGGCGGTAGCCTCTATGAACCCCATGAGGCCAATCCCATGATCGGCTGGCGCGGCGCTTCCCGTTATTACGATCCCAAGTACAAACCGGCCTTTGAACTGGAGTGCAAGGCCCTGCTCAAGGCTCGCAACGACATGGGCCTGACCAACATCAAGCTGATGGTCCCCTTCTGCCGGACCGCCGAAGAGGGTCGCCGGGTCATCGAGGTAATGCGGGAGTTCGGCCTGGTGCAGGGTGAAAACGACCTGGAGGTTTACGTCATGTGCGAAATCCCCTCCAACGTCATTGCCGCCGATGCCTTTGCCGATGTCTTCGACGGCTTTTCCATCGGTTCCAACGACCTCACCCAACTCACCCTGGGGCTGGATCGTGACTCCGACCTGGTTGCCCACATTTACGACGAGCGGGACGAGGCGGTGAAAACCATGATCAAGATGGTCATCGACACCGCCAAGCGCCGGGGCCGCAAGATCGGCATCTGCGGTCAGGCACCCAGCGATTTCCCCGAGTTTGCCACTTTCCTGGTGGAATGCGGTATCGACTCCATGAGTCTGATCTCCGATACGGCGATCAAGACTCGGCTGCTGGTGGCCGACAAGGAAAAGGAACTGGGTATAGGTTGAGCATTATACTGCCGGGCAGTGAGCTGGCAGTGATAAATTGCTCCAAGGCAGCCAAAACAGCCAAAGGCCGGCGGGTGCTAGTCCCGTCGGCCTTTGGCTGTTTTGGTCCATGGCAATAAAGCTGTCGCTCAGTTGATTTTATCCAGCCGTTCTTTGGCCTGTCGGGCTTCCCGGCGGTCAGGGAATTCGCCGATCAGGCGCTCATAGATAATGGCGGCGGTGGCCGGTTCACGCAGTTCCTCGAAGGCCACTCCCTGGCGGAGCATGGCCGCCGGTACTCGATCATGGCCGCTGAAATCGGCGATGACCTTCTGGTATTCCAGGATGGCCAGTTCGTACTCCTGTTGGCCAAAGAGGCTTTCTCCCAGCCGGAAGCGGGCGTCGGCTGCATGTTCCCCCCGGGGCTCTTCTTCCAGGTAGCGGGCAAAAGCGGTGTAGGCCTCACGGTGGTTATTGCGTTCCAACTGCCGCAGGCCCTGGCGATAGTGATCATCCTCTTCGGGGGCGGCAACGTTGGTGGGTGCCGGTCCGGCAGGCATTGTCGCCGTGGCGGTGGGGGCAATCACCGTCGCTTCGCCCACTTTCTGTTTAACATTTTCCGGCGTCATTTGCCGGGGTGTACCGGTCGTAGGGGGGGGGGCGGTTTCCCGTCGGGCCCTTTCTTCGGTTTCCCTGCGGGCCTGTTCGGCAGCTCTTTGGGCCGCTTCGGCCCTCCGGGACGCCTCCCGGGCCAGCTCCTCCTTAAGCTCCATAAGCTGGCGCCGGTTTCTCTCCTGTTTTTCCTCCAAGGCCTGCAACGAGGTCTGAAGTTCCGCCAGCGAGTCCGCCAGGCGCTGATCGCTATCGTCCAGACGTTGGTCTTGGTCGTCCAGCCGGCGTCTGATCTCCTGCAGGGTGATGTCGATGTTATCCAGCCGCATGCTGGTGGCCTGCTGGGTATCGTGGAACGATTCCTGTAAAAGCTGGAACCGGTGGTCGGCTTCGTCCATTCGTCCTTCCTGCTGCAGCAGACGGTTGCCAAAAGTTTCCAGTTCATTGCCCAGCCGGGCCTGGGAGGTGGCCTGGCCGCGAACCGTTTCATTGAGGCGTTCCAGATCGCTGATCCGGTTGTCCATGACCCGGGTCCGCATTTCCAGGCCACGAAGATCCTGTTCCGTGGCTATACACTGGACCAGAAAGGGTGAGATGCCAAGCAGCAGGGCACAGCTGAGCATTGTTTTCTTCATGGTATTGAAACCTCCGCATTGCGTTGTGGTTGTTTAAATTGTTAAAAAACTGTAACTATCCAGCTCATTCGCCAGCTTGTCGCCTCTACCATTCCAGGCGGGGCGACCACTGGGGCATGGAATGATTGCCCGGCTGATTGTCAAACAAGACCCTCAGGCCGCTGCCATCCAGAAAAATGGTACAGAGTTCCTCCCGTTCATGGCGCTGGCGGGAGAAAACCAGCTGGCGGCTGTCCGGCGACCAACTGGGGGTTTCATGGTGGCCCCAGGCGCGGGTAACCTGACGGGGTGGGCCGCCGTCGGGGCTGATCACTGCAATGTGCAGCACTCCGTCAATCCGGCTGGTGTAGGCAATCCATTTGCCGTCGGGGGACCAACTGGGGGTGGTGTTGTCGTGGCCCTGGAAGGTGAGGCGTTGCACCGCCATGGTACTCATGTCCATGATGTAGATCTGGGGAGTGCCGCTGCGGTCGGAGACAAAGGCCAGCCGCCGACCGTCCGGAGAAAAACTGGGAGAAACATTGACCCCTTCGCCGTGGGTCAGGCGGCGGATAACCCGGCCGCTGATTTCGGCCAGATAAAGATCGGGGTTGTCATCCCGACTGAGGGTTAGCACCATACGGTCGCCTTCCGGCGGCCAGGTTGGGGTCATGTTGAGCCCCACCCAGCGGGAAATGGCCCTGGTGGTCTTTAGTTCCCGGATATTGGTCTGATAAAGGTTGGCGTTGCCCCGGTGGTAGGAAGTGTATGTGAGGTGCTCCCCGTCCCGGGTAAAGCGGGGGGATAGGGCCAGGTACTGATGGCGGGTGACCTGGCGAACGTTGTCGCCCAGGATGTCGGCCAGAAAAATTTCCTTATGATCGGTGGCGTCGGAGACGAAGGTGATTTTGCTGCGGCTGATGCCCTTTTCGCCGGTCAGCACCTCCACTGCCTCGTCAACGAACCGCAGCAGTTGACGGCGCACCAGCTCCCGCGGCGCCTGGTAGCGGCGGCCGTGAATCATCCGGCCGGCGCCGATGTCCAGCAGCCGTAATTCCAGTTGAAAGCTGCCGTCGCCTTCCCGGTAACTTCCCTGGATGACAAACTCCGCCCCGTGGCGCTCCCAGTTGACCTCTTGGCGCTCACCATAAAGTTGCGGGTCGATGATTGTGACGAAACCGTGTAGTTCCATGGCTCGCCCCAGGATATCGGCCAGCCGGCGGCCGCTGTCGGTGGGCTGCTCGTCGTTGGCCTGATCCACCAGGGGTGGTACTGCCATGGCGATTTTGCGTAACTCCGGAGAGGTGATATCCAGATAGATCCGGGCGTCGGCCCGGCCCGGCAGCAACAGAGCCAGCAGCAGCAGGATAGGCAGGGTTATTAGTTGATGTTTCATAAAAAATCCTGTGGTTAAAAAACTTCACCGGGGCGGAAGCGCAGTCCGATTTCCATTTCACTGTCCCGCAAGGCTGGCGGGAAAACGGGCAGGGGGGTGGCGTCGTCGACGGCTTTTCGGACTAACTGATTAAAGTACACGTTTTCCGATTGTTTTTCAAAGGTCGTATGACGGATGGTGCCGTCCCGGCGGACGGTAATCACCATGACCGCAACCAGGTTTTCGTCCCAGGTGGGCAGGTTGGGCAGTGCCCAGTAAGACTGGATATGTTGGGTCAGCCGGACCAGGTACTCGCGGGTGGCGGCATCCAGAGTGGTATCCCCGCCCCGTTGGGCGAAATCCTGGCCGGCCTGTTCGGTAGCGTTGGTTGGTGGCGGTACGGGAGCATCCCGGCGTTCGGCCTGCACCGGTGGCGCCGCCTGGGCAACGATATTTTCACGCACCGCGTCCAGAGCCCGTTGCCGGGCGGTTTCCGCCTCCCGTTGGGCTTCCCTGGCCTCGGCCTCCAGCTGGTAATACTCCCTTAACTGCCGTAACTGTTCATCATCCGCCCGGGTGCGGATGGGTTGCGTGGAAAGGGGAGCTGGAGGTGGGTCCGGCCGGGCGGCCACCTTGGCCGGCGCCTGGGGAGCGATGGTGCGGGGTTCACCGCTGGGGGCAGGTTCCGGTATCGTGATCTTGGCCGGGCTCTCTTGGGGGATGACCACCGCATCAGGAGGGGGGGGCGGGGTTGGGACCGCGACCGGCGCCGGCGGTGTCGGAGCGGGAGGCGACGGGGCCGTGGGGGCGGCCGGTGCCAGGTCGGCGACACTGAACAGGCTGACCGTCTGGATATCCACGGGGGGGCGTTGGCGCTGCCAGAATCCCAGTTGTGGGGCCAGGGTGGCCGGCAGCAGGACCAACAGGTGGACACCCACCGCCAAGGCCAGGGGAATGCCCCATGGTTGTTGGTTTCCTGTTGTGTTCACGAGCTGTTTCACCTGGTTTGCGGTCGGTAGCTGTAGTGGCGCCGGGCACTTTGTTGCATAATTAAACGTCGGGTAACTGATAACAGGGGGTCAAACTGTAAGCGGTCACGAAGTGTGTCGATCATTCGGCTGACGGCTGGGTGATCATCCCCAACTGGTTGAAACCGGCATCCTTAATATCGGCCATGACGGCCACCACCAGTCCGTACGGCACTTCCCGGTCGGCTCGCAACAGTACGGCTTGGTCGGTGCCCCGGCGCTGAGCCAGTGATGCCAGTTGCTGGCGCAGGATTTCCCGGGTGCCTTTGATATCGTCAAAATAAATTTCCCCACTCCTGTCCACGGTGATCATTACCGGATCGGCGGCTTGGCGTAGCGGCTGAGTGGTGGTCTCCGGCAGATCCACATCAACCCCCTGGGTCATCATCGGGGCGGCGATCATGAAGATGATGAGCAGCACCAGCATCACGTCAACCAGGGGGGTGACGTTGATATCGGAAACCAGCCGGCGACTGGACCGCCCGGCGGGGGGAATATCAAAGGCCATGGTTATTCCTGCGTTTCAGCGGTTCTGGGGCGGGTGAGAAAATCCCGCTCAATGAGATTGATGAAATCGGTGGCAAAGGCCTGCGAGTCGCCTTCGATTTCCACCAGCTTGTTGGTGTAGTAGTTGTAGAAAACTACTGCCGGAATAGCTACGGCCAGGCCGGCGGCGGTTACCACCAGGGCCTCGGATACCCCGGGCGCCACCACTGCTAAGGATGCCGAACCCCTGACGCCGATTTCGTGAAACGAGGTCATGATCCCCCACACCGTGCCGAACAGGCCGATAAAAGGACTGGCGCTGCCGGTGGAGGCCAGGAAAGGCAATGAGCGGCCCAGGCGAGAGATCTCGCCGGCCAGGCTTTTGCTGGCCGCTCTTTTCAGGGGCTCCATGCCGGCCAGGCGGTTTTCCAGGCGCAACTCACCGCCCTGGGCCTTGTTGAGCTTCTGTAGTTCCTGATAGGCGGACCGGAAAACCATGGCCTCGGGGGCCAGTTCAGCCTGCTTGGCGATTTTATGGGCCTCGGCCAGGTTTTTGGACTTCCAGAACTGCTCCTTGAACTCCTCGGAGGCTTGCCGTACTTTGCGGTACAGCACTTCTTTCTGAAAAACAATGAACCAGGAATAAAGCGACATAACCAGCAGCAGGAGGATGACGCCCTTGATGGTCAGGCCCGCCTCCAAAAACATGGTGAAAACATTAAGCTCCACGTGGATAGTCCTTGAAAATTTGTGGTTGCAAACAGCCGGCTGTTAAGGGGCCGGGAGGGTCTGTGAATTAAACCGGTAAAGGCAGGTAGTGCAAATCGCGTATTTTATCCGGTTCTCAAGCAAAGTCAATGATTGCAACGGGTTTCGGCAAAAATAAAGCAGGGCTGCCGGACCATGGTGGGGGGTCTCGACGGGGTCGGTTTATGCCGGTTTACGGGGAATAGGTTTTGACATCAGGAATCAAAGAAGGTATTTCTGAGCCTGTTTGAACATCAGAGGCCGCTGGCGGCAGGCGCCGGAACCGCCGGGAGGTCGGGCGGGAAGGGGGATTTTTGATGGGTGGACTTTTTGCGGATTCATCAGAAGCGAGGGGTTGATCTTTTTATCACCAGCAAATTATCACCAGCAAAGCTTTAAGGAAAGACAGGGAAAGAATAGATGCGTGAAATAAGGGTTGGGTTGATCGGTTTTGGCACGGTGGGCAGCGGCACCGCCGAGGTACTGCGCCTGCAGGGAGACAGGCTGCAGCGGAAAACCGGAGCGGATGTGCGCTTGCAAAGGGTGGCGGATATCGCCATCGATGAGTTGCCGCCGGAGTTCGCCGGGGTGGAGTTGACCCGGAATGCCGATGAAGTGGTGGCGGCTCCGGATATCGATATCGTGGTGGAACTGATCGGCGGGATTGAGCCGGCTAAGACCTTTATTTTAAAGGCCATCGCCGCGGGCAAACACGTGGTGACCGCCAACAAGGCCCTCATCTCGCAGCACGGCCGCGAGATCTTCGCTGCGGCGGCGGCCAACAATGTGGAAGTGGGCTTTGAGGCCAGTGTCGGTGGCGGGATTCCGGTTATCAAGGCCTTGAAGGAAGGGTTGGTGGCCAACCGGATCGAGTCCATCATCGGTATCATGAACGGTACCGCCAACTACATTTTGAACCGAATGACCGACGAGGGGCTGGACTTCAATGCCGTTCTCAAGGAAGCCCAGGCCCATGGTTATGCCGAGGCCGATCCCACCTACGATGTGGAAGGGATCGACACCGCCCACAAGCTGGTGATCCTGATGGGTATGGCCTACGGGGTACATGTCCGGCTGGACCAGGTGAGCACCGAAGGGATTAGCAGTATTGAACCCGTCGACATTGAATTTGCCCGGGAGTTTGGTTACCGCATCAAGCTGCTGGCCATCAGCCGTAACCATGGCGGCTCCTTTGAGGCCCGGGTGCATCCCACCATGGTGCCCAACCGGGAGTTGCTGGCCAATATCGGCGGCGCCTTTAACGCCATTCAGTTCACCGGAGATATGGTTGACGATGTGTTGTTTTATGGCCAGGGTGCCGGGAAAATGCCCACCGGCAGCGCGGTGGTGGCCGATATCGTCGATATCGCCCGCAATATCTTGAACGGGGCGATCAACCGGGTGCCCAGCCTCAGTTACCTGCCGGAAAACCTCCGGGAAGCGGTCATTGCCCCCTTGGCCAGTCTGCGTTGCCCTTATTATTTTCGGGTGACGGTGCAGGACAAACCCGGTGTGCTGTCGGCCATTACCGGTATCCTGGGTCGCCACGGTATCAGCATTCAGTCGGTGCTGCAGCAGGGGCGGGAAGAGAAGGGCGTGGTGCCGGTGATGATGCGGGCATACGAGGCGGAGGAAGAAGCGGTGCGAGCGGCCCTGGCGGAAATCGACGCCCTGGAGGTATGCGCCGCCCCCACAGTGAAGATTCGGATCATGGACGACGACGAGAGTAGCTGACAAACGAAAACGGTTGGCCCAATGAAATATATTATCCTGGTAGGAGACGGGATGGGGGATCTGCCCCTGGAATCCCTCGATGGCCGCACCCCCTTGGAGGTCGCCGACACTCCGGTGATGGATTTCCTGGCCGGCCGTGGGCGGCTTTTTCGTCTGCAGACGGTGCCGCCGGGTTTTGCCCCCGGTAGCGACGTGGCCAACCTTTCCCTGATGGGCTACCGGCCGGCTGAATGCTACAGCGGCCGAGCGCCGCTGGAGGCGGCCAGCATGGGAGTAGAGTTGCCCCCCGATGCCATCGCCTTTCGCTGCAACCTGGTCACCCTGGAACGCCTTGATGACCGGCAGGTACGCATGGTCGACTACAGCGGCGGGCATATCGATACGCCCACGGCGGCGGAACTGATCGGTCTTCTGGACCGGGAGCTGGGCAACGAGCACTGCCGTTTTTACCCCGGTGTAAGCTACCGGCATCTGCTGGTATGGCGTCATGACTGCGCCGATCTGGTCACCGTGCCGCCCCATGACCACAGCGACCGGGAGGTGGGAGAGTACTGGCGCCGTTACCTGGCGGTGCCTGGGCTGGGCGAGGTGGTCAGCCGGGCGGCGGAACTGCTGGCGGCCGCCCCGGCCAATCGGCGGCGGCAGGAGGCCGGCGAAAACCCGGCCAATGCCATCTGGCTTTGGGGTGAGGGGCGGCCGCCGACCATGGCCACCCTGCATGAGCAATTCGGGGTCAGCGGCGCCTTGATTTCCGCCGTCGATCTCTTGAAGGGTATCGGGGTATATGCCGGCATGGAAATCATTAATGTGCCGGGGGTGACCGGTTATCTCGACACCAACTATGCCGGCAAGGTGTCGGCGGCCCTGGAGGCATTGAAGCGCCACGACCTTGTTTTTGTCCATGTGGAGGCCCCCGACGAGGTTTCTCATCAGGGTAACCTCGAAGATAAGCTGCGGGCTATCACCGATTTTGACCACAGGGTGGTGGGGCCCATGCTGGAAGGACTGCAAAAAAGCGGCGAAGATTTCCGCTTGACGGTAACCATGGATCACTTTACCCCCCTGGCCACCCGTACTCATGCCGATCTGCCGGTGCCTTTTCTGCTTTTTGACTCACGGTGGAATGTGCGGAACCCGGCCTGTGCCGATGGTTCCTGCTGGATGGAGCCGGCCAGGGGCAATTACAGTGAACGGCGGGCTGCTGCCGCCCCGCTGCTGGCCGACGGCCGGGACTTTATCAGGCTACTGTTGGGAGATGAGTGATGACGGCTCGGGAATTTTCTTTACAAGAACCTATTCACGCCCATCGTTTGCGGGTGCTTTACGGTGATACCGATGCCGGTGGGGTGGTGTACTACGCTAACTATCTGCGATTTTGCGAGGCTGGCCGCACGGAGTTCATGCGGGAATTGGTGGTCAGCTACCGCAGCCTGGAAGAAAGGGGTATTATTCTGCCGGTGGTGGATTGCCGGGTGCGCTACAAGGCCTCGGCCCGTTACGATGACCTGCTGACCGTGGAAACCTCCCTGGTGGAGATCAAAGCCGTATCCTGCCGCTTCAACTACCGGCTCAGCGATGAACAGGGCCGCCTGCTGGCCCTGGCCTATACCACCCATGCGACCGTGGACCGCCAGGGCAAGCTGACCCGTCTGCCGACGGAAATTATTGCCGGGTTACAAAAAATTGCCGCCACACCTTGACTTTTCTGCAAAAAGAGGTAGTATGCCCTGATGCGACGCGGGGTGGAGCAGTTCGGTAGCTCGTCGGGCTCATAACCCGAAGGTCGGAGGTTCAAATCCTCCCCCCGCTACCATTTTTTGATCCTTAATAGGGTTTGGCAGATTGCGTTGCTGAACCCTTTTTTTGTTGGTAATTCCCGAGGAAGATTAAATGTCTGCTGAAATCTCCGATATTACGATCAACTACGAGGAAGAAGGGGTTCTGCTGGTTAAGGAGTTGGATAAAGAAGTGCTCAGCAAGGGTGCCTGGACCACCATTATCTTTCGCTACCAGCAGTGGGATCGCAAAAAGGAAGCTTACGGCTCCGAGCAGTACACTATCCGGCGTTACCGTAAGATGAGCGGTCAGTACCGGCAGCAGTCCAAGTTCAATATCTCCAGCCGGGACCAGGCCGCCAGGATTGTCGATATCCTGGCGCGCTGGTTGCAGGCTCCCGAAGCCTGATTTCCCTTCTTGCTCCGTGGCTCAGGGGCAATGACTTTGACGTTGTCCTGAATTGTCGGCACTGGTTTATTGATGGCTGCGCAAGAAGTCATCAGCGCGCCCCCTGCGTCCCCATGGACGGCTGCGCAAATCAATAAGCTTGCTTGGTGTTTATCGATTTGTAAGAAAAGCGGAAACCGCATTTTCACTTTCCGGGGAGCCAAAAGTCCATGGACGGACTTTTGGTGGATTCATCTTTATTGACGCCCTGCAGGGGACGCGATATAAGGGTAAATCCATCAACATTATCAGTCGGGATCGAAGACAGACGGGAAACGGTTCATGCGGAAAGGGCAAAAGCGAGAACTGATCGGCAACGAAGGGCGGGTGATCCTGGAAACCATCCGGCGGTTGAACCGCCGGCATGCCGTGGATCATCTCCTGAAGATGCTCAAAAAAACCCATCCCGCTGATATCGCCTGGACCTTCCGCCATCTCACCCCCGCCGAACGGCGCAGCATCTTCAACATCATTGCCCAGACCGATATGGTCGGGGATTTCATCAGTGAGCTTGATGAATCCATCATGCTGGAGTTGGTAAGCGAACTCACTCCCCAGTATATGGCGGCCATCGTCAAGGAGATGGACAAAGACGATGCCGCCGACTTGCTGGAGGCCCTGCCCGAAGAGATCGCCAACGATATCCGCCAAGTCATGGGCAAGGCCGACCGGGAAGAGGTCGACGCGCTGCTCAAGTACGATTCGGAGACCGCCGGCGGCTTAATGTCCCCAGACTTCATGGCCTTTGATGAAGATATGACGGTGGATGAGGCGATCAAGAACGTCCAGGAGCGCAGCGAGGAATCGGAGACTTCTTTTTATCTTTACATTACCCACGGCCAGGAGCAGCAGCTCTCCGGGGTGCTTTCCCTGCGAGAGTTGCTGTTGCATCCGCCCTACCGACAGTTGAAGAACGTGATGAATCCCAGCGTAATCGCCGTTTCCACAACCACCCCGCAGCATGAGGTGGCCCATCTGGTTTCCCAGTACAATTTCCTGGCTCTGCCGGTGGTGGATTCCTCCTACAAGCTGCTTGGCATTGTCACCGTTGACGACATCATCGACGTTATCCGGGATGAGGCCACCGAAGATTTCCTGCAGATGGCCGGGGCTGGTAAAGACCAGGAGATCCTCCTGAAACCGGTGCTGGCCAATGCCAGAACCCGGGCTCCCTGGCTCTTTGCCACCCTGCTGGGAGGAGTGGCCGCGGCGGTGATTATCACCTTGTTTGAGGATGAGTTGTCCCAGGTGCTGGCTCTGGCGGCTTTTATGCCGGTGGTGGCCGGCATGGGCGGTAACATCGGCACCCAGTCCAGCACCATTGTAGTGCGCGGAATCGCCACCGGCCGAGTTAATATGGAAGCCCTGTTCCGGGTGATCTTCAAGGAGATGCGGGTGGGGATGATCCTGGGTACCGTCTACGGCATTTTTCTCGGGATCCTGGCCTGGCTTGGTTATGCCGAGCCGGCCTTGCTGGGGCTGGTGATAGCTATTTCCATTTTTCTGGTGATGACTTTGGCGGCCAGTATCGGGGCTGGAATCCCTTTGATTCTGCGGCGGCTCAATGTTGATGCGGCGGTGGCCACCGGGCCGTTTATCACCACCACCATGGACATCGTCGGGGTTACCGGCTACTTTGTCATTGCCAAAGTGCTGCTCGGTCTGTAAGCGATGAGAGTATCTACCCGTTCTGGAAAACCCGCTCGCCGGGTGCCTGTCCTGTTGTTGCTGGCGGTGATTGTCGGCGGCTGGTGGTGGTTTTTTCAGGACCGTCAGGAGCCCCTGCCGCCGGTGGAGCCCCGAGCCGTTACCGCCCGGGGAGATCTGGCCGCCGCCGAGCAGACCACCATTGAGATTTTCCAATCCGCCTCGCCTGCGGTGCTCTTCATAACCACCACCGAGTTGCGCCGCAGCCTTTTTACCCTCAATATTTATGAGTTGCCCCGGGGGACCGGTACCGGCTTTATCTGGGATGAGCGGGGGCATGTGGTAACCAACTATCATGTCATTGAAGACGCCAGCCGGGTCGAGGTGACCCTGGCCGACCAGACCTCCTGGCCGGGCCGGGTGGTGGGAGTAGCCCCGGACAAGGATATCGCGGTGCTGCGCATTGATGCCCCGCAGGAAAAACTGGCCCCGTTGCCGGTGGGTGAATCGACCAACCTGCTGGTTGGGCAGCAGGTCTTTGCCATCGGCAACCCCTTTGGGCTGGACCAGACCATGACCTCGGGGATTGTGTCGGCCCTGGGGCGAGAAATCAAGGCGGTGACCGGTCGGACCATCCAGGGAGTGATCCAGACCGACGCGGCCATTAACCCCGGCAACTCCGGCGGTCCTCTGCTGGACAGCGCCGGCCGTCTGATCGGGGTTAATACCGCCATCTTCAGTCCATCCGGAGGCAGTGCCGGCATCGGTTTTGCCGTGCCGGTGGATGTGGTAAACCGGGTGGTGCCGGAGATCATCCGTTACGGCCGGGTCATCCAGCCCGGTCTTGGGATCACCGTGGCCCACGAGCAACTGGCCCGGCGCCTGGGAGTGGAAGGAGTCCTGCTCGTCAATATCCAGCCTGGCGGGGCGGCGGAGAAAAGCGGCCTGCAAGGCAGCCGGCAGGTCGGAGGGGCGCTGATTCTGGGAGATATTATTGTCGCGGTGGCAGGTCGTCGAGTGGCCAACTTCGATGACCTGCGCAATGTGCTCGACAATTTCCGGGTGGGGGACGCCGTTGAATTGCGGATTATCCGTGACGGCGAAGAGAAGCTGGTGGAAGTAGTGCTGCAAGAGGTTGACTGAAGGTGAACTGGTGGACAAGGGCCCTGAAAAGTCTGGTTTCCGCCGATGAGCGGGACCGGCTCGATCTGTTCCGGATGTTCCCCAGCATCCGGCGTTTCTTGGCTGCCCGGCACCATTATGCCTACATGCGGATTGCCAGTGATCTGCTCTTTATCTTTATTCTCCTGCTGGGGCTCTTCGGTCCCCGGGAGCCAGAGAACAATATCGCCGTTTTTCTCAGTTGGGGGGTGGTCTGGCCGGCCATTGTCCTAAGCTGGTTTTTTGTCGGCCGGATGTGGTGCGGGATCTGCCCTTTTCCCGGTTTGGGGGTTTTTCTCCAGAATAAGGGCTGGACCCTGAACCTGCCGGTCCCCAGGTTGCTGCAAAAATACGGGGTATACAGCTCGGTATTTTTGCTGGCCCTGATTATCTGGACCGAGATTGTCGGCGGGCTTGACCGCTCGCCGCTGGGCACCGCGTTTTTCCTGCTGGCCATTGTTTTTGGCGCGTCATTGTTGTCGGTGCTGTTTTCCGGCCAGGCCTGGTGCCGTCACCTCTGCCCGCTGGGCCGGATCAGCGGGGCGGCCGCCACCCTGGCCATCACCGAGTTCCGGCCCGATCACGACAAGTGCCGGGGCTGTACCACCTTCGCCTGCAAGCGTGGAGCGCCCGGTAAACGGGGCTGTCCAGTCTACCTCGGGGCCTTCAACGTCCAGAACAACCTGCACTGCCTGGTCTGTGGCCACTGCCTGCCGGCCTGCGACCGGGACTCGCCCCAGTTGTTACTGCGCAACCCCTATTCTGAACTGATCCGCAATAAAGGGCGGTATATCACATGCACCTATATTGTCCCCTTTCTCATCGGCTCGCAGTTGGCCCGTTTTTTTCGGGAAAGCCCTAATTATGCCAAATTACAGGCGACTTTCGGGATGTCTGATGCGGTGTTGTTCAGTATTCTTCTGGTTCTCGGGTTTGCCGTGGTGTTGGGAGTCATTCACTATGGTTCCAAGCTGTTCGGCATCACCGAGGACCCGATGTTCGGCAAGTTTTCGCCCATGGTGCCAATCTTGATTCCCATGTCGTTTACCGGGGAACTGGTTTACCGGATGCACTATTTCACCGCCGGAGTGGGTGATTTTATTCCCACCGCCGGCCGCCAGTTCGGCCTGATGGTGTTGGAAAAGCTGCAGTTTACGGTGCCGGAGTTCCCGGTCCAGGTTTTGGCGGCGGTCTTTATGCTCAACGGGTCCATTGCCGGCTGTTACATCCTGTGGCAATTCTGTTTGCGTGATTTTGCCGGCCTGGTCGGTTTTCGCAATTTTCTCGGCATCAACCTGCTGATCATCGCCCTCTTGGTGTCATACCTGATCGTGATTTTTTAGCAAAACAGAGAAGCAACAGGCAGCTATTGACCGTCGAGGTCGTTTGACGCCAGGAGGGTTGTGCCGGTTGTTTGCCTTTTGGCGATAAATGACGGTTATTTAAGGTTATTGAGCTGTTTTAAAAAAAGCTCCCGCTTGTTTTTGGCCAGTTCCCGCATGTCCTTGATCTGGTCGGATTCGTCGATGATTTCCCGGCCGACAATCTCTTCGATGACATCTTCCAGGCTGATGACCCCGGTAAAACCGCCGTACTCATCCACCACCACGAAAAGATGGCGGCGCAACTCGAAAAAATCCAACAGTATCCGGGTCAGCCGGGCGGATTCGGGCACGAAATGGACCGGCTGCATAAGATCTTTCAGCTTAACCAGATGATTATCGGCGGCGGCGGCCAGCAGGACATCCTTGCGTAGAACAATGCCCACGATATTGTCCGCTTCTCCGGTATAAACCGGTACCCGGCTGTGAAAGTTCCATTTTTTTTCAAACTCCCGGGCTTCACCAACGGTTAGTTCGGCGTCCAGGATGAAGGTGACGGTGCGCGGGGTCATGGCGTCCCGCACCCGCTGGTGACGCAGCTCAAGAATGTTGGTGATCACACTGGCCTCCTGGTTGTCGATGGCGCCGGTCTGTTGGCTGATGGCGGCAAAGGCCGCCACCTCTTTGGCGGAAACCAGGACCTCCTCGTTCTGGCTGCTGCCCAACCGTCGGGTGATCAAATGGATCACCCACACCGCCGGGGCCATTATTTTCACCAGCCAGTGCAAGGGCAGGGCAATCCAAGGGGCCAGTAGCTTGCTGTAGCTGACGCCCAGGGTTTTGGGTATAATTTCCGAAAACAGCAGGATACTGACGGTAAAGGCGGCAAAAAAAAGGGTCAGGTGCTGTTCACCAAAAACCACGGCGGCGGCTGCTCCCGCCACGGCGGCACCGGCGGTGTTGGCAATGGTGTTTAAGGTCAGAATGGCGGTGATGGGCCGGTGGATATCCTGCTTGAGTTTTTTTAGAATGTTGCCTACATAAGGCCGTTTCTGGGCCAGCAGTTCCACCCGGCTCAGAGGTACCGAGTAGAGAACCGCTTCAAAAATACTGCACAGGGCCGAGACTACCACGGCAAAGCCGATGGCAAGGATTAGTTGGGTAAGCACTTTTTCCTCCAGTTAAACTGACCGATGAGAGGTCGGGCGACGCCGATCCAGACAATTGGCCCGATATTACCGGGGTTAACAACAAGATTCCAGAACAATCGTCACTGATCTCAGGGGCGCCCTGGCTGATCACCCGAAGATGTGGTGCCGCTGAGCGGCACCTCTTGTCGGCCGGCCTCTGGTGATAATCAGCGGGGAACCGGCGCGGTTTTTTGCGATGCCTATAACTTTAACGAGGATGCGATTTTATGTCTAAAAAAAATCAAAATAATCATGAGATAACCGTTAAGGCCACCACTTCGTCCGCCATTGAAGGTGATACCTTGCTCTGTTTTGTCAGGGCTGTCGATGGTGGGGGCCCGCCGGTGATGCCGGATCATCCGGGCCTGGCCGAGTGTCTTGCAGGTGCATTTGCAAGCGGTGATTTCATCGGCAAAAAAGATCAGGTGCTGGTTTGTTATCCGCCCCGTAAGCTAGCCGAGGCGACCGACGGCAAACTGCAAAGAGTGGTCATGGTCGGACTGGGGGAGCCAGAGAGCGGGGGAGAGGGCTGGCGGCAGGTGGGAGGTACGGCCATGGCTGCTGTTCGTAAAACCCGGGCCGTTGCGGTCACGGTGCTGCCGCCTGTTACTGATGAGCGCCCGGCGACGGAGGTTGTCTCTCCCCTGTGTGAAGGGATGCTGCTGGCCGCCTATCGCTTTCGTAAATACTTTTCGGTGGCGGCGGGGCCTCAAACCGGGGTGGAGAAAAAATCGGCGTTGACGGAAAATGCGGAAGAAAGTGAATCACCGCTGCAACGGCTCATTTTTCAAGGGCCTCGAGGCCTTGGTATCGTGGTCAGCCGGGCTGCGGAACTGGCGAAGGCGGTCTGCCGGGCCCGGGATATGGCCAATGAGCCGGGCAACGGCTGGACGCCCGATGATTTCGCCCGCCAGGCCCGCCAGTTGGCGCGGCAACATGGTCTTAAAGTTACGGTGCATGATCGCAAGGCCATGGAAAAACTGGGGATGGGGGGGATGCTGGCGGTCACGCAAGGATCGGCCCAACCGCCTCGGCTGGTGGTGCTGGAGTATCGCGGGCAACCGGAGGCTGTCGGCCGGCGGCGCAGCCGGCAGCAAGCCGGGCTGCCAGGGCCGACGCTGCTGCTGGTGGGTAAAGGGCTGACCTTTGATTCCGGCGGGATTTCCTTGAAACCCAGCAGCGGCATGGAAGAGATGAAGTACGACATGTGTGGCGGGGCGGCGGTGTTGGCGGCCATGGCCGTGGTGGCCCGGGAGCAGCCCAAAGGGATCAATATCGTGGCCATGATTCCGGCGGCGGAAAATCTGCCCGGCCCGGCGGCGTTGAAACCGGGTGACATTATCCGCCAATACGGCGGCAAAAGTGTGGAGGTGATCAATACCGATGCCGAAGGGCGCCTGTTGCTGGCCGATGCCCTGGCGTACGGGGTGGAGCAGTTCAAGCCAACGGCGGTGGTCGACCTGGCCACCCTCACCGGGGCGGTGATCGTGGCTCTGGGGCACCATCGGGCCGGTTTACTGGGTAACGATGATGAATTGTGCGCAAAAGTGCTGGCGGCCGGGGAGCGGGCCGGGGAGCCATACTGGCGTCTGCCATTGGGGCCGGAGTACCGCAAGCAACTTAAATCGAAAGTGGCTGATCTGAAAAATGTGGACAAGCGTGATGCCGGTACCATTTTAGGGGCGGCGTTTCTGGAGGAATTTGTCGGCAATACCCCTTGGGTGCATCTGGATATCGCCGGTACGGCCTGGAACTTTACCGAAAAATCATATGTGCCCAAAGGGCCTTCGGGGTTCGGGGTGCGGACCCTGGTAGAACTGATCCGGCACTGGCGGTAAACGGCCGGCAGTGCCGGATCTTGCGGCGATCAGGCCGGCTCGCATACTGGGGTACGCTTCGCCGGCCCGCTTGCCGCAAGCTGCGGCACTGACGGCCGTTTACCGATTATTTTACCGGGGTTGGAATAAAAAAAGCGACCACGCGGGGCTGTAGCTGGTGGTGTCCGGTGGTCGCTTTATTTGGCTATTTTTGGGTTATCGCCCTGATGATGCAGCTAAAAATCGTCGAAGGGTTCTAATTCCTGCCTTGGCTGGGGTTTTGGTTTGTCTTCTTGCTTTTTGGCCGGCAGGGCCCTTCTGGTCTGCTGGGAGGGAGCGGAGGGCGGCCTTTTCAGGCTGCGGTCTTCCTGCTCTAATGCCATCTCCTTGCCCACCATGGCCATCAGTTCGGCGACCCGTTGCTGGATTGATTCAGCCTGACCGGAAAGCTCGTTGGCCGCCGAGGCCGTTTCTTCGGCGGAAGCGGCGTTTTCCTGGGTGGCGCTGTCGATGTGGCTGATGGCGTCGTTGACCTGTTTGGCGGCATCGGCCTCCTCACGGGAGGCAGTGGCAATCTCCGCCAGCAGGATGGCGATTTTTTGTACCGCTTCTCGGGCGGCGGTGAAGGAGCCGCCGGTTTCATCCACCAGGCTGGTGCCGCCCTGGACCTTCTGCACCGTGCCCTCGATCAGGGTTGAGGTGTTCTGAGCCGCTTCGGCGGCCCGCATGGCCAGGTTCCTTACCTCGTCGGCCACCACCGCAAACCCGGCGCCGGCCTCACCGGCTCGGGCCGCCTCCACTGCGGCGTTCAGGGCCAGCAGGTTGGTCTGGAAAGCGATCTCATCGATGGTTTTAACGATCTTCTGGGTCTCCAAAGAGGCGCTGCTGATTTCGTTCATCGACTCAATAAGCTTTTTCATGGAGCCGTCGGCCCGGCTCAGGACATCGTTGGCTTCCCGCATCAGGGCATCGGCCTGCAGGGCGTTGTCGGCATCCCGGTTGATCATCGAACTCATCTCCTCCATGGAGGCGGAGGTCTGCTCCACGGCCGCCGCCTGACGAGACGAGCTGTCGGCTACCATCTGGCTGGTGGATGCCAGCTGATGGGCAGCCGAGTTGACCTGGACGGTGCCATCACCGATATCGGTGGAAATGGTTTTGAAGGCGCGAACCAAGTTGATAATCACCAGCGCTCCGATGATGGCTGTCGACCACCAGACCACGAACCCGAAACCCAATTTGGTTGCCAGTTGTGTCAGGCTTTGTGAACGGTAGGCTTCACCATGGTCCAGATAGTTTTGAACCAGCCGTTCCTCGACCCCTTTCATCAGCTCGAGCTTGCCGCTGATGGCCTGCAGCCAGCGATTGGGCTCGATGTTGAAGCCGCCGCCGAAACGGTGGTCGATGGCCACCTGGCGCAGGTCGGCAACCCGGGTGACGGCCGGGGCGTTCATCTGGTCCTGGTAGTATTGGCGAATTTTCGGATCGGCCAGGGTTTCAAAGCTTTCCAGGTAAACTCGCTGTTCGGCCAGGCTTTCGGCGAAACGCATGAATGCCAGGGGGGCAAATTCATTGGCCGCGAAGGTGTTGACCATCAGCAGCCGTTCGCCGTTAAGGCGCATGAGGAACTCGAGGAAATTGTAGTGAGCGGCGATCAGTCGCATCAGCTCCTGATTGGGGATCACCTGGGAGACCACCTGCAGGGTGGCCCGTACTTCGGCCAGGATCTCCGCATAGGCGACAAAGGAGTCACCACCGCCGATACTGAAATTGTCGATCTGGCGGCGAAGATCAGCCAGCCGGCCCAGGTCGTTGACCGTCTGCCTTACCTGGTCCCGCAGTTCCGGCACGTGCTGCTCGGCTCCGGTGGCGGCCAGGTGTTCCCGCAGAGCCGCGATGGCCCGGTCGTTGTCCGCGCGGGTGGCGGCCAGCTGGTTGCCTCCGGTCTGCCCCCGGCTGCCGAGGTAGGCGTCGGAGTGGGTGCGTTCATCCTGCAAACCATGGGCGATATGGGCAGCATGAATGGCGATGTCGGCAATGTTCAGGGTGTTTCTGGCCTGCCGCAGGTCGAGGTAGTTGTCGATGGCCTCGTTAATCAGGATGTAAGATAGAAAAAGCAGTGGTATGGCCAGTACCAGCACAAGCCGTTTTTGGATGGTAAGACTGTTAATGAACCCCATTCATCCCTCCTTGCAGCAAAATAAAATCAAACGGTGCCCCCCCCCTGGGGGTGACCGGCTTTACTGTCACGTTATGGTAATTGATACTAAAGTGATAGTCCCCGATTAGCATCACGTGAACATACCATATCGGAGGTGAAAACTACAAACGTAATTATCGGTGTTTTTCCTGACCTTTGGAGGGTGTAAAGGGTCGTGTGCCAGCCAGCTGACAGGCGTGGGTGTGAAAAAATGGACTCAACGTTGAATCCCGTGTTTTTGCATGAGGCGGTACAGTTGGGACCGGGACAGGCCGGAAATGGTGCAGGCCTCTCCCATATTGCGGTTAACGTGGCTGATCAGTTCATGCAGATACCGGCGCTCGGTGCGGGCCAATGCTTCTTCTCGAACTTTTTTCAGCGGTTGCGGGACTGGTAGTTCGAAATTGCCGGAGCAGGAGGCTGAGGGCAGCGGTTGGGGGTCGGTGTCGGTTTGATCCTTAACCTGTTTGAGCTTGGCTCCGGCCCGGACCTCGGCCGGCAGGTGCATGGAAAAAAGAGTGGGTTCATCCTTGGCCTGGACGAAGGCGGAACCCACGGCGTTAAACAGTTCCCGGACATTGCCGGGCCAGTCATAGCCCCGCAGGGTTTCCATAAAACCGGGACAGAGCCCTTTGGTGGGGATCCGGTAGTGTTTGCTCAGTTTGTTCAACTGGGCCAGGGCCAGTTCGATCACGTCCTCACCACGCTGGCGCAGCGGCGGCAGTGCGAGGGAGAAACCTCGCAGGCGATAGAGAAGATCCTGCCGGAAGTCACCGGCGGTGGTCATGGCTTCCAGGTTGCGATTGGTGGCGGCCACCAGCCGGAAATTACTTTTCACTTCCCGGGAACTGCCGATGGGGCGGAAGCGCTGTTCCTGAAGAACCCGCAGCAGGCTTTTCTGGGTTTCCAAGGGCAGCTCCCCCACTTCATCGAGAAACAGGGTGCCGCGGTGGGCCTGGTGAAACAGGCCTTCACGGGTCTGTTCGGCGCCGGTGAAAGTGCCTTTTTCATGGCCAAAGAGAATACTTTCCACCAGAGTGGCGGGCAGGGAGGCGCAATCCACTACGACGAAATCCTCCCCGGCTCGGTCGCTGTTGGCATGGATGGCCCGGGCGAAAAGCTCCTTGCCGGTGCCGGTCTCCCCGGTGATCAGCACACTGGTGTCGGTGCCGGCCGCCTTGGCTACCAAATCAAGACAGGTGTTGACCTGGGGGCTGTTGCCGATGATCTCGGTGCGTCGCAGGGCCCGTGGTGGTTTGTGATCCCCCCCCTTCTCCCGCCGGTACTGCAGGGCTCTGGTGAGGGGTAGCAGCACATCCTGCATGGAAAGTGGTTTGCGGACATAATCCCAGGCGTCGCTCTTCATGGCCAGGGCGGCGTTGTCCGGGCCGCCTTCACCGGTGATGATGATGATTTCCGGGTGGGAGGGAGCCCGGCGAAACTCCGCCACCGCATCGAGACCGCTGCCGTCGGGCAGGTTGATATCCAGAAAAACCAAATCAAAGGTGGTAGCGGTGTTCTTTTCCATGCCCTCTTTCAGGGTCAGGGCGCTTTCGGTTTGATGACCCTGGGCGCTGATCAGGGTCTTAAGGGTCTCGCAGACCATTTTGTCGTCATCAATTACCAGTATTTGAGCCATTTTTTTGTCTTCCCTTTTTATCCAGGGTGTTGCGGATGACGGCGGCAAACTCGCCGATACTGAATGGTTTGGTAATCCAGGCGGCAATACCTTGGGATCGACTGACGTCCTGATCCAGAGAACTGCTGAAACCGGTACATAGGATGACCGGCAAGGCCGGGTCGATTTGCTTTGTCCGCCGGGCCAATTCGCAACCGTTGAGCCCCGGCATATTATAATCGGTGATTAGCAGATCGTAGATACCGGGGGATCGACTGACCATCTCCAAGGCCGCCTCGCTGCTGGTGGTGGCGTCCACCTGGTAGCCGAGTTTTTCCAGGTTGGGGGCAAAGGCCTCTACCACCGGCAGTTCGTCATCCACCAGCAGAATTTTTTCCCGGCCGCCGTTCAGTCTGGCCGGCGAGGACGGAGTTGCCACCGTTGGTTCTTGCCCGGTTATCTCGGGCAGCAGAATTTCAAAGCTGGCGCCTTGGTCGGGCTGGCTGTAGCAACTGATGAGGCCGCCATGGTTGCTGATAATTCCGTGGACCACGGCTAGGCCCATGCCGGACCCTTCCCCTTTGCCTTTGGTGGTGAAAAATGGATCAAAAATTCGATCCAGGTGTTCCGGCGCGATCCCCGGGCCGGTGTCTCTTACCACCAGCTTTAGCCAGGGCGGCATATCTTCCTTCGCGGTTGCGGAAGCGACTGCGGGTTGGCGGTCGGCGGCGGTCAGTTCGAGCTCCAGGCGACCACCGGTGTCACGCATGGCACGCGCCGCGTTGATTGCCAGGTTCATGACTACCTGCAGCATTTGGGTGGGATCGGCGGCCACCAGGTCATTGTCCACTCTTCTCTTATACTCCATTACAATGTTTGGAGCAACGGTGGAGCGGAGAAATTTTAAGGCTTCCTTGATAATTGGTTCCAGGTGGATGGGTTTGGGTTCATGTTTGCCCTGGCGGTTGAAGTCCAGAATCTGCTGGATCAGGGCTCCGGCCCGCTCGGCGGCCTGTTCGATCTGTTGAAGACTCTGTTGTAGAACAGGGTGATCAGGCGCTTCCAGTCTGGCCATTTGCGCGTTGATCAGGATTGGGGTCAGGATGTTGTTGAAATCGTGAGCAATTCCCCCGGCTAAAATGCCCAGCGCCTCAAGTTTGCGCGCTTGAAAAAGCTGGGCTTCCATCTGCTGGCGTTCGGCGTTGAGTAGTACCTGGGAGGCCAGGGTGGAAAATTTTTCCGCCAACCGTTGATGGTTGCGGTTAAAGAAACTGCGCCGGGAATGGGTACAGACCATAATGGCCGCCTGTTCCCCCTCACGCAACGGGACATGCAGAGCCGAGGAAGCAAGGGCCAGAATTGCTGCCGGTTGTTGCCGCCACTCTTCGTTTTCGCGCACATCAAACAGGGTGGCCGGCTTGCCGGCCATAACTCGCTGTAACATGGCCCGGGGGTGCCAGCGGCCGGTCAGCAGGAGGTCGTTGGTGGCCACCGTGGGTACCATGGAACCGTTGGGGCGCCGGGTCAGGACAAAGGCCTCCTCAAAGTTGAGAATTTCCCGGAGCACAGCCAGCAGTTCCTTGAACATGGTGGTGCTGTCGGCGGGTTTGATCAGCACCCGTAGCCCGGCCAACAGGGCTTCCGATTTGCGCCGCTGGTGCTCCTCAAGTTCACGGGCCTTGGCCAGGTCGAGCAGGGCCTCGCGCAGCAGTTCGTCGTTGTTGATCGGTTGCATCACACTCCCTTGGTCCAAGCTGATGGCTGTCGCTTTATTCGATGACTTCGCAAGAAGTCTTCAACGCGCCCCTCATGGATGGGCTCGCAAATCAATAGCTTGTGTTTTGTAAACTATTGATTTT
>NZ_JARGDQ010000007.1 GCF_029210385.1 Desulfurivibrio dismutans | reverse complement strand
AAAGTTTATCCCCCGCCCGTTTCTTAAGCAGGAACAGGATGGGGCCATGAGTCGCCGGAGGCTTTTCTCAAAAGAGAATACATTCTGGGCTTTTTTCAGTCAGGTGCTGGATGCGGACGGGGGCTGCAAGGAAGTGATCCGCAAGCTTCAATCCTATGCCTCTATTAAGGGAGTAAAGATTCCATCATCCTCGACCGCCTCCTATTGCACGGCTCGCAGGAAATTGGACGAACAGATGCTCTCCGAAATTTTTGAACACACGGCGGATCGGCTTGACAAAATGCCGGAGGCCGGCTTGTTGAACAACCGGCGAGTCATTGTTGTCGACGGGACGGGGGTCAGCATGCCGGATACACCGGCGAGCCAGGAGGTTTGGCCGCAGTCGTCCTCTCAGAAGCCGGGATGCGGTTTTCCGACGGCACGTATCTGTGCCTGTTTTTCGCCGGAAAGTGGGGCTTTGCTCAGTTACGCCATCGGTAATAAAAAGAATAACGAGCTGCCGCTGTTCCGCAAGCAGTGGAAGATGTTTAAGCGGGGAGACATCTTCCTCGGAGACAAAGGGTTCTGTAGTTATTTCGACATCGCAAACCTGGAGAAACAAGGCGTCGACAGCGTTGTTACCCTTGCCAGAAGAACTCCGGTCAGTTCGGCAGGCAGCCTTAAAAAGCTCGGGCCTGATGACCTGCTGATAACGTGGAAACGCCCCGTCTATAACACTATTCTGTCGTATTCGAAAGAGGCATGGGAGGAGCTTCCGAAGGAGCTTGTCTTGAGACAGATCAAGGTCACGGTGAAACATCCTGGATTCAGAACTCAGGGGTTCTACATTGTCACGACCCTTCTCGATGCCAAGCGATATCCTGCGGAAGAGATTGCCGAACTTTACTTCAAACGGTGGGATGTCGAGCTGTTTTTCCGCGACATCAAAACGACCATGGGCCTGGACATTCTGCGCTGCCGAACTCCGGAGATGATCCGCAAGGAAATCTTGATGTACTTTATCGCCTACAACTGCATCCGGCGATTGATGTATGAGGCTGCGGAAGAAGCGGATATTGAGGTTCGGGTTGTGAGTTTCAAGGGCAGTGTGCAGGCCCTTCGTAACTGGGAGCCCCATTTAAATCAGGCGAAGATCAGCCGGGCAGAGCGTTTCAGGTTGATCAGTGATTTGTATGACGCGATGACCAACACTCCGATCAGGCAACGCCCAGGGCGAAGTGAACCCCGATGCCTTAAGCGACGCCCAAAAAATTACCAGCTGTTGACCTCACCAAGGCATGACATGAAAGAGATTATGCACCGGAGCAGATATCATGCTGCAATCGCTTAAACTAGCGCCATTCTGGTCTGTCCCCTATTATTGCATGGATTTTCTCGTTTGTTTGCGCATGCTGCAATCGAGCGATTAGACCCTAAAATATTGCACACAACGAGGTGAAACTTTACATGTCAAAAATTTTTCTCTACCCCCCTTTCTTGGGCAAATCAGAGCTGGATAACATTATAAGTCGACTGGCGTGGTACTTCAAGCCTTATCTTGATCGGATTGAGGAAATTCATGTTGCAAGTACGCATATAAAGGTCGATGCGGTAAATATTCCGCATTTTATCGATCCATCAATAAAAGATGAACTTCCTGCAATATTAAGTAGGTTGCGCCTTCTTGATCTATCAAATTTCAACAAGGAGATTGCACAATTCGATCCTGCCGAGGATCTGATTCTTCTTTGGAAGGAGGGGGGCGAAGCTCAGGCGCCAAAACCTTTAGTGGCAGCGATAGAGGCGGCGAAGAAAAAATCTGGTTTCTGGCGTGTCGATCCGGTTAAGGATCGCCTTGAGGGCTCCCACTATTTGCATGCCGGTTGGAACAAATTTGCCAACCAGGCTGACTTGATAAGAAAAAATAGAGAGAAATTCGAGGCGATGGCCTCATTGATCGGTCATCACAGGAAGTGTTACGTTTTTGGGACTGGGCCGTCACTGAGCGAGTTTTCTGAAACGAAAGATTTCAGTGATGGTATTTCCGTGATTTCCAATTCTATCGTTAAAAACACAGAAATACTTGAAAAGACGAACCCGAAAATAATTGTGGCGGCCGACCCCCTATACCATGCTGGTTGTTCTACCTATGCTGCCGATTTCCGGGCAGAACTTGTTGAAGCCATGCGCAGGACGTCGGCGTACTTTCTATGTCCGATGCGCGATTATTCAATCTATGAATCCTGCATCCCCGAATCACTGTTGGATCGGGTTATAGGAATACCGTTCGATAAAAAGTCGGCACCAGTTACGGACTTGGGCACCAATTTTTGCCTGAAGCCCTATCCCAACATTCTGACTTTGATGTTGCTGCCGGTTGCATCAACTTTCTCGGATCATATCTCCGTAGTAGGTTGTGACGGCCGTAAGATAACCGAGAATGAATTCTTTTGGTCTCACGACAAGAAGGCTCAATTCAACGAGCGGATGGCTGATATTCAACAAGCCCATCCGGGTTTTTTTGCTATCAACTATAATAACTACTATTTAGGTCATAGCCGTGACTTGGAGGAGTCTGCCTGCGCGATCGAAAGCGCAGGAAAAACAATATGCAGCGAGACGCCGTCGTTTATTCCTGCGCTACACAGTCGGTCTGGTAATGACCAGTGGCAAGCCGCTTTGCACACCGACGTCATCGGGGTGAAGTCCATCGTAATCCTTGACCCGGATGCTAAAGGGCTATGGGGACATTTCCTAGCATACGACAAGAGAATCGCTGAGGCTGTAAGTGAACTAGACTACAATATGGCGGTCATTTCGCGTAAGGATATTGATCCGACCCTCTTCCCGAGATCCGTTGACAGATCAATAGGGGTATTTTCACACCACAGTTGGGATTACGGGAACAAAAATAATGCTGCGATTAAGGAGGTCGCACTGGCAGCATTTGTGAAAGAGTTACACACTGCAATCACAGAGCTTGACCTAGCCTTTTCTAAGGGCCGGATTGTTATCTACTTCTACACCGGGAGCATTGAGGCTGCTGAACTCGTTGAATTTCTTCTGATTGAGTTTCCGAGGTTTTCCGCAGTTATCAACCTGTTCTGGTCATATAACAAAGATCACCATGATGAGGCATACCGGAACCGTTGGCGGCCCGTAATGCAAAGAATGTTGAGGTCAGGCCAAGTGGTGCTGACACACTCCACGACGCAAATCGCCGAGCAGTACAAACGTGACTGGGGGGTAGTTATTCCGGTTCTTCCTCACCCTAGTACAACTTTTGGAGATGATAAAGGAAGGCTGGTCTCATTGTTGCAAGGTTCTGGCAGTTCTCATAAGCCTGTCAGAATTTTATTCCCTGGTGGTGCCAGTAGGGCAAAAGGTTTTCTGCTTTCGGTTTACGCGGCTTCCGAATTATCAAGTAATACCGATTTAGAAGTCATTCTTCGCGCAAAACTAGATATGGCTCGGGAAAAGCCTGGCAATGATCATGGTGCCGAGTTGATTAACGCCTTTGAGTCTGTAGACAAAACCGCAATCCAGGTGCTTGACCAGGAGTTAAGCGATGATGATTTTATCCGCATGATGTCAGGGAGTGACGTTGTCGTACTGCCTTATCTGCCGGATGCGTTCGAGAGGCGCACTAGTGGCATCCTTATCGACTCGATTATCTTAGGAAAACCTGTCGTCGTTGTAAAGGGCACTTGGCTTTCTGACATTGTAAAGGATACTGGAATTGGCGTCAGTGCGGATGCGACTGCTTTATCGGTACGTCAGTCCGTAGCCGAGGTTGTAAGGCGGCTGGGAGTGTTTCAAACCAATGTCAAGCGGGCAAGAGAGCGGTACCTGCGCGAAAATTCTTGGGCCAACCTTGTCGAGACGATTGTTAGTCTTGGTGTCCGCACTGAAGTTCCTATAAATAAAGTGCTAAAAGTCGGGGATGGGGAGACGTCGCGGAAGATTGTTGCGCCGCGCAAGCCAGCACCTTTGAAGCAACCTGCGGTTGTCATTGGCACAAGTAATGATCGTTCCAATCATGTATTAATTTTCCACCCTACTTTGGTTACAGCAGGGGAAAGAGATTTTTGGGACCGGATGATTGATACATTGAGAGAGCGTGGCTATTATCCGATCGTGATTTCATTTTCGAATGTCAATGAGTTTATTTCGTGCCCGAGGATTTTTATTCCTATTCAGTTTGACAT
The DNA here is from genome assembly GCF_029210385.1 of Desulfurivibrio dismutans. Lineage (GTDB taxonomy): Bacteria > Desulfobacterota > Desulfobulbia > Desulfobulbales > Desulfurivibrionaceae > Desulfurivibrio > Desulfurivibrio dismutans. Next base: position 180,318 of record NZ_JARGDQ010000007.1, on the reverse strand, counting down.
ATTTAACTTTACGGAGGATTTTGCTAGTAGCAGAAAAAAATATCAGAAACTATGCGCGGAATTCAACCAGACAGTACAAGGCAAGGAAGCATTTGAATCGCTTGTTGAGTCAATTCTAAATTGTAAGACGATTGCAGAAAAGGATAAGGCTGCTTGCTTTTCGCGGGTAATAGAAGGTGTCGAAATTTTCGTTGGTTACATATTGGACTTAATTGCAAAATTGAATCCAGCGCAAGTTATCGTCAATAACGATACGCTTCCGCTCCACTTTATTGCCCATCGCTGCGCCAAAAGTCTATCGATACCGGCAATATATTCGGAGCGTTCCCCCGTAGGGAGTCAATGGTTTGAGCCGGATGGCTTTTACGCGCAATCACACATTCCTGAATTTATTGCGGATAGCTCATGGGAAAAACCAGGGTCGCATGAGGAAACAGGCCGATTCATTATTGATCAGCTGCGCAGTTTTCCTGCGGCCCATAGAATATTGGCGGACCCTGTCTCACAGGGTGCAAACATCACGGCTGTCCGAAAAAACACTAAGCGAACTTTTTTGCTGGCTCTTGATGCAGTTAAGAATACCGGTTGGGCACAGCAACACCATCCTCTGCGTGCAGAAAATTACCCGCTTTTCAAGACTCCCGAAGGAGCGGTTTTATATTTGGCAGACATGGCACGACGATTTTCTGCCAGATTAGTTGTAAAACCCCACCCCTCAGACGAATATGGTAAACATATGTCGTTGCCAGAAGGGGTGGAGCTATTTGAAGGAGATATTTCAGAAGCACTAAATAGCTCAAATGTTGTGTTTTGCTTTCTTACAAAAGTTGCATGGGCTACCATGGCCATGAGGAAGCCGCTCGTCACTCTAGGGCCAAATGTGGCTGCATTAAGTGGTATTGCATTTCATTGCGAAGAAGTTAGCGATATAGAGGAACAAATTGGGCGTGCACTTGAGTTTACAGCAAATGAAAAGGCCGACGCCAAGCTCCATCGGTTTGTCGGCTTTATTGGGAAGTACTATTTTGTCGAAAATGATTGCTCCAATAAAGGTGCCGATCGATTTTTAAACAAATACTTTCCTGAGCGCGACGCTGCAAAAAAAATCGAGTGGAAAAATATTTCTCGTGCCGACATGGTGAATAAATTGCAAGGCATAGATCTGACAGCGCCTGATCTGCTGCCATCTGCTGCGACAGGGGATTTAGGTGACCTGGATATTGTGTACGGGCCATTTAGCAGGTCTCGTGAACGCCTTATTGACGAAGTGGAGATTGTGAAAAACTTATTTAGATGGAAAACATTGAGTAATAAAAAGCGACCTTCAATAATGCTGGATGTTGGAGCCTGCCAAGGTGATTCGTTTAAGTCGTTTCTCGAAGCAGGATGGCACGTACATGCTTTCGAGCCCAATCCACCAATGCACGAGAGGATTAAAAAGAAATATGCGAAAAATAAAGATCTGATTGTCAATCAATTGGCAGTCTCTGAGGTCACTGGCAACCAGGTGCCGTTTTATACTTCGGAAGAGAGTATAGGTATAAGTTCATTATCCTCTTTTCGCGATAGTCATCGTCAAACGGCAGTCGTAGATACAATCCGACTGGATGATTATTGTCTTCGCAACAATATCGACAGTGTTGATTTTCTAAAGATCGATACCGAGGGATTCGATTTGATGGTCTTGAAAGGCAATAACTGGACAAGCATTCAGCCAAGGGTAATTATCTGTGAGTTTGAGAATGCGAAAACAGAAAAACTTGGATATTGCTTTGAGGATATTGCGAGTTATCTTCATGTTCGTGGTTATCAAGTTTTCGTTAGCGAATGGCACCCGATTACGCGTTACGGCAGTGGAGAACATCGCTGGCGCGCAATGCATCGATGGCCATCTAAGTTGATTGATCGAAATGCATGGGGGAACCTTATTGGATTTCGTGAGCCTGTTGCTATCGAAATCATGGAGCTAGCAACGCGTCATGCGTTGTACCAATCCTCTTTGGTATTTGCACGCAAGGCAAGACTAGAGGCAACCAAGAAAAGAAGTGGCCGACCGAAGGAGAGGGGATCATTTGTGGACTTGGAGCAGGCACTAGTAGGCCCATTTACGCGTAGCGAATGTGCACACTGGGATGAAACGAGCGGCATCGCCCAGTTGTTTTCTGGTTTCATGTGCGGCTCGACAATGATCGACGTTGGTGCTCATGGGGGTTCGGCACTTATGCCTTTTATAAAAAAGGGATGGGAGGTGTTTGCCTTTGAGCCTGACGATAAAAATCGCACCAAACTCCTTGAACGACTCGCCAAGAATAAAAACAAGCATCTTGTTTCCCTTGATACCCGTTGCGTCAGCAATAAATCACAAAAAGGTGTTTCTTTTTATCAGTCGGAGCAAAGTACTGGCATTAGCGGTTTGTCAGCTTTCCACGAAAGCCATGTTGAGGCACAGAAGGTTGATGTCACTACGTTGACGGAGTTCTTCCGGGATAATCCGATGCCGGCGGTCGATTTCCTCAAAATTGATACCGAGGGGCATGATCTGTTTGTGTTACAGGGTTACCCGTGGGACCGCGGTAAGCCTGCGGTGATCGAATGTGAGTTTGAAGATGTCAAGACCGTGCCTTTAGGTTACACCTTTCATGATCTGTCCCGTTTTTTGGTGGATAAGGGTTACACAGTTTATGTAAGCGAGTGGCACCCGATCATCCGCTATGGCATTCAACACGATTGGAATCGCCTGGTGCGTTACCCCTGCGAATTGGCAGACCCAAAGGGCTGGGGGAATCTGCTGGCCTTCCGCGACCCTATCGACGAGCAGGCTTTGGTGGTGGCGGTGAAAAAGGTGTTGAAAATATCCTCAAATACGAATGGTGACGCGCTGGCCAAAACTCCCACGAGAATTAATATCGCTTCAAATCTCGATATTCGAGAAGCCAATCAAGCCTTCCGTAACGGAGATTTTTCGACCGCTCTTCAAATGTATTTGGAACTTCACAAAATTCGTCCGTTGCGTATGTATAAAGATAATGCGTTAAGAGCAGCCAAGCGTTTGGGTGTCATGCCCTCTGTAATTTTCAAGGAATAAAACTGCACAATTCATCCTGCTTTCCAAGTCGGACACTATATAGCAGAAAAATATGTCACAAGCCTTATGGTTTTAAATCAATTGTTTGGTTGGAGAATATAATGCAAAAAGCACTAATTACTGGCATTACCGGTCAAGACGGGGCCTATCTTGCCGAATTGCTCTTAGAAAAAGGCTACGAGGTCCATGGCCTCAAACGCCGCACTTCGCTGTTCAATACCGATCGCATCGACCACCTCTATCAAGACCCGCATACCCCCCACCGGCGGTTCATTCTCCACCATGGCGACATGACCGATTCCTCCAGCCTGGTCCGCATTGTTCAGCGGGTTCAGCCCGATGAAATCTACAACCTGGCCGCCCAAAGCCATGTGGCGGTCTCCTTTGAAGAGCCGGAATACACTGCCAACTCCGATGCCCTGGGCACCCTGCGGCTGCTGGAGGCGATCCGCATTCTCGGCCTGCAGGATAAAACCCGTTTTTATCAGGCTTCCACCTCCGAGTTGTTCGGCCAGGTCCAGGAAACCCCCCAGAAGGAGACCACCCCCTTCTACCCCCGCAGCCCCTACGCGGTGGCCAAGCTGTACGCCTACTGGATCACCGTTAACTACCGGGAGGCCTACGGCATGTACGCCTGCAACGGGATTCTCTTCAACCACGAATCGCCGGTGCGGGGCGAGACCTTTGTTACCCGCAAGATCACCCGGGCCCTGGCCCGGATCAAACTGGGTTTGCAGGAGTGCCTTTACCTGGGCAACCTGGATGCCAAGCGGGACTGGGGCCATGCCCGTGATTATGTCGAGATGCAGTGGCTGATGCTCCAGCAGGAGCAGCCGGAGGATTATGTTATTGCCAGCGGGGCGCAACATTCGGTGCGGGATTTTGTTGATGCTGCCGCCAGGGAGTTGGGGATGGTTATTCGTTGGCAGGGCGTGGGGGTGGAGGAGAAGGGATTTTTGGGAGGTTCAAGGGGCAAGGGGCAAGGTTCAAGTGAGCGGGTGGTTGTTGCTGTTGATCCTCGGTATTTTCGGCCTACTGAGGTGGAGACTTTGCTGGGGGATGCTGGTAAGGCTCGGGAGAAGTTGGGGTGGGTTCCTAAGATCAGTTTTGTTGAGCTGGTGGCTGAAATGGTGCGGGAAGATTTGAAGGCCGCCGAGCGCGATGAACTGGTTAAGCGCCATGGTTATGATACCTACAATTACCACGAATAAGAGCCGTCGTGTTCGTGGTATGGTGGGGGAGTAAGCTTGTTGTTTTAAGAAAAATCTTGAAAATAAAGCATGTTGTCGGATACAACATAGGCGTTGCCTATGAGAAGATCTGAAAAAAGGGGCTGATGATTATGAAAATCAGGTTAAGAGACATCATGGCCATGATTCCGCCCAAACCGCCGGTTCATGGTGATAAGGAGCGGCGGGCCTTGCGGCGTAAGGCCGCCAGCCTTGCGGCTACCGGCAATGTGTTGGTTCAGTGTGGGCATTTTGCCACCAAGGAAGATATCAACGAGCGTAAAAAAGTACTTCTGTTTAACGACTGATGAAATTGCCGCCCGCCGATCATCGGCAGACCCTCCAGGAAATACGCGATCTGTTCGCGGAAGCTGAACAGGTGATTAAAGAGGTCGAAGATTTTGGCGGCGAGTTGGTTGTCCCGGCCGCCAATCAACTTCGATATACTGGCAACCACCTTATCCGTTATCTTGCTGATCCCGATTGTGCTGCAGCGGAAGAAGAACTGTCCGACGCCATCAAACATTGCAAACGGGCCACCTATGATGCTTATGAGGCGGCCATTTTGTACCAGCTCATGGAGTTCCAGAAATTTAAGGACGATTACCGGAACACCATTGTCACCGATGTTATTCCTTCCTACTCCGATATTCTCGCTCAGGTTGCCGAGGCGCGGGATTTTGCCCGCAAAAATAATCAGAGCAAAACGCGTGGTGAGTCCTATCAAGCCGGGCGGGAGCATCTTGAGGTGATTACGCGAAATGTCAGCAAGCTCAATGCGGCCCGAGAAGAGCTAAACAAGAAGATCAAAAAAGATCGGCTGCATTTCTTTGTCGGGGCGATTGGAGCTTTGAGCGGGCTTGTTCTTCTGATTATCGGGCTTGCAAGCTACCTGTTCAGTTGAATACCTCCTTAACCCTTGCCCCTTGAGCCTGATATCATGAACAAAAAAATCAAAATCTACGTAGCCGGCCATCGGGGGATGGTTGGGTCGGCCATTGTTAGCCGGCTGGAGGACTTGGGCGGCTGTGAGGTAATTGGCCGTACCCGGACCGAGTTGGATTTGGTTGATCAGGCTGCGGTGGCGGAGTTTTTTCAGGCGGAGAAGATCGACCAGGTTTATCTGGCGGCGGCCAAGGTGGGCGGGATTCATGCCAACAACACCTATCCCGCCGAGTTTATCTACGACAACTTGATGGTGGAGTGCAACATCATCCAGGCCGCCCACGCCGCCGGGGTGCAGAAGCTGCTCTTTTTGGGTTCTTCCTGTATTTACCCCAAGCTGGCCCCCCAGCCCATGAGCGAGGAGGTTTTGCTTACCGGCCCCCTGGAGGCCACCAACGAGCCCTACGCCATTGCCAAGATTGCCGGGATCAAGCTCTGCGAGAGCTACAACCGCCAGTACGGCCGGGACTACCGCAGCGTGATGCCCACCAACCTTTACGGCCCCAACGACAATTTCCACCCCGAAAACAGCCACGTTATTCCCGCCCTGCTGCGCCGTTTTCACCAGGCGGCGCAAACCGACGCCGCCGAGGTGGTGGTTTGGGGCAGCGGCAAGCCCAAACGGGAATTTCTCCACGTGGACGACCTGGCCGCCGCCGCCGTCCACGTCATGAACCTGCCGGCGGCAACCTGGCAGGCCCACACCCAGCCCATGCTCTCCCACCTCAACGTCGGCACCGGCGAGGACTGCACCATCCGCGAATTGGCGGAAACCGTGGCCCGGGTAACCGGTTTCACCGGCCGCCTGCTCTTCGACCCCACCAAACCCGACGGCACCCCCCGCAAGCTCCTGGACGTAGCCAAACTAAAAGCCCTGGGCTGGCAACCCCGCATCCCCCTGGAAGAGGGCCTCCAAAACGCCTACCAATGGTTCCTGCAAAACCAGGATCGCTTCCGCAGTTGACCACTCTTTGCCGGCTGGGTAAAATATAGTCATTGCACCAATCACGAAGTGGCATACCTGCGAATTTGGGGATAGTGACATGGAGAATTCATCAGCGGTGGATATTCGGGTAGCCTTGCATACCATTGCCGAGCAACTACCAGAAAAGGCAACCTGGGATGATGTTATTGAGCGGATACGTTTTCGGCAGGCAGTCGCTGAAGGCAAAAAAGCTGCTGAAAGCGGTGAGTTTGCTGATGCGGCGGATGTGAGCCGGGTTTTTGCCAAGTACGGGGTAAAAGCTTGAAGTTGCGCTGGACCAGGCTTGCCTTGCAGGACTTCGAGCATGCTCACGATTACATAGCGCAAGAAAACCCGGAAGCGGCTCGAAAGGTTGCTCAGCGGGTATTGGATGCGGCTGAGAATCTGCTTAAGTTCCCCGGGATCGGTCGGGTAGGCGAGGATGAAGAAACCCGTGAGTGGCTGGTTCGCAACACGCCATATCTGCTGGTTTACGCGGTCAGGGACGATGCCATTGAAATCCTGCGAGTTTGGCATATGTCTCAAGATCGTTTGCGGCAATGTTAGGCGGCGGTCGGCATAAGCATGAACTGCTGTTGAGTCTGCGGCGGCTGTCGCCGGGTGGGCAGCTTGCTTGGCTTTGGCTGGTTCGTTTGCTGGTGGAGCAGGGCCGGGTGCCGCTGGAAGTGCTGGTGGGGCGGAGGGATTTGGCCGAGTCCGTGCGGGAGGTTTTGGCGGATCGGCGGTTTAGCCGGGGGTATTCCTGGCTGCGTTTGAGTGATGATGATCTGCCGGGGCCGGATGTTGCCGGCGCTTTTGCTTATCTTAGCGGTTCCGCCGTGCTTTCCGCCAAGCTGGTGCGCCGTTTTCCCCGCCTGTTTGTCGAGCCTGCGGCTTGGCCCTGCCTGCTTGAACCCCGCCTTTACTGGTTTTTGCTTACCCGCCCGGACCTGAAAGAAGAGTTGGCTGCCATGATGAAGACCTTGGCCGCTGCCTATTCTGAGGCCCAGCGAGAGTATGAGGATTTTCAGCGGCAGTTACAGCCTGCCGACCGGCTGGTCGGCTTGCTTACCTCGGTTTTTAACGGGGATGCCTACCTGAAGGGTTTCCTGGCCAACATGGCCGGGCTGGAGCAGTATGACCGTTGTGAACACTTTTTGATCCGGCCCGGTTCCAGCGGCAAGGAGCACGAGCTTCTGCTGGCCCATGCCCGGCGTTGGCCCGGCGCGGTTTATATCAACCTGCCCGCCGATCCCGGCTTGTATGAAGTATGGAACCTGGGGGCCAGGCTGACCACCGGCCGTTATCTTTCCAACGCCAATCTTGATGACCGGCGGGCGCCGGAGCATCTTACGGTGTTAAGCCGGGAACTGGAGGCGCGGCCGGAGCTTGCGGCGGCCGGCACGGCTTTACGTATAAGCCAGACCCCGAACCTGGATTGGGAAAACTCTGCCGCCTGTCCCACCTGGTTTGCCGGGTTGGGGGATTTGGCTTATGGCGGCGACGGCCTGATTAAAGAAACCAAGGATGGCCTGGCTTCCCGGAATTTGCCCCACTGCATGCCGGTTTGGCGCCGGGAGCTGCATGCCTGCCACGGCTGGTTCAAGGAACGAGCTTACGGCCCCTCGGCGGACTGGGAGTTCTGGTTGCGGGTGGGGCAAAGCGGGGGGCGCTTTCGCCATTTGGCCCATCCGTTGGGGTTGTACCTGAAGGATGAAGGTTCCTACTGGCGCCGGGAAAACCCAACGGCCACCTTTGACCGCCGCATTCTGGCGGAATATGGCCATCTCTATCGGCAAGAACCGCCACCGGCGGGTACGGCTGCTCGGCCCCTGGGCCTGGAGTTGGCCGTCATGCCGGAACTGGCCCGCTGTGGGGCCTGGTTGGAAATGGTTGGCTTATGGCTCGTACAGAATAGGGGACAGATTTCAAATCTGTCCCCGGATGATACCGGCCGGCAACTATTGCAGCAATATGGACGGCATTATTTCGGTGTCCCCGAACAACCGGCGCACTTCGGGGACAGATTTGAAATCTGTCCCCTACCCACGATTCTCCGTTTCATTATCGACCTGTTGCATCAGCCGGACTGGGAAGGGCCCAACAACGGCTTGGCCATCCATGTGTTGCAGGGCGCTTTGGTGGATGGTCATGTTTGCAGCCGGGACTGGCGTTGGTTGGTTGCTCTGGCCTTTCTGTACCGCCGGTTGGGGGATGAAGTTGGGGAAAACGCTCTGTTGCAGATGGTGAAGCAACAGAACCCGGTTGCCTTTTGGTCGGCCCTGGCGGATGTTTATCGCTTTACCGTGCCCCTGCCGGATATGGTGCGGAAGTTAGGCCAAATGCAAGTGGCCGGGGACGAAGCAGCACATGGCGGCAAGATCAATCTCTGGTACTTCCCGGACTATACCCGCAATGCCTACCAGAAGTTGCTTTATCGGGGGATAGCTCAATCTGGAGGTACGGTACAGGGAGTTAAAAAACTGACCGAGTTGGCAGTGCTTTGGCCGAAAGTCGGGCGGGACAATATTCTTCATATCCACTGGCTGGATGCGGCCTGGAAAAAAAATGCGACGCAAGCGGAGTTTGCCGGGGCGGCGGAGTCTTTACTGGGCTTGATCAAAAAACTCAAGGCGCGGGGGTTCAAGCTTTATTGGACCGTGCATAACGAGTTAAGCCACCGTTGTGTCGATCCCGTTGGGGAGCGGTCCTTGCGCCGGTCTTTCTTTGAGTTGGTGGACCGGGTTTATCTGCATCACCCCATGGTGGTGGATCTGGTTGACTGGCTGTCGCCGGACCTCAAATTGCGTTTGGCCGAGCACGGCAATTACGGCGCTGATGTTCCCGGGGGGGTGCGGCGTGAGGCGGTGCGGCAGGAGTTGGGGCTGCGAGATGAGGATCTGCTTTTGTTCCATTTCGGGCAGGTGCGACCATATAAAGACTTGCAGTTGTGGCTTCCCCACTTGTTGAACGTGCTGGACGCTGAACCACGACTGAAATTTATGCTGGCCGGCCAGGTTTCAACCCCGGAGGTAAGCGAAATAATTGCCGCTCGGGACGGAGAACGGTTAATTGTGCGGGACGAGTTTGTTCCCGAAGCCGATTTGGCAGCCTACGGGGCAGCGGCGGATTTTATTTTTCTTTCCTACCGCAAAATTCTAACCTCAGGCACCCTGTTTCAAGCTTTCACCTGGGGCGTGCCGGTAATCGCCCCGCGTCTGGGCACCATTCCGGCCTACGTGGCGGAAGGCTGGAACGGTTTCACCTATGGCAACAGCGAAGAGCTGGCCCAAGTCGTGCGTAGCTGTCTGGCTTTGTCCCCGGAGGCCAAAGGTTCCATGGCCGCCAATGCCCGCAAAACGGCCCAAAGCCTGCGCTGGCGTTTTCCTTGAGCCTAGCATGTGAGGAAGTTGTAAGGCAGGATGGTGGGGACAGATTGAACCCCCCCCCCAGTTTTACGGACACTCGAAAAGGGGTTATTATGGCCCAGGAGGAGCGGGAAGAAGGGAAGAAGGGGGTCAGGGAAGAAGGGGGTCAGGCTTGACATTTTGACTTTTGAATAAACCGGGACAGATTTATTTTTGGAAGGGCCGTAAAGGGGACAGATTTGAAATTTGACACCGATCCACGTCGAGGTCCAGGGCCGGGTGGATCAGGATTTTGACCAACGGATGTTTGTCTACAACTACCGCATCTTCGACCGCTACAAGGTCGAGGTGCTGAGCCTGGCGGTGATCACCGGCGGCAGTGACGCCAAGATTGGCGAATACCGCCGGGAGCGGGCCGGTTGTCGGCTGTTGTTCCAATTCCCCAGTTGCTCGCTTCAGGACTGGGTCGGCCGCTGGTCGGAACTGGAGGCCTCGGACAATCTCTTCGCGGTGGTGGTGATGGCCCACATCAAAGCCAACGAGAGCCGTGACGGTGACCACCGCTTGTACTGGAAGATGCAGTTGATCCGGATGCTCTACCAGCGGCAATACTCCCGCGCCGACATCCTGGAGCTGTTCCGGGTGATCGACTGGGTACTCACCCTGCCGGTGTCGGCCCAAGAACGGTTTATTGCAGAACTCAAAGCCTTCGAGGAGGAAATGAAAATGCCTTATGTAACCAGTGTTGAACGGTATGGCCGTGAGCAGGGGGTTAAGGAAGGAGAAAAACAGGGTGAGGTTAAGGTTCTGCTTCGTCAGCTTGAACTCAAGTACGGCCCCCGCGCAGCCGCCGATTGGCGCAAACGGGTCGAGGAGGCCGATTCCCAGTCCCTTCATACGTGGTCGGAGAAAATCCTGACGGCCAATACCATTGATGAAGTCTTCCATTGATCCTTCCTTTATGGAGGACAGGATGAGTCGACTTATTATCAGGGAGCGAATGCTGCGCTCCATTACCAAGCGCAAAAGTGAAGTGGTGCTGCGGGCGGATTTTGAGAAAATGGCAGACAGCTTATGCGGAAGGGAAAACCGATCAGATTCCGATGCAGGCAACCTTCAGCACCGGCAACCGCCGGATCAGTCGTAAGCTGACGGTTGGTAACCGTTCGGTGCGCTATGAAAACAATTACTCCACAAGAACGAAACACGATAATCGACCTGGCAGAGAAGGGGGGTCAAGGAAGGGGGGTCAGGCTTGACATTGTGACTTTTAAGGCGCGTAGGTAATGAATGAGGTCATCAAAAGATCATTTGATCCCGGCTTGTTTGCTGTACTTTTTTCCGGTAGATTGTCACTGTCCGGGGCAACGTTAATCTTTTGGCTGTTGCCGCCCGGCGTCAACCACCGGAGGCCCTGACCATGCACCGTCGTAAACTGCCCATCGGGATTCAGACCTTCCGCGAGATTCGCGAGGGGGATTTTTACTATGTCGACAAGACCCCCCATGCCCTGAAACTGATCAACCAGGGCAAGTACTATTTTCTCTCCCGCCCCCGCCGTTTCGGTAAATCCCTGTTCATCGACACCGTGGCCGAACTTTTTGCCGGCAACGAGCCGCTCTTTCGCGGCCTGTACGTCCACGACAAGTGGGACTGGAGCGTTAAGTACCCGGTGATTAGGATCAGTTTCGGCGGCGGGGTGCTACGGAGCCGGGAGGAACTAGACCGGCGGGTTTTCGATATTTTACGGCAGAACCGGGAAAATTTGGGGCTGAACTGTGCCGATCCCGCCGATGTTGCCGGCTGTTTCGCCGAACTGATCCGCTGTGCCGCCACCAAGTACGGCCGGCGGGCGGTGGTGCTGGTGGATGAGTACGACAAGCCAATCCTGGACAACATCAGCAACCACGACCTGGCCCGGGAGATGCGGGACGGTCTGCGCAACCTCTACTCGGTGATCAAAGATTCCGACGCCCACATCAAGTTCGCCATGCTCACCGGGGTGAGCAAGTTTTCCAAGGTCAGCCTCTTTTCCGGCTTGAACAACCTCAACGACATAACTTTGGATGCGGCTTATGCCACCATCTGCGGCTACACCGAGGCCGATGTGGACACGGTGTTCGCCCCTGAACTGCCGGGGCTGGACCGGGATGAGGTGCGCCGCTGGTACAACGGCTACTGCTGGCTGGGGGAGAAGGTTTACAACCCCTTCGACTTACTTTTGCTCTTTGAAAAGCGTGATTTCCGCCCCTACTGGTTTGAAACCGGCACCCCCACTTTTTTGCTGGATATCCTGCTCCAGCGCCGGGTGTTCGCCCCGGATTTAGCTAAGTTGCAAACCAGCGCCGATCTGTTGGGCCGCTTCGAGGTCAACGATATCGGCACCGAGGCACTGCTCTTTCAAACCGGCTACCTGACCATCACCGCAGTCGATGAACCGGTGCGGGGGCGCTGGGTTTACACCCTGGGTTTTCCCAACCTGGAGGTGGCCGGCAGCCTCAACGAGGCTCTGGTCTCTACCTTCGGCCTGGATGGCCAGCAGGCCTTCCGCAACCGCCTGGCGGTGCTGGGCGCCCTGCGGCAGGCCGATTTCTCCGCCCTGCGGGAGCATTTCAGCGCCTTTTTCGCCAGCATCCCCCACGACTGGTACCGCAAGAACGAGCTGGACCGTTTTGAAGGCTATTACGCCAGCGTTTTCTATAGCCATTTGGCGGCTCTGGGCCTGGATGTCCGAGTGGAAGAGAGCAGCAGCCGGGGAAGGGTGGACTTGGTGTTGATCTGCGAGGGCGGGGTTTACATTTTCGAGTTCAAGGTGGTGGAGGAAGCGCCGGAAGGCAAGGCATTGGCTCAGATCAAAGCCAAAGATTACGCCGCCAAGTACCGCAACCGGGGCGAACCCGTCCACCTGGTAGGCGTGGAGTTCGCCCGCAAGACCCGCAACATCGTCGCCTTCGAAACGGCAAGGGATGCCGAGGGCGCCTGAAAAGGTGGGAGATCATGCGGGGGGGGGAAACATCACGACAATCGGTTCTTCCGGGTTTTCAGATTGGCTGTTGATTTATCCATAAAACATGGATAGTATTTAGCGAATAATTGCCAACATTTTATGCCTGGGGGATACACCATGAAAGCAACTCAACCCGCTTCCAAGAACGCACGCCGTGCTACCAATGTATCGATCAATGCCCGGTTGCTGGAGGAAGCCAGGAAGCTGCGGGTTAATGTCTCGCGGGCAGCGGAGCAGGGTCTGGCACAGGCAACTGCTGAAAAACGGGCGCTTTTGTGGTTGGAGGAGAATCAGTCCGCCCTGGAAAGTTCCAATGAATACGTTGAGCGGCTCGGCTTGCCTCTGGCTAAGTACCGGGGGTTCTGATGGCCCGCTTCGATGTGTACAAAAATCCCGACGGAGAGGGGTATCTCCTTGATGTTCAGGCTGATCTGGTCAGCCACCTGAACACGCGGGTGGTTATTCCATTGCTGCCGGTGTCCGTGGCACCACAGCCGGCCGCAATCCTCAATCCCTGCTTGGCAATAACAGGCGAACCCCATATTATGACCACTCAGTTTATGGCGGCCGTTCCCACCAGTATTTTACGAACACCGATCACGAGGCTTCAGGCGAAACGTGACGAAATAGTCGCGGCAGTTGATTTTCTGATGCAAGGTTTCTGATTATGTATGGCAGATCATCGAATGACCCTGAAAGAAAGTAACGTAACCCTGCGGGACGGGCAGAATGCCGCGGCCATTGGCCGTTATCTGCAGATTCTGAAAGATTCCTCCATTATCTTTCCTCATCTGGTCGGCGCCAACATCGCGGTGGCCCGTGGCCGTTATCGCCGGCAACGGGACCGGGCCGGGGACATTAAGGTTGCCATTGGCGGCTGGGACCTGGCCGGCGGCGATCTTGACCGCTTGCACCTTCTGGCCGGCTTATACTCCCCACATGCTGAAGTCGAGATCGTCGGCAGCACTTTTGTGCACCAGACCCCAACCCTGGCTCCACAACTGGACAGCGTCAAGTTGCCGGTGCGCAGTTTTATCGTGCCACGGCAGGAGAGGTTTCTGCAGCAGGCCTTAACCCTGGTGGCGGCGCATCCCTACGATGTGGTGCATCTGGCGGGGGCGCGGATGCCCAACATTTTGCTGGGACTGCTTTATAAGCTGGCCTGGGATGCCTTGGTGCTGGTCGATTTGGAGCCGGCAGCATCCGAAGAGCCGGGCAATGAGCCAATGACCTGTACGGAAAGCGGCCTGCCAGGGCCTTCGGGGTGGCCGCCCTGCCGGGATTTGCTGGGGCGGGAGTGGAGCAGTATTGCCCGTGTATTGGCGCAGGAGTTGGACGGGGTTACGGTGGCCGATGCCGCTTTGCGCGACTGTCATGGGGGCACGGTGGTGGCGGACGCCGATTCTGCCGCCCCGCAAAGGCTTAAAGAGTTGATCGGCTCAACGCGCCGTCGGTCGGGGGCGGTGATAGCAGAGCGGCCGGGCCTGCGGCGCTTGCTTTTGGAACATGATGCCTGGGCCGAACTGCGGCCCCTGGTAGATCCCACGATACGCGGGGGTCCCAAGGCACCGCTGGTGAAAAAAGGGAAAATCCCGAAACGGATCAGCCGTCAGATTGGGCAGTTGCGCATCAAGCTGTTTGAGCTGGGGTTTCACCGGCGGGCGGTGCGTGATCTTGTCGGGTTGCTGGCGGAAAACCGGGAACCGGGGATGACGGCCCTGGCGGCGCGGGAGCTGGCCCGCTGGTATGCCAATCAACGCACTCCGGCCGGGGCCCGCAACTGTCTGCCCCTGCTGCAGTTGCTGCGGGAGAACACCGAAAGCGTTATACTGTTGCGCCAGGCCGCGGTACTGGCGGCCGAATGCCACGAGCTGCTGCAAGAGCCGGAGCGTGGTCGGCAGGTTTTGCAGGAGGCCGTGGCTGAGCAGGGCGAGCACGCGGATCTTTTTCTGGCCCTGGCCAACCTGGAGCCGGTTGTCGAAGATCGGCTTAAATGGGTCAACAAGGCCCTGCGGTTGCACGATCTGTCGGCCATAAGCCTGGCGGTGGCGCCGGATCTGCCGCCGTTCGACCGGCTGAAGGGCGAAGACGCGGCCGGGACGGCGGCGGAGAACTCTGTGGGCCCCAAAGTTACGGTGATCATGCCGGTCTATAACGCGGCCGGGTTTATCGCTACCGCCCTGCACTCGGTGCTTGCCCAGACCTGGAGCAACCTGGAGGTGCTGGTGGTGGACGATGCCAGTACCGACGACACCGTGGCCAGGGTGGAGGAATTTGCCCGTCGGGATTCCCGGGTGCAGGTGCTGCCGGCAAAGGTAAATGCCGGCCCCTATGTGGCCCGTAACCTGGCCCTGCAGCAGGCCACCGGCGAGCTGATAACCTTCCACGACGCCGACGACTGGTCCCACCCCCAGGCCATTGCCCGCCAGGTGGCACACCTGCAGGCCAACCCCCAGGTGATGGCCAACATCGGCATGCAGGTGCGGGTTACCCCGGAGTTGAAATGTTGCCGCCGGGGCAACCATGGGCGCATGGTTACACGTAACTTTCCTTCGTTCATGTTTCGCCGGGAGCCGGTCTTTGCGGCGCTTGGTTATTACGATGGTGTCCGTTTCAGCGCCGATCACGAGTATATCCGCCGGGCCAGAATGGTTTTTGGTGATGACGCCGTGGCGACCATTGAAACCGGCCCAATTTGTTTACAGCGGCACCATCTAGACTCCCTGACCCATATCAGTAGTTCTTTTGGGGCGGATGGTTTTCTTTTCGGTGCTCGCAGGTTGTATTTTAATTTGCAGATTAGTCACCATAGCCAAGCGGAAAATCTTTATTATCCTTTTATGTCGGCATCGCGGCCTTTTCCGGTGCCGGAGCCGTTACTGAAAAAATACAAGTTGGCTCAGGCCGGTGTGCGTTACTTTGATGTGATTGTCGCGTCAGATTTCAGGGCGATTGGTACGGAACTGCATCGCCAGATACAAGAGATCGAAAATCAGCGTCGACGGGGAAAGCGCGTCGGGTTGCTCCAGTTGTACAGCTACGAAGCAAACGCCAAGTCGCCGTTCAGCCCGGAAATTATAGCGCTGCTGGATGGCGATGTGGTGCAGTTTCTGGCCTATGGCGAAAACTTGTCTTGCGAAACGGTCGTGGTCATAGACGCAAACGTTCTTGATGAACAGCAGCATTATGTTCCGGCAGTAAAAGCCAACAGCGTAAAGGTGGTGGTAACCGGGTGTCCGTCGTCGGTTAAGCCGGCAACAATGGCAGGGTACAACATTAAACGCGGTAACGAGCAGTTGTTGGCCTATTTCGGACGAACCGCCGTTTGGTGTCCGGTTAATTCCGAGGTCAGAGCCGCAATGTTAAGTGATTGCCCAGACCAGGTATCGGTTGTAGATTTGGCTGAAGAAAACTGGGAAACAGGGTAAAAGTAATAACTGGTAATGGTCTCTGTGCTTTTGACGGAGCTTGACGATGCTTTTAGTCCCGGATAATATCACCGATTTCGGGTCAACTGGTGGACAATGACTTTTTTGAAAAAATACCTCGTTAGCAAGATTCGCGCTTTATCTCCCCGTTTGTATTTTTTTCTCCTGAAGCAGTTTCGCCCTACATTCAAGCAAGTCAGGGGAGAAGAAGTTGATCCCGACCAGATCAGAACCCGTAACCTGCGCGAGGTGGAAGCGTTGCTTCAAGACGCGGGTATTAAGATTTTGTGCACCCATGAAGCCTGTCATTTTGGGGAAATATGGGCGCTGGTCGAAGGTGGTGAGGCCGAAGTAAAAGAGTTTGTCGGCCGGGTTGTTAACCAAAAAATGCACGCCCGGGCATTTTTTGCGGCCAAGTCGGAAGCCGCCCCTTTACGTAAACCATCCGAACTGAAGCAGTTTCTGCGCCGAGACGATTTGGCCGAGATAACCTCGTTTATGGCCGGCCGTGTTTACTTGCCGGGTGCCGATGCCAGCCCTTATGGCTGGCATGCCGCCACGCGGGTATACTTCTACACACCTTCGGAGTGTGCTGAAACGCTGCAGGCGACCGGCAACAAAGACACTCTGCCGGTTCTTTCCCGGCAGCTTTTACCACTTGAAGATGAGTCTGCGCACCCTCTTTGGTCGCATCCTGGTGTGGATGAAATAACTTTTCCCATTGATGTCGTGTATACTTGGGTTGACGGCGATGACCCAGCCTGGTTGGCGCGAAAGCTGGAGGCTGAGGGGAGGGGGGCCGAGGAAGTTGATCTTCGTGCCAACAACCGTTCCCGCTACCAGAACCGTGATGAATTGTTGTACTCGTTGCGGTCGCTTTACTATTACGCGCCCTGGGTGCGTAACATTTACCTGGTTACCGACCGGCAAATGCCGTCTTGGTTGGGTAACTACCAGTATACGCGGCTGAAAATTGTTGATCATCGGGAGTTGTTCCCAGCCGATGCGGCTTTGCCGACCTTTAACAGTCATGCGATAGAGTCTGTCCTGCACCGGGTCCCCGGGCTTTCTGAGCATTTTTTATACATGAACGACGATGTATTTTTTGGGCGTCCTGTTTGGCCCACCCAGTTTTTTGAAGCCAACGGGATCGCCCGGACATTCTTGAGCACCGCCATGGTTCCCATTTGTTTGCCGGAGGCGTCGGACCGCGCTTCCGAGTGGGGGGCGCTTAATGCTTCCCGCCTGACCTGCCAGGGCTTCCAGCGCACCATTCGTTACAAAACGAAACATACTCCCATTCCATTGCGCAAATCACTCATGGAAGAACTGGAAGCTAAGTATGCCGATGAATTCAGGGCCGTGCGAGGGCGCCGTTTTCGCAGCCGTGAAGACATTGCCCCGGTAACCAGTATGCATATGGCCTTTGGGCTGCTTAAAGGTTGTGTGGTGCGGGGTACTGTGCGTTATGCCTACGTGGACATTGCCGACCAGAACCTGGTTAAAAATATCTCTCGCGTAGCCAGAGGCCGCTTTGACGTTTTTTGCTTGAATGATACGGAAGCCGATGATGATCTGGATTGGTCGTGGCAGGAAAAGGCTTTGCGCGAGATGCTGGATAAAATGTTTCCCTTTAAGGCTGCTTGGGAAAAATCATGATAGCCGTTTTTCAGCGAGTTACCGAGTATTTTACGCGGGCAGTTGCTGCCGTTAAGCGTCGAATTCGTGTTTTTAACACCCTGCGGGCCATGAAGGTTGATGCAAGCCTGCCTGCTCCCATTCAGGCACTACTTCGGCCTCCGGCCAGAGTGGCCGCCGTGCTGGAACGGGCTGCCAATGAGCTGGAGGCGGTAAAATTCGAGTATGAGAGTCATTATGCTGATCAGCACCGCCAGGAAATCGTCAAGTTATGGGAGATGATTACGCTGCTGCGGCCCGGCTCTAAGAAGGCGCAGTATAATTGTGCGATGGCGGCAATGGCCGCGAACAGAAGGCGTAAGGCGGAAGAGATATTTACTCAACTGGCGGCGGATGAGTCCACCAGCCGTTACTGCCGTGAGGCGGTCCATAAAGTAGCGGCACTGTACTGGCGGAATGGTAGGGAAGACCAGGCCCTGCAACTAGTTCAGTCGTTACCCGGCTCTGTTGAAAACCGCCACTCGGAATGGTTGTGTTGGCGGATTGTGCGTGACGGCCTGCACCTGATGCGCCGCGGCAAGGTGGAGGCCGGAAGACGGGCGGTGGAGGCCGGCTGGTCCGGGTTGCCTTCCGGCAATAAATATGCTGCGCAGATTGCGGGTGTTTATGCTGCAATCTGGGGGGCCGAAAAACCGGTGCCAAGCAAAGCGAGCAAGACGTTACACGCAGTCGATGGTCCTACGGCCATCGTTCTGTCCGGGTTTGGCTGGAGCGGTTCCGGGGCGGTGTTTGATTTCCTGCGCAACGCAAAGGGGGTAGGCGATCCTTTTGCCGGCTCGGAGTTTCGTTTGTGGACCGGGAAAGATGGTTTGAACCAGCTTTATCGGCTGGTTTCACGCCGCCACCGGCCAGCTCAGGCAAGAGAGGCCCTGGCCGAGTTTCTGACCAGATATTGTTTTGGCGGCAGCTTTCAGGGGTTTGCCAGTGAAGGCAGGCAGAATCTCTGGGGAAGAATAGCAGGAGCCAGACGTGGCAAACTTGTCCGTTTGGCGGCAGGGCTGGTTCCGGCCATTGTCAGCAAGGAGCGTTCATCCCGGGGGGCCATTGAGGCCTTCCGTGATTTTTCCCAGGGAATTTTAGAAATAACCGCGCCGTCGGCCCGTTACGCCTTGCTGAGCAACTGCCTGACTGCGGAGAACATTGAGGCAGTGGAACTTTTTCGGCAGCCGGTCGTTTTTGTTTCCTGGCGTGACCCGCGGGACTCCTTTCTCTCCAAAAGAGCCGCTTTCCCTGGTAGTGTTTTAGATCGCCAAAAGTGGGAAAGGCAACTGACGAGGCGCATCAAACTGTATGCCAGGCAGAAAAAACGGGTGGTGGCAAGCTGTAGCAGTTGGCACGACATTGCTTTTGAAGAATTTGTCTGTGAGCCGAAATGCCGGGCTGGGATATTAGATGTTTTGGATATTGAACCGGAAACGCTTGACGGTGGATTTTCCCCCGAAGTTTCCCGAAAGAATATTGGAATTTATCGTTCTGCCGGCCTCGGCACTGAATGGAACCAGTTGGTTGAGCACATCGAACGCTCCAGGGCGGAATGCCAGGCGTTGACCAGATGACGGGAGCAAACCCTTTTCAATGAATTTGCTGCGTGAAACCGAAAATTTTTTGCACTGGTACGCTCAGGTGATGAGCGTATTTTTGCGAGTGCGGCCGGGTGTTACCGTATTGTTTATTATTGCTTCGGTAATATCGCGGATTACCTCCCTGCTGGCTTTCTTCTTGCCGTTAAAAGTTATTCTGCTTGCCGGTTCGTCCGGGGTTCCTCGCTATTTTCCATTTATCGATCCGGCCGAAAAAATGGCCTGGATCATCGGCCTGGCCGGTGGCGCCTTTGTTTGTTACGGGCTTACCTTGGTTCTGGATGCGTGGACCGATCGAATGTCTGCCCGCGCCAGCGTTGATATTATTCGGGATGCCAACGCCATGGCGGTGCTCCGTAACCAAAGTGTTACCGCCAAAGATTATTATGTGGGATTCTGCCTGATCAGCGTAGATCTGTTGTTTGTTTCATTGGGCTTTTTGTTGTTGGCTTTTCTGAACACGTGGTTGTTTTTTGTTATGACACTTCTGGTTGTCTCTCAGTACTTTCTTACCTGGTGGGCGGTGTCCGGCGAGGACAAGCTTAATCCCGGGAAATTAAGGGCATATGTGCAGGGAAATCTTAAAAACTTTTTAAAAATCCTTGCTTCTGTCAATTTCCTTACTGCTTTTGTGGTAATCCTCATTCCTTTTTTGCGAGGGGTGGGGGGCAATATTCTGATTGCCATTATAAGTGTCATTTTCTTGCGCCAGGCCCTGGGTGCTTTGGCAGACGCGGCTAATAGCGCTGTGCGCCTGGGTAAGGACAAGCTTAAGGTCAACGCCTTGGTGTTTCGTGAACATCAGTTGGAGAGCCGTCCGGAACTGCGTCGTAATATCGCTTTGCGTGATATGTTTAACAAGCATAATCGGCAACGATCGACCACGGACGCGTTGCTTGCCGCCAATCTGTTGGAAAATGGTGTAAAAGTTGATGTTTGCTGGGCCGATTCTGCCATGCAGCCCGTGGGTACTTTGTTTATAGCCGTCAGCAATGCCGACGGAGAGAACAATGCTTGTTTTTATCAACAAATTTTTTCGGCACGAGATATACAACGTCTGGAAAACGAGGAGTTTCTTTTTCGACACGCTACGCGCTCAATGCTTAAGGCACCGGAAGCATTGACGCGTTTTACCTGTGGTGATTTCGAGTGCATGGTTTACTCTTACGGCAAAGGAGAAACCGTAGCCGTGGGTGAGTGGCCGACCTGGCGCGTGCGCTTGCTGAAAAATTTATGGACCTGCATGCCGCCAAAAAGCTTGGTTAAAGATTACAATGCTTCCCGCCCCCTGTTGTATCAGAGACTTAACGATGAAAAGATCGGCCGGGTTTTTGTGGGAGTAGATAGTGCCCAGGAAGAGAGAACTCTGCAGTTGTTTAAAGAGTCATTGCCGACGTTGCAGGCTCGCCTGCAGATTATGCCTTTGTATATTTACAACCCGGACCTGACGGCGGGTAATACTGTTTATGTAAACGATGATGAAGTGGCGGTAATGACCTGGGGGCGCTGGAGCCTGGAACCTTTAGGGGCGGGGCGGTTGGATATCCGTGCGGAGGATGATTTGGTGAAATTTCTCCCGCGTTTAAAAGAAGTGCGCAGCGATGTGCCGGATTCTTTGAGCGCTGATGATATTCGTTTGGCGGCTAACTGTTGTTATTTGGAGTTTCATATAATCAGGCAGGAGTATAAGGCTGCCCTGCGTATGATGGGGCAAATTCTTGCAAGCCCGCTTTTGGGGCAGAGTTTGGCAGCTGATACATGAAGATGCAAACTGCAGCGCCGGGCATTTTGGCCGGTGTCGAGCTGCTTAACAAGTACAGTATTAGCTACTGGTTGGACAGCGGTTCCCTCTTGGGGCTTGTTCGGGATGGCGCCGAGATTGCCTGGGATTCGGATATAGACTTGGGAATCTGGGATGTGGATATGGAACGGCTGCTGGAAGTGCTGCCCGAAATAAAGCGCAGTGGTTACAAGGTGTCTGTGCGACGATACCGTGGTCTGCTGTACGGTTGTACTATCAGAAATATTAATGGGAATGAGATGAGGCCAATTCATGTCCATGTCTATTTCCGCCATGGTGACCTGGCCTGGTCGCCGCAAACAGTTCTTTTTTCTCCCGTTGGGCGCGGAGAGAAGGCTACGGTTGGTTTTGCACCATGGCCTGCTCTGCGTCGCCAGATTTTGTACCTGAGAGATGAGGCGCGGCAGCGCAAGACAAACAAAGTTCCTTTGTTACAACGGATATGGCGTTGGGGGGTTTGCCTTCCTTTGTGGGGGGGATTTGTGGTGGTTCGTAACCGTTTTGACCGGGAACACTGGTGTTCCGTATGGCCTTTTTCGGTTTTGTACGCCATGTATACCTGGGTGGTGCCGGCTCGGCATTTTGAGACTCTGGATACGAAAAACATCGCAGGCATGGAAGTCTCGGTACCTTCAGAGGTCGAAACTTATCTTCAACTGCGTTATTATGACTGGCGTAAACCGGTGCGGGATTGGTGTTATTGGACCGATGACGGCTGCATCAGGCCGGCTCCGCCGGAGGAAGTTATCGATTTTGCAAAGGCGGAGCAGGCTTGAACCATGATCACGACCCTGCGGGGCTGCATACCGTTTGCGAACGCTTGCGTGAGTTGGGTGTTCCCTTCTGGCTGGACAGTGGCGTGCTGCTGGCGTTGGTGCGCGACGGGCGGCTTAACCACCAGGACAGGGACATCGACCTGGGGGTGGAGGCCGCCGGGCTGGATACCCTGCTGGCGGTGTTGCCGGAGCTGGAACAGTTGGGTTATCGGAGCCTGGTGCTGCGCTACCGGGGTCAGGTTTTCTGTGTCGGTCTGGAGCCGGTGGGGGATGATGCGGGTTGCCGCCTGACCGTCTCGGTGCATGTTTTTCACCGGGCGGGGGGCTGGTTGTGGGCGCCGCAAACCCAACTTTATGTGCCGCCGCCGGCGCCGGATGTTTATCGGGGGCGGCGCTCCCTGGTAGGGCGCTGGCTGTGCCGCCGGCTGGAGCGGGAAATGTATGGCCGATCGGAGGCCCGCCTGGTGCCGGTGCCCCGGCGGCGTTCGCTGGTGAGCCGGATTTTGCGGTTTTTTTATTTGCGGCTGGACAAGGGGTGGCTGGCGGAAACCTGGCCCTGGCGGGAGGTGTATGTACCTCTGACTTGGGCGGTGCCGGAGCAGCTGGTGCTGCCGTTTGGGGAGATGCAGTTTGCGGGTCGGGCTTACCCCGTGCCCGCCCGGTTGGAGGAATACCTGGCTTACCGTTACGGAGAGTGGCGGCAGCCGGTGCGGGAATGGTATTACTGGGCCGATGACGGGGCGATTCGCCATGAGCCGCCCGGGCAGTTGCGGAGGCGCTTGGAAGAAGGTGGCAATGTTTGATGAAGCGGGGTCGAGCGGAGAACGCTCGGCCCTTTTTGTTTCCGGTTTTCGCTGGAGCGGCTCGGGCGCCGTGGTGGACTGGCTGCGTTCGCACCGGGGCGCGGTGCTGCCCGGTGACGGCGAGATTTTTGCCATCAACTACGGGGTGATGGGTTTGCTGCAGTTGGCGGAAGGCAAAAGGTGGCATGGTGAGCGTTTGGCGCGGCTGGCGATGTGCCCGGAACGCCGGCTCTGGGGCGACGTGTTTGGCCCCTGGCTGGCCGGTAAAGGGCGGGCCGGGCGAACCCTGGCCCGGTGGGCGGATCTGGTTTTTATGGCAGCGGCGCTGGTTCTGACGGCTGATCGGGTGCGTTGGTATGATGCCGATTTGAGCCGGCAGTTGCGCCGTAATTATCGTGGTGACGCGGAATACCTGCGCCGGCTGGGCGATTATGCGGCCTGTTTGCGCGAGGTGAAAGGCGGTGGGGATGACCTTGCCGCCGAGCCACGGGTGCAGCTTGCAGCCTCGCGCCTGATCGCCCTGTTTTACGACCGTTGGCGGGCCGAGGACGGTCGACTGCCGATTTTCGACAATGCCCTGTCCGGGCGGGAACCGGAATATCTAGCCCTGTTGCACCGGGAAATCTTTCCACGGCAACTGATACTGCTGGTGCGGCGCGACCCCCGGGATCAGTTTGCCGACTTGGTGCGCTACAGCCGCTCCACCTGGTCCTGGAATGTGCGCCGGTTTATCCGGGATTACCGGCGGCGGCACCGGCAGGCCCAGGCGGTGATGGGGCGTTGTGCCGGTGCTAATCGCCGGTTTCGGCTTTTTTCTTTTGAAGACTTTGTGATGGATCGGGGCGGCTTGCGTAGCGAGTTGACGGCCGAGGTGGAGAGTTTTCTGGCGGTGGCGGGTATGGCCGGCGACTGGGGGCCGGGGCCTTTTGTGGTGGCTGAATCGGCTTGTAATATCGGCATTTGGAAAAAAAGCGGGATGCGTCAAGCCATGGCTTTGATTACCAAAGAGTTGCCCGAATTTCTGGTGGCGGAGGCCGATTGATGCTGGCTGTTACCGGCGCCGACGGGTTTATCGGCCGAGCTTTGGTGGCCCGCCTGCAGGCCGATGGCCGTTTATTGCGCGAATTGCGCCGTCGAGCCGATGATGGCCGCGGGGTGGCGGTGGGCGACATCGGCCCGGCCACCGATTGGAGTGCGGCTTTGCAGGAGGTGAAAACGGTGGTCCATTTGGCCGGGCTGGCCCATGGGCGGCAGGGAAAAGGTGGCGACCCGGAGGCGGCCTTCATGGCGGTTAACGCCGCCGGCACGGAAAACCTGGCCCGCCAGGCGGCCCGGGCCGGGGTGCGGCGGCTGGTTTATGTCAGTTCGATTGGGGTGCTGGGCAACAGCAGCGGAGCGCGCCCCTTTACCGCCGATAGCCCGCCCGCGCCGGTAGGGCCTTATGCCCGTTCCAAATGGTTGGGGGAGCAGGCGGTGTGCCGGGTGGCGGCGGAGTTTGCCGGTTTCGAGACGGTAATCGTGCGGCCGCCGCTGGTTTACGGCCCCGGTGCGCCCGGCAATTTCGCCCGCCTGGTGGCCTTGGTGCGCCGCGGCATTCCCTTGCCGCTGGGAGCGGTGAACAACTTGCGCAGCCTGGTGGCCCGGGACAACCTGGTTGATCTGCTGGCGCACTGCCTGGAGGCCCCGGCAGCGGCCGGGCAAACCTTGCTGGTCAGCGATGACGATGATGTTTCCACCCCGCAGTTAATCAGGGAAATCGCTTGGGCCACGGGTCGCCGGCCCCGCCTGCTGCCTGTGCCCCCGGCCTTGTTGCGTTTGGCCGGCCGACTGCTGGGTAAAAGCGCCGAAGTGGAACGCCTATGCGGCACTCTGCAGGTGGACATCAGCCAAACCCGCCGGCTGCTCGGCTGGTCGCCTCCGATAAGCAGAACGGAAGCCCTGCGAAAAACCCTGCACGAGCATGGGGCCTGAATATGACCACGGCTCTTTTTAATATTCTGCTGACCGCGGCCGCGTTTATCGCGGCATTTTTGTTTACCGGCTGGCTGCGGCGTTTTGCCCTGGCCCGTAATCTGCTGGATGTGCCCAATGCCCGCAGTTCCCACGAGCTGCCCACGCCCCGGGGCGGCGGGGTGGCCATTGTGTTGGTGGTGCTGGTTGGGTTGCCGCTGTTGTGGTGGCAGGGGGGCATGGCCGCAACGGTGCTGGCGGCCCTGGCCGGGGCCGGGGGGCTGGTGGCCCTGGTGGGCTGGCTGGATGATCAGGGCCATGTGGCGGCCCGCTGGCGTTTGCTGGTCCATTTCGCGGCGGCGATCTGGGGGCTGGTCTGGCTGGGTGGTTTTCCCCCTTTGCTGCTGGCGGGCCAGGTGGTCGATCTAAGCTGGCTGGGCCAAGGTTTGGCGGTGCTTTATCTGGTCTGGCTGCTCAACCTTTACAACTTCATGGACGGTATCGACGGGATCGCCGGGATCGAGGCGATAACGGTATGCGGCGGCGGGGTGTTGCTGGGCTGGTTGTTTTTCGGCGCTGACTGGTCCGCTTATCTCTCCCTGGCCCAACCGGCGCTCTTGCTGGCGGCGGCGACGGCAGGTTTTCTGCTCTGGAATTTCCCCCGGGCCAGAATCTTCATGGGTGATGCCGGCAGCGGCTTTGTCGGCCTGCTGCTGGGTCTGCTGTCGCTGCAGGCCGGCTGGCTGGCCCCGGAACTGTTCTGGGGCTGGGGAATTCTGCTGGGGGTCTTCGTGGTGGACGCCACCCTAACCCTACTACGCCGCCTGCTACGCCGCGAACGGGTCTACGAGGCCCACCGCAGCCACGCCTACCAACACGCCGCCCGCCACCACGGCTCCCACATCCCAATTTCCCTGACGGTAGCCGCCATCAACCTGATCTGGCTCCTACCCCTGGCGGCCCTGGTAGTACTGGGCCACCTGGACGGCCTGGCAGGAATCATCCTGGCCTGGACCCCGCTGGTCATTTTGGCCAGGACTGGGGTCAAGTCTTGACATGACAGTTGTTGTCGCAGTAGAGTGTTGTTATGGCTCGCCCACTTCGTATTGAATATGAAGGCGCCTGGTATCATGTAATGAACCGGGGCCGTGGACGTTGCGTTACCTTTCCGGCAGATGCGGCTTACCGGGCTTTTCTTGACACCATGGACGAAGCAGTGGAGCGTTTTCAGCTTGAAGTCCATGCCTACTGCCTTATGCCCAATCACTATCATCTGCTGGTCCGTACTCCTCTGGGTAATCTTTCGCGCATAATGCGTCATATCGATGGTCTTTACACCCAGCGTCACAATCGGCTGGTCAATACCGACGGTTCCCTTTTTCGAGGCCGTTACAAGGCTATCCTGGCGGAAGCGGATGCCTATCTCTTGGCTCTTTCGCGCTATATTCACCGTAATCCCGTGGCGGGGGAGGCTCCCTTGGTGATGGCTTTGGGCGATTGGCCGTGGTCCAGCTATCCTGTTTACACCGGGCACTGTGAGCCGCCACCTTGGCTGGTTCTTGACGATATTCGCAATTGCATCGGTTCCCATGATTTTCCGGCGAGATACCAGGCGTTCGTGGAGTCCGGCGAGGAGGATGTGGTAGATATTTTCCATGCCCGGGAACGCCAGGAACCGATTTTGGGCCGGGAAGCCTTTCGAGAGCGCGTGTTGGGTGGTGGCCGCCGCGTGCCAGAGGTTCCTCGCCGCCAGACCCGCCCCTTGCAACAACCCGAGGCGCTGTTACGTGCCGTGGCCGCCTGGTTCGATCTGGAGGTGGAACATATCCTGGCCCGCGGCAATACCGGCGCCGCCGAGGCGCGTCCCTTTGCCATGTGGCTGTGCCAACAGGAAGCCGGGCTGACCTTGCGGGAGATCGGGGTCCTCTTCGGTAACATTCACTACTCAGCGGTCAGTCAGAATATCCGGCGGCTGAAAAGGCGTTGGGTGAAAGAGAGGCTGTGTTGGCACCAGCAAGCTGTCATGTCAAGACTTGACCCCTGATTCCCCTGATTCAACTTGTTTTAACCAATTATTTCCGGTAAATTTGCAGGCTGGTGGGGGAGTTTGCCGTTTAGTGATGTTTTGCCGACAGTTGCCGGCGCTTTTAAGCGGGCAGCCGTTTTGAGGATATATTTTTATGCGAAGGCTGAATTTCTGGCTTATCCTGGGGGCGGATATTTTGATGTTGGTGGCCGCCCATTTGCTGGCTTACGGCATCCGCTTTGATTTTGTGCTGGGCGAGCGGGAGTGGGCCAATATCCGGGCGGTGTTGCCCTGGCTGGTGCCGGCAAAAATCGGCATCTTTGCCTTCTTCGGGCTTTACCGGGGGATGTGGCGCTACACCGGGGTTACCGACCTGCTTAATATTTTGCGGGCCAATTTCGTCACCGGTCTGATGATCATGGGAGCCATCCTGCTGGCCACCCGTTTCGATGGTTTTTCCCGTTCGGTGTTCGTGCTGGACACCATCCTGGCCTTTCTGTTTATTGCCGGTCTGCGCTTTAGCCTGCGCCTTTTCTACCAGGGTTTGCCGCGGTGGCGTGATCTTACCAGGCCTGGTAATAAATCTCGTCGGCGTAAGCGGTTGCTGTTGGTTGGGGCGGGGGACGCAGCGGAAAAGATTGTCAGGGAGGTCATGGACAACCAGGACTTACCCTATCGCGTAGTAGGATTCCTGGATGACAACACCGATAAGATAGGCCGCTGGATTCACGCCATCCCCGTTTACGGCCCCACCGCCCGGCTGCCATTTTATGCCGGGCATGTAAAGGCCGAGGAAATTTTGATTGCCATGCCTTCGGCCAGCCGGGAGCAGATGGAGAGAGCGGTGCAGCTTTGCCGGGAGACCAAGCTGCCCTTTAAAACCCTGCCCGGTTTGGGGGAGTTGATCAGCGACAAGGTTTCCATTAAAACCATCCGTGACGTTTCCTACAAAGATCTGCTGGGCCGGCCGCCGGTGCGGCTGGAGCAGGAGCGCATCGAAGAGGTACTGCGGGGGCGTACGGTGCTGGTAACCGGCGCCGGCGGTTCCATCGGTTCCGATCTATGCCGCCAGATTGTCCGTTTCAAGCCGGCCAGGTTGGTGATGTTCGACGCCGATGAGGCCAATCTTTACCGCATTGAAATGGAGATCCTGCACGAAAAGGGTTTTGCCGAATATGCTGTGGTGTTGGGCAAGGTCCAGGATCGGGAGCTACTGCGGCACGTTTTTGCCGAGCATCGGCCCCAAGTGGTCTTTCACGCCGCCGCCTACAAGCATGTGCCGCTGGTGGAGCATAACCCCTGGGAAGGGATTTATAACAATGTTTTTGCCTCCAAGCGGCTGATGGAAGTGGCGGTGGAGCACGGGGTGGAGCGTTTTGTTCTGGTTTCTACCGACAAGGCGGTACGCCCCACCAATGTGATGGGGGCCACCAAAAGGCTGGCCGAGATGATGTTGCAGGGATGCTGCCGGCTACATAACGATGGCTTGGCGGCCGACGAAGGCCGGCCGGCTTGCCGGACCCGCTTCATGGCGGTGCGTTTCGGCAATGTGCTGGGCTCCTCGGGGTCGGTGATCCCTTTGTTCAAACGGCAGATTGAACTGGGCGGGCCGGTGACCGTGACCGATCCGGACATGACCCGCTACTTCATGTCCATTGAGGAGGCCAGCCAGTTGATCTTGCAGGCCACCACCATGGGCGAGGGCGGTGAGATCTTTATCCTGGAGATGGGCACCCCGGTACGAATCGGCCAGATGGCCCGGGATTTGATCCGGCTTTGTGGCAAAGAGCCGGATAGCGAGATCGAGATCAAATACATAGGGTTGCGTTCCGGCGAGAAAATGCACGAGGAGTTGATCACCGAGGGAGAGGGGATCGTCAGTACTGAGCACGAGAAGATCATGGTGCTGCGCGGCCAGGGCTACAGCTTGGCTGAGTTGCGCAGCTCGCTGGACAACCTGAAGAAACTGGCCGGTCAGCACGACGCCGCCGGCATCAAGGCCGAACTGAAAAAGATCATCCCCGAGTACACTCCTCAGGATTGACGTGGTAGCGGTTTAACCGCCCGTTGAAAAAGCCAAGGATGATAAGCTCGCAAAAACCCGCCGAGCGGATCAAAATCAAATAGACCGACCCCGTCGGGTTTGGGGTTTAGGTTGGGAGGCAATTTTATGAAAACACTGCTGCTTACCGGGGGTGCGGGCTACATCGGCAGCCATACAGCGCTTGCTCTGCTTGAAGCCGGCTACCGGGTGGTAGTGTTCGATAACCTGGTCAACAGTTCGCCCGAGGCCTTGCGCCGCATTGAGCAGTTGACGGGGCAACCGGTCGCGCTGTTTAAGGGCGACATGCGGGACCAGGCGGCCTTGCACGCCGTATTTGCGCAGCACAAACCCGATGCCGTGATCCACTTTGCCGGTCTTAAAGCCGTGGGGGAGAGTGTACGACTGCCTTTGGACTACTACGAAAACAATGTCGCCGGCACTTTGAACCTCTGCCGGGCCATGGTGGAGGCGGGGGTGTTCGTGCTGGTGTTCAGTTCCTCGGCCACGGTCTACGGCACGGCCAACGCCTCGCCGCTCAAAGAGGAGATGGACACTGGGGTAGGGCTGACCAACCCTTATGGCCGCTCCAAGTGGATGATCGAGCAGCTTCTGCAGGATGTGGCGGCGGCCGATGAACGCTGGCGCATCGCTTTGCTGCGTTATTTCAACCCGGTGGGGGCGCACGAAAGCGGCCTGATCGGTGAAGATCCGCGGGGCGAGCCGAACAACCTGATGCCCTGTATCGCCCAGGTAGCGGTTGGGCGGCGCCAACGGCTGGGGGTTTTCGGCAACGACTACCCCACCCCGGACGGTACCGGCGTGCGGGACTACATTCATGTGGTGGACCTGGCTCGGGGGCATGTCCAGGCCCTGCAGGCGCTTGCGCGTTTCAGCGGTTGCAAGGTCTGGAATCTGGGCACCGGTCGCGGCTACAGCGTGCTGGAGATGGCGCAGGCCTTTGAAAAGGCCAGCGGTGCGGCTATTCCCTGCGAGATCCTGCCCCGCCGGCCCGGCGATCTGGCCGTCTGCTTCGCCGACTCAGCCAAGGCGCAGCACGAACTCAATTGGCGAGCCGAGCGCACCCTGGCCGATATGGTCACCGACGCCTGGCGCTGGCAGTCCCGAAACCCCGCGGGCTATGATCCGACCTGAGGCGCTTGCCGACTTGGCCGTGGTTGCCGCAGTACAGATTAAACATTGCGGGGGCGGTTTTAAAGCCGGTTTCCAGTCATTTGTAAACTAAGGAGAAAAGATGAATATAGCGGTAGTAGGGACCGGCTACGTGGGCTTGGTCAGCGGTGCCTGCCTGGCCGAATTCGGCCATCGGGTGGTCTGCATGGACAAGGCGGAAGAGCGCATCGAGCGCTTGTGCCAGGGCGGCATTCCCATTTACGAGCCCGGCCTGGATGATCTGGTGGCCAAGAATGTGCGCGAAGGGCGCCTTTCGTTCACCACCGACCTGGCCGAGGCCATGGCCGGTGCCCAGGCGGTGTTTATCGCCGTGGGCACCCCCAGCCAGCGGCGAGGCAACGGCTATGCCGACCTGACCTATATTTACCAGGCGGCGAGCGAAATTGCCGGTAACCTTGGCGCCGACTACACGGTGATCATCGACAAGAGCACGGTGCCGGTGGGCACCGGTCGTCAGGTGCAACGGCTGATGGTCGAGACCAACCCGCAGGCGGACTTCGATGTGGTTTCCAACCCCGAATTTCTGCGGGAGGGGGCGGCAATCAACGACTTCATGCGACCGGACCGGGTGGTGATCGGCAGCGAAAGCGAGCGGGCCGCCGAGGTGATGCGGGAGATCTACAACCCCCTTTACCTTAACGCCACCCCCATTGTGGTGACCACCCTGGAAACCGCCGAGTTGATCAAATATGCCGCCAACGCCTTTCTGGCCATCAAGATCAGCTTCATCAACGAAATAGCCAACCTTTGCGAGGCGGTGGGGGCCGACGTCATTTCGCTGGCCAAGGCGGTGGGACTGGACGGCCGTATCGGCGGCAAGTTCCTCCACCCCGGCCCCGGCTACGGCGGTTCATGCTTCCCCAAAGACACCCTGGCCCTGCTGCGCATCGCCCAGGAGCACGGCAGTTCCACCCGCCTGGTGGAGGCGGCGGTGGAAGTGAACGCGGCCCAGAAGGGGCGGATGATCAAAAAGATCCGCGATGCCCTGGGGGGCAGCGAAGCGGGTAAAACTATCGGCGTGCTGGGGCTGACCTTCAAGCCGGAGACCGACGACATGCGCGAGGCCCCGGCCCTTACCATCCTGCCGGCCCTGCTGGAAAGAGGGGCGAGACTGCAGGTGCATGATCCCCAGGGAATGCGGGAGGCCGCCGGCATCATGCCGGAGTGTGAATATGTCGACGACCCCTACGCCGCCGCCGCCGGCGCCGACGCCCTGGTCCTGATGACCGAGTGGAACCAGTATCGGGCTTTGGATCTGCAGCGCTTGCAGGAAGCCATGGCCCAGCCGTTGTTCATCGACCTGCGCAATGTGTACGAGCCGGCCAGGATGCGGGAGGCCGGGTTTGCCTATGTTGGGGTCGGCCGCATAGCAGCTGTAAAGTAAAGGAGATAATAACATGAAAGTACTGATCACCGGCGCGGCGGGCTTTATCGGTTCCGCCCTTTCCCTGCGGCTGCTGGAGCGGGGTGATGAGGTGGTGGGGATCGACAACCACAACGATTACTACGACCCGTCGCTCAAAGAGGCCCGGCTGGCGCGCCACGCCGATCATCCTCAGTACACTCACTGCCGTATCGACTTGGCGGATCGGTCGGCGGTGGAAGAGGTTTTTATCACCCACCAGCCCCAACGGGTGGTGAATCTGGCGGCCCAGGCCGGGGTGCGTTATTCCATTGAAAATCCGCTCTCCTACGTGGAGAGCAACATTGTCGGCTTTGCCCACATTCTGGAAGGTTGTCGCCACCACGGGGTGGATCATCTGGTCTACGCCTCGTCCAGTTCGGTGTATGGGGCCAACACCGCCATGCCCTTTTCCGTTCACCACAACGTCGATCACCCGTTGTCGGTCTATGCCGCCAGCAAGAAGTCCAACGAGCTGATGGCCCATACCTACAGCCACCTGTTCGGTCTGCCCACCACCGGCCTGCGCTTCTTTACCGTTTACGGACCCTGGGACCGGCCGGACATGGCCCTGGCCAAGTTTACCCGGGCGATCATGGCCGATGAGCCGATCAAGATCTTCAACTACGGCAAGCACCGGCGGGATTTTACCTTTATCGACGACATCATCGAAGGGGTGGTGCGGGTGCTGGATCAGCCCGCCGCCCCCAACCCGGACTGGTCCGGCGATAATCCCGACCCGGGCAGCAGCACCGCCCCCTGGCGGGTTTACAACATCGGCAATAACCGGCAGGTGGAGCTGATGGATTACGTTTCGGCCCTGGAGCATGCCCTGGGCAAAACGGCGAAGAAAGAATTTCTGCCCCTGCAGCCCGGCGACGTGCCGGATACCTTCGCCGACGTCAGCGACCTGGTGCGCGATTTTAACTACCAGCCCAACACCACGGTGGAAGAGGGCATCGGCCGTTTCGCCGCCTGGTACCGGGAGTATTACAATAGGGGTCAAGTCTTGACATGACAGTCTGCCTTAAGACTGTCATGTCAAGACTTGACCCCTGATGGAGGTCTGCCTTAAGACTGTCATGTCAAGACTTGACCCCTGATGGAGGTGGTTTGGCTCCTCGACGTTTCATGTGGAAACGAGTAAATCCTGAATGGGCGCCCCAATCAGGTAAATGATAGTGATGAAGCTTAGATCTTTGCGATACCCCCGGGCTCTGGCTTTGGCAGCCTGAAACAAGCTGTTGAGCCCTTCCAGGCGGGCATTGCTGTGATCGGAACGCCATCGGGCCACGATGGCCTGTCGGTGCTTTTCGACGGTGTTGACCGCTTTACGGACCGGGGTCAGAATCGGTTCTTGTCCAATCAGTTCGCGGGCATAGTTGAGAAAGTTGGAGAGCCGCCATTTGGCCCCTTGTTCAGTAGTGGCCTTGCGAATCCAACGCAGGGCCTCCTTGACCCGCCAAGCGGTGGCGGTATGGAAATCCAGGGCGGCAAGTTCGACCAGGGCGTCAAACTGGCGGTTGGTCAAAGCGCCATCGGCATTTTTGAGTACCGCCCAGCGGGTGGTTTTGGGCATGGCGATCTCTTTGGCCTCGGCCCGGCGGACTTCTTCGACTGCTTTGGTAAAAAGCTGAACCACATGGAACCAGTCCACGGTGAGTTCGGAGTTTTTGAAATGGGTTTTGATGGAGGAGATGAAGGCCCCCGACATGTCGGAAACCACCTCCAGGACGTTGTCCGGATTGCCGCCGTGTTCTTTGAGGAACTGAGTGAAGCGCTGGACCGTATCCTTCCCCTTGCCGGGAGTGGCAAAGACCACCGGTCTTTCACGGCGGTCAAGGTCGATGAAGATGGTGACGTACTTGTGCCGGCGCCGGGACTTGGTCTCGTCCAAGGCAAGGGCCTTGAGGTTTCGCAGGTCAAGCTTCGCCATAGCCTTGCCTACATAGTGGAAAACTACCCGCCACAGCCGCTTGTCGGTAACCTCCATATGGCGAGCGGCGACGGCAACCGGCATCTCGCGGAGTATGGTCATGGCCACTTGCTCGAACAGCAGGGTGAAATGGCTACCCTCCCTGGCCCAGGGGACGACGATCCGCTTGATCCCATGTTCCGGGCAGTTGGTGCGGGGAACCGGGGCCGTAATGTAACAGTGATGCTGGAAAAAGTTGAGATGACGCCAGGTCATTTCCTTGAAATCATGAGCCTTACAGGACTTGCCGCATTCCGGGCAGGGGTACAGTGAGCCGCGATCGGCGGCTATTCGCAGATCCAGCCTATGGGGAGTTTTAGTGGTATCCAATTGTTGTTCCACCAGTTTCCAGGGTGCGGTGAGGCCAAGGCCAAGGGCAAAAATGTCGTTACTTTGCATGGGATCGGCTCCTGTTGAGGGTGACGGTTTTTCCGCCGCTCAACTTAGCCAATTCCATTCGTTACGTCGAGGAGCCATATTGGCAGACTGCCGACGGCCACGGACTGCTGAACTCCGTTTTCGGCTCGGGCCAGAGAGCCGACGGAGGGGAAAAGAAGACCTGCAGCCAGCAGGACCAAAAACGCAACACCGTATGGAACCTTCATCTCTCTGCTCCCAGCAAAGTTATTTGGCTTTTACAGATCTTTCCTGCCAAACGGTCGCACCGTTCGGTTTGTGGTGTACTGTTAACTTTTTTGTTACAAACTTATTGCAGCTTTGTGTCCTCTAGCACACACTTCCTCTAGCACACATTGTGATGAATGGCAAATGTATCTGCCAGAAAAAGCGCTTTTTGTGTTTACTCCTGGTTAACAGTGCAAAGTTGATGTCCGGTCTTTTCTTGCCCATTGAGTGGCACTCCGGTATGATTAAACGTCTTCACCGTATGATACAATTTTTATTTGCCTGAGGGGGATTTTTTATGATTGTTCCCGTTATTTTATCCGGCGGTTCCGGCACCAGGCTCTGGCCTCTTTCCCGGGAACTGTACCCTAAACAGTTTTTGCCCCTGGTCGGGAAGCGTACCATGCTGCAGGAAACCGCCCTGCGGGTGGCTGATTTCGCCGGGGTGGGGTCGCCGCTGGTGGTCTGTAACGAGGACCATCGGTTCTTGGTGGCTGAGCAACTGCGTCAGGTGGCGGTGGAGTCGGCGGGGATTATGCTGGAGCCCTGCGGGCGCAACACCGCCCCCGCTCTGGCGGTGGCGGCTTTGCAGGCCACGGCGGCGGGGGACGATCCCTTGCTGCTGGTGCTGCCGGCCGATCATCTGCTCAACCGGCCGGAGATTCTGGCGGCGGCTTTGACGGTGGCCGTGCCCTTGGCCGAGCAGGGTCATTTGTTGACGTTCGGCATCGTACCCACCGGGGCGGAAACCGGTTACGGCTACATCAAGGCCGGCGAGGAGTTGGAAAGCGGTCGGGCGGAAGCCGGCCCTATTCCGGCGGCCTGCCGGGTGGAGCGTTTCATTGAAAAGCCCGAGTTGGCCGCTGCCCGGCAGTATCTTGATGACGGGGGTTATTACTGGAACAGCGGCATGTTTTTGATGCGGGCCTCGGTCTGGCTGGCGGAGCTGGAGCGGCTGGCGCCGGATATGCTGGCGGCCTGCCGCCGGGCCTGGGCCAAGGCGGAGCGGGATATGGACTTCATTCGCCTGACGGCGCAGGAGTTTGCCGCCTGTCCGGCGGATTCCATCGATTACGCGGTGATGGAAAAAACCGCGGCTGCGGCGGTGGTGCCGTTGCCCGAGGCCGGCTGGTCCGATGTCGGTTCCTGGTCGGCATTGATGGCGGTGGGTGAATGTGACGAGCAGGGCAACGCCTGCCGGGGCGATGTGCTGGTCACCGACAGCCGCAACTGTTATCTCCATGCTGACCGGCGCCTGTTGGCTGCCGTCGGGGTAGAGGATCTGGTGGTGGTGGAGACCGCCGATGCAGTGCTGGTGGCCCACCGGGGGCGGGACCAGGAGGTCAAGCAGGTGGTGGAGCAGTTGAAGGCCCAGAACCGGGATGAAGCCCGCTTGCACCGGGTGGTGCACCGTCCCTGGGGAACTTACGAAGGACTGGCCCAAGATGAGCGTTTCCAGGTGAAGCGGATCACCGTCAAGCCCGGTGCCAGTCTTTCGCTGCAGCAGCATTATCATCGGGCCGAACACTGGATCGTGGTCAAGGGCTCGGCCAGCATCAATTGCGGCGACCAGGTTATGCTGCTGAGCGAGAACCAGTCCACCTACATCCCCCTGGGGTCTTCCCACCGACTGGAAAACCCCGGCAAGATCACCCTGGAACTGATCGAAGTGCAGTCCGGCAGCTACCTGGGCGAGGATGACATCGTTCGCCTGGAGGACAAGTATGGCCGCTGAACAGAACAGCAGCTATCCGACAACGGCCTTCAAGGCTTACGATATCCGTGGCCGGGTGCCGGATGAGCTCAATGCCGGGGTGGCCCGGGCCATTGGCTGGGCCTTTGGGGAGGTTTTCGGTCCTGGCCGGGTGGTGATCGGCCAGGACATCCGACTTTCCAGCGGCGAATTGAGCGCGGCCCTGGCCGAGGGCTTGTGCGATGGGGGATGCGGGGTGGTGGATATCGGCCTGTGCGGCACCGAGGAGATTTATCATGCCGCCTTCAGCGGTGGTTTTACCGGCGGGATCATGGTTACCGCCAGCCATAATCCGGCCGATTACAACGGGATGAAACTGGTACGCCACGGGGCCCGGCCCATCAGTGGCGATTCCGGCCTGCAGGCCATTCGGGAGCTGGTGGCCGGCGGCCGATTGCCCGCGGCGGACCGGCGGGGGGAGGTTGCGGCCGGTAATTTCCGCGAGCAGTACATCCGCCACCTGCTTTCTTATGTGTCGCCGGCAAAGCTCAAGCCTCTGAAAGTGGTGGTTAATGCCGGTAACGGCTGCGCCGGACCGGTGCTGGATGCCCTGGCGCCGCACCTGCCCTTTGAATTCATCCGGGTGCATCATCAGCCGGATGGTACTTTTCCCCATGGAATTCCCAATCCTTTGCTGCCTGAAAACCGGCAGGCCACGGCGGCGGCGGTGCGTGAACACGGAGCCGATGTCGGCATTGCCTGGGACGGTGACTTCGATCGCTGTTTCCTGTTTGACGAAACCGGACGCTTCATTGAAGGATATTATATCGTCGGCCTGCTGGCCGAGGTTTTTTTAAACAAACATCCCGGTGCGCGGATTATTCATGATCCCCGCCTGACCTGGAACACCGTCGATGTGGTGCAGCAGGCCGGCGGGGTGCCGGTGATGAGCAAGACCGGCCATGCCTTCATCAAGGAGCGGATGCGGGCCGAGGATGCGGTGTACGGCGGCGAGATGAGCGCCCACCACTATTTTCGCGAATTCGCCTATTGCGACAGCGGCATGATTCCCTGGTTGCTGGTGCTGGAACTGATCTGCCGTCGGAACCGGTCGTTGTCCGCCCTGGTGGGCGAACGGATGCGGCTTTTCCCGGCCAGCGGCGAGATCAACCGGCGGCTGGCGGACCCGGCGGCGGTGCTGGCCCGGGTGGAAGCGCGATTTGCCCCGGCGGCCCTGGCGGTGGACCGCACCGACGGTCTTTCTTTGGAGTTTGCCGACTGGCGCTTCAACCTGCGTTCGTCCAACACCGAACCGGTGGTGCGGCTCAACGTGGAATCCCGCGCCGATGAAGCACTGATGCGGGCCAAGACCACCGAGCTGTTGCAGGTAATGGGAGCCTAGAAAAAGAAAACCGCTACCTTTGTTTCTTGCCAATTAAGCATTTATAAGAGGGGAATTGAAATGATGGGACCGTCAACAAGCCCTTTGGCAGGGATGGATGACAGCCTTTTTCTGTCCGCCAAGCAAGATAACGAAGTCCTGCAGGGGCGACTGCATAAGCTTTATCAGCTCTACTCCGCCAGCAAAACGTGCGGCATGGCCGTGAAAGTAAGTTCGCTGCTGGTCAATATTGTCGAATTGCTAAAAAAAACACTCGAACTGGAGGAGTTTTACCTGCTGCTGAAGGATGAGGGGAGCGGTTTTTTTGAGATCTGGGCCGCCGATGAAGACTTGATGGATATCACCGACGACCTGATTTTTCGTGAAGACAAAGGTTTGTTCGCCTCAGTTATTGAGAGTGGCAAGCCGCTTTTATTACAGAATATTGATAATGACGTGCGTTTTGTGCTCTATAAGGGGAGGTTGCCCAATGTCAGCTCTCTGCTCTCGTTGCCGCTGCTCGGTGCCGATGGGCGGGTTTTCGGGCTTTTGAATATTCACAAAAAAGATGGCCGTTATTTTCGCCAGGATGACGAGGTGTTCTTTTGCTCGTTGGTCCAGAATATGGCCTTTGCTCTGGAGCGGACCCGTCTTTTTGAAAAGGCTCGGCAAGAGGCAATGCATGATGAATTGACCGGGACCTACAATCGCCGTTTTTTATACGACTACGCTAATAAGGAGTTAAGCAAAAGCTTGCGGAGCAACGATGCTTTTTCTTTGATATTGCTGGATATTGACCGCTTTAAAAAGGTTAACGACAACTACGGTCACCTCTATGGTGACCAGGTCCTGCGCGAACTGGTCGCTTCCTTGAAATGTATAATTCGACAGAGCGATGTCCTGGCTCGCTATGGAGGGGAGGAGTTTGCGGTACTGCTGCCGAACACCCCAGCCTCTGCCGCCGCTTTCCTGGCGGAAAAGCTCCGCCGGGAAGTGGAACAAAAAGGACTGGCCCCGCCAAGTACGGCTCAGCGGGAAAAACTTACTATTACGGTTGGAGTTGCTTCTTTTCCCGATGATGGCAAAAGCATTGAAAGGCTTTTTTCGGTAGCGGATCAAAGGCTGTACATGGGCAAGAGCGCCGGGCGGAACCGCTTGGTTACCTTCGGACCATGAGCGTGGCGGTTTTTGCTCTTGTTCAGTCAACAGCGGCTAAGTCGTCCTTTATTGCCTGATCTATGTTGGCAATAATGGCCCAAATAGTTTCAACAGGATGAGCAAAAAAGCGAATTCCAAGTCCGGTTACCTGCCCCTGCTTTATTTTCCGCCAACAAACACTTCCTTCCAGGGTGATTACTGACTTGGGTTTGGGGAGTTCAACCTCAACCTCGACCTTTTTGCCAACCGGCAGTTCCAGGTAGCCGCGGATAAAAACGCCAAAAGGTCCCCGGAGAAGGGCTCCGCCGAGCCCGATATTGATTGCCTCGGCAGGCATAGCATTGCCGTTAACCTTCAAAACGACCGGAAGATGCCGCTCCAGGCGGAAAAACCTTTTTTGCTTCCCGGGAAGATGCTGGGGCTGGGGGGTTGCTACTGCCAAAGATTCCACAACAGTGGGGTGCTTGCAAATATCAACAAAGGCGCTCAACTCCTCGGCTGAAAGCTGTTCATTGCTATTCATGCTGAAACCTTCGCAGCCGAAATGCTGCACACAAAGGTGATGGTGGGTGATGGGGAATCACTTATCTCCTCCCAGACAAAAAAACTGATGCTGACGACAATCCGCCCAGCTTGCCCATCAAAAACCGTATTGCTTACTACTAGCGGCTGCCTGTCAGCATGTCAACGAATAACTAAGGAATAAAAAGCTGTTTTGGTCGGCAATGTCCTACAGCAGCACCGCCAGCCCCAGCAGCAATTGCGGTGGGTAAAGGCAGAGCAACAGGATGCCCAGGCGGCGGTGGCGATGCCGCCAGAGAGTGTCATCGGGCCTGATCTGCCGGGAGGCGGCGTAAAGGCCACCTACGGTTAGTACAATGGCCAGCCCCAGCAGCAGGTGGGGCGGGTAGACGGCAATCCGGCCCATGTCCAGGAAAACGATGACCAGCCCGGCGGTAAAACCCAGCACGCAGAGCAGGGCCAGCCGGGGCCCCAGGTGGCGGTGTCGGCGGACCACCTGAGCAGCATGGCCGGTCGGTGGTTCGCCGGCCTGCCGCCGGAGCCGGATGCGGCGGCCCAGCCGGGCCTGATAGATAAAAAACAGCAGCAGCAGGGCCAGAAAAACGCCGTGCCCCAAGGCCAGCCAGGGAATCAGTTGCCGAATGGCCTGGGGTAGTTCCTCGCCAATGGGGAGCATGGCGGAACCTCCTTAGTCTTCAATTTTAGTAACTATTCAGCTCACTCTGGCACGTAACTGTTCAGCTTTTATTCCACGACCTTCAGAATACCGTGCATGCCCCGGTCCCGGTGGCTTTTGAAAAAGAGAAAGCGTTTACTGCAGTCAAATTCATATTCGCCGACCTTGGTGGGGGTGAAGCTGATGGTTACTGGTTCGCGACCGTAATCCACCGCAAAATCAATCCCCGCCTCCGGGGCATGGAGCACAATGTCGTGGGGCGCAATACCTCCGGTATCCCGGACGTTCAGCTCCACCGGCACGTTGACCTTGACCACCACCACGTTGGGGTCGAAATAATATTCCCCCCCTTCCATTGCCACTCTTTGTACACCATCCTCATCGATGGTCGCCTCGTAGCGCTTCTCAACAAACTCCGCCAGCGCCGCCCCGGCTCCGAACAACACCAGCATCCCGGTCAGCAGTAACAGTTTCATGGTGTACATGGCATTCTCCTGCAGGTTGATTTTTTATCTCACCCCTCTTATATCAGGTCAAGTTCATTAAGAAAAGCGGTGGCCAC
This sequence comes from Desulfurivibrio dismutans, assembly GCF_029210385.1. Taxonomy (GTDB): domain Bacteria; phylum Desulfobacterota; class Desulfobulbia; order Desulfobulbales; family Desulfurivibrionaceae; genus Desulfurivibrio; species Desulfurivibrio dismutans. Next base: position 140,430 of record NZ_JARGDQ010000007.1, on the reverse strand, counting down.
CTTCTGGATGGCTTTTTTTTCTTCGTCCACCTGGTGGTTGAGTCGCTGCATGGTGGCGTTGTTGATGGCCCCGGCCAGCAGGGCCAGGGTTTGGGGGACTTCCGGATAGCGCCGGGCCACTTCGTTGCGCAGCAACGGGGCGGCGTAGTAGGGCGGGAAAAAACCTCGGTCGTCGATCAGCGGTTGCAACTGGTAAGCGGGAATCCGTCCGTCGGTGGAAAAGGCTGAAATGACGTCGACATTGCCGGCGGCGATGGCCTGGTACATCAGGCCCGGGTCCATGTCCCGGATGCCGCCGATGTTGAGGCCGTAAGCCTGTCGCAGGCCGGGGTAGCCGTCACTGCGCTCGATGAACTCGGCGGTGAAACCGGCCTGTAGATCGCCCGCCGCCGCTGCCAGGTCGCCGATGCTTTGCCAGCCGTGTTCAGCGGCCTCCGCGGCTCTTACGGTAAGGGCGTAAGTGTTATTGAAGCCGAATGGGTCCAGCCAGTCGACCCCGAATTCCCGGCGGTAACGGGTGCGCACCAGTTCCAGGGCCTCATCGGCGTCCAGGCCGGGATCCTCGTTTAAAATGGCACTCAGGGCAGTGCCGGTGTATTCGGGGTAAAGGTCGATTGCCCCTTCCAACAGAGCCTGGTGGCAGATCATGGTGCCGCCCAGGTTGAAGGTGCGGCGTACCGTAAGTTCGGTATGGGCTTCAATGAGCTGGGCCATGATTTCAGCCAGGATAAACTGCTCGGTGAAGTTCTTGGAGCCGATGATCACCATGCCGTCGCCGTTCTTGTCCCGGTCACCGCAGCCGGCCAGCAACAAAGGCCAGAGCAGCAGCACGACAAGAATCTTTTTGCAGGTCATATAGTCCCTCCTTTATTGATTGTGCGTTTCAGGCTTTTCGCAGGGCGCGGCCCAGCAGGCCCAGCAGGAAATCGATGATTAGGGCCAGTATCGCCGCCGAGCAGGCGCCCAGCAGGATCAGTTGGGTGTTGTTCATGGCCAGCCCGCGGTTGATGTAATCGCCCAGGCCGCCGGCGCCGATGAACGACGACAGGGTGGCAATCCCCACCCCGATCACCGCGGCGGTGCGGATGCCGGCGATGATCACCGGGGTGGCCAGAGGCAGTTCGATGAGCAGCAGCTTTTGCCGTTCGGTAAAACCCAGGCCGGCGGCGGCTTCAATGATATCCCGGTCAATGCCCGCCAGGCCGGTGTAGGTGTTGCGTACGATGGGCAGCAGGGCGTAAAGGGTCAGGGCGGTAATCGCCGGTTTGAAGCCGATGCCCAGCAGGGGCAGCAGAAAGGCCAGCATGGCCAGGCTGGGGATGGTCTGAAAAACTCCCACGATACCCAGCACCGGCCCCCGCACCAGGCTGTTTTTGGCCACCAGAACCCCCAGCGGTAGACCCAGGCCGATGGCCAAACCGGTGGAGATCCCGGTAAGCAGCAGATGCTCCACCGTTTTCTGCCCCAGTTCGGTGGCATGGCTGGCCAAAAACAGGGCCAGGGCGGACTCACTCATGCATGGCCTCCCAATAATCCCGGAGTTGCTCCGCCGGCTTGGCAAAGAGGTGGCGGACAAAGTCGGTGGCCGGCTGCTGCAGAATCTCCGTTTTGCTGCCCACCTGTTCGATACGGCCGGCGTGCATCACCGCAATCCGGTCGGCCACGGTGAGGGCCTCGATGATGTCGTGGGTGACGAAGATCACTGTCTTGTTCAACTCCCGCTGCAGCTTGAGATACTCCTTTTGCAGGGTGTCCCGGGTGATGGCATCCAGGGCGCCGAAGGGTTCGTCCATCAGCAGATTTTTCGGGGCCCCGGCCAGGGCCCGGGCTACCCCCACCCGCTGCTGTTGGCCGCCGGAAAGCTGATGGGGGTAGCGGTCGATGAACTCCTCCTCCAGGGCCACCAGGGCCAGCATTTCCCGGGCCCGGGCCAGTCTTTCTTTCTTGGGCCGTCCATCCAGGCGCAGGCCGATGGTGATGTTTTCCCCCACTGTGAAGTGTGGAAAAAGCCCGACCCCCTGGAAGGCGTAGCCGATGTTGCGGCGCAATTTCTGCAGAGGGCAGTCCATGACGTTGCGGCCGTCCACCTCGATTATGCCACTGCTGGGTTCCACCAGGCGGTTGATCATCTTCAGGGTGGTGGTCTTGCCGCAACCGGAGGTGCCCAGTAGCACCAGGGTTTCACCGTCGGCCACCTCCAGGTTGACCTCTTGCACGGCGAAGGTTTGGCCGTGGTCGAAGGTTTTGCTTACTTGCTGCATGCGGATCATGCAATCCCTTCCCTTAACTTATGGTTGTTGCATTCGCCAGTTTGGGGGTGCCGGCCCCACCGGATGCCGCTCATTCTCGGCGGGCATCCATGCCCGCCTCCGAGGCGCCCGCCGCCTCCTGCGCGTCCGTGCGCTCGGCGGCGGGCAAACCCGCGGCATCCGGTGGGGCCGGCACCCCGGGGACGCTCGTGGGTTGTTGCCATCCGTTGTCGTGAAAAGTTTTCGATGAAAGCGCTTGCCTTGCGGCGGAAAGGGCTTCTTGGGTCAGGGTGGCGCCGGCCAGGGGGGGGATGTCGGTGCCCAGGATGATGTCCATCACTTCTACCGGTTTTACCTGGTTCAGGGGGGTGCTCGGCAGGTAGCCGTGGACCTGGTTTTCCGGGTCCTGGTAGTAGCGCAGCAGTTGGTGGCTGACCAGCTCGCCGGCCACCCGGTGGATGACCAGTTCCGGTTGCTGCAGTTCGGTGGCCAGGCGGGCCGGGTCGCTGAGTTGGCGGTTTTGGAAATTTTCCTGCGCCTTGAGCAGCAGGGTGAAGGCCAGGGTAAGCCGGTTGGCCGGGCTTAGCTCCTCGTCGTCCCAGCGGTAGTTGTGGCGGGCCTGGGTGGCGAACGACATCTCGGCACCGGCCAGGAAGATGGTCCAGCAGAGCTGCAGCCAGACCAGAAACAAGGGCAGGGTGGCAAAGGAGCCGTAGATGGCGTTGTAGCGGGCCACCCCGATCTGCAGCTTGAGGTACAGCCCCTGGACCAGCAGCCAGGCCACGGCGCCGAAGAAGGCCCCGATCAAGGCCGGGGTGAACTTGACTCGGGTGGCGGGCAGAAAACGGTAGAGCAGGGTGAAGGTGACGGTCAGCAGCAGCAGGGGGATAAGGCTCACCAAAAAGCTTTCCAGCCCTTCCAGGGGGATGAAGATGCGCAGCCGTGCCTGCAGGGCCTCGCTTTGCAGGGTGGCCTCGGTGGCTAAAGTGAGGTTGACCGCCAGCGGCAGCATGATCATCAGGGCCAGGTAATCCATCAGCCGGCGACCCATGGGGCGGCCGCCGCTGGTTTGCCAGATGGCGTTCATCGAGCGTTCGATGCTACCCAGCACGATAATCACCGCCGCCACCAGGCCGATGATCCCAAAGGCGCCCAGGGTGGTGAAGTCGGTGGCTTCCACGTAGTCGAAGATTTGGTCAATGGCCTGACGCAGGTGTGCACTGCTGCTGGCCGGCTCCTCGTCGGCGGGGGGGGCGCGGCTTAGCGAAGGTGCTTGGTCAGGGGCGTAAGTCGCCGCCTGGTTGTCTGCGGCGGCGTCAACGGGTAGGTCTTGGGTGGACGGGGCCGAGAAGTGCCGTTCGCTGCTCCCCGCCTCCGACTCGCCCCAAATGCTAGCGGCGCTTTCCATCTGGTCGATGAAGCGATGGGCCGCCTGGCGCATTTGGTCGCCGGCACCCAGGCCCTTGAGGACTGCGGTACCCAAGGCCAGGGTGGGAACCAGGGAAAGGATAATGGTAAAGGTCAGGGCGCTGGCTCGCAGCGGGATCCGGTCCCGGCTGAACTCCCGGGCGAAAATCAGCAGGACCAGCATCATCTCGCGCAGCCTGCGGAGCCAGCGGTTTTCCGTTACCTCCGGTTTCCGGCGAATCCAGGCCAGCAACTGCTCCATCCGGCGGTTCAGCTCATCCGACAGGGCGATCATCGGGTCTCGTCCTCGCGCTTGCCGGTGCCGGCCCGGGTTACCTCTTCAATCTTCTTCATGGCTTGTTCCTTAGTTGTCGGCGTCGCCAAAATCCGCACCGCTGACGGGTACGCTTTGTAACTCTAAGTTCCCACGTTATCAGCCAACACGTTTGACGGGTTTTTGCGAGGGCGTCCTAGTTAATCCAGTAACGATCGAATGATATGGAGTCGGCGGCCAGCTCCGGGTGTTGTTCTTCCAGCCAGAGTCGGAGATCCCGCAGCATGTCGCCCCGGGCCAATGAGTAGCGTCGCAGGGTGGCGGGGTCCTGGCGGCGGTAAAAATTATAGACGCTTTCCCGGAGTTGGCCCGTAATCACCGGCTTCAGCGGTTCACCCGGTGGCGCCTGGACGGTAAGGGTCAGGTCGAGATGGAGAAAAACGTCGCCATGCCCGGTGTCGCCAGGTACGGGGATGAGGAAATCAGGCAGGGAAAGTCGGTGGCGATCAGGTTCAGGCGGCGGCGGGCTGGGCGGTGGTTCCGGTTCGGCGGCGGAGGCGGTTGGCTCCGGAATCTCGGCCGGGGGCGGGGTAGCGGCCGGTTCGGCCGGGGCGGCGATCTCCAGGGATTCTCGCAGGCCAAAAGGATCGTCGGGTAATATAATGTCCCGGGTGACGGGGGGGCGGGTGAGAGTATAGAAAAGCAGCAGACTCAACAGCAGGGTAAGGAAGATAACGCCGCCGACGATTTTTTGTGGGGTGCCCAGGCCCTGGAAGCTGCGCCACAGGTTTTGGGGCAGGCGGAGCAGGGCGGGGAGAAGCTGGGCAATTCCGGCCAGTCGGGAGAAGAGCCCGGGGCCGCCGCCTGGGCTGTTTGTAGCGTTGTCGACCTCTTCGGCGGGGGATGGGCCGGTGGTCCGATCCGCCTTCTCCTCGTCGTCGTCGAAGCTGAATTCCCCGGCCAGTTCTTCTTCGTCGGCTTCCTGGTCCTCGGATTGAAAGGCGGCTTCCCAGTCGTCACCCCAGTCGTTATCGCCAAGTTTGTCCAGGATTGCCGGCGGGGAGCCAAGATCGCCCTGGTCGGAGCCTTTCTCCTGCGCCATGGAAATTTATCCCGTCGCTCAGCTACCGAAGATCTTTTCCATCTTTTCGCCCAGTACTTCCGCCGTAAAAGGTTTGACGATGTACTGGCTGACTTTGGCCTTGACTGCCAGGATGATGTTGTCCTGCTGGGCCTCGGCGGTGACCATGATAAAAGGGGTGTCGGCCATGTTGGCATCGGCCCGTACCGCCTTAAGCAGGTCCAGCCCGGTCATCTTGGGCATGTTCCAGTCGGAGATGATTAGATCCACCTTCTCCTGTTTGAGGGTGTTAAGCGCGGTGCTGCCGTCGTCGGCCTCGACGATGTTTTTGAACCCCAGTTGGTTGAGAATATTTTTGACAATGCGGCGCATGGTCGCAAAGTCATCCACCACCATGATTTTCATATTCGGATCTGCTGCCATAACTCCTCCGAGCGGTATTTTTTAGGGCAGGCGAGGGGCGCTGGTTCCCGGCCCTCAAGCTAGAGGTCATCAAATATTCGAATATATTGAGAACCACTGCAAAGTACAAGCGAAAATTTATAACCTATGCTTCGAGGGTTTTTTTAAGCTTACCGCGCAGCCGCAGCATGGCCTTGCTGTGCATCTGGGAGATCCGGCTTTCGGTGTAACCCAGCACCTCGCCTATTTCCCGCATGGTCAACTCTTCTTGGTAGTAAAGGGCCACGGTGAGCTTTTCTTTTTTCGGCAGTTCGTTGATTGCCCTGGCCAGCAGCTCTTTGGTTTCACCCAGGTTAAGGGCGGCAAAGGGGTCCTTGTCGTCACTGCCAAAAACCTCCGCCAGATTGCCCTCGATTTCCGCCGGGGCCTGGCGCCGCAGGTATTCGATATCCAGGAAACTGACCGATTTGGTTTCGTCCAGCAGCCGGTGGTACTCCTCCAGGCTGATACCCAGCGCCTCGGCGGTTTCTTCGTCGGTGGCCGGCCGGCCCAGTTTGACCTCCAGCTCGCTGCAGATCTGCTCCAACTCGGTGACCTTGCGCCGGATGGAACGGGGCACCCAGTCCAGGGCCCGCAGTTCGTCCAGCATGGCGCCTTTGATGCGGAACTCGGCGTAGGTTTTGAACTGGACGTTTTTGGTCGGATCGAACTTGTTGATGGCGTCTATCAAGCCGACAATACCGCAACTGATCAGGTCGTCCACCGCCACCTGGGGCGGTAGCCGAGAGGCCAGGCGGTTGGCGATGTACTTGATCAGCGGGGTGTAATGCAGGATCAGTTCCTCGCGCCGGGCCGGGTCGAGCTGGTTCTGCCGGCCGAAATAGGCGCTGGTGTAATCCTTGAATTTGGTCGGGTTCGGGTTTTTTTGCATCATTTATCAACCCCCGAAAAGTCCCTGCCAGAAAAATTTGATATTGCCGTCCTGCTCCCGGTGGGGTTTTTCCGCCGCGATGGTTTCCGCCAGCCGGGTAAAGGTGCGGCCGGCGGGCGAGTCCGGGAAAAGATCACAGACCAGTCGCTGGCTGCGCACCGCCTGGGGCAGTTTGGCGTCGTAGGGGATGTAGCCCAGGTAATCCAACGACAGGCTGCCGAGAAAACGGTCGGTGACCAGGCAGAGCTTGCGGTACACCGCGATGGCTTCCTTTTCCGAGCGGGCCTGGTTGATTAGAAAGCGGTATTTTTTGATGTCGTGCCGGGTGCTTAAAACCTTGATCAAGGCGTAGGCGTCGGTGAGCGAGGTGGGTTCCGGGGTCAGCACCACCAGCCGCTCCTGGGCCGCCAGGTTGAAATAAATGACGTTGTTGTTGATGCCGGCAGCGGTGTCGATAATCAGCACATCGATCTCGGTTTCCAGGGCCTCCATTTCGGCCAGGAAATAGAGACGCTGGTTTTCGTTGAGGTCGGCCAGTTCCATGATGCCGGAGCTGGCCGGCAAGATCTTGATGTTGCCCGGCCCTTCAATGAGGATATCGCGCAGACCCTTTTCGCCGCTGAAGACGTGCTGGAGGTTGTATTTGGGGGTCAGGCCCAGCAGGATGTCGACGTTGGCCAGGTTCAAGTCGGCGTCCAGTACCAGGGTTTTTAAGCCCTGCTGTCGCAGGGCGTAGGCCAGGTTGGTGGCGATGTTGCTCTTGCCCACCCCGCCCTTGCCGCTGGTGACCGAGATCACCCGGGGCGGTCGTTTGCTCCCGGCGACGAGGCCGGGCGTCGGACCGGGGGCGCTTTTCTTGTTCATCATTCTTTCCAGGGTCTGCGCTTGGGTCATCTTAAATATCCCCGCATTATTTTATTCTTTCAGTGTAAATATCCAGCTCAATTCAGTTTTGTTTTTACGGTGCAAGCCAGCCGTCGTTGACGGCAGCCGCTTCTTGCTGCCGCATGGCGGCATCCCAACCGTCGCCGAACAGGGTTTTGAGGAAATCCTTGTCGGCGGGCAAAAAGTCCTCCGGCACCTTCTGTCCGGTGCAGAGACAGGCGATGGGCAGCTCGGCCCGGGTCATCTGCTGGCATAATGCGGCGTAAGCCCGGGTTTCATCCAGCTTGGTCAGAATCGCCGCCGGCACTCCCAGGGGGCGGTAGGTGGCTATAATGTGGTTGATATCCTCCTTTTTGGCCGTGGCGCTCAGCACCAGGTAGGGCATAATCCCGCCGTGGTCGGCAAACCAGCGGCTCAGCTCGGGAATATGGTCTTCATCGAAAGGGCTCTTGCCGGCGGTGTCGATGATGATCAGGTCCTTTTGCTGGTGCTTGTGCAGGGCTGTCTTCAGGTCCTGCCGGCGCAGGATGATTTCGCAGGGCAGCCGCATGATCCGGGCATAGGTGCGCAGTTGGTCGGTGGCCCCGATGCGGTAGCAGTCCATGGAGAACAGGGCCACCCGGGCGTTTTCGTGCAGGCTGAACCAGGCGGCGATTTTGGCGGCGGTGGTGGTTTTGCCCACCCCGGTGGGGCCCACCAGGGCGATCACCAGAGGTTCGGCGCTGCCGCCCACCTGCAGGGGGCGCACCGCCAACTGGTCCAGGATCTGGTTGCGCCAGTGGGCCACTTCTTCCGGCGTGGGGCGCGACTTTTTACCTTCGGCTGGCCGGTCCGACCGGGGTGTCGGGGAATCTGACATGGCGTTGGCGTTTTGACGCTGTTGGGGGTCAAGATTGCAACCGGCAAAACGCTGTTGCAGTAACCTGGCCTCGCGGCTCAGGTTGACGCCGGCCACTGGCTCGTCATCGGCGTACAGTGCTGCACCCGGCCCGGTCTGAGGGTCCATTGCCGGCGGCCGCCAGGCCCCGCGGCGGGGGACGGGCCAGGCCGGTTGTCGCTGCTCACTGGTGGTGGTCGACCGTCCCGTGTGGATCGGTTCGGTGGCCGCCTGCGGCGTCCGCCGCCCGTTGACCCGGCGCTGCGCCTGATGATCGGTTACCGCCATGTTTTCCACCGCGAAATCCACCGCCGCCACAACTTCGACCACCGGGGCGCGACCCGGTGCCCGGGGCAGGGTTTTGGTCGACAGGATGACCGCATCCGGGCCCAGTTCCTCCTTGACCAGGGCCAGGGCGCTTTTGGTGTCCGGAGCTTCGAAGCGTTTCACTTTCATGGTGTTAAGTCACCGTCACTTTTTCGGGTTGATTTCAATGGTCCCCAGCGACCGGATCTTGGTCTGGGTGGTGACCTCGTTGTGGGAGAGCACCATCACGTGGGGCATGAAACGTTCCAGCAGGCGCCGCAAGTGGCGGCGGATGGCGGGTGAGCAGAGAATGATGGGCTGGTAGCCGTCGTTCGCCGCCTGGTCGGCCGCCTGTTGGATTTGTTCAAGCAAATGCTGTGCCAGGTTCGGCTCCAGGTTTAAATAAACCCCCTGGTCGGTCTGCTGCAGGCTTTCCCGGATGATATCCTCGGCCTTGGTGGCTAAAGTCAGCACCGACAGGATGCCATCCTGGTCCACGTAGCCGCTGACGATGGAGCGGGCCAGTTTCTGGCGCACGAATTCGGTGAGCAGGTCCGGGTCTTTGCTGCGCCCGGCGTTGTCGGCCAGAGTTTCGCAAATGGTCAACAAATCACGGACGGAGACCCGTTCCCGCAGCAGGTTCTGCAGCACCTTCTGCATGCCGCCCAAGGTGAGCAGGCCGGGCACCAGTTCTTCTATTACCTTGGGATGGGTCTTGGCCAGGTTGTCCAGCAGTTTCTGGGTGTCCTGGCGGCCCAGCAGCTCGTGGGCGTTGGCCCGCAGCACTTCGGTCAAGTGGGTGGCAATCACCGTTGAAGGGTCCACCACGGTGTAGCCGGCCACCTGGGCCTCTTCCCGGGCCTCTTCGGTGATCCATACCGCCGGCAGCTGGAAGGCCGGTTCGGTGGTGGGGATGCCGTCCAGCTCCCGTTTGGCCGCTCCAGAATCCATGGCCATCAGGTGGCCCATCATCACCTCGCCCCGGGCGATTTCCACTCCTTTGAGCTGCAGCACGTATTCATCGGGCTTGAGCTGCAGGTTGTCTCGTACGTGCAATGGCGGAATCAGCATGCCCACCTCGGTGGCGAATTGTCGACGGATGGCCCGGATGCGTTCCAGCAGGTCGCCCTGCTGGCTTTCATCCACCAGCGGGATCAGACCGTAACCCACCTCCAGCTCCAGGGTGTCCAGGGGCAGCAGAGCTTCCACCGCTTCCGGTGAGCCCGATTCCGGACCTTCCGCTTCTTTCTGTTTGGCCGCCTCTTCCTCGTCCTCCAGGAGGGCCGCCTCGCCGCTCTTCTGGTATGCCAGCCAGGCCAGGCCGCCCATGATGCAGCCCAGGGTCAGGAAGGGCAGGGTGGGCAGGCCGGGCACCAGGCCCAGCAGCATGACAATGCCGGAGGCTACGCTCAGGGCCTGAGGCTGCATGCCGAACTGGCGGGCGAACTCCTTGCCCATGCTCTGGTCGCTGGCCGCCCGGCTGACGATGATACCGGTGGAGGTGGAGATTACCAGGGCCGGGATCTGGGCCACCAGGCCGTCGCCGATGGTCAGCAGGGTATAGGTGACGGCGGCGTCACCGGCGCTCATGCTCATCATGAACACCCCGATCAGCAGGCCGCCGATGATGTTGATGGCCATGATGATCAGGCTGGCGACGGCCTCGCCTCGCACGAACTTGGAGGCACCATCCATGGCGCCGTAGAATTCCGACTGCTGGGAGACTTCCTTGCGCCGGGTCTTGGCCTCCTGCTCGTTGATCAGGCCGGCGTTGAGGTCGGCGTCGATGGCCATCTGTTTGCCGGGCATGGCGTCCAGGGTGAAGCGGGCCGCCACCTCGGCAATGCGGCCGGCGCCCTTGGTAATGACGATAAAGTTGATCAGCACCATGATCAAAAAGATAATAATACCCACCGCGTAGTTGCCGCCCACCACGAAGTTACCGAAGGCCTGGATCACCTGGCCCACCGCCCCCGGCCCTTCGTGGCCCTGGAGCAGGATCAGGCGGGTGGAGGCGATGTTCAGCGATAGCCGGAAGAGGGTGGTGACCAGCAGGACGGCGGGGAAAGAAGAAAAATCCAGGGGCTTGCTGTTGTACATGGCAATCAGGAGGATCGCCAGCCCGATGGTGAGGTTGGTGCTCAGCAGCAGGTCCAGGATAAAGGTGGGCAGCGGCAGGATCATCACCGCCAGCACCGCCACCACCCCCAGGGCCACCACCATGCTGGGCGCTTCCGCCACCAGGGCCTTGAAATTGATGCCCCCTGCTTTTTCTTCCGCTTCCGCCATGTTTTCTACTTCCTCAGGTTATAGACGTAGGCCAGCACCTCGGCCACCGCCTGGAAGAGGTTTTCGGGAATGGTCTCATCGATCTCCACCGACTGGTGCAGGGCCTGGGCCAAGGGTTTGTCCTCCACGATGGGAATGTTGTTCTCCTGGGCGATTTCCCGGATTTTGCCGGCCACCACCCCGGCGCCTTTGGCCAGTACTTTGGGGGCTGGCATGGTCAGGGCATCGTATTTGATGGCGATGGCCAGGCGGGTGGGGTTGGTGATCACCACGTCGGCCTTGGGTACCTCTGCCATCATCCGCTTGCGGGCCATCTCGGTCTGGATCGCCCGGATCCGCCCCTTGACGTGGGGGTCGCCTTCGGTCTGTTTGCCCTCGTCTTTCATGTCCTGCTTGGTCATCTTCATCTTTTCCAGGAACTGCCAGCGCTGAAAGGCGTAGTCGATGGCGGCGATGATGACGATGGCCAGGGCGCATTTTAAAAAAATCCAGAAGGCCGTTTCGGCCATGAACATGACGATGGGGTAAGGGGCCTTGTCCATCAGCGGCAGGATTTCGTTGAGGGCGCTTCTTACCTCACTGTATGCGATATAGCCCACCAGGCCCATCTTGGCCATGGATTTTAAGAAGTTGGCCAGAGCCTGTTTGGAAAAGAGGCGACCGAGGCCTTTGAGTGGGTCGATTTTCTCCAGTTTGGGGGTGATCTTCTCGGTGGTGAAAAGCACCCCGATCTGTAGGTAATTGGCCAGCAGGGCGACGACGAAGACAGTGAGCATCAGGGGCCAGAGTAAATCGAAGATGCTGATCAGAGCCTGGCGGGAGATGGCGGGCATGTTGCCGGGGCTGAGGTTGAGGGTGTCCAGGTTGCCCAGGTAGAACTGCATCATACCTGTGAGCTGGCCGAACATCCGCTCGCCGGTGAAATAGAGCACGGTCACCCCGGCCAGCAGCACCGCCGCCGATGGCACCTCCATGCTCTTGGCCACGTCCCCCTTTTTGCGGGCCTCCAGCAGTCGCCGCTCAGTCGGCTTCTCAGTTTTCTCCTGCCCGGATTGCTCTTCCGCCATCCTTTTTGCCCTTGGCTGTTATCAAGCTTTCCCGCTCAGGGGCGGCACGTTGTTTGGCACCCCATAGAGCTTGTGGGTGGTGGCGCCGCTTTCCCGTTAAGGTGGCGGTCATGTTTCTGTCGCCGCTCATTCTCGGCCGGCATCCTGCCGGCCTCCGAGGTACCGGGGGCCTCCCGGCCGTCCATGGCCTCCAGCCCCCGGCAAACCCGCGGCGTCAGAAACATGGTCGCCACCGGAACCGTCAGGGGTTGTGGCTCAGTTTGTCAGGTTGGCCTTGGCGATTTTTGGCCCCACCCTGACTATCATTGCCCCAAACGTTCAGCAGTGCCCCAGATTCGGGCAAGCAGCCAAGCGCTGCGTACCCGTGTACGCAAGCTTGGCTGCTTGCCCGAAGGTGGGGTGCTGCTGGACGTTTTCCCCCCATCACCCCAACCCCGCGCCAATTCGTGGCAGCAAACGGTGCAGCATTTCAAAGTGCGAGAGCATCACCGGCACGAAGTAGCCCATGGAGAGGCCGGCCATCATCAGTCCCAGGGCGATGTTCATCGGCATGCCCACAATCAGGATGGGAATCTGGGGTACCGTTTTGGCGATGATCCCCATGCCGACGTGGGAAAAAAACAGGGTGGCGCTGGCCGGGGCCATGATCTTGACAGCCAGAACGAACATCTGGGCCGCGCCATCCATCATCCCCTGATAAGTTAAATGGCTGACTGCCGCCAGTTGGCCGGGGCCTATCCACTGGTAGCTTTGGACCATGGCGGCGAAAAAGAGATGGTGGCCGTCGATGGCCAGGAAGAGCAGAATCGCCGCCACGCTCCAGAGCATCCCCACCGGCGAGACCTGGTTGCCGAACTGGGGGTCCATGACCCCGGCCATGCCCATGCCCATCTGCACCCCCACCACCTGGCCGGCGGTTTCCACCGCCGAGAAGACGAAGCGGGCAAAGAGCGCCAGGATGGCGGCGAAAGTGATCTCCAGTACGGCGAACAGCCCGAAACCCACGGCGGTGACCGGCAGGTCGGCGATGGTTACCGGCACCACCGGGGCCAGCACCAGCGAGGTCATGACCACCAGCAGGATCTTGACCTGGGACGGTAATCCGCGGGCGCTTAAAACCGGCATCAAAAACAGCAGGGGGCCGACCCGGGTCATCACGATCAGCACCCGCATGATGTGGTCGATGGTCCAGTTGAGCAGGGCCGTGTCTACCATTTTTCCCTTTTATCCTCGGCTCCGGCGGTTTAGCCGCGCCGTTGTCCTTGCCTGACCCTACCTGATCAGGTGAGGGATGCTGACGATCAGGTTGTGGGTGTAGTCCACCATGACCGTGATCATCCAGCCGGCCAGGAACAGGATGGTGAGCAGGACGGCAAAGATTTTGGGCACGAAAGTCAGGGTCATTTCCTGAATCTGGGTGACCGCCTGAAAAAGGGCGATGGTCAGCCCCACCGCCATTCCCATGCCCAGGATGGGCCCGGCCAGGGTCAGGGTAACTTTAACCGCCTGCTGGATCAAAACCGCCACGTCCGCCGGACTCATGGTTTTGCAACCTCCTTCTGCTTGGCCTTTATCTGACTTGCTTTTCTTTTATCCAAAGCTTCGTACCAGTGAACCGACGATCAGGTACCAGCCGTCCACCAGGACGAAGAGTAATATTTTAAAGGGCAGCGCCACCATGATCGGGGGCAGCATCATCATGCCCATGGATAGCAGGACACTGGCCACCACCATGTCGATGATCAGAAAGGGCAGAAAAAGTACGAAACCGATGGTGAAGGCGGTTTTCAGCTCGCTGATCATGAAGGCGGGGATCAGGATGTGGGTGGGCACGTCGGCCCTGGTCTGGGGTTTTGGCGCCTGGGCCAGGCCGAGGAAGAGTTCCAGGTCCTTTTCCCGGGTCTGTTTGAACATGAATTCCCGGATCGGCCCGGCTGCCAGTTGCAGAGCCTCTTCGGCGCCGATTTCTTCCTCCATGTAGGGGCCGATGGCGGTCTGGTTGATCTGGGAAAAAACCGGGGCCATGATGAACAGGGTCAGAAACATGGCCAGGCCGACGAGCACCTGGTTGGGCGGCATCTGCTGGGTGCCGATGGCGTTGCGCAGAAAGGAAAAGACCACGATCAGGCGGGTGAAGCAGGTCATCATCAGCAGGATGGCCGGGGCCATGGCCAGGACCGTAAAGACCAGCAGCAGCTCGATGATCACCGACACCTCGCGGGGGCTGGTGGCCTCTTCAATGCCCAGTTGGATGCTGGGCAGGGGGATTCCCTGCTGGGCCAGCGCCAGGTCGGGCAGCAACAGTAGGGCAGCGACGGCCAGACAAGCCTTGAACATGGTGAACAGGGTAGACATGGCTCAGTCCTTGCGTTCCCGGCGCTGCTTCATGGCGCCGGCCAGCCGGTCGGCAAAGCCGCCGGCGGCTCCCGGCCGGCGGCTTTGACTCTGGCGGATCAACTGTTCGTTTTCCAGTCTGGTCAGCAGGTTGACCTGCTGGTCGCTGATGCCCAGCAGAAAAAATTCTTCCGCCGCCTCCACCACCGCCACATATTTTTTGGGGCCCACGGATCGGGTTTCGATGATCCGGATCAGGTCTCCCTGGCTGCCGAAGCCCCCCTGGCCCAAGCCCAGTTTTTTTAGCAGGGTGGCGACAAATACCATCAGGCCGATGAGCAGCAGCAGCACCCCGAAGGCCTTGAACAGCGAGAGGGTGGGAGAGAAGGGTTCGCTCTGGTGCTCCCCGCGCTGGTAGCCGGTGCTCCAGGGGTCGTCGGTGGCTGATGGGGAAGTATCTTGGCGGGGTTCCCGGTCGCTTTCGGCCGATTTTTCAACCCCGGTTCCGGGGCTGTAGGCCACCGGCGATGCCGGAGACGACTCGGTGGCGGCGGTCGATATTTCCTCTGTGGAGGCAGCGGCGGCGGTGGCCGACAGCAGCCACAGCAACGCCAGCAGCCCGAGCATCAAGGGCTGCCAGAGCAGGGATCGTTTGACGGCAGACGGTTGTATGCCAGTGAGAGAGGTGGGCATGGGCATCAGCCTATGCTTTTAATCCGGTCGGCCTGGCTGATGATCTCCGTCACCCGGATGCCGAAGCGTTCGTTGACCACCACCACTTCACCTTTGCCCATCAGCTTCTGGTTGACGTAAATCTCCACCGGCGAGCCGGCGGCCTTGTCCAGTTCGACTACCGAGCCCTGGGTCAGTTGCAGCATCTTGTTGATGATCATGTTGGTCCGCCCCAGTTCGACGCTGACCTCCAATGGTACGTCAAGCAGGAATTCCAGGTTCTGGCTGCCGGCAGCGCTGCCGGAGCGCGCGGGGCCGCCACTGTCGCCCGGCAGTTGGTCGAAACTTGCTTTGTCATCCTGGTCGGCCAGGGCCGAAGTCCAGTCGTCGCCGGCTTCCTCTTCCGCTTTTTTGGTGGTTTCTTCTTCTGCCATGGGTTTTTCTCCTCTTTCAATCGCGGTTGGGGTCCAGAACTTTTTTCTTGATCAGCACGGCGTTGTTGTTCCGGTGTACGCCGGGCGTGGCCATGTATTTGCGGCGGCCGGCCACGAAGACCGGCAGTTGCTCGTCGGTGCGGCGGTCCAGGGAGAGGGTGTCGCCTACCTGCAAATTGATGATTTCCCGGGCCGGGACCATGGCCTTGCCCAGCTCCACCTTGATGTCCAGATCCGCGTTTTTGATGTTTTCGGTGATGGTGCGCTGGATGGCGATATCCTCTTCACTCTGCTCCCGCTGGAAGGTGGTCATCAGTTTGCTGCGCACCGACTCAAGGTTGCTCATCGGGATACAGGTGGTGATACTTCCCACTGCCCGGTCCATGTCGATCTCGTAACGGTTGATCAGCACCACGTCTTCGGGCTGGCAGATTTTGGCGAACTGGGGGTTGATCTCGCTGCGCACGTACTGCACCTTCAGCGGCTGCAGCGAGTACCAGGCCTTTTCCATGTCGGTGAGCAGCAGATTGACCACCCGGCGGATCAGGCGCTGTTCGATGGCGGTAAAGTCCCGGCCTTCGATCCGCACGTTGCGGGAGCCGCTGCCGCCGAGGAAACTTTCCACCAGGTTGAAAACCAGGCGGGGTTCCAGAACGATCAGGGCGTGGCCGCGGAAGGGGGCCATCTTGAAGATCTGCAGGCTGCTGGGCACCGGCAGGGTACGGACGAAGGCCCCGAAGCGCTCCAGCTCCATGGGCGCGGCGGTGACGTCAAGAATCCGGCGCAGGGCCGAGGCCAGCGAGTTGCGCATGCTCCGCATGAAGGCGTCGCTGATGGCGTCCATGGCCGGCATTCGGGTCTGGACAATGCGCTGCTGGCGAGTGAAATCGTAAGGGGTGTAGCCCAGCGATTCGGCTTCCGTCGCCTCTTCGGGTTCTTCGATTTCGCCGCCGGAGATTCCCTTGAGTAGGGCGTCTACCTCGTCCTGGCTGAGAATTTGTTCCGCCATGGGCTACTGTACCACGAATTCGGTGAAATAGATGTTACGCACCCGGTCCGGGCGCATGACCACGTTGAAGCGTTCCAGCAGCTCATCCCGGATGCGGATTTTCCCTTCCGGGGTCATCACCTCCTCGAAGGAGAGGGCGGTGAGCATGCTGATCACGGTGTCCCGCAGCTTGGGCACGGACCGCTCGGCGTTGGCTACCGCCCGTTCATTTTCCAGTTCCAGGGCGATCTGTACCTTCAGGTAGCGTTTGCCGGTGGGGTCGGCCAGATTGACCACAAATGGTTCCAGGGCAAACATTTCCCCCAGCGGCTCCCGGGGGTCTTCATCGGCCGGCGGTGCCATAAAGGTGGTGTAGGCGAAAAAACCGCCGCCGGCCAACAGCAGCAGGGCGATGCCGGCAATGATGAAGAAAAGGGTCTTGGATTTCTTTGGCGGCGCCTCTTCCTCATTTTTCGGTGCTTCTTTTTCGTCGACCATGATGGCTTCTCCGTAAACAGTTCAACTGTATCCTTGCTTCTGGCCGGTGGGCAATGCAAAGGGTGTGCCGTTGCCGGCAAACAGACGCCAATGTAACGTTGATTTTCCCGTTATTCAACGATTTCCTGGCGTTTTTGGAAAAATGAGCCGCTGTTCCCAAGCTTTTTGCCCCGGGCGTTTGGTGACCAGGTGGGTCATTTTATTGACTACGAGTGAGTGGCGGCGGGGGATATTTGACGGATCCGTTGTCGCCGGAGCAAAGTCAAGGTCGCATGGGCACTGGGCGGGGCCAAAGCCAACAATTTTGCCAACTTCGCCAAAACCCGCCAAAGGGGTTGGTCGGTAAGATGAAAACAAGTAGCGACCAAGCGTGTCCAGTTGGCGGCGCGGCTTTTGGCGTGTACCAACTCCGGCTGGGGATGTACAAAACCTGGTAATTGTGGTAAGAAGCCTGATTTGTTTCAATTGACAATTCAAGTCGCAACAGATCACAGGGAGTCAAACTGTAGGCGGTCACGGGGTGCCGCAGGTTGCGGCAAGCGAGGCGGCGATGCGTACATCAGTACGTGAGCAGGCTCGATCGCCGCAAGATGCGGTGCCCCGTGATCGCTTACTTCAATTCGACGGGGCGGCAGCTGCCCCCGGCAACTTGACAATTTACAGGAGCAGTCATGGGACAGACGGTAACGGAAAAGATTCTCGCCGCCCACCTGGTGGAAGGCGAGCTGGTAAAAGGACAGGAAATTGGTATTCGCATCGATCAAACCCTAACCCAGGACGCCACCGGCACCATGGCTTACCTGGAGTTTGAGGCCATCGGCCTGCCCCGGGTGCAGACCGAGCTGTCGGTCTGCTATGTCGACCATAACCTGATCCAGTCGGATTTCCGCAATGCCGATGACCATCGTTTCCTGCAGTCGGTGGCCCGCAAGTTCGGCCTTTATTTCTCGCCGCCGGGCAACGGCATTTCCCACCAGGTGCATCTGGAGCGTTTCGGCCTGCCGGGCAAGACCCTGCTGGGTTCCGACAGCCACACCCCCACCGGCGGTGGCCTGGGCATGCTGGCCATGGGGGCCGGCGGCCTGGACGTGGCCATGGCCATGGCCGGCAAGCCCTTTTACCTGGTAATGCCCAAGGTGTACGGCATTAAACTCACCGGCAAACTCTCGCCCTGGGTGTCGGCCCGGGACGTGCTGCTGGAGGTGCTGCGGCGGCTGTCGGTCAAGGGCGGGGTGGGCTATGTAATGGAATACTTCGGTCCCGGCGTGGCCGAGCTGTCGGTGACCGACCGGGCCTCCATCACCAACTTCGGTGCTGAGCTGGGGGCCACCAGTTCGGTTTTTCCCTCCGATGCCAAAACTAAAGAGTTTCTCGCCAGCCAGGGCCGCGGGGAGGGCTGGCTGGAACTGACCGCCGATGCCGACGCCGAGTATGACGAGGTGATGGAGATCGACCTGGGGGCGCTGGAGCCGCTGATCGCCTGCCCCTCGTCGCCGGACAACGTGGTGCCGGTGCGGGAAGTGGCGGGTAAGCCGGTGGCCCAAGTGCTGGTGGGGTCCTGTTCCAACTCCTCGCTGCGGGATCTGATGGTGGTGGCCAAAACCCTTGAAACTCGCGAAGTGAGCCGGGAACTGAGCTTTGAGATCAACCCCGGCAGCCGTCAGGTGCTGGAAAATATGACCGCCCAGAGCGATATGCTGACCCTGGTCAAGGCCGGCGCCCGGGTACACCAGGCCGGCTGCCTGGGCTGCATCGGCATGGGCCAGGCGCCGCCCACCGGCGCCATCTCGCTGCGCACCTTTCCCCGTAATTTCCCCGGCCGCAGCGGCACCAAGGACGACCAGGTCTATCTTTGCAGCCCGGAGGTGGCGGTGGCGGCGGCCATCACCGGCAAGATCACCGACCCCCGGGAACTGGGCGAATATCCGACCTTTGCCATGCCGAAAAAATATCTGCCCGGCGATGCCCGCATCGAAGCCCCCCTGGCCGCCGCCGAGGGTGAGCGGGTGGAGATCATTCGCGGCCCCAACATCGCCCCTTTCCCGGTTTTCGAGCCGGCGCCGGAGGACTGGCAGGGCGAGGTGCTGCTCAAGGTGGAGGACAACATTACCACCGACCATATCATGCCCGCCGGTGCTCGGGTGCTGCCGCTTAGAAGCAATGTGCCGGCCATCAGTGAGTTTGTTTACGAGGCGGTGGACCAGGATTTCGTCCAGCGGGCCAAGGAGCGGGGGCCCGGCCTGGTGGTGGGCGGCGACAACTACGGCCAGGGCTCCTCGCGGGAACATGCCGCTCTGGCACCCCGTTACCTCGGGGTGCAGGTGAAACTGGTGAAGAGTTTCGCCCGCATTCACAAGGCTAATCTGATCAACTTCGGCATTATCCCCTTAACCTTTGTTGATCCGGCCGATTATGGCCAGTTGAGCCAGGGGGAGATGGTGCGGATTCCCGGCCTGCGCGACCAGTTGGCGGCCGGGGCCGAAACCCTGACAGCGGAATCCGGCGGTCGGCAGATTCCGGTGCGCCTGGAGGTCTCCCCCCGGCACCGGGAGATTTTATTGGCCGGCAGTCTGCTGAACTGGGCCTCCGGGCAATAACGGCAAGCATTCATCAGCACCGCATCTTTCCGCGATCAGTCGCGGCGATATAGCGCTGCTATAATCGCCGCGACTGCTTGCGAAAATCTGCGGCACAGCTGAACGCTTGCCGTCATTGCCGTCATTGCCTGGTCGTGGGTGAGTTGGTGTGAGCTTATGATGTTTACTACTTTGCAGTCCCTGGTGTTGGCTTCGGGGTCGCCGCGACGGCGGCGGATGCTGGCCGAGCTGGGGCTTGAATTTACCGTGGCGGCGGCGGAGATTGCGGAAGTGGCAGCGACGGGGGAGGGGCCGGCTGATTTTGTCCGCCGGCTGGCCCTGGAGAAAGCGGCGGCGGTGGCGGCGGCCCGGCCGGAGAGTTGGGTGCTGGCCGCTGACACGGTGGTAGCCCTGGGGGAGCGTATTCTGGGCAAGCCAGCCGACCAATCCCAGGCCGCGTCCATGCTGGCGGCTTTGAGCGGCCGGGAACACACGGTCTGGACCGGCTTTGCCCTGCTGCGGGGCCGGGAACAAGTGGCCGAGGTGGTGGCCACCAGGGTGTGGTTTGCCCCGTTGTCCCCCTCCCTGATTCGCGCCTATGTCGCCACTGGTGAACCGTTGGATAAGGCGGGGGCCTACGGTATCCAAGGCCGGGGTGGGATGCTGGTGGCGAAAATCGAAGGCTCGGTGAGCAATGTTATCGGTCTGCCGTTGGCTGAAGTGACCACGACTTTGATTAATTGTGATATTATTACACCGGCCTGAGTTGTGGCGGTATCTTTTTGTAATGTCGTTTTTTCCGTTGACTGACAGGCGAGCCGGTTTTATTATGGAAAAGGTAAACCCTCCTTGCCGTTGCGGGGTGTCCGGCGTTATGGGAACCGGTAAGGGGGAGGGAGTTTAAAGGTGCTGAAAAGCGCCACTGCCAGTTGGTCCGGCAATGGGTAGCGGGATTAAAGCTTCAAAGGAATTTCGCCTCTGGCGTGAACGGGAACGTTTAATCGCCGGCATTTACGCCACCATTACCGATCCGGCCGGCTGGATGACCTTTCTCGGTGAACTGGTAGCCTTAAGCCGTTCGCGTTCGGCACGGCTGTTGATGCTCAATGCCGAGGCCGACCAGGTTCTTTCCAGCTTCAAGCTCAACATCGACGACGACTTTCATCGGCGCTACGTCGAGCACTATGTCAATACCTGCCCCTGGCGCCCGGAGTTGCGGCGCAAAAAGCCCGGCCGGCTCTATTCCACCCATCTGCACTTCAGTTGCCGGCAGCCGGATTATTATCGCACCGAATTTTTTAATGAATGGGCCGGCCCCCAGGATATTCACCACGGGGTTTGCGGCACCGTTTACCAGGATGCCGAGCGCTCGGTGCAGTTGCTGATTCAGCGTACTCGGGGTCAGGGGCACTACAGTGAGGCGGAAACCGAATTTATCAACGATTTTATCCCCCACCTGCAGCAGTCGCTGGTGCTGGCCGGGCAGGTGGCGGCCGGCCGGGCCCGCGATGAAGCAGTGGCCCTGGCGGCGGGTCGGGAAACCCTGCCTTTTGTGCTGCTGAATCATGAACTGCGCCTGGTGTATACCACCCCCGGCGCCGAGGAGTTATTGGCCGCCGGCGGCGGGTTGACCAGTCGCGGCGGCCGGTTGCGGCTGGTCAATGAGACGGCCGATGCTCGCTTCCAGAAATTGTTGCGGACCGCTTGGCAGGCGGCGGCCAGTCGCCTGTTTGACGATGACGGAGGTTCGGTGGAGATGCCGCCGGCGGACGGGTTGGGCCTGCAGTTGCTGGTGCGCCCCATTCACCCTGAGGTGCCGGTGGTGATGGGCGAGCCGCCGGCGCACGTGGCGGTGTATCTTTTCGACCCGGCGGCCGGGGCGGTAATCGATGGCGAGCGTCTGCGCCGCCTTTATGAACTGTCGGTGGCGGAAATCAGGATCGCCCAGTCCCTGGCGGTAACCCCGGAACCGGCGGCGGTGGCCCGGCGCTGTAATGTCAGCCTGCACACGGTGCGCTCCCATATTAAGTCGATTTTTCTCAAAACCGGCACCGGCAGCCAGGCGGCGCTGATTAAGCTGTTGCTCTCCGGTCCGGCCCGGCGCCGCTGAACTGTAGGTGGGATGAAAATGTCCAGCCGCACCCCATAAAGCGGCGATCAGGTCGGCTTAAATCTTATGTTTGGAGGTTTTAAACGATGACGGAAGCAGTTGCCGGCTTCACCGGCTGTACCTTGCAGGGCCAAGACGGCACGCCGATGATATGTGATTGCCGGGGTGAGGGGGAGCCGCTGTTGCTGTTTGTCCATGGCTGGACCTGTCGGCGGAGCTACTGGGCGCCCCAGTTGAGTTATTTCGGCCGCCGCCAGGCGGTGGCGGCACTGGATCTGCCGGGCCACGGCGATTCCGGTCCCGGCCGGCGGGAAGCATGGACGGTAACCGGGCTGGCCACCGACGTGGCGGCCGCAGTACGGGAACTGAAGGCCGGCCGGGTGATTCTGGTGGGCCATTCCATGGGCGGCGCGGTGGCCCTGGAGGCCGCCCGCCAGCTTGCCGACGCGGTCGCCGCGGTGATCATGGTGGACACTTTTGTTATCGACTATGGCGGTCTGGATTCGGAGACCGTGGAGAGCATCTTCGCGCCCTTTGCCGCTGATTTCCCCGCCGCCGTCGCCGGCCTGGTGGAGCAGACCGCCACCGCCGCCACCCCGCCGGAGCTTAAACAAAAACTGCGCCGGGAAATGGCCCAGGCCGATCCCGCCTGGGCCCTACCGCTCTGGCGCGACCTGCTCAGCTGGGATCCGGCCCCGTCCTTTGCTCAACTGCAGATCCCCCTGCACGCCATCAACGGCGCCCTGATCCCCGAATCGGCCCGCCACCGCTGCGCTCCCTTCGTCCAGGAAACCATCGTCCCCGGCGCTGGTCACTTCCTGCAGATGGAAGCCCCCCAAGGCTTCAACCGTCTGCTTGCCGAGTTGCTCACCCGCTTGTCCTGATTTACTATCAAACCTGCCGGCGTCGAAGATGCCGGTGATCCTGCGTATTATTGCCGGGGTGGTTCGCGACGGTAAAAGCGCAGGTGGGGTTGGTCAGGTGGAGGTGGTGGGAGGGCGGTCTATACCTCAAACTCCTGGTAGAGTTCCGGGATTTTGATGTTGGTGAACCCCAATTCCTGCTGCATGGCGGAGGCCAGGGCCTGGCTGGCCTCCGCTTCGCCGTGGACCAGGAAGGTGTGGGCGGGTTTCTGCTCCATGGCGCCGGCCCAGGCCAGTAGACCTTCCCGGTCGGCGTGGCCGCTGAAGCCGGTGAGCTGCTCCACTCGGGCTTTCAGGGGAAATTCCTCGCCGAAAATCTTGACCGTTTCCTGCCCTTCGACGATTTTGCGGCCCAGAGTATTGGGCGCCTGCCAGCCGGTGACCAAGATGGTGTTTTTGGGGTCGGTGATCCGGTTGCGCAGGTGATGCAGGATGCGGCCGCCTTCCATCATGCCGCTGGCGCTGATGATGATGGCCGGTTGCTTAAGGTGGTTGAGCTGCTTGGAGTCTCCCGCCGACTGGGTATAGCGCAGGGTGTCGAAGCCGAAGGGGTTGTCGTGGTTGCCTTTGAGAATGAAGTCCCTGATTTCCCGGTCGTAGGCTTCCGGGTGGAGTCGGAAGATGTCGGTGGCCCTGGTGGCCAGCGGGCTGTCGACGTAAATCGGCAGGTCGGGGATGGCTTTTTCCAAATAAAGCTTGTGCAGGGCGTACACCAGCTGCTGGGTGCGGCCCACGGCAAAGGCGGGGATCAGCAGGCAGCCGCCCCGCTGGTAGGTTTCATTGACGATCCGTTCCAGGTCATGCTCGGAATCCGGGTAAGGCGGATGGCTGCGATGGCCGTAAGTGCTTTCCATGATCAGGATGTCCGCCCCTTCGCTCAGTTTGGCGGGATCACGGATGATGGGAATGCCGGGGCGGCCGATATCGCCGCTGAAGATCAGCCGCAGATCCCGGCCGCTTTTCTGTTCATGGATGTCGAGAATCACGTTGGCGCTGCCCAGCATGTGGCCGGCCTCGGTGAAGGTCAGCCGGATTCCGGGCAGGATCTCCTTGGACCGCTTGGGGCTGATGCCGATGAACTGGCCCATGGCCCGGACCACGTCTTCCTTGTCATACAGCGGCTCAAAGAGTTGCTGGCCGTTTTTGGCCCGCCGTTTGTTGACAAACTGCACGTCCTGCTCCTGGATGTGGGCGCTGTCCATCAGCATGATGGCGCAGAGATCGCGGGTGGCCGGGGTGCAGATGATATCGCCGGTAAAGCCGTTTTTGACCAGGCAGGGGATGTTGCCGGAGTGGTCAATATGGGCGTGGGAGAGGACCAGGGCGTCCAGGCTGTGGGCGTCGCAGAAACCCCGGCGGTTGAGCTCGAAGGATTCCTTGCGTTTGCCCTGGAACAGGCCACAGTCCAGCAGCAGGCGCTGGTCGTTGACTTCGATCAGATGTTGGGAGCCGGTGACGGTGCCGGCGGCACCGAAGAAGGTTATTTTCATCTTTGCCCCTTGGTGGTAGTGGTTGTTGTCCCGTTAATGCTCTGGTGGGTGCCGGCTGGCAGCTATTTCTGCAGGGCGTACATCTTGGAAAAATCGCCCACCCGGCGGAAAAGCTTGGCGATGGCGGTAAGCAGGGCCAGGCGGTTGCGTTTCAGGGCCTCGTCTTCGGCCATGACCATGACCTGGTCGAAAAAGCGGTCGATGGGCTCCTTGATAGTCAGGATGTGTTCCAGGGCCTCCTGGTAGGCACCTTGCTGCAGCAGGGGATCGGTGGCGGCAGTAATCCGGGCCAGCACCGCCGCCAGTTCTTTTTCCCCCGCTTCTTCCAGTAATTCTGGATCAATACGGTCGTCGGGGTTATCCTTGATGATATTGTTGACCCGCTTAAAAGATCCGGCCAGCAGTGTGAAAGCCGGCTGTTCGCGGACCGCCACCAGGGCCTCGATGCGGGCCTTGGCGTCGTTTATTTCCTTGAATTCGACGCTGAGTACCGCTTCCACCGCCTCGGGGGGGATCCCGCGGCCGGTGAGGTCGTTGGCGAAGCGGCCCTTGATGAACTCCAGCAGGCGCTGGCGGGCCGCCGCCGGCTCTTCTTTAAGCTGGCAGTCGTAAAGCGCAAGGGCGCTGTCGATCCAAGTGGTCAGCGGCAGTTTGAGGCCATGCCCCAGCAGCAGGTGGATAAGGCCCACGGCCTGGCGCCTGAGGCCAAAGGGGTCGGCGGCGCCGGTTACCTTGAGGCCGATGCCGAAACAGCCGGCCAGGGTGTCCAGCCGGTCGGCAATCCCCAGGATGGCGCCGGCCTGGTCCTGGGGCAGAACGCCTCCGGCCCGCAGGGGCAGGTAGTGGCTGTACAGGGCCTCGGCCACCTCCTGGCTTTCCCCCTGGCGGCGGGCGTAATCCCGGCCGATGATCCCCTGCAGCGAGGGGAATTCATCCACCATGCTGGTCAGCAGGTCGGCCTTGCACAGCGTTGCGGCCCGGCGGACGGTGGCGCCCAGTTCAGGGGCAAACTCATCGGCCAGGCGGCCGGCCAGTTGCTCCAGGCGGGTGGTTTTGTCAGCCATGGTGCCCAACTGATGCTGGAAGATGATGCCGTCGAGACGGCCGGCCAGTTGGCTTAAAGGGCGCTGCTGGTCTTCGCTGAAGAAGAAAAAGGCGTCTTCCAGGCGGGCCCGCAGCACCCGCTGGTGGCCTTGGGCTCCCACCCTGGCGTCCTTGACCCTGGTGTTGTTGACCGCCACGAAGCGGGGCAACAGCTTGCCCTGCTGGTCCACCACCGCAAAATACTTCTGGTGTTCCCTCATCGAGGTGATCAGCACTTCTTGCGGCAGTTGCAGAAAACGTTCAGCGAAGCTGCCACAGATGGCAAAGGGGGATTCAACCAGGTTGGTGACCGTCTCCTCCAGTTCGGGGTCCGGCAGAATGCGGCCGCCGGCTTCTTCGGCGGCCCGGTTGATCTCCGCCACCAGGGCCTGGTGCCGTTCGACCGGGTCCACCAGCACCTGGGCCCGGCGGAGCTGGTCGCGATAGCTTTCGTAGGTGGTGGCGCGCAGGGTCTGGGGGGCCAGGAAGCGATGGCCGCAGGTCTGGTTGGCGGCGGCCACTTCTTCCAGGCGGAAATTCAGGGGTTGATCCCGGTAAACCGCCAGCAGCCAGCGCAGGGGACGGGCGAAATGGGTTTTGCCGTTGCCCCAGCGCATGGACTTGGGGAAAGGCAGGCCGGTGATCAGGCCGGGCAGCAGGTCGCTGAGAATTTCGGCGCTGTCGCGGCCCGGCAGTTCCACCCGGGCCTGGAGATATTCCCCCTTGGGGGTGCTTACCACCTGCAGGTCCGCCACCGCCACCCCTTTGGTGGCGGCAAAGCCCTGGGCGGCCTTGGTGGGGTTGCCGTCAGCGTCGAAGGCGGCTTTTTTGGGGGGGCCCATGGCCTCCTCCACCCGGTCGGGCTGGCGGGCCGCTAAGTTGCGGACACTGATGGTCAGTCGGCGGGGAGTGGCGCCGGTGGTGATCTCACCGAATTCCAGGTTGTGCTCCCGCAGGCTCTGTGTCAGGCTGCTCTGCAGGGCCTTCAGGGCGGGGTTGAGGTAGCCGGCGGGGATTTCTTCCGCTCCGATTTCCAGCAGCAGTTCGCCGCTTGTTGCCGTGTCAGTCATGATTTTTAGGTGCCGTGTGGTTGATGGTTGCAAAGGTGTTGAAGCCGGCGGCCAGGTTTTCCACCCGGACCGAAAAACAGCGGATGTCGGGGTGCTGTTTCAGCTTGCGGCCCAGGGCCTTGGCCAGGTTTTCCACCGCCAGGGCGCATTCGCCGCGATCGGCATCAGGGTCGCCACCGGCGGGCTGATCGGGGGAGGGCCAGCAGACATCGTGGCGGGTAACCGCGGCGGCCAGTTCGATGATCTCCTCGATCCAGACAAAGCGACGAAACTGCAGGGCGATTTCGGCATATCCCCAGTGTCCCAGCGAACGGGGCAAGCCGCTGCAGTGCACCGGTGCTTTGGGGGGGGCAATGGGAATCCGGATTTCCAGGGTCAGTTCATCCCGGTCGGCCAGCGAGCCGTGCATCCGGCAACGGTATTCACTGAGCCCGATGCCGTCCGGCCCGGCCGCCGTTGGCCGGCCGGTTTGGGGATCTTCGCTGACGAAGTAGGGAAACTCGATTTCCAGGTGCGCCGCTTCGGCCTGCAGCCGCTGTTTCATCTCCTCCAGGATGCGGGGGAAACTCTCCAGGTCGATCTCGCCGTGGAAACGGTTGAGGATTTCCACAAAGCGGCTCATGTGGGTGCCCTTAAAATGGTGGGGCAGGTTGACGTACATGTTGACCGTGGCCACGGTGCGCTGACTGCGCCGCGCCCGGTCCAGCACTTTGACGGGGTAGGAGATGTTTTTGATCCCTACCTTGCGGATGTTGATTCGCCGGTGGTCCGGCTGGCCCTGAATATCCCGCATCCTGCCGACGGCTCTCAGGAGAGATGTTTTTTGACCGCGGCCTTCAGTTCACTCAGGTCGGCGGATTTGACAATGTATTCTTCCGAGGCCCAGGAAGCCAGATCTTGCTTGAATTCCTGGTAGGCGGAGCAGAGAATCACTGGAATGGCGGAGTTGATCTCCTTGATCCGGCGCAGGGCCTCAATGCCGTTCATCCCCGGCATATTGATGTCCAGGATGATCAGGTCCGGCTTAACGATGCCCAACCTTTCCAAAGCCTCTTCTCCGGTCAGGGCCGAGTGTACCTCGAAACCTTCCTCTTCAAGTTCTTCCCGGTATAGCAGGTGGATGGATTCTTCGTCGTCGACCAGCAGTATTTTCTTCATGATCCAGCTCCCTTCAAAGTCAGACGCCAGTTACCCGATATCGGCTTCCCGCAGAAACCGGGCCGCTTCTTCCGGAGCTACGGGGTTGATGTAGAAGCCGGAGCCCCATTCGAAACCGGCAATCATGGTCAGCTTGGGGGTTATTTCAAAGTGCCAGTGGTAGTGCTCTAAAGCCGGCGACCGCAGCGGTGCGGCATGGAGCACGAAATTATAGGGGACGTCGGGCAGGCATTTGTCCAGCCGCCGCAGGCATTCGGAGAAAATTTCGGTCAGGGCTCGGAAGGTTTCATTGTCCGAGTTGCAGAACGATGAGCTGTGCTTGCGGGGCAGAATCCACATTTCAAACGGCGAACGCGGCGCAAAGGGGACAATGGCGAGTAATTTGTCGTTTTGGGTCACCACCCGGGTGTCTTGTTCCAGTTCCTGGTGGATGATGTCGCAGAAAACGCAGCGCTCTTTGTAGCGATAGTAAGACAGGCTGCCTTCCAGCTCCGAGGTGATCATGCGGGGCAGAATGGGCAGGGCAACCAGTTGCGAGTGGGAATGTTCCAGCGAGGCCCCGGCGGCGGCGCCGAAGTTTTTGAAGATCATTACGTAGCGGAAGCGCTCGTCCTTGCCCAGATCAACCAACCGGTCCCGGTAGGCCCAAAAAACCTGAATCATCCTTTCCGGCGGTAAATAGGTGAAAGTTTCCGTATGATCCGGAGTTTCGATGATAACTTCGTGGGCCCCGATGCCGTTCATCCGATCATAAAGACCTTCGCCCTGCTTGTTGATGTCGCCCTCGATCACCAGGGCGGGGTATTTGTTGGGTACCACCCGCAGGCTCCAGCCGGGATGATTTTTCAGGCGCTGGGGTTGGTCGGAGTAGGCCAGAACTTCGGCCGGAGTGGTGTTTTCGTTGCCGGGGCACAGCGGGCAGAAACCGCCCTTGGTCTTGCTCTGATCGATAATAAAATCACTGGGGCGCTTGCCGCGTTCGGTGGCAATAATGATCCAGCGCCCGATGATCGGGTCTTTGCGGAGTTCCGGCATGGTTGCTTTAACGTCCCTGTTGGGCCTTTTCCTGGCTTTCCTGTGCGGTCTTACACGCTATGCACAGGGTGGTGACCGGGCGGGCCTCCAAGCGTTTGAGGGAAATATCGTCGCCGCAGGCTTCGCAGATGCCGTAAGTGTCGTCGTCGATCCGGGCGAGGGCTTCCTTGATCTTGACCAGCAACTTGCGCTCCCGGTCGCGGATGCGCAGCTCGAAGCTCCGGTCGCTTTCGGCGGTTGCTCGATCGGTGGGGTCAGGATAGCTGTCGCTGTGGTCGGTCATCTCATGGATGGTTTTTTCCGCCTCGCTGAGCAGTTGCTGGCTCATTTCATCTAGCTTTTTGCGAAAATAGTCGCGATCTTTCTGGTCCATGCTGTTCCTCGTGCCAAATCGTTACAGGGTTGTTACCGGGCCCGGTAGGTCCCGCTTTTGCCGCCGCTTTTGGTAAGCAGGCGGATATTGTCGATGGCCATGGCCTTGTCCACCGCCTTGCACATATCATAAATGGTCAGCGCCGCCACCGATACCGCCGTGAGGGCCTCCATCTCAACTCCGGTCTTGCCGACCAGGCTGGCCGTGGCTTCAATGTCCACGGCCGTTGTGGTGTCATTCAGGCGGAAGTCCACCGTTACTTTGCCCAGGTTCAGCGGATGGCAGAGGGGAATCAAGTCGCCCACCTTTTTGGCAGCCATGATCCCGGCCACCCGCGCGATTCCCAGCACATCACCCTTACCGGCCCGGCCGCCTTTAAGCAGCCGGTAGGCTTCCGCCGACATGGTTATCCGGCCGGTGGCGGTGGCCTGCCGGGCGGTATCCTGCTTGCCGGTGACATCCACCATCCAGGCCTGTCCGGCCGGGTCAAAGTGCGTCAATCCGCCGCCGGTGTGCTCATCTCCCTGCTGCATTGCCGGTTCCTTGCCGCCCCTTGGGTTCCGTCTCGCCACCGGTTGTGGTGGTAGGTACTCTGCTTATATAGCCTTGGCCGGTCTATAAATGAAAGAACTTTTTAAGAAAACCGGCACCCTTCTTTTCTTTCTCTTCGCTCTTGTCTTCAATTTCCGCGAATTCCCGAAGAAGTTCCTTCTGTCGTTTGCTGAGCTTGCCGGGCACCACCAGCTTGATTTCGCAGATCATGTCGCCGTGGCCGCCGCCCCGCAGTCGCGGGACGCCCTGGCCGGGCAGGGTCAGGTGTTTGCCTGGCTGGGTGCCGGCGGGAATTTTCAGCTTGTGTGGACCGTGAACGGTGGGCACCTCCAAGGTGCAGCCCAGGGCCGCCTGGGTAAAGGAGACCGGGATGGTGGCGAAAATATGGTCTCCCTCCCGCTGGAAAAAATCGTGGGGCTCGACATGCAGGATTACATAAAGGTCGCCGGCCGGCCCGCCCCGGCGGCCGCCTTCCCCTTCACTCCGCAGGCGCATTCTGGCCCCGGTGTCCACCCCGGCGGGGATTTTCAGGGTCACCTTTTTGGGGCGTTCTATCAGGCCCAGGCCCTGGCAGTCCTGGCAGGGTTCGGTGATTACGGCGCCCTGACCACGGCAATGGGGGCAGGCGGTCTGAATCCGGAAGGGTCCCTGGGCTTGAAGCACCTGCCCCATTCCCTTGCAGGTGGTGCATGTTTCCGGCTGATAGCCGGGTCGCAGTCCCGAGCCTTCGCAGGTCCAGCAGGTGTCGTTTTTGCGGATCTCAACTTCCTTTTCGACCCCGAAAATCGCTTCGAAAAAACTTATGTTCAGATCGTAGCGCAGATCGTGGCCGGAAATCGGGCCCTGGTGGCTGCGTTGGGGGCCGCGGCGGCCGCCGAAACCAAAAAGATCACCGAAAATGTCGCTGAAGCCGCTGAAGATGTCGTCGAATCCGCCGGGACCGTTATAGCCGCTATCCCGCAGGCCGGCGACCCCGTAGCGGTCGTAAATCTTACGCTTCTCCAGATCGCCCAGAACCTCGTAGGCCTCGGTGGCGGTTTTGAAATGCTCTTCCGCCTCTTTGTCGTCCGGGTTGCGGTCAGGGTGGTATTTCAGGGCCAATTTGCGGTAGGCCTTTTTGATTTCATCCTTGGAGGCGTCGGGGGCAACTCCCAGGACCTGATAGTAGTCGATATCCATGCTTTGCTGCTGGTTACTCATAAATCCCTGGCAAACGTTGTTTTTTTGCGTTTTCCGGCGACGCCGGGCCGGCTTGACCTGGCTTCGTTAGCCGCCGTGGTTGCGGCCGCGCGGGGGGTTATGCCTCGGCGGCCGGGGCGGCGGGAGCCGGTTCGGCTTCTGGTTCGGCGTTGGCGGCGGTCTGCTGTTGCAACTGCTTTTTCAGCTCCCGGACGTTGTTGAAGTTGACCTGGCCGTTGGCAATCTCCCGCAGGGTGCAGACAATTTCCTTGTTCTTGCAGCGTTCGGGAAAGGGGGCGCCCTGACGATGCTGCTTTACTCGCTCCACAGCCAGGTGGATCAAGGCAAAACGATTTTCATTGCCGATCTGCTGCAGGCAATCTTCCACGGTGATCCTCGCCATAACTTCCTCCGGTCGGTCAGTAAAATTTTGATGGCCTACCCAAAAACCACCAGGCGCGTTGGGTAGGTAATACGCCAACAGGCAGCTACAGGCGCGCCCCGTCGGCGCTGCCGCTTCAGGGAGCGCCGACAAGTTTGGACATGATTCGTTAGTTTAATGAATTGGGACGCTTTGTCGCCAAACCGTAACTATATAACTGATCACAGCCGCAAGGTAAAGGTCTATTTCTTTTTTCGGGTTATGGCATGGAATCTGCAATATCTCCCGGCAACAGACCGCGCCGATGGTCCGGGTCGGCAATTTCTGCCGCCCGCCAGAGCTGGGAAGAGGTTGCCGCGTGGAGTGCGGCAGCCGGGTGAGCGATTTCGAGGTGGCCACGGCATTTTTGTTGCTCAGGAGGTGTGTGATGTTTGATTGGAGAAAAGCTGTGGGATGGCCGAAAAGTCAGGCTGAAAGAAGGGTTGCTCGGCTTATTTTGTTGCTGGGGCTGGTTTTGCTGCTGTCCGCCGGCTGTGCCGGGTTGCGGTCAACGCTGCTAGAGGCGGACAAGCGCCCCTCTTGGCTGCGCTTTGGTCAACAGGATGAGAAAGCGGAGGCGGTGGTGCCGGTGGTTTATCCGGCCGGGGCGACAGCCCGTGAAGGCGGCGACCGTGGGGATAATCCCATGACCGCCAACTTCGGCCCAGCATGGCAGGGGCTGGAGCCAGTTTACCAGGATTACAGTTTTAATCCATTTGAGCCGTGAAGGTGCGTGAAGGTGATTGCTTTGCAAAAAACCACCAAACGTGTTGATCGGTAACGCATAAACAATGAGTTACCAAAAGAGCCCAGTCGGCGGCGCGGCCTTTTTGCGACGCCGACAAGATGAAGAGTCAGCAAAACGGCAAGTTTAGCCTGATGAGGTCAAAATGATGACGCTGCATAAAAAAAGTTTATGGTTCATGGCCGCCGGTCTGCTGCTGGTGGGGCCGCCGGCAGTGTCGGCCACCGCCGCTCCCCCGCCGGTGGCCGGGTCGGCCGCAGTTACCGGGGTGCCGCATAACCATTATTACTATAATTATCCCCATGAGATTCCCGCCGACTATGTTTATCGCACCGGCCGGGTTTTTTCACCGGAAGAGCTGGCCCGCCAGGCCGGCCGTTTTGACGGTGCCGACGGTGAACCGGCCGGCCCGGCGGTAGCCGAAGGGAGGCCGGCAAAGGGGCTTACCGATCAAGCCGTCCGGGCATTGGTGGCCGATCTGCTGTCTTCCGGCCGGGAGGAACTGCGCGACGGATACACCCTGGCGGTCAGCACCCCGGTCAGTCTGCGGGATCTTTACGCCACCTCTTCTTTTGGGCGCCTGCTGGGGGAGCGTTTGCTGGGGGAACTGCAGCGTTCCGGCCTGGCGGTGATTGACGTCCGTAAAACACCGGCGCTGCTGATCAAGGATTCCCATGGCGAATATGGGTTGTCCCGTGATATGGACGAACTATCCTTCGTGCAGGAGGCTCAGGCGGTTATGGTGGGCACCTATACGGTAACCGGGTCGCGACTGCTGGTGGACCTGCGGGTGTTGCGCAACCGGGACAACCGGGTGCTGGCCTCGGCCCGTCGTGATTTTGACATGAGCCAGGAGCTCAGCCTCCTGCTGGCCGACGAAGAGAGCCCGCGGCGGCCAGTGGCGCAGGTGCCGGTGCGGGATTACCATCAACGGGACTAATGATGACTTCGCAAGAAGTCATCATTAGTCCCTGGACGGACTTTTTGCGAGTTCATCACTAATTGGGATAACGGCATGCAAAAGATGATAACAAAAATCGGCTACGGTTGCTGGGCGCTGTTCCTGGCGGTGCTGCTGCTGGGGTTGAGCGCCTGCGGCTTCCGGAGCAGTGAGCCCGAGCCCCGACCGGTACAGACGGGGGCTACGATTTCGGTGATCAGCCCTGACTTTTTCGGTATCGGTGAAGAGCTGGCCGGGCAGTTGGTGGGCAATTACCGCCACAGCGGCCAGCCGGGCAGGACCAAGCTGATCCTGACCTCTCTGGTGGATCTGGATAACCTGGACAACTCCAGCCGTTTTGGGCGAACCGTAAGCGAATCGCTGGCCACCCAGCTTTTTCGGCACGGGTTTGCGGTGGAGGAGGTGCGCAAGGCGGATTCGCTGATCTTTCGTGATCCCGGCGGTGAACTGGTGCTGTCGCGGGATGTTGGTCGGCTGGCGCGGGCCCATGAGGCCCACGCGGTGGTGGCGGGCACCTATTCCCTGACCCGGCAGACGGTGATCGTCAATCTGCGTCTGCTGGATGCCACCTCCCATTCGGTACTTTCGGTGGCCGGCATGGAGATTCAGCGTTCACCGGCCATCGATCATCTGCTGCAGGAGGGGACGGTAATGGGCCGGAGCCGCCATGAAGGGCTGCAGGACTCTGGACTTTCGGGGTATGAACGATGATGAGCCGGCAAAAAAAACATCAACCATGCCGTTCGGTGAGGCCAGCCGGGCGGTTTATGAAGTCTCCGCGGTTGGCGTCGGCGGTGCCCATCGGCAAATTGCCCTGCTGGTGCTGGGGGGCAGTGTTGCTGCTGGGCCTGTTGTTCGCCTCCTGCGCGAGTAAAGAGCCACCACAAAGCAGCATTTATGTGCCGCCGGTCAAGGGGTCGCCGGTGGTTTATCTGCATCCCGAAGACCCGGGTAATTATCGCCGGGCCACGGTGGGGGTGCTGCCCTTCCGGGTGCCGGTTAACCATGACCCGGCCCGAGGGGAGGCCCTGGCCGCCCTGTTTCGGGATGTGCTGTTGGCCAAAGAGGTTTTTCCCCGGGTAATCGCCAGCCGTCAGGCTTACGGCGATTTTGACGACGCCATTGCCTTGGGCCGCCAGGCCGGGGTGGACCTGGTGCTGGCCGGGCGCCTGCACCGGGCCCTGGATGCCACCGAGCTGGGCGGCGCCCGGGCGGAGATCTCCATCCGACTGATCAACGTCCACAGCGGCAATACCGTCTGGCATATCGCCCAGGCCATGGATCAGCCGGTGGATCACCACGATGTCGGCCCCTGGACCAGGATCAAGGAGTCGTTTACCCTGCCGCCCATCCGCCCCTCCCGGGGCGCGCCGCCGCTGCCCAACATGCTGGCCGCCATGGCCGTAGACATGGCCGAGGTCATGCAAGGCGCCCACCAAGTGGCCCGCTAAACGGGCAGCCCCGATCTTAAGGTAAGATCAACCAGGTAAACGTTGGGCAGTGCCGCAGATTTGGGCAAGCGGTCCGGCGCCGCGTACCCCAGGTACGCAAGCCGGGCCGATCGCCGTAAAGATGTGGTGCTGCTGGACAGTTACAGAACAACCCGGTAAACGTTGGGCAGTGCCGCAGATTTGGGCAAGCGGTCCGGCGCCGCGTGCCCCAGGTACGCAAGCCGGGCCGATCGCCGTAAAGATGTGGTGCTGCTGGACAGTTACAGAACAACCCGGTAAACGTTGGGCAGTGCCGCAGATTTGGGCAAGCGGTCCGGCGCCGCGTACCCCAGGTACGCAAGCCGGGCCGATCGCCCAAAGATGCGGTGCTGCCCAACGTTTACCGGGTAAACGGGTTGCGGAGGAGCATGGTCTGCTCACGGCCCGGGCCGACGGAAATGATGGAGGCCGGGGTTTCGGTGAATTCTTCAATTCGCTTGATATATTCCCGGGCCTTGGCCGGCAGCTCGTCGGGGTGCCGGGCGTGGCTGATCTCTTCGCTCCAGCCGGCGAGTTTTTCGTAAACCGGCTGCAGTTTCTGGTAATCCTTGATGTTGTCGGGCATGGTTTCCAGGGTGCGGTCGCCGACCCGGTAGGCCGTGGCCAGTTGCAGTTCCGGTTGGCCGCTCAAGACATCGAGCTTGGTGATTGCCAGGTCGGTAATACCGTTAAGGCGCACCGCTTCGTTGGCGATTACGCCGTCGAGCCAGCCGCAGCGGCGTTTGCGGCCGGTGGTGGCGCCGAATTCGCCACCCTTTTTCTGGATCGATTCGCCGGTGGCATCGAACAGTTCAGTGGGGAAGGGGCCTTCGCCGACCCTGGTGGTGTAGGCTTTGAGGATACCGATCACCGCGTCGATGTGAGCCGGCCCGAAGCCGCTGCCGGTGCATGCGTTGCCGGCGATGGTGTTGGAGGAGGTGACAAAGGGATAGGTGCCGTGGTCGATATCCAACTGGGTGCCCTGGGCGCCCTCAAAAAGGATGTTTTTGCCCTCCCGCCGCTGCCGGTCCAAGGCCAAGGCGACATTGCCGATAAAAGGCGCCAGTTGCTCGGCATAGGTCATGAACTCGTCGTATACGGCATCAAGTGCCAGGGGTTCCATGCCGTACTGCTGGGCCAGCAGAAAGTTTTTGACCTCGAGATTCTCCTGCAGCCGCTCCCGGAAGGACTCCCGGTCCAGCAGGTCTCCCAGTTTGATGCCGCGGCGCAGAACCTTGTCGCCGTAGCAGGGGCCGATGCCCCGGCCGGTGGTGCCGATCTTGCGGCCTGAGGCCAGCTGGGCTTCGCTGCCGGCGTCCAGCAGCTTGTGATAGGGCATGATCATATGGGCCCGGGAACTGAGCATCAGCCGTTGAGGGGTAACCGGCAGGCCTTGGTCGTTAAGCTTTTTCATCTCCAGCAGCAGTACGCCTGGGTCCACCACCACCCCGTTGCCGATGAAGCATTGTTTGTTCTCGTACAGGATCCCGGAGGGAATCAGGTGGAAGATGTACTGCTTGCCGTCCACCACCAGGGTGTGGCCGGCATTGTTGCCGCCCTGGAAGCGTACCACGCTGTCGGCATGCTCGGTGAGCAGATCGACGATTTTCCCCTTACCTTCGTCACCCCACTGGGTTCCCACAATTACGACATTGGCCATGGCTTGTTCCCGCCTGCTTTAAGAAGTTGTTTTTGATGTTGTGTCCGGCACCAACCGAGAGGGTTGCGCCAGTCAAAATGATGCCAACATAGCCAACACCCCTTTAAAAGTCAATCGCGAGGAATCACGCGTTACCGGATAACTTGACAGGGGCTGGGGTCTGCCGTAGATTGCTCTGGCGTAAATGTTTAATTCCGTTGCCGGGCTTCGTGGCCCCCATCCCGGTGCTAAAACCAATCACTTTGACGGCTCCCTGCTTGGGCGGGGCCTTTGCTTGTGGACAGGACATTATGTTTGGTATCGGTTTACCCGAATTACTGATAATCATGGCGGTGGCCCTGATCGTGGTGGGTCCCGACAAGTTGCCCGAGATGGCCAAATCCATCGCCCGCGGCGTGCTGGAGGTGAAAAAGGCCGTCCAGGAGTTGCAGGCGAACGTGGAAAATGAGGTTGGGGATGTCGAGGGCTGGAGCCGGGATCTGGAAAAACCCTTGCCTCGCCTGACCATGGATGAGCAAAAGCAGGCGGAGCAAGCCTATGATGGCTGGGAAGCGGGGGTAGACCGGGGTGAGGCGGCCGGTGCCGGGGGGGAAGGGCCGGCCAGCGGCGTTGCGCCGGCGGCTGACGGCCAGGAGCAGGATGAGAAAACGGCTGCACCACCGAAAGCCGCCGCCGGCCCATGAGCACTCTGGCTCCGCATTTCACCCCCCATCTGCGGGAGTTGCGGCGTCGGCTGCTGACCGTCATCGGTGCGGTGGTGCTGGCTAGTGCCGGTGTTTACTGGTTTGTGGAGGATCTTGTTCGCCATCTTTCCGGGCCCCTGGTGCGGATTGATCCGGAACTCAGTCGGCTGGTTTATACCGCCCTGCCTGAGGCCCTGCTCAGCTATCTAAAGCTGTCGCTGCTGCTGGGGGTGATCCTGGCCTTGCCGGTGGCGGTCTATCAGTTGTGGATGTTTGTGGCGCCGGGGCTGCACCGCCGGGAGAAGGTGACGGCGATCAAAGTGGCGTCCTGGGGGGTTCTGCTGTTTGCCGGCGGGGCGTTGTTTGCTTATTTGGTGGTACTGCCCCAGATGCTCAGTTTTCTGCTCTGGTTTGCCACCGAGCAGATTCACCCCCATCTCAAGCTGGCCCCTTACCTTAATTTCGTGGTACGCAGCTCTATTGCCTTCGGCCTGGCCTTCGAGTTGCCATTTTTAATGGTCATGGCCACCCGGCTGGAACTGGTGGCCAGCGATTATTTCGTCCGCTATCGGACCTATTCATATATCGGGATGATTGTTATCGCCTTGCTGCTGGTGGCCGGCGATCCAGTGGCCGCCTTCATGCTGGCCGTGCCGTTATGCCTGCTCTATGAAGCCGGGATTCTGATCGGCAAAATTTTTCCGCCTTCGTAACGGCTCCGTCTGAACTTATACGGCGCGTTGAATCAGCCGGTGATTGGCGCTGGTGAACGATTGCGAGGGCAGCAGCCGGAGCGGCGGGTCGAGGGTCCGAGGGTCGAGGTCAGACGGGTCGCATTTCCTGCTTCAGCAGGCAGCAGGAGATGCGGTGACGGGGCCGGCCCGGGGCGTCGTAGACGATGTTGCCGGGCTGAAGCAGTTTGTTCATCACACAGCCTTCGGCGATTTCCAGGGTGAACAGCTGGCGTTCGGTGAGGCCCGGGTTGGGCCGCAGCCGGCCGTCTTCGATCTGCCAGGTGTGCAGCGGAAAGTCTTCGCACAGCGGGCAAAGGTAGACCCGGCCGTTGGGAAAAATAAAGTAACTTTGCTCTTGC
Organism: Desulfurivibrio dismutans; assembly: GCF_029210385.1. Lineage (GTDB taxonomy): Bacteria > Desulfobacterota > Desulfobulbia > Desulfobulbales > Desulfurivibrionaceae > Desulfurivibrio > Desulfurivibrio dismutans. The sequence continues at coordinate 103,155 of NZ_JARGDQ010000007.1, read as the reverse complement.
CGGCCGGCGCACTGGAATGGTTCCCCGTCCTCCAGGTAAACCTTGGGATAGATAACCCGGATGCCCCGGGCGGCAGCGTCCGCCGCCACCTGCGGCACGATTTCCAGCCACTGCTCGGGGCTCAGTTGCAGGGTTGAGTCATTTTCCGGTCGGTTGTCAGGAGGTGCCCCGTCGGGCTTGCCGGGCTGGGCCGATTTGCCCCGGATGCCGATGACCTGGATGAAAAAGCGACGGCAGCCCAGTTGCTCCAGCAGGGCCGGCATCTGCGCCAGATGGTCGATATTCAGCCGGCTGGCGGTGAAGATCAGGCTGACATCAAACCCCGCCGCCACCGCCTGGCGCAGATTGGCGGTGCAGGTGGCAAAAACCCCGTCTCCCCGGATGGGATCGTTGACCGCCGGGGTGGGGCCGTCCAGGCTGAAGCTTAGCACCGCCTCGTCGGGGGCCAGCCGGGCCAGCAAATTGTGATGCAGATAACCGTTGGTGTCGATGGTCACTCCCCGGTACCCCAGTTCCCGGGCCCGTCGGACGCCGTGCACCAGGTTCGGGTGCAGGGTGGGCTCACCGCCCAGCAAAATGAGGTTGCTTTCCTGGGCCGGGGCGGCAAACAACTCCAGCCATTGCTCCATCTCCCGGCGCGACACCATGCCGCTGCCGTGCTGGGCGGGGTTGATATAACAGTGCCGACAACGGAGGTTGCAACTGGTCAGCAGGTGAAAAAAAATGTTGCGTTCGCCGGGCTGAAAGAACAGGGTTCGGGCTTGCTGACCGGCGGCGTTGGGGGTTGGGGTAATCATGGCGGCAACATATCCGGATTTCAGGTTTCCCGCAACGTAAGCGATCACGGGGCACCACATCTTGCGGCGATCGGGCCGGCTCACGCATTGGTGTAGGCTTTACCGTCCCGCGTGCCGCAACCTGCGGCACCCCGTGACCGCTTACCTTGTGGCCCCTGTGATCACTTATATATCGACTGGTTATCGGGTCTGGGGATCGGTTACAATTTTGACAACCTCGCAAAAAGCCGCCAAACGGGTTGGTCGGCAACGCGAAACCAACTGGTTACAAAGCGTGCCCAGTCGGCGGCGCGCCTTTTTGCGACGCCGACAATTTTGACAACCTCGCAAAACACCCCAAACTAATTGGTCGGTAATGCGAAAACAAGTAGTTACAAAACGTGCCCCGTGGTCGTCGCGCCTTTTTGCGACGCCGACAATTTTGCAAGAGGTGATGTGATGAGTGACGAAGTAAGTTTTTTGCCCTACGAAGAGGCCCTGAAACTGGTGGGGGCGGTGATGGAAGAAGAGCATATTCATGAGCCGGATCGCCGGGTGCTCACCGTGTACGATAAGAACGAGCGGGAGCTGTGCTGGTTTGATGCCGAGGAAATCATGGCCGAACTGGCGGCCATGGAAGGTGGGCTACCCAAGAAGGAAGATGATCTGAAGGCCAAAGCAGTGGAGCTGGTCCTCCACCAGATCCCCACCTGGGCGGCAGAGCAGGAGTAAACACCCGCTCAATGCGGCGAAAACAGGACACCAGGCATAACAAAAGGATCCTCTGGTACAGATAACCTTCTGGGGTCTCCCAAGGACAACCGGGCGGTGCCTTTACAGGACGCCCGGGGGCATGGGGGGGACCCGCTCGCCGCCCAACAGATAGCCGCCGTCCAGGCGGAGGGTGCTGCCGGTCATGTAGGTGGCCTCGGTGAGCAGAAACAGCACCGTTTTGACCACCTCCTCCGGTTCGCCGCTGCGGCCCAGCAGCGTGTGGTCGTGCAGGGCCCGGCGCTGTGTTTCGTCCAGCAGTCCCCAGCCCCGAGTTTCTTCGGCGTGGCGGGTTTTGATCAGGCCCAGCATCAGTTCGTTGACCCGCACCGTCGGAGCCCCCTCCCTGGCCCAGGTGGCGGTGCAGGCCGCCAGGGCGTGGTTGGCGGCGGCGTAGGCATCGTTGAAGATCATCCCGGCCGGGCCGCTGCGCCCGATCAGGCCGGCGATGGAAGAGATCACCACCACTGCCGCCAGGTTTTCTTTGCTGCCGCCCTTTTGCAGCAGGGGCAAGGCCTGTTGCATCACCCACCATTTGGCCTTCAGGGTGGTGTTGATCTCCAGATCCCATTGCTGTTCGGTGTAGGGGCCATGCACCACCGGCATGCCGCCACGTTCCAGGTTGTTGATTAGGTAATTAAGCGAAGAACAGTGCGAGCGGAGGGTGGTGAAGAACTTTGTCACCGCTGTCGGAGTTTGCAGATCGGCAGTGAGTACCCGGTGCCGGGGGTCCATTTCCTGCAGTTGCCGGGTTAGAGAGGCGGTGTCGGCCGGCCAGTCGTAAGTCCCGGCCATGACCGTGGCGCCCCGCCGGGCCAGTTCCAGGGCCAGGTGGCGGCCGATGCCACGGTTGGCCCCGAGTACCAGGGCGGTCTTGCCGGTCAGAGGAGAAGTCATGGCCACCTTATTAAAGCGCTGGTTTCAGCGTAGCTCGGCCAGCCGGATCAGCAGGGTTTTGCCGGGATGGATCAAATCTCCACTGAGCTGGTTCCACTGGCGAATCATCTCGGTGGTGGTCTGGAACTTGCGGGCGATGGACCACAGAGTGTCGCCGCCCCGGACCTGGTAATAGGTAACCTCTGGTTGCGCCTGGTCGCCGGGTGCCTGTTTGCCGGGGCCGGCCGCCAGAACCAGATATTCGGCCGGGGCGGGTTGCAGATAGAGGGCAAGTTGCTGGCCGGCCCGGATCCGACGGGGATCGCTGATATCGTTCCAGGCCGCCAGGGTGTCGACACTGACGCCGTAACGGCGGGCAATAACCCACAGTGATTCGCCGGGCTTGATTTTGTGCAGTACCAGGCCGTCGGGGCCGGCGCCAGTGAGCCCGGCCTGTTGGAGATCGGATCCCTCGGGCAGCAGGACGTAGGCGGTTTTCTGGGTGGGGATTCGCAGGCGCTGGCCGATCATCAGCTGCTCGGAGCGCAGGCTATTGGCCTTTAATAAAGTGGTTTTATTGATGTTGTAGCGGTTGCAGATGCCGGTCAGAGTGTCACCGCGGCGGACCACGTGGGTTCGGTATTCGATTTCGGCCACCGCCCGCACCCGGGGCAGATTGGCTGTCACTTGTTGCCTGGTGTCCGCCGGCAGCCGCAGGGTGTAGCTGGCCTGCTCCGGCGGGGTGACCAGGCGCCGCAACTGCCGGTTAAGATCGTGCAGTTCTTCCAGGTCGATGTTGCCGGCCAGGGCCACCGCCTCCAAGGCAGTCCAGCGGGGAACCTGCAGGGTTTCGTAGCGCAGGGGCTCATCGTATGTTATGTTAGTGAAACCGTACTCTTCGGGGTTTTTGGCGATGATGATGGCGGCGATCAGCTTGGGCACATAGTGCCGGGTTTCCTTGGCCAGGTGGTTGTTGCCGGAGATCTCCCAGAAATCGTCGCTGTTGAAGCGGCGCATGGCTCCGCGAATCCGGCCGCCGCCGGCGTTGTACGCCGCCACCGCCAGGTGCCAGCAGCCGAACTCTTCATGTAGATCGCGCAAGAAATTGATGGCGGCCTGGGTGGAGCGGATGGGGTCGCGGCGTTCGTCGGTGTAGTCGTTGATGGCCAGGCCGTACTGGCGGGCGGTGGGGGCCATGAATTGCCAGGGGCCCACGGCCCGGGCCCGGGAATAGGCAGTCAGGCTGTAGCCGCTTTCAATCATCGGCAGATAGGCCAGATCCTCGGGCAGCCCGGCCTCTCGGAGTTTTTCCCGGAGCATCGGCACGTAACGGCCGGAGCGGGCCAGCCAGCGATCAAAGGTGACCCGCAGGTCGTTTTGGAAGTAGTCCAGATAAAACTCGACGTGCTTGTTCATTACCACCGGGAAATCGTAAACGGTGTCGCTGAGTTCTTCTTCGGACTCGGCGGCGGGATCCAGGTCGCCCAGGGCTTCGAAGCGGGCCAGCTCTTCTTCCAGAAACTGGTCAGGTTCGGCCGGGGTCAGTTCGCTGGCTTCTTCGCTTAGCAGCGGGTCGATAACCGGCGCCGGCAGGGTATACTGATAAGCTGTGGGGGGCGTGGTGGGGAGTTCGCGGCTGGTGGTTGACGTCCCTTTGCCGGGGGCGCAGCCACCTGTCATGATCGCGATGGCGCCGAGCAGGCAGATGAAGAGGGGCAAGCCACCGAGACGTGGCGCCGATGGCCGATTGGCGAGGAAACCGGCCATCGGCGCCGGTTTGGGCTCATTTTGCGGTGACGGCGCCATGGTCGGAATTCTCCCTAAGCTGAAAATGATGAAACTTTTTTTGGTGCCGGTTACTCGGTAAATAACAGCGACAACGACATAATGATGAATCCGCAAAAAGTCCGTCCATGGAATTTTTGCTCCCCGGGAAGCGAAAACGCGGTTTCCGCTTCCCTTACAAATCAGTAGCTGACAAAGCAGGCTATTGATTTGTGCGTCCGTCCATTAGGGGGCGCGGGGGGCGCGCGGGGGCGTGATGACGACTTCTTGCGCAGTCGTCACACATCAATCAATAAAGTTGCCGTTTTTTACTTGACTCTCGGCGGATATGCAAGCAGATATCGGGTGCAGCCCGCCCTCGGTGTCCTGCGCCGGCCAGTAAAATCGAGTGTTCTTAATTATGCTGAAAAAAATCTTTTATATCTTTGTGCTGGCGGCGACCGCTTGTCTGCTGCTGGGCGCCGTGACTCTGTTCTGGCTGGTGGTGGTCAGTCCGGGGGAGGCGATCAAGCGAGGAAATATTGAAAAAATCCTGGCCATGGAAAGCCCGGTTTACTACCGGGACGGTATCCGGCGGATCGGGGTTTTTTTTGAACAGGCCCACCGCCAGTACGTCCATTTTGAGCAGATTCCCACAGATTTCATCCACGCCATCGTAGCCGCTGAAGACAGTTCCTTTTTTGATCACTACGGGATCGATTTTACCGGGGTGGCCCGGGCGGCGATTGCCAATATCAAGGCCCGGCGCGTAGTGCAGGGCGGCAGTACCATCACCCAGCAGACCGCTAAGAATCTTTTTGAACGGCGAGACCGCTCACTGGCCTCCAAACTGCGGGAGCTGCTGTATGCCCTGCGGCTGGAGTACCACTACGAAAAGGAAGACATTCTGGAGTTTTACGCCAACCAGTTTTTTGTCAGCGGCAACGGCCGGGGGCTGGGGATGGCGGCCCGTTATTTCTTCGACAAGCCGGTGGAGCAGCTTGGCCTGCTGGAAAGCGCTTTCATTGCCGGCAGTGTCAAAGGACCAAACCACTACAACCCCTTTATTCAGCGCGACGAGGAACGTGAAGAACGGGCTCGGCAGCGGGCTCGGCAGCGTACCGGTTATGTGCTGGACCAAATGTACCGGCAGAACTATCTTGACGCCGATCAGCTGGTGGCCGTTCGCGACCGTGAGATCCCATTCAACCGGGGCCAGATGGCCTATGCCCTTAACACCCTGTTGGATCTGGTCCGGGAAGGCCTGAGTGAGCCGGAGGTGGTGGAGGCCTTAAGCCGGCACGGGATCGACAACGTGGCGACTTCGGGGATCAGGATCATTACTTCGGTGGACGGTGATCTGCAGAACGAGGCCCATCATGCCCTGCGGGCCGAGCTCTCCCGGCTTGATACCCGGCTACAGGGGTATGATCACCGGGCCATGCAGGAGGTTTACGCTGATCTGCCCCGGGGGGGCGATTGGCGGCAGCGACCGTCGCCTTTCATGATCGGCCGCATCGCCGCCATTGAAGGTTCGGAGCAAAGCCCTGAAATACGGGTGGATCTTGCCGGCGCCAGATCCCCCGTCGGTGAAACCCCGCCTCCGGCCTATATTGACCGGGCGGGATTGTTAAATTTGCTTCAGCCGCTGGCCCATTACCGCCAGCCCAACCGCCGCTGGCTGGAGACCACGGATGCTGACTTGACCCGGCTGCTGGCGCAGCTTAAAGAGGATGATCTGGTTTATGTAAGTGTGCGGGCGCGACGGACGGACGGGGAGTTACGGCTGAGCCTGGAAAAATACCCCGAATTGCAGGGCGGCGTGCTGGCGCTGGAAAAGGGGGCGGTACGGGCCATGGTCGGCGGAGTGGACAACCTGCATTACAACCGGGCGGTTACCGCCCGTCGGCCCATGGGTTCGTCGATGAAGCCCCTGGTGTATGCTGCGGCTCTGCAACTGGGCTGGAACAGTGCCGATGTCCTGGACAACCGCCGCAATGTATTTGTCTACCAGCAGCAGGCCTATTTTCCCCGGCCGTTTCAGGCCATCCGCGATGAGCAGGTTTCCCTGAGCTGGGCCGGCGTGACCTCGGAGAATTTGGCCAGCATCTGGCTACTGTACCACTTGCTGGATCATTTGTCGCCGGCCCGGTTTGCCGAACTGGTCGAGCACTTGGGGCTTGCTCGGGGGGCGCATGAAAACCGGGAGGCATATATCCGGAGGATCAGGGATCGGATGGGGGTGGTGGCGGATCGTGCCGCCCTCTATAAAGCCGCTTTCGAGCGGGCCGTGGAACTGGTGGAGCCAGACCTGATTTTTAATGATTTGACCGAAGAATTTGAGTTTCTGCAGGAGATTCATTACGGCGACAATTTTGACCGCTTCCGGGCGGAGGTGGAGGCCGAGTTCTTCGGTCCCGACAGTTCGGCGGCGGACCAGCGGGAAGGTCGGACCAGGCTGGCCATTTTGGACCGGAACCTGTTGCGTTACCTGGCTCTGCGGGACAACCTGCGGGAGCTGATTGCCACCGCCGAAAATGTCGATGATTTTGAGGAGTTTCGCCCGATCCGTCTTTACCGCGATGAGGAGAGTGGCGCCTATATCTACAGCGAACAAGGGCGACAGGCGGGCTGGCGGCCGGTGGAGATCTGGGATGTGGCCGAACCGCCGGCAACCGGCGGGGTTTCTCCCCGGCGGTTTTGGGGGGAAGTCCTGGTGGAAGGACGTCTGCGGATGGACACTCTGGATTTGCTGGAGGAGTACCTGGAAGATGAGTACCGGCGCCTGGCGGCGTTTTCTCCGTACGATCCGCAGGTGCTTTACCGGACCAGAGACTTCCGAGTGATGGTGGCCCTTGAATACCTGGTGGGGCTGAGTCGGGCGCTGGGGGTTGAAAGCCGGTTGGATCCGGTGCTGTCTTTTCCTCTGGGCTCCAATGCCATCAGCTTGCTGGAGTTGGGGAGGATTTATGAATCATTTCAGGATGGCCGGTTCTTTTTGCCGGGCAGCCGGGTGGATGGCGGCGGGCTGGCCATCATTGAAAGAATCGAGACCAGTGACGGCAAGGTCATTTATGAGTCCTCTCTTACCCCGCGGCGGGTGTTTGCCCCCCGGGTCGCTCTGGCGGTCAGCGATATTCTTTATAACGCCATGGCGCACGGCACCGGTCGTGGAGCCCAGAACCAGGTGCGCCTGCAAAGCACCGATGGCTCACGCCAGGAGATTTTGGCGGATCTCGACCTCCGGGTGCCGCTTTTTGGCAAAACCGGTACCGCCAATCGCTATTTGAACACCGCCTTTGCCGGCTATTTACCGAGCCCCGGGGGGCGTGACCGCTTTACCCTGGGCCAGGGGCACACTCTGGCGGTTTATGTGGGCTACGATGATAACCGCCCCATGGTGCACGGGGTGACCAGGATTACCGGAGGGGCCGGGGCCATGCCGGTTTGGGCCAGGCTGGCCGAAGCCGTCTATCGGCACAGGGATTACGCCGTCAGCCTGGACCTTGAAGATATGGCCTTTTCCGGCCAGGAGAGGGTTGATGTGGCCTATCCCGAGCTTTTCCAGGTGGAAATTCCGGTTGATGCTGGTCGCGGTGGTGTGGTAAGCAGAAACCTGCTCCTGGAGCCATCCGATACTTGGGATGGCGCTAAAATTACCACCTTCGGCCAACGCGTCGGCGACGGCGAAATCGTGCTGGAGCGCTTTTTTGAGCCTTACTGGCGCTCGGTGGAGTGACGGCGTTTGCTGGCTGAAAGCTGATCTTGCGGGGGGAAATAATTGCAGCTGAAAAAATATTTATACGGGTTGTTGCTGTTGGGGGCTGCGGTCACGGTTGGCTGCGCCACAGCGCCGCCGCCGGTGACGGTGCCGATGCCGCCGCCGGAGGTGACGCCGCGACCGGTGGCGGAACCGCCGCCGATGCCGTCGCCGGTTCGGTCTGACTTTGACGAGGAAGAGCTGTTGCGCTTTGTGGCGGCGGAGGAGCGGAACCTTGCACCACGGCTTGAGTACTACCGGGAGGAACGGCGAGAGTGGCAGCAACTGGCGACCGCCCTGGCCGAGTTGATCCCCCGGGCGAACTGGCCGGACGGGTGGAGCAATTGCCTGGTTCAGTTGGATGAGGTAACGGTAAGCTTTGAGCGCGCCCGGGAAAAACTGGGCGATCTGGAATGGGAAACCGGCGGCAACTGGAGCGCGGCGGTTGCCGCGCTGAGTGTGGCCTACCGGGCCGACCGGGAGTTTGTCGCTGGTAATTGCGATACTTACCGCCGGTTGGCGGAGAAAACGGTGGCCGTCCGGCTTGACCAATTTCATGAATTGGCCGCCGAGCAGTTGCAAGCGGTGTTGTTTCATTACGCTCGCCAGGGTAAGGCCGACGAAGTTCGGCAGACCCTGGAAGAGTGGCGTTGGATTTATCCCGAGCGGATTCTGCCTTTCTCCCTGCTGCAAAAAATCAGCCTGGCCCTTTTTCGCGCCGGCCAAAGGGAACCCGCTCTGGAGTTGCTGGCGGAGCAGGAAGAGGCGGTGGCGGCAACGAGGATGGAGACCTCCGATATCACCCGACTGAGGGGGGATTTGCTGTTGATTGCCGGGCGTTCCGATGAGGCTCGCCGACAGTATGAGAAAATTGCCGACCGCCACGCGGCCTTGGAAGAGCAGCGTCAGTGGGTTGATGAGCAGCTGCGGCTGTTAAGCGGTCAGATTCCGGCCAGTCGGGAAGAACGCTCCCTGTTTCTGGGGCTGCTGGAAGATGCGATTCTTTTTGACGGCCGTGCCATGCCTGTTGGCATGCAACAGCGCATGCAGCGGCTGGATGAACGTTTTCCGGCCGGCATCCTGACTTTTCGGGCCCGTTTGCTGGTCGACGAGGTTGAGCGCCGGGCCCAGGGATGGTTCCAGGGACGACTGGGGCAAGTGGAAGGAATGCAGGCAGAAGGGGCCTTCGACCATGCCGTCGCCGCGCTTGAAGCTCTCCTGACGGAAAACTTGAACCGGGAGCAGGAATATCTGGTCCGGCAGATGCTGGTCGAAGCTGAAGAGTCCCGGCGGGCAGCGGCGGAGCGGCGGCAGCTGCTGGAACAGCAGGCGCTGTCCATGCAGTGGGAAGAGGCTAATCGGTTGCTTGATCTGGGGCAGTACGACGAAGCAAGCGTGCTCTTCTCCCGCCTGCTGGAAAGCGACTACCGCGAAGAGGCCCGGCGGCGCATGGCCGAGGCTACCCGGGAGGCGGCCACTGAATTGCGCCGGGAAGCCGCCGCCCTTTTTGTCCGGGCGCGGCGCAGTGATGATCCGGAGCGGGCAGCGGCCCTGGCCGGCGAATCATGGCAATTATTGCATCGGATTGTCACCGTTTATCCCGACAGCGACATCGTCGACCGGGTGATGGACAATCTGTCCTCGGTGGAGGATTATCTTGCCGATCTGGATCCCGAACTGCTCAAGGAACTACAGGAGCGGGGGGAGAGCGAATAGGTGGCCTGGCTTATTGATAATGAATGAGAAAAAGCTTGTCTTTATGCCGTTTTTTGGGCAGTATGCGGCGGTGAGGTGGCCTTGCGTCAACAAAAGTTACTGCTCTTTGTCGCCCCTCAAACGCTGTGGTATCGCCGATTATTAACCAAAACCGAGAACAGCCATGCCCCAGGACGAACATGCCGTAGCTAAAATTCTCGATGATATGGCCGTGAAAATCCTCATGGTTGAACCGGGTGACCTTTCGGTGGTGGGAGAGCTGTTGGCGGCGGCGGAGGATCTGTTGGCCACCCGGGATGAAGTGGCCAACCTGCCGGTGCTGCACGCCATGGCACACGCCTTCAAGTCCGCTCTGGAACGGATGATCATGGGTGAACTGCCGGACTCGGCTGAAAATTATGAACTGCTGGGCAAGGCCATCACCCAGATACAGGAGGCGGTACGCAAAGGGGCGGACATGGATGAAGCCGGGGTGGAGGCTTTTGCCCGGCACCTCAGCGATGCCGGTTATCTGGTTAGCGCCGCTGAGTTGCTGGGCGATCCGGGCCAAGTCGGCCCGAAGGAGGAAGAACAGGCCGCGGCGGCAGCGCCGTCCGGCGACGATGCTTCCGCCTCGCCTCCCCCCGAAGAGGAGGCCGAGCCGGCAACTGCACCGGCGGCGCCGGAACCGGCAGCGACCGGCAGCGGCGGCGTTCCGGATTTTCTCCAGGACAAGGAGCTGCTCGGCGGCTTTATTGATGAAGCCTTTGAGCATCTGGAGAGTATCGAGGTCAATGTCCTGGAACTGGAGCAGAACCCCGGAGACCTGGATATCATTAACAACATCTTTCGCCCCTTTCATACCATCAAAGGGGTGTCCGGTTTTCTCAACCTGCGCACCATCAACAAACTGGCCCATGCCACCGAAAATCTCCTGGATGACGTCCGCAACGGCAAACGGGAGATGGATTCCGATGTCATCGACCTGGTTTTGACCGTGGGGGATACGCTCCGCAGCATGGTGGAGAACATCAAAGATGTGCTGGAAAACGGTCCCGATCGTTATCAGGATCTGGATATTTCCGCCCAAGTTGCGCACATCCTGGCCCTGCAGGAAGGGAAAAGCCCGGCCGACAGCGCCCCGGAGGCGGCGGTGATTGATGAAGGTGCCGCCGCTCCGGAGGATCAAGCGGCGCCAGAAACCACCGCCCCGGGAATGGAGCCGGCGGACTCTTTCACCGCCCTGCCCCGTGCCGGCCAGCCCTCGAACAGCGAGGGCCCCGCCCCGGCCGCTGCCAACGGTCAGGCCGCCCCCCGTAAAAAAATGGGGGCCTTCATCAAAGTCGACGTGGAAAAGCTTGATGCCCTGGTCAACGCGGTGGGGGAGCTGGTGATCATGCAGTCGCTGGTGCGCCAGAACCCGCTGGTGTCCAAGATTGCCGACCCCAAGCTGATCAAGGATTTTTCCCAGCTCAGCCGTATTACTTCCGATCTGCAGCACACCGCCATGTCCATGCGGATGGTGCCCATCAAGCAAACCTTCGACAAAATGATTCGCCTGGTGCGCGATCTCTCCAAGAAAAGCGGCAAAGAGGTGAACCTGGTCATGGAGGGTGCGGACACTGAAATCGACCGCAACATGGTGGACTCCATCTACGACCCCCTGGTGCACATGATGCGCAATTCGGTGGACCACGGCATCCAGCCCCCGGACGAACGGGTCAAGCACGGCAAGTCGCCCACCGGTACGGTCAGCCTGCGGGCTTATCAGAAGGGCGGCAACATGGTCATTGAGATCGAGGATGACGGTGAAGGGCTGAACACCATCAAGATCAAGAAAAAAGCCGAAAGCCGGGGGCTGATCCAGTCCGGCGACAACCTTTCCGATCATGAGCTCAACAACCTGATCTTCATGCCCGGCTTTTCCACCGCCGACCAGATCACCGACGTTTCGGGCCGGGGAGTGGGCATGGATGTGGTCAAAAAGGCGGTGGAGAAGTTGCGCGGCAAGGTTGAGGTGCAAAGCCAGTCCGGCAAGGGATCGCTGTTTACCATCCGCCTGCCGCTGACCCTGGCGATCATCGACGGGATTATCGTGCGGGTGGGCAGTGAGCGTTATATCATTCCCACCACCGCCATTCAGGAGTCCATGAAGCCGGAGCGCAAGAATTACAACACCGTTCATGGTCGAGGGGAATCCTTGCTGGTGCGGGGAGAGTTACTGCCGGTCATCCGGCTTTACCAACTGTTTGGGGTCGAGGACCCCACCCACAACGACCCTTGTGAGGCCATCGTGGTGGTGGTGGAGAACGAGGGCCGCCGCCGGGCTTTGATGGTGGATGAGTTGTTGGGCAAGGAAGAAGTGGTGATCAAAAACCTGGGCGGGATGTCGGATGTGCGCGGCGTGGCCGGGGGGACCATTCTGGGTGACGGCCGCGTGGGGCTGATCCTCGATCTGGCCGGAGTGATTGCCTCAGCGGCGGAAGAAAGTTAAGTGGTCACTAACGAAACAAAGATCTTATAAGCTTTCATCGCCGCCGCCACCGGATCGGCCGCGGCGGTGATGAACGGCTTACTAAACAACAGGGTCTTAAGCCCGAAGGAGGCGACATGACACTACCGGCGGAAAGTACCAGCAAGCGCGCCGACGAAAGCGTGCAGGGGGTCAGTGAGCTGGCTGGCAAGTACCTGACTTTTTCGCTGGCCAACGAGGAGTACGGGGTCGGCATTCTGAAAGTTCGGGAAATCATAGGGGTCATGGAGATCACGGCGGTGCCGCACACCCCGCCCCACATCAAAGGGGTAATCAACCTGCGCGGCCGGGTTATTCCGGTGATGGACCTGCGGCTTAAGTTCGGCATGCCGGCCAAGGGGTACGACGAACGGACCTGCGTCATTGTGGTTGAGGTGCAGGGTCGCAGCAGTGCCGTACAGGTCGGGATGGTGGTCGATTCGGTTTCCGAGGTGGTCAATATTGCCGGTTCCGAAATAGAGCCGCCGCCTTCCATGGGTGCTTCCACCGAAAGTGATAACATTTTAGGGATGGCCAAGGTGAAGGGCGAGGTTAAGATTCTGCTTGATGTCGATCGCGTTGTGGGCGAAGGTTTACTCCGCCAGTTCGAGGAGATGTAAGACCGGCCTTCCTCCGCCGGCCACAACTTGCATGACAGCCAATTACCACGATCAATTAAGCCTGCGTAAAAGCCAGCTTACCGACGCGCTTTTTCAGAAATTCAGCGTTCTGGTGTACGAAAAGGCCGGAATTTATCTGAAACCGGAAAAAAAGGAACTGCTTAATGCCCGCCTGGGCAAGCGTCTGCGGGCCCTGGGGATTGAAAGCTTCAGCGACTATTACAATTACGTGGTTCATGACACCAGCGGCGATGAACTGGTGCAGATGATTGATGTTGTTTCCACTAATTTTACCAGTTTTTTCCGGGAAAACGCTCATTTCGAGTTTATGGTCGACCACGCGTTGCCGGCCTTGGTCTCCCGTCCCGGCGGCAAAAAAGAGGTGGTGATCTGGTCGGCGGCGTCTTCTTCCGGTGAAGAACCATATACCATTGCCCTGGTAACCGAGGATTTTTTTGAACAGCAGCCGGGGTGGGGCTATCGAATTCTGGCCACCGACATCTCCACCCGGGTGCTGGCCCATGCCCAGCGAGGCGTTTATACCCTGGACAGGATGATCAAGGTACCCAAAAACTACCTGAAAAAATATTTTCAACGTGGCCAGGGGAGGGCGTCCGGACATGTCCGGGTCAAAGAGGCTCTGCGCCAGCGGATCAGCTTTGAGCGCTTTAATCTGATGGACGATTTCCCCTGGAACGGCTCACTGGACATTATCTTTTGCCGCAATGTCATGATTTATTTTAACCGTGAAACCCAGCAGCAGTTGGTCAACAAGTTTTACCGGGCGCTGGCGCCCGGGGGGTATCTGTTCATCGGGCACTCGGAGAGTATTTCCAGCCTGAAGCATAATTTTACGCCGGTGGCATCCACGGTTTACCAGAAGAACGGCTAAATCGCGTTATGTTTCCGGCCATATTGCCGGATTACTGCTGGAAAATTAACTCTGGCGGCCGCCAAAACCGGCCCAGGAGGTTGGTTGGTGGCAGCGAAAAAACAGGAATCATCGGGCGCGCCAGACGTTGGCGCACTGGTTCAGCAGACAACTTTAACGGGCGTGGAATTGGCGACATAACTGATCGCCTGAAGTAAAACGGTCACCGGGTGCCGCAAGTTGCGGCAAGCGGGACGGCGATGCGTGCCTAAGTACGTGAGCCGGCCCGATCGTCGCTACCGGCGGTGCCCCCGTGATCGCTTACTCGGCGACAGCGAGGCTATGGCCCTGAGGGGGGCGAGAGGATACAGACGGCATGAAAATTGTGGTTGGTATTTCCGATATGAAGGTAAGCAACAATCCCGAGGATGTGTTGATTACCTATTCACTGGGGTCCTGCATCGGCGTGGTGATCTGGGATCCGGTGGCCAAGGTGGCGGGTTTGCTCCACTATATGCTGCCTGACTCTTCGTTGGATAAAGAGAAAGCCCAATTAAAGCCGTTCATGTTTGCCGATACCGGCATCCCTCGCCTTTTTAAAGAAACTTACAAATACGGCGCGGCCAAAAGCCGGCTGGTGGTGAAAGTGGTGGGCGGATCGCAGATTATGGACAGCTCCGGAATTTTTAATATCGGCAAGCGTAATTATGCGGTGCTGCGTAAGATGTTCTGGAAAAATCACATCATGGTAACCGCCGAGGATGTCGGTGAATCGGGGAATCGCACCGTCAGCATCGAGGTGGATACCGGGCGGACCATGCTTAAGGTTTCCGGGCGGGGGGAATTCGAACTATGAGCAGAGTTGAAGAAATTTTAAATCTGTTAGAGTTTGTCCAGCCCTTTCCCAAGGTGGGCCGCCGAGTAATGGATCTGCTGGCCGATCCCGAGGTGGAAGTCAAGGCCCTGGCCGAGGTGATCCAGTATGATCAGGTGATCACCGCCAATGTGCTGAAAATTTGTAACTCACCATATTATGGCTTGGCCCGGAAAGTTTCTTCCTTGAACGAAGCTCTGGTGATGCTCGGCCATGAGGCTTTGCGGGAAATCATTGTCACCAGCAGCAGTGCCGCTTATTTCAAGGGTGAAGTGGGCGCCGGTTACGCCCTGGAGCAGGGTGAGTTGTGGCGCCATTCGGTGGCGGTGGGTATTTTGGCCAAGCACCTGGTGGGGAAGATCAAGGAAGTTGAGGCGGGGACGGCTTTTACCGCCGGGCTGTTGCATGATATTGGTAAGCGCTTTTTAAGCGCCTTTGTCTCCGACGATTTTGAGCGCATTATGAACAAGGTGACGCAGGAAAAAACCTCCTTTGTGGAAGCGGAAAAGGAGATCCTGGGGATCACCCATGCCGAGTTGGGCGGGTTGATTCTGCAGCGCTGGGACTTTCCTCCCGAGATGCAAAGAGCGGTGCAGCTGCATCATGACCCCGAGGCGTTGGCCAGAGAGCCGTTGACCGCTTTGGTGGCCTTGAGTAATGCCCTGGTGATTTCCGCTGGCATCGGGGTAGGGGCCGACGGCCTGGCCACCCGGCTTAAAGGTGAAGGATTGCGCCGCTTCGGGATAAGCCAGCCGCATCTGGATTTGGCCTTGGTCAGCCTGATGGAGGAGCTGGAGCAGGCCGAGGAGTTATTGCAGCTGTAGCGTTTGACACGGCTGAGCGGTAATGCATATTTAGCAGCCCGGGGCCGGCTTATACAGAAGCCGCCCGGTGATGGCAGTGTCAGCGGTGCGTGTTGCCGGGAGACCGGGAGCCGCAGAGAACAACCCGTGGTAAAAGGACAAGATAATGGCATTCAACATTCTGGTGGCGGATGACTCGGCGACCATGCGGGTGGTGATCAAAAAAACCGTGGAAATGGCCGGGGTGCCAGTGGGAGAGTTTTTTGAGGCGGCCCACGGCAAAGAAGCCATGGAGATACTGGAGCGCAACTGGATTGACGTGGTCCTCTCGGACATCAATATGCCGGTGATGGGGGGCATGGAATTGTTGTCTGAAGTGAAGAAAAACGACGACTTTCGGCATATTCCGGTGGTTTTTATCACCACCGAGTCCAGTGAGGCCCGCATGGAAGAGGCTCGGCAACAGGGCGCGGCCGGTTACATCAAAAAACCATTTCAGCCGGAAACCATCAAGACCATTTTGTATGATGTGCTGGAAAAGGCCTTCCAGCACAAGATTGAGGCCCCACCCCAGCCGGCCGCTGATGCTGATGATGATGATGGTATGGATTTCTGAAGCTTGCGTGTAACTGTTCAGCAGCACCCCCGAAAGCGGTGATCAGGTCGGCTTGAGTACCTGATGTACGCTACGCCGACTCGGCACCGCAACCTGGGGCACTGCTGAACAGTTACGTGCCAGAATGAGCTGGATAGTTACACTTGCGTTAACCCGAGCTAGAGGAAGGTTCCCCATGGATGAGCAATTCCGGCAAATGATTTACGATACCTTCAGCGAGGTTTTTGAAACCATGTTTTTTACCTTTCTGGAGCCCATTGACGAGTTGTCCGGGGCGGTGGCGTTGAGTGCCGACGATGACTATATCCAGGCCAATATTTCCTATCACGGTCCCGAATCGGGGCGCTTCGCCCTTTATCTGCCCCAGCGCCTGGCGCGCAATATCACCATGAACTTCCTCGGGGTCGAAGCAGGTGAGGTCGGGGAGGCACAGATACTGGATACGGCCAAAGAGACTGCCAATATGGCGGTGGGCAGTCTGCTGGGCCGGGTTGACCCGGGCGGTGAAGCCAAGCTGCACATCCCGGAGGCGTACCTGCTGGATGATTTTTCCGCTCAGGAACTGCTTGAACAGCCGGGGGCGCTGCTTTTTAATACCGACTTCGGGGCGTTGTGGGTAGTATTCAAAAACTGACATCAGCCCGGCGGGATTGGCAAACTGGCGGCTTAACTGGCCCGGTCACTCAACGACAACGTGGAGTGGCTTGCCGGAAATGGAAATTATCGGTTATGCAAACTGAACTGACGATGCGGCGGGACTATGCGGAAAATTAGAGTGCTGGTGGTGGATGATTCTGCCGTGGTGCGCAAGGTTTTCACCGAGGAACTGTCGCGCGAAAAAGACATTGAGGTGGTGGCCACGGCCCCCGATCCTTATGTGGCTAGGGATAAGATCGTCGAACTCAAGCCCGACGTGATCACCCTGGACATCGAAATGCCGCGCATGGACGGGATCACCTTCCTGCGCAAACTGATGCGTTATCTGCCATTGCCGGTGATTATCGTAAGTTCGCTGACCCGGGAAGGCGGCAGCCTGGCCCTGGAGGCCATGGAAATCGGGGCGGTGGAGGTGATCAGCAAGCCGGGCGAGGCCTATTCGGTGGGGGACATGAGCGCCCAGCTGGCCGAAAAGATCCGGGCCGCTGCCCAGGTCGACGTTACCCAGCGCCGACGGGTGATTACCCAGCCCCGTACGGTGGCGCCGAAACTTTCTCTTACCCGGACCACCAACAAGCTCATTGCCATCGGTGCTTCCACCGGCGGCACCGAAGCCCTCAAGGAAGTGCTGACCCAGTTCCCGCCCAACTCGCCGGGAATCATGATCGTGCAGCACATGCCGGCCAAGTTTACCACCAGCTTTGCCGAGCGGTTGGACAGCCTGTGCCAGATCCGGGTCAAGGAGGCGAAAGACGGCGATGCGGTGGTGCCGGGGACCGCCCTGCTGGCGCCGGGCAACTTCCACATGGTGATGCGGCGCAGCGGGGCCCGTTACTACGTCAATATCAAGACCGGCCCCATGGTCTGTTATCAGCGGCCGGCGGTGGATGTCCTGTTTAACTCGGTGGCCGCCTACGGCGGGGCCAACGCCATCGGGGTGATCCTTACTGGCATGGGCAAGGATGGGGCCCAGGGGATGCTTAAAATGAAGCAGGCCGGTGCTCGGACCATCGCCCAAGATGAGGCCAGCAGCGTGGTTTTCGGGATGCCCAAGGAGGCCATCGAGTTGGGCGGCGTCGACAAGATCCTGTCCCTTAACGATATCACTGCTCAGGTGCTGAAGTTTCTTGAAGACGACTAGCGCCTTGCTCTTTTGCTGTTGTCGCGCTCCAGTGCCAACAGCGATTTCTTGACGGCCAGCCCCCCTCCGCTGAAGCCCCCCGGGCCGGTGCTTGCCACCACCCGATGGCAGGGAATCAGTAGAGGGCAGGGGTTGGCCCCGCAGGCCGAGCCCACCGCCCTGGCCAGGCGGCGACTGCCTAGTTCGGCGCCGATTTCCCCGTAGGTTCTGGTCTCGCCATAAGGGATTTTGCTCAACTGCCGCCACACTTTTTGCTGCCAAAGGGTGCCCGCCCGCATGAAGGGGGAGGGCGGCAGCGGTGTGAATTCCCTTCTCTCGCCATTCAGATACGCCAGTAACTCGGCCCGGGTTTGTTCGGCGCCGGCCTTGATTGCCGGGTGATTAGTAGCCACCAGCCGGTAAGGGGTGGTGGCGCCGGGGGGGAGAAGTCTGCCGGTCAATAGCTCGGCCATGCCGTGTTGATGCGCGCCGGGCAGAAAGCTGACATGAATCGGGCCGGCCGTGGTCAGGACGAGCCAGCACGACAGCAAAGGATGGTGGCAGGTCAGTGAAGCAAAAAAAACAGCGGTCATCGTCAGCTCCTCGTAATCCTTGATCAGGCCTAGATATTGTGGTGCCTGGTTGGTAAAACACGAGATGTGGTGGGCCTTTGCTTTTTGGGCTATGTTGGTTATTTCAGAAAAAACGGGTCGATAGAAAAAACTTTTAACTTTTTCCTTGATTTTTGCCGATCAGTTCTCTATAGCTCTTAACAGGTTGTACGGAGGAGGTGCATCTTCACTACTAGCCGAGGGTGCGGTGTTTTTTCAAGTAAAAGCACGGAGAGAGCGGATGCGTATCGCCGGAGCGTTGCAGGTTATGCTTTTTTGCTGTCTGGTGCTGGGCTGGTCGAGTATGGATGTTCAGGCCCGGCAGGTTCTGGCTACCACCCACAAGGCCTCGCCGGGGGACGGCAACATTGATCAGGGCTCGGCGGGTTTTGCGGCAACACCTTCTCGGGTG
The DNA here is from genome assembly GCF_029210385.1 of Desulfurivibrio dismutans. Taxonomy (GTDB): domain Bacteria; phylum Desulfobacterota; class Desulfobulbia; order Desulfobulbales; family Desulfurivibrionaceae; genus Desulfurivibrio; species Desulfurivibrio dismutans. The sequence goes on along the minus strand of NZ_JARGDQ010000007.1, from coordinate 84,417 downwards.
GTGCTGGGGCCCGCTGATGTGGACCTGATCAAAAGCCCGCCCGGCGGCAGCAGTCAACTTGCTCGCACCCGGGAGGCGGCCTTGCTGGAGCGGCGGATTACCGCCCGCAGCGCGGTGGTGGTCGACCCCTCCTCCGGTCGGATGCTTTTTGCCCTGAATCCCGATCAGCCCCGCCAGCCCGCCAGCACCATCAAGGTGATCACCGGTTTGATCGCCATGCAGTCGCTCCGTGATGCCGAGCTAGTGTCCACCAGCGCGCGGGCAGCCAGAATGCCCCGTTCCAAAATTTACCTGCAGGCCGGCCGCTCGTATCGGGCCGGTGATTTAATCAACGCCACTTTGCTGCGCTCTGCCAACGACGCCACCGTGGCCCTGGCGGAGAGGATTGCCGGCAGCGAGGCCGCTTTCGCCCGCCTGATGACCAGCAAGGCCCGCTCCCTGGGGGCCACCAATACCGTGATCCGCAACTCCAACGGCCTGACCGCCCGGGGGCAGCAGTCCACGGCCCGGGATCTGGCGATTATTTTTCATCGCGCCATGCAGAATCCGGAATTTGCCCGCCGCATCGGCACCACCAGCACCTCCACCAATTTCGGCCAGACTTTGCGCACCAATAACCGGGCTCTGTGGCAGATCAACGGGGCGCGAGGCGGCAAAACCGGTTTTACCCGCGCCGCCGGCCAGACCTACGTGGGTAAATTCGAGCGCGGCAACCAGAAGTTGATCGTGGCGCTGATGGGTAGCGATACCATGTGGGAAGATGTCGGCCAGTTGGTGGAATACGGCTTCCGGCAGCTGCGGGACGGCAGCATGGTGGCCGCTGCCCCAGTGGATGCCGCCTTTACCCGGCAGGGAACAGCGGGTGGTGGCTCGGTGGCGTCTTTGACCGTGCTGAGCAATGCAGCCAAGTCAGGACTCTAATTCAGGGGCTACAGGGGAAGGCAAGGAGCAGTTGCGTTCCCGTTACCGCCCCCTGCCGCCGGCGTTTGGCGGCCAGTTGGCCCAGCACCTGCGCTTATCCGAAAGTTACCGGTCGGCCGAGTGTGTCTTTGTGTCGCCGGCGCCATTGCTCAAGCAGTTTCGCATCAATCTCCTGGCGGACGGCAAAACCCTGCTGATGCCGGCCCCCTCCCTGCACGACGGTTTTTACCTCTTTGCCCCTTTCTCCATCCCCTTTGCCCGCCTGGCCCAGGCTGTGACGCCCCAAGGGATGTTGCGCCATGGGCGTAAACTGACCACCGCACAACTGGCCGGGCTGCAAGTGGGGTTGCTGGTGGCCGATGCCCTGGCGGTGGATGAGCAGGGAACAATGCTGGGTGACGGCAAAGGTTTTTTTGACCTGGCCGCCGCTATTTTGGCCGCCACCAAAGCCCTGGCCTCCCGGGTGACGGTGGTGGGATCGGCGGGTGCCGCCGGTCGGTCCCTGCCGTCCGAGCCATGGGATGTTCGGGCCGACCACCGACTTGACGCCTCTGGCTTGACCCTGTGTCGCGCCCCCAAGGATCCTCACGGCTGGTCGATCCATTGGGAGCAGTTGCCGCCGGTCCGCATCCGGCGCATTACCCCGCTTTGGCAGTTACGGGAACAGGCTGACCGTTAACCCGGGAGATGGCTGGGCCGGGTGCGCGGTTGTGCCGGTCACCGGTTTCGGCCTGTGGCTAGTTCTTATTGGTGCGGAAGATCGGTTCCAGGCCGCTGAGCTGGGCAAAGGCGGCGATCTCGTCTTGCAGCACCTGAACGTAAGGGCAGTCCCAGACGGCCAGCAGTTTGTGGCGGGCCCGGTAGACAGGAGGGTCTTGTGAGCTTTGGGCTTCTTCGTCGCATTCCAGAATATAGGCAAAAATCTGAGGGCGGCGGCAGACCTTCGGCCGGGCAGGGTAAATACGGCAGCCGCCCCGGTCATCAAGCTGGGGACAACTGCTGCCGTGGGGCAGGATCATGCTCCAGCCAGCCCGCCAGTGATAAACAGCCGGCGGCTGTTGATAAAAAGGCCGGCCGTGGAGTTCAAAAGGAGGTTCGGTGGCGCTGTCCCGGGCTTGACTGGCCGGGGTGTCGATTTGCGGCAGGGCCATTAAATTCGCCTCCTCCGGCTGCAGGGGGATTTCAAAAAAAAGCTGGCGCATCTCCTCGGTTGGTCCGGTGCAACAGAGGCTGCACCGGCAGGGTCCGCAGAGCAGGCTGTTGATGGCTTCCAGTTCCTGCTCCAGCACAGCCTGGTTTACCTGCATGGCTAAGGCTTCCATGGCCGGCAGGGGGTGGTCATGCTGGTCCAGGATGGTGATTTTTTTTGCCTCGCTGGCCGGGTCCTTCAGTGCCTCCAGGGGCCTGAGGGCCGTCAGGTGGGGAGCCAGCAGGTCGGCGGGGCGGTCATAATTGATCCCCGCAGTCTCCAGCGGCTCGGTAAGCTGGCTCAGCAACTCTCCAAGAGTGGTGAAAGGTCCGGTGAGAAAGAGCAGGTGTACCAGGCGCACCAACGGCAGCAGTGGCCGCTGCAGCAGTTGCCGTCCGGCCTGAAAGTGGTCGGCGTCGCAAAAAGCCGCGTCGCCGACTGGGCACTCTTTGTAGCTATTTGTTTTCACGCTCCCGACCAACCCCTTTGGCGGGTTTTTGCGAGATTATCATAGTTGTCGTTTTGCAAAAGCCCGTCATGCATCAGTTGAAACCATAAACAGATCCGAGGATCAGTCAAAATTATTGGTTTTGGCCGTGGGTTTTACGGCCCCCGTTCAGGAGCGACCCGACTTTGAAGGATATTAAGAGAGAGCTGAAATGCTTGACCACGGCCGATGGTGACGTTAGTATGTCACGACTATGGAAGAAACATTTCAGTCGCAGACTCTCGCCGAACACCTGACCGATTTGCGTCGGGCCTTGGTGCGATCACTGATCGCCGTGGGGGTCTTTTTCGTGGGCACCTACAGTTTCGCCGAGCCCATTGGCCACTGGTTCTTTGCCCCCCTGTTCGCCGCCCTGCCGTCCGAAAGCACGCTGATTTTCACCTCTTACCAGGAAGGGTTTTTTTTTATCTGAAGGTGGCCTTCACCGCCGCCCTGCTGCTGGCCTTGCCGGTTATTTTCTGGCAGTTCTGGAGCTTCGTGGCGCCGGGGCTATACCGCCATGAAAAGAAGGTGGTGCTGCCCTTTACCGTCATTTCGGTGCTCTGTTTTCTGGCGGGCGCGGCCTTTGCCTATTACGTGATATTTCCACCCGCTTTCCGCTTCCTGGTTGGCTACTCCCACGAATATCTGGCCACCATGCCCGGGGTCAGTGAATACTTCGGGCTGTCATTGCGGTTGTTCATCGCCTTTGGGGTGATCTTCCAATTGCCGGTGTTCATGGTCATGCTGGCCCGGCTGCGGGTGGTGGACGCCCCCTTTCTGGTGCGCCACCGCCGGTATGCCATCCTGTTGGCCTTTATCATTGCCGCCATGCTTACCCCCACCGCCGATCCGGTCAATCAGCTGCTGATGGTGGGGCCGCTGATCGTCCTTTACGAAATCAGTATCATCATGGTCAAGTGGTTTGGAGACAGTGCGGCCAGCGCCGAATCATGACGGGTCGGGCTGGGTTGGCGTTCGCTGGCAAAAAAGGCCCAAGCAAAGCAGCTCGGGTACGGTAGCCCGCCGGTCAGGTTTGGGTGTCTTTAACCGCGGCTGATGGCCTCGGCCTGGTCCAGCAGTTGCTGGGCCGCGCGCTGGTGCTTGAAATTTTTATGGATGCCGGCGGCGGTACGCAGGCTTTCGGCCGCCTTTGCGCGGTCGCCGACAGCCAGGTAAACTTCCGCTAATTTCTCCAGGATTTCCACAGCTCCGGCGGGATTGTTGTAATCCTGGTAGGCGGCCAGCAACTCCAGCCCCAACTCCAGGGCTCGTTCGTGGTTGCCCAGGGAGAGGTTGGTGTAAAAAAGCTGTTTTTCCAGGTAGGTTACGCTCAGGTGATCGTTGGCCGCCCGGCAGATGGCCAGGGCCCGTTGCAGGTGTTCCAGCGCCTTGGGGTATTCTTCCCGCAGCAGGCAGACTTCCGCCAGTTTGGTCACTGCTCGGGCCACGCCGGTCTCGTCCCCCTCTTCTTCAAACCCCCGCAAGGAATTGTGAAAGGCCGCCGCCGCCTGGGGCAGAGCCTTGTTTTTCATTTTTTCCAGGCCCTCATCGTAGTCCTGCTGGGCCTGACTTTTAGGTTCTTCCTGTTCTTTGTCGATGTCGTTGCTCATGATTGTTCCACCTTCTCTATCATCATTATTGATGAATCCGCAAAAAGTCCGTCCATGGACTTTTTGCTCCCCGGAAAGCGAAAACGAGGTTTCCGCTTTCCTTACAAATCAATATCTTACCAAGCAAGCTATTGATTTGCGCGCCCATCCATGGGCGCGATGATGACTTCTTGCGAAGTCATCATTAGTGCCTCCGCGGCCAGATCGCCGACGGTGGTTGCCCGGGGGCGGCCCTCTTCGTGGATGGTCACCGGGGTCTGATCCCGGGTGAGCGCCGCCAGGCGGTCGCAAACTTCCCGGGCTCCGGCCCGGCCCAAAAGCCTGATGGTCAGGGCGCGAGTCAAGGCATCGGGATCGTTCAGCAGATTGAACAACTGGTAAAACTGGTTGGCCCGGATCAGGTCCGGCCGGCGGGCGGCCACGCTGCCCAGGGCCCAGAGGACCAGGGGGCGGGTGCTGACATGATTGATGTAGCGCAGCAGGTGTCGGGTAAAAGCGCCGTAGATGTCCGGCCGGCCGGCGATGATGGCGCCCATGGTTTCCACCAGCCCCCAGTTGGCGGCAGCGGAATCACTGCTGGCGTCAAAGAGCCGGTGCAGCAGGTCGCTGACCACCCCGGGCTGGCGGGTAGCCACCCGGGCACAAACCTGACCGATGACGTGGGCCAGCCACCAGCGCTGATCGTCATCGGGGGTGTAGAGCAGGCGCTGGAGAAAACGCAGGGTGCGAACATCATCGAGGGTCAGATCCACCAGCCCGTCAATGTCGCCGGCCAGGGCCAGGCGCTGCACCTCTTTTTTGTCGGCTCGTTGCCGGCGGCGATGGGGGTCGCGTTCGGGTTCCAGGGGCGGCAAATAATCGGCGGGCTTTGCTTGGAGCTGCTGGGTAATCTCTTCAATCTCCTTCTGCAGCCGGACAAAATAGAGCACCCCGCGGACGTAGCGGCCGTCCAAATGGCGCTGCTCCAGGGTCTGGTGGGTGATTTCGTCGTAGCTTTCCACCCGGCCGGTAAGGTAGTCCTGGTCCGGCAGCAACTCCCAGGCCAGTTCCCAGTTGTCGTTACAGGCGTGTACCAGGGCCTCGATCATCGCCGAGCCGATATTGTGGCCGGTGGCATCACAGGCATAAACCGCGCCGCATTGACAGCGGCCGACTTTGAATTCTCCCAGCTTGCGCTGATCCTGGTCCTGGGGTGGTTCGATTTCGTCGCCGCAAAAAGGACAGCGGGGGCGGATTTTAATCTGTTGGCCTTTCATGTGGTCAGGGCTTCTTCAAGCGCTTGCCGGAAGCGCGGGTCCACCGGGTAGCCGAGGCTTTGGGCTTTGTCGGCCGCCTCTTTGGCCTCCTGGTATTGTTCCAGGTAGTAATGGGCCACGGCCAGGTTGTTATGGGCCATGCCGAAATCGGGGGCGAGCTTGATCGCCTCTTTGGCCGCCTGGCGCGCCTGGTCGAACTCGCCGGCCATGATCCGGCAGGAGGCCATGTTGACCCAGGCGTTGGTTAGCTTGGGATCGTGGCGCACCGCCTCTTCATAAGCGGCGATGGCGGCAGCCGCCTCACCCTGCTGCTGCCTGATCAGGCCGATGTTGTTATGGGCCTGCGACATTTCCGGCAGCACCTTGATGGCGTTGAGGTTGACCTCCAGAGCCTTGTCCAGGTTGCCCTGCTCGAAGTAGATGGCACCCAAGTTGATATAGGCCTCCACCGCCTGGTTGTCAAGTTCCAGGCACTTTTCCAGTTCCCGGATGGCGTCGTCAATGCGGTTCGCCTTGCGGTAAACCAGGGCCAGGTGGTGGTGAGCGGGCACATTATTGGGCTTATCGGCACATTTCTGTTCCAGCTCGGCGATGATTTTGTTTAACTGTTCTTGGCTTTCTGCTTTTTCCGACATGATAGTTTCCCTGGGGTAGGCAAAGTGTTGTTTTTATGGTGAGGGTCAAAACCAAAAAAGATAACACAGCCCGGAGCCCAGGTCAAAAAAAAGTGTAACTGTCCAGCAGCACCCCATCTTGGGGCGATCGGCCCGGCTTGCGTACCCAACAGTACGCGGCGCCAGGCCGCTTGCCCCAACCTGGGGCACTGCTGAACAGTTACCCCCGCATGAGCTGGATAGTTATAAAAAAGTAAGGTAACTGATCACAGGGGGGCAAACGGTAAGCGGTCGGGCCCCTGTACAAGCGTGGCCCGACGTTGATGGGCCCTGGAAGAGCAGTTGTGGTTCTGGCTTCTCGGGAAGGGAAGAGGTATAGTGGCCGTGGTTATGAAGGAGAACCGGTGGGTGGAGCAAAAAATAGCGACTGCCGTGGGCAGTGGGGAAGAAAGTATGGCGGAGCAAGCAGTGGCAGGCGGGCTGCTGGTGGCCGGCCTGGCTGGCGGCAGTGGAAAGAGTGTGGTGGCGGTGGGTTTGGCTGCGGCCTTGAGGCGGCGCGGTCATCTACTGGCGGTCTTCAAGAAAGGGCCGGATTATATCGATGCCGGCTGGCTGGCCCTGGCCGCCGGCCGCCCCTGTTATAATCTGGACCCCTACCTGATGTCCGCATCGGTGATTCGGGCCTCTTTTGCCGAGCATCTGGCCGGGGCGGAGCTGGCGGTGCTGGAGGGCAACCGGGGGTTATTCGACGGGGTGGATGTGGAGGGCAGTTGCAGCAGCGCCGAGTTGGCTCGGTTGCTTGCGGTGCCGGTGCTGCTGGTGGTGGATTGCACCAAGACCACCCGCACCGTGGCGGCCCAGGTGCTGGGTTGTCGTCATTTTGATCCTGAGCTGGCCATTGCCGGGGTGGTGCTGAACCGGGTGGGAGGGGCGCGCCATGAAAGTATCGTCCGCCAGGCGGTGGAACGATATACCGGCTTGCCGGTGCTGGGGGCGGTGCCCCGGAGCCGCCGGGATTTTTTCCCCCAGCGGCACCTGGGGGTGACCCCCGCCGTGGAGCATGGCGAGGCGAACCGGGCCGTGCTCGAGCTGGGCGAACAGGCGGAAAAGTGTCTTGATCTGGAACGGATTGTTGTTGCCATGGGCGGGGCGGCTGATGTTGCCGGTTGGGCCGTGAACGTCAACGGAAAGTTGAAACCGGCGGACCAGATAAAACCCTCGGTAACCAGCCGCAGGTTCGGTCCCGTAAACGATCACGGGGTGCCGCAGGTTGCGCCTGCTGGGACGGTGGCCGGGTCGTTGCGGATCGGCTACCTGTTGGATGTCGCTTTTCAGTTTTATTACCCCGACAACCTGGAGGCCCTGACGGCGGCGGGAGCGGAGTTGGTGCCGGTCAATGCCCTGGTGGCGGCGGCCTTGCCGTCTGATCTGGACGCACTTTATATCGGGGGTGGTTTCCCGGAAACCTCGGCGGCGGCGCTGTCAAGCAATATTTCCTTCCGGGAATCGGTGCGCCGGGCGGCGGCCGCCGGTCTGCCAATTTACGCTGAATGCGGGGGGTTGATCTATCTTGGCGAGGCCATTGTGCTGGACGGTCAGGAATTTTCCCTGGCCGGGGTCTTTCCGGTACGCTTCGGGCTGGCGCGCAAGCCCCAGGCTCATGGCTACACGGTGCTGCGGGTGGAGCGGGAAAATCCATTTTACGCCCCCGGCACCGAGATCCGGGGGCATGAATTCCGTTATTCGACGGTGACGCAGGCGGCGATTGACCCCGCCGGCCTGGCCCTGGTCATGGCCCGGGGGGTTGGCTTCAGCGAGGGCCGCGATGGCCTTACCATCGGCAATGTGCTCGCCCTTTATACCCACATCCACGCCCTGGGCACCCCGGAATGGGCCCCGGCCCTGGTGGCCCGCGCCGCGGCTTACCGGGCCGGGGCTGCGCGGTGAGTCGCAGCTTCGCGGATCAGGTCGTCCAGGCGGGGGGCGGCGGGCGGCTGCAGAATACGTTCGGTAATGGCCGCCAGGCCGCGGGCATAAGGGGTGTCTGGGTGGTCTTGCAGAAATACCCGGTTTTTCCTCACTGCCAGCCGGACGGCCGGGTCATGGAATAGTAGCCCCAGGGTGGAGCTTTGCAGGGAGAGATTTTTTTTCATGGTGCTTTCGATACGCTGGGCCACCTGCAGTTCTTCGGCCTCATCGGCCATGTTGTAAACCAGTCGCGGCTGGAAGCCCCCGCAGCGTTTCCTGGTTTCCCGAGCCAGCAGGGGGTCGTGCCGTTCGATCAGCCGGTAGACCTCCTCCACCGTCAGGTTGGCCCCGCCGGCGGAGCGGCGGTAGGCGGCCAGCAGATCCTTTTTAATGGGTGCTCGTTTGGCGGTGAGGCTGATGATATTGGCGAACATGAAGTTGCGAAGAAAGACCAGGGCGTTCATCATGGCCGGGGTGTCCAGGGTGGTGATGACAATACCGTTCCGGGCCAGGCCGAAGAGGTTCATGGTGTTGAGGGCCGAGCCGGCTCCCAGGTCGATGATCACGTAATCGGCCGGTAGCTGCTGCAATTGGCTCAGCAGCAGAAAACGCTGCTGGCTGGGGATGTTGGCCATGAAAGGGGTTTTGCCATCGCCGGGGAGAAAACGCAGGCCGTTGAAAGAAGTGGGAACCAGCAGTTTCTGCAGTTCCCGGCGTTGCTGTTTGAGGAAATCGCCCACCCCGGGGTTGGTGTTGGGCAGGCCGAGATAGGTGTGGAGGTTGGAGCCGCCCAGGTCGAGATCTGCCGCCACCACCCTGGCCCCACGGCGGGCCAGATTAATGGCCAGGCTGGCGGCAAAAACACTTTTGCCCGCGCCGCCCTTGCCGCTGGCGATGGGGATGATGACGGGTCTGGCACCGAGTTTCTGCATCGGGTCAGTGGGTGGTGACGGTGCCGAAAACTTTGGCGCGAATCTTTTTTTGCTGTTCCTCAGGCGGCGCGGGGTCGGTCCAGTGGATGAAGGACTCTTTGACCCGGATGAAGGCGCCGTTGTCCTCCTGGCATTGATCGCAGACGTTCAGGGCGTTGTCGCGGTAAATGACCACCTTGCTGGCCGGCTCCCCCTCCTTGTCCACCGCTGCCATCTTGCGACAGCCGCAGGCCAGGCGCAGCACTGCCACCCCCACCGCCTCGGGGCTGCCCTCGATGATGCCGCCAATCATCGCTTCTTCTGATTTCTCGGCGCTCAGGCCCTTGTTTTTGGTCTTGGCCGGGGGGTTAGCTTTGCTCATCGGTTGTACTCCTGATGGGTTGACCTGTTAACGAATCAGGTCATATATTCTGCCACCTCGGTGATTACCTGCGTGGTTGTAAAACTGAAAATAGCCGTTTAACCACGAAAAGCTACCTTATTTGGGCGTTGCGGTCAACAGGCGCTCCCGGCCGGTGCCATCCGGACCGCCACCAAAGGATTCGTCACCGCTTTTATGTTGACAAAAAAAAGGCGGTGCATTAGAGAAAAGTGTCGGAAATTGATGGCTCGAAGTGATCTGGTTGGGAGTGGAGCATTGCGCGCAGCTTCCCCAGCGCCACAAGGTGATCCGCTTCGAGCCTGTATTTAACTTATTATTTCGTTAACACGGAGGAATGAATCATGTGGCAAGTTGATGTCGACAAAGACAAATGCAGCGGTGATGAAGAGTGCGTAAACGCCTGCCCGGCCCAGGTTTTTGAAATGGTTGACGGCAAGGCTGATCCCGTTAACGTGGATGAGTGCCTGGGTTGCGAGACCTGCGTTGAGGTTTGCCCGGAAGGCGCCATCACCGTAACCGAGGTTTAATGTAGCCTAAACCTTGGTGTAAGCTGCTGATGAATAGGCATGTCCCCGAGGCGGGATATGCCTATTCTTGTTTGGTAATCCCGCCTCGGGGAGGCACGGAAAACTGGTCATGTTCACCCAAGCCGCGCAGCGCTTCAAGCCAGGAGCCTCGGTGCAGGCCCACCTGCTGCTGGCCGCCGTGCTCTGGAGCTTTATCGGTGTCTATCTGCTGATCAGGGGAGTGCTGCTCTATGGCGACGGTGCCTACTGGCCACCCCTGGTGGCACTGGCCGCTGGCGCCCTGAAGGCTTACTTTATGCTGATTCCTTCGGCCCGGAAAAATATTGTCCGGATCCTGGCGCTGCAGGAAAACACCTGCCTGGGGGCAGTGTATTCGTTTAAGATGTGGGCCCTGGTGGTGGTGATGATGGTTGCCGGGCGCGTCCTGCGGGGGTTTGGTTTGCCGGAGTTCTGGGTGGCCCTGATTTACCTGGCGGTGGGGCTGTCCCTGCTGCTGGCCAGCGGGCTGTTCTGGCGCCAGTGGTCTCGCAGGCGGCCGGCATGAGGGGCGCCGCCTCTTATAATTCGGTGCAGGTCGACCTTAAGGCTCTGCAGGCTAATTTTAAGGCGGTGCGCTCCCGGTTGCTGCCGGGGATCAGGATCATGGCGGTGGTCAAAGCCGATGCTTACGGCCATGGCCTGGAGGCGGCGGCCGAGGCCTTTGCCCGGGCCGGGGCTGATTGTTTCGGGGTGGGCACCGTGGAAGAAGGGGTCAGGCTGCGCCGGGCCGGGCTGGCAGGCGAGGTGGTGCTCCTGCTGGGTGTTGCCCCCGGAGAGGCGGCCGAGGTGGTCGAAAACCGATTGAGCCCGGTGGTTTTCGATCCCGCCGGGCTGGCGGAGTTGTCCCGCCTGGCCGAAAGGCGGGCCGGGATGGTGGGGGTTCATCTGAAACTTGATGCCGGGATGGGCCGGTTCGGCGTGGTTCCCACTGACCTTACCCGGTTGGCGGCGCTCATTGCCAGGCTGCCCGGCTTGCATTTGGCCGGCCTCATGTCCCATTTCCCTCTGGCCGATGTACCCGGCGCGGAGGAACGCTGTCGGGAACAGTGGCAACTGCTGCAGGCCGGATATGCGGTCTGTCTGCCGCCGGCCGATGTTCCCCGGCCACTGCTGCACATGGCCAATTCGGCGGCCCTGCTGCGTTTTCCTTGGGCCCACGGCGATTTGGTACGCCCGGGGATCAGCCTGTATGGTTATTCTCCCTTGCCGGCGGAATTTGCTGGGGTCGTGCCGCCGCTGCAGCCGGCCATGAGCCTGCACAGTCGGGTGCTGCAGGTCAAGGAGTTGCCTGCCGGTCATGGGGTCAGCTATGGTCACCGTTATGTGACCTCCGGTCGCACCCGGCTGGCGGTGCTGCCGGTGGGGTATGCCGACGGTTACCCTCGCGGGATCAGCGGCCGGGCCGAGGTTTTGCTGAGAGGTCACCGGGCGCCGCTGTTGGGCACCATCTGCATGAACGCCTGTATGGCCGATATCAGCTCCCTGCCGCTGGTGCAGGCCGGGGATGAGGCGGTTTTTCTGGGTCGCCAGGGAGAAGGGTTTATCGGTGCCGATGAGCTTGCCGCCTGGCACGGGACCATCAGTTACGAGATTTTGTGCCGTATTGGCGCCATGAACCAGCGGGTTTACGGCCCGTTAAGTTAACCGGAAATTTTTACTTTTTTCTTAAGGAATTTAGCAACGATGATCAAGACACGGGTTCAGGCGGCCATTGACCGCTGTTTCGCCCTGGGCGTCGAACAAAAATTATGGACCGAGGCGGCTGCCGGTGATTATGCAGTAGAGGAGCCCAAGCGGGCCGGACAGGGGGATTTTGCCACCAATTTGGCCATGGTGGCCGCCGGTCGGGAAAAACGCAAGCCCCGGGAAATCGCCGAGGCCCTGGTGGGGCTGCTCAGCGACCCGGCCAACACCGGTGATCTGTTCCAGCGGGTGGAGGTGGCCGGGCCCGGTTTTGTCAACTGCTTTGTCAAACCGGCAGTCTGGCAGGCGGTGGTGCCGGTTATTCTGGAACAGGGGGAAGAATTCGGCCGTTGCAGCAGCGGTGCGGGTCGCGAAGTGCTGGTGGAGTTTGTCAGTGCCAACCCCACCGGTCCTTTGAGTGTGGGGCATGGCCGCCAGGCGGTGCTGGGGGATGCCATTGCCCGTCTGCTCAGTGCCGCCGGCTACACGGTGACCCGGGAGTACTATTATAACGACGCCGGCCGCCAGATGCGGGTGCTGGGGGAATCGGTGCGGGCCCGCTATCTGGATCTGCTGGGGGTCCCTTACGAATTTCCCGAGGACGGTTACCAGGGGGAGTATATCCGGGAGATTGCCCTGGCCCTGGTGGATGAACAGGGCGAGGCCTTGAAAGAGGTGTCCGATCATCTGCCGTTTACCAAAAAGGCGGAAGAGGTGATTTTTGCCGATATCAATGCCACCCTGGCCCGCCTGGGTATCAAGTTCGATAATTATTACAACGAACACACCCTGTATGAGCAAGGCCTGGTGGATGAGGTGGTGGCCAACTTGCGCGACCAGGGTCTGGTTTATGACCAGGACGGGGCGGTGTGGTTCAAGACCACCGAATTCGGGCTGGAGCAGGACCGGGTGATTATTAAATCCAGCGGGGAGCCTACCTACCGTCTGCCGGATATCGCCTATCACCGGGAGAAAATGCGGCGCGGCTATGACTGGTTGGTCAACGTGCTGGGCTCCGACCATATCGCCACGGTGCCTGATGTGATGGCCGGGATCAAGGCTCTGGGCTACGACCCGGGCAAGGTGACCACGGTGATTCACCAGTTTGTTACCCTGATGCGCGATGGCCAGCAGGTGAAGATGTCCACCCGCAAGGCCACCTTCGTCACCGTCGATGAGTTGCTGGATCTGGTGGGGGCCGATGTCACCCGCTTTTTTTTCCTCATGCGCAAGGCCGACAGCCAGTTGGAGTTCGACCTGAATCTGGCCACCAAGGAGGGACAGGAAAACCCGGTTTATTACGTCCAGTACGCCCATGCCCGCCTCTGCAGCATCCAGCGCCAGGCCAGGGAAAAGGGGCTGACACCGGTGGCGGTGGCGGAGATTGATTTTTCCCGTCTGGATTTAGCTGAAGAACTGGAACTGCTGCAGGCCATGGCAGGGCTGCCTTCTCTGCTGGAGACTGCCGCCGTCGCCCTGGAGCCTCACCGTATCGTTTTTTACCTCCAGGACCTGGCGGCCAGGTTCCATGGTTATTACAATCGTCATCGGATCGTCGGGGAAGACGAGCAGTTAAGCCAGGTTAGGTTGGCCCTGGCCCTGGCCCTGCGGGTGGTTTTTGCCAACGGCCTGCGGCTGATCGGGGTGAGCGCCCCCGAGAGTATGTAATGCCGTTGACCATGGATCTAACCTTGAGTAAATGTTCAGCCGTGCTGTTGCACGTTTACTAAATCAACAACGGGCAACTGCCGACAGGCAGGCCGGAGAGCGATCAAGATGGCGGCGGCGCGACGGGGTAAAAAAAAGACGGTGGTTAAGGTGGAACTGGGCTGGGGCGGTCTGTTCAGCCTGGCGGTGGTGGTGTTCTGTATTTTTATGTGGATGTTTCTGCTGGGCCTGTGGGCCGGCCAGAGTATCCTGGCGCCGTTGCCGGAGATGACCGCCGCCGGCTTGACCGCCGTGCAAACCAGGGAGGGGAACTGACATGACCGCGTCACAAGCCAAAGCCCCCGGTCGGCCGGCGCCTGCGTTTTTGGTGCGCTCGGCCCGGATGGATGATGTGAGGGCCATTTACGCCCTGCTGCAGTTTTTTGCCGGCCGCAATCTTCTGCTGGGGCGTTCGCTCAGTTCCCTCTACGATCATCTTCGGGATTTCAAGGTGGCGGTGGCCGCCGATAACGACCAGCAGGTGCTGGGGGTTTGCTCGCTGCATATCTGCTGGGAGAACCTGGCCGAAATCCGCTCTCTGGCGGTGGCGGAAAGCTTTCAGCAGGCGGGGGTGGGCCGGGCCCTGGTGCAGACCTGCCTGGAGGAGGCCCGTAACTACGGAATCACCCGGGTTTTTACCCTGACCTATCAGCCGGAGTTTTTCAAAAAAATAAAATTTCGCCCGATTGATAAAAACGAGTTGCCCCACAAGGTGTGGAGCGACTGCATCAATTGCCCGATGTTCCCCGATTGCAACGAAGAATCGCTAATCTGGGAGGCCGAGGCTTAACCCTTCGGCGCCTTCTGCGTAAGGAGATTACCTGATGTTGGCAAAAGTACTGAAAAAGCTGTTCGGCAGCCAGAATGAACGAATGCTGAAGGTGATGCAACCTTTGGTGGAGCGGATCAACACCCTGGAACCGGAAATGCAAGCCCTGGACGACACCGCCCTGGCCGCCAAAACCGTTGAATTCCGGGAGCGCTTGAACCAGGGTGGCACTCTTGATGATCTGCTGCCCGAGGCCTTCGCGGTGGTCCGCGAGGCATCCAGGCGGGTGCTTCAGATGCGGCATTTCGACGTCCAGCTCATTGGCGGTGTCGTCCTGCACCAGGGTAGGATCGCCGAAATGAAGACCGGCGAGGGCAAGACTCTGGTGGCCACCCTGGCGGTCTATCTCAACGCTCTGACCGGCCGCGGTGTGCACGTGGTGACGGTCAACGATTACCTGGCCCGCCGGGACGCCGAATGGATGGGGCGGCTGTACAACTTCCTGGGACTGAGCGTCGGAGTGGTGGTGCCCGGGGTCGATGACGCCGCCCGCAAGGAGGCCTATGCCGCCGATGTGACCTATGGGACCAACAACGAGTTCGGCTTCGATTACCTGCGGGACAACATGAAGTTCAGTCTGGAGGATTTCTGCCAGCGGGCCCCTAACTTCGCCATTGTCGACGAGGTGGACAGCATCCTCATTGATGAGGCCCGTACACCGCTGATCATCTCCGGCCCCGCCGATGTTTCCACCGATCTGTATGTCAAGGTCGATACCCTGATCCCCAGTTTTCAGGCCGGGGTGCACTACACCATTGATGAAAAGGCCAAGTCGGTTGCCTTAACCGAGGAAGGGGTGGCCTTGGGCGAGGAGTTGCTGGGGGTGGAGAACCTTTATGATCCGCGGAACATTGAGCAGCTCCACCATCTTAACCAGGCACTGAAGGCCCACGTGCTGTTCAAGCGGGATGTCGATTACCTGGTGACCGACGGCCAGGTGGTGATCGTCGATGAGTTCACCGGCCGGGCCATGACCGGCCGTCGTTTCAGCGACGGCCTGCATCAGGCTTTGGAGGCCAAGGAAGGGGTGAAGGTGGAACGGGAGAACCAGACCCTGGCCTCGGTGACCTTTCAGAACTATTTCCGGATGTATGAAAAACTCGCCGGCATGACCGGGACTGCCGATACCGAGGCGGCCGAGTTCAAGAAGATCTACAACTTGGACGTGATGGTGATCCCCACCCACCATCCCATGGTCCGGGAAGACTATCCGGATGCCATTTATAAAACCCTGGCCGCCAAGTACCGGGCCATCGTCCGGGAGATCAAGGAGCTGCATACCGCCGGCCAGCCGGTGCTGGTGGGTACCGTGAGCATTGATGTGTCGGAAAAGATTTCGGCGATGCTCAAGAAGGATAGAATTCCCCACGCGGTGCTCAACGCCAAACAGCACGACAAGGAAGCGGAGATCGTCGCCGACGCCGGGCAAAAAGGCAAGGTGACCATTGCCACCAACATGGCCGGCCGTGGCACCGACATCAAGCTAGGGGAGGGGGTGGCCGAGTTGGGCGGGCTGCATATTCTGGGTACCAGCCGGCATGAGTCCCGGCGTATTGATAACCAGCTGCGGGGCCGGTCCGGGCGCCAGGGTGACCTCGGTTCGTCCCGTTTTTTTCTCTCCCTGGAGGACGACCTGCTGCGGGTCTTCGGCTCCGACCGGATCTCCGGCATCATGGATCGCCTGGGCATGGAGGAAGATGAGCCCATTGAACACAACATGATCAGCAAGGCCATTGAAAACGCTCAGCGCAAGGTGGAGGGCCATAACTTCGAGATCCGTAAGCACCTGCTGGAGTACGACGATGTCATGAACAAGCAGCGGGAGGTGATCTACGGTCAGCGCCGGGAGCTGCTGGAAAGCACCGACCTCAAGGAGGCGGTCATGGATATGATCACCGAGCAGGTGCAGGCCCTGGCCGCCGATATCGGGGACGCCAACATCCCCTCGGCGGACTGGGACTGGCAGGCCCTTGAAGAGCGTTGCCAGGATCTCTTTTTCTTTCCTCTGGAGTGGGACGAGGCGGCCAAAAGCGATCTGAACGCCACCGAGCTGGAATCGCGACTGCTGGACCTGGTCAAATCGCGTTATGAGGAGCGGGAAGCAGAGATCGGCGTCGACAACATGCGCCAGCTTGAGCGGCTGTTGCTGCTGCAGATGGTGGACAACCATTGGAAAGAGCACCTGCTCAACATGGATCATCTCAAGGAGGGCATCGGCCTGCGCGGTTACGGCCAGAAAAACCCGCTGATCGAGTACAAGCGGGAAGGGTTCCAGATGTTCAGGGAGATGATTGCTCGGATGGATGAGCAGACGGTGCGCACCCTGTTCCGGGTGCGGCTGGTGAGAAGCGACGATGTGGAAGAGCTTGAAGCCCAGCAGCGCAACCGCAGGCAGCCCATGCAACTGAGCCGGGGAGAGGGCGGCGGCGAAGCCCGGGCCCGCCAGCCGGTCACCCGGCAGGGTGACAAAGTGGGACGCAACGCGCCTTGCCCCTGCGGCAGCGGCAAAAAACATAAACGCTGCTGTGGTCGGCAATAGCAGTTACCATAATTGTCACAATGTGGTATTTTTTCTATAAAAATCAGGGTGTTGTCTAAAAAAAAAGATGCTCCCGTTTCGGTCTTGTGGTAGAAAGCCTGATCAATACATTGATTGGCCGGCTGGTCGGTTACTGGGCTGAACAAACTTATTATTGATGACTTCGCAAGAAGTCATCAACGCGCCCATGGATGGGCGCGCAAATCAATAGCTTGCTGTGTAACCTATTGATTTGTAAGGAAAGCGGAAACCGCGTTTTCGCTTTCCGGGGAGCAAAAAGTCCATGGACGGACTTTTTGCGACATCATCATTGTTAATTCCGTCCCGTTCCGCCCGGCAAGGGTGCAAATGCCAAGTGGAGAGGAGTGGTAAACAGTATGACAATTGTGCAAAAAATCCTTGGCGGCTTCGGGCTGATTGTTTTGCTGCTGGTCCTGATCGGATTTGGTAACAGTTTGGCGGTGCGCAGCATGCAGCAGCAGAGCGGTGAGATTGTTACCGGTTTGCAGTTGGATGGCGAACTGGCCCAGCGGGAGGTGGATCATCTGGTTTGGGCCGCCCGGGTGCGGGACTTTATCGATGACGAACAGGCCACCCGCCTGGAGGTGGAAACCGATTATCGCCGCTGCGGTTTCGGGCTCTGGTATTATGGTGAGGGCCGGCGGCAGGCGGAGCAGCTGGTGCCCAGTCTGGCGCCGTTGCTGGCCAGAATCGAGCGTCCTCACCGGGAGTTGCACGAATCGGCGGTGGCCATCGAGCAGGCCGCCGACCGCCGGCAAGCGGCCGGTATTTACGCCCGGCAAAGCGCGCCGGCCCTGCAGGGGGTGCAGGGGGTGCTTCGAGACATCCGGACCGAAACCGGGGAGGCGGTGAGCAGCCGGGAGGCAACCGCCCGGGCCACCATGCGCAACACGGCCCTGGTGGTTGCCGGCTCCCTGATGCTGGCAGCCCTGCTGGCCGGTGTCATCGGCCTTCTGACCTATCGTGGGCTGACTTCCATCATGGGTAATGTCGGCCGGGAGATGGGCGAGGGGGCCAGCCAGGTGGCCGCCGCCGCCAACGAGGTTTCCGCCTCCAGCCAGAGTCTGGCGGAGGGCTCCACCGAGCAGGCTGCCTCGGTGGAGGAGATTTCCGCCTCCCTGGAGGAGGTGAGTGCCATGACTCGGCGGGATGCCGATAATATCAGCCAGGCCAACAACCTCATGGCGGAGGCTGGCCATGTGATCGGCAGTGCCGAGGGGTCCATGCGCCGTCTGGTGACCTCCATGCAGGAGATTTCCAAGGCCAGTGCCGAGACCCAGAAGATTGTCCAGACCATCGACGAAATCGCCTTTCAGACTAACCTGCTGGCCTTGAACGCGGCGGTGGAAGCGGCCCGAGCCGGCGAGGCCGGGGCGGGTTTTGCGGTGGTGGCCGACGAGGTGCGCAACCTGGCTATGCGGGCGGCGGAGGCGGCCAAGAATACCTCCAGTCTGATTGACGGCACGGTGGGAAAAATCCAAAGCGGATCTTCCCTGGTCGATGAAACCAGCGGCAGCTTCAAGACCACCACCGAGTCCATCGGCAAAATCTCCACCCTTATCCAGGAGATTGCCGAGTCGTCCGCCGAGCAGTCAAAGGCGGTGGCGCAGGTTAGTTCGGCCATCGGTGAGATCGATACGGTGATTCAGCGCAACGCCGCCACCGCCGAGGAATCGGCCTCGGCTTCCGAAGAGTTGAGCGCCCAGTCGGCGGTGCTGCGGAACATGGTGCGGCGGATGATCGCAGTGATCGGCGGGATTGACGAAAGTATTTTTAACGGCGAACCAGGGGCGGCCGGCGTCCTGAAGCGCCCGTCGACCAGGAATAGTGATCGCGGTCTGAAGCGGCCGGCTACGGTTCACAAAGCTCTGCCCGGCCCAGTCGGTAAGGGTGCGGCGGCCGGAATGGGAGCCGGGGTGGCAGCGGTAGGTGGCAAGGCCGCCGGTGGTGAGCGCCGCCGGTCGGCGGAGAAGAAGAATGTCGAGGAGGTTTTTCCGCTGGACGACGATGATTTTGAGGACTTTTAACGTTGAAGGTGCGAGGTTTTAAAGCATCGGCGGTCAAGTCCGGGATTCGGGGCAAAGATCGACTGGACCTGGGGCTGATCGTCAGCGAGGTGCCGGCCGCCGCTGCCGGGGTCTTTACCACCAGCCGGGTGCAGGCCGCTCCGGTGGTGTTGGGCCGTCAGCGGTTGGCCGGCGGTCGGGCCCAGGCCATTTTGGTTAACTCCGGGATCGCCAACGCCTGTACCGGGGCCGGCGGCATGCTCAATGCCCGGCTCTGCGGGGCCATGGTGGCCGATGCCTTTGGGATCGAGGAAGGGCTGGTGCAGCCGGCCTCCACCGGGGTCATCGGCATGCCGCTGGATGTTGAATGCTTCCGGCTCGGTATTCCCAAATTGCAGGCCGCCCTGGCCGGAGATGCGGTTTCCATTGAAGCAGCCGGGGTCACGGAAACGGGCCTGGAGGCGGTGGCCCGGGCCATGATGACCACCGATACGGTGCCTAAAACTGCCGACCGCAGCTGCAAAATCGGCGGGGTCGAGGTTTATCTGGCCGGGGTGGCCAAAGGGGCGGGGATGATCATGCCGGACATGGCCACCATGCTCTGCTTCATTCTCACCGATGCCGCCGTCGATCACGGGCTGCTGCGTACCATGCTAAAACAGAGCGTGGACGCCTCTTTTAATCGGATCACCATCGACGGTGATACCAGCACCAACGACACGGTGCTGCTGCTGGCCAATGGCAAGGCCGGAGCACCGCTGCTGGTGCCCGGCTCGCAGGAACAGTTGCTTTTTCAGCAGCAACTGGATGAGATTTGCCTGGATCTGGCCCGCCAGATCGTCCGTGACGGGGAGGGGGCTACCAAGCTGGTGACCGTGCGGGTGGCCCAAGCGGCAGATGAGGGCCAGGCCAGGGCCGCAGCCCGGACCATTGCCAACTCCAGCCTGGTGAAAACCGCATTTTTCGGTGAAGACGCCAACTGGGGTCGCATTATCGCCGCCCTTGGCCGCTCCGGGGCCGAATTTGACCCCGAGGTGGTGAGCATCGCCTTTGATGACGTGGTGATGGTCGAAAACGGCGTCGGTCTGGGGGCCGAAGTGGAAGCGGCGGCCACCGAAGTGCTGCGTCGCCCGGAGTTCACGGTTACCGTCAAGTTGCGGGCCGGCAGCGCCGACGCCGATTATCTCACCTGCGATTTTTCTTTGGATTACGTCAAAATCAACGCCGACTACCGGACCTGATCGGTAACTATCCAGCTCACAACCAAGGTAACTGTTCAGCAGTGCCCCAGATTGCGGTAAGCAGGGCGGCGTTGCGTAGATCAGGTACTTAACGACCTGATCGCCGCTTTCGGGGGTGCTGCTGGATCGTTACCCTAACTATTGTATTTTTCCGCGCAATAGAGCCAGAACTCCTCTTCGGCGGCGGCCAGCATCTCCTTGGCCGCCGCCACGTCCCGGGCGATCTGGGCGGCCAGTTCTTCGGGGCCGGCGAATTTGCGCTCGCCCCGCAGGTGCTTAAGCAGGTTGATCTTGATGGGCTGGCCGTAAATATCCTGGTTGAAGTCGAAGATATGGGTTTCCGCCGCCAGCTTGCTGTCGGCGAAGGTGGGGTTGTAGCCGATGTTGAGCACTCCGCCGTAACATTTGCCGCCGTAGACCACCTGGGTGACGTACACCCCGTGCCGGGGGCAGAGGTCGTGCTCGTTGAGGCTGAGGTTGGCGGTGGGGAACCCCAGGATGCTGCCGCCCCGCTTTTTGCCCACCTGCACCACCCCGCGCAACTGGTAATAGCGCCCCAGCAGCTTGGTAACATCTTCCATGCGGCCAGCCGCCACCAACTCCCGCACCTTGCTGCTGCTTACCACCATGCCGTCCACCTTGAAGGCAGGGATCACCCGGACCGTAAACCCTCGTTTTTTGCCGCAGGTCTCGAGAAAATCGGCATCTCCCCGGCGGCCCTTGCCGAAGGCGTAATCATACCCCACCACCAGTTCGCGGACACCCAGGGTGTTGATCAGTACATCATCGACAAACTGCTCGGCGTCCATGGAGGCGAACTCCCGGTCAAAGGGGATTACCAGCAGGGCGTCGATGCCGGCCATGGCAATCAGTTCCACTTTCTGCTCATAGGTGGAGATCAGCTTGATGCCGATTTCAGGGCGCACCACTTGCAGGGGGTGGGGTTCGAAGGTGATGGCAACACCGGTACCCCGGTGGCGGCGGGCCAGGTCGCTGACCGTATTGAACAGCTGCTGGTGGCCCATGTGCACTCCGTCGAAGTTGCCGATGGTGGCGCAGGCGTGTGCGAAGGGGGCGGTAATCTGGTCCAGGCTGGTGTAAATTTTCATGGTCATGGTGTTTTCCGGGGGTAGCGAGTGTCATTTTGGTTTGGCAGCTCGTTGATTTTACGTAAGCGTCCCAAGGTGTGGGCGGCTTTTTGCGGGCTTGTCCGATTTATCTTGACAAAAAAGCCAAGGAGTCTATATTATCGCCTCTTCAAAGGTGCTGCCGAAGTGGCGGAATTGGTAGACGCGCTAGGTTCAGGGTCTAGTGGGGGTTCCCCCGTGGGAGTTCGAGTCTCCCCTTCGGCACCAGTAAGACGATCAAAGCGTAATCCTTCGGGGTTACGCTTTTTTTGTTTGGTGCTCGGCCCACCGTCGGCCAGCGGGCGTCGAGTGGTCGCTTTCTACTGAGCTTCAGGCAAAAAGTCAAGGCCAGCCTGGGGCGACGGCTGGTCCGGGGGCGGGGGAAGGACAAATAAGGGTTGAACCACGCGGCGAAATAAGGCAAACTGCTCAACTGCGGTAAATCATACCGATTCGATAAACAAGTTAACCGTATTTCAGAGGACGGCTTTTATGTCATGGGACAATCAGCAACCCCCTTGGGGGCAGCGCAAGGGCGGCCAGTCGCCGGAAGAGCAGCTGGCGGCTTTGGTGCAGAAAATTAAGAATTTTTTTTCAGGAGGCGGTGGCCAGGGCGGCGGTGATCGCGACTCCGGCGGCGGCCAGGGGCCGGGGGTCAATCCCGGCCTGATCGCCGGGGTCATCGGGGTGGTACTGGTGGGCCTGCTGCTGGCCTCATCCTTTTACACCATCCGCCCCGGTGAGCAGGGCGTGGTGCTGCGGTTGGGGGCCTATTACGCCACCACCCATCCCGGTCTGAATTTCAAAATTCCCCTGGTGGACGTGGTGCACAAGGTGGACATGGAAACGGTGCGTAAAGAGCAGTTCGGCTTCCGCACCCGCCGGGTGGCCGACCGCACCCAGTACCAGAAGCAGGGCTACACCCAGGAGTCTCTGATGCTCACCAGCGACCGTAACGTCATCGACATGGAATGGGTGGTGCAGTACCGGGTGGACAACCCCTACCACTTTCTCTTCCGGATCCGCGATATTTCCCCGGCGGTGCGGGACGTCAGCGAGATGACCCTGCGCCGTCTGGTGGGCAACATGGATTTCGACGCGGTGCTCGACGGCCGGGCCGTCCTGGCCGACGCCATGGCCCGGGAGCTGCAGGAGACTCTGAACCGATATGAAAGCGGCATCCAGGTCATCACCGTCCAGTTGCAGGATGTTAACCCGCCGGAGCCGGTCAAGCCTGCCTTCAACGAGGTCAACGAGGCCGACCAGGATATGCAGCGGCTGATCAACGAGGCCGAGGAGATCTACAACCGCGAAGTTCCCCGGGCCCGGGGTGATGCCCGCCGGATCGTGGAAGAGGCCCACGGTTACAAGGTGGAACGGGTCAACGAGGCCCAGGGCCAGACCGCCCGCTTCACCGCCCTGCTGGAAGAATATGATCGGGCTCCCGAGGTAACCCGGCAGCGGCTTTACCTTGAGACCATGCGTGAGGTTCTGCCCAAGGTGGAAGAGGTGGTGGTCATCGACAGTGAACAGAAATCCCTGCTGCCCCTGCTCAATCTCGGGGGCGGCGGCCTCAAGGCCGGCAACTGAGCAGTAACAACAACGGTTAAGCTAATCGGAGGCTTTCGTGAAAAATATAGTTCGTTTCATTCTGATCGCAGTTATTGTCGTCCTGGGCCTGTTGGTGGCCAACGGGATCTATGTCTTGCCCGAGGATCGCCAGGCCGTGGTCACCCAGTTCGGTCGTCCGGTGGGTGAGCCGGTGAACGAGGCCGGTCTGCACTTCAAGCTCCCCTTCGTCCAGGACGTGACCTATTTCGACAAGCGCATCCTGACCTGGGATGGTGACCCCAACCAAATTCCCACCCGGGACAAGACCTTCGTCCATATCGACGCCACCGCCCGCTGGCGGATTCAAGACCCGCTGCAGTTCATGCAGTCGGTGCATAATGAAAACCAGGCCCTGAACACCTTGGACGCCATCATCGACGGTACGGTGCGGGACTTCGTCAACCAGAACAACCTGGTGGAGTTTATCCGCAGTTCGGACTGGGAGCCCCACACCATGCGGGTCAGCATGCTGGAGCCGGCGGAGATCGAGCATGTCGCGCTGGGCCGGGACGTGATCACCAACATGATCCACGAACGGGCCGCCGAGGTGGTTAAGCAGTACGGCATC
Organism: Desulfurivibrio dismutans; assembly: GCF_029210385.1. Taxonomy (GTDB): domain Bacteria; phylum Desulfobacterota; class Desulfobulbia; order Desulfobulbales; family Desulfurivibrionaceae; genus Desulfurivibrio; species Desulfurivibrio dismutans. The sequence continues at coordinate 61,157 of NZ_JARGDQ010000007.1, read as the reverse complement.
GAGCTGGTGGACGTGATGCTGCGTCGGGTCAACTATATCGACAGTGTGCAGCGTCGGGTTTTCGACCGGATGATCTCCGAGCGTAAAAGAATCGCCGCCGACCTGCGCTCCCGCGGTGAAGGCAGCAAGTCCGAGATCCTGGGCAAGATGGAACGTGACCTGATGGAGATCCGTTCCGGTGCCTCCCGCGAGGCCCAGACCCTGCGCGGTGAGGCCGACGCCGAGGCGGCCCGGATTTACGCCGAGTCCTACAACCAGGACCCCGAGTTCTACCGGTTTTATAAAACCCTGGAAACCTATCAGTACACCCTGAACGACAACACTCGCCTGATACTGACCACCGAATCACCGCTGTACCGCTATCTGGAAGTTATCAAGTAGGTGCTGCTGAACGTTTACAAGCCGGAATCAGCCGATTATCGGGTCTGGTGAACGGTTACGGTCGCGGCAGGGCGCGGTGCTGCTGGAGTTTTTCCAGCCAATTTTTCGTTTCGGCGGTGATGTCGGCGGCTTGGGTTAGGGCGGTGACCACCGCCGGTCTTTTTACCCCGGCGGCCATCAACTCTGGCAGGTGGTGTTTCTTGATGCCGCCCATGACGGTGATGGGCAGTTGGGAGTGGCGGGAAAAACGGGCGATGGCTTCAATTCCCAATACCTCCCGGGCCTCTTCCTTGGTGCCGGTGGGAAACAGCGGCCCGATGTTGTAATAGGAAGCGCCCCGCGCTTCGGCGGTGGCCGCCTCTTCCTCGCGGTTGCAGGAAACCCCGATGATCAACTCCGGGGCGTAGCGACGCACCTCTTCGCAGGGCAGGTCGTCGTTGCCCAGGTGGATACCGTCGGCCTCGCTCAGCAGGGCCACGTCCAGGCGGTCGTTGACGATGAACAGGGCGCCGGCGGCCCGGGTCAGTTCCCGGAACATTTTAGCCTTGTTAAACAGGGTGCGGCCGTCGGCCTCCTTGTCGCGTAACTGGACAATTTTAACCCCGGCGGCCAGCACCGCCTCCAACCACTGGCGGTCGCTGCGGCCCAGCGCCAATTTCTCGCAGGAAACCGGGTAGAGGGTAACTTCCTCGATAAATTTTTGTAACCGTTCCTGGTGCGTGGTCATAACGGCTCCTTCAATAAAATTGATGGCGTTGCCAAAAAACGCCAAGGGTGTTGTTCGGCAAGGCCAAAGTGACGCCGTGCGGTGGGTGCCGCCGACAAAATTAATCCGGCCCGCCTACCGGGTACGTAACCGTTCACCAGGCCCGATAATCAGTCGATATAACGGGCCGTAATCGTTCAGCAGTGCCGTAGATTCGGGCAAGCGGCCGGCGGCTTTCTGCTTGAAAACTGCCGCCAGCGACGTTAAAATAACTGATTCTGCCAACCATACAAAGGATTTTAGGTTATGCCCCATAACTACTATACCGGCGAGAAAGCCGAGCTGAAAATTGACGGTCAGGTCCATGAACTGCCGGTGATTGTCGGCACCGAGGGTGAGAAAGCCATTGATATCCGCTCCCTGCGAGGTCAAACCGGCTATGTCGCCTTCGACAGCGGTTATGCCAATACCGGCTCCTGCATCAGCAATATCACCTATCTCGATGGCGAGCGCGGGGTGCTGAGTTACCGCGGCTACGATATTGCCGAACTGGCGGAAAACTGCAGCTTCGTTGAGGTGGCCTATCTGCTGGACCACGGCAGCCTGCCCACCCGGGCCGAACTCGGCGAGTTCAGCCAGATGCTCAACGATTTCGCCATGATCCACGAGGACATGATCCGCTTTTTCGACAGCTACCCGCCCAAGAGCCCGCCCATGGCAATTCTCTCCTCCATGGTCAACTCCTTGTGCAGTTTTTACCCGGAGATGACCGAAAATCCGTTGGAGAATATCGACCGGATGTCCGCCCGACTGCTCTCCAAGGTGCGGACCATCGCCGCCTTTTCCTACAAAAAATCCCTGGGGTATCCGGTGGTTTACCCCCGGCATGATCTCTCTTACTGTGCAAATTTTCTCAACATGATGTTCGACTCGCCGGTGCGCCCCTACGAGATCAACCATAAAGTGGTGGCCGCCCTGAACAAGCTGCTGATCCTGCATGGGGATCATGAGCAGAACTGCTCCACCTCCACGGTGCGGATGGTGGGCAGCGCCCGGGTCAACCTTTACGCCTCGGTGTCCGCCGGGATTAGCGCCCTCTGGGGGCCGCTGCACGGCGGTGCCAACCAGGCGGTGATGGAGATGCTGCAAAGCATCCACGAGAGCGGCGGTGATTATCGTCAGTATGTGGAGCGCGCCAAGGATCCCAAGGATCCCTTCCGGCTGGCCGGCTTCGGCCACCGGGTATACAAGACCTACGATCCCCGTTGCCGGATCATCAAGCAGGCCTGCGATGAGGTGCTGGATGATCTCAAGTTCTCCGATCCGCTGCTGGATCTGGCCAAGGAACTGGAAGAGGTGGCCCTGAAGGATGACTACTTCGTGGAGCGCAATCTCTATCCCAACGTCGATTTTTATTCCGGCATCATCTATCGGGCCATCGGTATTCCCACCAGCATGTTTACCGTGATGTTCGCTTTGGGCCGGTTGCCCGGCTGGATTGCCCACTGGAAAGAGATGTGGGACGACCCGGCCTGGCGGATCAGCCGGCCGCGCCAGGTGTACATCGGGCCCCTGAGCCGCCCCTTCGTACCCATTGACCAGCGGTAAACGGCTCAGCAGCACCGCCGGTTGCGACGATCGGGCCGGCTCACGTACTGATGTACGCATCGCCGTCCCGCTTGCCGCAACCGGCGGCACTGCTGAGCCGTTTACTGGTGTTGGTGATGAGCGGTTGCGGGCCTGGTGAGAACGGTTTCAATTAAAAGACAATGAGCGTATTTTAACAATTCAGGCAATAAGGACTTCAGGGCATGCGTACCGACATCGTGCACATCGGCGCCGGCGAACTGACCTACGAAATTCGTAACATCGTAGCGGTGGGCGAAAAACTTCAGAAGCTGGGAATCAAGACCTATTGGGAGAACATCGGCGATCCGGTGGCCAAGGGTGAGGAGATTCCCCACTGGATGAAAAAGGTGGTGGCCGAGTATGCCATGGAGAATGCCAGCTACGGTTACTGCCCCACCCGCGGTATTTTGGCTACCCGGGAGTTTCTGGCGGCCGAGGTCAACCGTCACGGCGGGGTCAAGGTTGGGCCCGATGACATTATCTTCTTCAACGGCCTGGGAGATGCCATCAGCAAGGTTTATGGCCTGTTGCGCCGTACCGCCCGGGTGGTGGTGCCAACCCCCAGCTATACCACCCACTCCTCCGGCGAGGCGGCCCATGCCGGGGACCGGCCGGTTTCCTACCGGCTGGACCCTCATAACCACTGGTTTCCCGACCTTGACGATCTGGAAAAGCGGATCAAGTATAACCCGGCGGTGGCCGCCATTCTGCTGATCAACCCGGACAACCCCACCGGGGCGGTGTATCCCGAGGAAATTCTGCGGGGGATTGTGGCTCTGGCCCGCAAGTACGATCTCTTTATCATCTGCGATGAGGTATACCAGCGGATCGTCTATAACGGTCAGCAGACCCGCCCTCTGTGCGAGGTGATCGGCGATGTCCCGGCCATCAACATGCGCGGGATTTCCAAGGAGATGCCTTGGCCCGGTTCCCGTTGCGGTTGGATTGAGGTTTACAACGCCGACCGGGACCCCATGTTCCAGAAGTACGTGGCCTCGATCCTCAACGCCAAGATGGTGGAGGTATGTTCCACCACTCTGCCCCAGATGGTGCTGCCGGCCATTGTCAGCCATCCAGAGTACGACGGTTACCTGGAGGAACGGGTGCGACGTTATGAAAAGGCCTCCAATATCGCCTATGATATCCTTAAAGAGGTGGATGGGCTGATTGTCAACCGGACCAACGGCGCTTTTTACATGAGCGTGGCCTTTGAGCCCGGGGCGTTGAACCATAAGCAGACCCTGCCCATAGACAATGCCGAGGTCAAAAGCCACGTCGAGTCCCTGGTCAGCCAGCCTGGTACTTCGCCGGACAAACGGTTCGTCTACTATCTGCTGGGCGCCACCGGTATCTGTGTGGTGCCGTTAAGCTCTTTTGCCACCGATTACCAGGGTTTTCGTACCACCCTGCTAGAGCGCGACGAAGACCGCTTCCGCCTGATCTGCCAGACCATGGCTGACTCCATTAAAAAATATATGGGTTCCGCTTAACGAGGTGACCTTGCTTGTCTGCCCCGTCTGCCGAAATTGTTTTTCATGCCCGGGGGCTGCGGAAGATCTACCGCCTGGGGGAGGTGGAGGTGCGGGCCCTGGACGGGGTCGACCTGGATCTGTACCGGGGGGAGCTGGTGGTGCTGCTGGGTCCTTCCGGCAGTGGCAAGTCAACCCTGCTCAATATCCTGGGCGGGCTGGACCCGCCCACGGCCGGCATCGTGCGCTGCGGCGACCGGGACCTGGCCGCTGCCGGCGAGGCCGAACTCACCGAATTCCGCCGCTTCATGGTGGGGTTTGTTTTCCAGTTCTACAACCTGATTCCCAGTCTCACCGCCCTGGAAAATGTGGCAATCGTCACCGAGATCGCCGATGATCCCCTGAGCCCGGCCGAGGCCTTGGCCCTGGTGGGGCTGGCCCAGCGACGGGATCATTTTCCGGCCCAGCTCTCGGGGGGTGAGCAGCAGCGGGTGGCCATTGCCCGGGCCATCGCCAAGCGCCCCCGGGTGCTGCTGTGCGATGAGCCAACCGGTGCCCTGGACTCCAAGACCGGGGTGGCGGTGCTGGAGGTCCTGGAGCGCATCAACCGCCAGGTGGGCACTACCACCGTGCTCATCACCCACAACGCCGATATCGCCCGCATGGCCCACCGGGTCATCCACCTCAGCGACGGCCGCATCGGCAAAATCGAGGTGAACGAGATTCCCTGTCCCGCCCGGGAACTGCACTGGTAGGACGGGGCGGCCTTTACCGCTGCACCTCATTGACCTGGGCCGGGCCGCGCTGCACGCAGCGGTGATACTCCACCGCCGGGGCGCCGAAGGCCATGGCGTAGCCGATCCGGTGTTCGGCGGGAATCCCCATTTGCCCGCGGATTTCCGGGCAGGCGGCCAGGGCCCACATGAAAATTCCGTCCCATACCGTGCCGACCCCGTGGGCCTGGGCCACCAGGTCGAAGGTGGTCAGGGCGATGAGGCAGTCCTGCTCCGGGCAGGGTACGCCCGCCGGGGTGCTGGTGATCAGCAGGTGTGGGGCGCCGCGAAAGAGCACATCCTGGCCCTTTTCCTGCCAGGCATTGACCACCGCCGACATGTACTCGCCGGCCGGACCTTCCGGCAACCGGCCATCCTCCTTGAGTTTGCCCAGTTTCGCTACCAGATCGTCGCGCAGCTTATTGAGCACCGCCCTTTTTTTCACCACCGTGAAGAGCACCGCGTTGGCGTTGACCCCGGTGGGGGCATGGCTGGCGATGTTGAGCAGTTCGTCGATTTGCTCCGGGGCCAGATCCGCCTCCTGGTAGCGGCGCACCGTGCGCCGGCCTTTGACCAGAGCGGTGAGCTGTTCGCCGCTGGGCATCTTGCCGGCCAGTGGCAGGCTGGCCTCAGGGTCCTTGCCGAGGATGGAGACCGCCGCCGTGGGGCAAATGGCCAGGCAGTGCTGGCACTGGATGCAGCCGTTACTGTCGCGCATCTGCGGCCGGTTGTCGTCATCCATGGCAATAACGCCTGCTGGACAGTCCAGCGCGCATTCGCCGCACTGGATGCAACGTTGTTCATCAACCTGAAACTGGACCATGCGTCCCTCCTTGTTCTTGTCAAATTCGGCTGGCGGATAAATCGGCGGGAAAAGCCTTTGTTCCCGGTGTTGGCGCTGTTAACATGTCCGCAGGGTAACAGATGGTTTTGGTGAAAACAATCTTTTAACCAGGCGGCAAAGGCAGTTGGCGGCAACAGTTGTCCGTCGGCTTGGGACGAGGCCTCGCGTGAAAGCTCTGCATCGAAAATTATGGCGTGAGTTGTGGCAGTTGCGGGGCCAGAGCCTGGCCATCGCGGTGGTGATCGCCGGGGGGCTTGCCACCCTGCTGATGTCGCTGAGTTCCCTGGAATCATTGCGCCTGAGCCGGGATGATTTTTACCGGGATTACCGTTTTGCCGAGGTCTTTGCCGAGCTGAAAAGAGCGCCCAACGAACTGGCCCCCGAGCTAAGCGCCATCGACGGAGTACGGCTGGCGGAAACCCGGCTGCAGAGCAACGCCACCCTGATGGTGGGGGACTTTGCCGATCCCATCAGCGGCCGGCTGATTTCCCTGCCCGATGGCCGGCAACCCGAACTAAACCGCCTGTTTATCCGGCAGGGGCGCCTGCCGGCCGCCGGCCGCCCCGAGGTGGTGATCAGCGACGCCTTTGCCGATGCCCATGGCCTGCAACCCGGTGACCAGCTCCAGGCGGTGCTCAATGGCCGGTTGCAAAGCCTGGTGGTCAGTGGTATCGGGGTCAGCCCCGAGCATATCTATCAACTCAAGCCCGGCGAGCTTTACCCCGACAACCTGCGTTACGGCATTCTCTGGCTTAACCGCGCCCAACTGGCTGCCGCCTTCGATCTGGACGGGGCCTTTAACAGCGTGGTGCTGGCCCTGGATCGCCGGGCTCGGCCACCGGCGGTGGTGGCCGAACTGGATCGCCTGCTGGCGCCTTACGGTGGCGTGGGTGCCCTGCTGCGGGAGGATCAGCAGTCCCACAGTTACCTGGAGGCGGAGTTTGCGCAACTGGCGGTGCTGGCCCGGGTGTTTCCGGCCATTTTTCTTAGTGTGGCCGCCTTTCTCCTCAACGTGGTGCTGGCCCGCCTGATCTCCACCCAGCGGGAGCAGATCGCTATTTTAAAGGCCTTTGGCTACCGTAACTGGCAGGTGGGTTGGCACTACTGCCAGTTGGTGTTGCTGATGACCGGCCTGGGCCTGGGGCTGGGCTCCCTGGCCGGCCTGTGGCTGGGTGAGGGGCTGGCGGTGGTGTACGCCGAATTTTTTCGCTTTCCCCGACTGGACTATCATCTGAGCTGGCAGGTTTTGCTGCTGGGGGCGGCGGTTACCGGAGCCGCTGCCCTGCTGGGCACCTTGAGTGCCGTGCGCCGGGCGGTGCTGCTGCCGCCGGCCGAGGCCATGCGCCCGGAAATTCCTGCCGCCTACCGGCCCACCGTCATCGAGCGCCTGGGCTGGCAAGGCCTTTTGAGCCAGCCCTCAAGGATGATTCTGCGCAATTTCGAACGCCGCCCCGGCAAGGCCCTGCTGTCGGTTATCGGAGTGGCCCTGGCTTGCGCCATTATGATGATGGGTAACTTCTGGCAGGACGCGGCGGATTACATGATCGATGTGGAGTTCGGCCTGGCCCAGCGTTATGACCTAGCGGTTAATTTCAATGAGCTTGCCCCTCAGCGGGTGCTGCATGAACTCCAGGCTCTGCCCGGGGTGACGGCGGTGGAAGGACAGCGGGCGGTGCCGGTGCGCTTGCGGCATGGACATCGCAGTTTTCGCACCGTGTTGCACGGACTGGAAGCCGATGGCCGGTTGCGGCGGGTGCTGGACACCGAACTGGCCATCCTCAGCCCGCCGACCCACGGCCTGGTGTTGACCGATTACCTGGCGGAAATCCTGGTCCTGGAGGTGGGCGATACGGTGCGGGTGGAGAGCCTGGAAGGGCGACGGCGAGTGCTGGAACTACCGGTAACGGGTCTGGTGCAGGAGCATATCGGGGTGGCGGCCTACCAGGAAATAAGTGCCATGAACCGTCATTTGGGTGACGGCGACGTGGTGGGCGGGGCCCTTTTACAGGTGTCGCCGGCGCAGTGGCCCGAGGTTAACCGGCGCTTGCGGGAAAGTCCGCTGGTGGCGGGGGTTGGTCAGCGGCTGGCGGCCATTACCAACTTCCAGGAGACCATGGCGGAAACAGTGCTGGCCTTCAGTTTTATCACCTCCCTGTTGGCCGGCAGTATTGCCTTTGGTATAGTATACAACAGCGCCCGCATCGCCCTGTCCGAGCGAAGCCGGGAGTTGGCCTCCTTGCGGGTGCTGGGATTGAGGCAACGGGAGACCGACTATATTCTGCTGGGGGAGCTGGCCCTGTTGACGGCGCTGGGCATTCCCCTGGGCTGGTTGTTGGGCCGGCTTTTCTGCTGGTACATGACCCTGGGTTTGCGCTCCGATCTCTACCGGGTGCCGCTGGTACTGGAAACCTCCACCTACGCTCTGGCGGCCCTGGTGGTGGCGGTGGCGGCGTTGATTTCGGGTCTGATCGTCCGCCGGCTGCTGCACCGCATTGACTTGGTGGCGGCCCTGAAAGCCGCCGAATAAACTTGTAAACGTCCGGCAGCACCGCATCTTGCGGCACGGCTGAACGTTTACGGGCTGTTATTGCAATGATTATTGGCCATGTTCAGGGGGGTTTGTCGATTTGAAGGTGGGTAGGTGAAGATGAGCTTTTGGCGACGGCATTACGGTAAAATTTTAGTGGCTTTGGCGATGGTGTTTTTGCTGGTGCTGGTCTTGCGGCCGACGCCTTTGCTGGTGGACAGTGAGCGGGTGAGCCGAGGGAGGATGGCACAGGTCATTGAAGAGGAGGGGCGGACCCGGGTGGCCGCAGCTTACCTGATCTCCGCCCCCCTGGCCGCCGAGGTGCGGCGCCTGGAACTGGAGCCGGGAGACGAGGTACGCGCCGGTCAGGTGGTGGCCAGGCTTATGGCGCCGCCGGCCCCGCCGCTGGATGCTCGACAACTGGCCGAGGCCCGGGCCCGGGTGGAAGGGGCTGTGGCCGCCGTGGCTGCGGCGGAGCGGGAACGGGAGGCCCTGGCGGCGGCGGCGGAGTTGAGCGCGGCGGAATTGGCGCGTAGCCGGCAACTGGCGGCATCCCGTTTGATCTCGGACAGCGAGCTGGACACCATGATTGCCGAGGCCCGGCGCCAACAGGCCCTGGAACGGGCCGCCGGCTTTCGCCTGGCCATCGCCCGCCACCAGTTGGAATCGGCCCGCAGCGCCCTGGTCTACACCGGGGCTCGGGATGAGGACGACGGCCTGATCGAACTCACTGCGCCGGTGGACGGGGTGGTGTTGCGTCGCCATTTCATCAGCGGTCGCACGCTGCAGCCCGGTGATCCCATCCTGGAAATCGGCGACGTCGCCTCGCTGGAAGTGGAGGTGGACGTGCTGTCCGCCGACGCGGTGCGCCTGGCCCCGGGGATGAAGGTTGATTTTACCCGCTGGGGCCGGGAGGAGCCCCTGGCCGGCCGGGTGCGGCGTATCGAGCCCGGCGGCTTCACCAAGGTTTCCGCCCTGGGGGTGGAGGAACAAAGGGTGCTGGTGATCGTCGATTTCACCGCCACCCGCCAGCAGTGGCAGCGCCTGGGTGATGGCTACCGGGTCAACGCCCGTTTCGTGCTGTGGGAAGAAGAGGAGGTGTTGCGGCTGCCGGTCGCCGCCGCTTTTCGCCAGGGTGAAGAGGCCTGGGCGGTATTCGTGGTGGACAACGGCCGCGCTCGCCTCCGTCCGGTGGAGCTGGGCCGGGCCGGCGGCCGCTACCACCAGCTGCTGGACGGCCTGCAAGAGGGTGACCGGGTAATCGTCCATCCGCCCCGCGACCTGGAAGACGGCGCCCGTATCAGCCTGCGCTAGCGGTGTGCCGCCTGTTTTATTCGGCGTAACCGTTCGCCAGGGGTACTAACCTGCTGACTTAACGGGCTGTAAGCGTTCAGCCGTGCCCCAGATTCGGGCAAGCAGCCAAGTGCCGCGTACCCCGTGTACGTAAGCTTGGCTGATCGCCCGAAGGTGGGGTGCGGCTGAACGTTTACTGTTCGGCGATGGCGTCGGAGAGCAGCCCCACCGCCAGGGCGAAGTAGTTGGAACGGTTCCACTTCAGGGTGGTGCGGAAGTTTTCATACACCATGAAGGCCATGTCCGGGTGGTTCTCCTGGTCGGGAATGATGATGGAGGCCGGCAACTGGCGGCCGGGCAGGGCCGAACCGTCCGGGCGGCGGATTCCCAACTCCTGCCACTGGCCGATGCGCTTGCGGGTGTCCAGCCCGGCCAGGCTGCGGTCGAAGTTGGCCGGCAGCGTTACCCGTCGGCCCCAGGTCTGGTCGTCACGCCAGCCGGATTTGGCCAGGTAGTTGGCAGCCGAGGCGAAGACATCGGCCCTGGTGTGCCAGATGTCCCGGCGGCCGTCGCCGTCGTAATCAACCGCGAAGTTGAGGAAACTCGAGGGCATGAACTGGCTCTGGCCCATGGCGCCGGCCCATGACCCCTTCATTGCATCGGGGCTGATGTGGCCTTCGTCCAAAATCTGCAGGGCGTTGAGCAGTTCGCTGCGGAAATAACTACTGCGACGGCCGTCATGGGCCAGGGTGGCCAGGGCGTTGATCACCGGAAAACCGCCGGTTATCCGGCCGAAATCGGTTTCGATGCCCCACAGGGCGACGATGAAACGGGGTTGGACCCGAAACTCGCGGCCAATCTCCTCCAGCAGTTCCCGGTGTTCGGCCAGCAGCCGGCGTCCCATATCGATGCGCGATTGCGGCACCACCCGCTGCCGGTACTCCTCAAAGGTCAGGGTAAACTCCGGCTGCTGCCGATCCAGTTCAATCACCCGGGGAATGGGTTCGATGCCGGTGAGGGCCGCATCCAGGGTGGCGGAGCTGATACCCCGCTCACGGGCTTCGGCCTGCAAATCTTCCAGCCACTTCGCAAAGGGTTGCTCGGCGGCTTCGGTAACGGCGGCCAGCGGGCCGGTTAACATCAACAAGGCGATCAGGAGCATCGCCAGTCCCTGCTTTTTCATGCTAGTGCCTCATGTTTGGTGCTTTTCTGTGTGTGGTGGCCTTGCCGCCGCTCCCGTCTCCAGTGACGAAGCCGACAAGCCTTCATTATCACCGATTCTGCCGCGCCGGGCAAGGGCAAAGCCAAGGTGCGGCTTTTGCAAACCCAACAATTTTTGTTGTTATTTGTTGCTGTCCTTTTCCCCTCCGGTGACGCAGGAAAAATTTTACCTGCCGGCACCGGAGCCGGGCCCAAGGGGCCAAAAAAGACAAAATAGCCGAGGTGCCCAGATGAACCACACAGCTTGCCAGACCGGAGTGCTTTTGTGCTCCGATCTGGATCGGACCATTCTCCCCAACGGGCCCCAGCCGGAATCCCCGCTGGCCCGGCCGCTGCTGCGCCGCCTGGCCCGGCGGCCCGAGGTAACCATCGTTTACGTCAGTGGCCGGCATCTTGCGTTGCTCAACGCGGCGGTGGCCGAGTACGACATTCCCCGCCCCGATTATGCCATCGGCGATGTCGGCACCACCATTTATCAGTCCGGCCACAACACTGCCTGGGAGGAGTGGCCTGCCTGGCGCCAGGAGATCAGCACCGACTGGCGCGGCCTGGACGGCCGGGAACTGGCTTCCCTGCTGTCACCTCTGCTGGCAGGGTGGCCGGAGATCCGGCGGCAGGAGCCGGAAAAACAGAATCACTGCAAGCTCAGCTACTACACCCCGGCCAGTTTTGACCGATCGGGAAGTGCGGCCAAGGGTGACGGAGATGCCGCGGGGGCAATCGGGCAGGAGCAGGCGGCTGACCCCGGCCGGGAGGAACTGCTCACTGCCATCCGCCGTCGACTGGCCCAGGCTGGCCTTAAAAGCCGCCTGGTCTGGAGCGTGGATGAAGAACGCCAGCTGGGACTGCTCGATGTCCTCCCGGCGGGGGCTGGTAAACTGGCGGCCATCCGCTTTCTGATGCGGCACCTGGGCTTTACCCCGGCCAATACCGTCTTTGCCGGTGATTCCGGCAACGATCTTGATGTGCTGGCCAGTGAGTTGAATGCGGTGCTGGTGGCCAACGCCCCGGCGGAGGTCCGCCGCGAAGCCATGGCCAGGGTTAAAGAAGCCGGTCGGGAACATAGTCTGTATTGCGCCGCCGGCGGTTTGCTGGGAATGAACGGCAACTACGCCGCCGGCGTGCTGGAGGGGCTGGCCCATTACCAGCCCCTGATCATGCCTTTCCTTACCGCAGACCCCTGACCGCCCGCCCAAAACCGCCGGGGATAGTGCCGGAGGCCCAGAAAACCGTGCCCTGTTTAAAGTCGATGAACCAGTAGCCGCCGGGCTTGCGCTGGTCGGCCAAAAAGATAAAAGGCTGTTCCTGGGAAAAGGCCTGGGAGATCAGCAGCCCTTTGCGGTTACGTTCCGGGCCCAGCAGGGCCATGGACTCTTCCATGGTGGGCAGCCGCCAGTCGTCGTAGCCGGCGAACTTTTGCCGGTTGAGTTCGTCAATATATTCCGCCACATGACGATGATTGGTGATATCGCAACCACCCCGCTGCCACATGACTCCGCCTCTTAAATCACTCACCGTCAGGCCGTCGCCGTTGTCCACCAGCAGGGCCCGGCAGCGGCCTTCCGGATGCCGCTGGGTGTCGAAAAAGTCGAACTTTTTGAACAGTTCCGGAATCGCTTCTTCATTAATGAAAGTCGGGGTGCGACGCAACGGCAAAAGCTCACGCGGCGTCGGCAATTCGGTAAGGCCAGGCAGGCCGGTGGCGGTGGACTCCTTTTGTTCCTCGGGCTCACAGGGCACCACCAGCGAGGTGGGGCCACCCTCCAGCACGTTGGTCATCAGCCACTGCTTCAACTCCTCGTTGATGGCGTAGTGTTTGTCCAGTAAACCCTTGCCCTGGCTGGCCACGCAGGCGTCGACCATTTCCTGCGGGGCCATGATGTGAGCCAACACCCGAGCGTGCTTCACCCCACGCTCCATGAAGAGCAAACGGGGCGGGTCGGCCCAGCCGTCGATATAAAAATAGTAATAACGCTCGTTTTTACTGCGGATGCGCAGTTTGCCGCCCCAGCTTTCAAAGATGCCGAAGGTGTCCGCCGGGGTGATATCCCAGTCAATGCCGAATTCCGTCGGGGCGTTGGCCCCCAGTTTTTCTGCCAGTCCCATATTGGCCTCCTTTAGAGTAGTTGGTGGCTGCTGCTAATAAGCGACAACCGTTTTACTATGAAAGTTCTAGGTTTCATGGATCAATCGCATATATTTGCATATAGTTATTATATGCATATTGGCCGCTGAGGCAAGGTTTTGTTTGGCTTGGTAAAATATAAATTGTAACCTGGAAGACAGAGGAAATGACCCGTTTATGCAGCCGGAGAGCCTGTTACAGCGTGGTGATGGGTTGACGTCTGACCAGTAAAAAAATGTGGAGGAGCCGGTTATGGAGAGTAAAAGTAATCAGGTGGTGGTGGTTGACATCGGGATGCCGTTCTGGTCCATGGTGATTTTTATGGTGAAATGGTCGATAGCCGCCATTCCGGCGATGATTATAATTTTTGTCATTGTCTCGTTGTTTTTTGCTGTCATGGGAGGGGTGTTCGGCGGCTTCGGCGGACACATGGGTGGTGGCCGCTGGGGGTAGGTTCCGTCAATGGACCAGCGTCCGGGGAGATTCTATTCAGGAGTTTTTTGGCGGATCATCCGGGGACTTGCCAGCCGGTCGGTCGGCCGCGTCTTCGGTCCCGGCTTTCAGCTTCCATTTGCCCCGCCCCAGAAAAACCAGGTAACAGACTACCAGCAAAGGATACATGACCATGGCCTCGGCTAAACGACCGTGGTAAAAGGAGTAAAGGCTGTGCAGCAGTATGATTGCCATCAGGATCAGCAGGACCAGGGCCAGGGAACGGTTCATGGGAGAAATCTTAACCTAAGGAGTTGGTGAAAACAACCATGAAAGGTAAAGCAACCGTCAAGCCCGGGCTGGCGCTGGCCCCCCACACCTCCTGCGGTTCGCCCTTGCCCATGGGGGTCAGCAGGACCCCCATGGGCTATAACTTCGCCCTCTTTTCACGCCATACCGAGGCCGTTTCCCTGGTCTTTTTCCGGACCAACGCTGAGGAGCCGGTGGCGGAGCTGGTGCTGGATCCGGAATTTAATCGTACCGGGGAGGTCTGGCATATCCTGGTCAAGGATTTTGACCCGTCGCTGCGCTATGGGTTCCGTTTGCACGGTCCTTACGACCCGCAAGGGGAGGGACATTTCTTTCAACCGGAACAGGTTTTGCTGGACCCCTATGCCAAAGCTCTCACCGGCGGTTCGGACTGGGGGGTGGCCTATCGTCGCAAGGGCCGCCGAGTGGATCCTCTGGCCAGCTTTCAGCGCCGTTGCCTCTATATCGAAGACGATTTCGACTGGGGAGGTGATCGGCCACTCAATATCCCTCTGGAAGAAAGCATCATTTATGAGCTGCATGTGCGGGGCTACACCTGTCATCCCTCGGCCGGGGTCGAGCATCCCGGCACTTACCGGGGGCTGGCGGAAAAAATTCCTTATCTCAAGCAATTGGGGGTCACCGCCGTGCAGCTGTTGCCGGTGGCCGAGTTCAATGAGCTGGAAAACACCCGGGTTAACCCGGTGACCGGGGAGGCGCTGAAAAATTTCTGGGGTTATTCGCCGCTGGCTTTTTTTGCTCCCAAGGCGGCCTACGCGGTTAATGGGCGCAACGGTAACCAGGTGCGCGAGTTCAAGGAAATGGTCAAGGCCCTGCACGCCGCCGGCATCGAGGTGATCCTGGATGTGGTTTACAACCATACCGCCGAGGGCGGCGCCGACGGGCCTACCATCAGTTTCCGGGGCATCGACAACACCATCTATTACCTGCTGGATCCGGTTACCCGGGAATACCTTAACTTTTCCGGCTGCGGCAACACCGTCAACTGCAACCACCCCTGGGTGCGCCATGTGATCATGGACTGCCTGCGCTATTGGGTCATGGAGATGCACGTGGACGGTTTTCGCTTCGATCTGGCCTCCATCATGGGTCGCGGCATGGACGGCGAAGTGCTGGCCAACCCGCCCATGGTGGAAAAAATCGCCGAGGACCCCATCTTGGCTAAAACCAAGATCATTGCCGAGGCCTGGGATGCCGCCGGCCTTTACCAAGTGGGAGCCTTTTCCTCGCACCACCGCTGGGCCGAACTCAACGGCCGTTTCCGTGACGACGTTCGCCGTTTCCTCTGTGGCCACAGCAGCAGCGTGGCCCCCCTGGCCACCCGGATCGCTGGCAGTTCCGATCTCTATGCCCATAACGGGCGCAAACCGGTCAACTCCATCAACTTTATTACCAGCCACGACGGTTTTACCCTGCATGATCTGGTCAGTTATAACCACAAGCACAACCTGGCCAATGGCGAAGATGATCGCGATGGCGACAACCACAACATCTCCTGGAATTCCGGGGTGGAAGGGGAAACCAGCGACCCTGCCGTGCTGGCCCTGCGCCATCGGCGTACGCGCACCGCGGCGGTGATCCTGCTGCTCTCGCAGGGAGTGCCGCTGCTGCTGGCCGGTGATGAATTCGGCCGCAGCCAGCAGGGCAACAACAACGCCTACTGCCAGGACAATGAAATTTCCTGGCTCAACTGGGATCTGGCCGAACAGAACGGTGATTTGCTGCGCTTTTTTCGGCGGCTGATTGCCCTACGGCGGCAATACAGTCTCTTTCGGCGGGATAGTTTTTTCGCCCCGGATCCGGCCGCCGGCCCGGCGGAGATCAGCTGGCAGTCTTTGACCCCGGGCCAGCAGGACTGGTCCGCCGAGGCCCGGGTGCTGGCCTATCAGTTGCACGGCGGTCGGGGGGAGCCGGACTTTTTTTTCATGTTCAACGCCGCCGCCGAACCCCGCACCTTTTCCCTCCCTTCCCCGCCCGCCGGCCGGCGCTGGCGGCAACTGATCGATACCGCCGCCGTTTCGCCGGCGGATATTATCGACGAAACCAAAGCGGTGGCGGTGCGGGGGGCGCGTCTGCAGGTGGTGGAATTTGCCGCCGCTGTGCTGATCGCCTGAGTTTCGTCGCCAGGGATCGGCCAGGATCCGCCAAAGTCATTGGTTGCGGCATCGGGGTTCTCGGCCCCCGTCCAGGTGCGACTATGACGGGGCCCTGATCCGGCTCGACAATCCGGCTGACTTTCGGAAAAGAGTGCTGTAGAATGGAGCGTTTGGCCGAAAACAGGGCAGGGTATCGTAAAAACTACAGAGGCATAAAAATATGGAAACGGGAGTATTTACTTCAACCCTTACCGGCTGGCAGCCGGAGGATTCGGCCACCCTGGCTGGTCAGGTCGGGCTGCTGGGCCGTTTGCTGGGGCGGACTATCCGCGAATTGCGGGGCGCGTCGGTGCTGGAGCAGGTAGAGGATTTGCGCCTGCTCTGCAAGCAGGCGATGGTTGAAGACCGACCGGAGCTGCGCCGCCAGGCGGCGCAGCGGATTGCCGACCTGGATTGCCGGGAGATCGTGCACCTGCTGCACGCCTACACTGCTTTTTTTCATCTGGTTAACAAGGTCGAACAGATGGAGATTACCCGGGTTTACCGTGAGCCGGAGGAGGCCGGCGCCTGGTCCCGGCGGGAAACCATCGACGCGGCGGTGCGCGGCCTCAAGGAGCAGGGTTGCACTCTGCAGCAGGCCCTGTCCGTGCTCTCCCGGCTGGATATTCAGCCCACCCTGACCGCCCACCCCACCGAGGCCCGGCGGCGAAGCATTCTGTACAAGCAGAAGCAGGTGGCCTCCCTGCTTGGCCGCTTACGCCGGGAAACCCTGACCACCGATGAGCGGGATGAACTGCTGGGGGAAATTTCCAACCAGATCGGCTTGCTGCTGACCACCGACGACATCAGGCAAACTCGCCCCACGGTGGACGACGAGGTGGAAAGCGGGCTGTATTTTGTTCGCAACGCTATCTGGGCCACGGTGCCCCGTATTTACCGGGATCTGCAGGCGGCTCTCTGGCGGCATTATGGTGAGAGCCCGGAAACCCTGCCGGTACTGCTCCGCTTTCGCTCCTGGATCGGCAGCGATCGGGACGGTAACCCCAATGTCACCGCCGAAGTCAGCCGCCGCACCTATCTTTATCAGCGACGGGTGGTGCTGCGGCTTTACTTGGATGAGCTTTGCGAACTGCGCCGGGAACTCAGTCTGTCTTCCCGCCAGGCGCCGCCGTCCGAGGATTTGCGCCGCTCGCTGGAAGAAGATGGCCGAATTCTGACCATCGATGAGCAGCGGCGGCGTCATTACCAGCATGAACCCTATCGCCTGAAGATCAGCTATATCATGGCGCGCCTGGAAAAGTTGCTGCAGCAGGTGATTAACCGCCCCCGAGAGGCCATGGCGCCGGGGGGGGCTTACGATTGTCCGGCTTTTCTGGCCGACCTGCAGCTGCTGGCCGCCAGCCTGCGAAAAAGTGGCTTCGGGCGGCTGGTCAGCCAAAGCCGTCTGGGGCGGCTGCTGATCCGGGTGCGGACCTTTGGCTTTCACTTGGTGGCGCTGGATTTTCGTCAGCACAGTAAGGTGCATGAAGAGACAGTGGCGGAGTTGCTGCGCCTGGCCGGGGTGGAGGAAGATTACGCCGCCTTGGATGAAGAACGCCGTCTTGGCCTGCTCCAAAATGAACTGAGCAATCCTCGGCCGCTGTTGCCCAGAGGTTGCGAACTGCCGGCCGAGGCCCGGGATCTGCTGGCCACCTTGAGTCTGGTCGGCGAACTGCAGGGAAGTGACCCGGCGGCGGTGGGCAGCTATATAATCAGCATGACCCACGAGGTAAGTGATCTGCTGGAAGTGCTGTTGTTGGCGAAAGAGGCGGGGATCTGGCGCTTGCGCGACGGCCGGGTGGAAAGCCGGCTGCAACTGGTGCCGTTGTTTGAAACCATAGAAGATCTGGAGCTGTCCGGCCAGATGGTGGACAAGATGCTGGCCAACCCGGTGTACCGCCTGCATCTAGCGGCTCAGAACGACTTCCAGGAGGTGATGTTGGGTTATTCGGACAGCAACAAGGACGGCGGCTATTGGATGGCCAACTGGGCTCTGCATCAGGCCCAGGAGTGTTTGGGCCGTGTTTGCCGGCAGTACGGGGTTGACCTGCGCCTTTTTCATGGGCGGGGCGGCACCGTCGGCCGAGGTGGGGGGCATTCCGGCCAGGCCATCGTCGCCATGCCGGAAGTGGTCCATAACGGCCGCCTCCGCTTCACCGAGCAGGGTGAGGTTATTTCCTTCCGCTATGCCTTTGCCGACTTGGCCCATCGGCATCTGGAACAGATTTTTCATGCCATGATCAGGACGACGGGCCGCATGGCGGTACTTGCGGAGCAAAAGGAAAAGGCCGAGGCGGCAGGTGCTGCGGGGCAACCGGCCGCCAATGCCGATCCCGGCCGGCTGGAGGGCGTTGAAAGCGAGGTCAGCCCGGAGCAGCTGGTGGAATTCTCCGCCCTGATGGATAAAATAGCCGGGCTCAGTATGCAGGCCTACCGGGAACTGGTGCGAAACCCTGAATTCTGGGCCTGGTACACCCGGGTCACCCCCATCGAGCAGATCAGCCGGTTGCCCATCGCCTCCCGCCCGGTTTCCCGCAAGGCCGCCGGCGACGTGGATTTCGACGGCCTGCGGGCCATTCCCTGGGTCTTTGCCTGGATCCAGACCCGTTACATCGTACCCGGCTGGTTCGGGGCGGGAGCGGCGTTGGGGGAATTGTCCGGTACTGACCATGGCCGGGAGACTTTGGCGCAGATGTATGAACGGTGGCCTTTTTTCCGGATGCTGGTCGATAACGCTCGCCGCGAGATGGGCCGCACCCGGTTGGAGATTGCCGCCGAATACGAGGCGTTGGCCAAAGATCTGGCGGTAAAGGATTTTCACCGTTTGATCAGTCTGGACTTTGCCGCCGGCCGGCGTGCACTGTTGGAGTTGAGCGGTGAGGATGACCTGCTGGGCGGCAGTCCGGAGGTCCAGCGCTCCATTGCCCTGCGCAATCCCTATACCGACGTGCTCAACCTGCTCCAGGTGGAACTGTTGCGCCGCTACCACGATTCCGGTGGCGAGGAGCGCGAGGCCCTGTGGGATGCTTTGTTTTTGAGTGTCAATGGCATCGCCGCCGCCATGCAGAGCACCGGGTAAAACGGGCCGCCGCACCACATCTTGCGGCGATCGAGCCGGCTTGCGTACCGGGGGTACTGCGTCGTCCAACTTGCCGCAACCTGTGGCACTGCGGCCCGTTTTACCTTTTGGGGGCAGCTTGGCAACTTGTAGTGGCGTTGGCGGTTTATTCCCGGCTGCGGATCAGTTGTTCGAGTTTTTGCCAGTTAACCTGGCTGCCGCGGCAGCGGCTGTTGTCCAGCAGGCAGACCTGGGGGATGACCGGGGTGCCGTGCTGACCTAGAATGCCGTTGGTGCCGATGGTTTCCGGTGTGAGGTATTTTTCTCTGAGATCGCGGGTGCAGAGGCAGCCGATAACCCCTTGGGGCTGGTGTTCTTCGATCCGGCGGACCAGGAAGTTGCGGCTGCGCAGAACCCCCTCCTTTTGGTGCAGCTTGCCGCTGACGACGATGTAGGCATCGAGATAACCCAGGTCCAGGGCCAGTTGGCGCATCTCCCGCAAGCGGCAGGGCAGGGCGCACTCCGGGGGGCAGGTCAGGCCCTGATCGGGGTCGATGGTGGTGGGGCAATCGGCGGCCCGCAGGCAGTAGGGCAGAAAGAGCAGGCGCCGGTCAAAAGGGGTACGGCGAAAGCGGCGGGCGTAAAAGCGGTTGCCGGCTTCCACCGTGCGGCGGACGTAGGCGTCCTTGTCCAGGCCGGGCAACAATCGGCAAAGGGGTTTGAATAGGGCTACCAGGATGGGCAGGGTCAGCCCGGCGGGTAAAATGTTGCGCATGATCTCGGGACGGTTTGCTGGGTTGGTGACAGAGTCCGCCAAGCGGACCTTCCTATCTTACCTTAACCTTGGGGGAGTGAAAAGTTTTCCCGCCGATGGTCGTATTTTTATACGGAAAATTTACACAATTTTGTTATGCTGCCGTCCGGCCGATAGCGGTGGCCGGCGGCGCGGCTTTGGGCGATGTCGACAAATCTATACTCACTCTAGTCTTAAGTGCATGACCATGGCAACCTCGAGATGACAACTGCTACCAGGAAAAACAAAAAACAACCAGAGATAAATGGTGCCGGCCACTCCGAGGCGGCTGACCCCCTGCCTCGGGACTACGCCGACCTGGCCTGTCTTTATGAAATAACTCGCGAGTTGGCTTCCTCGGCCGACCTGCGGGTTTGCCTGGCCAAAATCCTGGCCATTCTTTCCCGGCAGAAAGGGCTTAATAACGGGGCGGTGACCATTATCAACCCCCTTACCGGCCAGATTGAAACCGAGGTCGCCCACGGGATTACGGTGGAGGCCCGTAAAAAGGGGACTTACAAGATCGGCGAGGGGATTACCGGCCGGGTGGTGGCCTCCGGTGCCCCCATCGTGGTGCCCCGGATCAGCGAAGAGCCGCTTTTTCTCGACCGCACCAGTACCAGAAAAAAACGGGCGGAAGAACTGTCTTTTTTCTGTGTCCCCATTCGCCGGGGGCCGGACACCATCGGCGCCTTAAGTGTCGATCGGGAGTACCGGACCGGCGAGGAGTTTGAGCAGGATCTGCGCTTTCTTACTATTCTCAGCGGCCTTATTGCCCAGACCGTCAAGCGGGTACAGCTGGTCAACCAGGAGCAGCAGCGCCTGGAACAGGAAAACAGCCAATTGCGCCGAGAGCTGTCGGAAAAATACCGGGTCAGCAGTATTTTAAGTAACTCCAGCCGCATGCAGGAAGTGCTGGAGATGATCCACCGGGTGGCGGCCAGTAACGCCACCGTATTGCTGCGGGGCGAATCCGGCACCGGCAAGAGCATGGTGGCCCGGGCGGTGCACCATAACAGCAAGCGGGCCGCCGGCCCCTTTATCACCGTCAACTGTTCGGCCTTGCCGGAGACCCTGCTGGAAAGCGAATTGTTCGGGCATGAACGGGGGGCCTTTACCGGCGCCCATGAGACCCGCAAGGGCCGCTTTGAGCTGGCCGAGGGCGGCACCCTGTTTCTTGATGAAATCGGGGAGTTGAGCACCGCCGTCCAGGTAAAGCTGCTCAGCGTGGTGCAGGACCGTGAATTTCAGCGGGTGGGCGGTAGCCGCCCGCTGAAGTGCGATGTCCGCCTGATCACCGCCACCAACAAGGACCTGGAAAAGGCGGTGGCTGAAGGTACCTTCCGGGAGGATCTCTATTACCGGCTCAATGTCTTTCCCATTTACCTGCCGCCGCTAAGGGAACGACGAACCGATATCCTGCTGCTGGCCGAATTTTTCCTGGAGAAATTTGCGGCTGAAAACGATAAAAAGATTCGCCGCATCTCCACCCCCGCCATCGATCTGCTGACCCAGTACCACTGGCCGGGTAATGTCCGTGAGTTGCAGAACTGCCTGGAACGGGCGGTGCTGATCTGTGACGAGGATACCATCAAAAGCTATCACCTGCCGCCGACCCTGCAGAGTGCCGATTCCCTGCGGGAGGTCAGCCCCAGTTCCTTCATCGCCGCGGTCGAGAGTTTTGAGCGGGAGATGATCATCGATGCCCTGAAAAATAGCGACGGCAACCAGACCAGGGCTGCATCCCTGCTGGAGACCAGCCTGCGGATCATCAATTATAAAATCAAGAAATACGCCATTGAGCCCAGGCTGTACCGGGTGGCGGAGAAGAAAAAGGCATGAATCTGCTGCTCCATATCTGTTGCGGACCCTGCGCCTGTTATCCGGTGCGGGTGTTGCAGGGGGCAGGGGTAGCGGTGCGGGGCTTTTTTTTTAACCCCAACATTCATCCCTTCCGGGAGTTCAAGCTCCGCCTGGAGGCTCTCGAGCAACTGGCGGAACGCTGGCAGTTGCCGGTGGATTACCATCGCCGGTACGGTCTGCGTGATTATCTGCGGCAAGTGGTGTTCAACGAGGAACAGCGTTGCCGGTTGTGCTACGAGATGCGGCTGGCGGTGGTGGCCCGGCAGACCCGGGAACTGGGGTTGGAGGCCTTCAGTTCCACCCTGCTTTACAGCCGCTACCAGCAGCATGAGGTGATCCGTGAGGTGGCCGAACAGGCGGCCCGCCGCGAGGGGGTGCGTTTTTATTACCGTGATTTCCGGCCGGGCTGGCAGGAGGGAATCGAGCTTTCCCGGCAGCTGGAGTTGTATCGACAGCCGTACTGTGGCTGTATCTACAGCGAGCAGGAAAGATATGACCGTGGGGCAGCTGCCGGCCGCTAAGCGATTGCCGGCAGCGGTGGGCGCCGAATTCGGCAGAACCGGTTCGGGTCAAGATGGGGCAGTCCTGTTCCGCCGTTGTGGTGCGGCGGGCTTAATGGCCGTGGTCGCCCTCAACCCCCGGGGCGGCGGTGACGGTGCCGATAAAATCCCGCCAGCTGCCCAGAGAGAAATCGGGCACAAAGTCTCGCCAGTTCCGGCGGGGCGGCTCTCCGGCCTCCAGGGCAGCCAGGATATCCTCGGCTTCGGGGATGATTGCACTTTCCGGATAGTTGTCGATCAAGTAAGCCAGTCTTCTTTCGGCCTGTTCGTATTCCTTGGTGTTGAGGTAAAAGCCGGCGACGAACATCTCGTGGCGGGCCATGAAGTCGCGGGCGGCCATGATTCGTGCCTCGGCTTCCTCCCGGTATGGGGAGTCGGGAAAGGCGCGGTTCAGGCGGGTGAAGGCGGCGATGGCATTCAAAGCGTGGGCCGGGTCGCGGTCGATGGTGCCGATCCGCTGGTAATGGCACATGCCGATTTGGAACATAACGTAGGGGATGGCCTCGTTGGTGGGGTGGTTGTTCTCAAACTCCCGGTACAGTGGCAGGGCCTCGTCGTAACGCCGCAGATAATAGGTGGCGTCCGCCACCTTGAGTTCCGCCAGGATCCCCACCGAACTGAAAGGATAGCGCTCTTTAAGCCCCTGGAAGATCTCCAGGGCCTGGCGATACCGGGCCTGGTTGAACTTTTCCATGCCCTCCATGGCCAGCAGTTCGG
This sequence comes from Desulfurivibrio dismutans, assembly GCF_029210385.1. GTDB lineage: Bacteria > Desulfobacterota > Desulfobulbia > Desulfobulbales > Desulfurivibrionaceae > Desulfurivibrio > Desulfurivibrio dismutans. The sequence continues at coordinate 38,301 of NZ_JARGDQ010000007.1, read as the reverse complement.
GAACCTGCGGGTCAGCCTCAGCCTCCGCTGATTGGCCGCGGTTTTTGGTGCCGCAGCCGCTGACGGTCAGCAGGAGGACCAGCAGGGCAAAGAGTAGGGCCGACCCGATGATGGTCGGCCCGGTTGCCGGTGATTGTCTGCCGGGCACTTTTACAGCGCCTTGTCGATGAGGGCGGTGAGCTGGGGCTTGCCGACGGCGCCAGTAATCTGGTCAACCACTTCACCGTTTTTAAACATGATCAGGGTGGGAATGGCGCGGATTCCATACTTGCCGGGGGTCGACGGGCTGTCATCGACGTTCATCTTGGCAATGGCGATCTTGCCAGTGTATTCCTCGGCCAGTTCCTCGATCACCGGGCCGATGGCCTTGCAGGGACCGCACCAGGGGGCCCAGAAATCCACCAGCACGGGCAGGGAGTTTTTCAGTACCTGGGCGTCAAAATCAGCGTCGGTAATTTCCAATAATTTGTCACTGGCCATGTCGGTTCTCCTTTGTTTGGTGTTCGTTGGTATTGAAGATTATACTTAATATTCGGTCGTCTTGTGGGTTGTTCGACCCCGGTCGGAGCCTAACTGGACACTATTAAACCGTCTGAGATAAGGGAAATTGTACCGGCTGGGCAAGATAATGACAAGGGCAAATCTATCTTCTCTACTCCTTCTTGACAAGTATCACCCAGCCGGGATAGAGTGCCGGTATGGCGCCGCGAACCTGTACATACTGTTGCGAGAAAATCAACCCCCGGGCGGTGGTGTGCCCTTTTTGCGGTCGTGACCTGCCATCATCTTCACCGGCGCCCGCCTCCTGCCACTTTCCACTGTGGATTCCCCTGGTCGGCCTGACCGCCGCCACCTTAACCGGTGCCGCTCTCTTGGCAGCCGAGTTCCTCCGCGAGCGGCGCCACTGGCTTGATTGACCGCTTTTGCCAGCCGTTGTTCCTCCATGCCTTAAATTTTTGACGGGAAAAAAAACTTTTCCCCGAGCCGCCGAACAGGTATAATTCCGCTCTTTTGCGGGCGCGGTGTTCGTGTCGAGGATTGTGCCGCTAACCGGCAACGGCTCCGTTGCTCTTATTACCAGTGACAGCTTATATCATGACAATTACCAAACGTTCATCCGAGCTTCTCCCGCCCCTGGCCCAAACATTCGACCGCCCCCGGGAGGAGTGCGGGGTCTGCGGCATTTACGGCCATCCATACGCCGCTAAAATTACGTACTTCGGCCTTTTCTCCCTGCAGCACCGGGGCCAGGAAAGTGCTGGGATCGTGGTCTCCGACGGCGAACAGATCCGGCAGCACAAAGGCATGGGCCTGGTGCCGGAGGTGTTCAGCGAGGAAGATCTTCAGCACCTGTCGGGGCGACTGGCCGTGGGGCACGTCCGTTACTCCACCACCGGGGCGTCCCATATCACCAACGCCCAGCCCTTTGTCGCCACCCACCGGGGCGCCACCCTGGCCGTGGCCCATAACGGCAATTTGGTCAATATCCGTAAATTGCGCGACGAGCTGGAAGGTCAGGGCTCAATTTTTCAGTCCACCATGGACAGCGAGGTGGTGGTGCATCTGCTGGCCCGCTGCCTGGATATGGAGTTGGATCAGGCCATCGTTGAGACCTTCCGGCGGATCAAAGGAGCCTATTCCATCTTGATGATGACCCGGGATAAGCTGGTGGCGGTGCGCGATCCCGGCGGTTTCCGCCCCCTCTGCCTGGGCCGGCTCAACAACGGCTCCTATATTGTGGCCTCCGAAACCTGCGCTTTGGATTTGGTGGAAGCGCAGTACATCCGCGATGTGGAGCCCGGCGAGGTGCTGATCATCGATCAGGATGGCCTGCGCTCGCTGTATCTTGCGCAAAACCAGCCCAAAAGCTTCTGTATCTTTGAGCACGTCTACTTCGCCCGGCCCGACAGCGATATTTTCGGGATTAACGTCTACCAGAGCCGCAAGCGGATGGGGGAGATTCTGGCCCGGGAGTGCCCCATCGACGCCGATCTGGTCATGCCTTTCCCCGACTCGGGCAACTACGCCGCTATCGGGTACGCTCAGGCTTCGGGTATTCCCCTGGAAATGGGGGTTATCCGCAACCATTACGTGGGCCGCACCTTCATTCAGCCAACCCAGTCCATGCGCGATTTTTCGGTGCGGGTCAAACTTAACCCCATCCGCAGTTTCCTAGAGAACAAGCGGGTGATCATCATGGAAGACTCCATTATCCGCGGCACCACCGCCCGCAGCCGGGTCCGTTCGCTGCGCGGCATCGGGGTCAAAGAGGTGCATATGGTGATCAGCTGTCCGCCCACCCGCAATCCCTGCTATTACGGGATCGATTTTCCTTCATGTGAGGAGTTGGTGGCCAATCAGAGGACGGTGGAGGAGATCCGCGATTACCTGGATCTGGACACTCTTTATTATCTTAGCCTCGAAGGCCTGGTGGAAGCCACCGGGGCGCCGGCGGAAAACTTTTGCAAAGCCTGTTTTGACGGCAACTATCCCGTGCCGCCGGATCGCGACTTTCGTAAAAACGCCCTGGGCTGCGGAGGGTCGACGCTGGCATGCCCGGGCCGTAAACCATGAGTATTGAACAGGCCAGAGAGGTTTTGCGGATTGAGGCCGAGGGGATTTTGTCCCTGGTTGACCAGGTGGGCGAGGAGTTTGCCAGGGCCGTGGAGCTAATCATGGCCTGTCCCAGCCGGCTGGTGATTACCGGTATCGGCAAATCAGGGATTATTGGCCAGAAAATTGCTGCCACCCTGAATTCCACCGGCACTCCGGCCTTTTTTCTCCACCCGGTGGAGGCCATGCACGGCGACCTGGGTATCGTCGATTCCCGGGATGTGATTCTTGCCATCTCATACAGCGGCGAGACGGCGGAACTCAATCAGCTGCTGCCCACCTTGAAAAAACGGGGGGCGGCCATTATCGCCATGACCGGCCGGCCCGAATCCAGCATGGCCCAAGGCGCCGATGTGGTCCTTACGGTGACGGTGCCCCGTGAGGCCTGCCCTTTGGGGCTGGCGCCCACCGCCAGTACTACCGCTTCCCTGGCGCTTGGCGATGCCCTGGCGGTGGTGCTGCTCAACCGCAAAAAATTCGACGCCCGGGCCTTCCGGCGCAATCACCCGGGCGGCAGCCTTGGTGAACGCCTTAAGGTCAGGGTGGCCGAGGTGATGCTTACCGGAGATGAGATTCCCCGGGTTGAAGGCGCCGCTACCCTGCTGGAAGCGGTGGCCGAGCTTAATCGCAAAAACCTTGGGGCGGTGCTGGTCATGGAGTCTGCCGACCGGATGGCGGGGATTCTTACCGACGGCGATGTCCGGCGGATGCTGGCCAGGGGGGCGGACTTCGCCGGACTGACTCTGGCGCAGGTGATGACCGCCGACCCCAAAAGCATCAGCGCCGAACTGCTGGCCGCCGATGCCCTGAGCATCATGCAGCGCCATGAAGTTACGGTGCTGCCGGTGACCGACGATGAGCGGCGACTGATCGGTGTTCTGCATTTGCAGGATCTGCTGGGCAAGGGTGAATTTCGTTTTCTGGTGTAACTGTCCAGCAGCACCACGCCTTGCGGCGATCGGCCCGGCTTGTGTGCCTGGTGTACCCGGCGCCGGCCCGTTTGCCGCAATCAGGGGCACTGCTGAACAGTTACGAGCCTTCAAGGTTACTTTCTGGTTTGACAAACCGGCTGCTTTTCGGTAGCATTCGCCGCTGTTTTTGATTCGGGTTCCGGCTCTCGGCCGATTTGTCTTGCAGGTCGGCGGTGTTCAGCAAGTTATTACCAGGTTACAGGGGAAAGTTTATGGCGATTACCAATAAGGAGATAAGTGCGGCCTTCAGCGCCGAGGTTACGGCCCGGCCAGGCGGCGAGCACCTCAACCGTTGTTATTCCTGCGGCGCCTGCAGCGGCGCCTGCCCGGTCAGCCAGGCGATTCCGGAGTTCGATCCGCGCCGGCTGATTCATATGATCCGCATGGGGCTGAAAGAGCGGCTGCTCAGCTCGGAGCTGCTCGGCTACTGTTCCAGTTGCCGCAACTGTGTCTTTGTCTGCCCCCAGGATGTCAAATTTGCCGAGATCGTCGGCGCCCTGCGGGAAATGGCCCTGGAGCAGGGCCTGCTCACCGAAGAGGATCTGCTGGCCCGCGGCAAGGCGGCCTGGGTGGAGCGTGATCAGTGTGTCTCCTGCCTTACCTGCGTGCGGGTCTGCCCCTGGCGGATTCCGGTCATCGACCAGGGTGGTCGGGCCCATATCGACGCCAAGGAGTGCCGGGCCTGCGGGATCTGTCCGGAAGAGTGCCCGGCCGGGGCCATTAAACTTAACCAGTCCGCCGACGAGCGGCTGATCGCCGCCGCCGGCGGCGGCCGCTAAGGGAGGGCAAAAAAAATGGCTTTTACCCCGGATATTCAAGTCTTCTGCTGTCATTACACCTCCCAGCAGGCCCTGGCCGAAGGGCCGGAAGGCCTGGCCGCCGACGGTTTTCCCGCCAACGCCACCATCAACCGGCTGGTCTGCGGAGGCAAATTGAAAGTCTCCAGCCTGCTGGCCGCCTTTGAACAGGGCGCCGACGGGGTCTGTGTGATTGGCTGTCGACCCGATGAGTGCCATAATCTGATGGGCAGCCAGCGGGCCGCCCGTCGGGTACTGGCGGTGAAAAAGGCCTTGGAGGAATTGGAAGTGGAGCCCGAACGGGTGGCCATGTTCCACCTGGAACGGGGCTTTCATCCCGAGTTTGTCCGGGTGACCCAGGAGATGAACGAGAAACTTCAGCAACTCGGGCCCAGTCCGTTCAAAGGGGAAAAGAGATGATTATTGCCGAACGTAAACCGGTTAATGAAATCGTGGAAATGGTTAAGGATGCCAAGCGCGTCCTGGTGCTGGGCTGCCGTGGCTGTGTTTCGGTCTGTTCCGCCGGCGGTGAGCGGGAAGTGGAACTGCTCAGCTCGTTGATTCGCCTGGGTAAGCAGAAACAGGGGCAGAAGGCCGAGGTGATCGGCGCCACCCTGGTGCGCCAGTGCGACAAGGAGTACGTCGACGAGATTGACCAGTGGCAGGGCCGGTATGATGCCATTGTCTCCATGGCCTGCGGCGTGGGGGTCAACTTCATCGCCAACCTGCGCCCCAATGACCAGGTTTTCCCGGCGGTCAACACCACCAGCTTCGGCGGTTCCGCCGAGCAGGGGGTCTGGAGCGAACAGTGCGCCGGCTGCGGCGACTGCGTGCTGCATCTCACCGGCGGCCTCTGCCCGGTGGCCCGCTGCGCCAAAAGCCTGATGAACGGCCCCTGTGGTGGTTCGGTGGAAGGCCGCTGCGAGATCCACCAGGAAGTGCCCTGCATCTGGCAGTTCATCCACGAGCGGCTCAACCGTTTCGAGCGCCGGCAGGATCTGGAGCGGGTGGCCCCCATCCGCGACTGGCGCTCCGCCGGCCACGGCGGCCCCCGTAAAACGGTCCGCGACGACCTTACTGTTTAGATAAACGCCCGACCGCTGCCGAAGACGGCGAACAGCCCCGGCTGGCGACCGGGTAAGGCAGTGCGAAATCCCTATAACAGTCCGTTGAAAAAGCCATCCCTGGCTTTTTCAACTAACGGTTGGCCAAAGATGGATTTGGCCAACCCCACGAATTAATTGCCACTTTCAGTGCCAATTAATTCGGCGGCCCATCCAGGGGCAGCTTATCAGCCCGTTTTTCAACGGACTGATAAGCTGCCGTAAAACTTCCGGCAGTGCCGCAGATTGCGGCAAGCAGACCGGCGCCGCGTACATCAGGTACGCAAGCCGGGCTGATCGCCGCAAGATGTGGTGCTGCCGGAAGTTTTACTAGCGCCAGGTGATGTCCGCCGGGTGGCGCTGGGGAATCCGGGCAAAGCGGTATTTGGGGTAACCCAGCATCAGGGCACCATGTACCCGGTGGTTTTCCGGCAGCGCCAGGGCCTCCAGCAGGGGCGGGTGGTTGAAGGCGGCGGCCAGGAATAGGCCGGCCCAGCAGGTGCCAAGGCCCTTGCCGTGGGCCGCCAAGTCCAGGTAGGTCAGGGCAATGGTGCAGTCGATTTCCGGTTTCAGGGCCTTGTCCGAAGCGTAGGCGATCACCAGGCTCGGGGCCCCGTTGAGAATTTTGTCCTTCCCTTCTTCCCAGGCGCTGACCACTCCCGCAAAGGATTTGTTGGCCCGCATCCAGTCCACCGTCAGCTCGATCATCCGGCGTTTTTCCGCCGCCGATTCGATGACCAGCCATTTGGTGGGCTGGGCGTTTTTTACCGACGGCGCCCAGCGGCTGATGTCCAGCAGTTCATTGAGAACTTCCCGGGGCACCGGCTTGTCCTTGTAGTTGCGGGTACTGCGGCGGCTGCGCAGCAGTTGAGCGGTGGCTTCGGGGCTGGGGTTCAGTTTGCGGTCCAGGGGCAGGCAGCTTTCCGGTCCCTGGCCTTTCAGGGTCAAGGCGCCGTGGGGGCAGACCGCCAGGCAGTGGCCGCAGTCGATGCAAATCCGGGTCGCCGCCCGCCGGGTGGCGGGGTAACCGCCATCCTCGCCCTCGCTGATGAGCCCGAAAGGGCATTCCGCCATGCAGATGCCGTCGCGTTTGCATTTGTTCCGGTCAATGGAGATTAGTTCCATGCTCATTGATCCCCTCGTGAGGATGGTAAGAGGTCGGGATGCCTGGCGGCGTTGCGCCGACCTTGTATTTTCTTGTGTGTGGTTCGCCGGAGATAAATCCCGGCCATTCTACTCGTTCCCGCAGGCTAGCGCAACGTTGTCGGCGTCGCAAAAAGCTGCGCCGCCGACTGGGTACGCAGTTTGTAACTGCCTGTTTTCGCGAACCGAACAACACGTTGGGCGGGCTTTGGTAAGATTGTCAGCGTTGGGGCAATAAATTGATAAACATCGGCCGATGGTCCGGTGGCTGACGATGAGTGTCCTTAAATGCTACTGTTTCTATCGGCGTTTTTTTTAGTTTACGGCAGCCTGCACTGGCTTTTCTACCGCCGGCTGAGGGCGGCCTGGGGGCCGGGGAGCTGGCGCTGGCCGCTGGTGCTTACCTTGGTGGTACTGACCTTGGCCCCGGCTCTGGTTCGTTTGCTGGAACGGCAAGAATTGGAAGGAGCGGCCCGGGCAATGGCCTATGTCGGTTTTTACTGGATGGGGTTTATTTTTCTGTTTACGGTGGCGGCGTTGCTGCTCTCGCTGCCGGCCTGGCTGCTTCGTTATCGCCGGTTGCGAAGCCGGTCACAGCTGTCCCTGCCAACCGATGAGCCGGCTCCTTTGGGCATTCCAGGCTTTGTTGAGGCTTTGCTGACGCCGTCCGGTATTTTTAAGCTGGCCCTCCTTTTCTCTTTGGCGGCCAGTGGTTATGGTTACTTCGAGGCCCGGGATATCAGGGTTGAAGAGGTAAGGCTGGCCGCGCCGGAATTGGCCGGTTTTGCTCCGGCCCTGGCGGATGATGATACCGGCACTGCAAGCTCACCTTGGCCTTCGGACCGGCCTTTGCGGATTGTCAAAATCACCGATGTCCATTTGGGGCTGCTGATCCGGGAAGAGCGGCTGGCGCCGATGCTGGCGGCGGTTGCTGCGGCCCGGCCTGATATTCTGGTGGCCACTGGCGATATTGTTGACGGTCAGGGAGACGGGATTGCCCATCTGGCGGAAAAATTCCGTCGCCTGGAGGTGCCGCTGGGTAAGTTCGCCATTCTCGGCAATCATGAGTTTTATATCGGGGCGGCGGAGTCCCTGGAGTTTTTGGAAGCGGCCGGTTTTACCGTATTGCGCGGGGAGAGTGTGGCCATTGGTGACCGCCTGCGCATTGCCGGGGTGGATGATCGGACCGGCATCGCCCTGGGGCAGACGCCACCGGAACAGGAAGCACAATTGTTGGCCGAACTGCCGGCGGATACGTATAATATTCTGCTCAAGCATCAGCCGGTGGTAGTTTCCGGCGGCCATGTCGACCTGCAGTTGTCGGGGCATATACACCAAGGGCAACTGGTGCCGTTTAACTTTTTTACCAGGCTGGCCTACCGGGTACCATCCGGCCTGAGCCGGGCTGAAGACGGCCGTTACCTTTACGTGGGTCGGGGGACCGGCACCTGGGGGCCGCCAGTGCGCTTTCTGGCCCCGCCCGAGGTGACCCTGATAAAACTTTACGCAAGTGATCAGTCTGCGCCGTGATCACGCATCAATATTATCACCAGTAGGGACTGTAAAATGGATATTCGCGAAATGCGTTACAAAAAGCTGGAGCATCCCGCCATTGCCGGGGCTCTTTTCCATCCTCGAGCGGACTGGCAGCCACCTGCGGCTCCGGCTTTTGACCAGGAGGTGGAGGTGGCCCCGGGGGTTAAGCTGCCCCTTCGTTACCATCTGGGGGCGGTCGCCCAGGAGGCGCCCACCCTGTTGTTCTTCCATGGCAACGGTGAGGTGGCCAGCGATTATGATGAATTGGGGCCCCGTTTCAACGCCGCCGGCATCAACCTGGTGGTGGCCGAATATCGGGGTTACGGTGCCGCCGGCGGCATCCCTTCGGTGGCGGCCATGATCAGTGATGCCCGTCAAATGCTGCCAATGGTGCGTACCACTCTGGCCGAACAGGGCAAGAGCGGCCGATTGGGAGTTATGGGCCGCTCTCTGGGCAGTGTCCCGGCCATCGATCTGGCGGTTACCGCTCCGGCCGGCGAGGTGGAGGGGTTGATCATCGAAAGCGGTATTGCCCAGACCCTGCCCTTGCTTTTGGGGTTGGGGGTTGATGTCCAGGCCTGCGGGCTGGACAATGAAGCCGACGGTTTTTGCAATCTGCAGAAGATCACCCTGGTGGAAAAACCCACCTATATCCTTCATGCCCAGCATGACGAGATTATCCCCCCCGGCCTGGCTGAATCCCTGCAGGCCCATTGCGGTGCCCAGAGCAAGGAATTTCAAATTGTACCGGGGGCTGGCCACAACGATATCATCGAGCGGGTGGGTGATCTTTACTTCAAGGCGTTGGCCGGTTTTTGCCGCAAGCTGGGGCAAAAGCCCCGGCGTAAAAAAATGGGAGTCCGGTAAGGGCAGTTATGCGTTTACGAGTTATGTCCTACAACATTCACCGGGCCATCGGGGTGGACCGCCGGTTTCGCCCCGAACGCATCGCCCGGATCATCAAGCACCACGAGCCGGATATCCTGCTGCTCCAGGAGGTGGATGTGGGGGTACCCCGCTCCCGCCACCTGGATCTGGCCGAGGAACTGGCCGCGCTCTGCGACTACCCCCACCGGGCGGTGGGGCTAAATGTGGCCCTGAGCAAAGGGCATTACGGCAATGCCACCCTCAGCCGTTTCCCCATTACGTCCCAACGCAATATTGATCTTACCCTGCCCAAGCACAAGGCCCGGGGCTGTCTTTACACCGCCCTTGAGGTGCCCGTCAGCGGTGGCTCCCCCCGTTCTCTTGCGGTCTTTAACCTGCATCTGGGGCTGTCCTTTCACGAGCGGCCCCAGCAGGTGGGCAATCTGGTCAAAACCCCGGAATTCACCACCTTGGGGCCGGAAGAGCCCTGTGTCGTAGGAGGCGACTTCAACGACTGGTTCACCCGCCTGGCACCCATGTTCACCGAGATCATGGGTTTTAAGTGCGCTTCCAGCCATAAAGAAAATTTCCAAAGCCCTTACCTTACCTACCCCTCCTTTTCCCCCACCGGTGGCCTGGACAAGATTTTCGTCCGCGGACCATTTGAGATCGTCAAGCGCCAGCGCTGCCGGATGCAGATCTCCAAAATCGCCAGCGACCACCTGCCGGTACTGGCCGATCTGGACTGGTAAGCTATTTTTGATTTTTCGATGCCACTTTATTGTGGCTTGTAACGAATGCTTACCCACGACGAGCTGCTCCTCTGTCATGTGTTTTTTGCCCGATGGCAATTGACAATGATGGCGGGGTCGCCAGGCGGGGCGGGAAAAAAAGAGTGGCGAGGGGTGAAATGGTACCACCCCTCGCCTGACAAAATTACCTCGGCGCGGTTGGAATATCGTTGCCGTGGCAGCTCATGCAGTTTTGCTGGGCCGGTAAGCCTACCGTGCCTGGTCCACTCCAGGCGGTGTCGGGTTTGTATTTGCCGTCCTTCCAGTCATTAAGAAGCTCGGCGGTGCGATAGGCCACGCTGGCGGTGACGCTGGCGCAGCGGTGCTTTCTTTCATCACTGCCAAAGCTCCGGTCCGCCGTCTTCATCCACCGTCCCACCGACTGGTGGCAGATGGGGCTTTTGGCTACAGACCTGGGGATTTCCCCATTGAACTTCGGGTTAACCGGGGAATAAACCGGCATCGGAGTGTCCGCATAGAATTGCAGCAAGTCATGGATCATGGCGTTGGAATATTCCTTGGGAACGGCCAGGCCGATAACCAGGGCTCCCGCTACCGGGGCGCCGCAGGTCAACCCCCAGCCCAACATGCCGCCGGCGCCGAAGCTGATTGACTCGATGGGGAAGTCGGTCCATGGCTCACCTACGTTTTGCCGCAGCTGCTCAAACAGGCCGGTGGTAACGGCCTGGGAGCAGAAAACCTCGTACCAGGCATGGTAGGCGGTTTCTCCCACCCGGGCCGGGTCCACTTTTTCGTAGGGCCAGGGCCAGGCCGCGCCGTTGGTCCGGGCCGCCTGGGCAGGGGTAACCAGGCCCAACTGCGAAATCGCCGCCCCGGCCATCAAGGCGCCGGTTCCGATCAGCATTTCCCGGCGGGACAGATCGATCCCCTTGCGGTTGTCGGCAACGATTGCTTCCTGTTTCTTCTGTTCCATGGTCAAATCTCCTCTCATTTGGTTGCCCGCAGGCTGACTGCCACATTGTGGCCATTACTATGGTGCGATCTTAAGGCCTGGTGTCGTTAAGATCAATTAGGCAAATTGTCGCACCTGCGGTTTGGGTAAGAGGAGTTGCGGAGGGCTATCTTTTTAAAAGACCGGAAAAAATATGGCGCAGTATGGATTCGTCGATTCTGGCCTGCAACTGTTTTTCATATTCGTCCAGCTCCGGGCGGCTCATCGGGGGGCTTCGGTGTGAGGGGCGCTTGCACGCCGCTTCCTGGCGCACTGGGTTGTCTTGCAGATCGGCGATAATCCGGCCGGTCGGGGCCGCCATCAACTAATTTAGTAATGTTATGCTGGGGGTGTTTCAGGGCTGCGGCCAACTGGCGAAGAAATGGTGGACCGGGCCGTGGCCCTGGCCCAGGCGGTAGTCGGCCCCGGCGATGATGGCCCGGCGCAGATATTCCTTGGCGGCGCTGACCGCCCCGGCAATGGTCAGGCCGTGGGCCAGGTGGGCGGCGATGGCCGAAGATAGGGTGCAGCCGGTGCCGTGGGTGTTGGGGGTGGCCAGGCGGTTGCCTTCCAGCCAGATGGGATCGGCGCCGGCGGTGACCAGGCAGTCGGGGCTGTCTTCGCCGCGCAGGTGGCCGCCTTTGAGCAGTACCGCCCGACCGCCCAGTTCCAGCAAGGCCCGGGCGGCGGTCTCCATCTGAGAACGGTTGCCCACCGGCAGCCCGCTGAGTACTTCCGCTTCGGGGATGTTGGGGGTGATGATGGTGCTGATGGGGATCAGGTGTTGGCGCAGGGCAGTAACGGCCTCTTCCTGCAGCAGTTGGTCGCCGCTTTTTGCCACCATCACCGGATCAAGAACGATATTGGGGCAGTCCCCGGCGGCCAACCGTTGGGCCACCTCGACAATCACCTCCGGGGTGTTGAGCATGCCGATCTTGACCGCGTCCACCCCGATATCATCCAGTACCGCCTGGATCTGAGCCCCCACCATGGCCGCCGGTACCGGGTGAATGGCCATCACCGCGCAGGTGTTCTGGGCGGTGATGGCGGTAATGGCGCTCATGCCGAAGCAGCCCAGGGCGGAAAAGGTCTTAAGATCGGCCTGAATGCCGGCTCCACCGCCGGAATCCGAACCGGCGATGGTCAGGGTCCGCAAATAAAATTTCATGGTTTTTCCTGGGCTGTTTGGCTAGGTTTTTTGACAAAGGCTGCCGAAAGGTTGCCGGAAAATGAACACTTTGTCGCTGCGGGTGTCAAGAAGTAAAGCAAGACTTGTTGCGAGGTCGCTCAATCACATATCGGGGAGCAAGAGCCGAAATGAATATTCCTAAATGGTCAGCCTTTTTCTTGATTATTTTTTACCTTCTGCTGTCGCCCTTGCAAGGGTTAGCCCAGGATGTGCATGAATTCACGCTCGACAACGGCATGAAGGTGCTGATAAAGCCGGATACCCGGGCCCCCGTGGTGATCTCCAAGGTTTGGTACGGGGTGGGCTCATCCCATGAATACGGCGGCATCACCGGCATCTCCCACGCCCTGGAGCACATGATGTTCAAGGGCACCACCCGCTACCCGAGCGGTGAGTTCTCGCGGATCATCGCCGAGCAGGGCGGGCGGGAAAACGCCTTCACCAGCCGTGACTATACCGCCTACTTCCAACTGCTCGCCGCCGATCGCCTGGAGATCTCCCTCGAGCTGGAGGCCGACCGCATGCGCAACATCACCCTGGACGAGGAGGAATTTGTCCAGGAGATGCGAGTGGTCCAGGAGGAGCGCCGCCTGCGCACCGAAGACAACCCCAACGCCCTGCTCTTCGAGCACGTCAATTCGACCGCTTGGCTCAACAGCCCCTACGGTATCCCCGTCATCGGCTGGATGACCGATATCGAGCATTACACGGTGGCTGACCTGCGTAGGTGGTATGACCAGTGGTACACACCCAACAACGCCACCCTGGTGGTGGTGGGTGACGTGGACCCGGAGCAGGTATATGATATGGCGCAGCGCTATTTCGGCCCCATCGAGGCCCGCGAACTGCCGGAGATCAAGCCCCGGCTTGAGACGCCCCAGCGCGGCGAGCGCCGTCTGGTGGTGCGGGCTCCGGCGCGGGTGCCGGTGCTGCTGATGGGTTACAAGGTGCCGGTATTGATGACCGCCGAAGAGGAGTGGGAATCCTATGCGCTGCTCGTTGCCGCCGGCGTGCTGGACGGTGGCGAGAGCGCCCGTTTTGCCAGCCAGCTGGTGCGCGAGCATGAACTGGCCGTCGGCGCCGGCGTCGGCTATAACGCCTTTTCCCGCCTGGACACCCTGTTCACCCTGAGCGCTACCCCGGCTCCCGGCGTAGGGCTCAGCGAACTGGAGGAAGCGCTCACCGCCACCCTTCAGCGGCTCAAGGAGGAGCCGGTGTCCGAGGAGGAACTGGAGCGGGTCAAGGCGCAAGTGGTCGCCCGCGAGGTTTATCGGCTAGATTCGGTGCAGGGTCAGGCCATGCAACTCGGTATGCTGGAGACGGTGGGCCTGGGCTGGAGCACGGTGGAGGAAATCACCGACCGGGTGCGCACGGTTACCGCCGAGCAGGTGCAGGCGGTGGCGCGGCAGTATTTCGACGTTGACCGGCGAACGGTGGGCTGGCTGGAGCCACTGCCCATCGACCCGGACGACCCGCCGGGGTATTTTGAAGGGCACTTGCGTTGACGTAAGTGTGCACCAGGGCCAGCTAAGTGTTGATTTAACGGGCTGTAAACGTTCATCCGTGCTCCAGATTCGAGCAAGCAGCCAACAAGCGGGCAAGACTTCGTGTAACAAAAACACACAGGACAAAGCGAAAAAATGATGGACTCGCAAAGAAAACGCCAAACGGGTTGGTCGGTAATAAGAAAACCAGGGTTTGCCAAGCGTACTCCGTCGGCGCCGTTTTTTGCGGCGCCGACAAAAATTAGGCGGATGAATTGGCGGCGGTTCCTGTTCTGGTCCCTGCTGATGCTGCTGTTGACTCCGGCGGGAGGCGCGCAGGCGGAGCCGGGGCCGGGTATTGAACATTGGGAGACGGAGAACGGGCTCAAGGTTTATTTCATGGCGGCGCCGGCGCTGCCCATGCTGGACCTGCGCGTCATATTTCGCGCCGGCAGCGCCAGGGACGGCGATCAGCCCGGGCTGGCCCGGCTGACCAACGGGCTGCTCAAGGCCGGGGCCGGCGAGTGGGATGCGGACACCATCGCCGAGCGCTTCGAATCCGTAGGCGCCCAGTACGATGCGGATGCTTTGCGCGATATGGCGTTTCTGAGCCTTCGCGGCCTCACCGAGCCCGACTGGCTGGAAAGGGCCCTGGCAACCTTCACCACCGTGCTCGGTCAACCAAGATTCTTCCAGCGTGACTTGGAGCGCGCCCGCCGCCAGACCCTGGTGGCCCTGGAGGCGGAAGCCCAGCGGCCCGGCTCCGTGGCTCAGCGCCTTTTTTTCGAGGCCGTGTTCGGGGAACATCCCTATGCCTCGTCGCCGCTGGGTACGTCGGAGAGCGTCGGCGCCATCAGCCGTGAACAGGTGCAGGCCTTCCACCGGGAGTTATACGTGGCCCGCAATGGCGTGCTGGTGCTGGTGGGTGGGGTGAGTCGCGAACAGGCCGAGGATATCGCCGCGCAGGTGGCGGCGGCATTACCCGAGGGCCGCCCCGCGGCGCCACTGCCGGAGGTCAAACCCGTTGAGGAGGCGCGTACCATCCGCGTACCTTTCCCTTCGGAGCAGGCGCACGTGTTCATGGGTCAAACGGGGATGCGCCGGGGAGACCCTGATTACTTCCCGCTTTATGTGGGCAACCACATGCTGGGGGGGAGTTCCCTGACCTCGCTGCTCTTCGAAGAGGTGCGAAGCAGTCGGGGGCTGGCTTACAGCGTTCACAGTTCTTTCGTGCCCATGGAAGTGGAAGGGCCTTTCGTCATGGGCGTCCAAACCCAGGCCGCCCAGGCGGACGAGGCCATCCAGGTGATGCGCGACACCCTGGTACGTTTCCGCGACCGGGGCCCGGACCGCGCACAGTTACAGGCCTCCCGGCGCAACATCATCGGTGGGTTCCCGTTGCGCATCGCATCCAACCGCGACATGGTGGGCAACCTCGCCATGATGGGTTTTTACGGCCTGCCGCTGGACTATTTGCACACCTACAGCGATTACGTCGAAAGCGTGAGCGCCAAGGGCATCCGCGACGCCTTCCAGCGGCGCCTCGACCCCGAACGCCTGATCACCGTCATCGTGGGCGGGGAAACTGAACTGGTCTTGCCGTGAACAGCTGACTACCGGCCGAAGATTACGCCGATACCGATATGAAAACGGGTTCGCTCGGGGGCGTGCCTGGCCGGCGGCCAAAGGTAAAGGTCTTGGGCCTCAACCACGGGGTAGGTATACGTCACTTCGCCCACCTGTCCTTGTTTAGCCGCGGCCAGAACGCCCTTCACCGTCACCTGCCGGCCGGGGGCATAGTCCAATTCTTCCAGGTAGCCCGCCTGGCGCAGTAGAAATCGCCCTTGGGTTGGGCGATCGGCAAGGGGCCGCTGGGCCTGGTTCAGGGGGTAGCTCAGCATCTCGATTTCAGTGTGATCAGGCAGGTTATGGGTGGCCACGATGAGCCCGCCCCACAGTACCTTGTTGTCCCGGTAAGATTCGGGATTCTCGGATACCGTCGCCGGCAGCAGGTCCAGTGCCACCTGGTGGGTGTCGTAGCGGGGGCCGGTGGCGCAGCCAGCCAGCAGGATCGGCACCAGCAACATGACGATTAACTGACGCATGCCATTCTCCTTGTGGTCATCAATGGCTCCTGGCCACGGAAATAGCCTGCCCGCAAGCCGCTTGCGATTCGATATCCGCATCATGCCATGCCGTTTATCAGCGAACATGAGGTCGGTAAGGCGGGTAGCGCTGGGGAAACCAGGGATCGTACCAGGGGTTATACCACCAAGGGGGGTAATGGTAGGGGTAGTGATGCGGGTAGGAGTAGTCGGGTAAAGGTTCGCGTATCGGCCACAGGTGTTTTACCTCCACTTGCACCAGCACGTAGGGATACTCAAACTCCCCCACCGTAAGACGCTTTATCCCCGCCACCTTGCCACGTACCGTCAGCTCGCGGCCGAGGGTATATATTGCCGGATCGACGAAACCAGGCACCTGTGCCAGGAAGCGGCCGTGGCCGACATCGGTTTTCCGTGGCCGGCCGTTAAGTTCCAGGGGACGAGAGACCACATGGATCAGGGCGTGGTCAACCCGGTTTTCCACCGTGGCGATGATTCCGCCCCAGCGGATAGTGGCCCCGTCGAAGTGCATTGGGGCGGCGCGAATTTCGTCCGGGGTGAGGTCCAGTGCCGGGGCTTCCCGAATCGGGCCCGGAACTTGAGTGGCGCAACCAACCAGACCAAGGCCGGCCAGCACAATCAGGAGTAAAGCAGGCAATGAACGGAGGGCTGCCATTTTGGGCCTCGCAGACATTTATCTTACCAGTATTGCCGACCATTACGGCCGGAGGCATTTTGCTTTTTTACGTGTCTGTTGCGTTTCATTGTCCTGAATTGTCCCAATGATTGTCAATAACAAAACCGGGAATCAAAGTTATACCTGCCCGGGTTGCTCGGCGGCGCAAGGTCCTGTAAAAAGCAGAAAGCCGCTGCCGTGGTCATGGCGCTCCACAGGCAGCAGGTTGCTTATTTGACCGATTTTTCGTTGACACCCTGGTCGGCAGCCGTTATTGCACAGAATTCTGGTTTTGACCGGATCTGTCTTGGGGAGGATCTCCGTGTCTCGGCCACTGGCTGGCGGCTTTTGCACCCAGAATCGAGGAATAACTTGAGTATCTCCGAGTACCGCTTTCGCTACCCTTGGCGCCCCGGCAACCAGATCGAGTTGCTGGTTGACGGCGAAAAGTTCTTTCCGGCCATGCTGGCGGCCATCGACCAGGCCCGGCGGTTTGTCCTGCTGGAGTTCTACCTCTTTGAATCGGGCCGGGTCGCCGAGCGTTTCATTGCCGCGCTCTGTGATGCAGGCCAGCGCGGGGTCTACGTCGGCCTGTTGCTGGATGACTTCGGGGCGCGCAAATTGCTGCCGAGGGATCGCCAGCAACTGCTGGCGGCGGGGGCCCGGCTGCGCTTCTACAACCCACTCCATTACGGCAAATTGCGCCGCAACCTGTTTCGCGATCACCGCAAATTGCTGATCATCGATGGCCGGCTGGCATTTACCGGCGGGACCGGGATCGCCGATGAATTCGAGACCGCCATGCAGCCCATGGGCTGGCATGATGTCATGCTGCGAATCCAGGGGCCGGTGGTGGCGGACTGGATGGATATGTTCCTGCGCACCTGGCGGCACCAGACCCGTGAATCCCCAACCTTTTCCCCGCTGCCCGACCAGCCCGAACGTGGCGGGCAACTGGCCCGCTTGGTCGTGAATTTGCCCACCCGCACGGAGGTTAAGCGTTCGTTGCTCAAGCAACTGCGCCAGGCCAAAGAGCGGATCTGGATAGCCACGGCCTACTTTATTCCGTCGTGGAAGATCCGCCGCCGCCTGCGCCGGGCCGTCCGGCGGGGAGTCGATGTGCGTCTGCTGCTGCCCGGGCCCCACACCGACCATCCCTCCGTCCGCCATGCCGGGCGGCGCTTCTACGCCTCCCTGCTGCGCAGCGGGGTCAGGATTTTTGAATACCAGCCCCGATTTATCCACGCCAAGATCCAGCTCTGTGATGACTGGGTCTCGATTGGCTCCAGCAACATCGATCGCTGGAATCTGCGCTGGAGCCTGGAGGCCAACCAGGAAGTCCGTGACCGCCAACTGGTAGGTCAGGTTGCCGAACTCTTCGAGCATGATTTTGCCCAGAGCCACGAAATGCTCTATTCACAATGGCGGCAACGCTCCTGGTACCGGCGCCTGCCGGAAAGGTTCTGGGGCTGGATGGATCGCTGGCTGGAGCGGTTCAGCCAACGGTAATAATGACAGAGGTGATCCCGGCTCAGGGGAGCTGGGATCACCTGCCGGGGGCTGAAAGTTACGCTACTGAACAGGCAAGAAGGAGGCTGGAAAGTTATGTGTGAATTTTGCACCAAACATGGTGATGGTCAGGTTTGGTTCAAGAATGCCGCCAATTATGGCCGGGATCTGGCCGCCGACCTGCGGCGCCGGGGTTACATCAAGGATTTTTTCACCTCCACCATCGAGGAGGGGGTTGCCTCCCTGGGGCGGCTGGAAAGCCTGTATCGGCGTAAAGGCCGGTTGCCGGCGCGGCTGACCCGGGCCATGGAGGAACGGGCCAAGGAGGAGCATTTCGGGCAGGTGGTCACCATCGAGGATATCCGGACCCTGGTGGGCAAGGCCGCCACGGTGGTGCGGCTGCCCTGCGCCTGCCGCTGGGCAGCCCTGAAGGCGGAAAACCGCTGCTGCTACAGTGTCAGCTACACCCCGGACGCCTGGTATGAAGACCTGGACATGGGCTATTTCGGTATGGCTCAGGATGAGGGGCTGGAGCGGCTCAGCCCGGCGGCGGCCATCGGCCAGATGGAGGCGCTGGAAAAGGAGGGCGCCATTCATACCATCTGGACCATGATGACCCCTTTCATCGGTGCCATCTGCAACTGCCGCCCCGCCGACTGCCTGGGTTTGCGAACCCTGGCCCTGGATGTGGAGCTGATGTTCCGGGGGGAACAACTGGCGGTGGTGGATGAACAGCGCTGCAACGGTTGCGGTGCCTGCGCCGAAGCCTGCTCGTTCCAGGCCATCGGCAGCCGCCCCACCGCCGACGGCCACCGGGCCGTGATCAGCCCCCTGCAGTGCTACGGCTGCGGCCTCTGCCGCAACGCCTGCCCCACGGACGCCCTGAGTATGACCGAGCGCCGCCATTCTCCTCCGGCCAGCCTATAGCCGCTTTCCCACGGCGGTAAAACGGGAAGACAAATGGTTTGCCGCGGGATACGGCGAGGGCGGGGTGCCATGGCGCCCCCGCCGCATTGCGCACCGGACAGCCTGTTCATGCTCCGGGCTGTTAGCGATCGGCGGTAATGGTCTGGGTGATGCTGACCATGTCCACCACCGGCAGGTCCGGCATGGCCGTGAGGCCATAAATTTCAGCCAGGTCGATATCTTCCGGTACCGCCGCCAGCAAGGCGTGGGCCACCTTCTGCTCGGCCTGGCGGTAGCGCAGGGTGACCTCGGCGGTGAAGGGTCCTTGATGATGGCCTGGGTTCACTCCGTAGTAAACATCCCGGTAACCTCTGGGGGGAATGGTGTCGTGGCGGGCAAAGGAAATAACTTCCCAGGGGTCCAGGGCGAAATGAAAGTTCTCTCCCATTCCTTCGGAGTTGAATTTGCGGACATAGGGAGGCAGCTTGCCCTGTTCGTCCACGGTGCCGGTGGTCATGACCACTTTCCCGGCAGCGTCCTTGACCGTCATTTCCAGCCAGATCTGGCGGATGTTGGTCAGTGAGGTAGGCAGATTATGGCCGGCCCGCCGGTTTTTTACCCGCACCCGGAGCTCGGCCAATTGCTCATCACGGTAGATGGGGGTCAGTTCCAGGTCGGCGGCGGTCTGAAGGCGGGCCACGGCCATTTCGTACTTTTCCCTGGCGTTAGCGGCCAGCTTGGCATCGCCGGCCTTCAAAGCGGCCTGTTCCACCAGGAAATAAACCAGGAAGTTGGCTCCGTTGAAGTAGTGGCGGTATTCCCCTCTTTGCGGCTTCTGGAAAGTGTCGGCCGAGCGCAGGAAGGTGGCGATATCGACCATGTGGCAGTCCTGGCAGGTGATGCCGTTGACCTGGTAGGGCCCGTCCTTCCATTCCCGGTAAGTGGACTCCAGCGGGGTGTGGGTTTGATAATGGTGGACCTGGTGGCAGTTGGCGCACAGTTCGGCCTGCTTGTGGAGGGGCTGCTCGACGCACTCGTGAAAACCGGCCCCGCAGTGGTCCTGGTCGGCATAGGGGCCGTATTTGGTCCGTACCGGGCCATCGGCGGTGTCCCGCCCCGGTGAGAGAATAAGGGATGCGTTTTCCGGCTGCCGGTATGGGGTTTCCCAGCCGCTGTGGCCGCTGACTGAATGACAGACATCGCAGGAAACTCCGGCCAGGGCCATGTCGCTCAGGCCGCTGACGCCGGCCCCGGAGACTTCGCCGGTGACCAGCCCGGCGGGGGTGTGGCAACCGATGCACTGTTTGGCCACCTCGGGGCCCACCTCATCAAGGGCTTTGGCCAGTTCGCCCTGGTAGACCGGGTCCTGCCAGGCCAGGGCATGCATGGAGGCGGTCCACTCCTCATACTGGCGGGGATGGCATCCGGCGCAGGTCTGGGGCGGGGTGAAGGTCGCCTGGCTTGGCTGGTAACGTAGCAGAGAAGGGTTATAAGGGAAAAGCTGGGGGTCAACCTCGCCCATGGCTTGAGCGACACCGGGCAGCAGCCATAAGCCCAGAACCATGCTGAATGCTACGCTGAACAGGGAAACGTTCAAGGTTTTCATCGGTCTACCTCCTTCGTGGTCCGCTTGCGGGTACTATTGGCTGACAGTTGGTCGGTAAATTATATGTTAAGCCTGTGTTCAGGCTAGCAAGGGGGCGTCGGTAAGTCAACGTGATGAATTGTCGCATCTGTTCGGCTAGATTAAAACCTGTTGCTTTAACGGGCTGAAAATGATCAGCGCCCGTTGCGGGTTCGGGATTGCCTCGGCCCACCAGGGTGCTCAGGGCGAAATTGATCACGTAGAGCAGCGGCGCTGACGTGGTTTATCGGTTCGAGCACCACTTTCTGTTGTGGGCATATGGCCATAATTATGGGCATGGATTTCGTGTTAAAGGGAAATTAAAGAAAAAAATGAAACAATAAAAAGCTCGCCCGTCGTCCGTGGGCGGATGGTGGGGGAGCTGGTGGGGCGACGGGCCCTAAAGCCTCCTTTCCCGGTCGGCGAAGCAGGGGATGCACAGAGTCTTCTCCTGGAACCGGCGGGTGCGGCTCTCCATGGTGCCTTCGCCGCACTCCTCGCAGGTGAGGCTGTTCATGATCCGAGCCTTGGCGGGCAGCGGGCCGGCGGCCTTAATGGTGAACAGTTCCTCAAAAGGGGCGGACATGGTCTGGTGGGAGATTTCCGCTCGCAGGTCGGCCAGGCGCTGCTGCTCCTCCGGGTTCAACACCTGCTGTTTTTGTTTGGCCATCAGCCGGCCCAGCTCCTGGCGGGATTCCCCGAAGAGGCAGGAGCTGGCCACCAGCCGGGCCGCCTTGCCGTCCCGGCGGCGGTGGAAGGTGAAAGCGTTTTTGCCGTAATCGAGATGGATCAGGTTGCCCTTGCCGAAAGTGCAGCCCACCAGCGCCTGGATGGCATCAACGCCGCACATGTCGGTTTCCACCACTGTCACTATTTCCTCGTCGCCGGAGCGACCCATTTCACGTAGGGCCCACTCGGCGGCCCGCAGGCCGATGGCCAAGCCCGGACACCAGTGGCCGTGAAATTCGGTTACTTGTTTGATGGTTTCGGGGGAGAGGGTACAGGACATTTTTTTGCCTCCATGCTGAATTGTTGAATAAAATTGATTGATGTCAAGTGGTTGTCGCGGCGGCTATGAGGCGGGCGGTGCAGGAATGCGCCGGTCGACTCAGTACCCGGGCCGCCGGGCCGCTTTCCACCAGGCGGCCGGCCTCCATTACCGCCAGCCGGTCGGCGATTTTGCGGGCCAGCCCCAGGTCGTGGGTGACCAGCAGCAGGGTCAGCCCCTTTTCAATCTGCAACTCCAGCAGCAGCTTGAGCACCTTGGCCTGGACGCTGGGGTCCAGGGCGCTGGTGGGCTCGTCGGCCACCAGCAGTTGCGGTTGCTGGATCAGGGCCCGGGCCAGGCAGAGGCGCTGGATGGCCCCCAGGTTCAACTGATGGGGGTAGCGGCGCAGAAATTCCGGCTGGGTGGCCAGGCGGACCTCGGCCAAGCTGGTCAGCACCCGCTGTTCAAGGGCGGCGGCATCCAGGTCCGGGCGTTGAATACGCAAGGGTTCGGCCACGATCTCAAAGACGGTGAAGCGGTGGCTTACCGCCTCGGCCGGTTGCTGGTGGATGATGCCGATCCGGGCAGCCAGCCCCAGGGGATCGCGGCGCCGCCAGTCCGCCAGATCCCGGCCGGCAAAACTCACCCGGCCGCGGTCCGGCTCCAGCGCCCCGGCGGCCAGCATGGCCAGGGTGGTCTTGCCGGAACCCGATTCCCCCACCAGGCAGCAGACCTCGCCGGCCCGCAGTTCCAGGTCCACGGGGTGCAGGGCCGTCACCGGGCCGTAGCTTTTGCTGGTTTTCCGGCAGCACAGCAGGTCGATAATGCCGCCCCGCCGGCAGCGAATTTGGTGTTCGTGGCCCTGGTCAATATCCGGCTGGGGGGCGTCCGGCTCCCGCAGACGGTTCAGGGCCGGAGCTTCCCGGCGGCAGGCGTCCTCGGCCTGGGTGCAGCGCGGAGCGAAGAGGCAGCCAGCCGCCGGCGCGTGGCCGTCCTCGTCGGCGCCGGGCGGCGCGTGTTCTTCCGGGTGGTTGCTGGCCGGAGTGACCAGATGTTGGTGATCGTGCCCGCAGGTGCGGTGCTGCTGGACGTTTACGGCGGGATGGGCGTGCAGGAGGCGGTAGAAGGCATCGCCGCGAATGCCGCCCAGATCGCGGACCGCATCCATCCCCGGAAAGGAACGATAGAGAGCCACAGTGTACGGATGACGGGCCCGGTCCAGTTGGCCGGCGGGCAGGTATTCCATGATCCGGCCCAGGTAGATCACCGCCGCCTGGTCGGCGGTTTGCCGAGCCAGAGCCAGGTCGTGGGTAATCAGCAGCAGGCTTTTTTGCTGGGCGGCCAGGCGGCGGAAGAGCTGGGCCAGGTGGTTTTTGCTCAGGCAGTCCAGGGCGGCGGTGGGTTCGTCCAGGATCAGCAGGGGCGGGTCTAAAATCAGGGCCATGGCCAGCAGGCCTCGCTGCACCTGGCCGCCGCTTAGTTCATGGGGATAGCGGCGGGCCTGGTCTCGGTCCAGCCCCAGTTCGGCCAGCCCCGCCAGGGCGCGCTCCTCGGCCTCCCGGCGCTTGACGCCCCGCTGCCGGCGCAGTGGTTCCGCCACCTGGTCCAGCAGGCGGTAAGCCGGGTTGAGGGCCGCCGCCCCGTTTTGCGGCACCACCGCCGCCCGCCGCCAGCGCAATTGGTTGCGGGCGGTTTCATCCAGAGCGGTGAGGTCATCCTCACCCAGCAGGATTTGGCCGTCAACCGTCGCCGCCGGTGGCAGCAGGCCCAGCAGCGCCTTGCCCAGGGTGGTCTTGCCGGAGCCGGATTCCCCCACTAGGGCGGTGATCCGGCCCGGTAGCAGTTGCAGGTCCACCCGGTCCAGGGCCAGCAGCCGGTGGTCATCCTCCCGGTAGGTCACCGTCAGTTGTTTGATTTCCGTTTTCATCGCTTCAGCTCACAGCTCGCGCAGGCGGGGGTCGAAAAATTTTTCCAGGCTCACGGCCAGGAAGGTGGCGCCCATGATCAGCAGGGTCAGGCAGATGATGGGGGGCAGCAGCCAGTAGGGCCAGATTTCCAGGTAATAATATTTCAGGGCATAGCTGATCATCATCCCCAGGGACTTGCGAGCCGGGTCAAAAAGGCCGAGAAAGGCCAAAGTGGCCTCCATGAAGACCGCCATCCGGATCTTGGCGGCCAGGGCCACCAGATAGAGCGGAAAGAGTTCGGGCAGCAGATGACGGCGGAGCAGGTAGCCGACCGAGGCCCCCATCCGCCGGGCCGCCTGGAGGTGGAGTTGGTTTTTCAGGCCCAGGGCCTGGGCCCGGATCACCTTGGCGCTGTTGGGCCAGGCCAGCGCGGCCAGGGTCAGGGCCAGCCAGGCCGGGTCGGGCCGGAAAAAGGCGGCCAGCAGGATCAGTACTAAAATGGCGGGCAGGGCCAGAATAATGTCGGCCAGCCGCATCAAAAGCTGGTCGAGCCAGCCGCCGTACCAGGCCGCCGCCAGGCCGCCGGTTGCGCCCAGCAGCAGGCCGCAGACCCCGGCCAGCAGGCCGAACCAGAGGGTGTTGCGCAGGCTGTGGACCAGCTCGGAGTAGATATCCATGCCGCCGTCGTTGACCCCCAGCCAATGCTGGGCCGAAGGGGTGCTTAAGGGCATGAAGGACATATCGTGGGGGTCGTGGGGGGTCAGCAGCGGCCCCAGCAGGCTCAGACCGGCCAGCAGCAGTAACAGCAGCAGGCCGACGGTCAGCCAGGGGTCGCGGCGGATACGGTTAAACTCAGAGGGCATGGCCGATCCTTGGGTCCAGTCGCCGGTGGAGCAGGGCCAGCCCCAGGTTGATCAAAAGCATCAGCAGGGCCGCCAGCAGCACCACCGCCTGGATCACCGGCAAATCGCGGCTGCCGATGGCGGTGAACAGCAGCGTGCCCAGGCCGGGGTAGGCGAAGATGGTCTCCACCACCAGGGCGCCGGTGATCATGAAGGCCAGGCGCAGGCCGAAACGGGTCAGCACCGGCAGCAGGGCGTTGCGGGCCGCGTGGACGTAGCGTACCCGCAGGGGCGGCAGCCCCTTGGCGCGGGCGGTTTCCAGGTAGGGGCTGCCCAGGATCATCACCATGCCGGCCCGGGTAAGCAGAAAATTGCCCGGCAGGTAGGCCAGTACCAGGGTGAGCAGGGGCAGGGCCAGGTGATGGAGGACATCCAGCAGCCAGGGGCCGCCGCTGAGCTCGGCATAGGCGGTGGTGGCCCCGCCGGCGGGAAACCAGCCCAGGTGGTAGGCAAACAGCAGCAGCAACAGGACTCCGCTGCCGATCTCCGGCACCCCCTGGAGCATGGTGGCGCCCCCGACCCCGGCCTTTTCCAGTCGCCCGCCCCGCCGCCAGGCCGCTTCCACCCCGGCGATAAAGCCCAGGACCAGGGCCAGGAGATGGGCAGTGCCCAGCAACAGCAGGGTCCAGGGCAGGGCTTCCAGCACCAGGCGGGAAACCGGGGTCTGCAGGGCCAGGGAATGGCCCCAGTCCAGGGTGACCAGGCCCCAAAGGTGGGCCGCAAAACCCTTCCGGCCACCCAGCTCTTGCCGGAGTTGGGCCTCCTGCTCGGCATCCAGGACCACCTGTGAGGAGCCGTAAACCGCCTCGATGTAATCGCCCGGCAAAAGCAGCGGCAGGCCGTAGCTCAGGCCGACCATGACCAGGGCGGCCAGCAGGTAGGCGTAAAGGGGCTGGTGACGTGTGTTCATTATCGCTCAGGGCAGCAGGGAAACCTTGTTCTGGGGGATGGGCACACCCTTGCCGATACCGCCGGGGGTAAAGAACCACCGTACCCCTTTGGCCGGTTGATAAGCGGCCAGGGAATCGGGGTAGTAGAGGGGGATGGCCGGTACCTCCAGGGCGTGCAACTCCTGGATGCGGTGCACCAGCCGCCGACGCTCATCGGGGTCCATGGCGGTCATCTGTTCGCGCAGCAGGCGGGCAAGTTCCGGGTTGTCGTCAAACCGGGCGCTGTTGACGGACCCGGCCCCGACCTCGCCGGAGATCATCTCCACCAGGATCAGGGGATCGCCGCCGATGCCGCCATGACCGGAAAGGGCCAGATCAAACTGCCAGTTGCGCACCCGACTGTCGGTGGTGGCCTGCTCCAGGTTGACCAGCTCCACCCGGATGCCCACGGCGTTAAGTTGCCGGCGGATTACCTCGCCATCACGGTCGGCGGCGGTTTCGCCGGCGGCGGTGATGGTGGAGGCCAGCAGTTCCACCTTGAGGGGCCGGCCGTCGCGGTGGTAATAGCCCTGGGCGTCGGCCCGGTAGCCCAGGTGTTCCAGCAACTGCCGGGCCTTGGCCTGGTCGGTGGGGTAATCGGGGGTGTCCGGGTTGTACATCGGGTGGTCAACACTGAGCAGGCCGTAGGAGGCTGGGGCGCCAAAGCCCCGGTGCGCCCGGTCGATGATTTCCCGGCGGTCGATGGCATGGGCCAGGGCCTGGCGGAATTTGCGCTCGTTGAAGGGAGCGCGGCGGTGGTTGATCATCAGCTTTTTGTTCCAGCCCCGCTGGTCGCTAATAATTTCAAAACCCCGTTGCCGCAGTTGGGCCGCCATCTCCGGGCGGATGTTGGCCAGGTCGGCCTGGCCGCCGGTCAGGGCCACTAGGGGCTGGCCGGCCCGCAGGTAAATAAGGCGCTCCGCCGTGGGCCGGCCCTGGTAATAATCGGCAAAGGCCTCGTAAAGGTAACTGCCCCGGGCCTGGTCGAAATTCTTGAAAACGTAGGGACCACTGCCGATAAAGGCGCTGGGTTCGTTAAAATTACGGGGGTCGCTGACCTCCTGCCAGATGTGGCGGGGCAGAATCGGCATGATGCCGCCGATATTGGAGATAAAGGGGGCGTAGGGCCGGGTCAGGAAGATGGTTACGGTGTGGCGGTCGATGGCCTTGGCTTCCTTGACATGGTCCAGCATGACCCAGTGGTAGGGGTGTTTTTGGAAATATGCGACGGTGAAGACCACGTCGGCGGCGGTCAGGGGTTCGCCGTCATGCCAGCGGGCCTTGGGGTTGAGCTTGAAGGTGAAGGCCAGGTGCTCCGGGTCGTAGGACCACTCCTGGGCCAGGGCCGGGATGAAGCCGCTTTCATCTTTCCAGACCAGGGTGTCGAACACCCAGGACATTCGAATATAACCCACCCCCCGGGGGTAGTGGAGAAAAGGGTTGGGGTATCCCCAGTCGCCCCGGCCGTCGGCAATCTTTAATGTACGGGTTTCATTTCCGGCGTAGGACGTTGTTGCCGGGCCGCCGCCCAGCAGCAGCAAAAAAACACTTACTATGGTCAGGTTGCGTAGTAAGGCAGAGGACATTCCGCTATTCCTTCCAGTACATTCGTGGACTTTTTGCCGGATCGTCATGGAGTGGGGTGACATGGAGTGGGGTGACATGGTCGCCGGTCGGGTTTTTTCAGTTTTTGGGCCGACGACGGAAGAAAAGGGCGGTGCCGATAAAGCCCCAGATCACCGCCCCGGCCATCAGCCAGCGCTGGCCGGAGGTGGTGGCCGGCGGCCCGGCGGCGGGGCCGGTGGCTTGATCCTTCTGTTGTGTGTCCGCGGCGGCCAGCTCGATATGGGCCATGGCGCCGTGGCCACCCTGCCGGGCCTGCACCGTCCAGGTACCGGTCAACTCCGGGTCCGGCACGAAGCTGAAGCGGCCGTGCTGATCGCTGGTCCCGGTGTGCCAGGCTTCGGTG
This sequence comes from Desulfurivibrio dismutans, assembly GCF_029210385.1. Taxonomy (GTDB): domain Bacteria; phylum Desulfobacterota; class Desulfobulbia; order Desulfobulbales; family Desulfurivibrionaceae; genus Desulfurivibrio; species Desulfurivibrio dismutans. Next base: position 11,340 of record NZ_JARGDQ010000007.1, on the reverse strand, counting down.
GGGTTGTCCGGGGCGTAAACGATGATTTGGGCCTCCGCCATGGGTTGCCCGGTATCGTAACGGGCCTCGATGACAATACCCGGCGCCGGGCGGTATTCCACCAGGGCTCCGTGGGCCGCCGCCGGTGGAGCCGGCAGGAGCAGCCCGCCAAGGCCGATCAGCAGCGCTGAAAATGCCATCAGCACAGGCAGGCCCGGCAGATTGACGCTCCTGGTTCGTCCAGACGCCAACGCCCGGTATGATTGTTTGGTCCTGATCAACATGATTTTTCTTCTACTGGCGGCAATGGCCTTCGCCGGCGTGGCCCAGGTGCAGGCCATCCATGCTGATTTCGTGGACTTTGCCGGCGGCGGCAAAGGGGGTAAAGCCCGGGGCCGCCAGGTTCACGGGGGCGTCAGCCGCCTTGTCGGCCCGGCCAAAGAGGTGATCGAAGTGAAAGGTCATCTCCAGGTCGGCGCTGCCGCCGGCGGTGAGAAAACCCTTGCGCTGGTCCCCGACAAACTCGCCGCATTGATAAACGGCTTCTTCCCGGGTGCCGATGGTGAATTCAGCCTTCCGGTCGCCTTTGCTGGCCTGGCCGATCAGCAGCATGGAGTAACCTTTGGCCGGCCCGGAAGCGGCAGGTTGCATCCGCCAGGAAATGGCGTTGTAATGTCCCGCCGGAGCCGGGCTTGCTTCACCCACCTGTACCGGCGGGTCGTCGTCGGTGCCGGCGGCCAGGTCCACGGTATGCACCCCAAGCAGGCTGATCCGTTGCGCCGCGATGATGTCTTTATGATCGTGGGGGTCAAAAGGAGGGGAGGTCTGGTAGGCGGTAATCTCGGCCAGGGTGACATAGGCGTGGGAAAAGGTCAGGCGCCAGCCGTCTTTGGTCAGCTTGGGGGCCAGAAAACCCTCGGTGACCAGTTCTTCCCCATTGGCGTAAAACTGCAGAGTGCCGGCGGTCGCCGGGGCTGCCAGCAATGGTCCCAAAGTCAGCAGTCCCAGTAAGATAACCCCCGAAAACAGCATGTTGTGGTCGGTTTTGTAGCGTTGCAATACCATTTTGGACCTCCCCGGAATATTGTTATATATTATTATTTTGTGTTACTGGTGCCCTGTAGATAACAACCGCCGGGCCGGTTGTCAAATGATTTCCAGCGACACTTTTCAGCTACTAAGACCGGAGCCTTGTTCCGGTCTTAGTAGCTGAAGCTGCGTCAGCGGCCTTAGGGGTTATTTTCGGTACCCCAATGGCCTTTTGCAGTTGGCGGTTTTGGGGGTTGTGGTACTGGATGAACTCGGCCAGATCGGCGAAGCTCAGGGGGGCAAAGGGCGATAAATGATCGCCCGGCACTTTATTTTTGAAACGATTCCCTACCACACCTCAGGGTAGGCCACATCCACAAATTTTTCTTCCATAATATGCTTGTGGCTCCGTTCCATTGCTGCCAGGCTCATGAAAACAGATTTCAATTCAGGGTCGATACAGTTTTCCGCCAGGCTGGTATATTTTTTCATGGCGATCTCTTCGTTTTTCATGGCCAGGCCGATCGCACTCTTCAGGTCCATTTCTGCAGAAACCTTTGGCATTTTAATGGTCTCTGACACATGAAAATCCGTTTGAAAGTCAAAATGAGCGACATTCACTTTTTTCTGCTCCAGGATTTCGGTCAGGATCTTCTCATGCTTGGCCTCTTCCTGGGCAAACTCGGCAAACACCTCTTTAAGGTAGCTATCCTTGATCCGTTCACCAACCTGCTCATAAAATTTTCTGGCATCTATCTCGCTCTGTATGGCACTTTCAATGGCCTGACGGCATCGTTCCAGTTCCATATTAATCTCCTTGTATATTGGAATGATTTTCTGGGGAGGGGAAAGTCGCTGTATTCGTCCCGTGCTTTTTCAGCTCCGTGAGTAGCAGGTGATAGGTGAGTTGATACGTAGTCCCTTACGGAGTCCTGGCAAACTGTACGGGGTGCCAGCGACAAACCCGTGCAGCTTGTCTGTTCAAAACCGTCACTTCGTACTGAATAGTTACAGCCGACCGGCATGTCAACAAAAAATAGATCCCCAAAACGGCCTTCATCACCACCTTTGTGCTCTTTTTCCTGACGGAGATGGGCGACAAGACCCAGATCGCCACCGCCATCGGTCTGTGGGTGATGGGTGCGGCCATGTTGTAAGGGTAATTAATGCTCTACGTATGCTCCCTTTCCAGTACCATATAGAGGGTGGGCACCAGCACCAGGGTGATGAAGGTGGAGAAGAGCACCCCGAAGCCCAGGCTGATGGCCATGGGGATCAGGAACTGGGCCTGCACGCTGGTTTCGAGGATCATGGGAAAAAGACCGCCGAAGGTGGTCAGCGAGGTGAGCAGGATGGGGCGGAAGCGGCGGCATCCGGCGTCGATTACCGCTTCGCGGGTAGTGGCGGCGCGGGCGGAACCTTCTGATCTCCCCAGCCCTGCCGGGCCGTTGGGCAGGCTTGGGCCGTCCGGCGGTTGCTGCCGATTGTCCAAGTTGCCCAAGTCGCCCTCATAGCCCTGCTGGCGACGGTTGCGGTTGATCCGGTCAATCAGCAGCAGCGAGTTGTTGACCACCACCCCGGACAGAGCGACGATGCCGAACACGCTCAGGATGCTCAAATTATAACCCAGCAGCAGATGCCCCAGCAGGGCGCCGACGATCCCGAAGGGGATGGCGGCCATGATGATCAGCGGCTGAATGTAACTCCGCAGCGGGACAGCCAGCAGGGCGTAGATGGCGAACAGGGCCAGCAGAAAGCCCCGGGCCATGCTGCCCATGGACTCCCGACGCTCCTTTTCCTCCCCTTCCAGGTCATAGCTGAGCCCCGGAAAATCGGCCATCAATTCAGCCAGGACCGAGCTTTGCAGGTCGGCCAGGATCTCCTCGGCATTGGCCTGGCGCTCGTCGACACTGGCGGTGACATTGATCACCCGTTTGCGGTCGGTGCGATTGATGGCGGCAAAGCCCCGGCCGTCGATAACCTCGGCGGCCTGGAGCAGGGGAACGTCGCCGCCGGCCGGGGTGCGGATGGTCATCTGTTCCAGGTCCCAGACACTGCGCCGCTGCATCTCGGGATAGCGGACCATGACCCTGACCTCGTTGCGGCCCCGCTGTACCCGCAGGGCCTCGGCCCCGAAAAAGGCGCCGCGCACCTGGCGCCCCAGCTCTTCCTCGGTTACCCCCAGGCTGCGGGCCGCCGGTTTAAGGCGCAGGGTCAGCTCTCTTTTGCCCTCGGGGAAATTGTCGGCGATATCGCCGACCCCGGTGTATTTGGCCAGTTCCTCCTGCAGGTGGTCACGGACGGTGAGCAGGGTGTCGAAGTCGTCGTGGGCCAGCTGGACATCGATGTGGTCGCCGAAACGTACCAGGTCGGTGGTAAAGCTCAGCGAGCGGACGCCGGGAATCTCCCCCACCAGTTCCCGCCAGCGGGCGGCCACCTCGGCGGCCGGCACCTCGCGGACCTCGGCGGGCTGTAAAAAGAGGGTGGTGGTGGCCAGGTGGGTGCCGCTGTCGCCGCCGCCCCCGCCGGGACCGCCCTGGGCCGCGGTCCCGCCGATGATGGAATAGAGGTGGCGTAAGATGGTGCGATCATCCTTTCGCCGGGCGTCGAACTCGGCGATGGCCTGTTGAGCCTGTTCCACAATGAAGGCCTCGACCCGGGCCGTATCCTCCACCAGGGTGCCCTGGGGCATCTCCAGTTCCACCAGGATGGTGTCACCCTCCACCTCCGGCATGAAGCGAAACTGGACAACCCCGCCTCCCACCACACCGACGGCCAGCATCAGCATGACCAGGGCGGCGGCCAGGGTGATGCCGCGATACTGCAGGCAGAAGTCCAGGGTGCGCCGGTAGGGGCCGTTGATCAGCTCCTGCAGCAGGTCATTGACTCGCCGGTGCAGCTCCTTGATTTTGCCCACCAGCCCGGAGCTGGGGACCGGAACATTCTCCCGGCGGCCCAGCAGGGCGGGCAGAACAAAGAGAGAGACCGCCAGGGAGACCAGCAGAATGCTGATCACCACCAGGGGAATTGAATAGATGAACTTGCCCATGGTGCCGGTGATGAAAAGCAGCGGCAGAAAGGCCGCTACCGTGGTCAGCACCGAAAAGACCACCGGCACCGCTACTTCCCAGGTGCCCTCCACCGCCGCCTGGGTCTTTTCCTTGCCCCGGCTCCGGTGTTCATGGATGCTCTCGCCCACCACCACCGAGTTGTCCACCACAATCCCCAGGGCCATGATGAAGGCAAACAGCGACATCATGTTGATGGAAACCTCGACGCCGGGCATGAACAGCAGCGCCCCGAGAAAAGAGACCGGCAGCCCCAGCATGATCCAGAGCGAAAGTTTGAATTCCAGAAACAGGCTTAAGATGACAAAGACCAGCAACAGGCCGATGGCGGCGTTTTTCAACAGCAATTGAAAACGACTTTGCAGCACCTCGGAGTTGTCGTTCCACAGGGCCAGGTCGATCACCGTCTCGGCGGTGTCGATCTCCCGCTGCTGGACATAATTGCGGATCAGGGCGGAAATTTCGCGGGGTTTCTGGTCGCCGACCCGGAAAACCTGGACCATGGCGGCGGGCTGGCCGTTGAACCGGCTGATCAGGTCGATCTCTTCAAAGCCGTCGCGCACCGTGGCGATGTCGCCCAGGTGCAGCAGGCTACCGTCGGCGTCGGCCTTGACCACGATATCTTCATGTTCCCGGCCGGTATAGCGGCGCTCCTTGGTGCGCAGCAGAATCTCCCCGCCCTCGGCCCTGATCACCCCGCCGGGAATATCCTGGGAAGCCTGGCGGACCGTGGCCGCCACCCCTTCCAGGGTAAGCTGGTGGCGGCGCAGCATCTCCTCGTCAAGCTCGATGGAAATCTCGTAGGGCCGCACCCCGGTCAGTTCAACCTGGGTGATGCCCTCCAACTCCAGCAGATCGTCGCGGATCATTTCCGCCCACTGGCGCAAGGTTAACTCCGGGGCAGGGCCGTACACCACCACCGAAATCACCTCGCTGCGGATCAGCGCCTTGCTGACCACCGGTTGCTCGGCATCGACCGGAAAGCTGATGATCCGGTCCACTTCGCTCTTGATGTCCTGCAGCACCTGGTCGACGTCGGCGCCGGTGTCGATCACCGCGTTGACCGTGGCCCGTCCTTCGGCGGCGGTGGATTTGATCTCTTTAATGCCGTCAACCGCGGCGATGCTCTCCTCGATCTGAAGAACAATTCCCGCCTCAACCTCTTCGGGGCTGGCGCCGGGATAGTTGACGGTGATGGTCACCCGGTCCAGGGTGATCTCGGGAAAGACCTCCTGCTTGATGGTAAAGGCCGTAATCAGGCCGCCCAGGGTGAAGAAGAGCAGCAGCAGGGTGGCGGCCACGTGGTTATGGGCCATCCATTGAATCTGGCGGTTCATGGCCGGTCGGCTCCTTGTTCCGGCTTAGATTCGGGTTTTGCCCCCGCCACTTGCCCGCCCTGCTCGCGGTTGTTGTTGGCCCGCAGCAGCATGCCGTCCACCGCGCCGGTTAGCTCGGTGAGCACCACCCGGTCGCCGGCCGCCAGCCCGTGGTCGACGATCGCGATTTCCTTTTCCTGGCGCACGATATTAACCGGGCGCAAACGCAGGCGACTATCTTCATCCATCAGCCAGACCGTGCTGTCTCCCCGGATAGTCCGCCGGGGCAGCACGAAGACCTCCTCCAGGCGGTGGCCGGCCAGTTCAACCCCGACAAACATCCCCGGCAGCAGCGAGACCGGCGTGGCCTGGGGGGCGGCAAGCTGGTAGGGATCGTCGACGGCGATCACCAGTTGAACCATCCGCCCCTGGCTTTCCACCTCGCCCAACGACCGGCGCAGGAAGCCGGACCACTGGTGCTCCTGGTCGCCGACAGTAAAATTCACCAGGGCGGGGGAGCCGTTTGCCGTCACCCCCGGCCGGGGCAGCTCCAGCCACGGGACTTCGGCCTGGGGCACCGGCACCACAATCTCCGCCTGGTCGGTGCCGGTCAGAGTGGCGACATTGCCGCCCGCCTGGATGAACTGGCCCATTTCCAGTTGCCGCTGGCGGATCCGGGCGTTGAAAGGGGCATGCACCGAGGTGCGCTCCAGGTCCAGCCGGGCGGCGGTCAGGTCGGCCTCGGCGGCGGCCAGTTCGGCTTGGGCCTCCTGCAGTTGCGGTTCAAAGAGGGCCAGGGGGCTGGGTTCCAGCCTTGCCCCGTCGCGCTGCTCAAACCGCTGCCACTCCTGGCGGGCGACGGCGGCCCGTTCGGAGATTTCCGCCAGCCGGGCCTCGGCTCGGGCCGTCGTAGCCCGGGCGCGTTGCCGGGCCAGTTCATAATCCGCCGGGTCCAGGCGGAAGAGCAGCTCGCCGGTCCGGACAAAGCCCCCGGCGACGAAATCCGGCCCCAGGGCGATAACCTCGCCCGAGACCCGGGGGATAATGCTGATTTCCTGTTGCCCCCGGACGGTGCCGCTGCCCCGGACCAAGACCTGGCGGGTCTCGGGCTGCACGGTCAGCAGTTCCACCAGGGCGCCGCGTTCTTCGACCTCCCGCGGCTCCGGCGCCCGGCGCTGGGACAGCAGCAGTTGCATGAGCAGAAACCCCAGCAGGAGAATCAGCAGGGGCAGAATGATTTTTAAAAACTTTGTCCGGCCGGACGTTTTTTGAGCGATGGGCATGTTGTCGGCGCCTTAATCAGTTTTTAACAGCTCAGGATCGGGGCCTGCTTGTATGGAGTGGCGGGCAACAGCTCGCACTTACACAGTGAGCCACTGCCTTCATTTTGTTCCGTTTTTCTGGCCCAGACAATGTTTTTTTGCCAACGATCACCTGTCGCCATCGAAGCTTGCCGCAACCTGCGGCCCCCGGGTGTTGGCCAGCCTGCGATTCGGGGCCGGGTTGATTACGGCTGGCGGCGCTGCGGCGGCTTGGCGCGGCGCTGGCACCGGGGGCAAAAATAAGTCGCCCTCCCGGCCTGCACCGTGCGGGCAATTTCCCGGCCGCAACGGCAACAGGGCTGGCCGGCGCGCCCGTAAACGGCCAGTTGCACCTGGAAATAGCCCGACTCGCCGGCGGCATTGGCAAAATCGACAATGGTGGTGCCGCCGGCGGCAATGGCCCGGGTCAATATCTGCCGGGCGGCGGCGCAGATCTTTTTCAGCTTGGGTCGGGAAACGGCCAGGGCTAAGGTTTCCGGGTGCACCCCGGCGGCAAACAGCACCTCGCTGGCGTAGATGTTGCCGATGCCCACCACCACCTTGTTGTCCATCAGCAGGTTTTTGATCGGGGTGCGCCGGTGGGCGCAGGCCAGGGCCAGGTAGGCGGGGCTGAAGGCCTTTTCGTCCAGGGGCTCCGGCCCCAGCCCGGCCAGCAGCGGCGGGGCGGCGGCCTCGGCGGGGGCAAAGACGGCGACCAGCCCGAAGCGGCGGCAGTCGTTGAAGCGGATGGCTTCGATTACCGGTGGCTGTTCACCGGGCTCCATAATTTGCAGGTTAGACGACCCGGCTGGTCCGCGGTCGGCGGCCAGGTGCAGCACCAGGTGGTCATGCTTGCGGGCCGGTTCCCGACTCGTCGCCGGATAAATCTTGCCGGTCATGCCCAGGTGGAAGATCATCAGGGCGCCGTTGTCCAGGTGCAGCAGCAGGTATTTGGCCCGCCGGGCCACCCCGGTCACCCGGGCGCCTTCGCCCCATTGGCACAGTTCGGCCAGGGGCACGGGGCGGCGCAGAGGCAGGCCGCTGGCGCTGATCCGGGCGATTTGCCGGTTCAGCACCAAAGGCTCCAGGCCTTGGCGCACTACTTCCACTTCCGGTAATTCAGGCATATTTTTTTCGCGGTGGGGCGACGTTACCCTTGACCGCTGTCCATGTTTGATGGTCTGGAAGTTTACGCCCGGTTACATCAACCGGGCGTGTTCAGTGAATTTACCTTAAATAACCCATGCCGGTCAATAAGCTAAGCATTAAATACAGGTCGGGAACAATCAAGAGGACGGGTAAGGGGACTATTTCCCGGCCGGTTATGCTGAACATTATGTACTGAAAAGAAAAAATTGACACCAATCCACCTTCGCATTACAATATGTAATACGGAGGATACGACGATGATCACATTAAGATTAGATCCAAAACTTGAGCAGGCTATTCAGAATACGGCAAAGAATCTTGGCCTGACCAAATCAGAATTAATTAGAAAAAGCATTTCAGAATATCTTGGCAAATTGAGCCAACCTAGCCCTTGGGAACTAGGTGAAGATATATTTGGAAAATACTCTAGTGGCCTATCAAATTTATCGACTAACCGGAAAGAGCTATTAAAAAATAAGATCAGAGCAAAAAGAAAATGAAAAAAATTCTTATCGACTCTGGTCCGTTAATCGCTCTTTTTGACTCATCTGACAAATACCACCAAGATGCCGTAGATTTTTTAAAAAACAACAAGTTACCACTCATCACTACTCTTGCGTCAATAACTGAAACCCTGCATCTGTTAGACTTCAATAGAGATGCGCAAATTGATTTCATTGAGTGGGTGAATCGTGGGGCTGTTGAAGTTCACAATATTGAAAATGAAGACTTCAAACGGCTAAAAGAGTTAACTGCAAAATATCGTGACCTCCCAATGGATTTTGCAGATTCTTGCCTTGTTTTCTTGGCAGAAAAGCTAAGCATAAACACAATTGCAACAATCGATCGAGATTTTACAATTTACAGAATCAAGGGCAGAAGAAAATTTAAAACTATTCTTTCGTAGCCATCGCGTAAATGAAGAGAGTGCTTTTGCCGCAAATTGAAAAAATTTATTACAGGTCAATAAGGTAAGCATTAAATACAGGTCGGTAACAATGCAGATCGAAGAACAGCGCCGCCGCTTGCGAGACCAGGTTTTGACCGCCCGGGACGGTTTAACCCCCGCCCAGCGGCGGCAAAAAAGCGCCGCCATCCATGTCGCCCTGGCCGCTCTGGCCGCCCGGAAGCCGATGCGCCGGGCCGGGGTGGTCATGGTCTATCTGCACTTCCGCAGCGAGGTGGAAACCCTGCCGGCCCTGGCCGCCCACCTGCCGGCCGGCTGCCGCCTGGCGGTACCGCTGACCCGGGTAAAGGAAAAGCGCCTGGAAGTTTTTCAACTCACCGACCCGGACCGCCAACTACGCCCCGGCTATTGCGGCATCCCCGAACCGGACCCGGCCTTCAGCCAACCCCAGGACCCAACGGAAATCGACCTGGTCCTGCTGCCGGGCAGCGTTTTCGACCACCAGGGCGGCCGCCTGGGCTACGGCGGCGGCTATTACGACCGCTTCCTGGCCGACCACGCCCCCCAGGCAATACGGATCGGCCTGGCCTTCGACCTGCAGGTAGTACCCCAACTCCCCCTGCTACCCCATGACCAGCGGCTGCATCATTTGGTGACCGAATCTGGCGTTGTTCTGTAGGTGTTTATGGCCCATTCCGCCCAGAAATGGCTTGTCACGCCATTTCTGATGAATTAGCTTGCCAAATAAGGGTGATAGGTACGACACTAAAAATCCGCGTTTTTATCTTTCGCCCCAGGAAGGTAGAGTAGCCGCCTTGGTGGCCGGGTGGTATGCAGGCCCGTAGAATTATTTGTTCGGCCTAGCTGTTTGAGAGGCATATATGTTGACAAGTTTGTAGTTTTGATGGAAAGTATAAACGCTCTTTAGCGAAATAAGCTGAATTAACTTAGCTTTGTCCGGCGCTCCGCTGGACTTGCAACTATTGATGGCTTTTATTGGCACGGTAGGCCGCTTTGGCTCACCGGCTCCAAGTATTCGCCGATAAGCCAAAGCGGCCTACCGTGCCGCGCTCACAGTAAAGAGCCTTATTTTGAAAACAGAAAAAATATATTCAGAATGGATATCCGCTGTTGATTTAACAAAAACTCGTATCGTCCAATTTCCTTCCTTTATTTTTCTTTGTGGTGGGCGCATTTCTGAGAACCACCAGAATAAGTTCTTGTCCTGCCGTGACATATTCTATTCCTACATCAAGCGAAATGGCTGCTCCTTTCGTGAAAATGTTGTCCTTGCCGAACAAATTTTCGAATATTTTGACCATTCAGATTATCAAGATTTATTACATTTTGAAAGAGATTTGGCAGAACTCTCTTCTTTGACTGTGATTTTTTCTGAAAGCCCTGGGTCTATTGCCGAACTTGGGTCATTTGCAGTGCTGAACACGATCCAAGATAGACTTCTTGTTGTGATGCATCAAGATGACACACATCAAGAATCATTTATTTGGAGAGGTCCAGTTTCATTCCTTAAGAATCTTGCTAAAGAGAACGGAAATGACGACCCAATTTCAATATATGACTGGAAAAAAAAGAGAGATGACGATTGCCACATAACCATTGAGGACTTTTCTGATGCTATCGACCTATCAGAAACAATTGAGTCTGTGATTAGCAAACTTCCAAAGACTGCAAGTTTTAATAAAAAGAAACTAGGTCACATTATGCTACTTATTATTAGTTCTCTGAAAATTGTTCACCTGGCGACATTAGAAGAGATCATTTTTTTATTAAAAGGTTATGGAATTGATGTCGATCAAAAGGCGGTAAAACGGTACTTAAGTTTACTGAAATCGCTTAGCCTTATTGTCTTAAAACCTTATCGGAATTATGAATTTTATCTTGCTGCACCTCAAAATGATTGGATTTCATGGGAGTATAAGACTGAAACTGCTAGAAATCGTGACGCTGACCGCTGGGCAAATCAATTTGTAGATTTTTATGAAACAAACCAAAAAGAGAAGTATAGAGCCCTTCGTTCATATTTAAAATCGACCGGACAAGTTGGAGACTAAAAATGCCGACTACAATATTAGGAAATATGTCCGACGATCTTCTAATCACTAAAACGAAGCTAGATTATTTGATCAGGAGTGCCCCTTATCGTTACAAAGTGTATCAAATTCCAAAAAAATCGGGTAGTGGCTTTAGAACAATTGCCCAACCAGCCAAAGAGGTTAAAAGGATACAATATTGGGTAATAAAAAATATTTTCCCTTCTTACTCTGTTCATCAGGCAGCTTCTGCTTATATGAAAGGAAAAAACATTTTCCAGAATGCAAAGGCTCACTCCAGTAAACCATATCTGTTAAAATTAGATTTTAAAAATTTTTTCCCATCAATTAAAGGCGATGATTTTTTAAAATATTCACAATCCAATAATACACTTTCATTGTCAGCAACAGACTTACAACGGTTGGTAAGAATTTTATTTCGTCTTCCAGAAAGGAATAATGATTTTCAGCTTTCTATAGGTGCACCAACTTCTCCATTCCTGTCAAACGCTATCATGTTTGAATTTGACTCTCATATTT
>NZ_JARGDQ010000006.1 GCF_029210385.1 Desulfurivibrio dismutans | reverse complement strand
TTTTTTTTGTAAGGAAGGCGGAAACCGCGTTTTCGCTTTCCGGGGAGCAAAAAGTCCATAGACGGACTTTTTGCAACTTCATCTTACTTGTTACTTGGGATGGCCGAAAACGATGGCGGAGATCATCAGGTTGGCATGACGGTTTTCGCCACCGGCAAAGCAGCCCTGTTCGCCGAAGGTGAAGGTGCCGAGAAATGGTTTGCCGCCCAGGGCTGCATTCAGGGATTCGGCCACTTCGTCAATACGGTCCCGGACCGTGAGCATACAGCCGGCGCAGTAGACGATCATGGCCCCGCAGGTTTCTTCCGGGGTCAGTCGGCCGGCCTGCAGGGCCGCCTGGGTCACCCGGCCGGCCCGCGAAATCAGGGTCTCCACCGTTCCTCGCATCAGAATAACTTCGTCACCGACTTTGATGTCGGCGAAAAGACTTAAGCCCTGGCCGGGGGTAACCCGGTCGGGATGGGCGAGGGTGAAATAGGGGACGCCCCCGATTTCACCGACCACCCGGCCCAGGGGGTAGAGGGTGGTGGCGGCCAGCACCGATTCCTGGTCGGCCAGGGCTGGGCTGATAACGCCGCCGGTCCATTCATTGTACACCAAGGCCGCCGGTTGGTGGTCAATCTCTTCGATTACTCGCCCGCCCCCCTTGGTGATCCGGCCTTTGGCCAGGGTAGGGCTGTAACCGTTGTGGAAGGCGAAAGCGACCGTGGTGGAAGGGTAAAAAACCGTGACCACCAGACCTTCCAGCAAGTGCTGCCGGTGGGTGATCAGCTCCCATTCCCCCCGGACCTGGTTGTCGGCGGCACTGCCGCCGATGATTGGTACTTCCGGGCCCAGTAGCGACTCAATACCGCTGATAACCTGGTCTTCGCAGCCGGGGGTTGAGGAGATTCTTACCAGGTCGGGCATTTCTCCGGGGCGCCGGGCGTTGCTGATCGCCCCCTGCACGATTTCGGCGGCACGCCGATGCGGGGTATCGCCCAGTTGGCCGCTGGCAACTCCGTAGGCCCCCTCAGGGTCAGTCAGTCCCATCAGCACCAGCCCGCGTCCTTCCCGAGAAATAACCCCATCCTCGGTCATGCCCCCCAGGCAGGAGCTGGCTCCATGAATTTGACAGCCAGGAAACTCGTCGGCCAGAGTCGTACGAAGTTCTTTGCCCCGATGGAGAACTGACCAATGGACGAAGATGATGTCCGGCGGCTGCCCCAGCCGGTGACGCAGCCGCTGGCAGGCTTCAAGAGCCGCGGCCCGGGTATCGACCAGGATACTGTGACTGGTGGCGATTTCCATAAAAGCTCCTCTGCGGAAAGGATAACATTTGATGACTTTGCAAGAAGCCATCATCGCGCCCATGGACGGATGACCTTCTTCGGATTCATCACATTTGGTTTGCGGCTTCGATTTGTCTGACCGTTGCTTCCCGGGCCCGCCTGCAGTTGCCACATTGTTCCGATGACAAGGGGGTGGGCGCCTTGATTTTACGGTTTATTTTTCTTGAAAAAGACGGGTGTACATGGCATATATTGGCGTTATTGTCGCCAGCTCGGTAAATCGGCTTTTAGTTAACACAATCATCTGCGAAAATCAAAGCAGCGTCAAGATTGTCCTAATACATTAAAATAATAGTAACGGTACGGGGTTAATTATGCAGATTACAGTCAACGGTGAGGCCAAAGATTTTGCGGAAGATCAGGTTAACGTTTCTTTGGTGCTGGCTCACCAGAAGGTTGAATCACCGGATATGGTGGCCGTTCAGGTTAATGGGGCCTTTGTCGACAAAGGTGAGTTTGACAGCCGGGTGCTTCAGGACGGCGACAGTGTGGAGTTTCTTTATTTTATGGGTGGCGGCGCCGTATGAGTGGTTTTGCCACCAAGGCAGTGCACGGTAACATCGGCAGTACGACCGGCCAGGCTCACCATGCCCTGCGTGGTCCGGTTTACGATACCGTCTCTTTTGGTTTTGCCTCCGCCGCCGAGATCGCCGACGCCTTTGCCGGCCGCAAACCCGCCCATTCCTACACCCGGATAAGCAACCCCACGGTGGCCGAACTGGAAGGCCGGGTGCAGGCGCTGGCCGGTGGCCGGGGGGTGGTGGCGCTCTCTTCCGGGATGGCGGCGATATCCACCACCATCATGGCCCTGGCCGGGGCCGGCACCAACATTGTCGCCGCCCGGTCGTTGTTTGGCAACACCGCTTCCCTCTTGGCCCATACCCTGGCACCTTGGGGTCTGGAAACCAGATTCGTCGATATGGATGACCTGGATCAGGTGGCGTCCGCCATTGATGCCGACACCCGCGCCGTTTTCTGTGAAAGTATCACCAACCCCCAGCTGGAGGTGGTCGACCTTGGCGCCTTGGCCGCCATTAGCCGAGAAAAGGGTGTGCCCCTGGTGGTGGACAATACCGCCACCACTTTTTACCTCTGCCGGGCCGGTGAACTGGGGGCGGATATCGAAGTGATCTCCTCCACCAAATACCTGTCCGGCGGGGGGACGGCCGTGGGTGGCCTGATCATCGATCACGGCAGTTTCGATTGGCAAAAATCGCCCCGGATGGCGGAGTTTGCCAAAGGTTTCGGCCCGTTTGCCCTGCTGGTCGCCCTGCGCCGGGAGATTTCCCGTAACATCGGGGCCTGTCTGGCGCCGCACAATGCCTGGCTGCAGACTCTGGGGCTGGAAACTCTGGCCCTGCGGCTGGAAAAAAGCTGTCAAAACGCCTTGGTGCTGGCGCGGTTCCTCAAGCAGTTGCCGGGGGTGGGGGCGGTTAATTATCCCGGCCTGCCGGACAGCCCCTACCATGACCTGGCCACCCGCCAGTTTGGCGGCCGTTATGGCGGGATTCTGACCTTTGAGCTGGCCGGTCGCGACGAATGTTTTGCCTGTCTGGACAGGTTACGTCTGGTCAGACGGGCCACCAATATCAATGACAATAAAACTTTAGCCATCCATCCCGCCTCCACCATTTTTACTGAATTTCCCGCTGACCAGCGGGCCGCCATGGGGGTGGGGGAGGGGATGATCAGGATTTCAACGGGAATCGAAGAGTATGAAGATCTGCAACGGGACCTGGAACAGGCCATAGGGAGCGCGTGATTTTTATGAATTATTCAGCGGAACAACTGGAGCGGTACAGCCGGCACATTATTTTGCAGGAAGTAGGGGTGGAAGGACAGGAAAAGATCGGCGCCGCCCGGGTGCTGATCGTCGGGGCCGGGGGCCTGGGCTCACCGGCGGCCCTTTATCTGGCGGCGGCCGGCGTGGGAACCATCGGCATCGTCGATGGCGATGTGGTGGATCTGTCCAATCTGCAGCGCCAGATTGCCCATTACACCAAAGATGTGGGCCGGGAAAAAGTGCTATCGGCGGAGGAGAAGATGGTGGCCATTAATCCCGACGTCAAGGTGCAGACGCACCGGATGCTGCTTAAGGCCGCCAATATCCGGGAGGTGATCCGGGATTATGATTTCGTGCTTGACGGCACCGACAACTTTCCCACCAAGTTTCTGGTCAATGATGCCTGTGTCATGGAAAATATTCCTTTTTCCCATGGCGGCATTCTGCGCTTTGACGGCCAGACCATGACCGTGCTGCCGGGCAGGTCATCCTGTTACCGCTGCACCTTCCGGCAGCCGCCGCCGCCCGATGCCGTGCCCACCTGTTCCCAGGCCGGGGTGCTGGGAGCGATCGCCGGGATGCTGGGCACCATACAGGCCGCCGAGACCCTGAAGTATTTCATTGGCACCGGCGAGTTGCTCACCGATACCCTGCTCAGTTTCAACGCTCTAAACATGACCTTCCGTCGGGTGCCCCTGCGGCGACAGGATAGCTGCCCCCTGTGCGGCAGCAAGCCCACCATTACTGAACTGGTGGACTATGAGCAGACCGCCTGTGTCATCAAATAAATAGGTTCAGCCGCCCGGCCGGTGATTGTAACCTGCAGCTCGGCTGAACGTTTTTTGGCCGTCAGGTTATATCCATTTTCAGAAAAGTTATTTTCATCTCAAGGTTTACTGACGTTATGACATTACAGGTTGAAGAGAAGGTGCTGGCGGCGATTTTGGAGCATGGGCGGCGGGAGATGCCCAATGAGGCCTGTGGTTATCTGGCCACCAAAAACGGAGTGGTGGGGCACCACTTTGAATTGACTAACCAGGACGCCGCCCCGGATCACTTCACCATGGATCCGGCGGAGCAGTTTGCCGCCATGCGCCGGATAAGGGAAGATGGTTTGGAGATGGCGGCGGTCTACCACACCCACCCGGAAACCCCGGCCCGGCCCTCGGAAGAGGATATTCGTCTGGCTCATGATCCCGCCATGGTGTATGTTATCGTCAGCCTGCTGGCCGAAGTGGAGCCCATCCGGGCTTTCCGGATCAATCGGGGCGAGGTGACCGAGGTGCCGATTCGGGTGCTGGCCGGCTGAAAGTTTTTTTTTATTACGTTACCGAGCCAGGGGATGGTTTGAAACTTTTTCCTAGGGAGAAGATGGACAATGAGCGCCGAGCACGAAATTGCCGCCAGCAAAAATCTGCGGGGAGTCAACTGCCCCATGAATCTGGTTTATACCAAGGTTGCCATGAGCGAGATTAACCCCGGGGAAGTGCTGGAGATCATTCTTGACGACGGCCCGCCCATCAACAATGTGCCGGGTTCGGTAAAAAAAGAAGGGCACGAGGTGCTGTCGCAGGCCAGGCTGGATGACGGCGCCTGGTCGGTGCTGGTCCGCAAGGGCGGTTGATTCCGGTTATTGCCGGAGAACACCGGATGGATTGGTTGCAGCTTTTTTTCAGCAACACTTTGGGGCTGGCCTTGGATGCCGCCCCTTGGTTGCTTTTGGGACTGGCGTTGGCCGGACTCATCAAGGCCTGGATTCCGGAGCAGTTGCTGGGCCGCTGGTTGGGTGGCAAGGGGTTGCCGGCGGTCATGCGGGCTTCCCTGGTTGGGGCGCCTCTGCCCCTGTGTTCCTGCGGGGCGATTCCGCTGGCTCTGGCCCTTCACCGGGGCGGCGCTTCCCGGGGAGCCAGCACTGCCTTTATGGTTGGTACTCCCGGCGTCGGGGTCGATTCCGTGGCCCTGACCTATGTGCTGCTCGGACCTGTGCTGGCAGTGATTCGCCCCCTGGCGGCGATTTTCAGTGCCGTGGTAACCGGGATGCTGGTGGGGCAGACCGACAAAGCTTCCGCCGCCGAGCCGCCGCAGGAAAACAAGCTTACAACTGCTGCTTCGCCTGCCGCGAACTCATGTTCAGGTTCCTGCTCCTGCCGTTTGCCAGACGCCCCTGCCGTCCATTCTGCCGAGGGGGGGCTGGCCGCCTTCCCGGCCGCTCCTTCCCGCAGGGCGGCTTTGGCGGCGGGACTGCGCTATTCTTTCACCGAAGTCCTGGATGATATATCCTGGTGGTTGTTGTTGGGCCTGTTGCTGGCCGGTCTGCTGTTGACCATGATCCCCCCCGGCGTCCTGGCCCAGTACGCGACGGGGTTGCCCGCCATGCTGCTGATGGCGGTGATCGGAATTCCCATGTACCTTTGCGCCCAGGCGGCTACCCCGGTGGCGGCCGCCTTGGTTATCTCCGGGGTTTCGCCGGGCACCGCCCTGGTTTTTCTGCTGGCTGGTCCCATTACCAGTATCGCCACTCTGACGGTTTTCCGTAACGAGTTCGGCACTGGCGCCATGGCCCTTTATGTGATGGGGGTGGCCGGGAGCGCGGTGCTCTGCGGTCTGCTGACCGATACGCTGATTGCCTTTCTGGTCTGGGATTTGCCAACCCAGATCGACACCTCCCGGGAGTTGTTGCCCGCCGGGGTCAAGTATCCTGCGCTGCTGCTCCTGCTGGTTATGGCCGTGCGCCCGGTACGCCGCCGTTTTTTCTGACCGGTTATCTGGTTTACGTTCAGGCGCACGGCGAATTCAGTGTTAACCTGGTTCACGCTTGGCTGCTCTTGTCTCCGGAGGTAGTTTTTGCTAAATTCCGCCATATCCTGGCCGGATCATCAATAAGGTTGACTGTCAACAATTTCGGCTTGGCGAAAAGTCGTAGCGCCGACTGGGCGTGCTCGGCAGCTCTTTGTTTGTGCGTTACCGACCAGCAAGTTTGGTTGGTTTTGCGAGGCCATTAAAATTCGCTTTGGGAAGTTTATGAGAACCATCAGCCGTACTTTGGCGCTTTTGTTTCTGCTGGCGGCCTCACTGCTAATGGGTGGTTGTACCACCCGAGCGCCGGCCAGCACTGATAATCTGTGTAATATTTTTGAAGACAATCGCAGCTGGCACCGGCAGGCCCGGCAGGCGGAAAAAAAATGGGGAATCCCGATTCCGGTGAAAATGGCCTTCATTCATCAGGAGTCAAGCTTCCGGGCGCGCGCCAAGCCGCCTCGCCGGCGGATTTTGGGGATTTTCCCCGGGTCGCGACCCTCCAGTGCCTATGGTTACGCCCAGGCGCTGGATGCCACCTGGGAGGAATACCGGCGGGATGCCGGCGGTCGGCTGGCCCGGCGCAACCGCTTCGGTGACGCCATCGATTTCGTCGGCTGGTACAACGCCAGAAGTGTGCGCAGTTGTAATATCAGGCCCAACGACGCCTATCGGCTTTATCTGGCCTATCATGAGGGGCATGGCGGTTATCGCCGGGGAACTTATCGAAATAAACCTGAGGTGCAGCGGGTGGCCCGTCGGGTTGCCGCGCGGGCCGAGCGTTACGATCGGCAATACAGCCAGTGCCGCAGCCGCCTGGAACGGCGCTGGATCTTTTTTTAATATGGACCAGCCGGCGGCAAACAAAATTCTGGCAACAAAAAACGCCGACTTCCACACGGAGGCCGGCGTTCTTTGTTGCGATCGAAAAACTGGCGATTAAAGCAGGGGCTTACTTCTTCTTTTTGGCCGCCGCCCGCTTGGAAGCTTTCAGCGGGTTGACCTTGACGGCAGCGGCCACGATTTCCGGCTTGGCATGGGTGGCGAAGTTGCACAGTCCCTGGCGCCATTTGGCCGCCGGTAAGGCATAGGTCCGGCAGAACTTGTCGGCCCCGGCTTCAACGATTCGGCCGCAGCCCTCGCATTGATCGACGATGGCCTGAAACTGGCCGCTGGTGTACTTGCTGGTGTCTTCCTGTTGGGGTGCTGCCTTAGCCATGAATAAACCTCCAAATGACCAAAAATAGGGGGTGAATAAAGTCGTTTGTCGAAACCGTAAGAAACAGGACTATATAAAAGATTGCGGGCCTGATGTCAAATGAAAAGCCGACTCCGTCGATAACTTGTCTCTAACTTGTTGATTGTCTTCTTGTCTTTACAGACTGCATGGGCTATAAGTGACGAGACAGGGTGGGCACCGATTTCCAAAAAATTTTGCTGACAGGAGCACCATAACCAATGCCTTTTTATGTCTGGAAAGGGGTCAATTCCTACGGTGAAAAACGCAAAGGCAAACTGGAAGCACCCAACGAGGCAGCCGCCCGGGCACAGCTGAAGCGCATGCGGATTACTCTTACGATGCTGAAAGAGGCCCCCAAGGATCTTTTTGCCGACATCGCCCTGTTTCAGCCCAAGGTCACCGTCAAGGACGTGGTGATCTTTACCCGTCAACTTTCCACCATGATCGATGCCGGCCTGCCGTTGGTGCAGAGCCTGCAAATTTTGGGTGATCAGCAGGAGAATCCGACTTTTAAGAGGGTGCTCAAGGAAGTCAGGACAGACGTGGAAACCGGGTCCACCTTCGCTGATGCCCTGAAAAAACATCCTGAAATATTTGACAATCTTTACTGCAACATGATGGAAGCCGGCGAGGTAGGCGGTATCCTGGATACCATCTGCAGTCGGCTGGCCATCTTCATGGAAAAAAATCAGGCGCTGCAGAAAAAAGTCAAGGGGGCCATGACCTATCCCGTCATCTGCCTGGCCATTTCCCTGATTGTAATGGCGGTGATGCTGATCTTTGTTGTTCCGGTCTTTGAGGAGATGTTTGCCGACTTTGGTTCGGCGCTGCCGGGTCCCACCCAAGTGGTGGTGAATTTCAGCGAGTTTGCTCAAAGCTATTTTATCTACATGCTGGCCTTCCTCTTTTTGCTGGTTTACGCGGTCAAGCGGATTTACAAAACCGAAAAGGGACAATTGAAAATCGACGAATTACTGCTTCGGATGCCCATTGTCGGCACGTTGCTGCGCCGGGTGGCGGTGGCCAAATTTTCCCGGACCCTGGGCACCATGCTGCAGAGCGGGGTGCCCATTCTCGAGTCGCTGCGGGTGGTGGCCCGTACGGCCGGCAACAAGGTGATTGAAAGGGCGGTTTTACGGGTTACCGAAAGCATTAGAGAAGGGCGGGCCATCGCCGAACCGTTGGCTGAAACGGGAGTATTTCCAGGGATGGTGGTGCAGATGATTAACGTCGGCGAGGCCACCGGGGCGCTTGACACTATGCTGGTCAAGATCGCCGATTTTTATGACGAGGAAGTGGATCAGGCAGTGGAAAACCTGACCGCTGCCATTGAACCGTTAATGATGGTTTTTCTTGGCGGCATGATCGGCGGTCTGGTGGTCGCCATGTATCTGCCAATTTTCAGTATGGCCGAGGCCATTGGTTAAGTAAACCGTAACTATCCAGCAGCACCCCATCTTGCGGCGATCAGGTCGGCCTGAGTACTCCGTACGCTACGCCGATCCGCTTACCGCAATATGGGGCGCTGCTGAATAGTTTCCTGCTGAATTGAGCTGGATAGTTACGGTAAACCATCAGTTTCAGGGGCCAAGCCGGCATTATTTTATTGTCAGTGTAACGGGTTATTTTTTTTCAAGGAGAGAATGAAATGGGTGAAATTATCGGTGTATTGGGGCGTGAGGTGATCGATTCGCGGGGCAATCCCACGGTGGAGGTGGAGGTCTATCTTGACTCCGGGGTCGGAGGTCGGGCTCTGGTGCCCTCCGGCGCTTCAACCGGCGCTCGTGAAGCCCTGGAACTGCGTGATACCAGAAAAAAGCGCTACCTTGGCAAAGGGGTGGAAACGGCGGTGGCCAACGTTAACAACGTCATTGGTCCGGCCCTGGTGGGGCTGGAGTCCACTGAGCAGGTCCTGATTGACCGTATGATGCTGGAGATGGACGGCACAGAGAACAAGAAAAAGCTTGGGGCCAATGCCATCCTCGGGGTCTCAATGGCCGTGGCCCGGGCTTCCGCTGAAGATGTGGGGCTGCCGCTGTACAGTTATCTGGGCGGAGTTAACGCCAAGGTTCTGCCGGTACCGATGATGAATGTGCTTAACGGTGGTGCCCATGCCGACAACAACGTCGATGTCCAAGAGTTCATGGTCATGCCTTTGGGGGCGCCGAGTTTCAAGGAAGCCCTGCGGATGGGGGTGGAGACCTTTCATGCCTTGAAGGAGGTGCTCAAAAAGGCCGGGCACCAGACGGCGGTGGGTGATGAGGGCGGTTTTGCCCCCAACCTGCGTTCCAATGAGGAAGCCATGGAGTGCCTGCTGGAGGCCATTGTTAAAGCCGGTTATAAGCCCGGCCAGGATATCGCCATTGCCCTTGATGTGGCCGCCAGCGAGCTTTATGATGCCAAAGGCAAGTGTTACGTGTTGGCGGCGGAGAAAAAGCCCAAGAAGAAGGCCGCCGAACTGGTCAAACTTTATGCCGCCTGGATAAAAAAATATCCCCTGGTTTCCATTGAAGACGGCCTGGCCGAAGGTGACTGGGCGGGATGGAAGACCATGACCGAAGAATTGGGCGGTAAGGTGCAGATCGTAGGGGATGATATTTTTGTCACCAATACCGGTATTCTGGCCAAGGGGATCAAGCAGGGGGTGGCCAACTCCATCCTGGTCAAATTAAACCAGATCGGCACGGTCACCGAGACCCTGGATGCCGTCAGCATGGCCCAGCGGGCCGGTTATACGGCGGTGATCTCACATCGCTCCGGCGAAACCGAAGACACCACCATTGCCGATTTGAGCGTGGCGCTTAATACCGGCCAGATCAAGACCGGCGCGCCTTCGCGTACCGACCGGGTGGCCAAGTACAACCAACTGCTCCGGATCGAAGAGGAGTTGGGGGCGGCGGCTGGCTTTGCCGGGGCTGGAGCTCTGCAACTTAAACCTTGACAACGCGCCATTATTTTGATTTTCTGGCGCCGACTGTAAGGCTTTCCGTCGGGGTAAGCCGAGGGGGCGTTTTTGTAGCCGGCTGCTCCGAATTTCATGGCGGCTGCAATCGGCAGGTTTTTCCAGGCCGGACTTTCCGTGGTTTTTTGACTGCGGCGGGCCGGCCTTCATCACCTGAACAGGGAGGGCATGATGACCCTGACCAAGGCGGATCTGATTCAAGAAGTTTATAAAAAACACGACCTCTCGAAAGCGCAAGCCACGGCGGTGGTGGAGAACTTTTTGGGGATTGCCAAACATTCCCTGCAGGAAGGTGAGGATCTGCTGCTGAGCGGTTTTGGTAAGTTCAGTGTAAAGCAGAAAAACTCCCGGCGCGGGCGCAATCCTCAAACCGGAGAAGAGTTGATGCTGGCGCCGCGCCGGGTGATTACTTTCAAACCATCGGGGCTGCTGCGCCACCGGGTCAATGGTGGCGAATAGCCGTTAAGCAGTGCCGGTTTTCCTGACGTTATGGTGGCGTTCCCGTGGGCGGTGGGAACGCCTGTTTTTTATACTGCAAGTCGGGAAAAGCTCTCCCTGACGGCGGTCTGGCCGGTTTCGCGGGATGCATTCACGGGGCACCGCCGAAAGCGGTGAGCGGGCCGGTTCACGCATTGATTTCCGTATCGCCGTCCCGGCCGCCCCAATCCGTGGCAGCCCGTTAATGCTTGCTCATGTTCAACCTTGTGATCAGTTACGTTTTGTTTCGTAACGGGAGAAAATAGATGGCGACAGTGCAAGAGTTGGCCGCCATGGTTGACGGTGTTTTGGCGGGTGACGGTGACCGGGTGGTTACCGCCCTTAACGACCTGGAACGCGCCGGGTCGGAGGAGATCACTTTTCTGGCCGATCATAAGTTGGCGGCCAAAGCGGCCAGCTGCCGAGCGGCGGCATTGATCACTTCCCCTTCCTTGGCTGAACAGATCACACTTCCCGCCAGCCTGGCGATGATTCTGGTGGCCGACCCTTATCTGGCCGCCACCCGGATCCAGAATTTCTTGCTGACCACCCCCTTTGTGGCCACTGGGGTGCGGCCGGGAGCATTGGTCGGCGAAGATTGCGTGATCCCCGCCGAGGTCAGTGTCGCCCCCGGAGTGGTGCTGGGCCATCGGGTGCGGTTGGGCCGCCGGGTGCGGCTGGAAGCCGGAGTGGTGGTCGGTGATGATACCGTGATCGGGGATGACGTGGTATTGCACGCCAACGTCACGGTTTATCCCCGCAGTGTGATCGGCAACCGGGTTATTGTGCATGGTGGCAGTGTGCTGGGCAGTGATGGTTTCGGCTACGCCACCGACCAACAGGGTAACCATCACAAGCGCCTCCATTTGGGCATTGTGCGCCTCGAAGATGATGTGGAGATCGGTGCCAACTGCTGCATTGATCGGGGCACTTTTGGCGAAACCCTGATCCGGTCCGGGACCAAAATCGACAATCTGGTGCAGATCGGACACAATGTGGTGGTAGGAGAAAACACCCTGATTGTCGCCCAGGCTGGCATTGCCGGTAGTACGATGTTGGAGCGCCAGGTAGTGCTGAGCGGCCAGGTGGCCTTGGCCGGGCATCTGCGGATCGGCTCCGGGGCAATGGTGGCGGCCAAATCCGGGGTGCACAGTGACCTGGAGCCCGGTGCGGTGGTGTCCGGGATGCCGGCCATTGATCATAAAAAATGGCTGCGGGCCAGTATTGCCTTCGGCAAGCTGCCCGATCTGGTCCGGGAAGTGCGGGAACTGCGCCGGCAGGTGGCGGCCCTGACTTCCACTGAGGCGTCAAATAACAAGTCAGGCAAGGAGTCAGGAGATGAGTGAACAGGATTGGCAGTCCCTGGATATCAAAAAGATTCTTGAGCTGCTGCCCCATCGTTACCCTTTTATCATGGTTGACCGTATTCTGTCGGTGGAGCCTGGGGTGCGGATCAAGGGGCTTAAGAATGTCAGCATCAATGAAAATTTTTTTCAGGGCCACTTTCCCGGTGAACCGGTGATGCCTGGCGTGCTGATGCTGGAGGGGATGGCCCAGGTGGGGGCGGTCCTGGCCTACCTTACCGACCGGGAGCAGACCGCCGATAAACTGGTCTACTTTGCCGGCCTTGACGGCGTCAAGTTTCGCCGCAAGGTGGTGCCAGGAGATCAACTGATCTATGAGCTGACGGTAAAAAAACAGAAAAGCCGCTTCTGGGTGATGGAAGGGCGGGCCTATGTCGATGAGGCGCTGGTGGCCGAGGCCCAGTTGATGGCCACCTTCGCGTAAACGCGCAGCAGCACCGCATCTTGCGGCGATCAGCCCGGCTTGCGTACTGATGTACGCGGTGCCGGTCTGCTTGCCGCAACCTGCGGCACTGCTGCGCGTTTACGTGGTGTTGTGATGTTTTTATTTTTTTTGATGAGCTCGTTTTTAATGAAAAAACGGCCGTTCGTCGGGTTGGCCTGATGTTTAACGGTCCGTAAACGTTCAGCAGTGCTGCAGATTCAGGCAAGCAGACCGGCGCCGCGTACATCGGTACGCAAGCCGGGCTGATCGCCAGCGCGGGATAAAGCTTGCCAGCACCGCATGTTTAGCGACGGTATTTGGCAGCAAAGGGTACCAGCGCTTGGCCAGTCGGCGCTAGCCGCCGACAAGATGCGGTGCTGCTGAACGTTTACGAAAATGTTGCGGCGGGAGGCCGCTTATGACTATTCATCCTACAGCAGCTATTGATCCCGGCGCCGAGTTGCATGAAACGGCCATTGTTGGTCCTTATACCGTGATCGGACCGGAGGTTAAAATCGGTGCCCGCAGTGAAATCGGAGCCCACTGTGCCATCAGCGGCCCTACGGTGATCGGCGATGAGAACCGGATCGGACCATTTGCCACCGTGGGTGCGCCCCCCCAGGATATCAAATACCGGGATGAACCCACCGAGTTGATCATTGGTAACCGCAACGTAATCCGTGAGTACGCCTCGCTCCATCGCGGCACCCCAGCCGGCCAGGGTTACAGCCGGATCGGTGACGACAACCTGCTCATGGCTTATACTCATATCGCCCATGATTGTACCGTCGGCAACGGGGTGATCATGGCCAACGCCGTTACCCTGGCCGGCCATGTGCTCATCGAGGATCGGGCGATCATCGGCGGTCTCACCGCCATTCAGCAGTTTGTCCGGATCGGTACTTTTACCTATATCGGCGGCATGTCTGGCCTCAGCAAAGACGTCCCGCCCTACGTGGTGATGGCTGGCATTCGCAAACAGATGCGGATCGGCGGGATCAACCAGATTGGGATGCGGCGGGCCGGTTTTGCGGCGGAGAATATCAAGAAACTGCAGGCGGCCTACAAAATAATTTTTCGTACCCCCGAACTTCTACTGCAGGAGGCTTTGGATCGGGCCCTGGCCGTCGACGAAAATTGCCCCGAGGTCAAACACCTGGTTGGTTTTTTCCGCCACTCCAAACAAGGGGTGCTGCGTCAGGTCAATGGCAACGATGACTAAGCTGGGGATTATTGCCGGTGGCGGCCAGTTTCCGCTGTTGGTGGCGAAAGCGGCCCGACAAAATGGCCGGGAAACGGTGGTGGTGGCTCACCGGGGTGAGTCCTGGCCGGAACTGGTGGAAGTCGCCGATCATTGCCTGTGGGTCAAGCTGGGGCAATTGCAGAAGCTGCTGAATTTTTTTCATCATCACGGGGTCGAGGAATGTGTGCTGGCCGGTACCATTACCAAGACCAGAATGTTCCGTGATATCTGGCCGGATTTTAAGGCCCTTGCCCTCTGGCGAAGGATTGATGCCCGCCAGGATGATGCCATTTTGAGGGCCTTGGCCGACCTGCTGACGGAGGAGGGGATCAAGGTAGCGGCCTCCACCCTCTATCTGCAGAACCTCCTTTTTCCCCAAGGTGTACTTGGGCGTAGAAAACCCGGTGAACAGCAGTGGGAAGATATCCGTTTTGGCTGGCGGATTGCCCGTCAGGTAGGGGCTTTAGATATCGGTCAATGCGTGGTGGTCAGAGACCGGGCGGTACTGGCGGTGGAGGCCATTGAGGGTACCGATGCCGCCATCCGCCGGGGTGGTGAGTTGGCCGGAGAACTGGCGGTGGTGGTCAAGGTCCGCAAGCCCAACCAGGATTTCCGCTTTGACCTGCCGGCCATCGGCCCCCGCACCATCCGCGGCATGAGCGAAGTCAAGGCGGCGGTGTTGGCGGTGGAAGCCGGGCAGGCCCTGCTTTTTGATCCGGAAGAGACCGTCAAGCTGGCCGATCAAGCCGGGATTGCCATCCTGGGGCTGACGGAAGGGGAGGATGGTGAGCTGTCATGCAGGCCATGATTCTGGCCGCGGGCCTGGGCACCCGCCTGCGGCCCCACACCTTGCGGCGACCCAAGCCGCTGTTCCCGATACTTGATCAGCCGTTGCTGCTGAGGATTATCGATGATTTGCGCTGGGCCGGCTGCCGTCGGATGGTGGTCAACGCCTTTCATCTGCGGCAGCAAATTGTCGCCCTGCTGGCCGGCCAGCCCGATATTGAGGTCCAGCAGGAGGACCAAGAACTGGGTACCGGCGGCGGTCTGCGCCGGGCTTGGCCCCGTTTCGGCGATCAGCCGGTGCTGGTGGTCAATGGTGACATCTTTCACGACATCGATTACCGTCGGGTCATGGTGCATCACCGGCAGGCCGGCAATGATGCCACCCTGGTGCTGCATGACCAGCCGCCGCACAACAAGGTACAGGTGGACGCTGAACTCAATATTCTCTCGTTTTCCGCCCCCCTTTCACCCGCCGGTGCCGGCCAGCCGGTGCCGGCTGATAACGGACTCGCAGTATCGTGGGCCTTCACCGGGATCCAGGTAATCGAGCCGGCCCTGCTGGAGTTGATGCCTGCCCGGGGGTTTTATCACAGTATCGACTGGTACCGGCAACTGATCGTCCGGGGCCGCCGGGTCAGGGGGATGACGGTCAGCGGTCATTGCTGGCATGATATCGGCACTCCGGAAGATTATCTGGCTCTGCACGGCAAGCTGTTGTCGGCGCGGAATGAGCGGCGAACTCCTTTTTGGCTAGGTGCCGAGGTTGTCCTGGGCCGGGAGATAAGTTTTAGCGACTGGGTGGCGGTGGGCCGCCGGGCGGTGCTGGGTGACGGGGTGCAGTTGCGCCGCTGTGTGGTATGGGACGGAGTTGAGGTGCCGGCCGGGACCGTGGCCGAAGATACCATTTTTTCCGGAGCCGGCTGATGGATTACGCCCGGGCCGAGCAACTGCTGGAACGCCTCGGTTATCGGCACCGTGGGGTTGAAGCCCTAACCCCGCTGGCCGCCGATGGGTCACAGCGCCTTTTCGTCCGTTGCCGGTTCAAGGAAGGGCCGCCGGTGCTGCTGGTCGCCCCCGGCGGCCAGCGAGAGCGGGGAATGGCTGAAGCCCGGGCCGCCTTCGCCATCGGCCGCCACCTGCAGCAGGCCGGAGTGCCGGTGCCGGCCATTTATGGTTTCGATGCGGCCAGTGGCACGCTGGCGATGGAAGACCTGGGGGCGACCCTGCTGTATGACCGTCTGCGCCATCGGCCGCCGGGAGTGGAACTGAAAAAACTTTATCAGCAGGCGATTGCCGCGCTGCTGTCGTTGCAGGTTGCCGCCCGGCCAGGTTTTCCGGTGGAATCATGCTGGGATACTCCCCGCTATGACCGCCGCCTGATGCTGGAGCGGGAATCGGGTTATTTTTATCAGGCGCTGGTGCAGGCGATGTTGGGCCGAGATGCCATGTCGGTCGGTCTGGCGGCGGAGTTTGCCGCCCTTGCCGACCGGGCCGCCGTCGAACCGGCGGATTTTGTCCTGCACCGGGATTATCAGTGCCGCAACCTGATGCTGCAGCAGCAGGAAAAAATCAGGATCATCGATTTTCAGGGTGCCAGGCTGGGTCCGCTGGCTTACGACCTGGCCGCCTTGCTTTACGACCCCTACGCCGCACTGGCCCCGGCCCGGCGGGAGGAACTGCTGGATTTTTACCTGCAGCAGGCGCAAGCGATGATCGCGGATTTTGACCGGGCTGCCTTCGTTGGTGGCTGGTACTTCCTGGCTCTGCAGCGCAACCTGCAGATCCTGGGCGCCTTCGCTTTTTTAAGCCAACAGAGAAAGAAAAAATTTTTCGCCGCCTTCATCAAGCCGGCCGCCACGCAACTGGCGGAGCTGCTGGCCCAGCCCCCGGGGCGAAACTTTCCCCTGTTGCAAAAACTGACCCGGGAAATAAACCGGCAACTAAAAACCAGCCGGCCATAACAAGTTGTCAAAAAAGAGAAGCAATCATGCCCAGAAGACCCCAAAAAACCGCACCAAATTCCAAAAAGCTTGCAGCAGTACCGCAGGTTGGGACAAGCGCCCCGACGCCGCGTACCCCCCCAGATACGCAAGCCGGAGCAATCGCCCCAAGATGCGGTGCTGCTGCAATTTTTTTACCGCTGGTGGCGTTGGTGGGGCGCCCCAACGTCGGCAAATCCAGCCTGTTCAACCGGCTGGCCGGCGGCCGCAAGGCCATTGTCGATCCTACTCCGGGTGTTACCAGGGATCGCCACTACGAAAGGATTACCTGGAATGAGCGTAGCTTCATCCTGGTGGACACCGGCGGCCTGGAGAGCGGCACTTCCTCGGAGATCAATCGCCTGATTCAGGAACAGACCCAACAGGCGGTAACCGAAGCCGATGCGGTCCTGTTTTTACTGGACGGTCGGGAGGGGATTCTGCCCGATGATCGGGAGGTGGTTGAGATTCTGCGCCGTTCCGGGAAACAGGTCTACTACCTGGTCAACAAAATCGATGCCCCGGAACAGACGGCCAAACTGCTGCCGACCTTTTACGAGTTGGGGGTGGAGGAACTCTGGCCGCTTTCCGCCGAGCATGGCCTCGGGCTTGGCGACCTGCTGGACCGGGTAACGGCTGAGCTGCCGCCCGCGGCGGCACCGCCGCCGGAAGAGATTACCGAGGAAACGGTGGGGGTGGCCTTTATCGGCCGGCCCAACGTCGGCAAGTCGTCACTGATCAACCGGCTGCTGGGGGAAGAGCGGATGGTGGTTTCCGAATTGCCTGGCACCACCCGTGATTCGGTGGACACCCTGCTTACCCGGGGGGGCAAAAAATATCTGCTCATCGACACCGCCGGTATCCGGCGCAAGGGCAAGGTACACGAGAAGGTAGAAAAGTTCAGTGTGCTGCGGGCACTGCGCACCCTGGAGCGCTGCGATCTGGCCCTGATGGTGATCGATGCCGACGAAGGGGTGACCGAACAGGATACCAAGGTCATAGGTTACGGGCTGGAGCGGGGCCGGGCCTGCCTGGTGCTGCTGAACAAATGGGACCTGATTAAAGATGACCACAAAAAACAGCAACGACTGATGGAGGATGTGAAACGGGCCGTGCATTTTGCCGGTTATGCCCCGGTCCATAAGGTTTCCGCCCTGACCGGCCACGGTTTGGCCAAACTTTTCCCCCTGATCGATAACGTGACCGAACAGTACCGGCGCCGGTTTACCACCGCCGTCCTTAACCGGATCCTGGGAGAAGCGGTGCAGGCCCATCCGCCGGCGCTGCACAAGGGGCGCCGGATCAAGCTTTATTACGTCACCCAGATCGCGTCTTCCCCGCCCACCCTGCTCATCTTTACCAACGACCCCAAGGGGATCCACTTTTCCTATTCCCGCTTCCTGGTCAACCGTTTCCGGGATTCTCTGGGGCTGGACCAGGTTCCCTTGCGGATTTTTTTCCGGCAACGACAACGCCGTGGCGATTAGGATCGGCGCCCTGCTTGATGGCGACCGGGTCAAAAGGGTCAAGACATTATGCCGATTTATTAATATTTTCTTGACAACAGAGAGTGGCTGGAGCACCCTTAACCCTAACTTTTATTTTCCAAACAGATAGATATGGCTTGATTGAGTAGAGGTTCTTGCTTTGTATAAAATTTCCTTCCTGGTGGTCGATGACAGTGCCACTATTCGCACTCTGGTGGACCGCACCCTGCGGTTGATCTTTGCCCCCGAAAACGTCTTTCTGGCGGAGGATGGGCGGGCGGCGCTGGAAATTCTGCGTTCGCAAAAGGTCGATATCATCCTTTCCGACTGGAACATGCCCAATGTCAACGGGGAAGAGCTGCTTTACGAGGTGCGCAACGACCGGGCCCTGCAGGAAATTCCCTTTATCATGATGACCACCAACGGGGATCGTGATTTTATTATCATGGCCATTCAGTTGGGGGTTACCCAGTACATCGTTAAGCCTTTTACCGCCACTGAAATGGAGAGGAAAATCCGGGCCTCGATCAACGTCATGAATCGTCGCCAGGAGCAGCGTTACGCCTTGCCGGAGCATGTGGCCACCCTGCGGGTGAACAAGAAGAGCTTCAGCGGCCAGCTGCTGGATATCAGCCGGACCGGCGCTGCCTTGACCGGGATGAAATTTGATCCCGTCATCGGGCTGTTCCGGATGGCGGAGCTGGAGCTCAAGCTGCTTGACCCCAATGGCCTGGAACAGGAAACCTCGCTGCTCAGCGGCCTGTTCGGCCGGATTGTGCGCCTGGAGGCCGCCGATACCTTCCATCCCACCTCTCTTGATTTTCAGTTGGCACTGTATTTTCACCCCGGTACCATGGAACGGGACGTGGAACGTCAGCTCGGAAAACTGATCAAGTGGCTGGCCTCGAAGGCCCCTGACGTTATTGCCGAAGACTGATCGGCGGCAATTTGCCAAATTCGTTCTTGACTAAATGGAAAACCGTCAACCACTGATCACCGATGAAGGGCTGATTATCCGTCATGCCGGCGAGATTCCCGAGATCGCCTACTACAATTCCCTTTATTTTTTAAGCGCCGACCCCCAGGGGCCCGGCCTGGAAGCGACTCCGGCGGAGCTCGCTTATTTGCAGCAACAGGTCATAGCCCGTTATTGCGAGATTATGTTGCGGGATCTGACCCCGGCCAACCGCGACCGGCCGTTGTACCGGGGAGTGCGGCGGGTCATCTGGAACTGGCGGCGGTTGGCACAGTTTCTCCAGCGTCACCAGTTGCCGCCCCAACCAAAATTGGAGCAGGAAGTTGTTGCGGCGCTGACCACTTTTTTAGATAATGAATTGCACGAGGTGCAGGCCGGGGCTCGCACTTCCTGTCTTAACTGCACGGCGGTGGAACTGGCCGCTTTTTTGCGGCAATTGCAACTGGACCGAGCCCCTGCCTGCTCCGCCTGGCTGACCTTATGCTGCCAGGATGCCGAGTAAATCGGCTCTGAACGGGCTTGCCAGCGCCAGGGCTGATGGGGCCGGGCCATAAAAAAGGCGATAACTAACATATTTTATAAAGGTGTGGCCATGTTTAACGAGGAAGGCGACAGCCCGCAGTTTGACTGGGAGCAACTGGGCGATATCATCTGGGGGCGACCCATTCTGGGTTCGCGGACCAGTGTGACGGCCTACCGCCTTATGCAGTTCACCTTGCGGGATGTAATGATCAGCCACCTCGGGGTTGAACAGACCAATCGCATTTTTTACGAAGCCGGACAACAGGCCGGTAAGGCACTGTATCAGAAGCTTGGCTCCCCTGATGATTTTGCCCACTTCGTGCAACTGCTTACCGACCTGCTGGAGGAGCAGTCCATCGGCCTGCTGAAGGTGGAAAAGGCCGACCTGGCAAACAAACAGTTTGTTTTGGCCGTGGCCGAGGATCTGGACTGTTCCGGGTTGCCGGTGAGCAACGAGATGCTCTGCACCTTTGATGAGGGGTTATTGGCCGGAGTGTTCGGCTCCTACCTGGACGACGAGTTCAGGGTCAAGGAAACCGACTGCTGGTGTACCGGGGATCGGGTCTGCCGCTTCGAAGTACGTCCGGTAAGCGCCCAATAGCACCACATCTTGGGACGATCGGTCCGGCTTGCATACCTGGGGTACGCGGCGCCCGGCCAATTGCCCCAAGCTGCCGCACTCTTGGGCGTTTAACTTTTGTTGGCGAGGGTTTTAATGATGCGGCGTTGCCCAGACGGCGTGCTCATGTTCCATCGCACCGCCGCGCCCTGCTTTTGGTGGTTGTTGGCGGGGGTAACTATGATGCCTGGTGGTGTTTTTTTACGTTATGTTTGATCCGGAGATGGTTGCCGAGGCGGCGGACACGCCCGGGGTTTATCTGATGTGGGATGCCGGCGGGCAGGTATTGTACGTGGGTAAGGCTGTCAGCCTGCGCAAGCGGTTGCAGTCTTATGCCCGGGTTGATCCGGCGGGACGCAGCAAGACGGCGGTGATGCTGAGCAAGGTGGGGCGGGTGGATACCATGCTCACCCGCACCGAAAAGGAGGCCTTGATTCTCGAATCCGGGCTGATCAAGCAGCATCGTCCCCGCTATAACGTCATTCTCCGCGATGACAAGAGTTACCCCCATCTCAAGGTCACGATGCAGGAAGAGTGGCCCCGGCTGCTGATGACCCGCCGGGTGAGCAACGACGGGGCCCGCTATTTCGGACCCTACTCCTCGCCGGCGGCCATGTGGGAAACCCTGCGCCTGCTCAACTCCCTTTTTCCCCTGCGCCGATGCAAGGCCAGGAAGTTCAGCCCCGGTCAGCGGGCCTGTCTCAATTACCAGATGGGGCGTTGTCCCGGTCCCTGTATCGGGGCCATCGGCCCTGATGATTACCGGGAACGGGTGGGGCGGGTGCTGGCGATTCTGGAAGGCCGTAAGCGGGAACTGATCCGAGAGTTGACCGGCCGGATGCAGGATGCTTCCGCCCGGTTATGCTTCGAAGAGGCCGCTGCCCTGCGGGACCAGATCCAGGCCCTTAACCAGACCCTGGAGAAGCAGGTGGTGCTGAGCCGGGAGCGGGTCGATCTGGATGTTTTCGGCCTGATGCGCCGGTACGGGCAGGTGGCGGCGGCGATGCTGTTGATCCGGGAAGGGGCACTGGCTGATAAGCGGGAGTTTTTTCTGGCCGAGCCCATGGGGGATGATGAGGAGGTGCTGGCGGAACTGCTGCGCCGCTTCTATGAACCGGCCCAGCGGCTGATTCCCCGGCGGATTTTTTTGCCCCTGCTCCCCGATGGGGCCCAAGCGCTGACGGAATGGCTGAGTGAAAAAAGGGGCGGGCCGGTGCAGTTGACCGTACCCCAGCGGGGTGACAAGAAGTCGCTGGTGGCCCTGGCCGGCGACAATGCTGAACAGGTGTTGTTGGCCCGGGAGAAGCAGCAGGCGGGTTGGCAGAGTCTGGGAGAGGCCATCCGTCGGGCCTTGCAGCTGACGACGGTGCCGCAGCGCATTGAATGTCTGGACATTTCCAACCTGGGCGGCCGTGAGGCCGTCGGTTCCCTGGTATCATTCAACCAGGGGGAGAAAGAAAGCTCCCGCTACCGCCGTTTTCATATTCGTGAACTTGCCACCCCCGACGATTACGCCATGATGCGGGAGGTTTTGTGCCGTCACCTGACCCGAAGTGCCGCTGACCAAGTTCTGCCGGATCTGCTGGTGTTGGATGGTGGCAAGGGTCAATTGGGGGTGGGCCGGGCGGTTCTGGCCGAACTGGGCCTGGAGTCGACTCTGGAACTTGTATCCCTTGCCAAGGACCGGGAGGGGGCAGGGGAGCGGCTCTTCCGGCCGGGCCGGAAAAATCCTCTCGCCCTGGCCGCTCATTCTCCGGTGTTGCTTTTTTTTATGCGGCTGCGTGATGAAGCGCACCGCTATGGCATTACCTTCCACCGCCAGCTAAGGGAAAAGAAGCAACTGGTCTCCAAACTGGAGCAGATTCCCGGGGTGGGGCCGGCTCGCAAACGGGCCCTGCTCAAAAATCTGGGCAGCCTGGCCGGAATCGCCGCCGCCTCCCCGGCGGCGCTGGCCGCCGTGCCGGGAGTTGGAACGGAACTGGCGGCGGTTATTCATCGGCACCTGCGGGGCGATCAGGTCGCAAAACCGCCGGCCGCTGGGGCCACTGTGCCTGCCGACCAGTAAATACTGGTCCGGCCCCGTTAATCAGCTCAAGACATCACCTCACCTCGTTGGCTGTCCATCTGGAGCAACCCGGGGTAAGTGATACGGAGCGGGGCATCCTCAGCGGTGTCAGCCCTAAAGCAGGCGGGTGGCCCGGGCGAGAAACAGGGCCAGGGCCGCCACGCAAACAATAACGATGGTCCAGAAAGTGACCGGGGTGCGCTGCCGGGGCCGCTGCTTGGCCAGACGACGATCCGTGGCCCGCCGGCGTTGGCGTTTGCTGCTCATGGTGATTCCTCGCGGTTGCTTCTTCTTGTCCTGCCGATTTATCTCTCTTTTCTACATTTTTACTACAGCTCTCTGTTTTTGCCAATCCTCCGGTACTGTAGAAAAACAATCCCCAGAATCCCGGTAATTGTTTTCCATTTTTAATGGACCGGCGGGTGCGACAATTCGTCACATTGTCGCACCCGCCGGAAAGATTATAATAGTCACCCTTTACCGATTGTCGCCGGTGGGCGTCAATAACCAGATCAAACGTTATGGGGAGAGAGGGATGAAAAAGGAGTTTTTTACGGTGGCGGCCATTGGTCTGCTGGCCGGTCCGGCCCTGGCTGGAGAGATCAGGCGGGAACTGGATGAGGTGGTGGTCACCTCCTCGCGGATTGAAGAACAACGGAAGGATTCCACCGCCACCATCGAGGTCATCGGCCAGGATGAGGTGGAGCGGGTTAAGTACCGCAATGCCGGCGAACTGCTGCAACGGGTGCCGGGAGTGCTGACCAGTAACTTCGGCGGCGATGAAGAACTTACCTCCATTCGGGTGCCCACCCATTTCACCAACCCTTACACCCTGGTGCTCATCAATGGCCGCCCCAGCCGCACTTACGGCAGCGGTGGGGTTAACTTTCGCGAGATCAACAGTGCCAATATCGAACGGATCGAGGTGGTCAAGGGACCGGCCTCGGCGCTTTACGGCAGCAACGCCATCGGCGGGGTGATCAACCTGATCACCAAAAAGCCCACCGCCGAACCCGAGATTACTGCCTGGGGAGAAGCCGGCGAGTACGACGAGTACCGCGGCGGGGCCTATGTCAGCGGCACTTCGGAATCCCTCAGCTACAACGTCGATTTCAACTTCAAAGATCGCAAGGGCTGGCGGGAAAACACCGAGAGTGAGCGGCAGGCGGCCAATGTCCGGTTGCAGCATTTTACCGCCGGGGCCTCCATCTGGTCCTTCGAGTTTGATTACGTCAAGTTCGATAACAATACCGCCGGTTCATTGGATGAACAGGACTTTGACGACGACTGGCAGCAGAGCTATCACACCTTTGCCAATGTCGAGATGGAAAAATTTGCCCCGGCCATTGCTTACGCCACCGAACTGGCCGGCGGCGATTTCGATGTAACCCTGGGCTATCGCCGGATCGACCATGTCGTTTATCCCGGTTACAGCTTCCGGCAATTGAGTCCCGTGTTGGCGGCCAGCACTTATTCCGATATCGAGGGCTACGATATCGATCTGCAACTGCTCTACACGCGGGAGCTCGACCCGCTGGCAACCAAGCTGGTGAGCGGGATTGATCTGCAGACCGGCAAGCATGAGGCCGAAGTGTACGGCCTGGCGGTGACCCGCGATCCGGTGAGTAAAAAGTATACTTCTTATACGGTCACCGGCCTGAATGACTCCTATGATATTGAAACCGAGGCGGCGGCGCCTTATCTGCAACTTGACCGCCGGCTGGGAGATAACTTTAAACTGCAGGCGGGGGCCCGTTATGACTGGGTCCGTTATGAACTGACCGATAATCTGCTGGGCACCGATGGCCTGGAAGGAAAACAGAGCTTTTCCCGTCTCAGCCCCAAGGTGGGACTGACTTACGATCCGTTGGCCAATCTCAATCTCTATGCCAGCTATTCTCAAGGCTTTGTGGTGCCCACCACCAGCCAGCTTTTTACCTCTCGGCTGCGCAACCCCGATCTGGATCCGGAAAAGGCCGACAACTACGAAGTCGGCCTGCGCAGTATTCTCCTTGATGGGCGGGCGAAACTGGATCTGGCCCTCTATCATATGACCATTCGGGAGAAGATCGTCCAGGTTACCACCGGTCCATTTACCTCGGAATACCGTAATGCCGCCAAGACCGAACACACGGGCCTGGAGCTTGCCGCCAGCTATGCTCCCCTGGTCTGGAGCCGGGTGGGGCTGTCTTATACCTATGCCGAAAACAAGTTCGACCGCTTCCGTGACGGCGGGGTTGACTACTCCGGTAATTGGCTGCCGCGTTCCCCCAGGCACCGGCTCAATGTCCGCCTGGCCGTGCTGCCCTTCGAGGGTTTTGAGGTAGAACTGGAGATGGATGAAATCAGCCGGCAGTATGCCGATAACGCCAACGAACTGACCTATTCCCGGCCGGCCCTGTTCAACCTGCGGGCCGGTTACGACTGGCAAAGCTGGTCCTTCTGGGCCCACGTCAACAACCTGGCCGATAAAGAGTATGCCACCTACGTTACCACCAGTTCTACCAGTGATACCGGCATGGGGCTCTATTCCGGCGGCCCCCGGACCTTCTTTGCCGGTCTTTCCTACCGCTGGGGTGGGAGCGGAGTATGAACCGGCCGGTGTTGCTTTTTGCCTCTCTGCTGGCACTGTTGCTGCTGCCGGGGGTGGCGAAGTCGGCCGTGGCCGGTGAGCTGGATCACCTGCGCCTGACCCTGGCCCCGCCTGCCACCGCCACGACTGAGGCTGAGGCGGGGGACGAGGAAGAATGCCTGGAAGGTCATGCCGATCATGGCGGTGGCCGGGGCGGCCGGGAGGTGCAACTGGAATCGGAACACCGCCCCGTGCCCCGGCGGACCTATCATCTCAATCACTACCGGCGCGGGGCCGAGGTCAACGCCTACGTCCGCCGGCCGGACGGGGCGGTGATTGAACCGGAGCTGATCCTGGGGGCCAGTCCCCGGGTTTCCTTCTCGACTCCGCCGGGGGATGGGCCAACCCATGGTGCCCACAATGTTTATGTGGTGGAACGGGGAGTGGAAGACGAAGTGCTGCAGGTGCGGGTGGCCAAATGGATCACCATGCACCACAGTTGCCGGTGGGGTCATAACGGCAAGTTTGACCCCGAACTCACCAATCCCCAGTCTCTTGATACCATTCCCTTTGAAATTGTGGTGGATGACCTCTGGAACCGCAATTTCCACGCGGCGGTAACCTCCGGCGACAACCTGCGGATCACCGTACTCTCCTACGGAGAACCGGTGGCCGGGGCTGAAGTGACCCTCACCTCCGAACAGGGCTGGCGCAAAACGGTGACCAGCGATGAGCAGGGGGTGGCACATATTCAACTGGTCCGTGATTACTATCCCTCTTTGTGGCAGGATTTCCGGCGCAGCCATCGCGGCCCTTTCGAGGTGAGCGCTCGCTGGCAGGCGGATAAATCCGGGCAGTTCAGGGGGCAAGCCTATTCAATGGTCAGTTATCGGGCCACCCACCCCTGGGTTTATTCACCGCCGGTGCGGGAATACTCCTCCTATGGCTACGGGCTGCTGCTGGCCGCCGCCATGATGGTCGTCGGCGGGGCCGGGGTTTATCTTCATCGAGAGCGGCGTCGGCGGCCCTACCGGGGGATTGTCTTTGATGAATAGTCTGAAAGATCTGCGGCGGGTTGTTAACCACGCCAGCCTCGGCCGGTTTCGTTTCTATGTTCAGCTGTTTTCCTTTGTGCTGTTGATCTACGGCGGTTATCTGGCCATCAACGTCGGCAATCAGCTGCCCACCTTCGCCTGTTTGTACAGCGATCTGCATGGCGGCGCCTGCTATCTGCTGGGGTTCCAGCATCAGATGGCTACCCCTTGGTCGCAGCTGTTCGGCGGCCGTGGGTTGGCGATTTTGATCGGCCTGGCTACCTTTGTTGCCTTCTTTGTGGTTTTCAACAAGGCCTGGTGCGGCTTTATCTGCCCTCTGGGCACCCTGCAGGACTGGCTTAGCTCGCTCAGACGCAAACTCAATATCCGGGCTGCCGGTTATTCCGAGCCGGTTTTTCAGCGACTCAGCAAGATCAAATATGTCCTGCTGGCCCTGTTGATCCTGATTCCCATGGCCATCGGCAACAGCTTTTTCGGGCTGCCCAAGCTGGGTCACGACTGGGGAGTGCCGTTTTGCATGATCTGCCCTGGACGTACCATCCTGCCGCTGTTCACCGGCGACTTCAGCCAACTGGCCATTGATTTCAGTTCCCTTGCCAAACTTACCCTCACCGCCCTGGGATTGGCGATTACCGGCCTGCTGATTATCGGTTCGTTGTTCAAGCCACGATTTTTTTGCCTTTTTTGCCCCATGAGCGCCCTCCACTACATCTTTTCCCGGACCGGGCTGCTGCGGCTGACCAAAAACGGGGCCAAATGCACCCGTTGCGGCAACTGCTTCCGGGCCTGCGACATGGGCATTCGGGCCATCGCCGATGATCTGGAAAGTAAAAATATCGTCAAGGACGACTGCATGATGTGCGGCAAATGCATCGAGGTATGCCCGGAGGATGGCTGCCTGCAGGCAAAAGTTCTGAGCCTGCCGGTGTATGAGTCGACGGCCGAGGGTTTTTTCAAAAGAATGAACAGGAAAAACAATGGATGATGAATTAAAGCGACGGCTGCTTAAAACCACCCGTCTGCACCTGGCCATGGAAGGGGAGGAGACCTTGCAGCGGCTGCGGGAATTTTCCGAGCGGCCGGCGGCCATGGAATATTTTTACACCCTCTTTCACCAGCTGGCCAACGGCGCCGGGCCGGCGGCGATGGCCGGGGAGCGTAAAATTATTGCTACCATGTGCATGCAGGTGCCCCAGGAGCTGATTCTGGCCGTCGGCGCCCACCCTTTGCGTTTGTGCAGCGGCGCCAATGCCTATGACCAGGTGGGGGCTGAATTCATGCCCGCCAAATCCTGTCCGGTGATCCGCGCTACCCTGGGGATGCTCAGGGTCAACCAGTCGTTGTGGGGGGATACCATGGCCGGGATTGTCGTTCCCACCACCTGCGATCAAAAGAAAAAGGCCTGCGAGGAGCTAGGCGACATGGGCTATCCGGTTTACAGCCTGGAGATGCCCGCCGGCAAGGAGAGTGATCTGGCCCGTTATTACTGGCAGGAGTCGGTCAAACAGTTTGCCGTGGACCTGGAAAAAATGGTTGGCCGCCGACTCACCGCTGCCGGGCTGCGGCAGGCCATTGCCAAAGTCGGCCGGGCGGCGGCCCTGTTCCGCCAGCTGCATGGTCTGCGTGGTAACCGTCCGCCGATTATTCTGGGCTCCGACCTGTTTCTGGTATACAACGCCTATTTCTTTGATGATATCGAGCGTTGGAGTCGGGCGGTGGAGGTTTTGGTGGCGGAGCTTGAACAGCGCCGGCAAAACGGGGTCCGGGTTACCAACCGGCGGGCGCCGCGGCTGCTGTTCACCGGCTCACCGCCGATCTTTCCCAATTTCAAAGTGCCGGTGCTGGTGGAACAATCCGGCGGCATCATCGTCGTCGATGAATCCTGTTCCTCCACCCGGCTGCTTTCTGACTCCGTGGCTTATGACCAGGCGAGTCTCAACGACATGGTGCCGGCAGTGGCCGACCGTTATTTGAAACCCTGTACCTGCCCCTGCCTGACACCCAATCAGGATCGCCTGCGTAAGCTGGTGGCCATGGCCGACGAATTTGCGGTGGACGGGGTGGTCTATCAGGCCTTTGCCGGTTGCCTGCCCTATGAGCTGGAGCGCCGGCAGGTCAACGAGACCTTGAGTGAACGGGGCATTCCCATGCTCTATGTGGAAACCGATTACAGCCCAGAAGATTCGGGTCAGCTCTCCACCCGGGTGGAGGCCTTCATCGAATCGATCAAGGCTCGCAAACGCAAACAGGCCCGGCAACAAAGTTGAGGAAATTATGAAATATTACGGCGGAATCGATATCGGTTCCACCAGCATCAAACTGGTGCTGATCGATCAGGAAAAACGGCTGGTGGCCGATGTCACCAGCCCCACCGGCAGTCATTTTCACCAGAACACCATGAAGGCCTTTGTCGGGTTGCTGGCCGATAACGGGATGCGACGGGAAGATGTGGCCTATATCTTCTCCACCGGCTACGGCCGCAAGCTGTTCAAGGAGTCCGATGAGACCATCAGCGAAATAACCGCCAATGCCGTGGGGGCGACGGCCTTCAGCCGGGAAGGGGAGCCGGTGCGGACCATCATCAACATCGGCGGTCAGGATCTGAAGGTGATCCAGTTGGACGGAGAAGGGCAGATTCATAATTTTGCCATGAACGACAAATGCGCCGCCGGTACCGGCCGTTTTCTCGAAATGACGGCCCGCAACCTGGAGGTGGAGGTGGATCAGCTGGGTGATCTGCATATGCGGGCCACAGGGGTGCCGCTGACCATCAACAGCACCTGCACCGTCTTTGCCGAATCGGAAATCATCAGTCTGCTGGCCAACGGCCATGGCAAGGAAGAGTTGATCGCCGGCGTGCATTACTCCATCGCCAAACGGGTGGCTCGGCTGGCCAAGCGTTTTGCCGGGTCGGGGGCGGTGTTTTTCGACGGTGGCCCAGCCCGTAACCGGGGACTGGTGGCGGCCCTGGAAGATGAGTTGATGCGGCCGGTGATCGTGCCATCCGCCCCACAGATCACCACCGCTTTCGGGGCCGCCCTGCTGGCCCTGGAGGCCTGTGAGGATCTGGCGGGAGAGGGCAGTGTATGAGGCGACGGGAATTTTTCTGTTGGGCCAGGCTTATGGGGCAAACCCGGAGTTTAGCCACGTTACCGTAAACAAGAAAAAAATGACAAACGGATTGGTTAACAAGGCTGGAGGATTAATGACATGGAGTGGATTAAATACACGGTGGATTACGGTATTATCGGCTTGCTGGGGCTGATGAGCATCGCGGTGCTGGCCATCGTCATCGAACGACTCCTGGTCTACCGGAACCTGCGCCTGGGTGAATTCAAGGACAAAAGGAAGCTGGAACTGGAGTTGACGAGCAATCTGCACCTGATCGGCACCGTCGGCCGTAACGCCCCCTACCTGGGGCTGCTGGGCACGGTGTTGGGGATCATGCTGACCTTTTATGACATGGGCGTCAGCGGCCAGATGGATGCCGGTCGGATCATGGTGGGGCTTTCCCTGGCTCTGAAGGTCACCGCCGCCGGCCTGCTGGTGGCGATACCGGCGGTTACGGCCTACAATCTGCTGCAGCGACGGGTTAAGGTGCTGGTGACCAACTGGGAGATTCGCCATGGATGAGCATGGTTTCAATAATATGAACGTGATCCCGCTGGTGGATGTGATGCTGGTCCTGCTGGTGATCGTGCTTACCACTTCGACCTTTATTGCGGCTGGCGCCATTCCGGTGCAGTTGCCCGAGGCCGCTTCCTCTGTAGCCGCGCCGCTGGAACCCAGTACCATCGAAGTGGATGCCCGGGGCAGGCTTTACCTGGAGTCCCGGTCGGTTTCGCTGGCCGAACTGCGCCGGGGCCTGGGATCTGAAGAGCGCTCCCGACCCATCCTGATCAAGGCCGACCGTTCCATTGCCTTGCAGACCTTTGTAGATGTGATGGATGTGGTCAAAGAGCTGGGGTTTACCCAGGTCAGTCTGCAGACCGAAAAGATTTCATGAGTTACCGCCGGCGCGCCATTGTTATTTCCTGCCTGGTACACGGGGTGCTGGCGGTACTGTTGCTGGCCGCAGTAAGACTGACCCCTTCGGCGCCGGAGTTGCTGGTCATTGATTTTTCCATCAGCGACGCTCCCGGCTCGGCGGCGACACCGGAACCGGTGCCCACCCCGCCGGCGGCCGAGGAGGCGGCGCCGATCCCGCCCGGGCCACCGCCAAAGCCACCGGTGGAACTTGCTGAAGCCAGGCCGCTGAAAAGCGCGCCCGATATGCTGCTACCGATTACTGAGCCGGAACCGGAGCCTGCCCCAGTGGCGCCGCCGGAACCGGCAGAGATGCCAGCCCCGGAAATCACCTCCGAACCGGTGGCACCGCCGCCGCCGGTCACCGCGGCCGATCCTGGAGATGGCGCCGGGGAGCCGGCCGCCCCGTCGGCCGCCGCCGGTTCGCCGCCGCCGACGGTTGACCAGTATCTTGAGGCCAATTTTCGCTATATCATGGAAGAC
Source organism: Desulfurivibrio dismutans (assembly GCF_029210385.1). Classification (GTDB taxonomy): domain Bacteria; phylum Desulfobacterota; class Desulfobulbia; order Desulfobulbales; family Desulfurivibrionaceae; genus Desulfurivibrio; species Desulfurivibrio dismutans. The sequence goes on along the minus strand of NZ_JARGDQ010000006.1, from coordinate 192,976 downwards.
ATTCAGCAGGGGATCGTTTACCCACGCCTGGCTCGTCGCATGGGTTGGGAAGGTAAAGTGGTGATTTCCTTTGTGGTGCTTGAAGACGGCAGGGTAGAGGACGTCGAGGTCGTTGAAAGCTCCGGTTTTTCCCTGCTGGATGAAAATGCCGTGCAAACCATCAAAAACACGGCCCCTTTCCCCAGTCCTCCCGCCCGCGCCATTCTGGTCGTGCCGGTCACTTATCGGCTCAGTTAGCCCCCGGGCTGACGGCCTTCCCCAAACCAGCCGAGCTTTGTTGGCCGATAAAGCGAAAAATGAGCCGTGACGCAGCGCCCCAGTCGGTGGCACTGCTTTTTGTGATGCCGGCCGGGGTTGATTTTTACGCTTCATCGGGGAGAACTTGCGCATCTGAAGGTTTACGTTGATTTTTGGGTGTCGACAAATTATTCTACAACGATTTGTGGCTGTGGAGCACTGCCCCCAGAAGGTGGCGTTAGCTTCAGCCAACCACAAATCACGCTAACTGTTGTCTTTAACTTTGTCATCGTCGCCGCCTGCCGGTTGCGAGTGCTAGGGGTCTGGAATGTGGGAATATACGGATAAGGTGCGGGAACACTTCATGAACCCCCGTAACGTTGGGGAGATTCCCGACGCTGACGGGATCGGCGAGGTTGGTTCTCTGGCCTGCGGCGATGCGTTGAAGCTTTTTATCAAGCTCGGGCCGGACGGCCGGATCGCCGATGCCAAATTCAAAACCTTCGGCTGCGCCAGCGCCATTGCCTCCTCTTCGGCCCTGACCGAAATGATCAAAGGGCTGACCCTGGAAGAAGCCGAAAAGATCAGCAACGAGGATATCGCCGAAGAACTGGGCGGCCTGCCCAAGGAGAAGATGCACTGCTCAGTGATGGGCCGTGAGGCTTTGGAGGCGGCCATTGCCAATTACCGGGGGATTCCCATTCCCATGGCCCAGGGGGAGGTGGTCTGCGAATGTTTCGGGGTCACCGACCTGGAGATCCGGCGGGCCATCCATGAAAGCAAGCTCAAATCGGTGGAGGAGATCACCAACTTCACCAAAGCCGGCGGCGGCTGCGGCCGCTGCCATGAACGCCTGGAGGAGATTCTGCGGGAAGAGCGGCAGGAGATTAAAGAAAAACCGGCCGCCGAACCGGCGAAAAAGCTGACCAATATCCAGAAGATCAAGATGATCGAGGAACTCTTTGAGCGCGAGATCCGGCCGGCTTTGCGCAAGGATGGCGGTGATATCGAGCTGGTTGATCTCGACGGCGACTTCGTCACCGTGGCCCTGCGCGGGGCATGCGGCACCTGTAAAAAAGCCAATCTCACCCTGAAAGAATACGTGGAGAAAAAGCTGCGCGAACAGGTTCTTGATAGCCTGGTCGTCGAGGAGGCCCATTAATCATGGCTAATACTCCCCCGGTGATTTACCTGGATAACAATGCCACCACCAAGGTCGACCCGGCCGTATTGGAGGCCATGTTGCCATATTTCGGCGAACTTTACGGCAATCCTTCCTCCATGCACTCCTTTGGTGGTCAGGTGGGCCGCACTCTGGCCGATGCCCGCCAGCAGGTGGCCTCGCTGATCGGGGCGACCAGCGAGGAGATTATTTTCACCAGCTGCGGGACGGAAAGCGATTCCACCGCCATTCTCGCCGCCTTGCAGGCCTTCCCCGAAAAACGCCATATCGTCACCACCCGGGTGGAGCACCCGGCGGTGAAGCACCTTTGCGAGCATCTTGACCGGCTCACCGGGCACAAACACCGGGTTACCAAGTTGCCGGTGGATCGCGACGGTCTGCTGGACCTTGAACAGTACGAGGCGGCCCTGAACGACGACACCGCGGTGGTCAGCGTGATGTGGGCCAACAATGAAACCGGGGTGATCTTCCCGGTGGAGGAGATGGCCAAAATCGCCAAAAACCGCGGCATTCTTTTTCATACCGATGCGGTGCAGGCGGTGGGCAAGATCCCCATCAACATGGCCGTGTCGGCCATCGACTTTCTTTCCATCTCCGGCCATAAGCTGCATGCCCCCAAGGGAGTCGGAGCCCTGTATGTCCGCAAGGGAGCCCCGTTTGCCCCCTTGATCATCGGCGGCCACCAGGAGAAAGGACGCCGGGGCGGTACGGAAAACGTCACCTCGGTCATCGGTTTGGGTAAGGCCTGTGCGTTGGCCGGCGCTCGCATGGAAGAGGAAAATGGCCGGGTGCGGCAGTTGCGCGATAAGCTGGAAGAGGGGCTGCTGAGCAAAATCCCCAACGCCATCTTAAACGGCCATAAAGAACAGCGGCTGCCCAACACCACCAACATCAGCTTTGAGTACGTGGAAGGTGAGTCCATCTTGTTGCATCTCGATCAGCATGGCATTTGCGCTTCTTCCGGTTCGGCCTGCACCTCGGGTTCCCTGGAGCCCTCCCACGTGCTGCGGGCCATGGGAGTTCCCTTCACCGCCGCCCACGGCTCGGTGCGCCTCAGCCTTAGTGTGTTTAACACCGAGGAAGAGATTGATTGCGTGATCGACAAGATGCCGGGAATTATTGCCAAGCTCCGTGAGATGTCGCCATTCTGGCGGTCCAGCCACCAGGGTTCGGTGGGTGGGGCCAACTGCCCCTGTGAGTGTTCCTGAACCGGAGAGAGGAGTTGAATCATGCGGATCGTGCCGGCTTCGGCCACCATACTCGATGATCTTGACCGTCAGAGCATGGCCCGGCGAATTGAAAGCTGCGGTCGGCTTTGCTACAAGAGCGAAGACAAGATCACCGATACTTCCGCCGAGCCCTTTCTCCGCAAGGTCATGGAGCACGGTCACAACTCGGTGATGGAGATGGCGGCTATTTCGCTGCGGGTTTATTGTGACACCGAAGCCATCATCGACCAGTTTCTGGCCGCTCAGCCTAAATACCTGCAGGTCGACCGGCCGGCCAAAAAGGAAAAGATGCTGCTGATCAGCGGCACCATCCGGGCCTTTCGGGAAATTTACCAAAATTGCGGCAACGGCAAGCTGGTCAAGGGAATAACTGCCTTTCTGGGCCAGCGTCACCCTTTGTTTTTTTTTGATCTCGCCGGCAAGCGCGGCTTTCTGCCCCAGACCGGGGTGGAGGTAGAAAAACTCAGCTTAAGCGAGGTCGACGCCCTGCCCGCCGACCTGCTGGTCAAGCACCGTTTTCTGGCGGTGCGTTTCATTACCAACCGGGCCGTGACCCACGAGCTGGTCCGCCACCGGCCCTGTTCCTTTCTCCAGGAAAGCCAGCGTTACTGCCGTTATTCCCAGGATAAATTCGGCAATGAAGTGACCTTCATTAAGCCGATGTTTTATCCTGAAGACAGCGAAGAGTACCGGCTCTGGCAGCAGGCCATGGTGGAGACCGAAAAGATCTATTTGCAGTTGCTGGAAACCTCGTCTCCTCAAGCGGCCCGTACCGTATTGCCCAACTCCTGCAAAACCGAAATCATTGTTTACGCCAATCTCCTGGAGTGGCTGCATATATTCCGGCTGCGTACCACCCGGGCGGCGGAACCTTCCATGCGCGAGGTAATGAACCCGCTGCTGGTTAAGATGCAGCAGCGTTTCCCGGGTATTTTCGACGGCCTGCAGGGGGAATAGAAAGTTGCATTTGTTGACTGATATTAAATTGTTCAACCATTCGGAAAATTTTCCGGCAACCTTTTCATTATTTAATTTACTTAAGGAGGGAAACACATGGCTTTAGATCCAACCAAACATGCGGACTGGGAAATTGCGGAAGAGGCCGAAAGCCGTATGAAGGACGTTTTCGAGCTGGCTGACGCCCTGGGGCTGGAAAAAGAGGAGCTGCTGCCCCACGGCCATTACGTGGCCAAGCTCGACTACCGCAAGATCCTGGAGCGGAAAAAAGACAGACCAGACGGCAAGTACGTCGATGTCACCGCCATCACTCCCACCCCCCTGGGCGAGGGCAAGTCTACCTGTGCCATGGGTCTGGTCCAGGGCCTGGGCAAACGCAACAAGTCGGTGGTGGGCGCCATTCGCCAACCCTCCGGCGGCCCCACCATGAACATCAAGGGTTCGGCGGCCGGCGGCGGCCTGGCCCAGTGCATTCCCCTGACCCCCTTCTCCCTGGGGCTCACCGGCGACATCAATGCCATCATGAACGCCCATAACTTAGGGATGGTGGCTCTGACCTCGCGCATGCAGCACGAGTCCAACTACACCGACGAGCAGTTGGCCAAGCGGGGTCTGAAACGGCTGGATATCCATCCCAAGAAGGTGGAGTTCAACTGGATCATCGACTACTGCGCCCAGGCGCTGCGTAACATCACCATCGGTCAGGGCGGCAAGATGGATGGTTTCAACATGCAGAGCAGCTTTGCCATCGCGGTGAGCTCCGAGATCATGGCCATCCTTTCCGTGGCTCGTGATCTCAAGGACATGCGCGAGCGTATCGGCAAAATCGTGGTGGCCTACGACAAGCAGGACCGCCCCATCACCACCACTGATCTCGACGTGGCCGGCGCCATGACCGCCTGGATGGTGGAGGCGCTGAACCCCAACCTGATGCAGACCCTGGAAGGCCAGCCGGTCATCGTCCATGCCGGACCCTTTGCCAATATCGCCATCGGCCAGAGCTCGGTCATCGCCGACCGGGTGGGTCTCAAGCTGGCCGACTACAACGTCACCGAGAGCGGCTTCGGGGCCGATATCGGCTTTGAGAAGTTCTGGAACCTCAAGTGCCGTTTCTCCGGACTTAAGCCCAACTGCGCGGTGGTGGTGGCCACCATCCGGGCCCTTAAGTGCCACGGCGGCGCTCCCATTCCCGTACCGGGCCGGCCCATGCCGGAAGAGTACGGCAAGGAGAACGTCGGCTGGGTGGAAGAGGGCTGCAAGAACCTGCTGCACCACATCGAAACGGTCAAGAAGGCCGGCATCAACCCGGTGGTCTGCATCAACGCCTTCTACACCGATACCGACAACGAGATCAAGGCGGTGCGCCGGCTCTGTGAGGCCGCCGGTGCCCGGGTGGCCCTGTCCCGTCACTGGGAACACGGCGGCGACGGCGCCCTGGAATTTGCCGACGCGGTGGTGGATGCCTGCGAGGAAGAGAACGATTTCCGTTTCCTCTACGAGCTGGACACCCCGCTTGAGAAACGCATCGAACTGATCGCCAAGGAAGTGTACGGCGCCGACGGCGTCAGCTACACCCCCGATGCCAAGGCTAAGCTCAAGCGCATGGAGGCCGACCCGGAGATGAAGGAGATGGGCACCTGCATGGTCAAGAGCCACCTGTCGCTGTCCCACGATCCCAGCCTTAAGGGCGTGCCCAAGGGCTGGACCCTGCCGGTACGCGATATTCTCACCTACAAGGGCGCCGGCTTCGTCGTGCCGGTGGCCGGCACCATCAGCCTGATGCCCGGCACCGCCTCCGACCCGGCCTACCGCCGGATCGACGTGGATGTGGAAACCGGTAAGGTAAAAGGCGTGTTCTAGTCATCCTGGCCAGTTAAAAACGGGTCGCTAAAAGCACTCGGCCGCCGCCAGGCGTCGAGTGCTTTTTTTTTGCCCGGTGTTCCCCGTTGGACAGCGTCAGGGCTTGCTTGCCGGGTTGCCAGTGCCATGAATTTCTTGCCAAAATAGATTGTTTGCTATAAGATACCTGCTAATTGCGGTCAGGTTCAAATTTGTTTGAAACTATCAACTTATACTGCCGACATAGCAGGTAGCTTCCGCAGGCAAACCGCCAATGATTCTTAATCAGATTTTGGACTCCATCGATTTGGGGCTGGTTATCCTCGACCGGGATTTCAGGGTAAGGTACTGGAATCGGTGGATGGCGGTGCATAGTGGCATCCCCTTTAAGGAAATTAAAGGGGCGACGATATTTGATTTTTATCCGCATTTTAGAAACAAAAAATTTCTGCGCAATTTCAGGGCAGTGGTTACCTTCGGCAATCATTACTTCTTTCCCCAGAAGCTCTACGGCTACATTTTCCCTTTCAAGCCGGAAAGTAATTTTGTTTCGGAGATCAACTATATGCAGCAGAGCTGCACCATGGGTCCGTTGCGGAATGAAAAAAAAGAGATTGAGTATGTCTACATCTCGGTGAATGACGTCACCGAGGCCTATATTTACGAAACCAACCTTGCCTCCGCCCTGTTGACTCTGCTTGAGAAGTATGTCGACAAGGAAGAAATTCCGGCGGACGAGGCCCAATCCATCCTTGATGAACTTTTACCGACCTCCAGCAAAGAGGTTTTGGCCAAGCACGGCAAACCACCAAAAGACAAAGATACTCACACCATAATTGGCGACCAACTGGTGGATATTCTCTCGGAGATTGCTGGCACTAATCGATAATAGAGTTTTCCGGAGGGAGGTTATGTCAAAAAAGCTGTTGGTTGTTGATGATTCGCCGGTATCACGTTCGATCATCAAGAAATGTCTGCCCAAGGATCAAGAATTTGAGTTGTACGAGGCCAGCGACGGCCGTCAGGGCCTGGAAAAATTTCAGGAAGTCCGACCGGATGCCACCTTGCTGGATCTCACCATGCCGGTGATGGATGGCTTTGAGGCCCTTGAAGAGATCAAAAAGATCGCCCCCGACGCCAAGGTAATCGTGCTCACCGCCGATATTCAACCGAAAGCTTACGAGAAAGTTATGGCTTTGGGTGCCGCCATGGTTATTCCCAAGCCTCCCTCGTCGGAAGCGCTGGCCGAAGGTTTTTCAAAAATTGGTCTGATATAGATAAGGCAGGGACAAAATGAACACATCTCAAGCGGAATCCACATTCTCGCAAAACGATGCGAATATCCTGGAGGAGGTCATGAATATTGCCTTCGGTAAGGCCTCTGCGGATCTTGCCAGGGTGGTGGATATCCGGATCCTGTTGACCGCTCCCCGGGTGGAATTTCTTAAGGCCGATGACCTGCTGCAATGGATTAAGCAGGACACCAAAACCGATGACACCCTGAACATGATTGAACAGAATTTTTGGGGCAAGTACACCGGTTCGGCCTTTCTTGCTTTTCCGTCGTCGGCCAGCAAAGGATTGATCAGTCTGTTCGACGATGATGATCTGTCTCTGGGGGCAGAGAGCCCGCTGCTGGAAAAGGAGACCCTGTTGGAGGTGGGCAATATCCTTATCGGTGCTTGTGTCGGCAAAGTGGCGGAACTGTTGGACGACAATGTTTCATTTTCTCCGCCCCGTCTGGTGCCCCAAGTGGTAATTGACAACCCTTCGACGACGGCGATTTCCTCCAAGCTCAACGATCCGGACAAGATGGCGATTATGATTAAAACGGTTTTCAATTTTGAGGATAAGGACGTTAAAGGCTTTCTTTTTCTGGTCGCCGGCGAGGAATCGATGCAATGGCTCAAGGCGGCGCTCAAGAACTTTGTCGCCAAATTTTAGCCGGTAGAGATCGCTTGGCCGGTCGGCGTCTCATAAGGTTATGGCTGAATGTGGGGAAACAATAGAGGGGAAACCATTTCACGGTAATAGGTGGCTAGATGGATCAGGAACAGGTTACCCGCCACAGCTTCCGGCTTCCGGTTGCCGGGCTTGATGATGTGGCGGTAAAAGTCAATGGCCGGCAACAGGAGATTTTTAACTTGAGCAACCACGGGATCGGGATCCGTTTCAGGCCGCCTGAATCCTTTGAACCAGCTGGTCCTCCACTGGCGGTGGAACTCAAGCTGGGAGACGCCAATTTGCGGGCCACCGGGAAGGTGGTGCATATTTCCCGTGAAGGTAATGATTACCTGTGTGGGATTGACCTGATGGACCTTGATGAGGCGGGTCAGCAGATTTTGCTCGCCTATGTGGCTCGTCTGCGAGCTCAACTGTTCAAGGGCGAAGAATAAATGGCTTCACGTAAAAATAATGATATCCTCACCGAAATACTTACCACCGGGGGCTCGGAATCCTCCCATGCGCTGGATGAGTTAAGTCGATTTCTGCAGCAGCCAGCGGTGACAGCCCAAAGCTCCGGGGCATGGCCCGGCGTGATCAGTTCGAGCAAAAAAAAGAAAGTAACCCATTACCTGGCCCCGGAGATTATTGAGAAACTCAAAGAGGTAATGCCGGAAATTGAACGGCTGTTCCCGGGCGGCCATAACGGCCGCCCCTGGTCCCGTTCCGCGCTGCTGGAGACGGCCCTGCTGATTCTGGTGCATGATTTTGAGCATCAGCGAGAATACAGCCTGCTGGCGCAATGGATACAGGAAAACAGCCTGCTGCTGGAATAGGTTTGACCGGTGTCGGCGGCACTAAAGCACCGCCGACCGCCATCTCGTTGCAGCGCAATGAGTGTCCGGTACAGTCGCGGTGTGACTAACTGGACAAATGTGCGGCTCGCCGCAGTTTAGAGTAAAACAGAGCCGGCTAAAGATTAAGTGGAAGCCGGGGGTGTTTCCGCACCCCTTGATAGACCAAATGAGGAGGCGATACAGACATGTTATTGATCTGCCCGCACTGCAAGCAGCAATACAATATCGAAGAAGGTAAAATCCCTCCCAACGTCAAGAATGTGAAATGCAAGAACTGCGGGCAGCAATTTCCTTTGCAGCGGACCCCTGCCGCTTCTCCCCAATCGTCCCCTTCACCCCTGGTTACTCCCGGTTCTCAGCCGGTGCGTCGAATCGGGGTATGTATCAGCAAGGGCGGGGTGGGTAAAACCACCACGTCGGTGAACCTCGCCGCTGGTTTGGCCTATGCCGGCTACCGGGTTTTGCTGGTTGATACCGATACCCAGGGACAGGACAGCTTCGTGCTGGGGGTGCGACCCAAAGGAGGGCTCACCGAACTGGTGACCGAGGAGCTGACTCCGGAAGAAGCGATTTTCAAGGCTCGGGAACGGCTTTGGCTGTTGGCTGGCGGCAAATCGCTGGCAGGTCTCAAAAGGTTGATAGACCGAAAGGATTTCGGCGGCGAGTTGACCATTGCCGAGACCCTGAAAAAGCTGGAAAGCCAGTTTGATTACATCGTGGTTGACACCTCTCCGGGGTGGGATCCACTTACGGTCAACGTGCTGTTTTACGTAAATGAGGTTCTGACCCCGGTTTCTCTGGAGATTATGACTTTGCAGGGGCTGGTGGAGTTTCTTAAGAGCCTGTCCGCCATACAGAAGCATCGCAAGGATGTGGCGCTCAAATATATTTTGCCCACCTTTCACGATCAGCGGGTCAAAAAGTGCAACAATATTCTTGAGAAAATTCAGGAGTTATACGGCCATATGCTGTGTAAGCCGATCCGGCACAATGTTCATCTTTCGGAATCGCCATCGGCCGGCCAGACCATTTTCGAATTTGCCCCCGGTTCCACCGGGGCGGAAGATTATCGGGAATTGGTGCGCAAGGTCGCCAACAACGACAAGCTGTTCCGCTGAGCGGCGGCTACCTCGGAAAAGTTACTAGTGAAGCTGCCCCAGCAGCCCGGCGGGCGGCTTAACCCTTTTGGGACGTGTTTCCGGAGCCCTTCAGTAATCCGAGGATATCCTCGAATACCTGATCCCCTTGCGGCTCCCTCGAGCCGGGAGATGAACTGCTGGATCGGGGAGCGACGAGATCGGTAAGGTCGGTCAGAGCGGCCATGTTGACCGAGCTTTTTCGCTTCTCCTGGGGCGGAGAGGCGGACCCTGCGGGCTCACTCATCATGTCGGCCACAGCGCTGGCCACCGCGTCGACCAGGTCAAGAGCCTCTTCATTGGCCGCATCGGCCGGGGCTGCTTCCTGTTGCTCAGCGACGACGGTCTGGTTGCTAAGCTCAAAGGCCTCCGCATTTTTTCCCACGTCCAGGTTTTCTGTGGCATTTTCGTCCACCTCAACGGAGCTGAAATCGAAATCGGCATCGCTTGGTTCCGGTGGGCCTAGTTCGAGCTCACCCGTTTCCATGGCTGACGGTTCCAGGCTGTCAAAGTCAAACTCCGCCGATTCCAGTTCGCTGGCCGCCGTTTCGGCAACCTTTTCTTCGGCGCTGACTGTGGCCTGTTCGGGGGCTGCCAGTTCCATTTCAATCCCTTCCGGCTCGGCCATCGCCGACCTGGGGGCTTCCGCTGGCGTTTTTTCTTCCGCTGTTGCTTTCGCCATCGGTGGCTCCGGCGGCATTTCCAAATCCAGTTCAAACTCGGGTTCAAGTTCCAGCTCGGAACTTACCGTCTCGGTCGTCTTGGACTCGGCAGTTGTTGGCAGCGGTTGGCTGGCCGCTGTCGGCATTGCTTCATCCTCTAACTCCGGGATTTCCAGCGCCAGTTCCAAATCCGGACTTTCCGGTTCACTGGTAGCCGGTTCGTCAGCTGCCGTTGGCGGTTGCTCGTCCGTGGCCTCCGTGACTTTCCCCGCCAGACTGACCGGTTCCGGTATCTCCGACTTAGACCTTTTCTGTTCCGGCATCTCCGGTTCCGATGTCTCCGTTTGGGATAATTCCAGCTCGGGCATCTCCAGTTCCGGCATCTCAATTCCAAAATTTTCCGGTTCAAAACTTACCTGCGCCGCCGCCGGTGTTTCCATCGCCGACGATTGCGGCTCTGTCAGAGGGGCTTCTAGCTCAGGGCCGGTCGGTTCCGGCATGGCAAATTCCAGATCCGCCCCTTCCGGCTCGGGTGGCAGTTGTTCAGGCATCTCCAGGTACTGTTCCATCTCGTTTGAATCAAGTTCTTCCGAGGGCGATTCAGCCGCTGCTGCGGGCTCCGGTACATTGAACTCAATCCCCTCCCCAGTGAGTTCCGCCGTCGGTTCCAGGTCGTCGAGTTCGAGATCAAGATCCACCGGCTCCTGATTCAGTTCTACGGTTTCCGGTTCGAGCTCAAACGACGTCCGACTGCTTTCCTCGGCCTCTGCCGTTTCCAAATCGAAAGTGTCGGGTTCACTTGCGTTCTCGGCGGCAATATCGGCTAAAGCGCCGGCCAGGAATGGGGGGGGGGCCACCAGGGCGACGGTCCCATTCAGTTGGCTGGTGACCTCAGACAGCTCACGCTGGCACTTGCCGCAGCTTTCCTGACTGTCAAAAGAAATAAAACCGCATTTAGGACAACGCATCGGCTTCCCCCATTTTTAGGTAAAGTCTGCTTAGAACTGCATAATATCAGCCAGATTATCCGAACACCGGACCGTTGGTCAAGTCCTGCGGAACAACTATCGTTTTTTTGGCCCAATTTATCACCGCAATCCGTGGGGCGAATGGTTGCAAAAGAAGGGCCGGGCGGTTATCTTTCGCAACTTAGAAAGCGCATAGATATCCTTACAGTTGTAATTACCTTTCTGCTATCTTTAAACTGTGCCTCCTGCCGTTTGGTTGTGACCGTAGGAGGCTCTTGAGTTTTTTCTTATCCGGGAAACATTGCATGGTTCAAAAACCGCAAAAATCCACCCTGCGCGCTTCGGTCAAGGACCAGTCCGGAGCCGGTAAGGTCAAGATCGGCGAACTGCTGCGCAAGGAAGGGCAGATCAGCAGCAACCAGCTTAACGAAGCTCTGGCCATCCAGAAAAAAAAAGGCGGACGGCTCAGCTCCATCCTGTTGAAGCTGGGCTATATTGACGAAAATACGGTTGTTAATTTCCTGAGCCGGCAGCACAACTATCAGCCGGTGACCCTTGCCCGGGAAGCTCCCAAGGCCGAAGCTCTGGCCAAAATGCCATATGAGATTGCCAGTAAATACCTTGTGTTGCCGCTGCGGGTCATCGGCAAAAACCTGCAGATCACCATGGCCGAGCCCACCGACACCCAGGCGGTGGAAAACCTGCAGGGTGAGGTGGGGATGCCGCTGACCGTGGGGGTGTCCACGGAACGGGAGATTATTGAATCCTACCGCACCCATTACAAGATCAGCGATGAGGAGTATCAAAAACTCCTGCAGAATGAAAATGACCGGCAGCTCGAAGATGAGGCGCCGGTTACCCAGATCGACGATTTCGGGGCACTGGCCTCGGAAGCTGCCGAAGGTCTGGAGCTGGAAAGCTTTGACGAAGAAGAGATCAGCGGCGAGTATTCGGCCTCCGACGCGCCGATCATTAAGTTGGTCAACGGCATTCTGGTCAAGGCGGTGCAGGATGGAGTGAGTGACATCCATATCGAGCCCTACGAAAAAAATCTTCAAGTTCGTTACCGTTTGGACGGTGCCCTGTATAAATCGATGAACCTGCCTTTGAGCATCAAAAATGCGCTCAACTCGCGCATCAAGATCATGTCTCAGCTTGATATCACCGAGCGCCGGGTGCCCCAGGACGGTCGAATCAGGATCAAGATGGGGCGTAACCGAGCCATTGATTTCCGGGTCTCCACGCTGCCCACCCTGTTTGGCGAATCCGTCGTCATGCGGATCCTCGACAAGAGCAGCCTCAATGTTGACCTGACTCAGCTGGGTTTTGAGCGCAAGACCTTCGAGATGCTGAAACGCTGTATCTCGCAGCCCCAAGGCCTGCTGCTGGTCACCGGCCCCACCGGTAGCGGTAAGACCGTAACCCTGTATTCCATTCTCAACTCACTCAACAGTGAAGACATAAAAATTCTCACCGCCGAAGATCCGGTTGAGTTCAACTTCAAAGGGATCAACCAGGTCAACGTCATCAACGAGGTGGGAATGACCTTTGCCGCCGCGCTCAAGGCCTTCCTGCGCCAAGATCCCGATATCGTCATGGTGGGTGAGATCCGTGACATGGAAACCGCTGAGATCGCCATCAAGGCGGCGATGACCGGTCATCTGGTGCTCTCCACCCTGCACACCAACGACTGTCCGGCCACCATCGGCCGTTTGATGAACATTGGGATTCCATCCTATATGCTGGCATCGGCGGTAACCATGGTGCTTTCCCAGCGCCTGGCCCGGCGGCTTTGCCCTAAGTGCAAGGCGCCGGTGGATGTTTCCTCCCTTGATCAAGATGAACTTGTCAAGATGGGGTTTGACGAAGAGGAGATTTCTGACCTGAAAATATTCGGTCCCGTGGGGTGTCCAGCCTGTAACGGCAGGGGTTATAAGGGTCGGGTCGGGTTGTTTGAGCTGATGGAGGTAACCGATGAGGTGGCCAAGGCCATTAATGCTGAGGTGCCCGAGGATCAGTTGCGTAAAATTGCCGTTCAGGAAGGAATGACGCCCTTGCGGGATGCCGGTCTGCAGAAAGTAAGGGAAGGGATGACCAGTATTGATGAGGTGTTGCGCCGTACGGTCATCACCGAGGAGAGCCTGCCGGCTTATCTGGTCCACCCCGATATTGAGGAGTACCAGGATGGCGATATAATCATCCGCCAGGACAACACCGACCGGGATTTTTTCAAGCTGGTCAACGGGGCCCTTAATGTGATCCGTGACGGCAAAAAAATTGCCGAAATCACTGAACCTGGCGAATATTTCGGTGAAATGAGTGCCATTTCAGGCGAGCCCCGCAGCGCCACAATTCTGGCCCAGGGGCGTTGCAAAATCAAAAGGTTTCCCGGCGACAAGCTGCTGGAGGTCATTGAGAAATACCCCGAGGTGGGCAAGCATCTATTTAAAACCCTGGTCAGTCGTCTTAATCAGGCCAATGGCATTATTGTCAAACTGGCCAATGACCGAGCGGCCAGGGTGGCAAAGAGCTGAGCACACATTCATTTTTTTTGTGTTACCGATGCTTTCGGTTCTGTTTTCTTGGAAAATTTCTTGAAAATGGAATAGAAATTCGTTAAGAAAAACAGTTCCGGCTCGCTGTAATTTTCCCTTATGGTATTAATACCTCCGCTTCAGCGCGCTTTCCGGACCAATTACGGCCAGGAAAACGAAAGGGGACAAGCGTGCCTGGACCAGGTCGATTGGGGCATCCCCCTTTTTCGTCCGACGATCAAAGCCCCAAAAAACAACTGCTCCTGAGTCCGGCCTCAGGAAACGGCCACACCTTAGTTGTGGTGTCGGCTGCAGCCCCCTGCGGCCCAGTGAAGGCAGCACCTTTCGCTGGTTGTCTGTGATAACCATGGTATGAGCAGCACGCTGAATCGGCTGCTTGCCGTTATTTTTTGTGTTTACTGATCTAAAATGAGCAATAATTCAGGAGGGACAGCAACCCATGAGTGCCAAAATCATCAGTGGAACCGAGGTGGCCAAGGAAATTCGCATCGAACTCAAAAGCGAAGTGGAAACCCTTAGAGAGAAGCATAACGTGGTGCCCGGCCTGGTCACCATCCTGGTGGGTGAAGATCCCGCCTCCCAGTCGTACGTGGCGGCCAAGAACAAGACCGCCAAGGAACTGGGCATCAACTCCGAGCAGATCACCCTGCCCGCCGACACCCCCGAAGAAGAACTGCTTAAGCTGGTTGACAAGTACAATAAAGATCCCAAGGTCAACGGCATTCTCGTGCAACTCCCCCTGCCCAAGCATATCGACGAGGCCAAGGTACTGTACGCCATCGACCCCGACAAGGACGTGGACGGTTTCCACCCGGTCAACGTGGGTAAGATGGTCCTGGGCGAGCAGTGCTTCCTGCCCTGCACCCCCCACGGCATTCTCGAGTTGCTCACCCGCAGCGGGGTTGAGACCAGCGGCGCCGAGGTGGTGATTGTCGGCCGCAGCAACATCGTCGGCAAACCCATCGCCAACCTGATGCTGCAGAAGCGCGACGGCGGCAACGCCACCGTTACCCTCTGCCACACCCGCACCAAGGACATCGCCGCCCACACCAAGCGGGCCGACATCATTATCGCCGCCGTCGGGGTGCCCAAGATGATCACCGCCGACATGGTCAAAGAGGGCGTGGCAGTGATCGACGTCGGGGTCAACCGTATCGGCATGAGCGAGTCCGGCAAGGCGATCCTGGCCGGTGATGTGGATTTTGACGGCATCAAGGAAAAGGCCGCCTGCATCACGCCGGTACCCGGCGGAGTCGGCCCCATGACCATCACCATGCTGATGAAAAACACCGTCCAGGCGGCTAAACAGACCGCCGGTTTGGTATAAACCTTATTGAATTATCTACCCTATAAGAGAATTATTTTAGATTAAGTGGGGAACCATCATGGCTACGAGAAACGGATGTGAGGGCTGCACGGAGATCACCTGCCAGTCCAGCAAGGAGGTTCTGGCGGCCAAGCCGGCCCAGAACGTAATCACCGCCTATGACCGGGTGCAGCGCCGCGGCATGTCCGCCTGCCTCTTCGGTTCCGGCGGTACCTGTTGCCGCAACTGCAACATGGGGCCCTGCCAGATCATCGACGGCATCGAGGATATGCGGGGAATTTGCGGGGTCGGCGCCGACACCGTGGCGGCCCGCAACTTCGCCCGGGTCGTGGCCGCCGGCTCGGCCTCCCACACCGACCATGCCCGGGAAATGGTCAAAGGCTTCATCGAGACCGCCAAGGGTGAAGGGCCGCACCAGATCAAGGACGTGGAGAAGCTGAAATCCCTGGCCGCCGTCTTCGATATCCCCACCGAGGACCGGGAGGTCAACGAGATCGCTCTGGAGGTAGGGGAAAAGGCCCTGGCCGAGTTCGGCAAACAGGACGACCAGCCGCTTTCCATGCTCAAGCGGGCCACCGACAAGCGCCAGGCCCTGTGGAAAAAGCTCAACATCTTTCCCCGCGGCATCGACCGCGAGGTGGTGGAGATGATGCACCGCACCCACATGGGGGTGGACCAGGACTACGAAAACATCATGCTCCAGGCCTCCCGGTGCGCCCTTTCCGATGGCTGGGGTTCATCCATGCTTTCCACCGAACTCACCGACATCATGTTCGGCACCCCGGTGCCGCGCCGCTCCATCGTCGACCTCGGGGTGCTCAAGCCCGACCAGGTCAACATCGCGGTCCACGGGCATGAGCCGCTGCTGGCCGAGGCCCTGTGCATCGCCGCCCAGGACCCGGAGATGGTGGAACTGGCCAAGAAGCAGGGCGCCAAGGGGATCAACCTGGCCGGGGTCTGCTGCACCGGCAACGAGATTCTGATGCGTCGCGGCATCCCGGTGGCCGCCGGTTTTGTCCAGCAGGAGATCGCCATCGCCACCGGCGCCCTGGAGGCCATGGTGGTGGACGTCCAGTGCGTCATGGAGTCCCTGGGCCAAGTGGTGGAGAATTTTCACACCGACATCATTACCACCAACTACCGGGCCAAGATGCCCGGCGGGGTGCACATCCAGTTCGATGAGCACGAAGCCCTCAACTCCGCCAAGCGGATTTTGAGCCACGCCATCAAGAACTTCAAGAAACGGGGCGAATGCTTTATCCCCGCGGAGAAGAAGCTGGACGTGGTGGTGGGTTTCAGCCATGAGACCATCAATTACATGCTGGGCGGCCGTTTTCGAGGCAGCTACCGGCCGCTCAACGATAACATCATCAATGGCCGCATCCGCGGAGTGGCGGCCATCGTCGGCTGCGACAACTTCCGACTGGCCGATGACACCCACGAGGTCATTGTCCGTCATCTCCTCAAGAACAACGTCCTGGTGCTGGCCACCGGCTGTGCCGCCACCTCATTGGGCCGGGCCGGGCTGGTCAACCCCGAGGCGGCGCGGTTCTGCGGCGACTCTTTGGCCGAGATCTGCGAAACCGTGGGGATGCCGCCGGTGCTGCACATGGGCAGCTGTGTGGATAATTCCCGTATCCTGATTGCCGCCACCCAGATGGTCAAGGAAGGGGGCCTGGGCGACGATATCTCCGATCTGCCGGCCATCGGCACCGCGCCGCTGTGGATGAGCGAGAAGGCGGTGGCCATCGGCCAGTACTTCGTGGCCAGCGGCGCCCAGGTGGTGTTCCAGGACCTGCCCACCAGTGGTGCCAAGAAGTTCAACCAGTACCTGCTGGAAGGGCTCATGGGCCCGCTGGGGGCGCATTGGAATGTGGAGAGCGACCCGCAGAAGCTGGCCGAACTGATGGTGGCCAAGATCGATGCCAAGCGCGAGGCGCTGGGAATCAATAAAAAGAGCGAACGGGTGCTGTTTGACATGGCCATGCGCCGTGACCTCCAGACCGGAGTGCTGCCGGATGCCGGCTGCCACGGCCCTGCTTCGTAAATGTCTGCAAACGGAAGGATCGATATGGAAACAGCGATGAAAGCCGGCAGTCGGCTGGAGCGGGTGCTCAAGTCCGGGGCCTTTGCCGTCACCGGGGAACTGGGGCCGCCCAAGAGCGCCGACCCGGAGGTGGTGCGCAAGAAGGCGCGGCTGCTCAAGGGCCGGGTGGACGCGGTCAATATCACCGACTGCCAGACCGCCATTGTCCGCATGTCCAGCATCGGGGCCGGGCTGCTGGTGCAGGCCGAGGGGGTGGAACCGGTAATTCAGATGACCTGCCGGGACCGCAACCGCCTGGCCATGCAGAGTGATATTCTCGGGGCCTCGGCCCTGGGGCTCAAGAACCTGCTCTGCCTCACCGGCGATCACCAGAAATTCGGTAATCATCCCGGCGCCAAGGGAGTCTTTGACATGGACTCCATCCAGCTTTTGGGCATGATGCGGGATCTGCGGGATGAGCAAAAATTTCAGTGCGGTGAGGCCATCAAGGCCCACGAGCCCCGCCTGTTTCTGGGCTGCGCCGCCAACCCCTTTGCCGGCCCCAATGAAGCGGCCCGGGCCGCCCGGCTGGGCAAGAAGGTGACCAACGGCGCCGACTTCGTCCAGACCCAGATCATCTACAACATGGAGCGTTTCGCCGCCTTCATGGCGGCGGTGCGGGACCTGGGCCTGGATGAGAAGGTCTATATCCTGGCCGGGGTGACCCCGCCCCGTTCCGTGGGCATGGCCCGCTACATGAAGAATTTCGTCCCCGGTCTGGATGTTCCCGACGAGGTGATCAAACGGTTGCAGGGCGCCAAGGATAAGGAAGACGAAGGGATCAACATCTGCGTCGACATCATCCAGCAGTGCCGCGAGATCAAGGGGGTGGCCGGGGTGCACGTGATGGCCATCGAGTGGGAAGAGGCGGTGGCGGAGATCGTCCAGCGGGCGGGGCTTGAGCAGCGGCCCGCAGTGCCCGAGGCGGAGCCGGCTTCGGCCGTCGCGCCGACGCCGGAAACGGTGACGGTTGCCGCTGAAACGTCAGCCGCCGGCGCCGGTGAGACCGAACTGGCCGCCGCCCGCCTTGAAGCCGAGAAGATTATCGCCGCTGCCCGGCAAGAGGCGTCCCGGCTGCGGGCCCAAGCCCCGGCCGCGGCTGCGGCCACCGATACCAGTGACCAGATCCATGCTCAATCAGCGGAAGCGGGAGAAGATGAAATGAATGAAAGAGAACGTCAAATGGCCCTGGAGTCCGTCCGCCAAGGGCTGGCGGCCCTGAAAAAGGCCTTCAACCTGTCCGACGACCAGTTTGACGCCCTGGCCCAGTTTGCCGGCGCCGAGGCGGTCTTGAAACGGGAACCGGCTTCGGTTCAAGGCGCTGGTGGCGCGGCCGGGGCGACTGCGGCCCCCGCTGCCGCGCCGACTGCGCCCGCTGCTCCGGCGGCGGATGACGCCGCCCGCCAGGCTGGGGAAGCCCAAAAAGCGGAAGAGGCCAAGAAAGCGGCCGAGGCCAAGGCGGCGGAAGAGGCCAAAAAGGCCGCCGAAGCCAAGGCCCGGGCGGAAGCCAAGGCCGCCGAAGAAGCCCAAAAGGCGGCCGAGGCCAAGAAAGCAGCCGAGGCCAAAGCGGCGGAAGAGGCCAAGAAGGCCGAGGCCGCCAAGGCTGAAAGCAAACCGGCTCCCGCCCCGGCGGCTGAGGCTCCGGCCGCCAAGTCCGCCCCCGCCAAGAGTGGTGCTCCCGCCGACCTGGCGGTGGGTGAACTGGCCGTCGAGCAGAGCACCCTGGCCCAGCGGGGCAGCAAGGTGCCCGCCGCCGGTTACACCCAGGAGTACAGCGGCGCCATTCGGGAAGTGACCCTGGGCAACGGGGACAAGAGCGTCACCGTGGGCGGCACCAACGCCCTGCCGTTCCATCTCTTTGAAGGCAAGCTGGAGCATCCGCCGCTGATCGCCATGGACATCCTGGACATCAAGCCCGAGGAATGGCCGGCCAGCCTGACCCGCCATTTCGAGGGAGTAATGGACAACCCGGTGGCCTGGGCCCAGAAATGCGTCAACGATTACCAGGCCGAGGCCATCTGCATCTCCCTGGTGGGCACCGACCCCAACGGCCTGAACCGTCCCGCCTCCGAGGCGGCCAAAATCGCCGCCGAAGTGGTGGCGGCGGTGGATGTGCCGATTATCGTCTGGGGTTGCGGCAATGCCGAAAAGGACACCGAAACCCTGCGGGAGGTTACCTCCATCATCGGCGACAAAAAGGTTTGCCTGGCGCCGCTGGACGACAGCAACTACCGTTCCCTGGGCGCCACCGCCATGGCGTTTGGCCATCCCATGGTGGCCTCCTCACCCATCGACGTCAACCTGGCCAAGCAGCTCAATATCCTGCTGGAAAACCTCGGGGTGTCGCTGAACAACGTGCTTATCGATCCCTCCATCGGGGCCTTGGGTTACGGCATTGAGTATTCTTATTCGGTCATGGAGCGGATTCGCCTGGCCGCCCTGACCCAGAAGGATGAAAAACTGCAGGTGCCCTTTATCTGTAACCTGGGTCGTGAGGTCTGGAAGGCCAAGGAATGCCGCCTGCCCAGCGACGAGATGCTGGGTGATGCGGAAAACCGCGGCGTGCTGATGGAGGCCATTACCGCCTCCTGCATGCTGATGGCCGGCGGCGAAACCCTGATCATGCGGCACCCCAGGGCCATTGCCCTGACCAGGTCACTGATCAAGGGCCTGATGGGATAAATGTAAACGTTCAGCAGCGCCGCATCTTCGGGCGGCCAGGCTTGCGTACAGGGTGTACGCGGCACCTGGCTGCTTGCCCGAAGATGCGGCACGGCTGCACGTTTACGGCTCGTTAAATTTATCTGGCGCAGTATAATAACGGTAAATCGCCGAGTTTGTTTTAAAAAAATTAAGGAGAAGATCAATGTCCAAGATCATCTGTTCCGCCGCCATCCGGGGCGCCCACAAGATCGTCGACATGGCCGAGGAACGTTACCAGGCGGCCCTCAAGAAGTACGGTCCCGAGCAGGAGGTGGCCTTTCCCAACACCGCCTACTTTCTGCCCATCATCTACAGCATGCTGGGGGCCAAGGTGGAAAGACTGGGCGACATGGGGGATATTTTCACCGAATGCCGCAAGCTGCTGCCGGAACAGGTCAGCGACAACCTCTGGCTGCCCTACCTGGCCCCGGCGCTGGATGCCGGCATGGCCACCTTTTTCGCCGAAGAGATGCTCGAGGCCGTCCGTTATCTGGAAGAACCCGAGTTCTATACCAAGACCGAAGACCCCCTGGCCGAAAATATCTGGCTGGGTGCGGCCGACGACGTGATCTTCCGTAAACGCGGGGTGGAGTTCGTCGACGGCACCGCCCCTGGTTTTGCCGCTATCATGGGCTCACCCGCCGATCCCGAGATGGCCAGCAAGATAGCGCTGGAGCTGCAGGAAAAGAACCTCTACATCTTCATGCATGATCAGACCAACGGCATCAGCATGCCCGAACAGCTGGTCAAGCAGGATGTGCAGATCGGCTGGGGTACCCGTCTGGTACCTTTTGGTCGCAGCTACACCACGGCGGTTTTCGCCATCGGTTTCGCCTGCCGGGTGGCCATGGCCTTCGGCGGCATCAAACCCGGCGATTACAAGGGCAACCTGATCTACAACAAGGACCGGACCTTCGCCTTCGTCATGGCCTTCGGCCCGGTTTCCGACGAGTGGTACGCCAATGCCGCCGGCGCCATCAACTGGGGCTTTCCCACCATCTCCGACTACGATATCCCCCAGGTGCTGCCCACCGGCATCTGTACCTACGAGCACGTGGTCAGCCAGGTGCCCCACGAGGAGATCGTCCAGAAGGCCATCGAGGTGCGCGGTCTGAAAGTGAGTGTCACCAAGATCGACATCCCCATGTCCTTCGGCCCCGCCTTTGAAGGCGAGCGGATCCGCAAGGACGATCTGTTCATGGAATGCGGCGGCGGCCGCACCACCGGGGTGGAGGTGCTGATCTCGAAAGAGATGGAAGAGGTGGAAGACGGCAAGATCATCGTGGAAGGGCCGGACATCCAGGAGATCGAACAAGGCCAGAACCTGCCCCTGGCCATCCTGGTGGAAGTGGCCGGCCGGGAGATGCAGTCCGACTACGAGCCCATCCTGGAGCGGCAGTTCCATCACCTGATCAACTACATCCAGGGCCTGATGCACATGGGCCAGCGGGATATCATGTGGCTGCGTATCGGTAAGGCGGCGGTGGAAAAAGGTTTTTCCCTGTCCCACATCGGCAAGGTGCTGCACGGCAAGCTGCACCAGGAGTTTGGAGCCATCGTCGACAAGATCCAGGTCAAGATCTACACCACCCAGGAAAAGGTGGACGAGGTCGTGGACCTGGCCAAGAACGTCTACGAGAGCCGGGATGAGCGCCTGGGCAGCATGACCGACGAGACCGAGGAAGTTTTCTACTCCTGCACCCTCTGTCAGTCGTTCGCCCCCAGTCATGTCTGTATCATTACCCCCGAGCGGATCGGCATGTGCGGCGCCTACAACTGGCTGGACGGCAAGGCCTCCTATCAGATCAACCCCACCGGCCCCAACCAGCCCATCCCCAAAGGTGACTGCCTGGATTCCGACCTGGGCATCTTCCAGGGCATCAATGACTTTGTCAACCAGGCCTCCCGGGGGGCGGTCACCGACTTGGCCTGCTATTCCCTGATGAACAGCCCCATGACCGCCTGCGGCTGCTTCGAGGCCATCGCCGCCATGCTGCCCCAGTGCAACGGGATCATGGTGGTCAACCGCGACTACATGGGCATGACCCCCTCTGGCATGAAATTCACCACTTTAGCCGGCATGGCCGGCGGCGGCGCCCAGACCCCCGGCTTCATGGGGGTTTCCAAGCATTACCTGACCAGCCCCAAGCTCTTCCTGGCGGAAGGAGGGCTCTCACGGCTGGTCTGGCTGCCCAAGATGCTCAAGGAAGAGATCAAGGACAAGCTCGTCGAGCGGGCGGAAGCCGTGGGGATGCCGGGATTCTACGACAAGATCGCCACCGAGGAAAACGGCACTACCGAGGAAGAGATTCTGGAATTCCTCAAGAGTGTCAATCACCCGGCCCTGGAAATGGAATCGGTTGTATAAGTTAGCTAATAGAAAATATTTGGAAATAGTTAAACCATGAGGATCTTGAGCCGGCTTTCGGGGTGAACCCTCCCCCTGCCTGCGGCTTTTTGGTCTTCTGCCAAGGAGGAACGGACAATGGCTTTAACGGGAATTCAGATTCTCAAGATGCTCCCCAAGAAGAACTGCGGGGAATGTGGTATTCCCACCTGCCTGGCCTTTGCCATGAAGGTGGCCGCCGGGCAGACCGAAATCGGTGAATGCCCCTACGTCAGCGACGAGGTCAAGGAGCAGATCGGGGAAGCATCGGCCCCGCCGATTCGCACCATCAAGCTGGGTGGCGGCGAGCATGTTTACACCATCGGCGGTGAGACCTGTCTGTTCCGCCATGAAAAACGCTTTGAAAACCCCACCGGCATTGCCGTGCTGGTTACCACCGAACAGGGCGATGATGAAGTGGCCGGCCGCCTGGAGCGCTTCAAGTCCCTGCGCTACGAGCGGGTGGGGGTGATGCTCAAGGCCGACATGGTGGCGGTCAAGGACGCCAGCGGCGATGCCGCCGCCTTCACCGCCCTGACCAAAAAGGTGCTGGATACCTGTGACGACGCGGTGCTGATCCTGATCAGTGACAACGCCGACACCCTGGCCGCCGCCGCCAAGGAATGTGGCGACCGCAAGCCCCTGCTCTTTGGCGCCAACCCCGGCAACGCCGACGCCTTTGCCAAGATCGGTCAGGAGTGCGGCTGCCCGGTGGGCATCAAGGCCGCCAGTCTTGATGAAACCGTGGAGATCAGCGAAAAGCTGCAATCAGCCGGGCTCAAGGATCTGGTGCTGGACACCGGCGCCCGGACCGTCAAGGCCGCCTTTGAAGACAGCGTGGTGGCCCGCCGGTCGGCGATCAAGACCAAGTACAAGCCGCTGGGCTTTCCCACCATTGCCTTCCCCTGCGAGATCACCGACGATTCCATGCTGGAGGCCATGGTGGCCTCGGTGCTGATCGCCAAGTACGCCGGGATCGTGGTGCTTTCCGACCTCCAGGGCGACACCCTGTTTCCCTTGCTGCTGGAACGGCTCAACATCTTCACCGACCCGCAGCGGCCCATGGTGGTCCAGGAAGACATCTACCCGGTCAACGGCCCCGGCGAGGACTCCCCGGTGCTGATCACCTGCAACTTCTCGCTGACCTACTTCATCGTCTCCGGCGAGATCGAAGGCAGCAAGGTGCCTTCCTGGCTGCTGATCAAGGACACCGAGGGTTTGAGCGTGCTCACCGCCTGGGCCGCCGGCAAGTTCGGGGCCGACATGATCGCCCAGTTCATGAAGAAATCGGGCATCATGGACAAGGTCAAGCACCGGGAGTTGATTATCCCCGGATATCTGGCCTCCATGAAGGGTGAGCTGGAAGAGGAACTGCCCGATTGGAAGATCACCATCGGACCCCGGGAGGCCGGGCATCTGCCAGCTTTCCTCAAGGAATGGAAAGCTTAGTAAATGTCCAGCAGTACCGCATCTTCGGGCGATCGGCCCGGCTTGCGTACCTGGGGTACGCGGCGCCGGACCGCTTGCCCGAATCTGCAGCACTGCTGAACATTTACCTCCTGTTTGGCGGGAGGGCCGGGTTATAACTTTGAGCTTTTTTATTAGAACTTGCTTGCAACCCTATTGAGCATATTGGCGACCTATCATGAGTGAAATTAATTTGCAGATCAACGGGCGGGCGGTGACGGCGGGGGAGGGGAGTACCATCCTGGCCGCCGCCAAGGCCGCCGGTATTCATATTCCCACCCTTTGTTCCGTGGAGGGGAAATCCTCGGAGGTGCCCTGCGAGCTGTGCCGGGTGGAAGTGGCCGGTTTGGCTGAACCGGTGCGGGCCTGTGCCACCCCGGTGGCTGCCGGTATGGAGGTCGACACCGAGAGCAAGGAGCTGGTGGCGCACCGTAAGGAGCGGCTGGCGGTGCTGGCCGAGACACACTTCGGCGACTGTAAGGCGCCCTGCAACCTGACCTGTCCCGGCCAGATCAATGTCCAGGGTTACATCGCCCATGTGGCCAAGGGTCAGTACGCGGAGGCGGTGCGCCTGGTGATGGAGCGCAACCCCTTTCCCTTTTCCGTCGGCCGGGTCTGTCCCCGCTTTTGCGAAACCCGTTGCCGCCGGCTGCTGGTGGATGATCCGGTTTCCATCAACCACCTCAAGCGCTTTGTCGCCGACTGGTGCATGACCAACAAGGTTGATCTCAAACTTAAAGCCGACTCGCCCACCGGCAAGAAGGTGGCGATCATCGGCGGCGGCCCCTCCGGCCTGACCGGGGCTTACTACCTGGCCCGGAAGGGCCATGACGTGACGGTTTTTGAAGCGGCCCCCAAGCTGGGCGGCATGCTCCGTTACGGGCTACCCCGTTACAAGATTCCCGATAATGTGCTGGATTATGAAATCAGCACCATCCTGCGCCTGGGTATTTCGGTGCGCCTGGGTCAGCGCTGGGGACGTGATTTTACCCTGGAAAGCCTGCAGCAGCAGGGTTTCGGGGCCATCCTGCTGACCGTGGGAGCCAATTATGATGAGCCCCTGAACATCGACGGCGGCGCTCTGCCCGGAGTTATTCCCGCCCTGAAGCTGCTGCGCCAGGTCAACGAAGGGAGTCCTGCCGATTACGGCAAGCGGGCGGCGGTGATCGGCGGCGGCAACACTGCCATGGAGGCGGCCCGTTCCCTGTTGCGGCGCGGCGCTGAAGAGGTCACCGTGGTCTATCCCCGGGCCAAGACCGAAATGCCCGCCAACCAGCGCAATATTCGAGAGGCCGAGACTGAAGGGGTGCAGTTTCTGCTCATGGCATCGCCCATCAAGGTCAAGGCCGCCGAGGGTGGCGGACTGGACGTGGAACTGATCCGCATGAAGCTGGGTGAGCCCGATGCCAAGGGCATCCGTTACCCCGAGGCAGTGCCCGGCACCAGCATCCACCTGGCGGTGGACACGGTGGTGGTGGCCACCGGCCAGTCGGCCTGCGACGGCACCTTCAAGGGTGGCAGCCTGGAAGAACAGCTGGAGCTGACCCCGAAAAACAACATCAAGTCCAACCCCCGTAACTTTCAGACCAACCTGGAAGGGATTTACGCCGCCGGCGATGCCACCAACGGTCCCCGCTCGGTGATCCAGTCGGTGGTGGCGGCCCGTCGGGCGGCGGATAACATCCACGCCCAACTGCTGGGCCTGCCCAAGGAACCGGCCGAAAGCCGCTTCAACTTCAGCCGGGGCAAGAGTTTCGAGCAGGTGGACCTGGCCAACTTCGAAGGCATCCGGGTCAAACTGCGGGAAAAGATGCCCGCCCGACCCCCGGAACGGGCGGTGCAGGATTTCAACGAGGTCTCTTTGGGTTTTTCCGAACAGATGGCCAAAAACGAGGCCGAACGCTGCCTCTCCTGCGGCTGCAACGCCTTTGACCGTTGCGACCTTAAACGGCTGGCCATCGAACACGGGGTGGATCCCAACAAGACCGGCATGGGCAGCAAGCCCACCTACCAGCGCCGAGAAGATCACCCCACCATCACCGTTGATCTCAACAAGTGCATCTACTGCCGCAACTGCGCCAACTCCTGCGAATACCGGGCCATCGACCTGCGGGCCGAATCCTTCGACGACCGGGGCCGGGCGCAAAATATCTCCCTGACCTTCATGGAGCATTGCGTCTCCTGCGGTAAGTGTGTCGATAACTGTTCCACCGGGGCCCTGAACAAGAAAGACCAGATCATCCCCATCGTGGGCGAGGAAACCCGCCTGGTGCGTACCACCTGCCCCTACTGCGGGGCGGGCTGCCAGATGAACCTCAAGGTCAAGGGCGACACCATCATCGAGGTCACCGCCGACCCCGATCTGGCCCCCAACTACGGGGCGCTGTGTGTTAAGGGCCGCTTCGGCTTCCACTTCGTGCAACATCCTGACCGGCTGACCAAGCCCCTGATCCGCCAGGGCGGTCAATTGGTGGAATGCTCCTGGGACGAGGCGCTCAGCTACACCGCCAAACGTTTTTTTGACATCAAGGCCATGTACGGCCCCGATGCCATCGCCGGTTTTTCCTGCGCCCGGGCCACCAACGAAGAAAACTTCCTGATGCAGAAGTTCATGCGGACCGCGATCGGCACCAACAATATCGATCACTGTGCCCGCCTCTGACACGCTCCCACGGTGGCCAGTCTGGCCATCACCCTGGGCAGCGGCGCAATGACCAATTGCATCGCCGATACCACCAAGACCGATCTCTTTTTGATGATCGGCAGCAACCCGGATACCAGCCATCCCACCATCGGCCTGCGCATCCATCAGGCCCTGGACCGGGGGGCCAAGATGATCGTCATCGACCCGCGCAAGACCGCCTTTGCCGAGCGGGCCGACCTTTGGCTGTCCATTCAGCCGGGTACCGACGTGGCCCTGCTCAACTCGATCATGCAGGTGATCATCAAGGAGGAGCTGTGGGACCGGAAGTTTGTCGAGGACCGCACCGAAGATTTCGATGAACTGGTGCGGGTGGTGGAAAAATATCCCCCCGAGGAGATAGCGCCCATCTGCGGGGTAACCCCGGAGCAGATCCGCCAGGTTGCCCGCCTGTACGCCGCTCCCGGGCGGCACGCCACTTACCACGGCATGGGGATCACCCACTACGCCACCGGCACCGACCGGGTCAAGTCCATCTCCAACCTGGCCCTGCTTTGCGGCAAGGTCGGGGTGGAAGGGGGGGGCTGCAACCCCCTGCGGGGCCAGAACAACGTCCAGGGCGCCTGCGACATGGGGGCCCTGTTCAACACCCTGCCCGGCTACGGGGGACTCAGCAACGACGAGCTCTTTGACCAGTATGAAAAGCTGTGGAAGGTGAAACTGCCCCGGCGGCCCGGTAAACCGGCCACCGAGGTGTGGGAGAATATCCTCAAGGGAGAAATCCGGGCCCTCTACGTCTTCGGCGAGGACCCGGTGCTGGCCGACACCAACATCAACCACGTCCGGGAGGCCTTGGAAGAGGTCAACTTCCTGGTGGTGCAGGATATCTTCCTCACCGATACCGCCAAGATGGCCGATGTGGTCTTCCCCGCCGCCTGTTTTGCCGAAAAGGACGGCACCTTCACCTGCACCGAACGGCGGGTCCAGCGGGTGCGCAAGGCGGTGGAACCGCCGGGCGAGGCCAGGCCGGACTGGATGATCTTCTCCGAGCTGGCCGCTCGCATGGGCTATGAGATGCGCTACTCTTCAGCCGAGGAGGTCTTTGAAGAGGTCCGCCAGCTGCTGCCCCAGTACAAGGGTATCAGCTACGCCCGGCTGGAACAGGAGGGCCTGCAGTGGCCGGTGCCCAGCGAGGATCATCCCGGCACCCCGGTGCTGCACAAGGAAACATTTACCCGCGGCCGGGGGCTGTTCGTGCCGGAGAACTACCTTGCTCCCCAGGAGCCGGTGGACGGCGAATACCCGCTGCTCTTTACCACCATCCGGGAATACGCCCGCTACAACTTCAGCAGCATGACCGGCAAGACCAAGGCCATCGACGTGATCGCGCCCGAGGCCCTGGCCGAGGTGCATCCCAACGATGCCCAGCGGCTGGGTATCAAAGACGGGGTGATGCTGCGGTTGACCTCGCGGCGGGGAACGGTAGATATCCGGGCCAGGATCAGCGAGCGCACCCAGGAGGGGACCATTTCGGCGCCTTACAACTTCGCGGAAACCCCGGTCAATGCCCTGACCCTGGACGCCCTGGATCGACTGTCCCGGACGCCGGAGTACAAGCTCTGCGCCATAAGAGTAGAAGTGCTAACTGCCCATTAGCATCACATGTTGCGGCGATCGGCCCAGCTCACGTGCCTGGGGCACGCTTCGCCGGGCCGCTTGCCGCAACCTGCGGCACTACTGGGCAGTTAGCGAAACTTTATTAAGGCAACACGACAAAAACAAATAATAGAACTCAGATCAATTACCACGATCAGGAGCAATATCAGATGACCAAAGCAATGACGAAAAAGGCGGGCGCCGTGATGGTGGTCGGCGGCGGGGTGGCCGGGGTGCAGGCCGCCCTCGACCTCACCGAGTTGGGCTACTACGTCTACCTGGTGGAGAAGGCGGCCGCCATCGGCGGGGCCATGGCCATGCTGGACAAGACCTTCCCCACCAACGACTGCTCGCTCTGAATCCTGGCGCCAAAATTGGTGGAGGCCGGTCGGTCTCCCAACATAAAGATTCTGAGCAATACCGATTTCCTCAAGCTCTCCGGCAAGCCGGGCGACTTCACCGCCAAGCTGCGGGTACGGCCACGGTATATCGACCACGACAAGTGCACTGCCTGCGGCATGTGCACCCAGTACTGCCCCCGCCACCTGGTGGACGGCTACAACGAGGGGCTGGCGCTGACCCGGCCCATCCATATCGATTACCCCCAGGCGGTGCCGGCCAGCTACTTTATCGATCCCGAGGCCTGCCTGCACCTCAAGCACGGCACCTGCAAGATCTGCGTCTCGGCCTGCCAGGCCCGGGCCATTGATTTCGACCAGCAGCCCGAAGAGATGGATCTCAAGGTCGGGGCGGTGGTGATGGCGCCGGGCTTTGGCCGGGTGCCCGACAGCGCGCTTGACAAATACAGCTACGGCAAGCACCCGGACGTGGTCACCAGCCTGGAGTTCGAGCGGCTGCTCTGCGCCTCCGGCCCCTTCGAGGGCGAGTTGCTGCGGCTCTCCGATCGCCAACACCCCAAGAATCTGGCCTTTATCCAGTGCGTGGGTTCCCGCGACCTGGGCTGCGACAACGGCTATTGCTCCTCGGTGTGCTGCATGTACGCCATCAAGGAGGCCATGGTGGCCAAGGAGCATGAGCCGGAAATTGCAATCACCATCTATTACATGGACATGCGCACCCAGGGCAAAGGCTTCGACGCCGCCCGGGCCCGGGCCGAGGCCATGGGGATCAAGTTTGTCCGCGCCCGGGTGGCCGATGTCATGCCTTGGGGAAACCAGCTCAAGCTGACCTTCGCCACCATGGATGGCAGCCATTATTTCGAAGCCTACGATATGGTGGTGCTCTCGGTGGGGCTGGATTCCCCCGCCGATGCCGCCAATCTGGCCGACAGTGCCGGCTTTGCGCTCAACGACTACAACTTCTGCCGGACCTCCACCTTTGCTCCTCTGCAGAGCAGCCAGGAGGGGGTGCTGGTGGCCGGCGCCTTCCAGGGGCCCAAGGACATTCCCGAAAGTGTCACCCAGTCCAGCGCCGCCGCCGGCCTGGTCTCGGCCCTGACCAAGAAGGACCGGGGCAAGGGGTACGTGGTCAAGAGTTACCCCGATGAACAGCAACTGACCGACGATGATGAAGTTCGTATTGGGGTCTTTGTCTGCCACTGCGGGGTCAATATCGCCGGGGTGGTGGATGTGCCCGACGTTGATCAATACGTTGAAGGCATGGAAGGGGTGGTCTACCACGCCCAGAGCCTCTACAGCTGCTCCCAGGACGCCCAGGAGGTGTTGAAGCAGAAGATCAAGGAACACAACCTCAACCGGGTGGTGATCGCCGCCTGTTCACCCCGCACCCATGAGCCCCTGTTCCAGGAGACCCTCAAGGATGCCGGCCTGAACCGTTGTCTGATCGAGATGGTCAATATCCGCGACCAGTGTTCCTGGGTCCATGCCAACGAGCCGGCGGCGGCCACCAGCAAGTCCAAGGACCTGGTCCGCATGGGCATTGCCAAGGCCCGCCACATCAAGCCGCTGCCCGAGCAGACGGTGCCGGTGATCGACAAGGCCCTGGTGCTGGGCGGTGGTATTGCCGGCCTGACTGCGGCCCTTAACCTGGCCGAGCAGGGTTATGCCACCGCCCTGGTGGAAAAGGAGGCCCAGTTGGGCGGCCACCTGCAGGAGGCCCGCTACACCCTGCGGGGCGAGGAAGTGGCCAAGACCCTCAAGGGGCTGATCGACCAGGTCAACAAGCACAAAAATATCAAGGTGTTTACCGACACTGAACTGGTACAGCTCAACGGTTACGTGGGCAATTTTTCCTCCCAGCTTAAAAGCCGTAAAGGTAAGGGTCAGGAGAGCACCATCGATCACGGGGTGGTGGTGGTGGCCACCGGCGGCCGCGAACACCGGCCGGAAAAGGTGCTGGACAGCCCGGTGAAATACTCCGCCAAGGTCGTTACCCAGCGGGAGCTGGAACAGCGCTTGGCCGGTAAGGCCAAGAACCGGGCCCCCGGCTCGGTGGTGATGATCCAGTGCGCCGGCAGCCGGGGCGACGACCTGGGTTACTGCAGCAAAAACTGCTGCAATGACGCAGTGAAAAACGCCCTTAAAATAAAGGAGATCAATCCGGAGTCCCAGGTGATTGTGCTCTACCGCGATCTGCGCACCTACGGTTACGCCGAGGATTACTACCGCCGGGCCCGCGAACAGGGAGTACTTTTTATCCCCTACAGCATGGACAATAAACCCCGGCTTACCGCCGGCGGCAAGGCCCCCAAGGTCGGCTTTTACGACCCTCTCCTGCGCGAGGAGGTGAACCTGAGCCCAGACCTGCTGGTGTTGAGCACCGGCATCGTGCCCGATGATACCGCCACCTTGAGCCGCCTGCTGAAGGTGTCGGTCAACGAGGACAAGTTTTACCTCGAGGCCCACGTCAAGCTGCGGCCGGTGGAACTGCCGGTTTCCGGGGCCTATGTCTGCGGCCTGGCTCACTCGCCGCAGCCGGTGGAGGAGATTATCGTTCAGGCCCAGGCGGCGGCGGCCAAGGCGGCCATTCCCCTGGTCAAGGGCTATGTCTCGGTGGAACCGACAGTTTCCAGCGTCGACCAGAGTGCCTGTATCGGTTGCGGCCTGTGCGAAGCGCTCTGCCCCTATCAGGCCATCCGCATGCACAAGGATGAAAACAACAAGCGCAAGGCCGAGACGGTCACCGCCTCCTGCAAGGGTTGCGGCATCTGCGCCGCCCACTGCCCGGTCTTTGCCATCTCCATGGGCGGTTTCACCGACGAGCAGATCACCGCCCAGATCACCGCCTTCGGGCAGCAATAAACTTGTCGCCGGCCGTTGTGGCGGCTGATTGAACTTAAAAAGAACTAAGAGCAATTTAATAAGGGGAAAAGATATGGCTCAGGAGGATTTTAACCCTCGTATCCTGGGGTTTCTCTGCAACTGGTGCTGCTACGCCGCCGCCGACTCGGCCGGGGTGTCGCGCTACCAGTATCCGCCCAACCTGCGCACCATCCGGATCATGTGCACCGGCCGGCTGGACCCGGCCTTCGTCTTCCGGGGCTTTGCCGAAGGGGCCGACGGCATCTTCACCGGTGGCTGACAACTCGGTGAATGTCATTACCAGGTTGGTAATTACGATGCCATGGGAGTAAGTTTCCTGATCAAGAAGATCCTGCAGGAAGTGGGGATCAACCCCGACCGGTTCGGTCTGCAGTGGGCTTCTGCCGCCGAAGCGCCCCGCTTTGTCCGCTTGATCACCGATTTCACCGCCAAGGCGAGAGAACTCGGTCCCATCGGCAAGAGCGAAGGGTTTGATCAAGAAGAGCTGCAAAAACGCCTGCAGCAGGCCACCAGGATGGCCGAGGACCGCAAGCTGCGCATGGCCATGGGTACCGCCACCAAGACGGTACGCAAGGATGGGATATTTACCCAGGAACACATCGACGAGGTTTTTGCCGGTAAGCTGGAAAAGCCCATCAAAACGGCTTTGGGCGGTTAGAGTCAGATCAGTTGGGTTTTACGGCTCCCGTCCAGGCCCCATGCTGCTTGCTCTTTGCCCCCCCCTCTGGGCGGCGGCCGAGACGAAAGTCAGCGGGCAGTAGTGCCGCAGATTGCGGCAAGCAGACCGGCGCCGCGTACATCAGTACGCAAGCCGGGCTGATCGCCGCAAGCAGCGGTGCTACTGCCCGCTGACCATTTCCATGCTGATGTCTTTGGCCGGTGCTGAGTGGGTGAGGGCGCCGATGGAAATGCGGTCCACCCCGCAGGCGGCGATTTCCCCAACGTTGTTCAGCGTCACCCCGCCCGAGGCCTCGGTGATTGCTCGGCCGTTGATCAACTCCACCGCCCGGCGCATCATCGGCGGGTCCATGTTGTCCAGCATGATGATCTCCGCCTTGGCGGCCAGGGCCTCGGTCACCTGTTCCAGGGTTTCACATTCCACCTCAACCTCCTTGCCCGGCCCGTTGTAATCCCGTACTTTTTGCACTGCCTGGCGGATGGAGCCGGCGGCCGCGATATGGTTATCCTTGATCAAAATCCCGTCGTTGAGATTATAGCGGTGGTTGACCCCGCCGCCCACGTGCACGGCGTATTTTTCCAGCCGTCGCAGGCCGGGGGTGGTCTTGCGGGTGTCCATGATCTTTACCGGCCAGGCGGCCACGGCGGCGACAAACTCGGCGGTGAGGGTGGCAATACCGCTCAGCCGCTGGGCCAGGTTCAGGGCCAGCCGCTCACCGGCCAGCAGATCCCGCAGCGGACCATGTAGATGCAGGATGATTTCTCCCGACTTAACCCATTGGCCGTCGGCGGTGGGGTGGCAGGTGATTTCCCGGTTGATCATTCGAAAAACCAACGGCGCCAAATGTTCCACCCCGGCCAATACCATTGCCTCCTTGGCGATGAACACGGCGTTGCCGATTGCTTTCGGGGGAAAAATCGCCTCTCCGGTGATGTCTCCCCGGCCCAGGTCTTCAGCCAAAAAGGTGCGCAGGCTGTGATGCAGGTCGGGATTTTTGAACAAACCGTGGTTTTGGCTGTCTCTTTCCATTATAGTAATGCCTCTGCCGTCAAAGTTGTCGGCGTTGCAAAAAACCGCATCGCCGATTGGAAGCGCTTTATAACTGCCTGTTTCCGTGTTACCGACCAACACTTCTGGTGGTTTTTTTGCGAGTTTATCAAAATTAGTGGCTGCCGATGGGCCGGGATTAGCAGGCCGGCAGCTCTTTCGTCTTGGCCG
The DNA here is from genome assembly GCF_029210385.1 of Desulfurivibrio dismutans. GTDB lineage: Bacteria > Desulfobacterota > Desulfobulbia > Desulfobulbales > Desulfurivibrionaceae > Desulfurivibrio > Desulfurivibrio dismutans. Next base: position 160,004 of record NZ_JARGDQ010000006.1, on the reverse strand, counting down.
GGCTGCTGTCTGTTGGTTTTAGTATTATAACGGAGGCGACACTTAGAACAAGGAGAAATAAGCGATGTTCGAACCGGAAAAACCAGCTGCTAAAATGGTCAGACGGGACAAGATGTTTTTCACCGCCTTTGCCTGCCTGGTCATTGGCTTTTTGGGCGGTATTGGGTTCAGTATTTACAAAATGCCCGCTGTTGCCCCCTCTTTGGCGACCCACCAGAATGGCTTAACTCCCGAGCAACAACGGGTGATGGAAAGCCTTGAACAGGCGGTGGCGGACAACCCGGAAAACGTGCAGGCCTGGACCCAGTTGGGGCATCTGTATTTTGATACCGATCATTATGAAAAGGCCATTAATGCCTATAGCCGATCCCTGGAGTTGCATCCGGACGATGCCGACGTGGTCACCGACCTTGGTGTCATGCATCGCCGTAACGGTCAACCGGAACAGGCCATCGCCTCTTTTAAGCGGGCCATCGAGATTGACCCGCGGCATGAAACGGCCCGCTTTAACATGGGGGTGGTGTTGCTGCATGATTTTGACGACCAGACCGGGGCCAGGAAAGTCTGGTCTGAACTGATAGAACTCAACCCGGTGGCCTATGCTCCTAACGGACGCCTGGTGGCGGAGATGGTGGCGGATCTGGAAGGCAATCGCTAACTTGCCCAACTCCTTTTTCTGGTGTAGGCTTAAGTTTTGATGCTTTTATACCGGAAAGGGGAGCGGCGGGCTTTGCATGACCGATAAATTTGAAAAATTCCTGGGCAGTAAATATTTTCGTTTGCTGCCACTTTTGTTCCTGCTTTTCCTGACCGTTATATCGATTGTCGCCAATTACTGGAACCTGCGTAACAATGCCCATGAGATGGCGGCTTATTACGCCCAGGGCATCGTGCGGTTGATCAATGATGCCAGGCTCTGGAATGCCGAGCATGGCGGGGTTTACGTGCCGGTCAGTGTCACCACCCCGCCCAATCCCTACCTGGAAGTGCCGAACCGTGACCTGATAACCACCGACGGTTTAGTGCTGACCAAGATCAACCCCGCCTACATGACCCGGCAAATTGCCGAGATCACCAAACGACAGGAGGGGCTGGTGCTGCACCTGACCAGCGCCGAGCCGATTAATCCGCTCAATGCCCCCGATCATTGGGAACAAAAGGTGCTGTCCGATTTACAGCAGGGTGAGGAAAACAGCCGTTTTGCCTTGCATACCACCCCGGATGGTCAGGTTTATCGTTACCTGTCGCCCCTTTACGCCGAACCGGCCTGCTTGCACTGTCACGCAGTTCACGATAGTGCCGAAGGGGATTTGCGCGGGGGAATCAGTCTGACCTTTCCCGCCGCTCCCCATCTGGCCATGATTTCCTCCCAGATCAACTGGATGCTGGCGATTCATGTTCTTGCCCTGTTACTGGTCAGCGTGGTGGTCTACAGCCTGTTGACCAGCTTGCAGCGATACTGGCAGGCCCGGCAGGAACTGATCGAGGAGCAGGAAAACATCATTGACCAGCGTACCGCCATTCTCAACCGGCAGATGCAGCGTTATCACACCATCATCAACACCGCCGCCGAAGGTTACTGGGAGCTTGATAACGAAGGGCGGACGGTGATGGTCAACGAGGCCATGCAAGAGATGTTGGGCTATTCCCACCAGGAAATGCTGGGGCGCCAACCCCATGAGTTCGCCCGGGGGAAAAACGTTGAGATTTTCCGAGAACAGATCGGCCGCCGGGAAAGTACCCGCAACCGGGCTTTTAATGTAACCCTTACCGCCAAGGACGGACATGATGTGCACGCCCGTTTTCATGCCACCTCGATGATGGATGAACAAAATCGCCTGACCGGTTCCTTTGCCTTTATTACCGATATCACCGAACTGCTGGAGATCAGACAATCGGCGGCGGCCTACGCCCTTAAACTTGAACGCAGCAACAAAGAACTGCGTGATTTTGCTCATATTGCCTCCCATGACCTGCAGGAGCCCCTGCGGACCATCGTTTCTTTTGGTGATCGTCTGTTACTGAAGCATGCCGGGCAACTGGATGAGCGAGGCCGGGACTATCTGGAGCGAATGCAGGATGCTGCCATTCGCATGCGGCAGCTGATTGAAGATCTGCTCAACTACTCTCGGGTGGCTTCCCGGGAACAGGTGCTGGACCCGGTAGATCTTAATGAGGTTGTAAAAGAAGTGCTGTCCGACCTGGAGCAGCGGATCCGGGAACGGGCCGCCCGGGTGGAAGTGGAGCCACTGCCGACGGTCAAGGCGGATCGCAGCCAGCTCCACCGGCTGTTCCTTAACCTGATCGGCAATGCCCTCAAATTTCAGGTTCACGATGTCCGACCGGTGGTTAAGGTAAGCGTGGGGAAAAGCGATGATAAGGGGGTGGAAATCGTGGTCAGCGACAATGGAATCGGCTTTGACGAAAAATACCTGGATCGTATTTTTCGTCCCTTCCAGCGCCTTCATGCCCGGGGGCAGTACCAGGGCACTGGCATGGGGTTGGCGATCTGCAAAAAGATCGTGGAAAGTCACCAAGGAGAAATGACTGCCAGCAGCAAACCGGGGGAAGGGGCCACCTTCAGGATTTTTTTTGCGCGATTGCATGACCTTTAAATGGTAGAATGCCCAACCGGGCAGGTGGCCCCAATCCGGGTGGCCGGGGAGAACGGATCAGAGGATAAAAGCATGGCACGTGAACAGCGGCGCTCACCACGGGTTGAGGTAAGTTTACCAGTGCGGATTACGATTCGTGATCGGGGCGACGATCGGACTCTGGCCGAAAGCACCGGGCGGATCAATGACATTTCCCGCCACGGGTTGCGGTTGACGGTGCCGCAGCCCAAGATTGACCAGTGGCATATTTTTTATAATTTTCAGGAAAACAATCAGCAGATGCTGCTGTTGGAGGTCTTTGCCGGACAGGCCGACGAGCAGGTGTCGGATTTCAAGCTGCCGGTGATACCGGTCTGGTTTGACCGCTTGCTGTCGCTGCCAGACAAGCCATTTCAGGTGGGGATGGAATTTACTGAGCCTCCCCCCAATGAAGTGGTGACATGGCTCAGTGGTAAGTTGAACAAACTTCGCAGCCGGCAAAAGGTCCCCTGGTGGTCCCGGCTGTTCGGCGGCCGTTGACCGACGGTTATGGCTAGGGGGAAGAAGAAGGCAGCAAAGGGCTCAAAATATTAAAGGGCAGCAGCAGGGTGCTCTTGATCAGATTGAGCAATCCCTCACCCACCGCATCCGGGGCCATGACCGTAAGCCGGGGATTGCGGATATCCCCCTTAACCCCGACGGGAATGGTGACCACGGTGGCGTCCTTGCCGCCGATGATCCGACCGACAAAGGGGATCCAACTGACGATGGTGTCGATGGTTTTAAAGGGCGCCACCAGGACCACCATGTCCGCCTGCATATCGGTCAGGTTCAGGCTGCCGCGGGCGATCAGGTTGAGCCCGACGCCCCGGATCACCGCCTTTTCAATGACCAGCACATGGTCTTTGATTACCGCTTCAAACTCCAGTTCCCGGTAAGCGAACCCGCGCTCATCAAAACCGGCGATATCCCCGGTGAAAATGTCGGTAAGGTTAATCAGGCTGAATATCCTGGCCAGCAGCCCCATGCGCATGATCCGACCGCCAGCAGGGGAGGATATGCTGACCCGGCCCTGTTGCCAGTGGCTGAAATCCCCTTCCAGTTCCGCTGTCAGCAGACAGTCCCCTGAGATGATATCCTGTTCGATGCCCAAGCAGGGCAACATTTTTTCAAAACGGGGAGGGTCCGGGCAGGCCGGGGCCAGGGCAAAGGAACTGGTTCCCAGAGCTGGATTGAGATACCAGGTGCCGATGAACTCCAGGCAGCAGAGCGCGGCGGAGTGAATTTCGGCCACCAGTCCCCGGGGTTCCGTCAGTGACAGGACGCCGTTCAGAGGTTGCCAGTGCAGGGAAACATCTGAATCTTCATCCGGCCACGGGCCGGAATCAAATTCCGTCAATTGGAAAGCCAGCCGCCCGGTTACCGGCCATTCTTGCGGTTGGGAGTCGATGGCCAAGCGCGGTTGCCGCTTGCTGAGTTCATCATACCAGGCAACCACGGTTTCCCACTCCAAATAAGGCGAGGAGAGCGCCAGGTCCAACGCCAGTCCGGCATCGGCGACTTTGATCGCACCGCTCAGCTTAAGGCGCTGTTCATCATTGAGGCTGAGATCAAGCTTTTGCAGTTGCCATTTTTGCTCCCGGCCGTCCAGTGCCAGGTGGTTAACGGTGAGCCGTCGCTTTTCATCCGTGGTCCAGGACAGCCCGTCGATCTCGAGGAAACCGTCAAAGACCGGGGGGACAAAATGGATCCCGTGATCATTTGTTTCGTGGTTCGTGCCGTCAAAAAAGATCCCCGGCATTTTGAATTCCGCTTCTCCCCGCCAACTTCCCATCTCCAGTTGCTCGGCAAAGAAGGTAAAAAAATGTCCCATCACCCCTTGGCTTAGCTGCCCTTTGAAACTGCCGCTCAGGAAGCGGTTCGTCTCACCTGAAGAATGAGACTCCGGAGAGCCGGCGGATCCTGGTTGTGGGGGCAGGTGCAAATTGAAGTCGGCTTGGTGGGGATTGGTCAGCACCCGGGCGGTAAGGTCTGTGGCCTGGCCGTCCTGTTGGCTGACCGTGAAGTCAAGGCGCCGCAGCGGGGCAGTCCGCACCCCGTTTGGCTTGTCTTCATCCCGGCTCAGCAGTGTGCCGGCCAACTGCAGATTATCCGGATCCCAGCTGATGTTGAAGGGCAGCAGGGTAAGGGGGGCGACCGGCAGCAAGTGTTCCGGCAGCCACTGGCGTGTTTGCAGCCAGTCGCGGTTGGCGGCCGTGAACCGGCCGCTGAACTGCAACTGGCCCTGCCAGTGCTGCAGTGTCTGGTGCCGCAGGCGGCCCGTCAGCTTCAATGCACTGTCCTGCAGCTTGAGTTGGAGTTGTCGGAAATCTACCAGACGGTCATTAAAGCGGATCAATCCTTGGGAACTGGTGATCTCGGCAGCCAGCAGGGGTGAGTACCAGCGCAGTTCGGAGCCGTGGTCGAGATCGACAATGGCTGTGTAGCGCCATTGATCCGGCCGGAACAGCCCGCCTTCAGCCTCACCGTGGGCGATGGTCAGCCGGCCGCTGATTTCCTCCAGTACCGGCGGCAGTGCTTGTTGCAGCACCGGATAACTCAGCAGATGCTCGTAGAAAGACTGGCTGTCCAGTTCCGCCAAAGCCTTTTTCAGCACAAAGGGCGCCTGCGGAGTGAGGGCAATCCGGCCGGTGCTGGCCATAAGTCGATGCGGGCCAGCGGTGCCGGCCAGTTCTTGCCAGCGGACCTGCTCCCGGTCGATCAGCAGGCGTCCACGCTGGATGGTTAGTGGCCAGGGAAGGCGGTCGTAAATGATTTCGCCATGGCTTTGTTCGATAGTGACATCAACGGTAAAGTCATGCCAGGTGTCGCTGATCACCAGCCGCCCGGCGGCCCGGCCGGCAGCCCGGGGAAAGCGGGTCATTTCTTCCTGGAAAACCGGATGTTTCACCAGTTCGGGCAGCAGTATCCGCAGTTCTTCCAAGTCGGCGTCAAGTTTCAGGTCGAGTTCGAGCACCGGCAGTTCTTTGTGCAGCCCCACCCGCAGCGAACCGTCATAGCCGTGGCTGCGCTCCAGCACGGCCTCCGCCCGGCTCAGTTCAAGAATACTGTTTTTGATCTGCAGCTCTCCCCAGGCCTTTGGCAGGTAAAGGTCGATTCCCGGCACCATGATTTCGGCCCGTTCAACCTCAACCGTGAGTATCATTCGATCCGCCAGGACTTTGGGGTCACGCAGGACATTTTCCTGGCCGGCCAGATAAAAAGCGGCTCTGGTGGCCCGACCGCCCAAGACGATTTCTCCCACCAGCCGGGCAGGCTCGAATTCGCCAAATAACTCAATCACCGCCGGCATGATTTCATCGGCGTTCAGCTCCCGGCCATGCAGGTCCACCTCCCAATGGGGGGAGTCCGTTTCTCGGCCGTCGCGGGTGATAGTCCCGCCCAAACGAAACTCCGGTTCCCGTACTTCGAAATCGTGGATCGTCAGCTGCCAGAAATCTTCTCGTTTGTGCAGGTCAAGGTCAATAACTCCGCAGTCCAGGCGGACCGCTCCGGCCTGTTGAGCAAGGTCATGGGGCTGCAGGAGAAAACAGGGGAGATCGCCGCTCAGGGTGGCGTCGAGTTTACTCAGATTCTCGCCGGTTGCCTGCAGGTTCAGGTTGGCGGCGGCTTCCAGGGGGGCAACCCCCAGCAGCGGAGTGGTAAAAAGATCATGCAGATGCAGTGCGCTGCCATCGGCCTCCAACTGGTAGCTGCCGTCTACCCGGTATTCCCCCGCCATGGTTAGATGTCGTCCAAAGGAGGGCCGGAGGGACAGTTCCAGGTCCAAGCGGCTCGGGGATAGTCGGAAGGATGCTTCGATTTCACGCAACTCCAAGGCTTCCAGTTGAAAAGCTCCCGGCAACTCGGTGGCGGCAAGCTTCAACTTGCCTCGAGAAATTTCCACCACCCCGGTAAAAGTGGGGGGAAATACCGCCGTCGGCGAGATATCCTTGCCGTCCAGTCGGGCTCCGAGATCTAGTTGTAACTCCGGGTCAACCAGCCGTACTCGGCGTGGCTCCAGCCGCAGTTGCAGCAGGGCAAGAAAACTTGGGTAAACATGGGTTTCCGGCAGGGTAAGTCGAAGCTCCGGCCGCTGCACCTCGACTCCACGGACCAGCAGATGGGGGGTAGGCAGCCAGGCTAGTTCAATACTGTCCAGGCTGATCTCACTCTCCAGATGATACCCCAAGCGGTCGACCAGGTCGCTTCGCACCGGTTCGGAGCTAAGCAGCAGGGGCAACATCAGGGCCAGCAGGGCTGCCATCAGCAGTACTGCCAGCACGATCAACCTTGTTTTGCGGGCCATAAACAAATGCCGAAGGCAAAGAGTTGTGAGAAAAAATCGGTTACAGCCGTCGAGAAGCTATTCCTCGGGCTTGCTGCCGGTCCGGTAATATGGTTTCTGCCATGGGTCCATGTTACCGAAAACAGCAGGCAATGATCAACCGGCGTTATGTGGCTGTTAAACCAACAGGTCTTCGTCACCATAGCGGTGTTTATGTTTGATTCGGGCGGCCAGCCAGGGCCGGAGGGTAAAAAACAGGGCGATCATCAGGCAGAAAAGCAGCCAGCCGACCCCGTAAATGAGCAGATGACTGGTACCATATTCTCCGTAGTTAGCGGCCAAATCACCACGGGCGGCCACCAGCAGGAGAATCAGCAGAATCAGGGGAGTCAGGTAACGGATAAAAAAGTTCCAGACTTTAGGCACCGAACTTCCCAGTTTACTGATATGCCGCCGCAGTTTTTCCGGACCGACATACCAGCCGATGATCAGGCACTGCAGCAGGCCGCCCAGGACCAGACCGTAGTTGGTGATAAAGTGATCGGTGATATCCAGCAGATAAAGACCGGCCCGGGAGGTAAAGATCAGGCTGCCCATAACTCCCAGCAGACACAGGACGGTAACTACTTTTTTGCGGCGCCAGTTGAATTTGTCGGTCAGGGCGCAGGAGAAAGCCTCGATCAACGATACGCCGGAGGTTAGGCCGGCAATGATCAGAACAAGAAAGAACAGGGCGCCGAAGAGGGAATTGAAGTCCGGCAGCAGGGAAATGGCCTGGGGGTAAACGACAAAGGCCAGTTGCGGTCCGCCCATGATCGCCTCGTCAAAGGCCACCCCTTGGCTGGCAGCCGTGAAACCGACGATGCCGAAAACCGCCAGCCCGGCGAAAATTGAATAACCGCAGTTGACCCCGGTGGTGATCAGCGCGTTCCTGGCCAGGTTGGTTTTGGTCGGCAGGTAGCTGGCGTAGGTGATCATGATCCCGAAACCAAGGGAGAGGGTGAAAAATATTTGGCCAAAGGCGGCCGTCCAGACCCGGGCGGCGGCGGTCCGGGCCTCCGGGTCGGCGGCCAGAAAATTTATTTTATCCCAATCGGCGGTGAGGTAGTGGTCGCGGATACCAACCCAGGCGCCCTCCAGTTGCAGGGTCCAGAAGACGATGATGGCGGTCAGCAGCAACAGCAGGGGCATGAATACTTTGGCGGCCACTTCGATTCCGTGGCGAATGTCCCGGTAACAGATAAACCAGCAACTGGCCCAGACCAGGACGGTGGCCAGCAGAATGGGCTGGCGGAAACCGCCGAGTTCGGCCGGGGAAGAGGATATCTGGAGGAAATCGCTGAAAAAGAAATTTTGAGGGTCACTGCCCCAGGCCAGGGTGAAGGAGTGGAAAAAGTAATTGACGCACCATCCAATCACCACTGAGTAGTAAAGCATAATTCCGAACATAGCCACCACCGGCATCCACCAGCCCAGCAGCTCGAAACGGGGGTGAAGGCGGGCAAACGCCAGGGGAGAGGCGCCTTTTTCCCGGTGGCCGATACCGTATTCCAGTAAGATGATGGGGATCCCGGCCACCGCCAGGGCCACCAGGTAAGGAACCAGAAAGGCACCGCCGCCATATTCGTGGGCCATGTAACTGAAACGCCAGATATTGCCGAGACCAATGGCCGAACCGATGGCGGCCAGCAGAAAACCCAGGTTGCTTTGCCAGAGACTGCGTGCTTTTTGCATGGTGTTGTATTCCCTGCGAGAAGGCTCCGTTTTAACTTGGCAGCAGATAAAATAGGTTCAACGGCTGAGTCGGTAGCAAATTTCGGCTATAATAGCATAACGTATTGAAACAACAAGTTGATTGTGCGGGTTCTTCATGGTAATACCTGCCGTCGCAAACGCCACCCGCCAATAATCTAGCAAAAACGGAAGTCGTGATGGAAAAAGTTCGTATTGGAGTTATCGGGGTAGGCCATCTTGGCAAATATCATGCCGCCAAATATGCCGCTATGGAAGATGTTGAACTGGTCGGGGTGGCCGATATCGACCCCCGGGCGGCCGATGCCATCGCTCGTCAACATGGGGTTACCCCCTATGGCGATTACCAGCAGATGCTGCCCCTGGTAGATGCGGTCAGCATTGTGGTGCCCACCGTCCATCATCATCGGGTGGCCATGGAGTGCCTGCGCCAAGGGATTGATATCATGCTGGAAAAGCCGATGACCACCACCCTGGCGGAAGCTGATGAGCTGATCGCCCGGGCGGCGGCGGAAAGGCGGATCCTGCAGGTGGGTCATATCGAGCGTTACAACCCGGCGGTAACGGCCCTGGAGCAGTATCTGACCCGACCGCTGTTTATTGAATCGCACCGCATTCACGTTTTCAAACCCCGGGGATTGGACGTCGATGTGGTGCTGGATCTGATGATCCATGATATCGATATCATCCTGAGCATTGTTGATTCCCCCATCAGTTCCATGCACACCGTGGGAGTACCGGTGATAACTCCCAGCACCGACATTGCCAATGCCCGGATCATCTTTGAAAACGGTTGTACTGCCAATATCACCGTCAGCCGGGTCTCCAAAGACAACGTGCGACGGCTGCGCATTTTTCAGCCCCGGTGTTATCTGTCGTTGGATTATGCCGAAAAATCGTTGATGATTATCCGTCTCAAGGATCAACTTAACGACCAGGGGCTACCCCAGGAGGAGATCACCCACCACAAGTTGCCGGAGCAGGACGCTCTGGAGGCGGAATTGCGCGACTTCGCCAACAATGTTCGTCATCGTACCACCCCCAAGGTCGACGGGGTGCAGGGCCGGCGGGCGCTGCAGGTGGCCCAGGAGATCATGACCCAGATTGACGAAAATTTTCGCCGCTACAGCGATGTGTTGCAGCGTTCCTGAGCGGGGTGGCCATGTCTGTTTATGATGTCCTGATTGTCGCCGGAGAGGCCTCTGGCGATATGCATGGCGCCAACCTGGTGAAGGCCATGCGGGTGCAGCGGCCGGAAATCAGGATCTGTGCCATGGGCGGCAGTGCCCTGGCGGCGGAGTGTGAACTGATCTATGACTCCAGCCGGCTGGCAGTGGTCGGCCTGGTGGAGGTTCTGGGGCATTTGGGGGAGATTCTGGCGGCCCGGCGGCGACTGTTTGCTTTTTTGGAGCAACAGCGGCCGGCGCTGCTGGTTCTGATCGACTATCCCGATTTCAACCTGATGCTCGCGGCGCGGGCCAAAAAGCTGGGGATCAGGGTGCTCTATTACATCAGCCCCCAGGTCTGGGCTTGGCGACGGGGGAGGGTGCGCAAAATCAAACGGCTGGTTGACCGGATGGCGGTAATCCTGCCCTTTGAGCAGGATTTTTATCGCCGCCAGGGGGTGGCGGTGGATTTCGTCGGCCATCCCCTGGTGGATGAACTGGCCCCGCTGGTTGCTCAACGGGCCGCTGCAGGGTTTGGTGAGCAGCCGGGGGGTAGTGCTCTGGAGTCGGTAAAAGCGGCGGTAGGCCTGGCGGCCGTGGATGAAGGGCGCCGGGTGATCGGTCTGGTGCCGGGCAGCCGGCGGCGGGAGATTGCCACCTTGTTGCCGGTTTTTCTGGCCGCCGCCGCCCGGCTGGCTAAACACCTTGCCAAACCGCCTGTTTTCCTGCTGCCCATGGCTCCCGGTGTGGGTTATGAGACCCTGCAGGAGCATGGCCTGGAGCAGTATCCGGAGTTGGATATCCGGGTCAGCCAGCAGCATCGCCATATAATTATGGCCGCCTGTGACGCGGCCATGGCTGCGTCGGGTACGGTCACACTGGAACTGGCCATCCTGGGTGTGCCCACGGTGGCAGCCTATCGGGTTTCCGCCTTTACTTATCTGATCGGCCGGTTGCTGGTTGATGTGCCATACGTCACCCTGGTCAATCTGGTGGCCCAGCGGGAGGTGATTCCCGAATTGATCCAGGCCCAGGCGGAGCCGCTGATGATAAGTCGGGAGATTACAGAACTTTTGAACAACCAAAACCGCCGACAGACCATGCTATGTGATCTGGTTGAGGTGCGCAAAAAACTTGGCGGTGGCGGCGCTTCCCAAAAAACCGCCGCTCTGGCTTTGTCTTTATTGTAGAGTTAGATCTTTTTATTGTTGCCGAATGGCTTCGTAGAGCACCACCGCCACCGCCTGGGCCAGGTTGAGGCTGCGCACCGCGGGGTTGCGCATGGGAATGGCGCAGCAGCGATCGGTATAGAGGGTAATAATTTCTTCCGGTAATCCTTTTGTTTCCTTGCCAAAAACCAGGAAATCCCCGGGCTGGAAGTGGACATCGGTGTAAAGGCGACTCGCCTTTTTGCTTAGAAAATACAGCTTGCCTTCATCTTGAGCGGCAAGAAAATCATCGAAGCTGGGCCAGGTGACAATTTTTACCTGCTTCCAGTAGTCCAGCCCGGCTCGTTTGAGGTGCTTGTCGTCGATCTTGAAGCCCAATGGGTGGACCAGGTGCAGGGTCGTCTCGGTGGCGCCACAGAGCCGGGCGATACTGCCGGTGTTGGGGGGGATTTCCGGTTCCACCAGCACCACGTTAAAAGGGATGTGTGGCGTTTCGTGAGCGCTTGCCTGGCCTCTGTGCCTGACTGTGTCAGGCTCAACCGTTGTCGGCGAGGTCATTTTAGGCGGCTACAGCAGGGTCAGGCCCTGGTCCGGGTCCACGGTGATCCGGCCGACCAGTACCGCCTGCTCTTTTTCCCCCAAACTGTCGGCCAGTTGGATGAGTTTCCTGCGGTGATCCTGGAATCTGATCAGGGCTTCACCCTCCAACTCCGAACGGGGGGTGAAACGCATGGCCATGGGGTTGATGTACTCGCCGTTGTGGCGGATCCGGTAGCAGACATGGGGGCCGGTGGCCAGTCCGGTGGCGCCCACATAGCCGATGATGTCCCGCTGGCGCACCCGTTCGCCGACCTTCATCCCCCTTTTGAAGCCGGAAAGGTGGGCATAGTAGGAACGGTATCCGTTGCTGTGCTCTAAAATAACCATGTTGCCGTTACCGCCGTCCCGAGAACGGAAAATCACTCGGCCGTCGGCGGTGGCCATTACCGGCGTACCGGTGGGGGCGGCCAGGTCAACGGCAAGGTGTGGCCGGACCTGGTTAAGGATGGGGTGCATCCGGCGCCGGTTGAAGCCGGAGGTGACCCGGGCCATGGGAACCGGAGAGCGCAGAAAGGAAGCCCCCAGTTCCCGGCCGTCACGATCAAAATAGGAGGCCAGACCGTCTTCAGGGGTATACCGGAAAGCCTCCAGCACGTCTCCCCCGGTCTGTTCGTAGCGGGCGTAAAGAATAGGCCCATAGCCGACAAATTCGTCATCCCGGTAATATTTTTCAAAAACCAGTTGAAAACGGTCCCCTTTTCTGATCTCCACGTTGAAATCCATTCGGGAGGCAAAGATTTCGGCAAAACCGTAGATCAACCGGGCCTGCTCCCCGTGGCTCTGGAAAGCGGCAAACAGGGATGATTTTATTCGGCCGCTGATTTTCTTGGTCTGCCGTTCCAGGATCACGCTCATCTTCTCGGCCTGGAACTGATCATCGTCGGTACGGCTGACCAGGTAGATATCCAGGGGGCCCGAATGGTAACGGTATTCCACCACCGCATCGTCATCGTCGAGTACGGCGGTAAAATGGTCCCTTGGGCGCAGCGAGCGGAAATCCAACAGACCGTCCAGGGCACGGATGATGCCGGTGCGGTCGTTGCCGTTAATTTGGGCTCGTCGCAGGGCATCATTGAGGGTGTCGCCAGAGCGCAACTCCCCCTCAATACGATTGTAGTTTTCCGGCCAAAGCGGCTCGGGGGGCTGGGCCAGGGCCGGTGGCGCCGCCGTTTCGGGGCTCTCGGTCGCCAGGTGGTCAGCTACGGCTTCTTCAAATTCGGGCAGGGCCACTGGGGTTGGCAGTGAAGCCGGGGTGATGTTGGCGAAAAAAAGAGCGGTCCCCGAGATCGCCACGGTAATCACAATGGTGGAGAAATGACCGCTGTTGAGAAATATTTTTCCCGTATGAATAATGCTTTGAACAGCATCTTTAATATATTTTTTCATCTTCTGAAGCATCCCTATGCAGGAATTGTCTGAAATGTTTGTGCAGGTCTCCCGGTCCTTCGATTATTTCATGGGAAGCTTTACCTGCTCATGGTTACTAGCTGTTTTATCGTCATTTATTTGCTTCCCTTGTGTGACGCGGGATAGCGGCTAATCAACCATCTTTTTTTTAGCAAAATTCATACTTTAACTCAAGCAAAAAATAACCGGATGGCCATTTTTCTTGAACTCAGCCGGTGCCGGCTCTTGCTTTTTCCGGTCCAGGAGTTATTCTGATGAGTTCTGAGCTGTATCTGCGATATCATCTGCGAGCGCCACCGGGTTGCAGCGAGGGTGATAAACGTTGTCGGCGGCGTAAAAAGCTGCGCCGCCGACTGGGCACGCTTTGTAGCTGCTTGTTTTCGCGTTGCCGACCAACATGTTGGGCGTTTTTTGCGGGTTTATCAAAATTAATTGAAAGGCAAAACTAATATGGCGCTAATTGTCCAAAAGTTCGGCGGCACTTCGGTGGCCGACCCCGATAAGATCAAGGCGGTGGCCCGGCGGGTGCTGAAGCAACAGCAGGAAGGGCACCGGATGGTGGTGGTTTTGTCGGCCATGGCCGGGGAAACCAACCGTTTTGTCGACCTGGCCGGCCAGATGCAGGATATTCCCGATCCCCGGGAGATGGATGTGCTGCTGGCCTCCGGCGAACAGGTGACGGTTTCTCTGCTGGCCATGGCCATTAAGGCGATGGGCTCCGATGCTGTTTCCCTGCTGGGTGACCAAGTTAAAATTAATACCGATGACCGCCATACCCGGGCCCGGATTCTGAGCATCGACCAGGAGGCGATCAATCATCACCTGGATGCCGGGAAGGTGGTGGTGGTGGCCGGTTTTCAAGGAGTGTCCGAAAAGGGCGAGATCACCACCCTGGGCCGGGGAGGATCGGACACCACGGCGGTGGCGCTGGCGGCAGCACTCGGGGCCGACCAGTGTGATATCTTTACCGATGTCGAAGGGGTTTATACCACCGACCCCAACATCTGCGCTTCGGCCCGCAAGATTGATCGCATCTCTTATGATGAAATGCTTGAGCTGGCCAGTCTCGGAGCCAAGGTTTTGGATATTCGTTCGGTTACCATTGCCAAGTGGCATAGGGTGCCGGTACAGGTCCGGTCTACTTTTACCAACAATGAAGGCACTTGGGTTGTCGAGGAGGACAAAAGCATGGAATCCAATCCCGTTTCCGGGGTCACCTATAATCGTAACGAGGCCCGCATTACCGTCAGCAAGGTGCCTGATACCCCGGGTACCGCTTCCAAACTGTTTACTCCTGTTTCCCGGGAAGGTATTGTGGTGGATATGATTATCCAGAATACCCGGGACGGCAACCTCACCGACCTCACCTTCACCGTGCCCAGAACCGATTATAAGCGGGCCATGGAGGTGCTTAAACAGGTGGCGACTGAAACTGGAGCGGAAGGGGTCAGCGGGTCGGAAAATATCTGTAAGGTTTCCATTGTCGGGGTGGGGATGCGCAATCATACCGGCATTGCTACCACCATGTTCGACGTGCTGGCCAGAGAGGGGATAAATATTGAGATGATCAGTACCTCCGAGATCAAGATCTCCTGCGTGATTGACGAAAAGTACACCGAGCTGGCGGTGCGCGCCCTCCATGATGCTTTTAACTTGGCCGAATGAGGCTCGATATGCCTGAACAGTTGACCATTTACGATACCACCCTGCGGGATGGCACCCAGGCCGAGAATTTCAACCTCTCGGTGGAAGACAAGGTGCGTATCACCCTGAAGCTCGATGAGCTGGGGGTTGATTTTGTCGAAGGCGGCTGGCCCGGGGCCAGTCCGGCGGCCACCCGCTACTTCGAAGAGATCCGCAACTACGACCTGAAACACACGGTGGTGGCCGCCTTCGGCAGCACCCGCAATTTCAGCAAACCGCCGGCGGATGACCCCAACCTGGCCGCTCTGCTGGCCGCCAGAACCCGGGCCATCACCATTTTCGGCAAGAGCTGGGATATCCATGTCCGGGATGCGCTGCGCATTGAACTGGAGGACAACCTTCAGATCATCGAGGATTCACTGGCCTACCTGCGTCCCCATGTGGAGTTTCTCTTTTACGATGCCGAACACTTCTTCGACGGTTACAAGGCCAACCCCCAGTATGCCCTGCAAACCCTGGAGCGGGCGGTGGCCGGCGGGGCCCAGTGCCTGGTACTGTGCGACACTAACGGCGGCACCCTGCCCGGCGAGGTGGCGACCATCATCGGTGAGGTAACCCGGCACCTTGACAATCTCACCATCAAAACCGCCGTGGCTCCGGGCCTTTCCGCCGCGGCAGGGGAGGGGGGGCGAGAACTGCCGGTGGAGTTGGGTATTCACGCCCACAACGATTCCGAGTGTGCGGTGGCCAACTCCCTGGTGGCCGTTTCCCTGGGGGTGAGCCAGGTGCAGGGGACCATCAACGGCATCGGTGAGCGCTGTGGCAACGCCAACCTGACTTCAATCATGCCCGGGCTGGCTTTGAAGATGAAGCGCTACTTTGCTGCCGCCGAGAATCTGCCCAATCTCACCGAAACCTCCCGTTTTGTTTCGGAACTTGGCAACCTGGCGCACAGCAAATACCAGCCCTACGTGGGCCAGGCGGCCTTTGCCCACAAGGGCGGGATTCACGTCAGTGCCGTTAAGCGTAATCCGCTGACCTACGAGCACATCGATCCGGAACGGGTGGGCAACATTCGCCGCATCCTGATCTCCGACCAGGCCGGGCGCAGCAATGTGTTGCACAAGGCAAAGAAATTCGGCATTGATTTGGACAGCAAGGATCCGCTGGTCAGTTCCATCCTCAAAAAACTCAAAGAGCTGGAAACCCAGGGGTTCCAATATGAAGGGGCGGAGGCCTCATTTGAGTTGCTGATGCGCAAGGCTCTGGGAACCTGCAAGGATTATTTCCACCTGCTGGGTTTCCGGGTGATCAGCCAAAAAGACCCCTGCGCCCTGGGGCCTGAGGAGGAGGTGGTGGAAGAGGCCACCCTGCGCCTGGAGGTTGGCGGTGAAGTGGTCCATACCGCGGCCTTGGGCCACGGGCCGGTCAATGCCCTGGACAATGCCCTGCGCAAGGCCCTCTACGGTTTTTACCCGCAACTGGAGCAGGTGGAGCTGCATGATTACAAGGTCCGGGTGCTGGCCAGTGAACACGGCACCGGGGCCCGGGTCCGGGTGCTTGTTGAGTCCGGCGATGCCGACGCCACCTGGGGCACGGTGGGGGTTTCCCACGACATCATCGAGGCCAGCTGGCAGGCTTTGGTGGACAGCATCACTTACAAACTTATGAAGGATGAGCGCCACCGGCAGGCTGAAGGATAGCCCCGAGTTCGACCAGGAATCCTTGCCCCTGCTGCTTTTGCTGGTTCTGGGGCTGGTTCTGGGGCTGGTTGGCTGGCTGCCGTTCAGGGCAGCGCCATCGGTTGATGTGATTTCTCATCAATACCGGTGGCTGGCAGAACCCGACCGGCCGGCCGGTGTTTATCGCCTGCCGGAACCACTGTCAGCCGATGCCACCGCCGTTTCTTCCAGTTCTTCCATGATGGCCAACTGGGGTGAGGCTGGTCCGCCTTACCTGGCCATCTTTACCTTTCAGCCCATTGCCGTGAACCGGGCCGACGCCCGGACCCTGCGGTTTCTGCCGGGCATCGGCCCGACCCTGTCCCGGCGGATTGTCGATTACCGCACCGCCCACGGCCCCTTTCGGGATCCCGAGGAATTGCTGTTGGTCCACGGGATCGGTCCTAAAACTTTGGCTGCCCTCCACCCCCTGATTACCATTGATTAACGCTGCTTCTTGCTATATCATCATTACCAGAATCATCCAATAAAGGAGGGAAGTTGATGACAGGCAAAAGAGTTGTTGCATTGGTGGCGGCCCTGGCTGCTTTCCTTGTTGTTTCCCTGCCGGTGATGGCCGAAGAGCAGATTTTCCGGCTGGAGAGGACGAAGCTTGCCGCTGAGGTGGTGGAACGGGAGCCTGTGGGGGTGGCCGAAACTTTCAGTGCCACCCAAGAGCGGGTTTACGCCTTTATTGAGGCCCGTGAAGTACAGGCGGACACCACGGTAAATTTTGTCTGGTATCGAAACGACCAGGAGGTTGCCGCGGTCCCGCTACCTTTGCGTAAAAGCCCTCGCTGGCGCACTTTTTCTTCCGTCACCATTGAGGGTAGAAGCGGCGACTGGCGAGTGGAGCTGCGCGACGAGCAGGGCGGGATTTTGTGGAAGGCTGATTTCCGGGTGGAGTAAGCGATTTCTTTCCTTGGTCCGGTTGCCGGTTTTGTTGTTTAGCCGGTTAAATCTTTGCTGGCGGCTTTTTGCGCCAGCTCTTCCATGTTGAGCCGAACTTGGGCATATTCTTCGGCGCTGAGACCGGCCCCCCGGCCGACGATCTCCGCCATGGCCCCGGTGAGAAAGTCACCGGGGCCATGGGCGTCGGCGTTGATCACCAGCCGGGCGCCTACCTGGCGGGCCATGGCGGCTACATGCCCGTTGGTCAGGCTGTGGCCCTTGCGCCCGGACAGTTCCAGGAAAACCCCTTTTTCCGCCGCCAGTTCGGCGTCTTCCCGGCTAATCAGGCCGGGATGGGCCAGGATGTCGACTTCCGCCTCGATGGCCGCCCGGTTGGTGCCGGGCGCCACCGGCTCCGCCACCGTTTCCCCATGCCCCACCACGATTTGCGCTCCCAGTTTTCGAGCCTGGGCGGTCAGCTGCGCAAAAATGGCCGGCGGTACATGGGTCAGTTCAATCCCCGGAATCAGCCGGGCGGTGGAGTGGGGATTGAGCCGGTCGGCTGCCTGCACCAGGCGGGGAATAATAAAATCCAGATTGGAAGAATCGGCGTGGTCGGTAATGGCCACCGCCTGGTATCCCAGCACCGCCACCCGGCGCAGATGTTCCGCCGGCACCAGTTCGCCGTCACTGAACAGGCAATGGGTATGCAGGTCGATCATGGCATTCTCCTTCGCTTACTTTTCCGGTTAGTTTCCCAGCGCCCAGTGTCTCGGCTTCAGACGATCCGGCCGCGCAGGCTGTGCCGGCAGGCTTCTTCCAGGTAAATATCAATGAATTGCCCGGGGCTCAGGGGCTGCTGGCTGCTAAAATTGACGATCCGGTTGGTGGGGGTGCGGCCGCTCCACTGTTCGCCGGCGTTTTTGCTCTTGCCCTCCACCATGACCTCCACCGTATGGCCGACCATGGCCTGGCTGATTTCCCCACTTATTTCATCCTGTCTTTGCTGCAGCAGAGTCAGGCGGCGGCTTTTAATCTCTTCCGACACCTTGTCGGTAAAAGCGGTGGCGGCGGCGTTGGGTCGATCTGAGTATTTAAACGAAAAAGCAGAGTCATAGCGCACAAAGTTGACAAGTTCCATGGTGTCGGCAAAATCATCTTCACCTTCGCCGGGAAAGCCGATGATCAGGTCGGTGGTAATGGCGATATCGGGTCGGACCCGGCGCAGTTCGGAAACTTTAGCCAGGTAGTCAGCCCTGGTGTATTTGCGGTTCATGCGCGCCAGGATCCGGTCAGAGCCGGATTGCACCGGCAAATGAAAATGGGGGCAAAGCTTCTCCAATTCGGCAAAGCAGCTAATCAGCCTGGCGGAAAGATCTTTGGGGTGCGAGGTGGTGAAGCGCACCCGGCGGATGCCGTCCACCGCCGCTACGGCCCGCAGCAAAGAAGGGAAATCATCGCCGCCGCCATTTTCTGCGAGGGTAGCCGGGTTGCGATCCTGGCCGTAGGAGTTGACGTTCTGCCCCAGCAGGGTAACCTCCCGCACCCCGTGCTCAGCCAGATGTCTTACCTCATTGATGATATCTTCAGGTTTGCGGCTCACCTCCCGGCCCCGGGTATGGGGCACCACGCAGTAGGTGCAGAAGTTGTTACACCCCTGCATGATGGTCACAAAGCGCTTGTGCGGAGCGCCACTGCCGTCCATTTTGGGCAGGAAAGGGGGGATAACAAAATCTTTGGTCAGCTCGGTGGCGGTGGTCCGGGACGCCTGCCAGCGGGCGGCTTCCACCAGTTCCGGCAAACGGTAGATGTTCTGGGGGCCGATCACCAGGTCCAGGTGGGGCATTTTCTTCAGCAGGCTTTCCCCGTCCTGCTGGGCCACACATCCGGCCACGGCTATCACCAGGTCCGGGCGGCGTTTTTTCAGCCGCCGGTAGCCGCCCAGCAGGCTGTAGGCCTTTTGCGCCGCCTTGCCGCGGATACTGCAGGTGTTGACAACAATGCAATCGGCCTCTTCGGGACTTGCGGTTTCCAGGTAAGCGGCCTGGCTCATCAGCTGGGCCATGATCTCCGAGTCGCGCTCGTTCATCTGGCAGCCGAAGGTTTCGATATAGAGGTTTCTGGTCTTAGTCATTTTTTTAAATGTTATGTGTAACTCTTCAATCTTGCGTTTTTATGTCAGTTAAGATTTTCACCTGAAGGAGGTGCCGGCGGTGCACCGGTGGGGTCAACCGGCACAGTTGGCTTCACAGAGATAACCAACTGCGGGGGTAGGGCGGTCAGCAGTTCCTCGACCTCCGCTTGGTTGCCGGCGGGATAACGCAGCGCCACCACGCCCTGTTGCCGGTCCAGAGTGGTGAGGATCGCCAGGTTATCATAAGACTCCAAAATAAACCTGAAAAAACCTATTTTTTCAGTGTTTACGGTGATGACAGTGGAGATCGTCGAATCCGGCTGATTCATCTTACACCTGCAGACTGCTGTCCATCTCGCCCAGCAGCGCACGGTAACGGTTCAGCCGCGGCTCAACTTCTTCCTGCAAAAACTCCTCGGTTTGGGCTTCGGCCCGGCCAGTGAATTCGGCGGGATTGGCCAGCATGCCCTCCAGTTCGGCCAGGGTGAAGGGCATGGCCGGGTCGGCGGCCAGGCGGGCCAGCAGATCGTTGTCGCCGCCTTCTTCTTTGACCTTTTTGCCCGCCTCCACCGAATGCTGTTTGATAACCTCATGCATCTCCTGCCGGCTGGCGCCTTTGCGCACCGCCGCCATGAGCATCTTCTCGGTGGCCATAAAGGGCAGTTCCTGGCGCAGGTATCTTTCTATTTGTTTCGGATAAACAACCATATCCGAGGTAATATTCATGTACAGCCGCAGAATGGCGTCGGTGAGCAGAAAGGCCTGAGGGATGTCCATGCGGCGAATGGCGGAGTCATCAAGGGTACGTTCGAACCACTGGTTGGCGTAGGTGGCATAAAAATCCGGCACCAGGCCCATGAGCTTGCGGGCCAGGCCGGTCATCCGTTCCGAACGCATGGGGTTGCGCTTGTAGGCCATGGCCGAGCTGCCCACCTGGTTCTTGGCAAAGGGCTCCTCCTGCACCTTGAGGTTTGAAAGCAGGCGCAGATCGACGGCAAACTTGTGGGCCGATGCGGCAATGCCGGCCAGTACCTCGGCGATCTTGACATCCAGTTTGCGGCTGTAAGTCTGTCCGGTGACAGAAAAAACCGTGGAAAATCCAAGTTTTTCGGCCACCAGTTGATCCAGTTGCCGCACCTTGTCGTGGTCGCCGTTGAACAACTCCAGGAAGGTGGCCTGGGTGCCCACCGTGCCCTTGGCGCCCCGGGCCTTGATCTGACCTTCCAGCCATTCAATGGCCTCCAGGTCCATGAGCAGATCATGCAGGTACAGGGTGTGGCGCTTACCCACAGTGGTGGGCTGGGCCGGCTGGTAATGGGTGTAGCCCAGGGTGGCCAGGTCTTTGTATTGGCGGCAGAACTTGGCAAGGTTGACAATTACCTGCAGCAGGGCCTTTTTCACCATGGTCAGAGCCCGTTTCTGCAACAGCAGGTCTGTGTTGCAGCCGACAAACTGGGAGGTGGCGCCCAAATGGATGATGGGTTCGGCGGTGGGGCACTGTTTGCCGTAGGCGTAGACGTGGGCCATGACATCGTGGCGGATTTCCTTTTCCTTGGCCGCCGCCGTTTCAAAATCGACATTATCGGCGTTTTGCCGCAGCTCTTCGAGCATCTCCGTGGTTACCAGGTCATCCAGGCCCAGTTCATGCTGGGCTTCGGCCAGGGCGATCCAGCAGCGCCGCCAGGTGGAAAACTTGCTGCGCTCGGAAAAAATGGCCTGCATTTCCGGGCTGGTGTAACGGCTGACCAAAGGCTCCTGGTAAACTTCACGATTCATACAACTTCTCCAGTTTTATAATTAACTTATTGAATAAACATGCATAAAGCCGCAAATCAGAACGCCGGCCCGGGGAGGTCTGGGCAGCGCTGAAGAGGACTATACTTACCAGAATTTTAACCAAAATGCTTTAAACAATGGTGACTATCCAGCTCATTCTGGCACGTAACTGTTCAGTAGTGCCACAGGTTGCGGTAAGCCAAGTCGGCGTAGCTTACATCAGGTACTCAAGCCGACCTGATCGCCGCAAGATGGGGTGCTGCTGGGTGATCCGCTCAGGGATTTACAGGGCGATCAGAACGGGCACGAAAAAGCCTCGCCGGCGGCCCCTGGCAGATGCCACATATTGCCGCTTGCCAGTTCCCCGTCGGTACCACATTATTTTATAATGTCGCATAATGTATATTATGTATAGTTTGCATAATCACAATAAAAAAGGCAGTTACAAAACGGTCGTTAAACAAAACAGCCGCTGCCCTGCCTTTTTTGGTGCAGTCGCTCAGATCGCTTTTTTGATGGATTTGGCCTGCAGTTGCCAGCTGACCCGGCCCTGGTAAATGTTGCGCCGCAGGGCGAAAATCAGTTCCACCGGCCCCGGGTTTTGGTGCCCTAAAGAGTTGCCGTAACCGAACGCAATGCCCGGCAGGTTGAGATCCTTCTGCTGCCAGCGAAAGCGTAAATGGTTCTGATCCCGGCCCACTGCTCCGGCCTGGGACAACGCCCCCCGCACTTGAAACAGCGGTTCCGGGTTGCCGGGCCCGAATGGCTCCAGCAGATGATAGTTACCGGTCAAGCCGGCATCGATGCGGCCATCGGTAAAATACCAGTCCACGCTGATGGCCGGTGTGGTTTCGAGTGCCGCCAACTGCCGGCCGACTTCATTATTGAGCATCGTCCGGAAGTCGGCCAGCCGGTCCGGGTGCAGGCTAACCCCCAGGGCTGCCGCATGGCCGCCGTAGCCCAGCAGCAAATCCCGGCAGCCGTCGACTGCGGCCAGCAGGTCCAGGCCTTCGATGCTGCGCCCCGACCCCTTGAGCATTTCAAGGCTGGCCTGGCCCAGCAGCAGCACCGGTCGGTTGAAGTCCTGCTGCAACCGGGTGGCGGCAATCCCCAGCACTCCGGGATGCCAGTCTTTATCGGCCAGTACCAGGACATGGTTATTTTGTTGCCCGGAGGCCACAACCTGTTCTTTGGCCTGCTGATAGACCTGATCGCTCAACTCCCGTCGCCAGCGGTTCAGATCTTCAAGCTCGGCCGCCAGCGCCAGTGCCTCCGAAGGATCATCGGTAATCAGCAACCGGAAAGCCGTCTCCGGAGTGGCCACCCGGCCGGCGGCATTCAGTCTCGGGGCTAAAACAAAAGATATATCTTCTGGATACAGTGATCTTTTGGTGCTGCCTTTAGCAGCCCCCTCGGGGTTGATGCCAGCGGTGGCGGTCAGGGCTGCCAGCCCGGGCCGACTGCAGCCCTGCAGCACCTCAAGCCCGGCCCGTACCAGGATACGGTTGGCTCCCCGCAGGGCGACCATGTCCGCCACCGTGCCCAAGGCCACCAGGTCAAGGTATTCCTTGAGATTGGGCGGTTCACCGCTGCCAAAAAAACCCTCGCCGGCCAAATGGCGCCGCAACCCCATCAGCAGGTAAAAGGCCACCCCTACCCCGGCCAGGTTTTTACAGGGAAAGGGGCAGCCGCCCTGATGGGGGTTGAGGATGGCGGCGGCTGGCGGCAGCGTGGCCGCAGGACGGTGGTGGTCGGTGACGATCACCGTGTAGCCCATCTCCCGGGCTTCGGCCAGAGCCTGGTGGTCGCCGATGCCGCAATCTACGGTGATTAGCAGTGGCCGAGTGGTGGGCCCCAATTTTTTTTGCAGTTCCGCCAGCAGGTGGGCATGGACCCCGTAACCGTCTTCACTCCGATGGGGAAGCAGGTAGTGCAGTTGCTTACAGTCCAGTTGTTTCAGGAACTTATAGAGTACAGCTCCAGCGCTGAGGCCGTCGACGTCATAGTCGGCGTACACCACGATGGGTTGCCGGCTGCCCAGAGCGCTGGCGATCAATTCCACCGCCAAGTTCATCCCCAGCATCAGATCAGGGTCCGGCAGATCGGTCAGGTTGGGGCGCAAGAAGCTTTCAATGCCGGCCTTATCGTCATGGCCCCGGCGTAGCAGTACGGCCACCAGAGCTTCTGGCAGTCGCAGTTCGGCGGCCAGGCTGCGGCAGTAGGAAGGATCAATTTCCGCCCGCTTCCCCATCCTCTGGCCGGTGGCTGCAGAGTACATCATCTTTGTTTTTTATCCTGTTTGATTAATGCGTTTTTTTTTCGTCATGTTCGGCGCCCAGAAAGCGAAAGAACACCACCAGGTAATGGGCGCAGGAGAGCATGGTCAGCAGGGCCGTGGCGATGATCAGGTAGTCCCGCAAAAACAGCAGCGGCAACAGGTACTCAAGGCCTAAAAAGTAAATAACCGTGGCCAGTTGGAAGACGGTGGTCAGTTTGCTGGTGTAGGTCGGGGCAATCTGAAAACTTCGCCCGGTGAGTACCAGAATCCCGAAACCGAGAATAATCAGCAGGTCGCGGCTGACCACCAGCACCGTGAGCCACTGGGGGATAACCCCCAACACGGCCAGGATGACAAAAGTGGTAATCAGTAGAGCCTTGTCGGCAACGGGATCGAGAATCGCCCCCAAGCGGGTTTTTTGCTTGAGCAGGCGGGCCAGAAAGCCATCCAGGCCATCGCTGATGCCGGCAATAATAAACACCAACAGGGCCAAGTTATATTTTTCTTCCAACAGAAAAATCGCCAGCAAGGGCACCAGCAGGATGCGAACAATGGTGATCAGGTTGGGAATGTTCATGAATTTTTGTCGATAACCCTTTTAATTGACGTGTGATCTTGCTGGTCGCACCAGATTATTCCCGAGGTTTGGCGAAGCCAGGTAAGCTGGCGCTTGGCATAGCGCCGGGTATCCCGGGCCAGCAGTTCCCGGGCCTGCTCCAGGGTCCAGGAACCATTGAGATACTGCACCATGTGGCGATACCCTATGGCCTGCATGGGGGGCAGTTCCGGGCCGTAGCCTCGGGCCAGCAGCCCCTGCACCTCGTCAATCAGCCCGACCGCCAGCATGCTGTCCACCCGGCGGTTTATCCGTTCATACAAGATATCCCGTTCACAGGCAAGCCCGATCACCGGCACTCTATCCGGCAGTAAGGCGTTCTGCTTGCCCCGGCGCAGATGTTCCGACCACGGGGTGCCGCTGTGGTAAAAAATTTCCAGGGCCCGCAACAGCCGTTGCCGGTCGTTGGGGTGAATACGGCTGGCCGATGCCGGGTCCACCCGCTGCAGCTCGGCATAAAGAGCGCTGGCGCCCTCTTCCGTCAGGCGCCGGGCCAGTTCGGCCCGCAGGTGCTCGTCGGGCGGCCCCAGGTCAAAGATCCCCGCCCTGAGCCCCCGTAAATATAAACCGGTGCCGCCGGTGAACAGCGCCGCCCGCCCGCGCCGGCCGATATCGGCCAAGGCGGCGGCGGCATCGGCCAGAAAACGGGCCAGGCTGTAATCTTCATCGGGATCGATGATATCTATCAAATGATGGGGAACCCGGCGACGCTCTTCCGGGGTGGCCTTGGCGGTGCCGATATCCAGGTAACGGTACACCTGCATGGAGTCGACACTGATGATTTCAGCTTCGTAGTGCTCGGCCAATTCCAGGGCCAGGGCGGTCTTGCCCACCGCCGTGGGCCCCACCAGGCAGAAAACGGTTGTTGGTTGGCCGTTTTTTCTGTAGATTCCCAAATCTTTCATGGATTTTCGATTATTTTGCACCCCGGAACTTACACCAAAGTTCCCTGAAACTTACCTGAAACCCATTAAGTTACAGCCAAGGAGAAAGAAATGCCGGAGCGTATTTTTAATTTCAGTGCCGGGCCGGCCACCCTGCCGCCGGAGGTCCTGGCCCAAGCCTCCCGTGATCTCGTCAACTACCGCGATCTGGGGATGAGTATCATCGAAATGAGCCATCGATCCAAGGATTTTGTGGCGGTTACCGAGGAGGCGGAACAACTGCTCCGGGAACTGTTGGATATCCCCGCCAACTACAAGGTGCTCTTTCTCCAGGGTGGGGCCTCCACCCAGTTTGCCATGATCCCCATGAACCTGCTGGGGCCGGGCACCAGCCAAAAAGCCTGTTATCTCAATACCGGGGTCTGGGCCAAGAAAGCCATCAAGGAGGCCAAGCTCTTCGGCGAGATTGATGTGGCCTACTCCAGCGAGGGCGAGGTTTACAACCATGTCCCCGCCGCTACCGACTACCGGGTGGGCGAAGATGCCGAATACCTTTATTTCGTGTCCAATAATACCATTTACGGCACGCAATTCCAGAGCTTTCCCGCCACCCACGCGCCCCTGGTCTGTGATATGTCCTCGGACATCCTCTCCCGGCCCTTTGATATCCGCCCCTTTGGCCTGGTATTTGCCGGGGCCCAGAAAAACATGGGGCCGGCCGGAGTTACTACGGTGATCATCCGCGAAGACCTGCTGGCTAAAGCCCCGGACCACCTCCCCACCATGTTCAACTACCGGACCCACGCCGACAAGGGCTCCATGTTCAACACCCCGCCCTGTTTCGCCATTTACGTGGTGGGGCTGGTTTTAAAATGGCTCAAAAATTTAGGCGGCCTGGCGGCCATCGAGCGGATCAACAAGGAAAAGGCCGCCTTGCTGTACGACACCATTGACCGGTTGGACTTTTACCGGGGGCATGCCCGCCATGAATCCCGCTCCCTGATGAACGTCGCCTTCAACCTGCCCACCCCGGAACTGGAGGCCAAGTTCATCCAGGAGGCCGCCGCCCGTAATTTGAGCGGCCTCAAGGGTCACCGCTCGGTGGGCGGCTGCCGGGCCTCCATCTACAACGCCTTCCCCCGCGAGGGGGTGGAAAAACTGGTGGCGTTCATGGAAGAATTTGCCAGAAACAACTGATATTGTGGATTATCAAGGAGAACACCTGATCCGCCCGCCCAGCGAGGCGGACAGCATCATTCTGCAGGTGACGGTGGGTTGTTCCCATAACCGCTGTACCTTTTGCGGTACCTATAAGGCGGAGCCGTTCCGTCTGAAAAATGAAGAAACCATCGCCGTCGACCTGGAATTTGCCGCCCGCTACTGCCGGCGCCAATCCCGCCTCTTCCTGGCCGACGGCGATGTGCTGATCCTGCCGCAGACCAGGTTGCGCCGCCTGCTGCAGGATATCCGGCAGCGGCTGCCCTGGGTTAAACGGGTGCGTCTGTACGCCAACGCCAAGGCGGTGCGCCACAAAAGCATTCAGGAACTCCAGGAACTGGCCGCACTGGGACTGGACCGGGTTTACCTGGGCCTTGAAAGCGGCCACGACCCCACCCTGGCCGCCATCGACAAGGGCAGCACGGCCGAGCAGATGATCGCCGCCGGAAAGGCGGTGCGCGCCGCCGGGCTGTTTTTGTCGGTCACCGCCCTGCTGGGCATTGCCGGCCGGGAAAACTCCGCCGCCCACGCCGAGGCCACCGGCCGGGTGCTGGCGGCCATGGCGCCCAACCAGGTGGGCATCCTGACCCTGATGCTGTTGCCCGGCACCCCGCTGTACCAGGCGGCCGAGCGAGGCGAATTCATGCTGCCGGACCAGGTCGGCCTGCTGCGGGAACTGCGCCGAATGGTGGCGGCCATGGGTGATTTACGCTGCCAACTGCAAAGCAACCACCCTTCCAATTATCTGGCCATCAACGCCCGCCTGCCCAGGGACCGGGAGGCGGTACTGGCCGCCATCGACCGGGCCCTGGCGGGGGAAACCAGCCTGCGCCCGGAGGCCTGGCGGGCATTGTAAAACCCGGGGAATCTTGTGGAAAAAATCGATCTTAAAAACCTGACCCTGCCGGAACTTACCGCCTGGGTGGAGTCCTTGGATCTCAAGCCCTTTCGGGCCAACCAGATCTTCGCCTGGATTCAACGGCCGGATTTCACCGATTTCATGGCGATGACCGACATCGCCAAGCATGTCCGGGGACTGCTGGCCGAAAAGGCCATGCTCAGCCGGCTGGAACCGTCCAAGGTGGAACACTCACGCGACGGCACGGTCAAGTTCGCCTTCACCCTGCATGATGGCCAGGTGATTGAAAGCGTGCTGATTCCGGAAGATGAGCGTTATACCTTGTGCGTTTCCTCGCAGGTGGGCTGCGCCATGGGTTGCCGTTTCTGCCTCACCGGCACCATGGGGTTCAAGCGCAACCTGACGGTGGCGGAGATCATCGGCCAGGTGGACGCCGCCTGGCGCTGGCTGCTGGCCCGCCCCGGGGCGATCCCGGAAAAAGTAAGCGATCACGGGGCACCGCATCTTGCGGCGATCGAGCCGGCTCACGTACTGATGTACGCTTTACCGTCTCGCTTGCCGCAACCTGCGGCACCCCGTGACCGCTTACCCCGTCGACACCGTGATCAGTTACCGGAAAAAAGCCGGATCAGCAACCTGGTCTTCATGGGTATGGGGGAACCGCTGCTCAATTTCGACCACCTGATCCGAGCCATCAAGATCCTGATGGAACAGCGGGGCCACGATTTTTCCGGCCGCCGGATCACCGTTTCCACCTGCGGGATCGTGCCGAAAATGCGGGAGATGGGGGAGCAGGTACCGGTGAACCTGGCGGTCTCCCTGCACGCCGCCGACGATGCCATCCGCGAGAGGTTGATGCCGATCAACAAAAAATACCCCCTGGATCAACTGCTGCGGGCCTGTCGGGAATACCCCCTGCCGCCGCGACGCCGAATCATGATCGAATACGTGCTGATCAAGGACCTCAACGATTCCGCCGCCCAGGCCCGGCTGCTGGTCAAGAAACTGCACGGCATCCGCTGCAAGATCAACATCCTGCCTTATAATGAAGGCCCGGAGAGTCGGAAAAGCCAAGAAAACCCGGAAAACCCCGATTTCCCCTACCGCCGCCCCGATGAAGAAACGGTGGAAAATTTCCGGCAAATCCTGCGTAAAGCCGGCCACACCACCCTGCTGCGCCAGAGCCGGGGGAGCGATATTTCCGCCGCCTGCGGTCAGTTAGCGGCCAAAGCCAGCCTGGCAGTGGTCGATGATGAGATGAATAACGATATTGAAAAATGATGACTTCGCAATAAGTCATCATTGCGCCCATGGACGGGCGCGTAAATCAATAGCTTGCCTTCATAAGGATCGAAAACATGAGCAACACCACTGAAAACCAGCCAATCGTTAAGCCGGCAAACTTCACCGCCGAGGACCTGGCCGCCCTGTGCCGGAGCATAACCCCGGCCGATGCCGCCATCCGCGAACAGGCCCAGGCCCGGTTGGACAACCTTACCAAACCCCAGGGCAGCCTGGGCAAACTGGAGATGCTGGCGGCCCGGAGCTGCGCCATCACCGGCCAGCTGGACTGCCGTCTGCAACGTAAGACCATTCTCACCTTTGCCGCCGACCACGGGGTTACCGCAGAGGGCATCAGCAAGTTTCCGCCCGAGGTCACCATCCAGATGATCCATAATTTCCTGGGCGGCGGTGCCGGGGTCAACGTGCTGGCCCGCCACGTGGGAGCCGAGGTGCGGGTGATCGACGTCGGCGCCGCCGGCGAGGTTTCCGCCCCCGGCCTGATCAGCCGCAAGGTCCGGCCGGGTACGGCCAATATCGCCAGGGGGCCGGCCATGAGCCAGGCCGAGGCCCTGGCCGCCATCAAGGTGGGCATCGACACGGCCCGGGAGGCCATCGCCGACGGGGCGGAAATTCTGGGCACCGGCGAGATGGGGATCGGCAACACCACCCCCTCGGCGGCCCTCTTCGCCGCCCTGCTGCCGGTACCGGTAAACCTGGTCACCGGCCTGGGCACCGGCATTGAGCAGGAGGCCCGGCAACACAAAGTCGAGGTCATCGAACAGGCGCTCAAGGTTAACCACGCTCACCTGGCCCAACCCTTGCCGGCCCTGGCGGCGGTGGGCGGCCTGGAGATCGCCGCCATCTGCGGGGTGATCCTGGAGGCGGCGCAAAGCCGGGTGCCGGTGGTGGTGGACGGCTTTATCTCCAGCGCCGGCGCCCTGGTGGCCATGCGGCTGGCGCCGGTGGTGGTCGATTACTGCTTTTTCAGCCACATGTCCGCCGAACAGGGCCACAAAATCTTTTTCCAGGAAATGCAACTGGAGCCCCTGCTGCACCTGGACCTGCGCCTGGGCGAAGGCACCGGCGCCGCCCTGGCCATGGGCCTGGTGGACGCCGGCCTGAAAATCATGCACGAAATGGCCACCTTCGGCGAGGCCGGAGTGAGCCGGGGATAACAGGCCAGGACGTATGAACTTCTTGCGAAGTCATCAAGTTTGAAGCTCAAAGGCCTGCTTGGGCGTGGAGTTGCCAGTCGATGGGGGTTTTGCCGTTGGCGGTGAGGTAGGCGTTGGTTTGGGAGAAGTGGCGGCAGCCGAAAAAGCCGCGGGTGGCCGACAGTGGCGAGGGGTGCGGGGCCTGCAGCACCAGGTGGCGCCGACGGTCGATGATGGCCCCCTTTTTCTGGGCATAGCCGCCCCAGAGGAGAAAGACCAGGTGCTCGCCCTGTTCGCTGAGCAGGGCGACAATGCGGTCGGTGAAGCGTTCCCAGCCCTTGCCCTGGTGGGAGCCGGCCTTGCCCCGCTCGACGCTGAGGGTGGCGTTGAGCAGCAGTACCCCCTGCCGGGCCCATTCTTTCAGATAGCCGTGGGTGGGGGGAGTAAAGCCGACATCGCTCTTCAACTCCTTGTAGATGTTGAGCAGCGAGGGCGGTATCGCCGTGCCCGGTCGCACCGAAAAACAAAGCCCGTGGGCCTGGCCCGGGCCATGATAAGGGTCCTGGCCCAGCACCACCACCTTGACGGCGGGAAAGGGGGTCAGGTTCATGGCGTTGAACATCTCGCCGCCGGGCGGGTAGATCACCTTGCCGGCGGCCTTTTCCTGCCGCAGAAACTCCCGCAACTGCTGCATATAGGGCTGGGCAAACTCCTCCAGCAGCAGACTTTTCCAGGATTCCTCCAACTGAATCCGCTCGGCGTTGACACTCATCAACCGTTCACCCAAAGATAATTACCTGCCAATTTAACGGTTTGCAAACCTTCAGCTATGCCGCAGTTGCGCTGCAGCCGGACTTTAAGCTTTACCGGCCGGGCGGGAAAACCCCGGCCGCTTCCTTTACCCGGCCGTGTAGCTTGTGCTCGATATATTCCCCGGCCCGGGGCAGCATGTCGTCCAGGTAAGCGCCGATCTCGTCGGCGGTGGCGGTGGTCAGCGTCTGGCAGAAGAGGCACTTGCGTTCGCCGCCACCGGTGGAGGGCAGGCCGAAATCTTCCAGCACGTGGCGGGTGACCTGCTGGTCGTCAAAATCATCGAAAACAGGGAAGATGGTGCGAATCCCGAAATGATCCGACAGGGCGGCGATCTTTTCCATGAACACCGGGGTCTGCTCCGGGTAGTAGTTTTGCCGCTTGGCATAGCCGGCGGCCATGACCGGCACCAGGTGTTCGGTACAGTAGAGAATCGCCTTGGTGTGCATGGCCACCTTGCAGGCCACGCACACCAGGTTTTTGCCGTTATAGCGTGGCATCAATTCTTCATAGTGGTCAAGCCACAAACCTTGAAAGAGGCGGCCCGAATCCAGCTCCACCATTTCCGCCGCCGGCATTTTCTCCGGCTGCGTGCTTTTGGTGGCCAGAATTTTCTGGGCCGCCGCAAAACGCTGCCGGGGAAAGTCATGGAAACGACTCATGCCGTTGAGCATGTGCAGCAGATGGATCTTCACCGGTCGAGGTAAATCCGGATGCCGTCCCATGGCGGCCAAGGCGTAAACCGCCAGGGAATCGGTGCCGCCGGAAAATAAGATGGCAAGCTCCTGTTTGGGCATTTCCAGTTCTCCTTGCATGGTTGCTGGCAACCAAGGTGTGGTGTTTTTTTTAGTTTTTGTTCACCCGATAACGGCAGAACAGTTCCCCGTCCACGGTGGGGCGGCAGGACAACAATTGCAGATCGAGAAAAGGGTCGCCCAAAGGACGGTTGCCGTCCACAAGGGAAACGGCGGCCCGATGGCCGGAAAGTTTGGGGGCAATGGTAACCAGCAGCTCATTTACCACCCCTTGCCGCAGGGCGTGAAAGTTCAAGGTACCACCACCCTCCAGCAGCAGCTTTTCGACGCCGCGACCAGACAGTTCCCGGCAGGCTGCCGACAGATCCAGAAAGCCTTCATGTTCCGGCAAGGCGAGGACCTCGGCCCGTTTGCCGGCCTCGGCGGCCAGGGATTTGGCCCGGGCAGCGGCGGTGAAGATCAGGGGCCGGGGCCCGGTTTGAAAAATTTTCCGTTGCTTCATCGGCAGCCGGCCGGAGGCACTGATCAGGGCCCGGATCCGGTTTTCCGGCAGGACTCCGTCCGGCCCGCGCATTTCGGCATCACCTTCCCGCAGGGTGCCGCCTCCCAGCAGGCTGGCATCGGTGGCCAGCCGGGTTTCTTCGAGAAAACGGCGGTCCTGCCGACTGCCCATGGTGCCGGGGCTGATCCGTCCGCACAGGGTCATAACCGCTATCAGGCTTACCTGCATAACCAAACCGCACCTCTCTTCTCGACATTGTTGCTTTTCTGGACGCTCCCCGGTATCGTTTACTTTTTTACGATGCCGACCACCTTAGCAAGAGCCTTTATGATCGCGCAAGGACAAATACAACGCATTCTGGCGACACAATTCGATTTCAGCGACCTTTCCTGGCGCCTTTCCCCCGTCCCCCTTGACCAGTCGGATGAAACGCTGGCGGCCTCGATCCAGCGGGTCGGCTTGCTGCATCCCCCGATTGTCCGGCCCCGGGGAGACGTTTATCAACTGGTCAGCGGGCAACGACGGGCTTATCTGGCGGTTCATCATTTTAACAGCACCGCCCTGCCCTGCCTGGTTTTGCCGTCGACCACCGCCGACCGGGAGCTCCTGGCCCTGGCCTATGAAGCGATTGTCTGCAAGCGTGTCCCCACGGCCATGGAACTGGCCCTGTTTGGCAGCAAAATGCTGGAGGCCGAAGCGGAGCAGGAAATGCCGGCCCTGTTGGCCCGACTGCCGGGGCCGCCGCTTACCCCTTTCCAGCTTAAACGTTGGGCTGAGCTGGCCGAACTGGAAGAACCATTTGCCGTAGCCCTGCATCAGGGACGGTTGCAGGAGCCGGTGGCCCGGGGAATGCTCACTTTGTCCCTGCCCGAACGTCTGGCCCTTTTTGAGTTGATTGAGCTGCTGCAGCTCAGTGTCGGTAACCAGAAAAAGCTGATGGAAAGTTGCCGGGAACTTTCCCGCCGCCGGCAGGTGTCGATACTTAAAATTCTTGGTAGTGAAGAGATTCGGAACATTCTTGATCATCCGGAAATGAATGTTCCGCAGCAAACGGCGGCCCTGATGCGGCATCTGGCGGCATGCCGATACCCGCAACTGACCGCGGCGGGCGATGAATTTACCGCCTGGCTGTCCCGGTTAAGTTTACCCGCCGGCTGGAGTGTATCTCCCACTCGATCCTTTGAAGATGAGCGGGTGACCCTGGCCATCACCCTGGAAAACCGGGAGATTCTACAGCAATGCCTGCCCCGGCTGGCGGCCGCCGTTAACAGAGATTGAACGATCACCGGGCTGCTGCCCCGTTGAGTGTCTACTTTAATAAGGAGAAGAACAACAAGATGATGCCTGAACTGACCCTGATCCAGAAGATCGCCGTCTGGGCCCTGCCCCTGCTCTTTGCCATTACCGTCCACGAGGTGGCCCACGGTTGGATGGCCCGCCGCCTGGGAGACCCCACCGCCGCGATGTTGGGCCGCCTGACCTTGAACCCGGTAAAACATATCGACCCGGTGGGTACCATTTTGGTGCCGGGCATTCTACTGGTGCTGGGGGGCTTTATCTTTGGCTGGGCCAAACCGGTGCCGGTGAACTGGCGCAATCTGCGCGATCCCCGACGGGACATGATACTGGTCTCGGTGGCGGGGCCGGCGGCCAACCTGGGCATGGCTCTGCTCTGGGGATTTATACTTAAAGTCGGCCTGCTGCTTAACGACACCACCCCCATGCTGGGGTTACCCCTGATTTACATGGGCGGTGCCGGGGTGCTGATCAACCTGGTCCTGATGGTGCTGAACCTGTTGCCGATTCCCCCGCTGGACGGCAGCCGGATCGTTTCCGGCCTGTTGCCGCCGGAGCTGGCCATGCAGTACAACCGCCTGGAAAGTGTGGGCTTTATTATCCTGCTGGCCCTGCTGGCCACCGGGATGCTGGGCAGTATCATCGGCCCGCCGATTTTTGCTTTGCGCAGCATGATCTTTGCCGTGCTGGGGATCTAGCGGGGGGCCTCGCTTCCCCTGCCCTGCCTGGGGTGCTCCCCCGCGTCGGCAGCCTGCCGGTCGGCGGCGATGGTGCCGATGGCGAACATGGTCAGGGCCAGGATCACCAGGCCGATCAGCGGGAAAGACCACTTAAGCCCGAACCAGTCGGTGGCAACCCCCGCTGCCAGGGCGCCGGTCAGCACCCCGCCGCTCATGGCCAGGTTGTAAACTCCCATCATGGTGCCCTGGCCGTACTTGCGCCCCTCCTCGGTGGCCAGGGCCCCCAGGGTCGGCCAGATCAAGGCCTCGGCCAGCCCCAGAACCACAAAAAGCAGCAACAGACTCCAGAAATTACCGGCCAGGGGAATCATGACCATCACTCCGCTCATGGCCAGCACCCCGATCCGCAGCAGCATCAGCTTGTCCCGCCGGTCGGCCAGGCGGCCACCGGTTCCCTGTAGGGCCGCGTTGATCAGAGTGCGCACCGAAATCACCACCCCGATCTGCATCGCGCTGGCCTGGAAGGCCTGGGTCATGAACAGCGGCAGGAAGGCCATGGTGGGGACCATGATGATCATGGTAGCCAGGCGGGCCAGTAGCAGACCCGAGGTGCGGCGGCTTGCCAGCATTTTACCCATGGCGGTGAACAGCCCGTCACCATTGCCGGCCCGCTCGGGATCGACGGTCATTGCCGGCACCTGAAGGAGCACCAGCCCCAGAGCCAGGAAGCTCAAGGCGGACATGGCATAAAAGGCCGCCGCCATCCCCCAGAGGTCGGTGAAAATACCGCCCAGCAACGGGCCGCTGCCGATTCCGGCAAAAATGGCCGAGTTGAGCAGCCCCATGTAGCGCCCCTCTTCCCCCACGGGTGCCAGATCACTGACGTAAGCCATGGCCACCGGCACGATCATCGCCGACCCTACCCCGTGCAAGGCCCGAATCAGCACCAGGTTCTCCACCGAGGTGGCCATGGGGATCAGCAGGCCGACAGTGCCGAAGACCAGCAGCCCGGCCAGCATAAAGCCTTTACGCCCCCACCGATCGGAGAGTCTTCCCACCACCGGTTGACAGACTCCGCGGGTAATGGAAAAAGAGGCGATGATAAACCCCAGGGCCAGGCCACTGGCCCCCAAACTGGTGGCAAAGACCGGCATCACCGGCACGATGATGCCGATACCCAGCAGGGCGGTAAAAACCGCAAAAAGCAGCGGCAGCAGCAGACGGTAAGGCATCAGCGAACCGCCTGGCCCGGCTGGGGTTTGGGGTTGACAAGCAGGTTGGCAACCGCTATGGGAAAACTGACCAGGATTTTTTTAACGTCAGCGGCGGGTAAATCACAACACATAATAAGGATTATTCCATGGAAGATTTTTCCGGGTCAGGCGATCAGACCGGCGGATTGGTGCAACAGGTCATGGAGATGGCGGTATCATTCGCGCCGAAAATCGTGCTGGCCCTGGTAACCCTGCTGGCCGGCCTGTGGCTGATCAAGCGGCTGGTGAATCTGCTTGATCAGAAACTTGCGAGCAAAGACCCCACTCTCAGCAAATTTCTCTGCAGCTTCGCCGGGGTTACCCTTAAGGTCCTGCTGCTGATTTCCGTGGCCTCCATGGTCGGCATTGCTACCACTTCTTTCATTGCCGTTATCGGTGCCGCCACGCTGGCGGTGGGACTGGCGCTGCAGGGCAGCCTGGCCAACTTTGCCGGTGGAGTGCTGATCCTGATTTTTAAACCCTTCAAAGTCGGCGATACCATTGAAGCACAAGGGTTCTTGGGGGCGGTGACGGAGATCCAGGTGCTCTATACCGTGGTCAACACCTTCGATAATCGGCGTATTGTCATTCCCAACGGCAACCTGGCCAATTCAACGGTGGTCAACGTGAGCATTTACGATAAACGCCGCTGCGATATGACCTTCGGCATCCATTACGATGACGACATCGATAAGGCCAAGGCCATCTGTCGGCGGCTGGTGGAGGAAGACCCGCGCTCGCTGGCCGACCCCCCGCCCCGGGTATGTGTCGGCGGCCTGGGCGACAGCTCGGTGGACCTGATCGTACGGGCCTGGGTGCCCACCAATGATCTCTGGCCCTACTACTGGGATATGCAGGAAAAGGTCAAAAAGGCTTTTGACGCCGAAGGGATTACCATTCCGTTCCCCCAGCGGGACGTGCATTTTTACCAGGAAAAGCCGGCCGGTTAAAGCTTTTGTTCAGTTGTGCGGCGGTTGCCGGGCCGTTATTTTTTCTCACCCGGTTCCAGGGCCACTTTCAGGGCTTCGTTGATGTCGTGCACCAGGTGAAATTTAACCTTCTTTTTGGCGCTTTCCGGTAAATCGCTGAGGTCCTTTTCGTTGAGCCGGGGCAGAATCACCTCCGGGATATCGGCCCGCACCGCCGCCAGCACCTTTTCCTTGATCCCCCCCACCGGCAAAACGTCGCCGCGCAGGGTGATCTCCCCGGTCATGGCCACCTCGCGGCGCACCGGCTTGCCCGTGAGCTGGGAGGCCAGTGAAACCACCATGGCAACTCCGGCCGAGGGGCCGTCCTTAGGAATCGCCCCTTCCGGAACATGGACATGGATATCGTTGTCGGCAAAGATCTTTTCATCCAGCTCCAGTTTGTCGGTGTGGGAACGGATATAGGTCAGGGCGGCATTGGCCGACTCCTTCATCACCTCCCCCAGCTTGCCGGTCAGGCTCAGGTTGCCCTTGCCCTTCATCCGGGCGGTTTCGATAAAAAGCAGCTCGCCGCCCACCGGGGTCCAGGCCAGGCCGGTGGCCAACCCCGGTCCCCAGGTGCGGGCCTTGCTTTCCGAGAAAAACTGGGGCGGTCCCAGATACTCGGCCAGATCCTTCGGGCTGACCGCGATTAAACCGCTGTGCCCTTCAACGATTTTTCTGGCCACCCCCCGGCAGACCCCGCCGATCTTGCGCTCCAAGTTCCGTACCCCGGCTTCCCGGGTATAGGAACGGATAATGCCGGCCAGGGCCTCATCGTCCAGGCGCAGATCATCTTCGCTGATGGCGTGGGCCTCCAGCTGCTTGGGCACCAAGTGCCGCCGGGCGATATGCATCTTCTCTTCTTCGGTGTAGCCGGAAAGCTCGATCACTTCCATGCGGTCCCGCAAGGGGCCGGGAATGCTGTCCAGCATGTTGGCAGTGGTGATGAACATCACCTTGGAAAGATCGAAGGGAATCTCCAGATAATGGTCGGAGAAGGAAAAATTCTGCTCCGGGTCCAGCACCTCCAGCAGAGCCGAAGAAGGGTCGCCGCGGAAATCCATGCCCAGTTTGTCGATTTCATCCAGCATGAACAGGGGGTTACAGGAACCGGCCTTGCGCAGGCTTTGAATGATGCGGCCCGGCAAGGCACCGATATAGGTTCGGCGATGGCCCCGGATCTCCGCTTCATCCCGCACTCCGCCCAGCGAGATGCGAACGAACTTGCGCCCCATGCTGCGGGCAATGGACTGTCCCAACGAGGTTTTGCCCACCCCCGGCGGACCTACAAAACAGAGAATGGGCCCGTGCATGTCCTGTTTGAGCTTGCGCACGGCCAAAAACTCAATGATCCGTTTCTTGATGTCATCCAAGCCGTAGTGGTCGGCATCCATCACCTCCTGGGCCCGCTTGAGATCCAGGTTGTCCTCGGTGGCGGTCTGCCAGGGCAGGTCGATGAGCCAGTCCAGATAGGTCCGGGAAACGGTGTATTCCGGCGATGACGGGGAGATTCGGTTCAACCGGTCCAGTTCTTTTTCCGCCGTTTTTTTCGGCTCTTCCGGCAACTCCGCCTTATCCAGACGTTCACGCAATTCTTTTAAGTCGATTTTCTCGTCATCTTCGCCCAGTTCTTTGCGAATGGCCTTGAGCTGCTCGCGGAGGAAAAACTCCCGCTGTTTTTTGTCCATGTCCTGCTTGATCCCTTTCTGGATCTTGTGACTCATCTCCACGGTTTCAAGCTTTTTGTTCAGTTCATGGCCCACCCGGTTGAGCAGTTCCTTGAGGTCTTCGATTTCCAGCACCGCCTCCTCCTCTTCCATGCTCAACCCCACCTGGGAGATCACCAGGTAGGCGATATAGAAGGGATTGGTCAGGGCCGCCACGGTCATGGACAGTTCTTTGGGCACTCCACCCAAGTCGGCCATATTTTTGAACTGGTTACGGATATTGAGCAACATGGCCTCGCTTTCTTTGTCCATGCTCTCTTCCATGGGCACGGTTGTCACCCGGGCCCGCAGGTAGGGGGTGTGTTGGGTGTACTCCGCAATCCGCAGTTTTTTAACGGCGCTCATTAGCACCTGATAAACTCCGTCGTCGGATTTGATCAGCTTGTGGATATACCCCACCACCCCCATGGAGTATAGATTTTCTCCTTTAGGGGTGGCGGGAATTTCCGGCAGGGCTTCGGAAGGCCGCGAGTCTTCCTCGCTCTCATCCTCCAGCCGGCGATGGGTAACCACCGCTACCAGCCGGTCTTTGATGATGGCGTCATCCACCAGTTGCTGTGAGGAGGGATGACTGATCTGCATGGGAAAGCCCATGCCGGGGAAGAACACGAATCCATGCAGTGGCAGTACCGGCATCTCTTCCGGCACCGGCAGGTTGGCCAGGTTGTTCTTCTTGCCTTTATGCTCCTGGCTCCCAGTATTCTCTAGCTGTTCGCTGGTATTTTCCTGTTCGGTCTCGGGCTTTTCCAAATCTTTTTTGTCATCGGTCATGATCTTGTCTCATCGTGTGTGATAATGATTAAAGAACATCAGTACGCAAGCCTGGCTGATCGCCCGAAGATGCGGTGCTGTTGAACGTTTGCGTGGGGCTCAGCCGACGGTAACCGGTATATTTACCCGCCGTTGCTGTTTGGGTAGAGTGATTACCAGAAAACCCTGGCGA
Source organism: Desulfurivibrio dismutans (assembly GCF_029210385.1). Lineage (GTDB taxonomy): Bacteria > Desulfobacterota > Desulfobulbia > Desulfobulbales > Desulfurivibrionaceae > Desulfurivibrio > Desulfurivibrio dismutans. The sequence goes on along the minus strand of NZ_JARGDQ010000006.1, from coordinate 121,596 downwards.
AATTCACTGACTGCGGCGGCCACGTCAATGGGCCAGGGCAAGGAAATTCTTTTTTCAAAATGGCCCCGTTCGATTTCCAGTTGATGAACTCTCCGCACCTCAGGGGGGAAGTTGTATTTCCGTTCCCCGGCAATGGTAAGGCGGGTCTCCTCGGCCACCACCTGGATGACGCCGGGATCAACCCCGGCCATCTCCAGGCAGACCACAAAATCCCGGTCGGTCTCAAATATATCGGTGGGCACCGCCCAGGAATTACCCACCAGCGGGTTCACGCCGCGCCGACCCATCCCTCGGGCCATCCGGTTCAGCCCTTCTTCCAACAGGGCGCGCTTTTTTCGTTCATCCATGGGTTCTCTTCTCTCTCCTTAAAACAAGACAATAGGCCGCATTTTGGGGAACTCGGTTTTAAACGGGTATATGGAATTATGCGGCTGCCGGCCCTGGCTGTCAAGGTGCGCTTTAGAAACTTGCCTTATGCAGACAAAAAAATTAGATTTCAGCCCGGTGTTGTTTATTTGAAACCGTATGGGAGCCAAAGAAAATTAACCAAGTTTAACAATAGTAAATGACGGATTGTGATGACTGATTGTGCAAATTCAAGCCGTGAGCCTGAAAAAAAATTGCTGGCCGCCGTATCAGCGCAGGAACAGGGTGATTACCGGCGGGCGGAGGCCCTTATTCACGATATCCTGCAGGAGTGCCCGGAACATTTGGACGCTCGGCTGGCCCTCTGTCTGCTCTATAATAGCACCGGCAAGAATGAGCAGGGCCGTCGCTGCTTTGAGGAAACCCGGCGCCTGGCACCGCCTGATGCCGATCTCCAGGTTCAGCTTGGCACCATTTGCCATGACCAGGGGGAAGATGAATTGGCCCTGGCTTTTTACCGTCAGGCCCTGGCGGTTGATCCCGCCAACCAACGGGCCTGGTACAACCTGGGAACAGCCCGGCTGCAGCGTGATGAAGCCGAGGAAGCGGCCGAGGCTTATCAGTCGGCCCTTAAACAGGCACCCCACGATGTGGACACCCTGTATAACCTGGCCCTGGCCTTGACCCGGCTGGAAAAATTTTCTGCCGCCGCCCACATCTACCACCGGGCGCTGGCCGTCGCCCCCAATGACCGGGAGGTGTTGTACAACCTGGGGGTGCTTTACCGGCGCATGAGCCGTTACACCGAGGCCCTGCGCTATTTTCTGCAGGTGATCGAACTGGATTCGGATTACGCCCCAGCCCACAGTCATCTGGGGGCCATGTGGGTGGAGTTGGACGAAAAGGAACTGGCCATTCCCTTTTTTGAAAAACTGGTGGCCCTGGATCATCAGGCGGAATCAGCCCGGCACATGCTGGCCGCCCTGCGAGAGGAGACCCCGGCGGCGCCGCCCAAGGATTATGTGGCGGGGCTGTTCGATCATTACGGCGCAAGATTTGAAAGCGAGTTGATGGAACAGCTCGGTTACCGGGTGCCTTTTATCATGGCCGAGTTGCTGCGGGAGGCCGCTGGTGAGCGGATGTTTGAACGGCTTTTGGACCTGGGCTGCGGTACCGGGCTGGCCGGCGAGGCCTTCCTGGCTCAGGCCGCTCACCTCACCGGGGTGGACCTTTCCGCCGGCATGCTGGAACAGGCTCGGCAGAAAAGGGTTTATGACCATCTGCAGCAGCAGGATATCCTGGAGTTTTGCCGCCAGCACCGCACCGTTTACGACCTGGTGGTGGCCGCCGATGTTCTTAACTATCTTGGTGATCTGGATCCGTTTTTTGCGGTGATCGGCAACCGGCTCGCCAGCCGCGGGATTTTGCTGTTTTCCGTCGAAGAAGGGGTTCCGAATGGCCCCAAGGCCACCTTTGTCCTCCAGGAAAACGGCCGTTACGCCCACTCTCCGCCCTACCTTCACCGGCTGTTTCAGCAGTATGGTTTTACGGTGCTGAATGAGCGTCGTTCCGACCTGCGCCGGGAAAAGGAGCAGTGGGTGCCGGGGCGGCTTTATCTTCTGCAACGTTAATCAGTCAATTGTCGGGTTTGATGCAGGGCTAAACCACCCCTTCCACTTCCCGCCACTTTTTCTCCAGCCGCTGAGGAGAGACAGGAAAGAGGGTCTTTACTTCCTGGGCAAAGAGGCTGATTTTATACTCCTCCAGCATCAGGCGGTATTCCGCCAGCAGGATCTGTTGGCGCGGCGGCAGTTCGGCGGTATGGGGGTATTTTTCCAGTCGCTGCCGTAATGGAGCCAGCCGGTCGGCTTTGGCGGCATCTTTGGCCGGATCGGAGCCGGCCCGTTGGGTGCGGATCTGCAGAGCCTTTAGATAGCGGGGTAAGCGGGCCAGGCTTTCGGCATCATGGTGCTCGAGAAAATCCGGTGGCACCAGGGCCGCCAATTCCTGCTGCAACTCTGCAACCATCTTGGCGGAAGCGGCCGGCCCCTCCTTGCCTTTACCGGCGGCCGCCGGCTGGGCCAGGCGGTTGATGGCGCTGAATACCTCCCAGCGTTCCTGTAATACCTGCAGCACCAAATCATGAAGTCGGCGGGCCTCCTGGTAAAACCCTTCCCGTCGCAGCTTATCCACTCGGGCTTGGAATTCTGCGGCGCTGATCAGTTCCCCTGCACCGGTGGCAAAGATTTCCTGCAGCACAAACTGCAGGATGGCCCGATTCAATTCCTCCAGGCTACCCAACCCCTGGGCCAGGCGCCAATGCTGGTTTGGGAAAGCCAGGTCTTTGCGCAGGGTTTTTAACCGGGCGCTAAACTCCCGCCGAAAAAGTTGCCGTAACCCCCGGCGGGTGGCCTGGCGGGCCTGCTCGGCGGTGGTGAACAGACGCAGGTCAACCTGGTCGTTATTTTCCTGCAGCCCGGGAAAGAGGTAGCCGGCCAGTTGACCGTCCGGCCCGGTAATGGCCAGGCGTTGAGGAAAGTCAGGCAACTGGTCGCCGCTCAGCTGGTTTTTTTCCCAGCGTTGCCGCATTTCGGCCACCGCCTGGGGTGGCGGGGCCAGCTTGCCGGGGCGGTTGCCGACAAGCTGGCTTAAATTGCGGTCGGCGGCCAGAATTTTGCCCTGGTCATCCAGCAGACAGAAGCGGCAGCGCAGATGCTCTGGCAGTTCCTTGACCGGCCAGGCCGCCCCTTCAACCCGCAACCCGAACATCTCATAAATGGCCCGACCCAGGGCTTGGTAGAGGGAGATGTTGCCGGGGTGCAGGGTGCGGGCCAGGGTGTCGGCGGTTTGCGGAATGGGCACCAATTGTCGCCGCAGATTTTTTGGCAGATTTTTCAACAGAAAAAAAATCTTTTCCGACAGCATCCCCGGCACCAGCCATTCAAAACGTTCCGGTCGCAGGTGCGGCGCCAGCGCCGAGGGAATATGCACACTGAGCCCGTCGTCAGCCGCCCCGGGTGCGAAGTGATAACTCAGTTCCAGTCTCACCTCACCCACTTCCATGGCGGTCGGGAACTGCTCCTTGAGATCGGTCGCCGGCTCGCGGCTGAGCAGGTCTTCCCGGCGCAACTGCAGAAAGGCGTCACCCCGCTTTTTTTTCAGCAGCCGGTTCAAGCCGGCCTGATCACAGATTTCAGGGGGCAGGTGTTGTTCGTAAAACTGGAAGATCTGCTCGTCGGCCACCACCAGATCCCGCCGCCGGCTGCGTTCTTCCAGGTCCTGCAGTTGCGCCAGCAACTCGCGGTTGTGCTTGAGAAAGTGATAATCGCCCTTGAGTTCGCCCTCAACCAGGGCGCTATGGATAAAGATTCGCCGGGCTTCGGGCTGATCGATTCGCGCCAGAGGCACCTTGCGCCCGGCCACCACCACCAGGCCAAACAGGGTGCCTTTTTCTTTGGCCACCACCTGGCCCCGCCGTTTTTCCCAATGGGGATCATGATAACTGTAGCGCATCAGGGGGCGGGCCAGGGGTTCGATCCAGTCGGGATCGATGGCGGCCACAGTGCGGGCATAAAGGCGGCTGGTTTCCACCAGTTCGGCGGCCATAATCCAAGGTGGGGTGCCGGTGGCGGCTTTTATCTTCTGTTTTTCTCCGCTCTTCCCGCCCTCCTTGCCGCCGCTTCGATGATAAAGGCTGGAGCCGGGGAAAATCGTCACCTCACGGCCTCCACCGCCCTGGTAGGTATTTTTTTCTTTTTTGCCGGCGATGTTGCGCAGATTACCGCTGAGCAAGGCCTTATGGATCGCATCGGCGGTGGCCGGCAAGGTGTTGAAAATGAACCCCTTCTCCCCTTTCAGAATCCGGCTGATCTGCTCATGGATGTCCTGCCACTCCCGCAGGCGCTGGAATGATAGGAAGTGGCTCTGGCAGAATTTGCGCCACCGGCCTTGGCTGCCGGTCTGCTCCCGCACCCCGTGCATGGTGTCCCACAGTTTAAGATAAAAAAGGAAATCGGAATCAGGCACGTTGAAGCGCCGGTGCGCCTGGTCGGCCTCCTTTTCCTTGTCGGTCGGCCTTATGCGCGGGTCCTGGATGCTCAAGGCGGCGGCAATCACGCAAACCTCGCGCAGGGCGTTTTGTTCACGGGCCTCCAGAATCATCCGGGAAATACAGGGGTCCAGGGGCAATCGGGACATCAGTCGCCCCTGGCGAGAAAGACGGCCCGGCCCGGCATTGCCGTTAACCGGCTTTTCCAGGGCGCCCAGTTCAGCCAACAGCTGATAGCCGTCCCGGATGGCCCGGGCGGAAGGCGAGTCGACAAAGGGGAAGGCGGCCGGATCACCAAGATTCAGAGCGGTCATGCGCAGGATGACCTCCGCCAGGTTGGAGCGGACAATCTCCGGCGGGGTATAAAGCGGCCGGTTCAGGTAATCCTCTTCGTCATAAAGGCGGATGCAGACCCCGGGGGCCACCCGGCCGCAGCGGCCGGCCCGCTGGTCGCAGGCGGAACGGGCCACCGGCACCACCGGCAACTTGTAGGTGCGGGCTCGAGGGTTGTAGGCAGCCACTCGGGCCAGGCCGGTATCCACCACATAACGGATGCCCGGCACGGTGATGGAGGTTTCCGCCACATTGGTGGCAATAACGATTTTACGGCCTTTAACCGGCTGAAAAATCCGCCGCTGCTCCTTGGGTGACAGCCGCCCGTAAAGGGGCATGATGGTTGTTTTTGCCGTCCGTCCGGCCAGCGGCGGCGCTCCCAAAGCCCCTTCGATCATTTCCGCCGTCTCCCGAATATCACGTTCGGTGGGCATGAAGACCAGGATATCGCCGGGCGGCTCGTCGTTAATTATCTCCAGCACTGCCGTCGCCGCCCGATCGGTATAGCTCTGGGCATCGGAATCAGCTTCGCCGCCTTGCTCTTCCGGCGTCTGGTGGCGAATCTCCACCGAATGAGTTCGGCCAGCTACCTGGATCACCGGCGCCTGGCCGAAATGGCGGGAAAATTTTTCGGTATCAATGGTGGCTGAGGTGATGATCACCTTGAGTTCCGGCCGCCGGTTCAGCAGATCCTTGAGGATGCCCAGCAAAAAGTCAATATTGAGGCTGCGCTCATGGGCTTCATCAACTATGATGGTATCGTAATCGTCAAGCTGTCGGTCATGCTGGGTTTCGGCCAGCAGGATGCCGTCGGTCATGAACTTGATGCGGGTAGTCTTGCCAGTGTGGTCGGAAAAACGAATCCGGTAGCCCACCAGTTGTTCCCCCGCCGGTCCCAGTTCGTCGCGCAGGCGGGAGGCCATGGAGATGGCGGCGATCCGCCGGGGCTGGGTGCAGCCGATCTTTTTTGCTCGTCCCCGGCCGGCGGCCAGGCACATTTTGGGGATCTGGGTGGTTTTACCGCTGCCCGGCTCGCCGGCGATGATCACCACCGGGTGGCCTTGAATGGTCGCAATGATCTCCTCCCGGAAGGCGGCAATGGGCAGCTCTGCCGGGCAGGAAAGGTCGGGCGCGGCGGGGCCGGCGAAGGGATCGGTCGATGACATGGGCAGAAAAAACTCAGAAAAAATAACCAACGGACGATCAGTAAAAAAATAAGCTGGAACTTTTACCACACCAAAAGTACAATGCCAGGGATTTTTTCGAATACAATCGGGCAACCGTAAGCAAGGAGGAGCAGCCATGACCAATCAGATGGGCAATGTGGACACCGCCGTTAAGGCATCGCACAAAACCGTGATTTCAAGGGAAAAAGAGATCGGCGAAGAGGCCGAGCGCCCCAGTGGTCCGGTGGGCCTTGATATCGGCACCAGTCATATCGTCATGGCGCAAAACAAGGGCAAGAACATCCATACCGTCAAGCAACTCAACGCCTTTTTCACCATCCCCTACTCCAAATTCACCAAAAAAATTCTGGTGGAAAACGACGTCACCTTTTTTGAAAAGAACGACCAGTTTTATATTCTTGGTTATTCGGCCGAGAATTTCGCCAACATGTTCAGCACCAACACCCGCCGGACCATGGAAAAAGGGCTGTTGAGCGCCCGGGAAGATGAGGGGATCACGGTTCTGCAGGCCATCATCAACACCCTGATCAACAAGCCCAAGAACGAAGGCGAGGTGATCTGCTTCAGTATCCCCGGCCAGCCCATCGACAGTCCCAACTCGACCATCTATCATGAGTCGGTGATCAAAATGTTTCTCTCTTCCCTGGGGTTCCGGCCGATTTCCGTCAACGAGGGTCTGGCCACGGTGATGTCGGAACTGGCGGAAGACAACTTCACCGGGATCGGCATCAGCATGGGCGGCGGGATGTGTAATGTCTGCCTCTCCTATCTGTCGGTACCGGTCATTACCTACAGCATCCAGAAAGGCGGCGACTACGTTGACTATATGGTCGGCGCTTCGGTGGGAGAGCCCGCCACCAAGATCAAAACCATCAAGGAAAGCGGTCTCAATCTCAACAGAAGCCCCAAAAATCGAGTTGAAACCGGGCTGCACATCTACTACGACGATCTCATCAACAGCCTGCTCCACAGCCTCCAGGATGTGTTGCACTCATCGGACAAAATTCCCAAAATCGCCAAACCCATCCCCATCGCTTTGGCCGGCGGCACCGTGCTGGCCGGCGGCTTCCGGGAACATTTCGAAAAGGCCCTGAATGATGTCAACCTGCCGATAGAAATTTCGGAGGTCAGAATCGCCGAAGACACCCTCAACACCACCGCCAAGGGCGCCATGGTAATGGCCCTCTCGGAGGATATTTAACCTTAAAGCGCTCACGGGGCGCCGCATCTTGCGACGATCGGACCGGCTCACGTGCGGGAGCACGCATCGCCGTCCCGCTTGTCGCAACCTGTGGCACCCCGTGAGCGCTTACCCCCCCCCTTACCCCTTGGCCCCCGTAAGAAGGTGGTGGCGGCGGTAACTCCGTTTACCAGAGTGAAAACGTCCAGCAGGGCCACAGATTGTGGCAAGCGGCCCGGCGCCGCGTACCCCAGGTACGCAAGCCGGGCCGATCGCCGCAAGATGTGGCCCTGCTGGACGTTTTCAGTTAGGGAAGGTAGCCCAGGACCGTCTCCCCGGCCTTGACCCTGCGACCAACTGCTACTTCCAGTTGGGTGGCCAGCGGCAGGTAGAGATCAACCCGGGAACCGAAGCGGATCAGGCCGAAACGCTCACCCCGCTTGAGCTCGTCACCGGGCTCGGCCCAGCAGACAATACGCCGGGCCACCAGCCCGGCCACCTGCACCATGGCCATGCGCTGCCCGCGGACGGCATTGAGAATGACGGCACAGGACTCGTTTTTCAGCGCCCCGCGCTGACTGTCGGCGGAGTAGAAGGTGCCGGGGGTGTAGACGATCCGTTCCACCCGGCCGGGAAAGGGACTGCGGTTGACATGAACATTAAAGACGTTCATGAAGATGCTGACCTTGTATACGTGCTCCTTGACGAAACGTTCATCAAAGACCCGTTCCACCAGAATCACCTTGCCGTCGGCCGGGGAGACCAGCACATCGTCCTCACCCGGGGCGATTCTTTCCGGATCGCGGAAAAAATAGAGTACGAAAATGGTGATGGCCAGCAGCACCATGGTGGGAATAAAAAGGCCGAGAATCGCCACCACCAAGGTGGCGAAACCGGCCAGCAGAATAAACGGGTAACCCTCATGGGCTACGGGAACACGAGTTTTGATCATCTCTGCAACCGGTTAAAACTTTTTGCCGCGGGTAATGGCAATGGCCCCGGTCCTGACGATCTCCTGAATGCCGATGGGACGCAGGATATCAATGATCGCCTGCACCTTGGTTTTGGAACCGGTCACCTCCACCACGTAGCTCTTGGGGGAAACATCCACCACCTTGCCCCGGAAGATGTCGATCACCCGCAGCACCTCAGCCCGGGTGTTGGACTCGGCCTTAACCCGGATAATGGCCATCTCACGCTCGACATGATCATGCTCGGCCATGTCGGTGACCTTGATGACATCGATCAGCTTGTGCAGCTGTTTGGTGATCTGCTCAATAATCGCCTCATCCCCGTGGGTTACCAGGGTCAGGCAGGAGACGTCTTTCTCCAGGGTCTCGGCCACGGAAAGGCTGTCGATATTAAAGCCCCGGCCACTGAAAAGCCCGGTTACCCGGGAAAGCACCCCCGGCTTGTTCTGCAAAAGGACGGAAATAGTATGTTTCATGGCGTTTCCTTAAACGAGTAACATTTCGGTGGTCGCTTTGCCCGCCGGAACCATGGGGTAAACCCCTTCCTCACGGGAAATCACAAAATCCATGATGACGGTGTTCTTGGTTTTAAGCGCTTCCTTGATCACCGGTTCCACTTCGCTGGGCTTTGTGGCCCGCAGTCCCACGGCACCGTAGGCTTCCGCCAGTTTGACGAAGTCCGGCGCCACATCCAGGGTGGTGTGGGCGTATTTTTTGTCGTAAAACAGCTCCTGCCACTGTCGCACCATCCCCAGGTAATTGTTGTTGAGGATGGCGATTTTTACCGGGCATTTGTACTGCCGGGCGGTGGCCAGTTCCTGGATGTTCATCTGGATGGAACCGTCGCCGGCAATGTCGATCACCGTCTGTTTGGGAGCGGCCATCTGGGCGCCGATGGCGGCGGGAAAACCGTAGCCCATGACCCCCAGACCGCCGGAGGTCATAAAATGGCGCGGCTTGTTGAAATGGTAAAACTGGGCCGCCCACATCTGGTTCTGGCCCACCTCGGTGGTGATGATGGCATCACCCTTGGTCAGTTCATGGAGCTTCTGGACCACGAACTGGGGCTTGATAATATCACTTTCCTCGACATAGCCCAGCGGATGGCGGTTCTTCCATTCCTTGATCTGCTTGTGCCACTCCTTGTGCTGCTCCTTGGCCGCCTTTTTGGTAAATTCCTTGCTGCCGTCGAACCAGGTATTCATGGCGGTGACGGCGTGCAGGCAGTCGGCGACGATGGGAATATCCACCCGGACGTTTTTACTGATGGAACTGGGGTCGATATCGACATGAATAACTTTGGCGTTGGGAGCAAAGGCATCGATGCGGCCGGTGACCCGGTCGTCAAAACGGGCACCCACGGCGATCAGCAGGTCGCAGTTGGCCACCGCCATGTTGGCGTAATAAGTGCCATGCATCCCCAGCATCCCCATGGAAAGCTGGTCGGTGCCGGGAAAGCCGCCCAGGCCCATGAGGGTCATGGTCACCGGAATATCCAGTTTCTTGGCCAGTTCGGTAACCGCCTGCGAGGCATTGGCGTTGATCACCCCGCCGCCGACGTAAAGGACCGGTTTTCTGGCCTTGAGGATGGTCTTGCAGGCCTTTTCAATCTGGCCGGGATGGGGCTCGTAAGTGGGCTTGTAGGTCCGCATCTTGATGGGCTTGGGCTCGGTGTAACTGACCATGGCCCCGATTACGTCCTTGGGCAGGTCCACCAGCACCGGACCGGGCCGGCCGCTGCGGGCCAGGTGAAAGGCCTCGCGGATGGTGGGAATCAGGTCTTCGGGTTTTTTGACCAGGTAGTTGTGCTTGGTCACCGGCCGGGTAATGCCGACGATGTCCACTTCCTGGAAGGCGTCGTTGCCGATCAGCATGGTGGGCACTTGGCCGGTGAAAACCACCATGGGGATGGAGTCGCAGTAAGCCGAAGCAATACCGGTGACGGTATTGGTGGCGCCGGGACCGGAGGTCACCAGGGCCACCCCGACCTCGCCCTTGACCCGGCCGTAGGCGTCAGCGGCATGGACCGCGGCCTGCTCGTGGCGGACCAGGACATGGGTAAGCTTGTCGGCGTTGAGCAGTTCATCATAAAGATCGATGACCGCCCCGCCGGGAAAGCCGAAGATAACCTCAACCCCTTGTTCTTCCAGGCACTTGACAAAGGCCTGGGATCCTTTCATTTTCATGTGCTTTTTCCTGCTTGTGGTGATTTATAGCCTGTTTGGCGTGTCCGTCGCCCCGCGACAACCTCGGGCAAGCCCGGGCGTGAAGATGACCAACGCGCAAAAACCCAAAAAGCGTCGATTATAAAGCGTTTAGCAGGCAGTTCCTAGCAGCAGTCTGCAGTGCATGCCGGGCCGGCGGCGCCAAGCTGGCAACGCCGACAAAAACTGCTAATATAGTTGCTCAACCCCGCTTGTCAAGAAGTAAACGTTGATTGCTGGCGGGCAGAATACCGGCCTGGCGGCCCCGGCGGATAAATTCGGTGATCGCCTGCTTCCCTTCCGCACCGAGTTCGTAAGAAAAATCATTGACGTAAAGGTCGATGTGGGCCCGCATTACCTCGTTGTCCAGTTCCCCGGCATGACGGCGAATATACTCCATGGCCCCGGCGGGATTACGGCGGGCCTGGGCCAGGCTGTGGCGGATGGCATCAGCAATGGCCGTCAGTTTCTCTTGGCCCAGGCTGCGCCGGGCGGCAATCCCCCCTAGGGGGATGGGCAGGCCGCTCATCTCCTCCCACCAGGCGCCCAGATCGACCAGCAATTTAAGGCCGCGCTGGCGGTAGGTGAAACGGCTTTCATGGATGATCACCCCGGCATCGATTTCGCCGGCCACCAGGGCCGGCATGATCCGGTCAAAGCGCAGCAGGCGGAGGTTGGCCGGCAGGTCGCTGCCGGCCGCCGGCAGGCAGGCGGGGGCAAAAAGGCCCAGTAGCATGGCGGCGGTGGTGTAGCGCCCGGGAAGGGCCACACGTTTGCCGGGCAACTCGGCCGGGTCAAGCTGTTCCCGGGCCACCAGCAGCGGGCCGCAGCCCCGCCCCAGGGCCGCCCCCGCCGGCAACAGAACATAGTCTTCCAAGACATGTCCCAGAGCATGAAAAGAGAGTTTGCTGACGTCCAGACGGCTCTGCAAGGCCCACTGATTAAGGGTCTCCACATCCTCCAGGCAGATCGGCGCAAACTCCGGCGCACCGGTCACCAGGCCATGCACCAGGGCGTGAAAAATATAGGTGTCGTTGGGGCACGGAGAAAAGCCCAATGAGAGAGGGGTATGGTGATTCATGAGTGGTCACCGTTCACCAGGGGCGGCAGCAGCCGGGCCGTAATCTCCGTGAAGCGCTCAATCGCCGCCGGCAGGCGCCAGCGGCTGAGGTCGCGATCTTCAACCAGGTTACTGATGCAGCGTATCTCCAGCAGGGGCAACTGCAGACGTTGGCAGACCAAGGCGGCGGCGGCTCCTTCCATGTTTTCGCACAGGGCCCGATGGCGGCGGGCCAGGGCCATTCCCCGCTGGAGGGTGGTGCTGGCGGCGTTCACGGTAACGAAGGCGCCGCAGTGAAAGGGAATCCGCCATTGCCGCAGGGTGCCGTCGGCGAGTTGCAACAGCGGGGAGATCAGCGCAAACTCCCTTTCGGCCGCCATTTGCGGATTCTCAAAGGGATCGGCGCCATGGGGCGCCGCCAGCCCGAAATCTGCCAGAATTTCCCGTTCCGCCAAACAGATGTCCAGCAAATCCGCTCCCTGCCCGGCCCGGTCGGATGGGTAAGCGCCGGCTACCCCGATCATGATCACGCCGCGGTAACGGTCGGGCCGACAAGCCAGCCAGGCGGCCAGGGAAGCGGCGGCGGCCGTGGGCCCCACCCCGCAGCATAAAAAATCAAGGTCTTTGCCAGTATCAATACCGTTTGACCCGCTCAGAATCCGGCGCAACGGGTCAAGCTCCATGGTCGTGGCGGCGGTTACCAGTAAACGACCCGGGGGATGCTCGGATGATTCCCGGCCGGGTTGGGCCGGGGCTGGAGAATGGCAATCGACCATGATCTGCTGCCCCGGCGCCCTTTAAGCTTCCGGCTTGGCCTGGTCCGCCGGCCCGCGACGCTTGATACGGTTTGCCGGGTCCAGCACCACGATTCGGGGGGCGTATTGGGCGAGATCTTCAGGGGCATACATGGCATAGCTGACGATGATGATCATGTCGCCGGCCATTCCTTTACGGGCTGCCGCCCCACGCAGGCCGATCATGCCGCTGCCGGCCGGCGCTTCGATAACATAGGTTTCAAAGCGCTCACCGTTGTTGATGTTATAAACATGAACCTGTTCAAAGGGCACCAGCTCCACCGCCGCCATCAGTTCGGCGTCCACCGCCAGGCTGCCTTCGTAGTGGAGTTGGGCGTCAAGCACCGTGGCCCGGTGAATTTTGGACTTCAGCATGTAACGTAACATAATGACTTGGCTCTTGGGTTGAGGGAGATTGCCAGGTGATGAATGATTTTCGTCAGTCAAACCGGCAGTTGTCGATCAGTCTGGTCTTGCCGCTGCGGGCCGCCACGGCCAGGACCGTGCCGGAAGCCACCTGCTTGACCGGAGCCAGGGTGGCGGCGTCAACGAATTCAATGTACTCCCATTTGAGCCCGGCCGCTTCCAGCATGGCCGCCAGCTCACTGCGCAGTACTGCGGGGTTGTGCTCGCCGCCGGCCACCTGGTTGCGGGCCAGGGCCAGGGAGCGGGGCAGCGCCAAGGCCGCCTGCCGCTGTTCCTGGTTAAGATAGACATTGCGGGAACTCATGGCCAGGCCGTCGGCCTCCCGGACGATGGGATGGCCGACAACCTCCAGATCCCAGTTCAGATCCCGCACCAGAGCCCGGATCACCGCCAGCTGCTGAAAGTCCTTTTCGCCAAAGACCGCCTGGTGGGGCTGGACCAGGTTGAAAAGCTTGGTCAGCACCGTGGCCACCCCGGTAAAATGGGTGGGCCGGCTACGGCCGCACAGCACTTCGCTGCTCAGTCCGGTTACCGTTACCATGGTGCGGAAATCCGGCGGGTACATGGCCGACGGATCCGGGCAGAACAACACCTCCACCCCACAGTCGGCGGCCAGGGCGGCATCACGCTGCTGGTCGCGGGGGTAATCTTCCAGGTCCTCGCCGGGGGCAAACTGGGTGGGATTAACAAAGAGACTGACCACCACATGCGGGGTGCGGGTGGCGGCCAGACGCATCAGGCTGAGATGACCCTCATGGAAATAGCCCATGGTGGGCACCAGGGCAATGGTACGCCCCTCCCGTCGCCGCCGCTGGGCCCAGTCGCGCATGGCTTCAAACTGGGTAATGATCTCCATGTGGTCTAACGCAGGCGCAGCTCGGCCTGCTCAAGGACCAGGTACGGGGCGTTGGTCTGCTCCGTTACCTGGCGGTATTTTTCCCGGGCTGCCTCGGTGTCTCCCCGGCGGGCCAGAATATCGCCGCTGCCCAGCAGCCCCCAAGCTTCAAAGCCTTTGGTTTCAGCCAGTTCCCGGTAGTACTCCAGAGCCTGGTCATCGCGGCCCATTTCACTCAGCACCTGGGCCAGGCTGAGTTTGACCATGGGTCGGCGGGCATCCTGCCGGGCAAGGGCGCCCAGCGACTCCTCATAGGTCTGGGCCGCCGTTTCAAGGTCGCCGGCATTCCTGGCCAAGTGCGCCAACTCAATGCGGCCCCATAGTCCGGCTCCGGTGCGGCTGTAAGAAGAAGCAATCTCCTCCAAAGCCTGGGCCCGGGCGGCGGGGTCGGCCAGCTGCATGGCGGCGCTGAGTTGCTGCGAGGCCTGTTCGGCCCGGGAGGTAACAAACTGCTGACTTAAACTCCAGGTCAGAATTACCACCACCACCACGCCAACGGCCGCCAGGATGTGACGATACCAGACATTGAGAAACTCTGCGGCCGAAGGCGGCAGGTTGAGTTCATCGAAAAAGTTGGTGCGGCTGCCGCCGTCGGCGGGCTTGAGGTTGCCCGGTTGGAAGATTTTTTTGTCAGCCACTGGTATTCCCGTTTTTGGTTAACTGGTTTGCCGGCCTGCAGCCGTCGAAAATGCTTTTCCCTTGCAAGGTCGGATAGTATACTTTTTTTTTAAGTAAAAATCATCCCGGTTTTTTTTAGTCAACCGGACAACTCTCCACCGGCCGGATACCGTGTAAAACATGGAAAACCCTTTCGACAATCGTATTCAAACGGTGGCGGAACTGACCCGCTCCATCCGGGGACTGCTGGAAACCTCCTACTCCATGGTGACGGTAACCGGGGAAATTTCCAACTTGCGGCGCCCCGCCTCCGGCCATCTCTATTTTACCCTGAAAGATGCCGACGCCCAGTTGCGGGCGGTACTGTTCAGGGCTCAGCAGCGTTACCTGGCCTGCACCCCCGCCGACGGTCTGGAAGTTTTGTGCCGGGGGCGGATCTCGGTTTACGAGCCCCGGGGGGAGTACCAGCTGATCATCGATTTCATGGACGGCAAGGGCGCCGGTCTGCTGCGCATCGCCTTCGACCGCTTAAAGGCCAAACTCGAGGCCGAGGGGTTATTTGCCCCGGAACGCAAGCGCCCCCTGCCCTTTCTACCTCGCCGCATTGCCCTGGTTACCTCGCCCCAAGGGGCGGCGGTGCGGGATTTCCTGACCCAGGCGGCACAACGCTGCCCTGCCACCTCCATCAGCATCATGCCGGTGCGGGTCCAGGGTGACGGTGCGGCCGCCGAGATCGCCCAGGCCATTGCCGAACTCAACCGGCTGCGGCGTTGGGATATCATCATTCTGTGCCGGGGCGGCGGTTCCCTGGAGGATCTCTGGGCCTTCAACGAAGAGGAACTGGCCCGGGCGGTGGCGGCCTCTGAGATTCCGGTGGTCTCGGCGGTGGGCCACGAGGTGGACTTCACCATCACCGATTTTGTCGCCGATCTCAGGGCCCCCACCCCCACCGCCGCCGCCCAAATGATCTTGCCGGAACAGGAGGCGCTCATTACCGCCATTAACGAGTTTGACCGCCGCCTGGCCGCCGCCCTGAACCGGCACCTGCTGGATGCCCGTCGGCAGTTGCTCTCCGCCCAGCGCCTGCTGGGAGACCCCAGCCGGCTGCTGGCCCAGCACAATCTGCGGCTGGACCATTTCCAGGCCGAACTGGGCCATGCCCTGCGCTACCGTCTGCACCGCCACCGGGAGCGGCTGGGACATTGCCAGGCCATTCTGCAGCAGCGTGATCCCCGCCGGGAGCTGGCCGGCCAGCGCAGTCGCCTGCAGGCCGGGGTGATACGGTTAAATTTTCTGATCAACAAAATCATGACCGAAAAACATAGCCGTTTAAGTCGTAATGCTGCTATTCTGGATGCAGTCAGCCCCCTGGCCGTGCTTGGTCGGGGCTATGCCATCCCCCGCCGGGCCGAGGGCACGGTGTTGCGCTCCACCCGGCAGGCCAGAATCAATGACGAGATCAGTCTGACCCTGCACGACGGCAGTCTGGAATGCACCGTCCGGAAAATAAAACCCACCGCAACCGACAAGGAGAAGCGCCGACCATGAAATTCATCGCTCTGCTGCTGGCTTTTATCCTCTTGCTGACCACCGCCTTCGCCGCCCTCAACTGGCAGACCCTGGTGGCCCCGGCCGCCATCTCGTTGGGAGTGGCGGAATTCGAAGCACCGCTGGGGCTGCTGATGTTCGGGGTTCTGGCCTTGCTGACGGTACTGTTTCTGGTTTTCGTGGTCTATCTGCAGACCACCCTGATGCTGGCCACCCGGCGGCATGCCCAGGAACTGCAGGATCACCGCAAGCTGGCCACCCAGGCGGAATCCTCCCGCTTCACCGAACTGCGGAAATATCTGGAAACGGAATTAACCCGCCAGGGTGAGGCGGTGGAAACCACCCGGACGGAACTGCTCGGCCGCGTGGAACAGGTGGAAAACGCCCTGCTCTCCCGGTTGGAAGAAGCGGAGAAAGACCTGCAGGCCAGTGTGGAACAGTCGGGCAATACCCTTACCGCCTATATCGGCGAACTGGAAGACCGGCTGGAAAAAAGGGAATCGGGGGAAGCCGCCGAATTACTCCTGGATAAGGAGTAATTTTAAGAAACAGGCAAACCTGAAACCGGGAGGAGGTTCAGGATTAAAGCTGCTCAGTCGGCGCTCTTCCGATCCCGGGCGGCAAGAAAATCCCGGTCCACGCCGGCGGCCAGTTCCGGCCGCCGGGCCAGCACCAGTTCGGCAGCGATTTCGGCCGCCCCCCGGGTCAGTTCAGCGCAAGCGGCCCCCTGCTTTTCCTTGCGTTTTTTCAACAGCACTCGGCAGCAGGTGGCGGCGAAACGCTCCTTGAAACGATCATGCATCACCGCCGCCACTTCTTTCTGGAATACCTTCTTGGCCAACCCCCCTTCCCGGCGGGGGCCGAGCAGCAGGCCCAGCATCATCTCGGCCCCGGCCAAGGCCCCGCAGACACAACCGGCGCCGCCCATGCCGTGGCAGAAGCCGGAGCCAAGCCCCGCAGCGGTGGCTTCCTCCAAACCAATTTTGAAGGTGGCGTTTAAGGTGACAATCACCGCCTCGGCACAGCAGAAGTTGCGCTGGCTGAAAATATTTTCCGCCCGCTGACCGCAAAGTGCTGGAATTTCGTTGATCACATCTGCTCCTTGGGAAACTGTAATACCGGCTTAAGCGTGGCAAGTATCAGCACCTTGCCGGTAAAGTGCATGGTTTTAATTCGGCTCAGCCCTTTAGCGGTTTTCCGCTTCCCGGGCGCACTCGATGCAGGAAGGCACGCTGGGGTCGAAGCGCAGACGGCCTTCCGGGATATCGTCGCCACAGTGGACGCAGTAGCCATATTCGCCCTCTTCCAGGCGAGTCAGGGCGGTTTTGATCCGTACCTTTTCCTGGTTGACCAGCCGACGGGCGGCCTGGCTCATGGCCTGCTGCTGCATGGCGTCCATGCGCGACAGGCGGCCGACCCGGGTCTGGTCCAATTCCACCGGCCGGTCACCGTCGCCGGCACCGGCGGTGAGGGTGGCGAGACGCTCTTCCAGCAGCTGTTTAAAGAAGACTAAATCGATATCTTCACGCATGTTTGTTGGTCCGTTATCGTTGATGAATCAACAAAAAGTCAACCGTTCAGCAAAAGCACCAACCTGATACTGTAACAGTCTGTGAACGTTTGAAAAAATCAGGCCGTCTCCGGGTAGCTTAAGGCCTCGGCCAGGCCCGAGGTTCTGGTCACCCGGCGGCGGATGGCCCGGCTGATCACCTCGGCGGTGCCGAACAGATGGACCCGGCGGCGGGCTCTGGAGACGGCAGTATACAACAGTTCCCGGCTCAGCAGGGGAGAATCTTCCTGGGGCAGGATCACCGCCACCCGCTGGAACTCCGACCCCTGGCTTTTATGGATGGTCATGGCAAAGGCGGTTTCATGGCGGGGCAGCCGGCCCGGCGGCAGCATGCGGGGCGGCCCATCGGCGGCTGGGAAAAAGGCCATCAACTGCTCCTCGTCTTCCGGCGAGTTCCAGATAATCCCCAAGTCCCCATTGAACAGGCGGGTTTCGTAGCTGTTGGCCACCACCAAAACCGGTTGGCCCCGATAGTACTGTTCGCTTTCGCCGGCCCCGCCGCTTTCCCTGGGCGCCAGGGTGGTTTCCGGGGCCCGGCTTGCCGTCTTCCCCAGTAACCCGGCCGCCAGCAGCAGTTGTCGGCAGAAACCGTTGAGCTGTTCCACTCCGTAAGGCCCCCGACGATGGGCGCAAAGCAGGCGAAAATCGCCCATCCTGGCCAGGGCTTCGGCCGGAGAGGATGCCTCCAGGCAGGGCCGGAAGCCGGCCAGCACCAGTTCGCGCAAGGTGGGGTTGGCCACCGGATCGACCTGCTCACTCAAGGTAACCTCCGCCGCCGCGAGTTTTTCTAAATCCACCTTTTCATCTTCCATGCGGACCGGCACCGCCAGCACCCTTTCCGGCTCGCCCGCCTTGATCCCTCGCACCAGGGCGCCGACGCCCCGTTGCGGATCGAAACGAAACCCCCGGTTAAGCTCGATCACCGCCGAGGCCAGCCGGGGTGCGGCCAGGCAGATATCGCCCAGAATGGAGCCGGCCTCCACCGAGGCCAGCTGGTCTTTGTCGCCCAGCAGCACCAGCCGGGCCCGGGGCGGTACGGCAGCAAAAAGTTTGCTCATCAGGGCCAGGTCCACCATGGACGCCTCATCCACCACCACCAGGTCCGCTGCCAGCTGGTTTTCCCGGTTATGGCGAAAGATGGTGGGAGTTTCGCGCTGATACCCCAGGGCCCGATGGATGGTCATGGCGGCAAAGCCTTGGGCTCGATCCCGCAGGGTTTCCGCCAGCCGGGCCGTCGCCTTGCCGGTGGGCGCCAGCAGCAGGATCCGCAAACTCTCCCCCTGTTGCACCACCGACAGTTCCTGTAGCAGGGTGATAATGAAAAAGATGATGGTGGTTTTGCCGGTGCCCGGCCCGCCGGATATCACCGCCAGGTAATGGTTGAGCGCCCCCAGCACTGCCGCCCGCTGGTCCTGGTCCAGTTCCACCCCCGCAGCCATCGCCAGGGCGGTCAGGCGATCGGCGGCCACTTCCGGTGCCGGCGGGGCCGTCACCCTAACCGCCCGCCGCTTGATCTCGCCGGCCAGTGCCTGTTCATATTGCCAATAACGGCGCAGATACAGTCGTTCCCCGCTCAACACAAGGGGGGCTGCTGAATCCGGGTGGATATGGGTACGCCCATCTGGGTCCGGTTGAGCGTCGATTACCGACGCCCCGCCGGCCGCCAAAGGACTGTGGTGCAACTCGGCCGCCAGGGTCGACGGCGAGGGGGCGACACAACCCATCTCGACGGCCGCCGCCGGCCACCAGGCGGCCACCTCCGGCAGCTTCAGGCAGACATGGCCCTGATCGACGGCCCGGCGCAGCAAAGCCGCCGTCAGCAGCACGGCGGGGGAAGTCGACGGCTGCAGCCGGGACAGCAGTTGCAGCCAATGGCGGTCAAACTCGGCCAGCGCCTCTTCCCTCACCAGCCGTTCCACCAGTTGTGTCATCTCGGGCGCAGTCACGACTACCGTTCCCATCTTTGCAATTCGGCCATCACCTGGCTGGTCACCGCGCCGTTGCCCTCGGCGGCCGGGAGATAAAGAGTGAAAACGGTACCCTGCCCTTTCACCGAATCGACCTCAATGTGTCCACCATGTTTATTGATCACCGCATAGCAGATGGTCAGCCCCAGGCCGGTGCCTTTGCGGGAGCTTTTTTCCTTGGTGGAAAAATAGGGGTCAAAGATGCGGCTGACCACGTCGGGGTCCATGCCGCAACCGTTATCCCGGAACACGATCTGCACGTAACGGCCCGGCGGTAACGATACATCCGCTTCGGCCGACAACTCCAGGTTCCGGCAGGAGATCACCAGTTCGCCGTCATCATTCATGGCATCCCGGGCGTTGAGCACCAGATTGTGAAAGACATTGCCCATGTGCTCTGGATCCAGTTCGGCCGGCCAGAGATTCGCCTCGGCTCTGAACTGCAACTCACAGCGGCTGCCGGTGAGGGCAAAACGGGCGAGTTCCGGCAGCAACTGGGGCACGGCCATCGGCCGCCGCTGCAGGTGGTTGCCGGTGGTAAAGGTCAGGAGCTGTCGGGTTAAAAAACGGGCCCGGTTGGCCGAGCCTTCCGCCAGCGACAGATGGGCGCGGGCCGGATGATCGTCGGGCAGGGAAAGTTCCGCCAGGCTGATCTGGCCGTAAAGTGCCGCCAGCAAATTGTTGAAGTCATGGGCAATACCGCCGGCCATCACGCCGATGGATTCCAGTTTTTGCTGCTGAAAAAACCGCCGGTGCAAAACTTCCTGCTCCCCGATAAACTCGGCAAAACGTTGCGAAAGAAACTCGAATTCATCCACTCCCTGATAATCCGGTTTTTTTCCTTCTCGCAAGGCGCTGATCATTTCGTTGATCGGAGTCTCCACCTGTCGGCGGAAAAAATAACCGCTGAACAAAACCCAGAACAGCAGCAGAATAACGGTACCGAAATAAGCATAGAGCACCTGGTTTATGGTGTTGAGAAAATGACTGCTGTCTTTGAACACCACAAATTGCCACCCCCAGGGAGAAAAGGTGCCGCCCTGGAGGTGGTATTCCCGGCCATTAATGGTCATCGTCTCGGGATAACTATGGGGTGCCGCCAACTTCTGGATCAGTATTCTGGCCTGGGCGGCGGCGGGAAAGGCTTGGGCACCGGCTTCTCCGTTTGTCGACAGCTTGTTGGCCGCTTCCGCCAAACCCGCCACTAAAGCAGGCTGCAAAAGCACCTGCTCGCTGTTGATAAGCAGGATATGCAGCCGGTTAGCCGAGAGGAAATCCTCGATAAAACTTAAGGTGGCCACCTGCTTCAGAGTCGAGTCAAGGCTGCCCGGGGCAATTCCGGCCCGCAACAACTCATTGTGACTCTGCTCGCAAATGCGCTGAATATCATCTACCGCATCGGCCATTTGTGAGGTGTTGCAGTTTTCTATAAACCGGGACATGGGCAGCAGGGCCAGCAAATAGAAACCGGTTCCCACCGCCAGCACCACCAGCAGATTACCCAGAGTGTAACGACAGGCCAACCGCCCGTGCCAGCGCCGGACATGGTCGACCGTACGGGTGAGCAGCCGGGGCCGCTGGTTCATAACCGGGGCTCCGCAGTCATCAGGTTGCGAGGCCAGACGACTTCCTGGCGGCCGTCCTGCCACTGGGTAACCAGGCTGAAATTGCGGATCTGTCGGCCCCAGGCATCCACCCGGAACCGCCCGGTCAGGCAGGTGGCATCGAGTTCAGTCAGCACGATGCGCAACTTCTCACCTTCCAGAGTGCCGGCTCGGCGAATGGCTTTGGTCATGATTTGTGCGGCGGAATAGGCGGCAACGGAAAAATAGCTGGCTTCGCGGGCAAATTTTTGCCGGTATGCCGCCAGAAAGGCTTCGGTCTCCGGGGTTTCGATGCCGCCTAAATGCTGCCATTGCTCGGTGCCGAACACTCCTTCCGCCCCCGGCCCCAAACGTTCGATAAATGAAGGATTGGCCGGACCCTGGGGGCTGTAGTAGACCCGCGGGGTCCACTCCATGGCAAGCATAGCCCGGCGTAGGGCGATGGACTCCTCCAAGTGCCCGGCCATGATCACTACCTCGCTGCCCAGGTCCCGGGCTTCGGTCAGCAGAGCGGTAAAATCATTTTCCGGGTCGCTGAATTTGGCATCCAGTTGCAACTCCAGGCCAAGCCAGCCGGCCCGTTTACGTACTCCTTCAGCGGCTGCCCGGGAAAAGGGATCGGCGGAGTGCAGCAGGGCCAGGCCGTCAACACCGTGCACAAAGAGCATTTCCATGAAATTGGCGGGAATTTTGTCGGCGGTGGTAAAAATCCCGAAGATGTATTGGGCTTCCTGTTGCCAGAGTTCGTCGGCCACCGCCCCGGAAGCCAGCAGGGGAAAGCGGTGCTGCTCAAAGAGCGGCAGCACTTTGCCGGTGATTTCACTGGAGAAGGGGGCAAAAAAGAGTTCCACTCCGTCTTCGGCAAACATTCGCTGATAGATATCTTGGGCGCGCTGCGGGTCACTATGATCATCGTGAATGGTAAGCCGAACCTCGCGGCCCAGCAAACCGCCGGTGGCATTGATTTCCGCTTCCCACAGCCGTAAAGCACGCTTCTGGTCATGGGCCATGGTGGCGTACTTACCGCTAAGACCCAGGGATGCTCCCGCTTGCAAGGGATCTTTTTCCGGGCCGGCGTCGGCCGGTTCACCGACCAGGATAAAAATCAAGGCCAATAACAGTACCGGCAGTCGTCGGCGCCGGTAGAAACCAGTAAAAATCAAATCCCCCTCCACTGCTGTGCAATCACCAGAGGTGATTATTACTTCCGTTCCTTTTCCGACATCTTGGCCTTTAGCAGATCGCCCAAGGTTCCCATGGGCCGGTCGGCCTGTTTACCTTGGGTGCTTTGATAATCGCGGAAATTCTGCCGATTGTCCGCCGAGCCGGCGGTCTTTTGTTTCGACTTACCACCGGTTTTGGCGGCCGGTTGGGCGCCGTTCGGGGCCGACTCCCCGGCGGCTTCACTCTCCGCCGGCGGCGGCACGCTCAGGGAAAGCCGCCGTCTTTCCAGGTCGACGGCCTCGATCTCCACTTCCAGCATCTCACCGAGCTGGACCACCTCCCGGGGATGATTGATCCGCCGACCGGCTCCCAGCTTGGAGATATGGGCCAGGCCGTCAATCCCCGAGGCCAGGGTCACAAAGGCCCCGAAGTCCGTCAGCCGTGCCACTCTGCCCTGGTGGCGGGAGCCTTCCGGGAAGCGGGCCGCCACCTCTTCCCAGGGGTCGGGCAGGGTGTCTTTGAGGCTTAAAGAGTAGCGATCCCGGTCCCAGTCCAGGCTCTTGACCACCACCTCCACCTCCCGGCCCGGCTCCAGGTGGCTGTGGATATCATCCACCGTTCCCCAGCCGATCTCCGACATCGGAATCAGCCCTTCGATGCCGCCGATATCGACAAAGGCGCCGAATTTCTGGAGCGAGGTCACGGTTCCGGTAACCTTGTCGCCCACCTGCAGGGTGCGGCGCAGTTCTTCCTTGCGGGCCGCCCGCTCCTCTTCCAGCAACTGGCGGCGGGAGAGGATAATGTTGCGGCCCCCTTCACGAAACTCGATGATCTTGAAAGCGAGACTCTGGTCAAGATACTCATCGCTGTTTTCAACCCGGCGCAGACCCATCTGGGAAAAGGGGCAAAAGGCCCGTACATTACCACCCAGCCGCACCTGGAAACCACCCTTGCCTTCCGCCTCCACCGTGCCTTCCACCGGAATCCCGCTGTGATATGCCTCTTCCAGGTGGGCCTGAGTGGCGGCGCCGCCGACCTTGGTGGTGAAGAGCTTTTCCTGTTTCTTTTCGGTGAGGAAGTAAACCTTTACCTGGTCCCCCACCGCCACCGTACAGTTACCTTCATTATCAATAAATTCGGACTTGGCTACCGCCCCTTCGCTTTTGCCGCCCAGATCAATAAAGATCCACTCTTTGGCGACGCTGACCACCTCGGCGGTGACCTGCTGGCCGGGGGTGATTTTTTCGCCGGCTGCCTCATGTTCCGTGAAAAGTTCCGCAAAACCACTCATTACCATCAACTCCTGAAGTTATACATAACGACATTAACCGTCATTCCGACGAAAGCCGGAATCCAGGACCATCTGCCATCCTTCCGGTCCCCCACCGGGGCCGTTCCCCGATGTTCATAGTTTGTACTTGATTGCCCCGGTCACGGTCAACTGAATGCTTGACCATGCCCGGGTAACTTCTTAATCCTTGCCTAAAATATCCTCCAGATCGCTCAGGGCCTGGCGGGGACTGGTTACCAGAAGCCCGGTAATGCCCACCGACCGGGCGCGCTCCACATTACCAGGGTCGTCGTCGAGGAAGATGGCCACCTCCGGCCGGCAGCCCAGTTCCTCCAGCACTTCGGTAAAGAAGCGCAGATCTCGTTTGCTGCGGCCATGGTGGTAGCTGTTGAAGACCCGGTGAAAAAGAGGGAAAAAATGATGCCGCTGGTCCAGTTCATCCAGCCAGTTGGTCTGGTCACTGACCATGGCCACGATATAGCCCCTCCGGCGCAGCTGTTCCAGGCCCTTCAGCATCTCGGGAAAAGGCACGAAGCGGTCCAGAATGTGGCGGCGCAGCGCGGTATCGGGCAAGGTGATGCCGGTCCGCCGCCGAAATTCATTCCAGTAGGCAACCTCATCCACCGCGCCCACCGCATAGCCGCCGTCAAAGACGATCTCTTTGCCCAGGCGGAAGGTTTCGGCGGGGTCCAACCCCTGCTCGCCCCCGATGGCCTCAAGCCCGGTGCGAAAACCCTCGGCGGCGATCACGCCCCCGAAATCGAACAGAATGGTGGTGTAGTCGGTCATTGCTCTCCCACAGCGCTCTGGCGCTTATTGAAAATGGCGTTGTATTGATGAGTTAGCAAGAAGTAATCAGCGCGCCCATGGACGGACTTTTTGCAACTTCATCGTTATTTGGCTGCGGACAGCAGCAGTCAACTCTCGGCACAAGTTACAGGGGTAAAGATGTTGCTGATCTTACCACAGCCCTGTCGCTTTTCAATCGGATTGGTTTCAGCTTCACTCCAGCAGTTGGGACAACGCCTCGATGCGGGGTTGCGGCGGGCGTTCGTGATATACGCCGGCGGCGGGGCCCAGGTCCGGGTGCAGCCCCCGCAGGAAGAGGTAGAGGGTGCCGCCGAAATGCTGCTGGTAATCGTAATCCGGCAGGCGTTGGGTAAGGTGGCGGTGCAGGGCCAGAGCGTAGAGATGGTACTGGAGAATATAGTGGTGCTGGCTCATCACCGGAGCCAGGCTTGGGGGCTGGTAGTCGGCAAAGGCAGGGCCCAGCAGGTTACTCTTGTAGTCGATGACGTACCATTTTCCTTGCCATTGGCAGACCAGGTCGACAAAGCCTTTCAGGTAACCCTGCAGGGCCGAAAAACGCAGTTGCGCCAGGCCATCGGCATAGTCCGGCGGCAGGTCTTCCGGATGTTCCCGAAAAACCCTGGCCAGGCGGGCGGGGTCCAGAGGCCGGCGGGCCTGGCGCACCGGGCAGGTGAAGGCCATTTCGTTGAGCCGCATGTGATCGGTGAGATCCTTGAGCCGGAAAGCATCGGCGGCAGTCAACGGGGTGGCCAGGATCTGCGCCAGGGCTTCCTCCAGCCGGGTTTGCCAACGCTGGCGGTCCACCCCGAAAACACGGCACTGCTCGCTGATGATCGCCGGGTGCTGCTCGGGCTGGTGAAAGGAAATCAATTCCAGAATCCGGTGCCAGAAGTTGCCGATGCCGGCGCCGGCGGGCAACTCGGCCAGAGGGATCCGGGCCGCCAGCAGGCGGGTGGCGGCGGGGCCGGCCGGAGCAGCTATCATGGGGTTGTTCAGGGTATCGGTTACGGCGGGATGATCGACGCCGGCCACGTCATAATCGCGCTCGGTCACCCAGGACCGGCTTTCGCCACGGTGGGCGATAAGCTGGGAAAAACTGCCCACCCGCCAGGCGGTGTCGATGTTTTTAGACATTTGCCGCAGCCGGGCGGGATCGCCGGCGGCCAGGCCGGAATAAGGCAGCACCGCTGCATCGGTGATCCCCTCCGGGGTCTGCAGGCCCCATTGCTTTTCCTTTTCGACCCTGGCCGTCAATAAGGCCTGCAGTTCTGCATGGGGCATGCCCTGCAGGGCGGCGGGCGGCCGGCCCTCCCGGCCGTCGTGCAGCAGGTAAGCCAGGGCCGATTCATCGTAGCCGTCGGCGGGGAACCAGACCACCCGGCAACAGTGGCGGGCCCGGGTTAAGGCGACATAGAGCAGGCGCAGATCCTCGGCAAAGAGTTCCCGGCGGCGGGCCCGGCGCTGCGGTTCATCGGGGCTCAGGGTGATTTTCCCCCGCCATTGATCATCGGGGTCGTGGAAGCTGAAAAACTTGTCTTTTTCTTCATTGTTTCGTTTGCCGGTCATCCACAGGAAAGGACAGTAGACCACCGGGAACTCCAACCCTTTGCTGCGATGAATGGTCAGCACCTGCACCGCCTCCTCATCACTTTCCAGCCGCAATTCATCGGGGTCGGCGCCGGGGCGCAGGTCGGCAACACCCACATCCAGCCATTTGAGCAGGGCCGGGGGCTGCAGGTGCGCCTCCCGTTCCCGGCCATGGAGCAGTTCCACCAGGTGGCGGAAGTTGGTC
Source organism: Desulfurivibrio dismutans (assembly GCF_029210385.1). Classification (GTDB taxonomy): domain Bacteria; phylum Desulfobacterota; class Desulfobulbia; order Desulfobulbales; family Desulfurivibrionaceae; genus Desulfurivibrio; species Desulfurivibrio dismutans. Next base: position 95,768 of record NZ_JARGDQ010000006.1, on the reverse strand, counting down.
AGTCGCCGCTCCCCGTGTTGGCCGGCCAGCAGCCGGGCCGCCACCTGGCGCTCCTCGATGATAGCCCGCATCATGGCCATAAAGCCGCGCTCCTGCCACAAAAGACTCCAACGGCTGAAACGCAGCAGCCAGACCTGCCACTGCTGTTCGTCCTCGTCGAGGGCCAGCAGGTCGCTGGCGGCGGCACCCAGCAGGTCGGTGAGCATGGCCGCCCGACGCCGGGCCTCATCGGCCTGCGCCAGCAGCCCGTGCAGCAGCAAGGACAACTGCCGGGCCTCGGCGCTGGCAAAGACACTGTCCCGGCTCTGAAGCACCGCCTTGATTCCCCGGCGCTGCAAAGCCTCCTGCATCCGGGTGGCCTGCCGGTTGCTGCGCACCAGCACCGCGATATCCGCCGGCCGCAGCGGCTGTTCGGCCCGGCGGCCGGCGCCGGCGAGCAACCGGACCATATCCGCCGCCACCAGTCTGATGGCTTCATCCTGCGCCTTGCCCCGGCCCGGCTGCTTTCTGTTGGCGGGAATGATTTTTTCCACCATCTGCGGCGGCGGGATGAGAAACTGCAGCGGGCGGGTTTCGATCTGGCCGTCGGCAACGTCTTCTCGCCAGCAATCCGGGGCTTTCGGCCGGGCGGTGACCGCCGGGAAATCAATACCCGGTACCACAAAGGGTTCTTCCACCCCCTGAAACAGAGCGTTGACCGCCGCCACCAGGTTCCGGTCGGCCCGCCAGTTGACGGTCATGGTGTAGCGCTGGTCGCCGGCGTCCTGCGCGGCCTGCAGGTAGGCAAAGATATCGGCCCCCCGAAAGGCGTAAATGGCTTGTTTGGGGTCTCCGATCAACAACAGGCGTCGGGAGTAATCAGCACTACCGGCAGTGCCCCTTTCCCGGCGGCTTGCAAGCGTCTCTGCCGGGCTGTAGATCTTTTGCAAAATGCCATACTGCACCGGGTCGGTATCCTGAAATTCGTCGATCAGGGCCACGGGGTAACGGCCGGCGATAAAGCGGCGCAAAATCTCACCGCCCTGCCCTTTTAACGCCTTTTCCAGCCCGTAAAGCAGATCGTCGAAAGACTGCAGGCCGGCGGCGGCCAGGCGCCGAGGCAGTTCCCGGCGGGCAAAAGCAAACAGTTCGCTTAAGGTGGCGGTCTGGTGGGTGGCAATCAGTTGGTCCCGCTCGGCCAGATACTTTTCCCACAGGGCAAAGAAGGGATGTTGGGGCACCTGGCCTTTCTTGACGGCGTTGCCGTAGCACACCCCGCCACGGGGATCGTTTAAGAAGGTCGGGACCAGTTTTTCCGAGCCCTCGGGTACCAGCAGCGAGGCCGGTTCAGAGGGGGCCAGATATACCGCCAGGTTGTCGAGCAGGCCGGCGGTCAGCAGGTCCTGGTAAGCTTTGAGCAGTTGGGTGTTGTGCAGCTCCCGGGCAATCTCCTCTTCATGCTGCCGCCAGCATTGACGAACCTGGGCATAGGCTTGGTGAAGGACGGCCCAATTCCCTTCCCAGGGAGCCGGTTGTTCGCTTTTCGGCAACCGTTCATCAGGCCCGGCAACCTGGACAATTTCTTTCCCCTCCGCCCCCAACAGTGGGGCATGACGATGGCGCAATGCCTCCCGGAGCAGTTCCCGCAGGTCCGAAAGGCTGTATGTCTGCCGCCACAGGGCTACCAGCCGGGGGTCGTCGCGGTGGAACAGGGTGGCCAGAAAATCGTAGACCAGCTCGTCGATGAATTCATCCACCCGGCCCACCAGTTCCAGTTCAAAGGGCATGCCGCTCTCAAAGGCGCCCTGCTGCAGAACCCGGTGGCAGAAGCTGTGGATGGTGGTCACCGCCGCCTGGTCGATCTCGCTGACGGCCCGCTGTACCAGCAGCAGATCCCGGGTCGGCCGGCGGCTCTGGCGGACCAGGTGGTCCAGGAAGGGGTCGTCGGGATCACCGCCGTTTTGAAAAGCAATCGCCGCGGCTTGCAGCCGGGAGCGCAGGCGGGCATGGAGTTCGGCGGTGGCGGCTTCGGTAAAGCTCAAAACCAGGATCTGCTCCACCGGCAGTTCCTGCTCCAGAATAAAACGCAGATAGAGCGAGGTAATGGAATAGGTCTTGCCGGTGCCGGCGCTGGCCTCGATGAGTTGGACCGGTGCCGGGGCCAGGCTTGTCGGATCAAAGGGCCGAATTTTCATGGCAGGACCACCGGCTGCACGCTTACTCCTCATGCCGCTTCCGCCGATTTTTTTAGCATGGCCTGCAGCAGCGGCCCGTACACGGTTTCGGCCACGGCGGCGAAATCTTCCCAGTCGGTGCCGGCGGGGCCCTGGTCGCCCTGCTCCTGCCACGGCCCCGCCGGTTGCGCCTCCTGGAAAATCATCGCCATATAAGGGTCAAGCCCCTCCCCCCGGTTGAAGTCGGTGCCATGATAGGAATTCAGGGCCGCTTCCCGGGCCTGTTGACGGTTTTTTTGCAGATCATTACTCTTGCTGTTTTGCCGTTTCCAGCACCAGGCATGGGAGCTGGCGGGAAAAAAGGGCAGCGGTTCCACCTGGCCCCGGCGCCACAGGGCCGCCAGTTGAGCCAGCAGAGCCAGGGCCGAAGCGCGGTCAAGCGCTTGAAAGAGGCGGATAGCCGCCTTGGGGCCATCTTTTTTCTCCCCCCGGCCGACGACAAAACACTGCCGATCCTGGTCGCTCGGTGCCTGGGCGCACAGGGCCAGATGATCCAGCCAGGCCAGCAGCAAAAAAACCGGTTTGACCCGGGCGGGGGTCCAGCGCAGCAGTCCGTTTTCGGCCCGGTCCCGCAGCTCGCCGCCCAGGCGCAGTTTAAGGCCCGGCTCCGGCTCCAGGGTCAACTCCAGGGGCAGGTTCGGCAGCGGGCGGCCGGCGGGGCTGGTGGCCAGATAGGCCGCCACCGGCTCGATATCGCTCACCAGTTCCGCTAAAGCCGGCCCGGCGGCCCCGGCCAGGGGCAACTCACCCCGGGCCGCCAGCATCTGCCGCCGCCGCTGGCCCGCTTCGTTAGCGGGGTCGGCGCTGGGCATTTCCGCCGGCGTGTGCAGCAGTTGCCGGTTGAGCAGGTATTTTTCCAGGTTACTAAAGAATACCGGCTCCCGGTCCGGCTGCTCCTCTTCCTCCGGTGGCAGTATCAGGCCCAAACGGTTACGGGCGTACCACCGGGCGGGGTTGCGGAAAAAGTGATGCAGTTCGGCCAGGGTCAGTTCATGGATTGCCGTTTCCGCACTGTCAGAATTGTCGGTAACGTGTATCGGCCGGTCCGGTCGGCCGCTGCTCGGCTGCGGCTGAACGTTTGCCGGGGGGGCGTACTCGGCGGCGTAGGTAAAGAGCGGTGCCGGAGCGGGCTGGAAATAACGGGGGCTGAAGGGCTGCAGGGGGTGCTCGGTCACCAGGTAATTACGGGGCGCCCCGCTCATCAAGGCCAGACAGTCCAGCAACTCTTCCACCAGGGGTGAGGGCGGCAGTTCGGCATTGTCCTTGCTGCTGCGGCCCACATAGCTGAGATAAAGGCGGCGGCGGGCCGAGAGCAGGGATTCCAGGAACAGGTAACGGTCGTCCCGGCGGCGGGAACGGTCGCCGGGACGGGGGGCGGCGGCCATTAAATCGAAGCCGGCGGGCTGGTCCCGACGGGGATAGGCGCCGTCGCTGAGGCCCAGCAGACAGACCACCGGAAAAGGTATGGTCCGCATGGGCAGCATGTTGCAAAAGGTCAGGCCACCTTCCAGGAAACCGGCGCTGCCGCCGGCCTCATCGAGGCGGGTGCGCAGCAGCCGCAGGAAGGCCGGCAATTCCAGGGGGCGCTCCAGGCCGGCTTGTTCACTGTCCTGCAGCAGGGCTGCCAGGGCATCGCGCAGGCTTTGCCGCTGCCACTCCTCTTCCGCCGCCGCCCGCTCTTCGGGGAGAAAAAAGTCGGCCAGGGCCCGCCGGACCAGTTCCACCCACTGGACCATGGTTTTGGCCCGGCGCACCTCTTCGACCAGGGCGAACAGGGCGGCGGTGATTTTGAGCAGTACCCCGGCCAGGATGGCATCCTGGCCTTCGATGTCGTCAAAGGGCAGAATGCCGGCCACCAGGTGGCGGTCCTCGCCGGGCAGGGCGTAACCGAGAATTAGCCGGTCCAGGCCAAACCGCCAGGTGTTCTGGCGCGTTGGCGGCTGGTCGTGCCGGCGGCGGTGCTCCTCGTCAATCCCCCAGCGGACCCGCAGTTGATTAAGCCACTGTTCGATCCGCTGCAGTTGCTGACCGTCCAGGGAAAAACCCTGCTTCACCGGTTCCCGGGCGAGAAAATCCAGTACCTGGGACAGCGGCAGCCGCCCCCGGGCCAGCTCAAAAAGGGTCAGCAGGGCATCCAGCAGCGGCGCTTCGCGGCTGATCTTGCGATCGGCAAGGCGAAAAGGGATGTAACGGCGGTCGGTGGCGGGCCGGCGGAAAACGGCCTCGATCAGCGGGGCGTAGGTTTCGATATCCGGTACCATGATCACGATGTCCCGGGGGCGATAACCTTCTTCGGCCAGCATGGCCAGCAACTGATCCTGCAGGACCTCCACCTCCCGAAGGGGGCTGTGGCAGGAGTGGATGACGATCGAATCATCAATCGGCGCCATCGCCGGCGAGGTGGAGGGGAGTGTTGCCGATTCTGTGGCCGCGGGGATTTCTACGGCGGTTTCCGGGGTGGGGTGACGCAGCTCCAGAATATCCCTTTGCAGTCGGGCCAGCATAGAAGAAACCGCGCCTTCGCCATCTTCCGGCCCCCCCGTGGCCGCCGGCGGGGCAAGCTCGGCGGCCACGGGATCGGCAAAACATTCCCCGGCTTCAGGCTGCACGTATTCGGCCTGCGATTCCAGAATCTCCTGGAATTCGCGACCCACAAATCCTAAAGAGGCCAGCAGCGGGTGGCCGGTTGCCAGGTGCAGTTGTTCGGTCAGGGCTTCGGTCTGTTCTCCGGTCTGTTCTCCAGGATTGTTCGCCGCTGGCTGGTGCTTTAACAGCAGCCGGTTAAGCGCCTGGGGGCTGAAGATATCGGCCCAGTAATCCCGGGCCGGGGAAAAAAGCAGCAGATGGCAGGGCAGCAGTTTGGCCGCATCGTTGAGCAGGCCAAGGTAGAGTGGCGGCAAGGTGGTGATGCCGAACAGAAAAACTCGAGGCGGCAGCAGTTCCGGCTGGAGCAGATCACCCTGCCGCAGCCGGGCATGAGCTTGCTGAAAGAGGCGGGCGGGAGAACCAAAACGATCGGCCAGTTGCCGCCACAGCAACGCCTGCCACCGGTTTTCCGGCTCCGGCTCGACTCGCCGGTCTTCCCAGGCCAGCACCATGTCGGGTCGGTACACCAGGTACTGGTCGAAAACATAGGCGATCCGTTCCGCCAGTTGCAGGCTTTTCCAGTCATCCCCCCCTTCCAGGTAGCGGCGCAGGGGGGTAAACTCTTCCTGGTCCAGCAATCGGGGCAGCAGTTCCAGAATCGCCAGGGTCAGCCGTTCCCGGCTAAAGGAAGCGGCGGTGCCCGCTTCCGCTCCCAAAGCGGCGTTCAGCAGGCGTTCGATAAAACGGCGGGGATGGGGAAAATCGGGATGGGCCCAGACGCCGAAACGCCGGGCCAGGTTTTGACCGAGCCAGGTGGCCATGCCCCGGCTCTGCACCACCAGGCACTCACTGGTCAGCGGCGGCGGCGGATCATGCCGCAGGCCGTCAGCCAGGCATTCCAGCAGGGCTTCCAGACGGTTGCTGCGATAGAGTATCAGGCGGCGTTCAACAGGCACTGCAACCGTTATCCGGCAATCGCATCCGCCGCCCCCAGCTTTTTCAGGCACCCCTGCAGCCGTTCCACCAGCGCGCCCAGTTCCGGTTTAGTTATTTGATCGTCAGCCCCCACCTTTTCCCCCTTGTGCCGAGCGGTGTCGTTGATCAGGGAAGAAAAAAGCATCACCGGCACCTTGGCGTAGGCCGGCTGTTGCTTGATTTTCCTGCAGAGATGGTGGCCGTCCATGCGGGGCATTTCGATGTCGGAGATAATTCCCAGGATCTGGCTGTCCACCTCGCCGGCCCCCATGGTCAATTCCAGGAAATCCCAGGCCGACTGGCCGTCCGGGAAGGCCTTGACCTTGTAGCCGGCCCGGGTGAGGGTCTGGATGATCTGGTCCCGGATCATGGCCGAATCATCGGCTATGACCACGAACTTATCCCCCTGCCCTGCTGCCGCCTTGGTTTTAATGGCGTGGGTCACGTAATCCATGGCCATGCTGGGGTCGATATCGGCGCAGATCTTTTCAAAATCAATCATCTGAATGATCCGGTCGTTGACCAGGCACATGCCGGTAAGGCTGCTGTTGTTGGCCACCACTTCCGGCGGCGGCATGATCTGGTTCCAGGAGATACGGTAGACCTTGTCCACCCCGTGGGAGATGAAGCTGAACAGTTTGCCGTTGATTTCGGAGACCACCACCACCCACTTGGCCTTGGCCTCCGGCGACAGATCCGGCTGGTAGCCGAACCAGTGGCAGAGATCAATCAGGGGGATGGTCCGGTCGCGGAGCAGAAATATGCCGCGGACCGACGGATGACTGTCCGGCACCTCGGTAAGGCTGGTGGGCATGGCCACCAGTTCGCGAACCTTGGCGGCGTTGATGCCGTAGGCAGTCTGGATGGGGGCGGAGGAAGCGGGGTCCAGCCATTGCAGGTAGAGGGTGATCACCTCCAGCTCATTGGTACCGGACTCCAGGAGAATATTGGTGCGTGACGCCGGTTGACTCATCTTGATTCCTCCACAAACAACCGTCAATTAAAGTTCTTTTCCCTGCCGAACCGGAAAGTTCCGGCCTTGCTCAACACCCCGGCCCTGACTTGCTCCGGACGGTGCCCACGGCTTCATTTTCGCACTATAAAATAGGATGGTTATGCTTATCAAGCATTCTTTAGAAAATTATGAAGTTCTTGGTTTTTTCACGCTTCAAAAGAGTGTCAGCCAGATATCAACCGCTACCACAATGATGGATACCGCAACAATGAAGACGTAATTGATATGTTCTTTGGATTTCACCACCGAGGAGAGCACATAGTTGAGCAGCAGGCGGTCGTCGCGGGTAAGCTCGCCTTCGGCCTTAAGCTTTTCCAGCAGGCGGTTGCCGATGATCACCCGTTTTCTTTTTTCGGTGACAAAGTAGCGATAGGCAAAAAATACGATGTAAGCAAGCACCGCGAAATACCACAAAGGCCGGACCAGGGCGGGGCTGACCACCTCGACGATGATCAGAACACGGAACGACACCGCGGCCAGCAGGCCAAGAACCATGGCCCCGTAGATCACCGCTCCCGGCATGGTGTGGGGAAGTTTATCGATCATGATCCGGTTCTCTAAAGCTTGTTTGGGGGGAGTTCATTTGTGATAGCCGGTGCCCAGCCGGATGCTCCAGGCCCGGTAGAGCTGTTCCAGCAACAGCAGCCGGGCCATTTCGTGGGTAAAGGTCATGGGCGACAGGGAAAGGGTGTAGTCGGCCCGACTCAGCACCTCGGCGGCCAGGCCCAAAGGACCGCCCAGCACGAAGACCAGCGAGGCCCGGCCCTGCTCCTGCCAGTGGCCCAGCAGTTCGGCCAGCTCGGGCGATGAAAGCCTGCGGCCGCCGGGGTCCAGGGCGACCACCAGGGCGTCAGCAGGAATGCGGCCCAGCAGCAGGCGGCCCTCTTCCCGGATCAACCGGGCCTCGTCATCGCCCCTGCCCGGCTTGGGGGCCTTGATGGCCTTCAACTCCAGGTCGACATGGCGGCGCAGGCGGGCGGCAAAATCATCAATGCCCCGGGCCAGGTAATCTTCCTTGGTTTTGCCGGGGTATATAACCTCAAACCGCATCTTTGTCGGCTTCTTGCATCTTGCGCCGGAACTCCTCGTGGGTCAGCCCTTCCTTGAAACCGGGGCAGGAACCGGTGATTACCGAGAAGTTACCGGAATCGTCCAGCATGCTGGGGTGCAGCGGCCACTGCCGACAGCGCCAGGGTTTGCCAGCATGCACGGTGCAGCCATGCTCGTAAAAGATGCAATGGCCATCCACGATCTTCATCTGCACGGTGTTGCCGGTAACCCGCAGGTAGCGCTTTTTAACTTCTTCCAGGGGCATCCCGAGATGGGCGCTGAGCCGCTCCTGGTCGTTCTTGTCCAGCGAAACCGTGGTCTCGCCCTGGCAGCAGTAGCCGCACTGGCGGCATTGATAGAAATCTTCAACGGACATGGTGCTTCCTCTTATTGATGAATCCGCAAAAAGTCCGTCCATGGGCGGAAAGATGACTTCTTGCGAATTCATCTTTATTGTCTGGTTACATAGCCCAGGGTTCGGTAAATCAGCTTGGCGGCGGTGAAGGCGGCATGCTCCAGATCCGGCCGGGGGGCCAGTTCCACCACATCCATCCCCACCAGCCCGGGTTTGAGAGCGGCCAACAGGCGGCTCAGGGCGGTTACCTGGCGCCAGGTAAGACCGTCTGGTTCCGGGGTGCCGGTGGCCGGCATGATGGCCGGGTCCAGGCCGTCCAAATCGATGGTGAGATAGACCGGCCCCTTTATTTCTCGCCGCAACTGCTCCAGCCAGTCCGGCTGGTCGTGAATCCTGGCCATGGTATAGGGCTGCCAGCCCCGCTCCTGCACCAGTTGCCATTCTTCGGCGCAAAATGAACGGATTCCCACCTGACTGAATGATACCCCCAGGTCAGCCACCCGCCGCATGACGCTGGCATGGCTTAAAGGAGTGCCGCTGTAGGAATCACGCAGGTCCAGGTGAGCGTCAACCTGGACCACGTGCAGATCGGGATATTTTTCCCGCATGGCAGCCACCGCCGGGCCGCTTACGGTGTGCTCGCCACCCAGCAGCACCGGGAACATCCCGGCGGCCAGCTCCCGGGCCACCGCCTCTTTGATCTGCCCGCAGGCGCCGGCCAGATCATACTCACCCAAAGGCAAAGGCGGCCGGGTAACGATTCCGGCCTGCACGGTTTCCTGCAGCAACTCGTCGTCGAAGACCTCCAGGGCCGTAGAGGCCGCCAGGATCGCCGCCGGGCCGTCTTCCGTTCCCCCGCCCCAACTGACGGTCCGGGCCAGGGGGGCGGAAATAATCGCAAAGCGGGGCGAGACCACCCCGACATCGGCTTCATCTTCGAGAAAACGGGGATAAGCAGTAGTTGAATGCATGGGCTTTACATAAACCATTTTCGCTCCGGGAACAAGTCTTACCAGGCAAACCAGCGATCACGGCTTGCCAAAAAGACGTGTTATAAGCTAGGCTGGGCAAAGTGCTAACTGTTGCCCCATAACTCATGGCCACAAAGAGGCTACTCCATGGATCGACGCAAGTTTCTGGCAAAATCAACGGTGGCCGGCGGCGCCCTGCTGGTGCCCCCGGCTTTTGACACCTGGTGGCAGCAAAGCCGGGCCGCCGAGTCACCGGACCTGGTAATGACCAAAGGCGGGGCTCCCGGCTCGGCTGCCAAGGAGGCGGTGGCCGCCTTAGGCGGTATGGCGCGCTTTGTCAGCCGAGGCGATATCGTGGTGATCAAACCCAACATCGCTTTCGACCGCCGCCCCGAACAGGCCGCCACCACCAATCCCGAAGTGGTAAAAGCGGTGGCCGAAATGTGCCTGGAGGCCGGCGCCCGGCTGGTAAAAGTGTTCGATCGGCCGGTGAACGACGCCCGCCGCTGTTATGTGCAAAGCGGCATCGCGGCGGCCCTGGAACCAATGGAAGGGGTAGAGTTGAAATACGTCGATGAACGTCGCTTTCGCGACATGCGTATCGGCGGCCAGGTGCTGACCACCTGGCCCATCTATACCGAGGCGGTGGAGGCCGACGTGCTGATCAACATCCCCATTGCCAAGCACCACGGTCTGGCCCGGCTGACCATGACCATTAAAAACTGGATGGGTATCATGGGCGGCAACCGCAGCCGCATCCATCAGCGCCTGGACCAGGCCCTGGCGGAGATGGCGGCCTTTGTCCAGCCCGCCCTGAGCATTCTGGACGCCCACCGCATCTTGGTGGCCAATGGCCCCCAAGGCGGCAGCCTGGATGATGTGCGACATCCAGAAGTGATCATCGCCGGCACCGACGAGGTGGCCATTGATTCCCTGGGCGCCACCCTGTTCGACATGACCGGCAGTGATCTGGGCTATGTCCGCGAGGCGGTCAAACTGGGGGTGGGCGAAGCCGACCTCAACAAGTTAAAAGTGCAGGAAATTGCCCTGGCCGCCTAGCTCCGCCCGCCACAATGCCGACAAACTACCTGTTGCCAATCATGGACAACCGTTAAACGGACATCTTAACCGATGAAACTCGACCATATCTTCTCCTGGCGCCGCCTGCGCATTACCTCGCAATGGCTGTTTCTGCTTTTTTTTATTTTTCTCTTCTTGCAGACCGAAGGCAAAGGGGCCGATGAGCTGGGCTGGCCGGTCCGGCTTTTTCTCGACTTCAATCCTCTGATCCTGCTGACCACCCTGCTCAGCGCCCACAGTGTGCCGGTGGCTTTTTTGCTGTCTTTGATCATGGTCGCCATCACCCTACTGCTGGGGCGGGTGTTTTGCGGCTGGATCTGCCCGTTCGGCACCCTGCACAACCTGGTCAGCCAGACCGCCGGTCGGGCCCGGGCCATGGTGCGACATCCGGCCTGGTTCAAATTTAAATATTATATCCTGGTGGTCATGCTGGGGCTGGCGTTGGTGGGCTCCCAGCAGGCCGGCCTGCTGGACCCCATCTCTCTGCTGATCCGCTCACTGTCCGTCAGCATCTATCCGGCCTTCAGCCTGGCCGCCAGCGCCCTGTTCGACGCCCTGTACCATGCCGATCTCACCGGTATTACCGCCATCTCCGAACGCTTTTACAGCCTGCTGCGGGACACGGTGCTCCCCTTTCAGCAGGGATTTTTCCGCCAGTCGGTGTTGATCGGCCTGCTCTTTATCGGGCTGCTGGCGCTGAACCTTTATGAGCGCCGCTTCTGGTGCCGTTACCTTTGCCCCCTGGGCGCCCTGCTGGGACTGCTGGCCCGCTGGTCACTGCTGCGTCGGGAGGTGGCTGAAGGCTGCACCAACTGCGGCGTCTGCGGCCGCAATTGCCCGGGCGGAGCCGAGCCGCGCAGCCTGCAAACGATTGCGGCGGGTTTAAAAAACACCCCCAGGGGGACCATCAACGATACCGCCAACTCCCTCCCGGCTGCCGACCACCTTTCCGACTGGCACCGCCCCGAGTGCCATGCCTGCTTCAACTGCGACGACCTCTGCCCGCACCATCTGATCAAGTTCAAGCTGGGCCGGCCGACTTGGGGCTGGGGTAAAAAAGTGACGGCAACCGCTCCCGCCCCGGCCCTGGATTTGGGCCGGAGGCGACTGGTGGGGGCGGCGGTGGCCGGCATGGCGATTGTACCGCTGATGCGGGTGGGTAACCTGCCCGAGGCCCGAGCCAACCCCAAGCTGATCCGGCCGCCGGGGGCGGTGCCCGAAAAGGAATTTCTTTCCCGCTGCGTAAAATGCGGCGAGTGCATGAAGGTGTGTCTTACCGGCGGCCTGCAGCCCACCCTGCTGGAAGCCGGTGTGGAGGGTCTGTGGTCGCCACTGCTGGTGCCCCGCATGGGGTATTGTGAATACCACTGCACCTTATGCGGCCAGGTCTGCCCCACGGGGGCTATCAAACGCCTGAGCGTGGAAGAAAAGAGCGAGGTCAAGATCGGCCTGGCCATGTTCGATCGCAACCGCTGCCTGCCATGGGCCTACGGCATCCCCTGCATCGTCTGCGAAGAGGTCTGCCCCACCCCGAAAAAGGCCATCTGGTTTGAAGAGGTGGAGATGCTCAACCGTGACGGCGAAGTGGTCCGCGTAAAGCGCCCCCATGTCGATCTGGAGATCTGCATCGGCTGCGGCATCTGCGAAACCCTGTGCCCGGTGACCGACAAACCGGCGGTCTATGTCACCAGCATCGGGGAATCCCGCTCCCGGGAAAATCAGTTGTTACTGTAAACAATTTCTCAAGCGCCCGGATATATAAAGACCTTCACTGCCTGCAGGATCTGACTTACGAACAGCCCCCCTGTTCACCGCCGTCGCCGCCGTGAAGGAACTGTAAACCCGAACATTTGCCGAGGGAATGGAGCAGGAGGTGCCAGTCATGCAGGAACTTGTTTTCGCCGGCGATTCGCTGATCGAATATTACGACTGGGCGGCCCGTTTTCCCCAACATCGGGTGCATAACCAGGGCTGGTCCGGGGCGGTGGCGGAGCTGGTAGCTGAAGCGGGCGACCGCTGAGTTGGCGATGATGATCACTTTTGCCGCCATCGATTTCGAGACCGCCAATTACCATCGTAGCAGCGCTTGCGCCCTGGGGGTGGTGATCGTGGCCAACGGGAAAATCGTGCGGCGATTTTATGAACTGATCAGACCGCCGTCAACCCGGTTCACCTTCACTCATATCCATGGCCTGAGCTGGCATGATGTACGCCAGGCGCCGGTTTTCGGGCAGGTCTGGCCCGGCATCGCCGAGGAGTTGACCACGGTGGATTTTCTGGCCGCCCACAACGCCTCTTTCGACCGGGGAGTTCTAGGGGCCTGCTGTACCGAACATGAATTACAGCTGCCGGCTCCTCCTTTTGTCTGCACCATGCAACTGGCCCGCAACCAGTGGAACATGCGCCCGACCAAGCTGTCCGATGTCTGCCGTAATCTGCAGATTCCGCTCAACCACCATCATGCCGCCTCCGACGCCGAGGCCTGCGCCCGAATCGTGATGTCCGCCCTTGACCAGGGGTGGCGGCCCTGGTGATGCGTTCTTCTGAGCGCCGCCACCCCGCCGTTGATCCACCGCGCTACCTTCGGTGCCGGTCATGGCCAGTTCCAGCGGTGGAAAATCTATCTTATTCCGCCTCCTCGCACCATCACGTAACTAATTTTCTTGACTTGCGGGCAATTATAACTATTTTTCTTCATCAATAACCGTTTTTCCTGGAGGACACCATGGCTGAAGACAACCGGGATAAACCGGCCTACAGACTTGCAGGGTATGCGGAGCTTATCGACCGGTACGGCCTGGAGGTCATTCCTAACTGGCGCCGCTCCCTGGTCGCCACCGGCGGCACCCACCGCATCGACTCGACCGGGGAGATGATCGAAGAGGTTTTTCCGGCCAGGTACTGGCCGGGCGAAACCGTGGGCAACCACCTTGAATTCGCGCTGAAGTATGACGGCACTAATCTCGCCATCCTCGCCAGCCTTTTCCAGCAGGCGGATGCCGGAGAGATCAGCGACCATGTCCGGTCCAAACCGACCGGCAAGTATGCCCGGCGCCTGTGGTTCCTCTACGAGCTTCTGACCGGCAGAAAGCTGCCGCTTGCCGATCTGAAGCGGGGTAACTACATTAAGCTGCTCGAGCCGGATCAATACTACGCGGTCACCCCGGGGAGGCAGGTCCGGCGGCAACGGATCATTGACAATCTGCCGGGCGACGGTCGCTTCTGCCCACTGATCCGCCGAACCGACACTCTCCGCGACTATGAGGCAGCCGACCTGCCCGGCCGCTGCCGGCAAGTGGTGGCCGACTATCCTCCGGAGCTGCTGAAGAGGGCCCTGGGGTACTTCTATTCAAAGGAGACCAAGTCCTCTTTCGAGATTGAGCACGTAACGCCCAGCTCGACCAGGACCGAGCGCTTCATCGCCCTCCTGCAAATGGCCGAACAGGAAGATTTTTGTACCAAACAACGATTAATTGAGCTACAGAATCGCATTGTCGACCCTCGCTTCCGCGACCCCGATTACCGGACCAGCCAAAACTATGTCGGCGAGACGGTGGCCTGGCAGGGAGAAAAAATCCACTTCGTGGGCCCGAAGCCGCAGGACCTTGCCGAGCTGATGGACGGTCTGCTCGCGGCCCACAACAGGATGGAGGCCGGAAACGTCTCCGCCGTGATCCATGCCGCCGCCATTGCCTACGGCTTCGTTTTTCTGCATCCCTTCGAGGACGGCAACGGTCGAATCCACCGCTTCCTGATCCACAACATCCTAGCCCGCCGGGGATTTACGCCCGAAGGGGTCATGTTTCCCGTTTCCGCCATCATGCTGAAAAATCCCGCCGATTATGACGCCTCCCTGGAGGCATTCTCCCGGCAGCTTATGTCCTTGGTGGAATACTCCATCGACGAAGAAGGGTGCATGACCGTCCATAACGACACGGCGAGCCTGTACCGTTACCTCGACCTGACGCCCCAGGCCGAGGCACTCTTTCGCTTCATCGGCCAGACCATCGACACGGAGCTGGCCGGGGAGCTGGCGTTCCTGGCAAGCTACGACACAGCCAAGAAGGCCATCCAGGAAATCGTGGACATGCCCGATCGCCAGATCGACCTTTTCATCCGCCTCTGCCTGCAACACAATGGCCGGCTTTCCGCCCGCAAGCGCACCGGCAGCTTCGCTTTCCTTGCGGATGAAGAAATCAACCGACTGGAAGAGGCGGTGCAATTTGCTTACGGCCTGACGGCCTAGGGCGAGTGAGGCCGGGGCTGCTCTTTATTTGCGCTACTACCCAAGAAAATCTGTAACTCCTCAGCTAGTTAATTTAAGGGCACCTCGCCGGGGATTGCCGGCGACGTATTCCAGCATGCGAGTCACGTTGAACTCGAAGACCCCGTTGGGGCACAACTCGTCATCGTCTTGAGCCGGGCATGCCACAAAGTTTTTGTCTGCCTTCAACATAATTGGACAAGCTGCCCCCCTTTTTCGCTGGCGGACGATAGTTTCTCGCTGAATCCCGCCTCATTGACCCCAACACCCCTCTATTCGGGTAACGTCCCCATGAGAACCCCCGATTGATTGGGGCCGGTGAAATCCAGCCGGCTGACCTTGGTCACACCACAATCATTGAGGGTTTGCCGGACCTCGTCCTCGCCGTAGGAACGACCTTCGTTGCCGATCAGCATGTTGAGGGAAAACAGGGCCGCAAACAGCGGTGCGGCATGGGTCTGGTCCAAAAAGAAATCGTGGATCATAATAAGCCCACCCGGCTTCAGGGCGGCCACCGTGCGGGTGATCAGGTGGCGGCACTCCTCCGGTGAGCAGGAGTGAATTATGTGAGAGAGCCAGGCGGCATCATGGTCCACAGGTAACGGATCAACCAGGAAATCACCACCAACAAAGCTAACCCGGTCGGCAACCCCGGCCTCTTCGGCGGTCCTGCGGGCAAAGGGTTCCGTGGTGTGGCGATCAAGCACCGTGGCCCGCAAGCCGGGATTGGCCAGGCAAAAATGCACTGCGTGGACTCCGGGGCCACCACCAAGGTCAAGCAGCTGTTTTCTGACCGTCAAATCGATTTGGGCCGCCAACCGGTGAGCAATGCTCATGCTCAGGTTATGCATCCCCATGATAAAGCTTTCCCGCTCCCGCTCCTCGCCATGGGAACGTGTGGTCACCGCCCGGCCGGTGACCACCGCCTGGTCCAACTGGCTCCAGCCGTCGACCAAGTGATGGTGGTGCATAACCATGTGGCCGACATATTTTGACGATTTACGGTCCAACAAGACCCGGGCTTCTTCGGTGGCCAGGAATCCCTTGTCGTTTTTATCCAGCAATTCCATGGCGGTCAGGGCGTTGAGGAGCATTTCTACCCCCCGCAGCGAAGCATTGAGCCGATCTGCCACCTCGGTCGCCGGAAGGCGCTTATCTGCCAGCTGGGTAAAAACATCCAGCTTCACCCCGCAGTGAAGGGCGCACGGCTGCCAGTAGCCTCCGGCCAGACTTAGAATCTTCTGGGGACTGATAGCGGTTGATTCACTCATAGCTGGATCCTGGTCAAATCTGGTGTATGGGATAACTGAGGGAAATGGCGTATCATCCAGGTTGATTGATCACCACGACGATCACAACCAACACAGGAGGATACGCCATGATCAAATCTATCCCAGATGCTCTTTAACAGCAAGCAAATGGCGGCAGTGGCAAAGCCTTCGGCAACGTGTTTCAATGCCCCCCGCGAGGGGGGCGACCCTCGCCGCCCACCACCACCGCCAGCAACAAAACCTTTGTTTCAATCCACGCCCCCCGCGTGGGGGGCGACTGAGGTAGGCTGAAAATGATGGACACGAAAACTCTGATCATTCATTCATAAACCAGAGTGGAGGTGTCATCATGGGAAAAATTCCGCACGGCCGATACACAAAGGAGTTCCGGGAAGAGGCCGCCCGGTTGGTGTTGGAGGACGGACTGTCTGCCGGAGAAGCGGCCCAGCGGCTCTCATTACCGAAAAGCACTCTTGAGACCTGGGTGCGAGCGGCCAAGGCGGGCAAACTCGGCAACATCGGCAAGAATCGCCGCCCCCTGACTGAGGTGGAAGTTGAATTGGCCAAGACCAAAAGGGAACTGGCCATGGTCCGGATGGAGCGAGACATCTTAAAAAAAGCAGCCGCGTATTTTGCCAAGGAGTCGCTGCCCGGTACGCGCTGATGGAAGCTATGCGACCCACCTATCCCTTGCCGGCACTGGGCCGGGCTTTGGCAGTATCCTTGAGTGGTTACCATGCCTGGCGCACCCGGCCCCCGTCGCGTCGGCAACGGGAGGACGCCAGGTTGGCAGCAGAGATCAAGGCGGCCCACCGCCGGACCAGAGAGAGCTACAGCGCGGAGCGTTTGCAAGAGGACCTGGCGGATCATGGGGTGCGGGTCGGGGTTTGCCGGATCAAGAGATTGCGCCGCGAACTCGGCATCCGCTGCCGCCAGAAGAGAAAATTTAAAGCCACCACCAATTCCAACCACTCCCTGCCGGTGGCCAAGAACTTGCTGTCCCAGAACTTTGCGGCCGATGCTCCCAATCAGGTTTGGCTGACGGACATCACCTATATTCCCACCAATGAGGGGTGGCTTTACCTGGCCGGCCATAAGGATATCTGCACCGGCGAAATTGTCGGCTACGCCATGAGCAACCGGATGACCAAGAACCTGGTCAGCGAGTCGCTGTTTAAAGCTGTGACCGTCAAACGGCTGTTAATGGCCAAGTATAATGACCCACTACTGGCCAACAATTTTGACCCACCCCGAGGAGTGGCCAAGCGGCCATAAAGCGATTAGTGTCCCCAACTATTTACGGATAGGAGGGGATCTGTTGAAGGAGTGGGTTATGATTCATAAAATCAAAGCGTTACACGATAACGGAGGTGGCTTATCGGTCCGTGCTATTACCTCGGAGCTGGGTATTTCTCGTAACACGGTCCGCAAGTATCTGCGCCTTGATGAGGCGGACATCAGCCAGGCCCAGTATGACCGGTCACGCCATAAGCGTTTGGACGTGCACCGGAGTTATATCGTTTATCTTCTGGAGACCTATCCCCGCCTCAGTGCGGTGAAAGTGGCCCGTAAACTGCGGGAGAAGGTAAGCGGGGTGGCGGTGTCCGATCGGAGTATCCGCCGCTATGTTTTGGCCTTGAAAGAGACCGGGGTCGTGGCTCAAAAGCGCTACTATGAACCGATTGTCGATCATGTGCCGGGGATTCAATGCCAAGTTGACCCGGGGGAGTTGCGGGGGTTGATGATCGGTGGCGAGCCACAGACCCTGTACTTTGTGGTGTTCGTCTTATCGTTTTCCCGGCTGATGTACGTCGGTATTTCCTTTGAGCCCATTGATACCGGTCGGTTTATCCAGCTTCACGATGAGGCGTTCCGTTACTTTGGCGGCGTTGCCGAGGAATGTGTTTACGACCAAACCAAGCTGGTGGTAATCGAAGAGCTTTATCGTGAATTGACGCTTAATCAGCGTTTTGCAGAATATGCGGCCACAGTGGGTATGCGGGTCCACGCTTGCGAAGGCTATGATCCCGAGAGCAAAGGTAAGGTCGAGGCCGGAGTCAAATATGTCAAGCATAACTGCCTGTATGGCGAGGCGTTCAGCGATCGGCAGGACCTGCGCCGTTACGTCCGGCAGTGGCTGGACGAGTTGGCCAACCAGCGAACCCATGGTACCACCGGGCGGGTTCCCCGGCAGCATTTTGAGGCCGAGGAGCAGGCGCATTTGCGCCCCTATCTGACTCCTGCCTGTTTAGCGGTATCGGCCAGTGAGCGTAGCAAAGTTGACAAGACCGGGCTGATCTCCTGGCGGGCCAATCGCTACTCGGTGCCCATGGCCTACCAAGGTGGCCAGGTCGGGGTGCAAGTCGAGGATGAACAACTGCAGGTCATCGACCTTGGCCGCGGCAAAAAGATCGCCACCCACGCTGTCTGCCCCGAAAAGGGCCGGATCATCAAAAACACCCATCATTACCGTGATCACAGCCAGCGGCTCCAGGAGCTTGAAGGAGCGATCCGGGCATTACTGGGTCAGCCGGCAGGCGAGCGATTGTGCCAGGTTTTGAAGAGCACTTCGCCCCGGATTTACAAAGATCAACTGGTGGCCGCCGTTCAACTGCTCAAGGCGGAAGAGACCATTGACCTGGCCTTGGTGGACCGACTGGCCCAGCGGCCCACGTTGACCGCCACGGCCCTGAAACGCTACCTGGAGTCCTCCCGCCGCTCAAAAGAACGGGGGCGTGACCGCATCACGGCAACGGATCTTCCGGATACCGAAATCCAGTTGGGCCAGTACGCGTCGTTAACGGCCCGCCATGGTGACCACCCCCTCGGGCAGGAGGTGAACCATGGATGCCACTGAACGAACGGCCACCAAATACCGCAACTTACGGCTCAACGCGACGGCCAATCAGTTGCCGGAACTGTTGGCCCGAGCCGACGCCAACGAGCTTTCCTATCTGCACCTGGTGGAACTGATGGCCGACTACGAACTGGAGCAGCGCACCGGTAAACGGATCGCTCTGAATCGCCGTAAAGCCGGTTTCCCCGCGGAAAAACTCCTGGAGGGTTTCGACTACCGGCATCAGACCACGATCAACAAGCGCCAGGTCAATGCCCTGCTGGATTTTGACTTTGTTGATCAGCGCAGTAATGTGATCTTTATTGGCCCGCCGGGCGTCGGCAAAACCCATTTGGCCATTGGGATTGGCCAAAAAGCCGTTAACGCCGGTTACAAGGTCCTGTTCCGCGGCGCCCTGGATCTGGTTGAGGAATTGGAACTGGCGGAAATGAAAGGTGAACTGAAAAAAAAGATCAGTCAGTTGGTTAAATTTGACCTCATGGTCATCGACGAGCTGGTCTACCTGCCGATGAGCCGGCAATCACGTTACAATTTGTTCCAGCTGATCAACAGCTTCTACGAATACCGATCATTGATCATCACAACCAACAAAGACTTCACCCACTGGGGCGAATTCTTCCACAACGACAATGTGGCAGTGCCGATCATCGATCGCATTATCCATCATTCGCGTATATTTATGCTAGGAGGAGAGAGTTATCGGCTAAAACAGAAAACGGACGAATAGCGGAGGTGGGGTGGGTCAAAATTGTTGGCCAAAGGTGGGTCAAAACAAATGGCCATTGACACCCGTTTCCGGTTCATCCCCGCGGGTGCGGGGAACATCTGTTTACTGATTTTTCCGGCATAACTCCACGCGGTTCATCCCCGCGGGTGCGGGGAACATTTTACCGCCCATTGATACCGATGAGTGACTAGCGGTTCATCCCCGCGGGTGCGGGGAACATCCAAAAAACCGTTGTCACAACCAGAACAATCACGGTTCATCCCCGCGGGTGCGGGGAACATACCTGGAGGGTCAGGTATTTGCCGCTCTGGTTCGGTTCATCCCCGCGGGTGCGGGGAACATATACGCGCTCGGATGACTAATCGGCTCACCCGCGGTTCATCCCCGCGGGTGCGGGGAACATGTCTCCTTGAGGCCCAGCAGGGCCAATATCTCCGGTTCATCCCCGCGGGTGCGGGGAACATCCGGTCAATGTGCCAACGCCGCCCCGGACAAACGGTTCATCCCCGCGGGTGCGGGGAACATAAGTGCGACCCCGGCAAAGTTATTCAGGAGTGCGGTTCATCCCCGCGGGTGCGGGGAACATAGGGTCAAAAATTCCCCGGGTATATCCTGGCCCGGTTCATCCCCGCGGGTGCGGGGAACATACAAGGCATGGGGACGCTCAATCGACCGACCTCGGTTCATCCCCGCGGGTGCGGGGAACATCACGAACAACTGTTGTGGGCCCATGACCAGAACGGTTCATCCCCGCGGGTGCGGGGAACATCAAGTCGGGGATGACGCGGACACCATCGGCAGCGGTTCATCCCCGCGGGTGCGGGGAACATAAGCTGATCACCAAGTTCGGCAAGCCGATCACCGGTTCATCCCCGCGGGTGCGGGGAACATGTCACAAGCACCCCGGACGACAACGCCGGGGCCGGTTCATCCCCGCGGGTGCGGGGAACATCCGCTGCTGCTCCGGCATCATGGCCGCTGCTCCGGTTCATCCCCGCGGGTGCGGGGAACATGGCAACTGGCGACGGGTTGCTCTTGGCCGTGCCGGTTCATCCCCGCGGGTGCGGGGAACATGAGCATGACCAGGATTTTCAGCGCTACTGTGGCGGTTCATCCCCGCGGGTGCGGGGAACATAGCCGGGCCGACTACATCGCTCACGCCGCGACCGGTTCATCCCCGCGGGTGCGGGGAACATACTGTTCCCACAAAATACCCGTAGGTGGCTTTCGGTTCATCCCCGCGGGTGCGGGGAACATTCCCAGGCCCGGATGGTGTACCAGAAACCGTACGGTTCATCCCCGCGGGTGCGGGGAACATGCCGGACAGCGTCAGGTCGCTAAGCGGCCCTTCGGTTCATCCCCGCGGGTGCGGGGAACATCCCTCGAAGGTGATCCACACCGGGATCGAACGCGGTTCATCCCCGCGGGTGCGGGGAACATACTGGCCCAGGCGCGAAACAGTGTCCGGCGGGCGGTTCATCCCCGCGGGTGCGGGGAACATCAGTGGAAACCCTTGCCCGTGCGGCCGCCTGACGGTTCATCCCCGCGGGTGCGGGGAACATTCTATATGGTCGGCCACTGTTGCCGGCTCCACCGGTTCATCCCCGCGGGTGCGGGGAACATAAGCTCTTAAAGACCTGAAAGCCAATGTCGCTCGGTTCATCCCCGCGGGTGCGGGGAACATCTGTTGTAGAGCACCAGTTGGCGATCAGCCACCGGTTCATCCCCGCGGGTGCGGGGAACATACTACTTGCGTGTAGTCGATCATGATATCCTCCGGTTCATCCCCGCGGGTGCGGGGAACATCGCTGGCTTGAGCGCTTCGCCGGTAAATCTTCCGGTTCATCCCCGCGGGTGCGGGGAACATGGAGTATCATCACTCAGGGGCATGGAAACGGGCGGTTCATCCCCGCGGGTGCGGGGAACATGAGCGGCAGTAACTGGTTAACTATTTCAATCGCGGTTCATCCCCGCGGGTGCGGGGAACATGTCGGCGACCAGGTTCTCTGCCTCTTCCTGCCCGGTTCATCCCCGCGGGTGCGGGGAACATCAGTGGTGGCGAGTATTTCAGCCTCTCCTCGCCGGTTCATCCCCGCGGGTGCGGGGAACATGCTCACGGCCAGCTCGGTGCGGCGGGCTATCTCGGTTCATCCCCGCGGGTGCGGGGAACATTCGCTAATCGCCCTAACCTTTCTCGTGATGAGCGGTTCATCCCCGCGGGTGCGGGGAACATGATTTTCGTTGACCCGGCGACGATGTTATCCACGGTTCATCCCCGCGGGTGCGGGGAACATATCGTGCCGCCACCCTCCAAGGCCCGGTAGTCCGGTTCATCCCCGCGGGTGCGGGGAACATAACGCCACTGCCCCGTCGATGCGGAACCGGCTCGGTTCATCCCCGCGGGTGCGGGGAACATTCCCCGTTGGCCGTCCAGATTCGCGCCGTGGCCGGTTCATCCCCGCGGGTGCGGGGAACATGCTGCGCAGCGTGCCCCTGGCAAGCTCTTTGGCGGTTCATCCCCGCGGGTGCGGGGAACATCGGTATATTTGTTGTTGGAAAGCCTAAGCGGCCGGTTCATCCCCGCGGGTGCGGGGAACATATGGACTACGCTACCAAAAGTATCCTGACTGACGGTTCATCCCCGCGGGTGCGGGGAACATGTTGAAGAGTTCCTGAAAGATATGAACGCCTACGGTTCATCCCCGCGGGTGCGGGGAACATGTCCTCAACCTCTCCCCACATGTTATGGGGCACGGTTCATCCCCGCGGGTGCGGGGAACATCAACCAGCCGCGCCAGTACCGAATTAAGCGGGCGGTTCATCCCCGCGGGTGCGGGGAACATTGACTGGGATGGGCAAATACATCTGTGGGTCACGGTTCATCCCCGCGGGTGCGGGGAACATTTGACGTCGGTCGAGTACCGCTTAACCCCGTCCGGTTCATCCCCGCGGGTGCGGGGAACATATCACCAACGATCACATGAATATTCAGTTTATCGGTTCATCCCCGCGGGTGCGGGGAACATTCGTCGTAAACGCTGGGCTGCTCCTGCTCCATCGGTTCATCCCCGCGGGTGCGGGGAACATGGGGAGTTCCGGCCCGTAACCTTGCCACTCAGCGGTTCATCCCCGCGGGTGCGGGGAACATGTCGGGGCTCCACACCGCGTCCAGGGCGTATGCGGTTCATCCCCGCGGGTGCGGGGAACATTCAGCCGGGTGGGCGGTTGTCTGGAGCGTCGGCGGTTCATCCCCGCGGGTGCGGGGAACATGAATCAATGGGGAGAAAGTGCTGGTTTGGGAACGGTTCATCCCCGCGGGTGCGGGGAACATACAAAGCGCATGTTGGTTTCGGCGCGAGTCAACGGTTCATCCCCGCGGGTGCGGGGAACATGTGTCCGAGTACCTGACCAGCAGACTATATGCCGGTTCATCCCCGCGGGTGCGGGGAACATGTCATTGCGCCCCTGCTCAGCGGCTACGGCTGCGGTTCATCCCCGCGGGTGCGGGGAACATTTCCACCCCGATCTTGTGCCGGGTCAGGTGGCCGGTTCATCCCCGCGGGTGCGGGGAACATCACGAAGGGGCAAGCCACGGATTCACCCCGACCGGTTCATCCCCGCGGGTGCGGGGAACATTACAGTGCCGCCATATAAATCAATATCCAGACCGGTTCATCCCCGCGGGTGCGGGGAACATTCAACCGGGTATTTCTCCGTGTTGGCGGCGATCGGTTCATCCCCGCGGGTGCGGGGAACATGACCATGCCTGCTGTCCATTCTAGATTCACATCGGTTCATCCCCGCGGGTGCGGGGAACATGGTGGCCGTGCAAGTGCCGCAAGTGTTGGTATCGGTTCATCCCCGCGGGTGCGGGGAACATCGGTCCATCGTCAGGGCCAGCCCGGCAATGGGCGGTTCATCCCCGCGGGTGCGGGGAACATGATGTTTTTCCCTGTCTCGTATTTCGGTTGCTCGGTTCATCCCCGCGGGTGCGGGGAACATTTGACCGTTGGGGCGGTGGCGGCGATGTTGCGCGGTTCATCCCCGCGGGTGCGGGGAACATTACTAATGCTCAAAATCGACGGCATAAAAGAGCGGTTCATCCCCGCGGGTGCGGGGAACATACCCGCAGTCCCCGGGAAGCAGCAAGGTAGCGCGGTTCATCCCCGCGGGTGCGGGGAACATCTGTTCCGGGTGTTGCTGGTAATTTCAAAACGCGGTTCATCCCCGCGGGTGCGGGGAACATGCCCGCCGCCAGCGTGTGGTCTTGCTCAAGCTCGGTTCATCCCCGCGGGTGCGGGGAACATGAAACGACCGGATTTTTCCGCCGCAACCGTGCCGGTTCATCCCCGCGGGTGCGGGGAACATGGTGTTGGCAGGGGTGGTGCTGCCCGATCCAACGGTTCATCCCGCGGGTGCGGGGAACATTTCCACCCCGATCTTGTGCCGGGTCAGGTGGCCGGTTCATCCCCGCGGGTGGGGGGAACATAACAAACGCACACGACAACCCCCGCTGCAACGCGGTTCATCCCCGCGGGTGCGGGGAACATCCGTGTTCTGATGTCTATTTTTTCGATCTACGCGGTTCATCCCCGCGGGTGCGGGGAACATGAATCTCCACCCCGACAGCGGCAAGGGCTGGTCGGTTCATCCCCGCGGGTGCGGGGAACATTTGACGAGGTGAGAAAGAACGCAGACTATTGGCGGTTCATCCCCGCGGGTGCGGGGAACATCTGATCACCGGGGCCGACGTGGTGCAAGTGGGCGGTTCATCCCCGCGGGTGCGGGGAACATGCCCCGCACTTCTGGCAGGTGTATTTCTGATCCGGTTCATCCCCGCGGGTGCGGGGAACATGCCCCGCAATCCCAATACCAAATTATAACGCTCGGTTCATCCCCGCGGGTGCGGGGAACATTCGCCAGTTCTTTTCCTTCCAGATGTCCGCGTCGGTTCATCCCCGCGGGTGCGGGGAACATACCATAACCACGGAGAATTACGGGGCCAACCTCGGTTCATCCCCGCGGGTGCGGGGAACATTAATCATCCCCATGAGCAGCACTGGTGGTAGTCGGTTCATCCCCGCGGGTGCGGGGAACATACCAGTTTTAAGGATGCGAGACAGGCGCTCAGCGGTTCATCCCCGCGGGTGCGGGGAACATAATCCCCACGTCCGGAAGACGGTCAAAACCTGCGGTTCATCCCCGCGGGTGCGGGGAACATGGCGATACCAACCGCAATGCCTATATCCGCACCGGTTCATCCCCGCGGGTGCGGGGAACATTGGGATGGTAAACGCTGGTGCAACCGGGTCGGCGGTTCATCCCCGCGGGTGCGGGGAACATGCATAATCTCAGCCCCCCGTGGATTGCCGTGTCGGTTCATCCCCGCGGGTGCGGGGAACATTCGCCAGTTCTTTTCCTTCCAGATGTCCGCGCCGGTTCATCCCCGCGGGTGCGGGGAACATCGGATTATCCCCGATATGCGTAAGGCTTCCGTCGGTTCATCCCCGCGGGTGCGGGGAACATGAGTGCCACCAGGGCCGGGACGTGCTGGCCAGCGGTTCATCCCCGCGGGTGCGGGGAACATCATTTCTTGAGGCAAGGGGTTTAATGTGACCTCGGTTCATCCCCGCGGGTGCGGGGAACATGCATCCCGGTAGCTTTTTCCTTCCTCCTGGACCGGTTCATCCCCGCGGGTGCGGGGAACATTTCGTGTGCCTGTGCTTTGTCATCCAGCAGGGCGGTTCATCCCCGCGGGTGCGGGGAACATTCTTTGCCCCCAATGGGCGCGCTATCTTCCACCGGTTCATCCCCGCGGGTGCGGGGAACATTTTTCTTGCTCCGGCGTCGGGTAAAAACGGTACGGTTCATCCCCGCGGGTGCGGGGAACATTCGTTGATTTCAATGGCGCCTACATCATCAATCGGTTCATCCCCGCGGGTGCGGGGAACATTCCATGTGGTCGATGAATTTTTCAATATTGGTCGGTTCATCCCCGCGGGTGCGGGGAACATGCTCCACCAGCAGCGGCAGCGGCGGCCATGACCGGTTCATCCCCGCGGGTGCGGGGAACATATAAAACAAATGGTGTTTTTTAATTCTCGCATCGGTTCATCCCCGCGGGTGCGGGGAACATCTCCACCAGCGCCACCAGATCAGCGCAAAACTCGGTTCATCCCCGCGGGTGCGGGGAACATGTGATCGCGGAGCCGTACCCTTGAGCGTCGTTCGGTTCATCCCCGCGGGTGCGGGGAACATTGATCAAAGCTCAAAACGGCCCCGCATACGAACGGTTCATCCCCGCGGGTGCGGGGAACATTGCTCCATCACCGATACCGCCTCCCGCAGCTCCGGTTCATCCCCGCGGGTGCGGGGAACATCTCCTGGTTTTTGGTTTTACTACATATTGGGGCGGTTCATCCCCGCGGGTGCGGGGAACATGCTGGCGCCTTGGGTTTCTCGGTTCGCAGGTACGGTTCATCCCCGCGGGTGCGGGGAACATCTTACCGCTTCCTGCTAATCAGGATGCTCAACCGGTTCATCCCCGCGGGTGCGGGGAACATCAATCTGAGCATCACCGCCAAACTCCGGGACGCGGTTCATCCCCGCGGGTGCGGGGAACATGCTGATGTCTTTCCGCAGCATCGGGACGGATTCGGTTCATCCCCGCGGGTGCGGGGAACATACTTCTTCCAACTCTTTGCAATTCCATTCAATTTTCAAAGAGCAAAAAGCTACCAAAAGATTCTCTAAATTTCCGACTCATTACGGTTTGGCTCTACACGTTATATTCCGGCGTGAATGATACAAATTTCAAGCCATCCATCTCTACAGGGATTCGGCGGTTGGCGCCGATGGTTAGAAAATCAAAACCGGACTCCGTGTTGGTCTTCCAAACCATAACCACATTTCCTGCACCAACACCTTCCTGCACATTATGCCAGATCATTTCACGAACCCGGCGGGAAACCTTGCCTACATAGACCCCGGCCCGTATTTCCAGAAGCCACAAAGCCAGCCGCCCCCTTAGCCTGGGAGGTACATTTTCAGCCACGATGACCAGCATCACCAATTTGCTCCTTGTTTGGAATGGCAACCGTCACCGCCTCCTCATGGGGGCTTGGTGGTTGGAGCTCTCCGGCTGCAAGAATCCGCTCAATGGTCGGGATAATGCGCTTCAAAAGGCCACTCTGGCGAAAGGCGTCCCGACAGGCAAGTCGCACGTCTCTTTCCGGATTAACTGGGTTCCGGGCGGCAATGCGGAAAGCTACCGGCACCACGGTTTCAAACTTGAATATATCCCCGACATCATAGACAAAAGACTGCGGTTTGCCGGTGTGGATAAAGCCGATTGCCGGGGCGTAGCCGGCTGCCAAGATTGCCGCCTCGCAGATACCATACATGCAGGCGGTGGCTGAACTCAGACACCGGTTCGGGACATCGCCACTGCCCCAACTGGTATGGTCGTAATTACGCCTCACCCAAGGCACTTTATATTGTCGGGCCAAAAGCTCATACATTTTACGGACCCGTGCGCCCTCAATCCCCCGCAGTTGCTGGACACTACGCCGTTCCGGAGGTTTTTCGCCAAAGCGCAGCTCATACATTTTGCGGACCACTTTGAGCCGGGCCGTGTCGTCCAAGGCCAGTTTTGCCTGGTACAGCAAGCGATCAGCCCGAGCGCCACCTGGCTGGCCCGAGGCATACAAGCGAACACCAGCCTCACCAATCCAGACCAAAAGGCAACCAACCCTGGCGGCCAGCGTCACTGCTGCGTGGGAAACCCGCGCCCCCGGCTCCAGCATCAGACAAGCCACCGCCCCCACCGGAATGTGGGTACGAACACCGGTTTTATCCACCACCACAAAGGCACCATCAAGGACATCCAGGTTGCCCTTTTCCACATAGACCACAGAAATCCGGTCTTTAACGGGAATAGGCTTCAGCGGCGGCAGCAGAGTCTCACTCATGGGTCCTGTCTCTCCGCAAGCAGGTTCAGCATCAACCGGATCATCAATTCCTTGGCCCCTGAATCACTGGCCGCAGTCAAAAGAGCCAGGGCCACCAGCGCCCGGTTGTCGAATCGCCCCCCGTTCTCCAGACCATTTTGTTGTAAATATAGCACAAAGAGAAAAGAACCGATCCGCTTGTTGCCATCGCTGAAGGGGTGATCTTTGATAACAAAATAGAGGAGATGGGCCGCCTTTTCCTCTATACTCGGATAAAGTTCCTGGCCACCGAAGGATTGCTGCACCGCCCCGATGATGCCGGACAACCCATGGCCACGTTCCTGTCCAAAAAGGTCGGTGGCCTCACCCCTTTCCATCAGATGCTTTTTAAGAGCATCGATAGCCTGACGGATTTCTTCGATTCGGAGCCCCGCCCCGGCTTGTTGCCGCGCTTCCGGCATCGGCAAGCAATCCTCGTCGTATTGAAGAAGAAGCTGCCAGGTACGGGCATAGCGATTGACCACGTTCAACACCGCTCTGCCTTCCTCGTTGATCAGATCATGGCTCTCCAAAGTGTTGGCCAGCAGCGACATGGCCTGCTTTAGTTCGGCAACTCCTTTCTCTGCCAGCCGCCGTTGGTTAAGGGTATAGCCCTGCACCAGATGATCCTTCAGCACCCCGGTGGCCCAAATGCGGAATTGGGTGCCACGCATGGAGTTGACCCGGTAGCCCACGGAGATAATGGCGTCGAGGCTGAAATACTCAACCTGATACGTCTTGCCATCGGCGGCAGTTGTTGCATTTTTTGCAACAACTGCCGCCCTGGCCAACTCCTTATCCCGAAAAACATTATTTAAATGGCGAGAAATTACGGACTTGTCACGACCAAAAAGCTCTGCCATCTGGTTCAGGGTCAGCCAAACCGACTCGTCCTTTAGGTACACATCAAGGGCGCTACTGCCGTCCTCGGACTGATAGAGGATGATTTCGCCAAGATCGGGTTTCATGGTATGTCCTTTTGCATTTGCAATAGATATTGGCCAAAATTACTCATAGCCAGCCGGTGCCACTGACAAAAGCCCAAGCCCTAGGGCTTTGCCGTGTCCAATGCCGTTTTGCAGAGTGATTCGAAATGCCTCCGGCTCAGTAACTAGCAGGAAACCATCGTAGAGCACCGAAAAGATGCGAATACCATTCCCGGAATGCTGCCTCCCCCGAAGCATAATCTCCTGCGAAATCCAGACATCGGCTCCTTCTTTTGAATGACCTGAGAAATCAAGGGATACCGATTGCGGCAGCGAAAACCCATGCCGCCCGCCTTTTCTGGCAAGCCAAGCTTCTTGCTCCTCTCGCCGCAACAATCCCAACCGTTTTCCGTTCCGAGTCACGCAGGGATTGGCACGCAAGCGGAAGCGGAAACGCTGCCCGGCTTTGATTGCGTCAAGCCGCAGCCGGTCGCACAGGTCAATGGCTGGCTCCGCCTCATCGAGCCAACCGATGGGAAGAACGGCCCAATTGGGTAACTCCCGGCTTTGGACAAGAATGCGTGGCCGTCCACTCTGGTCGCTTTCCGGTTCAAGCCGCCAGAGGAACTCGCCGGGCGGACATTTAGTCTCCGGCCCGCTGAAGGCCCGGCACAGGGTAGAGTGAAACTGGTAAGGGTCGGCAATATCCCGCCTCGCTTCCCTGGACCTGGGATTAAGATGAATTCTATGCAGAAACATGGGCCACCCCCTGCGAAAAGGGAATCAATTCCGAGCGAACGAACCGCGCCCCGAAGCGCCGCTCGGCAAAGGAGGAAAGAGGTTGATCCATCCTGAGGATGCCAGAGCCGTACGGTGATTCGTAAGAAATCAAAAAGTTCTCCGGCGTCATTTCCCCTTTCCGGGCCGAAGCAATCCACGGCCATCTTTCCAGGAGTTTCCGTAACGGCATTTCTTGGATACCATCCTTGATCCAGACCGGTTCGGATGGCACATAGGATTTACGCCCCAGCGCCAGTGGCCAACAAGGGTTGCGGAGGGCTATTTGCACTTTTTCGAAAAGTCTACAGTCGTTTCCTTCCAAACCTACAAGGAAAGCTGCATCGGCAAGGTAGAATCGGCTTGAAACCACGCCATCCTTAGAGGGTGATCCATCCGCCCGAATGATGGTGTCATCCCTGGCGCAGCCAGCTGTCTGATAATCCCGTTTGAGCACCCCCGGCCGATCATGCCGCACTCCCATCATGAGACGAGTAAGCGGCTCTAAGTCATTCCAGTTCTCCCGGTCAATCCCCAATGCAGCGGCGATGAGCCCAATCACCCCGGATTTGCTCGGCTCCTTTCCGGTATCGCGTTGATCGAAGCGGCTGGTAGTGCCCCAAGATTGCATGGGGCCTACCAGTCGAAGCAGTAAGGTTGGCATGGTTTCACTCCTTAACGGCAATAAGGGTCTGATCGAGCATATCCTTAAGGGTTTCCAGGGTGGCACCCAAATCATCCGCCTTAGCTCCGGTGAGGTTGAGCACAAAGGTTTTTCCATCGCCGCCATAGGCAGACTGCAACGCAGTTGCCTTCTGTTTAATGGCCTCGACCGATTTGCCGGTAAGTGATTCATCTTTGCGCACTCGAACGGCCGCCTCGAAGGCATTGGCCAGATTGCGGGGGGCGGTATTGCGGCGAACCGAAATCGCCACAAATTCTGGCGGGTTATGGGCGGCAAAAGTATTTTGTTTGCCGGTGGGTTCGGCAACTACAAAGCCATCAAGAAAGGCCCGCAGACCCTTTGCAGCCAGTTCCGAGTCGCCTTGAAGGTTTTTCACCAACTGCTCCCAATCCACCACCGCGTAACGGTAGAAACAGGCAGAGTTGAACTCCACCGTGCCCATCATGTCCGCGCCAGAGTTATCATCAGGCTTGCGGTCGTCAACGGCGGTGTAGAAGTCGAACTCACGGTCCACTGCGTGGGTCGAGATGGCATGGGCCACCTGACAGGCCGCATCCTGATTCTTTGCCGGCATATCGGCCAGCATACGACCGAAAAGCGCCACATCCACGGCCTTGCCGCCATCAAAGACTTTATCAAGAGCCTTTTTAAGTTCCGGGTCAGCTGCCTGGGCAGCTTGTTTCTTGGCCTTACCGGGCTTTTTCTCTTCATTACTGGGTGCAGCCTGGATGATGGAGTCCCACTTTTCGTTGATGATTCCGGCAACATTTGTGATTTCCTGCTGACCAAGGAAAAGAAGATATTCGCTCTTGCCGTCGTCTTTTACCTTCAATTCCATGGCCGCCAAGGCCAGACGGGCTTTCTCGGACGCCTCGTCCTTTGGTTTATCTTTTTTGATCAATGCTTCTGTCACTGCATCTAAAACCCGCTTTGTTCGGACCGCGACATCGCTTGCGGACAAAGTGTCATGCTTGACCATCTCCTTGAAATGTTGGCGGATCGCTCTTTTTAGGCATTGACTGGAAATCCGGGCGCGGCGGGTACCACCGAAAAAAGCATCCTTCGGAGCGCCGGTATCGTCACGATTCAGGTTCGATGGGGCAAAATTCTGTAAGGCATGGATTTCGACCAGGGTTTTCATTTACTTTCCTCCTCGGTAATAGGTTCGGTTGTCGTTTCTTGTCCCATAGTTTTGTAATATTCACGAGCCCAGGCATTCTGGGTGCGTTTTTGCGGATCAAGCCAATTGAGCAGCCCATTTTTAGTCTTTTCATTCCGAAGCAGGGAGGCAAAATCCAGGCTGTAGTCCTTAAGCAGCGCCACCATCTGCCGCAAGCGATGAGGCAACTGATCCCGATCTGCATCCAACAAAGAAATAAAACGGCGTTCAATGCTGGCTGAGTCGCTTTTTGTCTGGTACGTCGCACAAGCTCTAGGCAGGGTCATCGGAGCTCCGGCTCGTCCCTCACGCCAGTGGGCAGCCCAGACCCCGGCCACCAGATAAAACATCTCCCGCCGCCATGAATTCCCCTCATCTTTAATAAAAGGTTCAACATAAGGGAAAGCTGGGACATGTGTTCCAGGGTAAAAAGAAAGGCTTCGCCGCAGCACGGCCCGTACCTTGGTATCCTTCTTGCTAAGATTCTCCAGCCACTCAATGAATCCGGTCATGGTGCCTCCTTGTGCGGTTCGAGTTTTTTAATCTTGTCACTAAGTTCCTTCATCTTGCGGGCGATATGCCTCTCGGCCTTCACCAGGGCACGTATGGCCCAAGCGTCCCCCCCCACGGAGACCGAGGCGCTGTGCTTGCCCCACGCGTTACGCAAAGTGTCGCGGATAACCTTTAGCCAACTGCAACGAATTTCTTCACTGTCTCGCTCTATATTGTATTCACGCAAAACTTCGTGAAACCTGGCTTCAAGGGAGGACCAGTACCAGGGAGTCGACGGTATTTGATCTATAAAACCGTTGATATCTTTTGTCGTTGGCTCTCGTTCACCACGACTCATTAACGAACCGGCATAGGTTCGACAAGCTAACCAGAGAGCCTTTTGGGTATCCTCTGCATCGGCAAGAAGCTGCCTTATTTCCTCCCGGACAAGACGATCACCGACCAAAGCTTTGGGCAGGGCAAAACGCTCAAGTCGCCAAAACTCGATTTTCGCCTTGTTGTTGGCTTGACCTACCACCATTACCGACTGTGGAAACCGCTCCGGAATCATTTTGCCCAACTCCGCCGCATGTTCGATCACCCGAGGAGCCTGCTTTGACCCATCAGGCAAAAGGGAATCGAAATCCCGCCAGATTCCCCTCTCCTTGAACTGAATGGGGAGCAAGCCTTTTTTCTCGTCCTTCCGGTAAGCAAGCATGGGATCAAGCTGATCAGATAAAGTATTTCCCACCCCGGAAGCAAAGGCCAATTTATCTATCCCGGCCCCATTTCCCGCGAAACGTATTGCCCTGATCCGCCAGGTGTACCGGTCAGCCAAACCGCTTGCGAGGCGACCAACCCCTTTTTGCAGCGTTTCAACCGATTCAGGTTCTCTCTCCCACAACGGGAGATCCTGGGCAAGAACCTCCCGATTTTGCCAGACAAGTGCAAGGAGAAGTGTATCCTGGAGATTGTGACCACGCGGCAGGACCATAGCCGCAGTCGCCGATGGAGCTGTGCCGGTATGGGAAAGCTCGCTCTTGCCGCAGCTCACCGAAAAAGTCTGGGTTGCCAAAAGCCAGCGGGTTGCGGCAGCTTCGGAAATGGTTCCCGATGCTGTGACATCAATATGATCGAAGAGAACCTTGGCATTGTCAGCATTATGCTCGGCTGCAAGGACGGTCCAAGCCCTCCATATTTTTGGAGTAAAAGTCGGTATCTGGCCAAAGGGGTAATTCTCATCGAATAGCCAGAATCGATTTCGCCACTTTTCCAGGTAAGCCGCTATTATCTCACCGGGCAGGCCGCTCCTGAACAGGGCCTTGGCCTGATCAATGTCGGTCGGACCTTCCAGCGCTCGATACAGCACTGCAAGCAGGAAGCGGTGCAGGGCCGCCACCACCAAGGGCGAAGGATCTTCGATGGACTCGATTTCCGCTGCCCGCAGCAGGGTGTCACGAATGCCCAGTTCGCCTCTAAGGCCATCGGGATAGCGCACCGGAATCCATTGCTCATCAATCAGGTTAAATCGGCTCATGCATCCTCCTTTTGCTCGTACACCACGCCTAAATCCTTATCCAACCGCACGGCTGTATCCTCCTGCCAGTGCCCTTCCGTGTTCAATACCAGTGGAAAACAGTTGCGCAGAAGCGGCGACTTTTTCCAGCCAGCCGGTAAACCCTGGGCCTGGAGTTTCCTGATTACACCTTTACGCGACAGGCCCACGGCCCGCTGAAACCATTGCTTGGCCTGCTCAAAGTCCGGCATAATTTCCGGGCGGAAACCGTCTGCCGGACAGAACGGAATCACCACCGCTGACTCTTCACCAAGCCTTGTCTGGGCCGTCAGCGTTCGATGTACGTTTGGATGGTTCTCGTCGTAGCGCACAAATCGGCCAGGTTCGTTCCATGAAGCATCGTCGGGAAGGCCGATGATCGCCTGACTGGCTTGTCCTCGATGCGCGCAATCTTTTCCATCCTCGTCCATCAGAGCTTTGTTCGCCCGATCCCGTAGGGAGTCAGGCATCTCCACCAGTTCCTCGTAAACTGTCTGCACCAAGGTATCTATTTCGTCCGGTAGAGTCAGATGTTGCCTTTTTTGCAACAGGCTCCAGGTATACAGGAGCAGGTCTTCGCGGTACACTTTTCCCCACCAAAGCGGCTTTCCGAATGCGGGCGGCTCATCGCCGGCCAATCCCGCCACCAGGAGGAGCGGTTCGCGGACCCCACCTCTTTCCACCTGATCCCGCTTATGTCGCCACAAACGACCTGCCCGTTGAAGGATAAGGTCAATAGGGGCGAGGTCGGTGGCGATCACATCAAAATCAAGATCAAGACTCTGCTCGGCAACCTGAGTGGCTATGAGGATCTTCCGGCCGGTCCGTACTCCGCGCTCACCAAAAATGGCCAAAGCATGATCCTCGCGCTTCTGCCGTTGGTCCGCCGGGAAGCGAGCATGAAAAAGAAAAACTACCGTGCCGTCGGCAAGCCGCTTGCCCACCCGTTGGCCTTGGTATTCCAGAATCTCACCCTCGGGAAAAAGTCGATAAAGCTCTTGGGCGCGTTGCACGGTATTGACCAGAGCAAGCCCCATGCCGCCTTGAGCAAGATGTTTTTCCAGACCGGCTAGCATGGTCGGAAGGTCCTCGCCAATCGCTTCCAGCCGCACGATCAAACGTCGCGAGGGGTCAGCTGGAAAATGCCTTTGCGTCGCTGCACCAGGACTAAAAACGGAAAGGCGGGGATATGCCTCTTCCTTCTCCGGCAAATCGGCGTTAACCACCGTGGCCAGTTTGCGACGAATGGACGGTGGAAGGGTTGCCGAGAGCAACACCACCGATGAGCCAAGGCAGAGCAACCAGCGCAGCAGATTAATGAGGAGTGTGCCAGTATAGGCGTCATAGGCATGGATTTCGTCAAAGACCACCACCCGGTTGGCAAGCCCCCATAGACGTACAAAGTTGTGGCGCACCGGCAAAATCGGGAGTAGAGCCTGATCAACGGTTCCAACCCCGTATTCGGACAGAAGCGCTCTTTTCTTGTTGGTAAACCATTCTCCTGCGCGAACCTCACCCCCGGTTTCCTGGTCGTAAACCCCAGAAATATGCAACTCCTGAAAAGTGTCGTTCAAAAGGGTTCCGCCGTGTAGCAATTGCAGGTCGATCTTCCGGTTTGAGCCCTGCTTCTGCAGGAACTCAAGGGTGCGAGCAAACATGGCATTGCCGGTGGCCTTAGTAGGGAGAGCCACATACAAGCCGCGATGAACAAACCGGCGCTGTAACTCCAGATGGGCAAAGAAGGCCGCCTCGGTCTTTCCTTCGCCCATAGGTGCCTCCACGAGCAGAATGGCAGGGGTCGGCAAATCAGCCAAAACATCAATGAGTGTTTGCTGCAAAGGGCGGGGGGCAAAGCCAAAAACCTGGATAAAGGATTTTGAACGCGAGGCAAGTGGGATGCGGGGTTCCCAGCCTATGGCATCCAGAGCTTGGTCGGCTCGAACGCGGCGACCCTGGAACCAAGCGGGAAGGTCTTCACAATCCTGCGGCGTACCAAAAGGAAACCACTCTTCGTTCGAGCCGATCCAGTCGGCAAAACTGGTAAGACCAGAAAGCAGCATGAAATCCGGGCCAGAGAGGCCCGGTTTTCCAGGAAACTGTGAAGGGTTGAAGATCGCCAGGAGGGCTTCCATCAACTCCTGACGCGCAAATTTCCACTCATTCCGGATGGCTGTCAGTCGCTCGCCCCGGCCAACCTGAATTTCACGTTCTGCCTCGTTCTGGCCATTTTGATTGGCCCGCACCCCATGATGGCATCCCACAGCATCGGCAATCAATTCGGCTAATTCTTCTGGCCACCCCATGGATCGCAGGCGTTCCGCCAAAACAAGCTGGCTCACGAAGCCATGGTTGATCCCCGTGTTTGGACTATGTGGCACGGGCAGCTCGGCCAAATTCTTCCACTTGCACTGAAATCCCGGACAGGCCTTGCCCAGATCGTGGCAGGCGATAACGAAAAGAAGCCAAGGACGGGCATCTTGCCATTTCATCCCAAGAACATCGGCCATCTTTAGGCGTGTCGCTTCCGGTTCACGTGCCAGGATGGCATCTGCACTGGCCGCAATATCAAACAAATGAAGAACGAGCGGATGCCAATTTTCGCTGACATCATTATCTGTTTTGGCCCAAAGCCTTCGATAATTGATATGCATCATCTTCCCTGGAGTTTTTATCTGAGCCAGACAACCGACAAAGCTACGAGCAGGGCAAGAACCGCGACTGCCATTGGAGTGGCCTCTCTACATATCGTGATAATTTTACAAACAAAATCTGTTACTTCTTTCATCGCTCCCCTCCTGAGATAATTTAGACGATACCCATAAATAAAACAGGAGAGGTTTATTGTCAATGCCATAATATAAATGAGTAAGTTTAGAGATTTTGGTTTTCAAATCTCTTCAAAACAGATTATGTTCACCATAGCTCCCTACTTGAAGGGATGAACCGTGAGTTAGTTTTTCAAACTAGCATGAACGGGTTAATTTCCCCGCATTCGCGGGGATGAAGGCGTTGGAGACCTAGGAATCCAACGCCTTTCCTTTTTTGTTCTCCATAAACAGACAACCCGAACTAACTTTCCAACATCCTCCGTGCCTCCCCGGCAATCCTCGCCGCTTTCCGGACGGCATTTCCACCATCCCTTCCCTGTTCATCGCCCCGGTCCTCCGACCAATTGGCAATCACGGCGGTGGCTGCGTCTTCCAGCATGGCAAAAACCATATCGAGATCAGTCCGATAACCACGCGGGGTTACGGGTTCCGCTGCCACCTTTGCCAGCCAGCGTTTGAAAATTTCTGCCTTGGGAGAAGAAATCTCCTGGACGATGCGGAAAATTCCCTCCATGGTGGCGGCTTCCACTTGGAGCCCAGGGCCGGATGTCACGCGTTCCATTTCCAGCCATCGGCACAGCTCCGACAAATCAGCGCCGCAGGCCGTCAACACTTGCTCCTTCAGGCGCTGCCAGGCGCCGGCCGGGTCCGGCCCCTCGGTCAGGGCTGCGGCCACATCCTCCATCGCAAACCACCACTCGCCGT
Source organism: Desulfurivibrio dismutans (assembly GCF_029210385.1). GTDB lineage: Bacteria > Desulfobacterota > Desulfobulbia > Desulfobulbales > Desulfurivibrionaceae > Desulfurivibrio > Desulfurivibrio dismutans. The sequence goes on along the minus strand of NZ_JARGDQ010000006.1, from coordinate 59,289 downwards.
CCTGGCGGACGCGCCGTATCTCTCTATCCCCAAGAACCACCGGTAACGTTTCCATTTCTCTCACCGCCATCAAATCATCCGGAATAATTTCCCTGCTCATCCTTTGCCCCCTCCCCACTATTTTGATCCCTTCATACCACACCTACCCTGTCATTCTGTGTCAGGGGAAAAATTATTTTCGCTTCCGGTTCATTTTTTTCGCCGGGCCTTTTCATTTGCCGCCTGGGGCCGGTAAAGTTCCGCCAAAGCTTGGGCTTCGCGGGCTATTTCCTCCCGCAGACCGGCCGGTTGCAGCACTTCGGCTTCGGCTCCGAACTGGAGCAGGCGGAGCTTGATTTCCCGGTAGTCGGCCACCGGTAGGGTCAGTAGCAGGCCGCCGTTGGGGGTGGGTTCCAGGCGCTGGTCCGGGTGCCAGAGCTGTTCTTTGATCCAGGGGGCGCGGGCGGGGGTGAAGCGGATCAGCGCCGTTTCCGGGGGGTTACCCTGGAAGATGCCGTAGGCCCCCTCCAGGTGGGGCAGCCATTCCCGGCGGGGGCGAGGGGTGAAGGTTTCTTCTTTTACTTGCGGATTTTCCATGCGGGAGAGGACGAACTTGCGCCAGTCGCGGCGCAGGTGGCAGCGGGCCAGCAGCACCCAGTTGCCCATGTAATGTTGGAGGTGATGGGGTTCCACCAGGCGGGGGTGGGAATTGCCGGCTTCAAGCGGCGAGGAGTAGGTGAAGGAAAAGAGGCGCTGTTCCAGCAGGGCGCGGGCCGCCGGCCGGAAGACCTCGGCCGGGGCCGGGGCGTAGCCCGGCCAGGTGGCGGAAAAGAGCTGGTCGAACTTGGCCGCCTCCAGGCCGCGGGCGGCGATCTGCTGCAAGAGCTTGTGGTTCAACGAGGCGATGGCCTGGCTGACCAGGCCGTCGGCGCAGCAGGAGAGCAGGGTTTTGGCCAGCAGGACGGCAAAAATCTCCTCCTGGCTGAGCCAGAAAGCGGGCAGGCGGTACTGGTCGTCGCTGTAAATGTAGCCTCGGCGGGCGGGGAGGTATTGCAGGGGGGCATCGAAATCATCCCGCATGGCGGCAATGGCCCGGCGAGCGGTGCGTTCGGTGATGCCGAACTCGGCGGCCAGGGCCGGCACATTGGGGAACCGCCCCCGGCGAATCTCCCGATCAAACCAGTGATAACGCGCATAAACCAGGTTGTCCCCCATGGCCCCTCCCCAGAAGCAAACTACAATATGGCTGCCTGACCATTGCAACGGTAACCTAAAAATGCCAATACGGAAAGGAATGAGGGGCAAAAGCTCTCGGTGCTTTACGAGAAGCACCAAAGAGAGTAACTTTCAGGCAGTATTTTTTTTAAATCTGCATTGCAAGGCAATCACCATGCGGCCAAACAGACTGAAAAATTTTAAAGACTGGCTGGAATCGTTCAGCACTTGCTCCGCCCGGACCTGCCTTGATCTCACCGACCTGGGCTTTGTCGCGTTGCGGCTGGTGGTGTTGCTGGGTGGTGCGGGCTGGGTGCTTTTTTCCGATCTGCCACCGGTGCTGGTCCGGGAAATGGCCTGGTTGCTGCTCTATTTTGCCGCCTACGGCCTGCTGCTTACCCTGCTGCTCTACCTTTTTCCCCAGCGCAAAAGGGTTTTCTACCTGATTTCCCTGTTTCTTGACCTGGCCTTCGTTTCCTTGCTGGTGCATATCTCCGGCGGCTACCAAAGCCCTTTCACCAACGGTTTTTATCTGATGACCGCCCTGTACTCCTTTTATTACGGGGTGCTCATCGGCCTGGGCGTGGCCCTGCTTTCCACCCTGCTTTACTTCGTCAGCGAGGGGATCGACTTTTCCATCCTGCACTGGACCGATTTTTCCGTCCGGGCCGCCTTCCTCTTCCTGCTGGCCGTTCCCATCGGGATGTTTTCCCAGAAGCTGCAGCGGGATAAAGAAACCATCAGCAAGATCAACCGGGACTTGGAGGATTCCCTGGCCAGCATCAAGGCCTTGCAGGATCGGCTGGTGGAGGCGGAGAAATTGGCTGCAATCGGCCGACTGACCGCCGACGTGGCCCACGAGATCCGCAACCCGCTGACCTCCATCGGCGGATTTGCCCGCCGTTTGCACAAACAATTGGCCGATGATTCCGCCGAAAAGGAAAGTGCCGGGGTGATCGTGGCGGAGGTTGATCGGCTGGAAAGCATCCTCAAGGATCTGCTGACCTTTTCCCGGGAAACTCGATTCAACCTGGAACTGCGGCGGGTCAACAATGCCGTCCGCAAGGCGATTACCCTCTGGCTGGAGCCCTGTGATCAGCAAGGGGTGAAAATCCGTGAAGACCTGGACTCGGACATCCCCCGGGTGTTGTGTGACCGAGACCAGGTTCGACAGGCGGTGGACAACCTGATCAACAATGCCCTTGCCGCCATGCCCGAAGGCGGTGAGCTACGCTTAAGCACCGGCATGGAGCGGCTTTACCAAGTCGATTACGTGGTGATCATGGTCAGCGACAGCGGCCACGGGATTCCGGCGGACAAGCTGGAGATGATCTTCGAGGCCTTTTATTCCACCAAGAAAATCGGGGTGGGTACCGGGCTGGGGCTGTCCATTTGCAAGAAAATTATGGAGGAACACAACGGCCTGATTCTGGCGGAAAGCGCTTTGGGGCAGGGCTCCACCTTCAAGCTCTACTTCCCCTACCAGCCTCCGGCGGAAGCGGACAAAATGCCGTGCTGGGAGTTTCATCAGTGCGGGGTGAAAAAAACCGAAGGGGCCGCTCAGTTCCGTTGCGCCGCCTACCCCCATTACGGCCGCATCTGCTGGGCGGTGGCCGGCACTTTCTGCGGCAAAAAGATCAGCGGGTCCATTGCCCAGAAACTGGGGGATTGTGAAGAGTGCGAGTTCTACCGGAAAGTGGTGATCGACAAGGAGCTGTAACGGTCAGCGGCGCCAGGGGATAAACTCCTCATCCCGGGCCGGGGCGGCTTCGATGGCGTGGCTCTCCCCCTCATCGCGGCTGACTTCCACCGCCGCCCGACCCCGCTGCCGCACCGCCTTGCCGGCATAGCGCAGCACCAGGGCCGCGGCCCGCTGCAAATCCGCCGCCAGATCGGCTGCCGCCGGCTGATCGGGAGCCTGTCCCGGTGCGGGATATCCTGCCGCCCACAGGTTGGCAGGCGGCCGCAAAACCGCCAGCGGGCCGGGGTCGTCGCGCAGGTTCAGCAGCCAGTCACCGGGCCGACGGCGGGACAGCACCCGCTGGTTGCCCGCCTCGGTCCGGCCCAGGGCCAAAATCGAACCACCGGGCAGTTGAAAAATCCGGCCGCTGAGCAACAGCAGGATATCATCAGCCTGCACCGCTTTTTCTTCTGCGGCGGCCGCCACATAATGATCCCGAATCCTTTGGGCCAGGTTGGGGTCGGTGAGCACGCAGCCGCCGCCGGGGGATTCGTAGTCGCTGATCCCGAAATACTCCGCCAGCTTCATCTGCGGGGTGCGGCTGCGGCCCTTGAAATCGTACATTTTTCCCCGGTCCACCAGCCCTTCCCGTTCCGGCTTGGTGGGCGGCAAATTGCGGGCGCACAGGGGGCGCAACAGCAGATCGGCGCAACCGCTGTCCCGTTCTATCACCCGCAGGGTGTCCCGCCGTTGGCTCATGGGGCGCTGGCCCAGCACCTCGCCGGAGATCAGAAAGTCCGCCCCCAGTTCGGCCAGCATCCGCTTGGCCTCGCCCATGAGCATGATCTTACAGTCCACGCAGGGGTTGAAGTTTTTGCCGTAACCATGGGCCGGCCGGGCCAGCATGCGCAGGTAGGGCTCGGTGAGATCCCGCAGGATTACTTCGATGCCGTACTTGCGGTGCACCGTCTGCTGGTATTTTTCTGGATCTTTCAGCAGGTCGGCACCGAAAAATGGGGTGACGAACTTGACCGCCACCACCCGGATGTTCTGTTCCATGATCACCCGGCAGGCCAGGGTACTGTCCAGCCCACCGGAGTAGAGTGCCAGCGCGGTGGTCATTGTTGCTCTCTCTTTTGGCCGACGGCCAATTGTTTCTTGTCTTCCTCCGCCCGGCTGATCAGTTCCGTGGCATAGGCCATGGTTTTATCGGTAACCGCCGCCCCGGCCAGCATCCTGGCCAGTTCCGCCGGCCGTTGCGGGGCCGGCAGCTGGTCGATTTCGGTGATGGTCCGGCCGTCGCGCTGGCGCTTGGCCACCAGGTAATGATCATCGGCGCCGGCGGCGATCTGCGGCAGATGGGTGATGCAGACCACCTGGTGATGCCCGGCCAACTGGCGGATCTTCCGGGCCACCGATTCGGCGGCCTGGCCACTGATGCCGGCATCAACTTCATCGAAAACCACGCTTTCCACCTTATCCTGCCGTGCCAGCACACATTTCAAGGCCAGCATCAGGCGGGACAGCTCACCACCGGAGGCTACCTTGGCCAGGGGGCGCAACTCCTCACCGGGGTTGGCGGAAAAGACAAACTCCGGTTTGTCCCAGCCCAGACGAGTTAAGCGGGACAGTTCGCCGGCGGGCAGATCAACCGCAAAGCGGGACTGTTCCAGGGCCAGCGAACTCAACTCCGCGCCTGCCCGGGCGGCAAAATCATCGGCCACCCGACGGCGGGCTGCCGACAGTTCGGCGGCGGCGGCCGTTACTTCGGCTTCCAGGCGGGCCGCTTCGGCTTCCAGTTCCGCCAGGGCGGCTTCCATGTTTTCCAGGGTATCCAGCTCCACTCGGGCCTGTCGGGCAAAGGCCAGCACCTCCTCCAGGGTGGGGCCGTATTTGCGCTTGAGCTTTTGGAGCTGATCGATGCGGGCCGTCACCTGGTCCAAGGCGGTGGCGTCGTTGGGCAACATGTCGAGATAGCGAATGATTTCCATCTGAGCGTCTTCCAGCACGAAAGAGGCGCCAGCCACGTCCTCGGCCAGTTTGTTGACCCCTTCATCCCGGGCCGCCATCTCCTGCAGGTTTTTGCGCACCATGGCCAGGGGGGGGCTGATCTTCTCAGCCAGGGCGGCATAGCTTTTCCGCCCCAGGTCGATGAGCTTGTCGGCGTATTTCAGCCGGTCCCGCTGCTCTGCCAGGCGTTCATCCTCGCCCGCTTCCGGGGCGATCTCTTCGATTTCCCGGCACTGAAAGGAAAGAAAATCGCGGCGCTGCTCCTTGTCCTGCTCTTGTGCGCGCAATTGCTGCAGACGTTTTTTTACCTCCTGCCACTGATCGTAAAGGGCGGCAAAGTCCTGCCGCTGTTGCAGCAGATTGCCGGCGGCATCGATACACTCCAGATGATAGCGGGGCTGCAGCAGTTGCTGATGATCGTGCTGACTGGCCACGCTGACCAGGTGTTCAACCAGGCCGCCGACGGTGGCGGCGGTGGCCATGGATCCGTTCAGGTAAAAACGGCTCTTGCCCTTGGCGCTGATAATGCGTTTGACGATCAGCTCCCCGGGGAGTTCAGCGGCGGCGTCATCGGCCGGCGATTCCACCCCGGCGTCATGCAAAAGTTGCAGCAGTTCCGCGTGGGCCGGGTCGAATTCAAAAAAGGCTTCCACCGTGGCCTGCTCCGCCCCGCTTCTGACCCACTCCGCCGAAGCCCGGCCGCCGGCCAGCAAATGAATGGCCTGGAGGATGATCGACTTGCCGGCCCCGGTCTCGCCGGTGAGCACCACCAGCCCTTTCCCCGGATCCAGCCGCAGTTCTTCCACCAGCGCCAGGTTTTTGATCCACAGTTCCTTGAGCATTCTGCCAAAATACCGTATCCTTCCGGAATTGCAAGACAATGAGATAAGTTGCCAGCGATAAGTTATGGCGTTTTTAATGGCGCAAAGTTATCATGACGCATGGTACTGCAACTTTTTCAACATGGAAGGTGTCTTAACACCATGATTTTTTCTGCCCAAATCCCCAAAAAATTAGCGACCTGGCTGGCGGTTTTGCTGATGCTGGCCGTCAGCCTGGTCCAACCGGCGCCCGCCAGTGCTCTGTCCATCCAGGAAGAAAAAGAGCTGGGTGAGCACCTGCTGACCTTGGTCCGCAAGGAATTCAAATTTCTCGACGCCCCGGATATCACCACCTATATCCGAGGCCTTGGCCGGGAGATTTTGGATGTGGCCGGTCCCCAGCCCTTCGACTACCATTTTTTTGTGGTCGATAACCGGGAGTTCAACGCCTTTGCCGCCCCCGGCGGAATCATCGTCATTCATTCCGGCTTGATTGAATCGGCCGAAAGCGAGGGCCAGTTGGTCAGTGTTCTGGCCCATGAAGTGGGACATGCCGCCAGCCGCCATTACGCCGACCGCCTGGATAAAACCCAGCGGGTCAACCTGGGGGCCACCGCCCTGGCCTTGGCCGGGCTGATTTTAGGCGCCGGCCCCTTGGCCGAGGCCGTGGTGGCCGGCTCCCTGGCCGGCAGCGCCACCATGAGCCTGCAGTTCAGCCGCCAGGACGAAGAGGAGGCCGACCTGCTAGCCCTGCGTTGGATGCGGGAAATGGGCCGCGACCCGGCGGAGATGCTGGGCATGCTGCGCACCATGCGCAACATCAGCCGTTTTCGCCGGGCCCAGCTGCCGGCCTACCTGTTGACCCACCCGGAGCCGGAGCGGCGCATTGCCTACATTGAAGACCGACTATACATCGACCGGCTGCCCGCCCGGATTGAGCCCCGGCAAGGAGACGAAGATTTCGAGTTTGAATTTCACCGGGTAAGACAACGAATTTTCGCTCTGACCCGTACCCCCCAGGATCTCCTGCCGGCGTTGCGGCACCGTCTGCGGGAGGGTGAGGAAAATCCGGCCAATTTCATGGCCCGTTACGGCCTCTCCCAGGTCTACCTGGCGGACCGGCAGTACAAAAAAGCCCTGGAAGAGATCCGCAAGGTCATCGCCCGTTTTCCCGACCGCCCGATTTTACTGGCGGACCTGGCGATCATCCTGTTTGAAGCCGGCCATGGCGAAGAAGCTCTGGAAAATTTGAACGAAGCCCGAAAGCGTGATCCGAATGATCCCTATATCCTTTTCAACCTGGCCAGAACCCTGCAGCAACTGGACCGCCTGGCCGAGGCCCGGCCCATTTATGAAACACTGCTGAGCAAAACTCCGGATCATGCCCGGCTGCATTTTCGTTACGGCCAGGTCCGTTCCGACCAGGGAGACCGGGCCGCCGGCCATTATCACCTGGGTCTTTACCACTGGTACCTGGGGGAGGCCCGCATGGCCCGGCATCATCTTAATGAAGCCGTTCGCCATGATGAAGATGACGGCGCCATCCAGCGCCAAGCCAAGGAACAGCTGGCCACCATCGCCCGCTTGGGCAATAAATAAGGCCCCCCGGATGCTCAATCGCTGGCTGCAGAAGATAGGCAATAAGATCCCCGGCCGGGAAACGGCCGGACCGCCGGACCGGTCGGCACCCGGACCGGCGGTGGCGGAAACCGCCCCCGCCAAACCGCAGCCGACCCCACCGGTCGCCCGCCCCGCCCCAAAACCAGCTCCTTTCGTCCCCCCCCGGCTGCCTGACTGGCAAAAAGACGACAGGGTGCTGGAGCATTACCGGGTTGACGAACCGTTGCCCGTCGGCGCCACCTGCAGCCGAGCCTGGCGCTGTTTTCATCTGGTCCGGCAAATACCGTTGCGGCTGGAAACCCCGCCCGAGGAACTGCTGCAAAGCCCGGCCGGGCTAAAAAAATGCCTCAGCCGCGCCGAACTGCGGGTTAAAACCGGGCTGCACCCCAATATCGCCACTTCATACAATCTTCGTTTCATTAAAAATCTGCCGGTGATGATCAGCGAACTGGTGGAAGGCGACACCCTGGCGGCCTGGCTGGTCGACAAACGCTGCCACAACCCCCGCATCGCCCTTTCTCTGGCCATTCAGTTTTGCCACGGCATGGAGTACTGCCACGCCTTGGGGCTGATTCACAGCGATCTGCGGCCGGAAAATATTTGTATCACTCCCGGTTCGCTGCTGAAGATCACCGGGTTCGGTTTGGCCACCGGAGCAAACCAACCTTCTGTAGCCACCGATCTGGCCGCTTTTGGCCAATGTTTGCAGCGGATGTTGGATGCCCTTGCCTACCAACCAGGGTCGGTTTCCAAACTGCCTCTTGGCCTGCAGAAAGCTTTACACCGCTGTCAGGCGGCCGGGGCCAGCCAGGGTTATACCGCCTTTGCCGGCCTGCGGCATGACCTGAACCGGGCCTACCGGGAGCTTTATAAAATGTCCTGCCCCTATTATGAACCACCGATGCAGGATCAGCGAGCGGAGGTACTCAACAACCAGGCGGTTTTTTTACTGGAAGAAGGCCGCCACCGGGAGGCGACCGGCAAGCTGGTCCGCTGCCTGGAGTTTCACGACACCCTCCCCGAGGGGGTTCACAACGAACTGCTGCTGCGCTGGCGTCTGGAAGGTACAAACCCGACCCGGATTCTCCGTCGTATCGAGGCCAACCGCCAGTACGGCCGGCCGCCGGGCCAGGACGACCTGCTGCAGGAACTGGAAAAAGCCGCCAAGCTGAACATCACCGGTCTTAAAAGCGACTTTGCCGAAGACCACGAGACCGGGCCGGAATTTCGCCTGGTTCCTCCGCCCACCCACCTGGCCATTTATCGCCGGGGCGCCCAGCGGCGGCAGGTGGAAGAAAAGATTCACGATCATCTGGTCAACCGCCGCTACCAGGCCTGTTTTGAGACCCTGATCAAAGCCTGGCAGCCGGAAGGTTTCCGCAAAGATCGTTTTTTCAATCGTATTTACGAGGAACTGCTGCTGGTTCGGGAAAAGCTGCTGCCCCTCCACGGCCAGCGTTTTCTTACCCTTACCGGTCATCGCGAGCCGGTAATGGCCCTGGCCTGTATCCCTAACAGTCGGCGTATTGCCTCGGTGGGACGGGACGGCCGGTTGCTTATTTTCCACTTGGGCAGCGGCAGCCAGCCGGAAATGGTGGAGAATGATGAACAGCCCATTACCACCCTGGTGGTGTCCCCCGGCGGTAAACACCTGGCCGTCGGCACCAGGGAGGGAAGTGTGCAACTGGTCTCGCCGCGCAGCGGCAAATTTTTGGGTCAGGAACAAAGCCACCGGGCGCCAGTCACGGCCCTGACTTTCAGCCGCGACGGCAAACTGTTGGCCTCCGGCGGGGCCGACGGCAGCATCATTGTCCGCCGGCTGGCCACCGGCCGGGAGGATGGGGTTTCGTTGGCGGAAAGCGGCGCTATTACCGCCCTTTGCTACCCGGATCAGGAGTTGGAGCTGATTTCAGGCAGCGAAGACGGTCTGCTGCGCCAATGGAAAAGCCGCCTGCGGGACTGTACCGCCACCGTGTCGGCGCATGCCGGCGCCGTGTATGAGTTGAGCGCCACGGCCGACGGCCAGCATTTCGTTTCCATTGGAGGCGACCGCCGGCTAAAGATCTGGCCCCGCCACGGCGAAGAACCACGTTACAGCATCAAGCCTCACCATGAACGCATCCGATCGGTGCTGGGGTTGGCCGACGGCCGCTGCCTGGCCTCTGCCGGCGATGACGACCTGATCAATATTATCAACCTGGACCGCGGCGAAAAACTTTTCAGCCTCGATGGCCGAGGCGGCGGCATCTGCAGCCTGGCCACCGGCCCCCGGCCGCACACGCTGCTGGCCGGCCGGGCCGACGGCAGCATCAACGTCTGGCAACTGATTTATCAACTGGATTTCGACCTTATCTGATGAGCAAACGTCAACCATCATCTGAAAAAACCGGTTTTGACGGCAGCGGCCGGGGCGCCTCGGTCACCCCCCTGGCCGAACGGATGCGCCCCGCGCGCCTGGAGGACTTTGTCGGTCAACGCCACCTGCTGGCCGACGACAAGCTGCTCTCCGGCCTGAACCGCCACGGTTACCTGCCTTCGATGTTGCTTTGGGGGCCGCCGGGCAGCGGCAAGACCACCCTGGCCCGCATTCTGGCCGGTGGCAGCGGAGCGGATTTTGTCTTCTTCTCGGCGGTGCTCTCCGGGGTCAAGGAGATCCGGGAAATTGTCGAGCGCAGCCGCAAACTGCGGGAGGAGAGCGGTCGGGGCAGCGTGCTCTTTGTCGATGAGATTCACCGTTTCAATAAGGGCCAGCAGGATGCCTTTCTACCCCACGTCGAGGCCGGCCTGATCACCCTGATCGGGGCCACCACCGAAAACCCTTCTTTTCATGTCATTGCCCCGCTGCTCTCCCGTTGCCGGGTGATTGTCCTCAATCCCCTGGAACCGGACGATTTGCGCAGCATCCTGGATCGGGCCCTGGCCGATGAAGAGCGAGGATTGGGGGAATTGAAGCTCACCATCAGTGATGAAGCCGCCACTCACCTGGTCAACATCGCCGACGGCGACGCCCGCAGCCTGCTCAACAGCCTGGAAATCGCCGCCGCCCTGGCCCTGGACCGGGCAGCTCCAGACAACATGGATTCCCCCGTGAGCGATCACGAGGTGCCGCAAGATGCGGTGCCCCGTGACCGCTTACAAATTGAGCTGGACACTGTGGAAGAGGCCATCCAGCGCCACAGTCTGCGCTACGACGCCGACGGCGAAGAGCATTACAACCTGATTTCGGCTCTGCACAAAAGTCTGCGGGACAGTGACCCCGACGGCGCTCTGTACTGGCTGGGCCGGATGCTGGCCGCCGGCGAGGAGCCGCTGTACATCGCCCGTCGCCTGATCCGTTTTGCCTCGGAAGACATCGGCAATGCCGACCCCCAGGCCCTGGGACTGACCATTCAGGCCCGGGAGAGTTACCATCTGTTGGGTAGCCCGGAAGGTGAACTGGCCCTGGCCCAGGCGGTGGTTTATTTGGCCACCGCCCCCAAAAGCAATGCCGTTTATGCCGCCTACAATCAGGTGATGGCCACCATTAAAAAAACCGGCAGCCTGCCGGTGCCGCTGCCCCTGCGCAACGCCCCCACCAAACTGATGCGGGATCTGAGCTACGGCAAAGGTTACCAGTACGCCCACGACGACCGGTTGGGGCTGGTGGACCAGCAACACCTGCCGGAACAACTGGTCGGCACCAGGTTTTACCATCCCACCAACCGCGGGCACGAGGCCCTGGTTAAGGAACGGCTGGAAAAATGGCGTAAAATTCTGGCCCAACGAAAAAGCAATCCAACCTCGGCGGGAGATAAAAAATGATTGGTTACCGCAAGATATGGTTAATAAGCATGCTCACGGTGGCGGCCCTGATCGCCGGCCCGGCCGTGGTCATGGTCACGGCCGACCGGCAGAACCCCGGCCAGTCACCAACGGAGTTGCTGCTCTTCTACGCTAATGACGTGCGGGGTGAGATTGAGCCCTGCGGCTGAGTCTCCGACCAACTGGGCGGTCTGCCCAGAAAAGCGGCGCAACTGAACCTGGCCCGCCAGCAGGACCCGGCCCTGCTGGCCCTGGACGCCGGCGGCCTGCTCTTTAAACGACAACGGCTGAACCCGGGTCTGAAATTGCAAGACCAGGCTGTCGCCCGTGGGCTTGTCGCCGCCTATCACGCCATGGAGTTTGACGCGGTGGGGATCAACGCCCTTGACCTGGCCGCTGGCCTGGATTTCTTACTGGAAATCACCGCCGACCGGCAACCACCGGTCTGGCTCAGTGCCGATTTGATCCACCAGGAGCTCGACGAGGCCCCGTTTCCGTCGGGAATAATCCTGGACAAAGGCGACAGCAAGATCGGGGTTATCGCCCTCACCGGCTCGTTACCGCCCGCCATGATGGAGGATGAAGTCGGCCCATCGGCACCCACCGGCACCAGCGGCCTGGCCCTGTTGCCCTGGCGGCAGGTACTACCGGAACTGGTGGCGCGTTTCAGCCCCGAAAGCGATTTACTGGTGTTGCTCTCCGGCCTGGAAGCGGCGGACAATGAAGCCATCGCCGCTGAATTTCCCGAAGTTCACCTGATCATTGTGGCGGGTCGCAACACCGAGGCCAACCTGCACCCCCGGCGCCATAACAACACCGTCATCACCGCCGTCGGCCGCCAGGGCAAACGGGTGGGGCTGATGGAAATTACCTGGACCCGGGACCGAATCTGGTTCGACCAGGAACTGGCCCAACTGGAGGAAAAACGCCAGGAACTGGATCGCCTGAACTGGCAGTGGCGCAGCCTGCAACGTTCCTTGCAGTGGGTGGAAGAGGAACGGTCGCCAGGGGGTTCAGAGCCACCGGCGGCGGAAACGGAAAGCCAAAAGATCTACCGGCAGCGCATGGCCGCCTACCAGGATGAGTTGCAACAGGAAATCGAGGCCCTGCAAAAGGCCGTGGCGGAACTGGAACAGGTGGCCGGGCGGCGCCAGGCCGGCAGTTTTAACAACCTCTTTTTCAACCTGGACCACAACTTCCCCGAAGATGCGGAAATGCTGCAGATGGTTGCAACAATCAATCAGGAGATCAACGAAATCGGCCGTGGACAGGCCGCTGTCCGCCGGCAAAACCAGGAAGAGCGGGAGACCTCCCCATACCTGGGCTGGACGGCTTGTGCCCAGTGCCACCAGCCGCAAACCGCCAACTGGCAACAGAGCCGCCACGCCCAGGCTTACGAAACCCTGGAACAGCGGCAGCGCCAGTATGATCCGGCCTGTATTTCGTGCCATGTTACCGGCACCTACGAGGACGACGAGTCACTGGCCCTGTCGCTGCCGGCCCCCTTGCGGGGGGTGGGATGCGAGGTCTGCCACGGCCCCGGCCGCCAGCATGTGGCCGGCCGCGATCAGGCGGGCGCCGCCACTGCCCTCACCCGACGCCCACCGGCAGAAACCTGCCGACGCTGTCATACCGTCGACCAAAGCCCGGACTTTAATTACCTGGAAGCCATGAACTACCTGGAGGAACTGTGCCGACCAACACCCTAGGCAGGTAAGCGGTCAAGGGGTGCCGCATCTTGCGGCGATCGAGCCGGCTCACGTACTGGTGTACGCATCGCCGTCTCGCTTGCCGCAACCTGTGGCACCCCTTGACCGCTTACCCCTTTGACCTCGTGATCGTTTAAGGATTTCAACTCTGTCATTGGGCTGTCAAAAAGAAAGCGAGGACCAGGTGAAAATCACCCGGTCCTCGCTTTCTTTAAGTACGCTGCAAGAGGCGTAATCGTTCAGCAGTGCCGCAGATTCGGGCAAGCTGCCAAGCGCCGCGTACCCCAGGTACGCAAGCTTGGCTGATCGCCCAAAGATGCGGAGCTGCTGGACGATTACACTTAGGCGCCGAAGGCCTTCTGCAGGGGCGGTACGGTTTGCTTCTTGCGACTCATCATGCCATCGATCCACATGGTGTCGTTGCTCAGCTTGCCGCCGAAGGCGGTTTCGATAACCGCCGGCTCATCGGAGAAGACCAGCAGGTCGGAACCTTCCTTGACCACGTCGGTGAGCATCATAATCACCGTGTGGCGGCCTTCGGCCTTAACTTCCTGCAACCCCTTGATCAGGTCGTCGCGGATGGCGGCTACCTGGTCCAGGGTGGCCAGCTCCAGCTGGCAGATGCCGACCTTCTTGCCGCCCATGTCGAAATCTTTGTAGTCGCGGAAGATCAGGTCTTTGATGGGCACTCCGTCCACCGCCGACTTGGCCTTGAGCATATCCATGAACAGGGAATCGGTATCGGTAACCCCGGCCTTGGCAGCCAGATCCTTGACGGCGGCCTTGTCTTCGTCGGTGCAGGTGGGGGACTTGAAGTTGACGGTGTCGCTCAGGATGGCGCTGAGCATGCCACCGGCGATTTCCTTGGGCAGGTCCACGTTATTGTTCTTGTACATCTCGTGGAGTACGGTGCAAGTGCAGCCCACCGGCTTGGCGTAGAAGAAGATGGGACCGCCGGTGGTGATGTCGCCGATTTTGTGATGGTCGACAATGGCCACCACGTTGGCTTTCTGGATGTTATCCGGGGCCTGGCCGATGTCGCTGAAGTCCACCAGGGCCATATCCTTGTCGGCGGCGTCGGTTAACACCTCAGGCTTGGGCAGACCGAAGCGCTCCAGCACCAGGGTGGTCTCGGGGCTGAGGTCGGCGGACTGGGCCACGGGCACAGCGTCGGTGCCGGTGGCTTTCAGGTAATGGGCAAACGCGATGGCGGCTGCCACGGAATCGGTGTCGGGGCTTGAATGACCTACAACATAGACTGACATACGGGTTCCTCCTTGCAAAAGTTACGAGTAAAATGCTGATGGTTAAGATATGGTTAACAAAGACGACCAAGCATTTAGAATTGTGGAAAGATAGTGGGGCGACAGGCTGACGTCAAGGGAAAATATAGCCCTTCAGCTCCCGGATACGTTTTTTATCTTGCTTTCCGTTCAACCCCTATGGTAATAGGTATGTTACGTTTTATTTAGACGCCGTCGTTGCGCAGTATCTTTTGTGATTAATTTGTGGAACAAGATTATTACGAAGAAAGAAGGAAACCGCACAGGCAAAGATTATCCGTGCGGTTTTTTTGTTTGCGCAGGCAGGCGGCAAGCCGGGAATCATCGGGGAATAACCGCTGACTTTCGGTGAACTTATCAAGTGGTCATTATGACCGCGTCCAGTATGAGGAGTAGCAGATCATGGCAGAAGGTACAGTAAAGTGGTTCAACGATGCAAAAGGTTTCGGCTTTATCGCCCAGGACAGCGGCAGTGACGTATTCGTACATCACACCGCCATTATGGGGCAGGGTTTCAAATCCCTGCAGGAAGGAGCTCGGGTCGAATTCGAAATCGTTGATGGTCCCAAGGGTCCGGCGGCAAGCAACGTTCGCCAGCTCTAAGATTTTTTCGCTCTGAACCCACAAAGCCCCGTGCCTTAATTTGGTACGGGGCTTTTTTTGCGCCCTGGCCACGGCGGTTAAAGCTTCGGGCAGTGATAAGTTTTGCCTCCACGGCACCGTCGGACCATTCAATGGTTGCACCCTTGAGCCCGCTTGGCTATTCTTGCGAATAGCTACAGTCGCAGTACTCTTCAGTTTATATAAAGCCTTAAATAAAATTCCAGCGATTGCCAGACAGGAGGTTTTGCCATGGCCATTAACCAGGCTGATTTCGAACGTGCACTGGCGGTGGGACGCCCGCCCAACATCACCGCCCTGTTTCCCAACTCCAAAGCCCTGATCGTCAGCGGCAAGGTGATCGACCGGGCCCTGCTGGCCAAAGGGCGCTGCATGACCATCGCCGCCAACGCCCGCAATCCTTTTGTTATCCGCGGCACCCTGGCCGCCGCCCAACGGGCCAAGGCCGCCGTGATCATCGAAATCGCCCGCTCCGAGGGCGGCGCCAAGGCATACTGTCCGGTCAACTACTGGAACATGGCCACCTTGGTGGATGCATTCATGAACGAAATGGGGATCACCATTCCGGTGGCCATTCACGCCGACCATTACGGGCTGAAGAAGGAGAGCGATATCGATTTCGCCAAGGTGGAGATCCCCACCCTGTTCGAACACGGCATCACCTCCATCGCCATCGACGCCTCCCACCTGCCCGACGACAAGAACCTGCTGACCAGTCTGGCCTTAAGCCAGCTGGTGCCCGCCTGGGCCGGTTATGAAACCGAGGTGGGGGAAATCAAGGGCACCAGTGGTCTGTCCACCGCCGACGAGGCCCTGTTTCTGATCCAGGGGCTCAACGCCCACAATATCTTTCCGGACTGGATCGCCTTGAACAACGGCACCACTCACGGTATCGAGGCCTGCGACACCGGCATCGACGTGGAATTGACCCGCAAAATCCATGACCAGCTCTCTCCATACCGGATTTCTGGCGCCCAGCACGGCACCTCGGGTAACTCCTCGGAGCGGCTGCGGGCCATTGCCGAACAGACCCGCACCACCAAGGCCAACGTCGCCACCGCCCTGCAGATGGTCTCCTGGGGGGTCGAGGTCAACGATTACGGCAACGCCAGGCTGGATGCCGACGGCCGTTTCGTTAAACTCAAGAATGAAGGTGTCACGGAATCCCTGTGGGAGGAAATGGTAGCCTATGCCGAGGCTCAAGGCTGGAAGGGAGGCAATTACAAGAACCTCAACCTGCCCTTTGCCAACCGCCTGACGGGCCAGCCGGCGGCGGTGCGGCAAAGAATGTGCAAGGCAGTGGAGGACTTCGTCTACAAGCTGCTCACCGATGTCTTCAGCGCCGAAGATACCGCCGAAGCCGCCCTGGCGGAGATTATCCAGCAGGGCAGCTACGACTTGGGCCCCAAGGCCGAACGTTTGGAAGACCCAGCTCAGTGGACCGGCGACAAAATCGCCGCCAAAGCCGCCACCCTGGACAGCGATAAGGGCCCAGCCGGAGATTTCGACGATTAATAAACGGCAAAAGCCGTTATCACCATCTCCATAAGGGATGGCGGTAACGGCTTTTTACCTGACAGGATGAAAAACTAAAGTCGGCGAAGCAGGCCGCTTGCTACTTGCTGCCCACGTCCTTGACCTTGTTCACCTCGTCTTCGAGGTCTTCCTTTAAGGATTTGATATCGTTGACTCCGCTTTCCTGTTCAACCTCCTTCACCCCTTTCTTGAACGAGCTAATGGCCTTGCCCAGGCCCGAGCCGATTTCGGGCAGCTTTTTGCCACCGAAAACCAGAAAGGCGATAATCAGGATGACAATCAACTCCGGCATTCCCAAACCAAACATGGCGATTCTCCTTGCTCTGCAGCTGGCACATGGTAACCAAAACAGCCCTCAGTGGCGCTGGTCACCACCTTTGTCGAACAAACACTTACGCATCCCATACTAACTCATATTACACGAAAAAAAACCATCTTTCGCAATCCATGTTGCGAAAGCCTGACCGACCGGGTACATAAAAACCACAAGCTTTCCGGGCTGCATCCCCCTTCGGGGTCACCCGTTAACCCAACCTGATCAGGACGTCTTACCATGGATAACATGATTTGCCTGTTGCCTAAACGTTTACTTTCTTTGCTGCTTGGTTGCGGAGCGCTACTATTTGGTCCGATCACCTTGCCGGCCGCCGAACTGCAAGTTGTTACCGGTATCGCTCCGCTTTCATTCCTGGTTTCTGAAATCGGCGGAGAACGGGTGCGGGTCGGCACCCTGATCCCACCGGGCCAGGACCCACACACATTTGAACCTCGCCCCGGCCAGGTGACCGAACTGGGCCAGGCCGACCTCTATTTTGCCTTGGACATGCCTTTTGAACGAACCCTGCTGGCCAGACTGCCCCGGCGAGGAGCAAGCGGCCCCAGGATCATCGATGTAACCCGGGGCATTGACAAGCTGCCCATGCCGGAACACCATCATCACGATGACCATGATGATCATCACGGTGAGAGTAAAAGCCATAACCGTCACGGCGAACTCGATCCCCACATCTGGCTGGGGCCGGAACAACTGCTGACCGTCATCGAACATATCCGGGACGGACTCGTGACCGCCGACCCGGACCATGCCTCGATTTACCGGGAAAAACATAACCGGCTGCGGCGGACCATTGAAGAAGTGCATGCCCGCAACCGGGAAAAACTGGCCCCCCTGGCCGGCCAAACCTTTTTTGTCTATCATCCGGCCTTCGGTTATTTCGCCGCCGCTTACGATCTGCGGCAAACGACGGTGGAGATCTCCGGCAAATCCCCCACCCCGCGTCAACTGATCGCACTTATTGAGGCAGCGCGCCAGGCCGGGGTGCGGATTATTTTTGTGCAACCACAATTCGACCAGCGCAGCGCCGTCGCCGTGGCCCGGGCCATCGACGGCCGGGTGGTCGCTTTGGACCCGCTGGCCGCCGACCTGCTGACCAATCTTGAGCAGATGGCCACCACAATTAAGACGGCCTTAACCAACGACGGTGACCAGTGAGTCCGGCCAGCAGCCCAATACCCGCTTCAGAACCTGTAATTGAGGTCCACGGGCTGGATTTCACCTACAGCCCCCGGCAACCTTTGGTTTTGGAGCAGGTCAACCTGTGCATCAACCGCCTGGACTCCATCTGCCTGGTGGGTCCCAACGGCGGTGGCAAGACCACCCTGGTCAAGCTGATCCTGGGGTTGTTGACCCCGCAGAAGGGCAAGATCAGAGTTTTAGGCCGCCCCCCCTCGGGAGTACGCTTGCGTCTGGGTTATGTTCCCCAGTATGCCCATTACGATCCCCTCTTCCCGGTCACCGTCATGGATGTAGTGCTCATGGGCCGCCTGGGTCACCAGCCCCTGGGCTGGTATCGGGCTGCCGACCGCCGGGCCGCTCAAAAGGCCCTGGCCCTGATGAAGCTGGAGCACCTGGCCCAGCGCCGTTTTGCCACCATATCCGGCGGCCAGCGGCAGAGAGCCCTGATCGCCCGGGCCCTGGCCAGCGACGCCGAGATCCTGCTGCTGGACGAACCGACGGCCAACATCGACCTGGAATCGGAACAAAGCCTCTTTGCCCTGCTCAAAGAGTTGAACCGCACCCGCACCGTGGTGGTGGTCACCCACGATATCGGTTTTGCCTCCAGCTTTTTCCAGCGGGTGGCCTGTGTCAACCGCCAGGTGGTCACCCACCCGGTCTCCGAGCTGGACGGCCGGATGATTCAGGAACTTTACGGCGGAGAAGTGGCAATGATCAGGCATGATCATAACTGCGCCGGCCGAAGTTGCCGCCCTGGGGAGAATTGCGGTGCTTGAGTTTTTCGAAGCCCTGCGCAATCCCGATATCCCCTTTTTCCGCTACGCCTTTGTGGTTGGCCTGCTGGCCAGTGTTTCTTTCGGCATTGTCGGCACCTACGTGGTGGCCAAACGGATCAGCTACCTGGCCGGGGCCATCGCCCACTGTGTGTTGGGGGGGGTTGGCGCCGGGCTTTATCTCCAGCACCAGATGGGCATCAGCTGGTTTGATCCTCTGTACGGAGCCCTGATCGCCGCCCTGCTGGCGGCTTTGATCATCGGCCTGGTCAGCCTGCACGCCAAGCAGCGGGAAGATACGGTGATCGGCGCGCTGTGGGCCACGGGCATGGCCGTCGGTTTGCTTTTTATCGCCAAAACCCCGGGCTATGTCGAGCCCATGAGTTATCTTTTCGGCAATATCCTGCTGCTCACCCAAACCGATATCTGGCTTGTGCTGGCCTTGGATCTGGTGGTGGTGACGGTCAGCGCGGTTTTTTATCACAAACTGCTGGCCGTCTGTTTCGACGAGGAGTTTTCCCGGCTGCGGGGCCTTAACAGCGATCTGTACCATCTGCTGCTGCTCTGCCTGACCGCCCTGACCGTGGTCCTGCTGGTCCGAGTGGTGGGGATCATCATGGTGATTGCCCTGCTGACCCTGCCGGCGGCAGTGGCAGGCACTTTCGCCCGCACTTTGGGGCAGATGATGCTGGGTGCCATCGGTTGTTGCATGCTTTTTGTCAGTCTCGGCCTGGGGATCAGCTTTTTGCATGACCTGCCCAGCGGCCCCACCATTATCCTGGTGGCCGCCGGCGCTTTTATGGTCTCGCTGGCTCTCAAACGGCAGTAAGCCAGGCTAGCTCCCGGCCCCCAAGCGGTCATCAGGCGACACTAACCGGATAAGAATTTCATCATCCCCGATTCACTGATAAAGGTTCAGCTATTTGCGCAGAGCAATGCCATGGAAATTCAGCCTTTATCATTTTCAAGATCAAGACACAACATCCGATACCACCAGCGGCATCGGCAATCAAGCAGGGGTCAGCGGGCACTGGCGACGGATGCACTGGGGATTGGCGGCGGCCTGGCCACAGGTAAAATCGGCCTCGGCCAGCAGAGAAACGGGCAGCAGCTCTCGAGAGATCGCCGCCGCTTCGCGCAGGGCGGTGTAAGATTCCCGCTGGCAGCAACGGGCGCCGGTGATACCGGCAATGGCGCTCAGGATGCGGGCGGTGATCTCCTGGACCTGGCGGCGGGGTTCCGGGGTCAACGGAGTGGCCTCCAGCAGGACGCTGAAGGCGATACCGGCCCCGGCGGCCGCCCCGCAGTTGCCCCAAAAACCGCAGACCCCGCCGGGGACCTTGGCGCCACGTTCTATCCCGGTGAGAATCGCTTCCTTGCTTAACTCGCCGCCCAGGTTGCGGTAGGTGGCCAGAATCACCCCCGGCACCAGGGCGTGGTGTTCCGGACCGTGCATGGGAATAGCGGGATGACGGCGGATTTGGGCCAGCAGGGCCAGCATGTCCTGCTCGGTGGTTTCGCTGCAGATCAACCGGATGGCCGACAGGCCGTCGCGCTGATGGCAGTCATCGCAGATATAATGACCCTGCCGGCAGACGGCGTTGGTTTTCTTGCTTCCGCCGCAGTAATGACAGCCATGGGCCCGATCTTGCCGGGAGTATTGAATCTCCTCGCCGCAGACCAGGCAGCCGGCCTGGTGCCGGGCGGTTGCGGGAGCGCCGGCCGACTTCTCCGATGACGCATCCGCTCCCATCGGCGACGGCGGGCAACAGGCGCCGGCGGCGGGCCCCGGCCCAGCGGCCGGAACTCCCACCCCGGGCGCCAACAGCGGCAGGGTTTTCCTGGCCGGTGCTGCAGCCACCATTGCCGGAGCTTTCCCTGGCGCTGGATCTCCCTTTGGGGCCGGCGAGCAACAGCCGTCACCCATGGGTAGATTGGTAAACGCACCGCGGTCGTCCACCACAAAGATCGTTTCGTCGCGGCGCTCGGACTCGTTCAACTCCGCCCGCACCCGCTGCCCCTGGCGCAGCAGCACCCCGGATGCGGTCTGCACGGCGGCAAAGGGGCCTCGGTAGATGACCTCCAGGCTTTGTGGCTCCACCGGCTTGTCGGCGGCAAAGGTCAGGGAATAAAAACGGGTGTCGCCCTCCTGGCGGTAGGGAAAGCGTTTAAGCAGGCGGCCGCCGACAAAACCGCAGCATTGCAGCATGGCCAGCAGGTCTTCCTGGCGCATGGCCCCACCCAGGCATTCGCCCCGCAACCGGACGTTGTTTTTTATCGCCACCGGCACCGGCTGATCGGTGACGATATCGGAAACCACCAGCCGGCCGCCGGGCTTGAGAGTCCGCAAAATCTCGTAAAAAACCCGCCGCTTGTCCGGACTGAGATTGATCACGCAGTTGGAGATCACCACGTCGGCGCAATCATCCGGCAGGGGAATGGCCTCCAGCAGCCCCTTTTTGAACTCCACATTATCGCCGCCCAACTCCCGCACCACCGCCGCCTTGGACTTTTCGGCCAGGGCCAGCATCTCGTCGGTCATGTCAATGCCGTAGACCCGGCCGGTCGGCCCCACTGCTCGGGCGGCGATAAAACATTCCACGCCGCTGCCGCTGCCCAGGTCCACCAGCACCTCGCCGGGCTGCGGGGCGGCATCATGGACCGGACTGCCGCAACCGTAAGATTTCCGCCGGGACTCTTCGGGAATGAAGGTGGCCAGAGCCTGTTCCGGGGCCAGCGGGTTGAGGATATCATCCCGGGCGGAGCGGGCGGCGGCGGCGTAAAAATCCCGCACCGGCCCGTGCCCGTGGCCCTGCCCTTGGGCCAGGGAAATCACGCAATTGCAATGGGTGAAGCTTACCGCCGCCCCGCCGTCGGGGCAGTCATGGCGCACCTCGCCCATGGCCAGCAACAGGGCCGGTGGTTGACCACGGTGCCCAGGCTCCCTTCCAACGGAGCTACTCTCCTCACCAGCGCCACCCTCCTCAGCGGAGCCACCCCCCTGTTGGCCCAACGGTTGGTTAATATTTTCGGGGTAACTGGCGGCCTGGCGGGCGATCAGCCACAGGGTCAGGCCGTTGTATAGTTCCAGGTAAGGATCATGGCCGATCAGCTCCCCGCCGGCCAGGTAGCTGTGGTCCAAGTCGCCGCCGCCGACCAGGAATTTCAGCGGGTTTTGCCGGTAAACTTCGCTGTCCTGCAAGGAAGCGGCACGGATTTGCCGCAACACCGGGCTTTGTTGCCAGACCCGGGCCAGGCCGTCGGTGAGGAGGCCACAGTCCAATTCGTTAATGCCCACCAGGGCCGGCGAGGGATAAACACGGCCGTCGGGGCCTACCGTCAATGATTCCCAGGCGGTGTTGGCCAGGTCATAACGGGTGCCCGGTGAGGAGAAAACCTGGCCGCGCAGGGTTTCCACGTTGTCGATCAACACCCCGCGCGCCTCCGCCCGCTCCTGGGCGGCCAGCAACCGGGGCAGGATCTCGGCCGGGGGGACAAACTGCTCCCGGCTCCCCTGCCCCCGGACAAAGTGCCAGAGCAGATGCAGATTACCCACCCCCTGATCGGCGGCAAAATCCACCAAGGCCGGCAGTTGCTCGATGTTGGCGCGGTTCACCGCCACCGCCAGGGTGACCGCCGGGCCGTGGCGGCGCAGCAGTTGCAGGGTTTCCACCAGGCGGGCAAAACTGCCCCGGCCGCGCAGTTGATCATGCTGCTCGGCCAGGCCGTCCAGGCTGAGCTGCAGGTGCAGACGCTGGCTAGGCAGTTTTTGCAATGCGGGCAGGTGATCGGCCAGCAGCAGGCCGTTGGTCAGCACCACCGCATGGTGGTCGGGGTCGGCCAACAACTCGGCCAGGACGGCGGTGAAATCGGGGTAGGTAAAAGGTTCGCCGCCGGTGAAATAAAAGAGCCGGCAGCCCAACTCGCGGGCCTCGGCCAGGCCACGGCGCAACAGCTCGGCGGGCAGGCTCTCCGCCGCCAGGCCGGGGCGGGAGGCAAAAAGACAGTGGCGGCAAGCAAGGTTACAGTTGTTGGTGAGATGAAACCAGCACTCCTTGAGCGTGGGGAGAGCCGAGGTTCCTCCCCGCAGCAGCTCGGCCCGGCCCGGATAGGGTGGGGCCGGCTCATCCAGCCGGGACCGCAAACGCTCGGCCGCCAGCAGGTTGCCGGCCAGGTTCTGTTCGCTCAGCCCGGCTCCCCGGCTGACGGCACAAACCGCCTCGCCCAGGGAGCCGGATGAGCCAACGCCCTGCAGGGCCTGCAACAGTTCATCGGCCCGGTCATTGACCACCACCCAGTCCGGTTTTTCCGGATGCACATAAATCGACCGGCCGTCGCAGGTCAGCCGTTGCCACTCGTCAAGCATGGTTGCGCCCCTTGTTTTGAAATCCAGCGGCGCAACTTAAGCAATAGCCAGGGCACGGTCAAATAGATTTTGCTAATCCGGCAGGCCTCGAATCATCGGAAAACGTTATTGCCGAACGCGTTAACGACCGTAGCCAGGCCCTGGTGCCGGAGGCGGCGGGCCGTAACCGGGAGCCCTGGGCGGCGCCCCGTAACCCGGCCCCGGGGCCGGCGGTGGCGTGCCATATGCCGGGGCCGGCGTCTTTTCACCCAGGGATTTAATATAGGCGATCATATCCTGCATCTCCTGAGAGTCCTCGGCGATGGCCTCACCCTTGTTGGCGTTGATGATGCAAAAATTAACCGCCTCGGCCAGGCTGGCCTGGCGCTGGCCCATGATCCGGAAGTTACTTTTGGTACCGGACCGCTCCAGGCCCTGCCCGCCGGGATGACAGGCGTTGCAGGACATCTGGCCGCCAAAGGCCTGCGGATTCTCAAACAAAACCCGGCCCCGTTCCTCGGCCGTGGTCTGTGCCACCAGGGCCGCCGGTATAGCCAACCCCATCATCAGTGCCGCCGCCAATGCCATCTTTTTACCTTTTCCATTCATGCCGCTACCTCCTTATTACTTTGATTTCATCTTGCTTGGATTTCATCAAGCAGTTTATCCAGTTTGGAATGCCTACTTCATTCTCCACATAGAGTACTGGCTGTGCAAGTAAAATAATGCTACGCTAGTTACTGCCGGTGCTGCAAAATCGGCCACAACGGCCCGGCCTGCTCGACAACTCATTGTTTCAGCACCATCACCAGGCACCTTTCGTGCTTGACTGCGAGGCCATCTTCCCAATGATGAATACCACGGACAACACGGACAAGCCGACCACCGTCGACACCACCCCGCGGGCGCTGGTCTATTTCATCCTCTCCCCTTTACTGCTGAGTATCTACGGCGGCAAGGTCTGTCCGCTCATCGAAACCCTGCCGTGGTCCCGGTTGTTTCTAACCCTGCTGGCCGCCTTTGCCGTGGCCTGGGTGCTTTACCTTTGGGCCGGCCGCCGGTGGCTGGCCGCCGCCCCCCTGGAGCAACAGGCCCGTTTGCTGGGCTGGCTGGTGGGCGGGCTGTTTCTTGGCGCCAGCCTGGCTGTGGCCATATTTCACTGGTTCAAACATGATTTCCCGATGGTGGAAAGTGGCCTGAAACTGGTGCTGGGCTGCGCCACCCTGGGCTTTTTCGCCGCCCTGGACCTGGCCCTGGAACGGGACCGACAAGTGGCCCGGCAACTGGAGGCCGGCGGCCAGGAGTTGCTGCCGGAACACGGCTATTTTTCCCTGACCCGCCGTTTTCTGCTGCTCACCGTCATCGGCGTGGTCTTTCTAACCTTGATTCTGCTGCTCCTGGTAATCAAGGACATGCAGTGGCTGGCCGCCGATCCCGCCCGCCAGTTGGATGCGGCCATCCGCAGCGTGACCATCGAATTCTTTTTCGTGCTGGCGGTGCTGCTGGGGCTTACGATCAATCTTGCAACCAGCTACAGCCGTAATCTGCAGCAGCTTTTTCAACGCCAGACCGAGGTGCTGAAAGAGGTCAGCCTGGGGCATCTGGAACAGCATGTGCCGGTGACCAGCCGTAACGAGTTCGGGGTGATCGCCAAGCACACCAACAACATGATCGAAGGGTTGCGCCAGCGCACCGAAGAGTTGCAACAGACCCGAGACGTGACCATCGTCGCCCTGGCCAGCCTGGCGGAAACCCGGGATAACGAAACCGGCCAGCACATCCTGCGTACCCAGCGCTACATCCGGGCGTTGTCCGAACATCTGGCGGAACATGAACCCTACCGCCCGCTGCTGTCGGCCGACACCATCGACCTGCTGTTCAAGTCGGCGCCGCTGCACGATATCGGCAAGGTGGGCATTCCCGACCGGATCCTGCTCAAGCCCGGCAAACTCACCGATGAGGAGTTCGCCATCATGAAGGAACACCCGGAGATCGGCAGCCAATCCCTGGCCCTGGCCGAGGAACGGCTGGGTGAAAATTCCTTTCTCAGACTGGCCCGGGAGATCGCCCTGACCCACCATGAAAAGTGGGACGGCTCCGGTTACCCCCAGGGACTGCGCGCCGAAGAAATACCGTTGAGCGGTCGGCTGATGGCTCTGGCCGATGTTTACGACGCCCTGATCAGCAAGCGCGTCTACAAGCCGGCTTTCAACCATGCGCAGGCCAAAGAGATCATCCTGGCCGGTCGGGGAGGCCATTTCGACCCGCGCGTGGTGGACGCCTTTCTTTCCGAGGAAAAAACATTCATCCGCATCGCCCGGGAGTACGCCGACCAGCAAAACATCGCCCCCGCATCGGAGGGAAAAGCCGCATGAAAAATCGTCTGCTCGTTGCCGGCCTACTGCTGGTGCTTATTGCTGTGAGTTTGTACCTGCTGCCGGCCCGGGATCTGGCCGTGGAGGCCATGCAGTGGGTGGAGGGCCTGGGTTTTAGCGGTTACGTGGTTTTTTTCCTGCTGTACGCCTTTTTCACCGTGCTGTTTCTGCCGGGGTTTATTCTCACCGTTGGGGCCGGGGCCATCTTCGGACTGGTCGGCGGTTTTGTGGCGGTATCTTTGGGCAGCACCATGGGCGCCGCCCTGGCCTTTCTGCTGGGGCGATTTCTGGCCCGTGGGGCCATTGAGCGCAAGGTGGCGGGCAACAACAAATTTGCCGCCATTGATGCCGCCGTGGCCCAAAAAGGTTGGAAAATCGTCTTTCTTACCCGGCTGAGCCCCGTTTTTCCCTTTAACCTGATCAACTACGCCTACGGCCTGACTCGCATCCCCTTTCCCCATTACGTGCTGGCCTCCTGGATCGGCATGATGCCCGGCACCCTGCTTTATGTTTATACCGGCTCACTGGCCGGTAACGTGGCCCGGGCGGCCCTGGCGGAAACCCCCTCCACCGGGCCCTGGGAACTGGCCTTCCAGGGCCTGGGACTGCTGGCCACCCTGGCCGTCACCATTTACGTCACTCGGCTGGCCCGCCAGGCGCTGCGACAGGCGGTACCGGTGGAAGAGCAGCAATGATCGGAGCCGGCCTGCCGGCAAAAGGTGTTGAAAATGAGCAAATTTGACTTTGATCTCGGTGTTATCGGCGGCGGGGCGGCGGGCTTGACCGTGACCTCGGGAGCGGCGCAACTGGGGGTCAAGACCCTGCTGGTGGAAAAAGAAAAGGCCCTGGGCGGGGATTGCCTGCATTACGGCTGCGTGCCCAGCAAGACCCTGCTCAAGTCGGCCCATGTCTATCAGCAGATGAAGGAAGGGCCACGCTTCGGGCTGCCGGCCGTCGATCCGCCGCCGGTGGACTTTGCCGCCGTGGCCGCCCGGATCAAGGAAGTGGTCGCGGTGATCCAGCAGCATGACTCGGTGGAACGCTTTTCGCGGCTGGGGGCGGAAATTCGCTTCGGACCGGCCCGCTTTCGCGACCAACACGAGGTAGAGATCGACGGCCAAACCGTCAGCGCCCGGGCCTGGGTGATCGCCACCGGCTCCTCGCCGCAAATCCCGGCCATCCCCGGCCTGGATAAGACCCCGCATTTGACCAACCGGGAAATTTTCTACCTGGACCACCTGCCCGCCTCGCTGCTGATCCTGGGGGCCGGCCCCATCGCCGTCGAGATGGCCCAGGCCTTTGCCCGCCTGGGCAGCAAAGTGACGGTGGTGCAGCGCAGCGACCAGATCCTCAGCCGGGAGGATCCCGACCTGGCGGCCCTGGTCCAGCGGGAACTGGAACGGGAAGGGGTCAATTTTCTGCTTAACACGGCGGTGCGGCGGGTGGCCGATGCCGGTGATCGGCGAGAGGTGGTGATTGCGGATGCGGCGGGCCGGGAACGGACCATTGCCGCCGAAGCCCTGCTGGTGGCCCTGGGCAGAAACCCCAACACCGCCGATCTGGGCCTGGAGGCAATCGCCGTGCCCTTTGACCGCCGGGGCATCAAGGTGGACCGGCGGCTGCGGGCCGGCCATAAGCATCTTTTCGCCGCCGGCGATGTCATCGGCGGCTACCAGTTCACCCACGTGGCCGGATATGAGGGCGGCATCGCCCTGAGCAACGCCGTTTTCCGGCTGCCGCGCAAGGCCGACTACACCTGGGTGCCCCACTGCACCTACACCCGGCCGGAGCTGGCCGGGCTGGGCCACAACGAAAAAAGTGCCACCGCCGCCGGCCTGAGCTACCGGGTGCTGAGCGAAGAATTCACCGCCAACGACCGGGCCCAGGCCGAGGGCGAAACCGGTGGCCGGCTCAAGCTGCTGCTGGGGCCACGGGACCGCCCCCTGGGGGTGCGAATTGTCGGCCCCGGCGCCGGCGACATCCTAAGCCAGTGGGTGGCGATCATGAACGGCAAGGTGGGCCTGGCCAAAATCGCCGCCGCCATCCATCCCTACCCCACCCTGAGCGAGATCAACAAAAAGGTGGCGGGCTCGCTGCTGGCCCCCAAAATCTTCTCCCCCAAGGTCCGCAAAATACTGAAAATCTTTTTCGGTTACCGGGGGTAAGCTTACCTGCAAGTATTGCTTCCTCGCACTGCACCAACAACTAATGTTCACATTTTTTGCGAAACAACAAATATTTGACCCCCTCTCTTTGTTAATTCAACAACAAAAAATGATTTTATTGACAGAACATCAAGTTTTGGTTAAACCCTTAACTATCATGAATAAAAAGGTACAAGTACCAGAATTGTCATAGACCCTCTCAGCCGGGTGGAAGGACATCTTAAAATCGAAACCCGGGTGGAAGATGGGATAATCACTCAAGCCCAAGTTGCCGGCCTGCTCTTCCGTGGCCTGGAGAAGGCCCTGATCGGGTACGACGCCCGAGTGGCCCAACAGGTAACCCAGCGGGTCTGCGGGGTCTGCCCGTACTCTCATGCCGAAGCCGCCGCCCTGGCCCTGGAAGACGCCATGGGCATCCGCCCCAACACCAACGGCCAGTTGCTGCGTAATCTCATCACCGGCGCCTACCTGGTACATGACTCTCTGCTGCACTTCTACCAACTTAGTGCCTTGGACTTTATAGACATTGAGGCGGTGCTGGCCTATAAAGGCACCGATCCCGTACTTGGCACAGTTCGCCAATGGGTGCGGGAGGAGCTCGGTTCTTCCCGTATTTTCCCCGGCGCCCCCTTCCTGCCCCGCTACCGTAATGATGATCAAATGCAGGGTGATGCCGACAGCCTGCTGCTGGTCCGCAATTATTTTTCCAACTTCACCCTCCTGGCCGAATTACAAAAAATGGTGGCCATTTTCGGCGGCAAAGCGCCGCACCCGGTGGCCATTGAAGCCGGCGGGGTCACCACCCGTCCCACCCTGGGGATGCTGGCCCAATATCGCACCCTGCTGCGCCGGGCGGAAGCTTTTGTACTGGGGCCTTACCGTGAAGACATTTTCAGCGTTTGTCGGGCTTTTCCTCACTATTTCCAGGAAGGCCGGGGATACGGCAACCTACTCTCCTTCCCCTTTATGCCCGAAGCCGACGGCGACAATCATCTCTTTACCGGCGGCGCCCTGCTGAACGGTGAACACCAACCTCTGGATCTTGGAGCCATCAGCGAAGATCACACCTATGCCTTTTATCGCCAGGAATCCGGCGCTGCCCTGCCGCCCCTGGGCACCAAGCGCCTTACCCCCCTTAACTGGCAGGAATTTCAGCGAGAAGAACAGCAAAAAGGCGGCAAATACAGCTGGAGTCGAGCCCCCCGTTATCACGGGGAGGTAATGGAAGTTGGGGCTGCAGCCCGCATCGTCAACTCCTACCATCAGGGCGGCAACCAAGTTCTGCGGGAACTGGTGGGTCACACCAACCGAGAGCTTGGAATAACCCTGGCCGATTACAACTCGGTTATGGGTCGCCACCTCAGCCGTTACCTCTCGGCGGCACTGATCATCGGCCGGCTTAAAGAGCAGGTTGAAATGGTTGAAGACGGTGTACTGGGGTTTGAAGAACGGGAAGTGCCGCGCAATGCCCGGGGTGTGGGCATAACCGAGGCCTCCCGAGGCGCCTTGGGACACTGGTTGGAAACCGACGAGGCCGGCCTGATCAAAAATTATGAATTGGTGGTGCCGTCCACTTGGAACTTCGGCCCCAAAGACGCCGAAGGCAAGCCCGGGGCGGTGGAAAAGATGCTGCTGGGCACCAGGATCAGCAACCCGGAACAACCGCTGGAGGCGGCGCGGATTGCCCGCTCGGCGGATCCTTGTATAGCCTGTTCCGTGCACTAGGTAATTTTTATGATTCCATTCAGTCGCCGGGAGTTCCTTAAAAAAATTTATCGGGTGGTGGTGGCCGCCGGGGCGGCGCCACTGCTCTCCTTTGATGAGTTGCTGGCCGCCGAAAGTGGTGAGCGGCCCAGGCAGCGTCCCAATCTGGTCTGGCTGCAAGGGGCCTCCTGTTCGGGATGTTCCATCTCTCTGCTCAATATCGAACAGATAACCGTGCTGGACCTGTTGACTCAGTTCAGTCGCTTGCTTTACCACCCCAACCTGGCACAGGCCACCGGTGATCAGGTGGGAGAATTGCTTTCGGCCTTGGCCGATGGTGATGAACCTTATATTCTTGTCCTTGAAGGCGGGATCCCGGCCGCTATGCCCCATGCCTGTATGCTTGACCATCAACCCCTCGGTAAATGGGTCAGCAGACTGGCGGCGGGAGCCAGCGCCTGTTTGGCCGCCGGCACCTGTGCCGTCTCCGGCGGGGTGGCAGCCATGCCCGGCACCCTCACCGGAGTTATTTCCCTGGCCGAACATCTTGCCAAAGAAGGGATCAAGACCCCGTTGATCAACCTGCCCGCCTGCCCCATGAAACCAGAGCACCTGGTTTACACTCTGCTGCACTTTATGCGTCACCAGAATTTACCGGAAACGGACGGCCGCCGGCGCCCCAGCCGTTTTTTCAGTTACACCATCCACCAACGCTGTCCTCGTTACGCATTTTTCCAAGAACAGAACTTTGCCCGCCACATCTGGGAAGACGGCTGTCTGCTTGAGTTAGGTTGCCAGGGACCGGTCACCTACAATGACTGCCCCAGTACCGGTTACAATGGCAACAGCAACTACTGTCTCCGAGCCGGCCATCCTTGTATTGGCTGCGCCAGCGAGCTTTTTCCGCGGCCGGTAATATACCATCTTTACGATGATCCTCGGGTGCGAGAAGGCCTGCTACAGGGAGAAACTATTACTTTTAACCGAAAGGCCCAGGGAGACGGTGAGTGAATCCTGGACAGGCATGGCGGCAATGGTTCAGAATCAGCAACCCGGAACGAGTGCGCTGCCGTTTCCTGGGCACCGTTTTTTTCTGCCTGCTGCTTATCTCCCTGCCGGCGGTGGTGCTTTTCCATCATTACCAACTTCAGACCTCCGAGGCGATGATCCGGGACCAGGGTTACGGGGTACTTACCAACTACATTACCCAAACCAGGGATTCCATCGAGAAAGGTCAGCGTAAATCCTTTGCCCTGGTTATGGACAACATCGCCCAACTGGAAGGTGTTGTCGACACCACCCTTTACGACCGCGACGGCCTGATGAACTACCGCTCCGGTACGGTTACCGTTGGCATCCCCTTTATCCACGATGACCAGGGCAATTTCATCAACCCCAACGAGGAGCTCTACCGGCAAACCAGAGGAATGTTCCTGCGGGATGATTGGAATCTGGTGGATCGCATTGACTCGCCACGTGGCCGACAACACCGGGCCCAGGTGGCTGGAACGCCTTGCGCTGACTGCCATTTTCTGCTCGATGAAGGTCTGCATTTCGACGACCAGGGCAGAGCTGAATCATTGGGCAACCGCACCGCTCACTTTTATGAACAAATCCCGGTGGACAGCCAGTGTCTGGTCTGCCACACCAACTGGCGAATCGGCGAGTTGGCCGGAGTATTGGGGGTCAGTATGGATAAAAATGCATTTCTGATCCAGGCCCACGAAAACACCCGCAGGCTCATCTACTTTCTGCTGATCAACGCTGCCGTGGTGCTGGCGGTGACCTTCCTGGTGGCCACCATGTACCGTCAGATCCTTATCACTCGGCAACAACTGACGGAGAAGAGCGACCGCCTGGGCGGACTGCTGAACAACTCTGGCCAGGGATTTCTCTCTTTCAGCCCCGACCTGCGGGTGGACCCCGAATACAGCCGAGAATGTGAGACCCTGATGGGCTCCGACCTGACCGGCAAAACCATCACCGAGCTTTTTTATCCCGATAACGAGGCGGAAGCGACCCGCTTCAGCAGCAATATCCGGCGGATTCTAGAAACCCCTGATGAGTTCAAGCGCGACACCCTGCTCTCCTTGCTGCCCGCCACGTTCCAGTTGAACGGCCGTAACCTGGAAATCGCCTACCGGGTCATCGGTGAGGGGCTAATGATGCTGATCATCACCGATATCACCGAAAAATTGCGACTGGAGTCCCAGATCGCCGAGGAACAGACCCGGCTACGGCTGATTGTCAGTGCCGCTACAGAATCGGCGGAGCTTTTCGAGGTTCTTGACGACTACCATCACTTCGAACAACAAGAACTACCCAGGCTCCTGCACAATGCGGCAACCGACCGGGAATCGGCCTTAAGCGAGATCTATCGCCAGGTCCACACTTTCAAAGGACTTTTCGGCCAACTGGAATTTATTCACCTGCCTCAAAGCCTGCACCAGTTCGAATCAGAACTGCGGCAATATAAAGAAACCGCCGAGCAACAGCCCGCCCCCGAAGAGTTGCAAAACAAAATGCAACAGGCCACTGCGGCCCTGGAGCAGGATCTGGTTATCCTGCGTGAAACCTTGGGAGAGGCATTTTTCGCCCGCCGCGGCCAGCTCTCATTGGCCTCCGAGGAAGTGGAGATGCTGGAAAAACTGGCCGAACGTCTGCTGCACGGCCATGGTCCGAACCTGAACAGCGATGAAACCAGAACCATGCTGCTGCGGCTTAAACGGCTGCGCTATCTTCCATTTCGTAACCTGCTGGCCGGCTATACCAAAGCGGCCCAGAGGCTTGCCGAACGCTTGGAAAAAGAGCTGGCCCCTATCGAGATTGATGACCATGGTCTGCAGGTGGCACCTGAAGTTTACGCATCTTTCAGCAAGTCTCTGGTCCACCTTTTCCGCAACGCAGTGGACCACGGCATTGAAACGCCGGAAGAGCGCTGGGAACAGGACAAGGACGAGACAGGACATCTCACCTGCCTGGTTCGAGAAGGCGACGACGGCATTATCCTGGAAATCGCCGATGACGGCCGCGGCCTGGACGCCGAGGCCATTCGTCTCAAAGCGGTGGACCTCGGTCGACTGAGCGCTGACCAGGCCGCCGCCGCCCGGCCTGAAGAACTCTACCTGCTGATCTTCGACGACGAATTCTCCACCAAGGACCAGGCCAACGAGTTATCCGGCCGTGGTGTAGGGCTGGCGGCGGTGAAGGCGGAAACGGAAAAGCTTGGTGGTCGAATAGAGGTGGAATCAACTCCCGGGCAGGGCACCACTTTCCGCTTCCGGTTGCCTTATCTGGAGAAAAAACCGACCAACATCACACCGGAGGAAAGTGATGAGCAATGACAAGCTGGACAGCGGCCGGGTGCGCCGCCTGATGCAGGCCATCGGCAAACGGACCATCGAGTACATGAAAGAGGAGCTGGCAATCCCGGTAAGCAAGGCACATCAAGCTGGTGACGATGTGGTGCGGATGCAGTTACGGGAGCTGACCTCAA
Source organism: Desulfurivibrio dismutans (assembly GCF_029210385.1). Taxonomy (GTDB): domain Bacteria; phylum Desulfobacterota; class Desulfobulbia; order Desulfobulbales; family Desulfurivibrionaceae; genus Desulfurivibrio; species Desulfurivibrio dismutans. Next base: position 26,639 of record NZ_JARGDQ010000006.1, on the reverse strand, counting down.
TCTTGGCTCTGGACGCAGAAATTCGATTGCTGGTGGCTTTCAGCTTCGATCACGGGTTGGCCGAACAGATTCTAACCGCCAGCGCCGAAGGGCTGGAAATTGCCGACGACGAAAGAGATGAGATGCGGGGGGAAGCGGTGGCGGAAATGATTAACATCGTTGCAGGCAACGCCATTGCCGGCCATGAAGTAAATGGGAAAACCATTTCGATCACTCCCCCGGTGGTGATCAATGAAGCAAAGTCCATAACCCGTCATAAAGGTGCGACTTTCCGAACCATCGAAGTTACAACCGGCGCCGGCATGATGAGTATTCATTTTGTAGGCCCTAAAGAATTTTTCACCATGAACTTGGACTATGCGGAGGGAATCAATGAATAAGCTCGAGATCATGGTTGTCGACGACTCGGCCTTGACCATAAAAAAACTGGGCGCCATGCTGGAGCAACTTGGCCACGAGGTGAGCAAAACCTGCAAAAGCGGGATGGAAGCGGTGGAGACCTTCAAGTACCTGAAAGAGAAAGGGTTGCCCCGGCCTGATTTGGTAACCATGGATATCACCATGCCGGAAATGGACGGCATTGCCGCCACCAGCCGCATCTTGGCCATGGACCCCGACGTCCTGATCATCATGGTAACTTCCCACGGCCAGGAGCAGATGGTCGTTGAAGCCATCGAAGCCGGCGCCAAAGGCTATGTACTTAAACCGTTCAAAATAGAAAAACTCAAAGAGAGCATCAATCAGGTGATTTCACGCTACAAAAAGGAGTAACAGGATGTTCTCACCCCGCCACCGGTAAGTATACCGTCACCGTGGTACCTCGGCCGGGGGCGCTGACCACATCAATAAAACCTTCGTTCTGCTTGATAATGCCATAAGCCGTGGCCAGGCCAAGGCCGGACCCCTGGCCGAATTCCTTGGTGGTAAAAAAGGGCTCGAACACCTTACCCAGGGTTTCTTGGTCCATGCCGCAACCGTCATCCCTGACGGTCAGGGCGATATAGCGGCCGGGCCGGGCGCCGGGGTGCTCATCGCAAAAGGCCTGGTCCAGTTCGGCGGTGGCGGTGGCGATGGTAATCACCCCTTTGGTGCCCACCGCTTCTTTGGCGTTGCGCACCAGGGTGACCAGCAACTGATCAAGCTGGTCCGGGTCGAGCCGGACCTGGGGAAGATCGCTGCCCGGTTGCCAGCGCAACTCCACACCATGGTCGATCAACCGGAGCAACAGGGGTAAAAAAGCATCCACTGCCCCGTTAAGGTCAAGCTCCTCGAGCTTGATGTTCTGCTTGCGGGCAAAGGCCAGCAGTTGCCGGGTCAACTCGGCGGCCCGTTCACCGGCGGCCTTGATTCCCGCCAACTCCTCGGCGGCTTGACTGTCCTTCCCCTGCTTGTTTTTTGCCAGGTGTACGTTGGCCAAAATCGCCGTCATCAGGTTATTGAACTCATGGGCAACGCCGCCAGCCAGGCGGCCCACCGCCTCCATTTTGCGGGCCTGAAAAAGCTGGTCGGTGAGCCGTTCCTGCTCCTCTTCGGCCTTTTTTTGCTCGGTAATGTCGAAAATGATGGAATGCAGCAAGGCCCGGCCATCAACCAGGGTGGGACTGCTTAACACCGCCACATCCCGCACCGTCCCATCGGCCAGACGGTGTTTGAACTCGAAGTGGTAACGTTGCTGGCGGCGGGCCTTTGTCATCTCCGACCTGATTTGCTCGTCGGACAGGATATTGAGTTGGGAGATCCGCATTAGCTTGAGTTCCGGCTGCGACCAGCCGTAATAATGCGCCGCCGCCAGGTTGGCATCGATAATCCGACCATCATCGGGATCAATCAGCAGTTTGACGGCGGCATGGCTGTCGAACAGCTGCCGGTAATTTTTTTCGCTGAGCCGCAGGGCCTCCTGGTTGGCCAGGATCTTGCCGGCCAGCAGGGTGGCCAGGGGGTAGAAAAGGAGGATGGGCAGAGCAATCTCGCCTATGACTTTAAGCGCGCTCTCCCAGGGTAACAGCAAAATCCCGACCAGTACGCCAAGGTGCACCACCAGGCCAAAGAGGTAAAGATCCTTGCCGGTAAGCACCGTCCGCCGGGGACGCAGGTAGTAGTGAGCCAGCAGGCCGACTCCGGCAGCGATGAGGACCGACAGCACCCCCATGGCCACTCCGACCCCGCCCATGGCCACCCGGGCGCCGATGGTCATGGCGGCGGCCAGGACGGCCGCCCAGGGGCCGTAAAACAGAGCGCCCAAACTGACCATCACCGAACGGCCGTCAAAGATCAGTCCCGGCTCCAGCACCAAGGGGTTAAGCATGCCGATGATGGCCGCGCAGCCAAAGAGCAGCCCCTGCAGCACCGGTCCCAAACGATGCTCCCGCGGCCAGCGCTGATCAAGAAAACCGGAGAACACGCTTAAGGCCACCAGCAGGGCCAAGTTAAAAATCAGTTCCGTCAACAACAGGCTCAAAACGCCATCTCCAGCAATTTAAGATCCAGCCGGCGGCTGAGCAGGTAGGGTGAACACCACGCACAAGCCACCGCTCTCGGAAGTTTCCAGAGCAATTTCGCCGCCAGCGCTTTCCACGATGCGGCGGGCAATGGGCAGACCGATGCCGGTACCGCGGCTGCCGCCGTTGAGCCGTTCAAAAATCTCAAAGACCCGCAGGCGATAGCTTGACGGTACTCCCGGCCCATTATCACTGACCCGATAGCGGTTCATGGTCCCCAGTGCTTCACCGCTGATCTCGATCTTGGGCGGTTTTTCCGATACTCCGTACAGCATGGCGTTTTCCAGCAAAACAAAAATAACATCCTGCAGGCGCGGCAGATCGAAAAAGGCCGGCGGCAACGGCAGCACATTGATTTCCGCCCGGCTTTCCCTGACCAGGGGCGACAAATTTTGCCACACCTGCTCGACAACCTGCTCCATCGGCACTTCGGTCATGGTGGCGCGAGGTTGGTCGGCATCCAGAAACTGCTTGATATCCCGCACCAGATTGCGCAGATAGGTGGCATTATGCTCGACAAACTCCAGGGCCCGGGCGACTTCCGGGTCCGTCTGCGCGCCGTTGAGTCGATCGCGCAACAACTGACTGAAGGTGAGTAACCGCCGGGATGGCTCCTGCAGGTGATGAGCGGAGACCTCGGCCAGCCGGGTCAGGTCGGTATTGGCCCGGCGCAGAGCTCGCCGCTGGGCCCTGAGTTCCTTTTCGTGTTCATCTTGGGCTCGCAGCCGCCGCAGAATCTGCGTGTTCAGCAACAAGATGACCGTCATCCCCAGGATCCAGATCACACCAAAAAAGGTGGTCCGGCTTTTGCGGGTGTTCACCAGGGTTTCCAGATATGGTTGCAGCGAGACACTGACACCGATCCCACCAAGAACATCGCCGACCTGGTATCCTTGTACAGTGTGGCACTTCAGACAACTTTCCCTGGCCTCGATCGGTCGCATTAAGCGCAAACGGAGATCTCCGTCGGGAAAAAACTCCAGCACTTCTTCAGCGCCCTGCTGAAAGCGGGACAACGCCGATCTCTCCCAGTAGTCCGGGGCGTTAATCGGGTTGATCGGCCGGAAACCAACTATCCGCCCATGCACCCCGTAATAATCACCGTATTCGGCCATCATTTGGTGCAGCATATAGGCCGGATTCATCAAAGTTAACTGTCGGCCGGAGGGGGTTAAGATATCCCTTTCCGGCAGGTGCTCCAGCCCGGGGCTGGGTTGAGTGCGTTCGTCAACCGGCACATATACTCCGCCATGACGGCTGGCCCACAGGCGAAAGGAAAGGTCCTTATTAAAATTGCTGCGGGCCTCTTTGATGGCCAGCTCTTCCATGTGCTCCCGGGCCAGGCGCAAGTCCCAAAAGAAAAAACCGCCCACGGTCAGGGTCCAGCCAATCAGGGCGGCCACCAGCAGCAGCCGGTGCATCAGGGTCAGATTCATGGCATTTTCCTCAGGCCGCTTTTTCGGCCAGGCGGGCCTGGATATCCCGCATTTGTCGACCCAGCGCCGCTTCATCGATGGTCAGCAGACGGCGATCCTGCATCAACAGCCGGCCGTTGATCAGGGAGTGGATTACATCAGCGCCGCGGGCGGCGTAAACCAGTTGTGAAGCGGCATGGTACAAGGGAGTAAGATGGGGATGCCGCAGATCAAGGACAATGCAGTCGGCCTTTTTCCCCGGCTCCAGGCTGCCGATGGTCGCCCCGGCCCCCAGCGCCTGCGCTCCTTGACGGGTGGCCATGGCAAGCACCTCGACGGCGGGCAGGACGGTGGGGTCCATTTTATTGACCTTGTGCAACTTGGCCGCCATGTCCATTTCGCTGAACAGGTCGATATCGTTGTTGCTGGCCGCCCCGTCGGTGCCCAGCCCCACGGTAACCCCGGCGGCCAGCAGCTCCGGCACCGGCGAGATGCCGGAGGCCAGCTTCATGTTGCTTTCCGGGCAATGAACCACTTTAACGCCGCGCCGGGCCAGCAGCTCGATTTCATCGGGCTCCAGCCAGACCCCGTGGGCCGCCACGGTGCGTTCGTCCAGCACCCCCAGGGCGTCGAGATGGGCCACCGGGCGTTTACCGTATTTATCCAGGCACCCTTTGACCTCGTCCCGGGTTTCCGCCAGATGCACATGATATAAGGTGCCGTGGCGTTGGGCCACTCCGTGCAACCGCTGCAACAGATCGGGCGAGCAGGTGTAGACGGCGTGGGGATCGACGGTGATGGTGACCAGCTCATGCCCGGCGTAATCGGCAAACAACCGTTCAAGATAACGAAAACCACTTGCGAGTTCACCGTAGCAGGGCGAGGGGAAGTCGTAAAGCACTTCCCCCACCCAGGCCCGCATCCCGCTGTCGGCGGCGGCCGCCGCCACCTGGGCGGTGAAAAGGTACATATCGCAGAAGCTGGTGGTGCCGGAGCGGATCATCTCGGCCATGGTCAGCAGGCTGGAGTGGTAGACCATCTCGGCGGTGAGTTTGGCCTCGGCGGGGAAGATGTGTTCGGTGAGCCAGGTCATCAGGGGCAGGTCATCGGCCAGGCCCCGGAAACAGCTCATGGCCACATGGGTGTGGCAGTTGATCAGCCCCGGCAGCAGCAGGCCGTGGGGGGTGTCGAGCCGGGGGGCCCGGGGCCAACGGGCGGCCAGGTCGGCGGCAGGACCGACGGCGACGATCTCGCTGCCCCGCACCGCCACCGCGCCGTCGGTGAACTCACGGTTCCGGTCATCCAGGGTCAGTACCCTACCGGCGGTCAACAGTAAATCAACAGGTGCGTCACTCATGGGCGTATCCGCTTATTTTTTCTCTTTTGCCGGCCACTCGTCCACAACCTTGCGGACCTCGGCCAGACATCAACGACCCCTGGGGTTTTTCACCGCCCATCATCGCCGGCCGCGCTCAATTTGTTTGCAGCCATGCTTCCCCCTACAGTCGCCGCAACAGTTCCAGTACCAGATCATGGACCCGCCGGGCGCAGGCCTCGGTTTCCCGGATGATTTCATCCAGCAAAATGGGCTGCTGGTTGTCGGGGTCGTTGACGTTGGCCACCACCGCCAGCCCCAGCACCCGCAGGCCGGCGTGGCGGGCCACGATGACCTCCGGGGCCATCGACATGCCCACCGCGTCGGCCCCGCAGTGGCGCAGGTAACGGGTCTCCGCCGGGGTTTCCAGGCTGGGGCCGCCAATGGCCACGTAAACCCCTTCCTGCAGCCGGTCGATACCCAGGCTGCCGGCGCATTCCCGGGCCAGGCGACGCAACTCCGGGTCGTAGGCCCGGGAGAGATCGGGAAAGCGTTCTCCCCAGTCCTGGTTATTGGGCCCCCGCAGGGGGTTGTCGGGGATCAGATTGAGATGATCGCTAAGCAGCATCAGGGTGCCGGGGGCGTACTGCGGGTTGAGGCCGCCGGCACAGCCGGTGGTGATCAGGGTCCGGGTGCCCAGGCGGGAGAATACCCGCAGCGGCATGGTCAACTCCCGGGTGCTGTAGCCCTCATAATAGTGAAAGCGGCCTTGCAGCACCGCCACCTGTTTGCCCCCCAGCCGACCGCAGACCAGGTTGCCGGCATGACTGGGGACGGTGGCACGGGGGAAGTGGGGAATTTCGGCATAGGGCAAAATCCGAGGCTCTTCCACCAAATCCGCCACCCCGCCCAGGCCGGTGCCCAGGATCAGCACCACCTCCGGGGTAGCGGCTAAACGGGCGGCCAAAAAATCCCGCGCGACCTCCACCCGTTGTACAAAATCTTCCGGCGCGTTTGTGGTTTGACTGGCAAGCGACAAAATCAAAACCTCCTGGCTGCTTTACTGAGGCAGGAATTTCCGGGAACAACTTGCAAGCCCTACCCAGAACCAATAAACTCCCAATTACGGCTGAAGTCGCAAAAAGTCCATCCATGAGCACGTTGATGACTTCTTGCGAAGTCATCAATTACAGCGCATGCTGCGCCACAAAATCCTTGATCACCAACTCTTCGGCCGGCAGTACCCGGCAGCGGCTTTCCAGGTTTTCCAGGGCCGCCAGGGCCGGCGGCAACTCCGGCGGCCGACCGATGGCCGCTTCCACCGCCTCGCCAAACTTGGCGGGGTGGGCGGTGGCCAGGCAGACCAGTGGGATGTCGGCCCGCCGGCAGGCCAGGCCGGCATAAACGCCCACGGCGGTGTGGGGGTCCAGCAGGTAGTCATGGGCCTGGTGAAAGTCACGGATGGTGGCCTTGGTGGCTGGCTCGTCGGCGCTCCGGGAGACAAAATCCTGCTGGATGCGCGCCAGCCGGGCGGGGTCAAACTGCAGGCTACCGGTGGCGGCGAACTGTTCCATATCCCGGCTGGTTCGCCGGGCGTCCTGATCGTTGAGGTAGTAGAGATAACGCTCGAAGTTGCTGGCCACCTGGATATCCATGGAGGGGCTGGAGGTGGGCCGCACGCTGCTCACCGAATAATCGCCGGCCTGCACGAAACGGGTGAGCAGGTTGTTTTCGTTGGTGGCCAGAATCAGTTGGCCGATCTGTTCGGGAATCAATCGTCGGGCGACAAAACCGGCAAAAATATCACCGAAGTTGCCGGTGGGCACGGCAAAGTCCACCTGACCGGGCCGACCCTCGCCGGTGAGCTTCAGGGCGGCGTAAACGTAATAGACCACCTGGGCCACGATACGGGCCCAATTGATGGAGTTGATGGCCCCAAGCTGGTGTTTTTCCTTGAACGTCAGGTCGCCGAAGAGCTTTTTGACGATGGCCTGGCCGTCGTCGAAGGTGCCCTGGACGGCGATGTTGTACACGTTGTCATCCAGCACCGTGGTCATCTGCCGTTCCTGGATGGGGCTGACCCGCCCTTGGGGATGGAGGATGAAGATGTTGATCCGCTCCTTGCCCCGCACTCCGTAAATGGCGGCGCTGCCGGTATCCCCCGAGGTGGCCCCGATGATGTTCATGCGGCCGCCGGATTTGGCCAGCAGATATTCAAAGATGTTGCCCAGCAACTGCAGGGCCACGTCCTTGAAGGCCAGAGTGGGGCCGTGAAAGAGTTCCAGGATGTGGCACTCGCCATGCTTTACTATCGGCGTGACTTCGGGGTGCTGAAAACCGGCGTAGGATTTTTTCACCAGTCGTTCCAGGTCAACATGGGGGATGTCGTCGATGAAGCGGCTGAGTACCGCCACCGCCAGGTCCGGGTAGTCGAGCTGCCGCCAGGCGGCGATTTCGTCGCTGGTGGCCGGCGGTAATTTTTCCGGCAGCAGCAGGCCGCCGTCGTTGGCCAGGCCCATCATTACCGCTTCGCTGAAGGGGATGGGAGTGATGCCGCCCCTGGTTGAAATATAGCGCATTTTTGTTCCTTGTTGGCGTTATTGGGGGTTTCTCTTGATGCCCGTTAGCGGTGGTTCGGCCCTCTGTTTTCGCTCATTCTCGGCGGGCATCCTGCCCGCCTCCGAGGGGGCCGCCGCCTCCCGGACGTCCTGTCCTCCGGCAGCGGCCAAACCCGCGAAAACAGAGGACCGAACCACCGGTTGACTCTCTTTGGCCACAACTCGGCCTTCCCGGTTAACTTTTGGCCAAACTCAATCTCTCTTCTCCAACTTCTCAAGCAAACTTTCGCTGTCCATTTCATTTGGTACCGGCAGGCCCATCAACTGCAGGATGGTGGGGGCCAGGTTGGGCAGGGAGCCATCCTGGCGCAGCCGGTAGGTGCCGGGGGCGGCCTCTCGGTCGATCAGGATTAGCGGTACCGGGTTGCAACTGTGGGCGGTCATCGGGCCGCCGTTTTTATCCAGCATCTCCTCGGCGCTGCCGTGGTCGGCGGTGATCAGGACGATGCCGCCGGCCCCGGTAAAGGCATCCACCACTCGACCGATGCAGTGGTCCACCGTTTCACAGGCCTTGATGGCCGCCGGCAGCACGCCGCTGTGGCCCACCATGTCGCCGTTGGCGAAGTTGAGGATTACCAGGGAATAAGGCAGGTCGGCGGCAACAGGCTGGGCGGCAACAGCGGCGGCGGGGGAAGTGGCGTCATCGCCTTTTTTCTCTTCGCTGTGCAGGCGGCGCAGCAGTTCTTCGGTGACCTGCGGGGCGCTCATCTCCGGTTTGAGGTCGTAGGTGGCCACCTCGCGGTTGGAGGGAATCAGGGCCCGGTCCTCGTTGGCAAAGGGTTCTTCCCGGCCGCCGTTGAAGAAGTAGGTGACGTGGGCGTACTTTTCCGTTTCGGCAATCCGGAGTTGGCGCAGGCCGTGGCGGCTGACCTCTTCGCCCAAGATGCGGTGCAGTTCCTGGGGCGGGAAGGCCATCGGCAGGCTGAACTCTTTTTCGTACCGGGTCATGGTGGCAAAGCCGCTCAGCTTGGGCCGGCGGGGGCGGGGGAAGCCGTCGAAATCGTCCATGGTCAGGGCGGCGGTCAACTGGCGGGCCCGGTCGGCGCGGAAGTTGAAGAAGATCACGCCGTCGCCGTCGTTGAGCAACGGGGCATCAGCGGCAGCGGTATCCGCCGCTGGCGTACCGTGGCTGGCGGCCCCGCTTTTGCCGACCGCCTCCTGGTTTTCCGTGGGCCGGATTACCGTTGGTTTAATAAACTCGTCGGTTTCGCCACGTTCATAGGCCTCGGTCACCGCCGCCAGGGGGTCGGCGGCGGTAAATTGCCCTTGGCCGTCCACCACCGCCTGCCAGGCCAGGTGCACCCGGTCCCAGCGTTTGTCCCGGTCCATGGCGTAGTAGCGGCCGCAGACCGTGGCCACTCGCCCTACCCCGAGCCGCTGCATGGCGGCCAGCAGGGTTTGCATGTAGCCTTGGCCGCCATCCGGCGGGGTGTCCCGGCCGTCCATGAAGGCGTGCACCAGAACTTTGGCCAGGCCGCGGCGGGCGGCCAGTTCAAGCAGGGCCACCAGGTGGTCCAAATGGCTGTGCACCCCGCCGTCGGAGACCAGCCCCATGAGGTGCAGGGTACCATCGGCGGCCAGCACCTGGTCGATAACCCCGTTCAAGGTTGGGTTGGCGAAAAACTCGCCGTTTTGCACCGCCAGCCCGATGCGGGTGAAATCCTGGTAGACTACGCGACCGGCGCCGATATTGAGATGGCCCACCTCGGAGTTGCCCATCTGGCTCGCGGGCAACCCCACCGCCCCGTTGTGGGCGGTCAGGGTAGTAAAGGAGTATTCCCGCCGCCATTGGTCCATGTTGGGGGTGTGCGCCAAATGCACGGCGTTGCCCGGCCCCGCTGGCGCCTCGCCCCAGCCGTCTAAAATAGCCAGCATCACCGGCCGGATCTGCCTGCTCATGGTTCAGCCTTTGCCGGGGTTGGTTTTTTCAGCCGAATTCTTGGCGGGAGCTTCTTCCTCGGGGATTATCCGTTCGGCATCGTGCCACAAACCATCAAGATCATAAAACTCCCGCAGATCCCGGTAAAAGATATGCACCACCAGATCGTTGAAATCCAGCAGCACCCACAGTCCCTCGGCCAGGCCCTCGGTGTCGCCGCTTTTCAGGCGTTTACTGGCCAGGGACTCCTCCACTGCCCGCGCCAGGCTCTGCACGTGGCGGGTGGAGCGACCGTTCATCAGCACAAAATAATCGGTCACCGACGACAGCCCCCGGACATCCAAAATAACCAGGTTTTCTGCCTTCATATCCAAAGCTGCTGCGGCAGCGATTCGGGCCAGTTCCAGGCCCGAACGGTCCTGCAGTTCACTGCTTACTGTTTTTATTCGCATAATTCCACTCGGTTATAACGCCAGTTAATTAGGTCATCAACACAAAAAAACCACATACAAAAAGCTACGTATAATATATCGTCACGAACCTTCATGCAACCTGGAAAACCTGGTGCGGAAAAGTCACGCCAAAGCCGCACCAGGATGGGGACCGCTAAACTCGGCGCCAAAACCAATGACTTTGTTTGAAAAATTTCTACCGGCTGCCAAAAGTGCCCTTTGATTTCCCCCCGGTTTCGGGTATAATCTCTCGTTTTTATCGGTACTATTGTCGGCGCCACAAAGGTAGCGATGACACTGACGGGGTACGTTTTGTAACTACTTGTTTTCGCATTACCGACCAGCACGTTTGGCGGTTTTTTGCGATACCATTAAAATTCCAACCGCCGCTTTTGCGGCGCCACATTCAGGAGTATCCATGCCCAGCTCGTTAAAATGGAAAATCGGCCTGCTCTTTTTCATGATCGTCTTTTCCGTGATCACTGTTCTGCCCTCGTTGTCGGTGTCGGTGCCCGGCTGGTGGAAAAAGAACCTGGCCCCGGAAGGACTGCGTCTGGGACTGGACCTGCAGGGCGGCATGCACCTGGTGCTTAAGGTGGATATCGACCAGGCCATTGCCAACTCCCTGGACCTGGCCGCCGAAGAGTTGCGGGCCACCATGCGGGATGAGCGCATCACCCTGGTGCGAGCCCGTCACGACGACGCCCACACCGCCGTCTTCACCCTGCCCAACGTCGAGGCTCTCAACACCGTGGAACGGACGGTGGCCAATGATTTCCCCAACCTCAAGATCCGGGTGGAAAGTGAGGAAGGTACCTTTCCCCGGGTTTTTCTTTCCCTGGATGATGAACAGCTCGACTTCATTGAAAAAAACGCGGTGCGCCAGTCGCTGGAGATTATCCGTAACCGCATCGATCAGTTCGGGGTGGCCGAGCCGGTAATCGTCCGCCAGGGGGTCGATGAAATCGTGGTCCAGTTGCCCGGGGTGCGCGACCCGGATCGGGCCATCGACCTCATCGGCCAAACCGCCCAGCTTGAGTTCAAGCTGGTGGATGATTCCGGCGTCGTGGATCTGGATCGCTTGATCAACCAGGCCATCGAGGCCGGGCAATGGGAACGGGGCGGCGACCGGCAGCAGCTCAATCAGGCCCTGCGCGGCCAGTTGCCGGAGGAGCGGGAGATTTATTTCCACCGCCGGGTGGACCGCGATACCGGCCAGGAACGGCTGGAGCCGATCCTGCTCTACACCACCTCTTTAATGACCGGGGAAATGGTCCGCGACGCCCGGGTGCGGGTGGGCGGCACCTTCAACGAACCTTACGTCAGCCTGGACCTTACCGCCCGTGGCGGCCGACTCTTTGGCCAGATCACCGAACGCAACGTGGGCCGGCAGTTGGCCATTGTGCTGGATGAGGTGGTGCGCTCGGCCCCGGTGATCCGGGAACGGATTTTAGGCGGCAGCGCCCAGATCAGCGGCGGCTTCAGCCACGGCGAGGCCTCCGACCTGGCCATCGTGCTGCGGGTGGGTGCCCTGCCCGCCCCGGTGGATATCATTCAGAACCTCACGGTCGGCGCCTCTTTGGGGCAGGACTCCATCCAGCGCGGTATCATCGCCGGTCTCTTCGGCGCCTTGATGGTGGCCGTCTTCATGGTGATTTATTATCGGTTGTCCGGGGTGATCGCCAACGCCGCCCTGCTGTTGAACGTGCTCTTTATCTTCACCGGCCTGGCCATGCTCCAGGCCACCCTGACCCTGCCCGGTATTGCCGGCATCATCCTGGCCATCGGCATGGCGGTGGATGCCAACGTGCTGATCTTTGAACGGATGCGGGAAGAGTTCGCCCTGGGCAAGACCGTCAAGTCCGGGGTGGAAGGCGGCTACAACAAGGCCTTTTCCACCATCATCGACTCCCAGGTGACCACCCTGATCACCGCCCTGGCCCTGTTTCTCTTCGGCACCGGTCCCATCCAGGGTTTTGCCGTCACTCTCTCCCTGGGCGTTACCTTCAACCTGATCACCACCCTGTTCGGCACCAAGATCGTTTACGATGTGCTGCACAGCAAGCGCAAACTCAAAGAAATCCGTTTCCTGACCCTGCTGACCAATCCCGGCATTGATTTCATGCGGCTGCGCCGTTACGCCTTCGGGATTTCCGGCATCATGCTGCTGGTCGGCGTGGTGGCCTTTGTCGGGATTTACCGGGGCACGGCCAACCTGGGGGTTGATTTTTCCGGCGGCACCATGGCCCAGTACCAGGCCCAGCAGCCCTTCGAATTGGGCGAGGTGCGCCAGGCGCTGAACGCCGCCGGCCTGGAAGGCGCCCAGCCCCAGCACGTAGAGGGGGAAAACCGGCTGATCGTTCGCATCAAGGAGGACCGTGAAGTGGTGGGACAGATTACCAACACCATCACCGCCGCCCTTAACGAACAATTGGGCGACAAGGGGTTTTGGCTGGAAAGCCAGTCGGAAATCGGCTCGGCCATCAGCGAAACCCTGCGCAACAAGGCATTGCAGGCCATCCTCATCGCCCTGCTGGGGGTATTGATCTACCTGGCGCTGAGGTTCCAGATGCGCTTCGGGCTGGCGGCGGCCGGCGCCACCCTCCACGACGTCATCGTGGTGCTGGGCATCTGCTGGCTGCTCAATATTGAAATTACCCTGCTGATTGTCACCGCCCTGCTGACCATCGCCGGTTATTCCCTCAACGACTCGGTGGTGGTCTTCGACCGCATCCGGGAGAATATCAAGAAGCGGCCGGGGGATGATCTGAAGAAGCTGATCAACCGCAGCGTCAACGAGATCATCAGCCGTACCGTGATCACCTCGCTGACCACCGCCCTGGTGCTGATCTCGCTGCTGATTTATGGCGGCGTAGTGCTGCACGACTTCTCCCTGGTGCTGCTGATTGGCATCGTGGTCGGCACCTTTTCCTCGATCTTTGTCGCCAGTCCGCTGCTGATGATGCTGCCGGGCAGTCAGGAGGACATGGCCAAGAGCGAAGAGGAGAAAGTGGTAATCGAACAGGTGTAATTTATGAGTGTCAAGCCACCGGAGAAAGTGCAGCCCATTCAGGCCACCGAAAAATTTTCCTTCGACTGCGGGCCGGAAGTACCCTGCTTCACCGAATGCTGCCGGGCCCTGGAACTGGTCCTGACCCCCTATGACGCCCTGCGGCTGCGCCACCGCCTGGGGCTGGACTCCGCCACCTTTTTGGAGCGCTACGCGGCCATTGAGGGACAGCCGGACGAGGCCTTTCCCCTGGTTTATCTGTCCATGCTGGAAGATGAACGCCAGCGTTGCCCCTTTGTCGGCGCTGACGGCTGCGCGGTTTATGAAGACCGCCCCGCCGCCTGTCGGGCCTACCCCGTCGGCCGCGGCCTGCGCATGACCCCCTGCCGCAGTCACCTGCAGGAGCTTTTTGTCCTGGTGCGGGAAGAGCATTGTCAGGGGTTTGCCGAGCCTCGGGAGATCACCCCGGAAAAATGGATGGCCGACCAGGAGCTGGAACCCTACAACACATTCAGCGAGGCCATGCTGCCGCTGCTGCGCCATCCCATTATTCTGCAGGGGTGGCAACCCACCCCGGAACAGCAGCAGGAATACCTGCACACCTTGTATCAGCCGGAATACTTCCGGCAGCGGGTGGCCGGCGGCGAGATCAGCCCGCCGGCTCAAACCGGGATTGACCGCCACAACGTGGCCGAGCTGGACGATTACCAACTCCTGCTGGCCGCCATCAAGTGGCTGCCTACCACCTGGCCCGGCCACAAAAGTGACGGTCGGCTGGATAAATAGTAAAATTTACGAGGCACGGAAATGAGCAAACAGGTCAAGGCCTTGGTGATTACCGGTTACGGGACCAACTGCGAGATGGAAATGGCCCATGCCTGCCGGCTGGGCGGCGCCGACCAAGTGGATATCGTCCACATGAGCGAGCTGCTGCACGGCGAGTACCGCCTGGATGACTACCACCTGCTCAACCTGGCCGGCGGCTTTCTCGACGGCGACGACCTCGGCGCCGGCCAAGCCGGGGCCCACCGCTGGCGCTACGCCACCGTCAAACCCGGTGGAGAACCGCTGCGGGACCAGCTCTATCGCTTCATCAATGATGGCAAACTGATCCTCGGGGTCTGCAACGGCTTTCAGCTGATGGTCAAGCTGGGCCTGCTGCCGGGTTTTGAACGACGCTACGACCATCGCCTGGTCAGCCTCACCCATAACGACTCCAGCCGCTTTGAAGACCGCTGGGTGCGCCTGAGGGTCGAACCGGACACCCCCTGCGTCTTTACCCAAGGATTGGACAAACTCTACTTTCCGGTCCGCCACGGCGAGGGCAAGTTCGTCTGCGCCGGCGAGGGGGTCTGCAGTCTGCTGCAGGAAAACAAACAGGTGGTGCTGCGTTACGCCGATGGCGAAACCGGTGAGCCCACCATGGCCTACCCCGCCAACCCCAACGGCTCCCCCGGCGGCATTGCCGGCATCTGCGACCCCAGCGGCCGGCTGTTCGGCCTGATGCCCCATCCGGAGGCCTACCTCCACCGCACCAACCATCCCCGCTGGACCAGGGAAGAGTTGCCGGAAGAGGGCCAGGGCGTGCTGCTGCTGAAAAACGGCGTCAACTTTATCCGCGACAACCTGCTCTAATTTATGGCCCGCCGGCAAGGTCATCCCCTGGCCCGGATCATCCGGAGTCTGCGCGGGCCTTCCCTTTACCTGGGCCTGACCCTGGTGGCGGCCACCGCCGCTTTCACCGTGGTCTCGCCCCGAGCGCTGATTTTTCTGCAGAACCACCTAAGCCAGGAACTGGCCTACTTCACCGTCACCGACCCCTTCCTGGCCCATGTGCGGCTGGGTCTGGCCCTGGCCCTGTTTTCCCTGGTGCCCTTTTTCGTCTACTGGTTCTGGAAGGCCATGGCCGAGCCTTTCGGCCTGACCCGCACCACCCGGGCCTGGTTTGTCATCTTTTGCTGTCTGCTCTTTTACGGCGGCACCATGTTCTGTTTTTTTGTCACCCTGCCTTTAGGGGTCAATTTTCTCTTGGGTTACCAGTCCGAACAGCTGCAGGCGGTGATCGCGGTGGGCAAGTTCGTCACCTTTATCACCGTCTTCGTGCTGGCCTTCGGCTTTATCGCCATGCTGCCGATCTTCATGATCTTCGGGGCCAAGACCGGGCTCTGCCCGCGCCGCAAGTTTGAAAGCGGCCGGGGATACGCGGTGCTGATCATGACCATCGTCGCCGCCCTGATCACCCCCACCCCGGACGTGGTCAACCTCTCCTTCATGGCGGTGCCAATGTACCTGCTTTACGAATCGGGAATAATCATCATCAGAATGATGAAATTAGAGTAAGCGCCAAAGGTATATTAAGATCACCATGGTTCGATCATATCAGTACAGACAACCCGTAAAAAAAACCTCCCGGCCACTGGTGCTGCTGGTGTTGGCGGCCCTGGCCCTGTGGTTGCTGTTCAGCCCCTACGGACTCTGGCAGTACGGCCAGGTTTCCCGGGAACGGGCGGCCCTGCAGCAGGAAAACCGGGTGCTGGAAACCGAAAACCGGCAGTTGCAGGAAGAGATCGAACGCCTGCAGCACGACCCGCAATACATCGAAGAAGTGGCCCGGCGCCACTACGACATGCTCAAGGAAAACGAAATCCTCTTTGATTTCAATCGCCGCTGATTTTTTTCACCTTTTTTTCCTATTTCAGGACATAGCTGCCCCATGGAACCATACTCCGTCATCACGGCCTATCCGGTTACCCTCTCCCTGGCTTTTCTGCTGGGCTTTATTGCTCGCCAGGTGGGGCTGCCGCCCCTGGTGGGTTTTCTTTTGGCCGGGTTTTTATTTTATGGGTTCGGGATCCAGCCCGACCCCACCATTGAAATCGTCGCCGACCTGGGCGTCACCCTGCTGCTTTTTACCATCGGGCTCAAACTTAAGCTTAAAAACCTGGCCCGACCGGAGGTCTGGATCGGCGCCACGGGGCATGCCCTGATCACCGTGATGGTTTTCGGCCTGGCCTTCACCCTGTTCGGCGCTATGGGCATTCAGGCCTTTGCCGGCCTGGAACTGACCGAAGCCCTGCTGGTGGGCTTCGCCCTCTGTTTTTCCTCCACCGTCTTTGCCGTCAAGATCCTGGAAGAAAAGGGAGAGAGCCTTTCCCTGCACGGCCGCACGGCAGTGGGTATTTTGATCATGCAGGACGTCTTTGCCGTCCTCTTTCTCACCGCCTCCACCGGCAAACTGCCCTCCCCGTGGGCCATTCCATTGCTGGCGGGACTGGTGCTGGTACGACCGGCCATCTATTATATCCTCAATCGCTGCGGCCACGGCGAGTTACTGCCGATGTTCGGACTATTTGCGGCTCTGGCCATCGGGGTGGCCTCCTTTGACCTGGTGGGGCTTAAACCCGACCTCGGTGCTCTGGCCCTGGGGATGCTGCTGGCCAACAACAAGCGGGCCTCGGAAATTGCCGACCGGTTGTTCAGCCTCAAAGAGCTTTTCCTGGTGGGCTTTTTTGTTCAGATCGGCCTGGGCGGCCTGCCCGGCTGGGAAGATATCGGCCTGGCCGTCTTTCTGGTGCTGCTGGTGCCGCTCAAGGTGGCGCTCTTTTTCCTGCTGCTCACCCGGCTGCGGCTGCGGGCCCGTTCCTCCCTGCTGGCCTCCCTGAGCTTGGCCAACTACAGCGAATTCGGTTTGATCGTCGGGGCCGTGGGCGTCAGCAACGGTTGGATGGATCCTTCCTGGATGCTGATCATCGCCATTGCCCTGTCCATTTCCTTTATGGTCGCCGCTCCCCTGAACCAGGCGTCCCACTGGCTGTATAAAATCAGCCACCATTATCTGCAGCGCTACGAGACTGAAATCCGTCATCCCGAGGAAGAGCCCATCGACCTCAGTGCGCCGGTGGTGGCCATCTTCGGGATGGGCCGGGTCGGCAGCGGGGCCTATGATTTTATCCGCGATGATTTTGGCGAAATAGTGGTGGGAGTGGAAAGCAACGCCAACAAGGTGCAGGAACACCAGAGCAAGGGACGGCGGGTGGTGCACGGCGATGCCACCGATCCCGGTTTCTGGAACCGCACCCGGCACGACAATTTGAAGATGGTGCTGCTGGCCATGCCCGAGCACCATGCCAACCTTTATGCCTTAAAACAACTGCAGGAAGCAGGCTTCAACGGCTTCATCGCCGCCCTGGCCATGTTCCCCGATGACGCCAAGGAATTGGAAGAGGCCGGCGCGCAGGTGGCCTTTAACCTGTACGAAGAGGCCGGGGCCGGTTTTGCCGCCGAGGTGGAACCCCTGTTGGGGGAAATGCTCTGTGTCCTGCCCCGACAAAAATGGACCAACGAGCCTTAACAGCCCGTTGAAAAACGGGCTGTTAAGCGGACCACCAAGGGAGGAACATCAGCGTGGACGCCATTTACTTTCTGGCCGAAAATATTGCCTCCTGGGGGCGGCAAAGTGACAACTGGTGGCAACTGGCGATAATTATTCCGGCCCTGCTGGCCTCCTGGGCGGTTCATCACGGGCTTAAACGCTGGCTGGAGCTTTACACCGCCGATGACGGCACGGGCTGGCGCCACCTGACCCTGCGCAGCGCCATGCGGATTGTCTGGCCGCTGAGCCTGCTCTTTTTCGTCCTGGTGGGGCGGGAGGTCATGGCGGCGCGCGATTTGCCCCACGGGCTGCTGGACCTGGCCATGCCCCTGCTGCTGTCTTTGGCCATTATCCGCATCCTGCTTTACATGCTGCGCAAGAGTTTCGCTCCGAGTCCGGCCCTGAAAGCCGGAGAAAATATTCTGGCCACCGGTATCTGGCTGGTGGTGGGGCTGCACCTGGTGGGCTGGCTACCGGCGGTGCGGGCCGGGTTGGACACTTTGGCCCTGCGGGTGGGGCAAACCCGGATTTCCCTGCTGGCAGCCATTGAGATAACCATGCTCCTAGGCCTGGCCATTGTGGTGGCCATCTGGCTTTCGGCCCTGATCGAACGCCGGTTGCATGCCTTCAAGTATTTCAGCGTCACCATGCAGGTGGGGCTGGCCAAATTTGCCAAATTCCTGCTGATTACCATCGGCCTGCTGGTGGCCCTGAACCTGGTGGGGATCGACCTTACCGCCTTTGCCGTCTTCGGCGGCGCTTTGGGGGTGGGCCTGGGCTTCGGCCTGCAGCGGATTGCCTCCAACTTCATCAGCGGCTTTATCCTGATCATGGACAATTCGGTCAAGCCCGGCGATGTAATCACCGTGGACGACAAGTACGGTTGGGTGGAGGAGATGCGGGCCCGCTACATTGTGGTCCGCAACCGGGACGGGGTCGACACCCTGATTCCCAACGAGACCCTGATCACCACCCAGGTGATCAACTGGAGCTATGGGGATCGCAACGTACGCCTTAAGATCCCGGTGCAGATCAGCTACGACGACGACCCCGAAGAGGCCATGGCCCTGATGGTGCAGGCGGCGACGGCCTCGGAGCGGGTGCTTGCCGACCCGGTCCCGGCGGTGCGTCTGCTGGCTTTTGCCGACAGCGGCATTGCCCTGGAGCTACGGGTCTGGATCGGTGACCCGGAGGCCGGCAGCGGCAACGTCCGCTCGGAGATCAACATCGCCATCTGGCGAGCCTTCAAAGAGGCCGGGATCACCATCCCCTACCCGCAGCGCGACCTGCATCTGAAAAGCCTGCCTGCCGCCAGCGGCGCCCTGCGGCCGGATTTGGTTCCCGCCGACCCGGTATACACCGCCACCGCCGGTACCGGTGCCGGTGTAGGTGCCGGTGTAGATACCGACCACGGTTCCAGCCCCGTCCACCAGAACCGCTCCAAAACCGGGGAGACCGCCGCATGACCTTTTCCTGCCGCAACTACGATCTCAACCTGGATCAGTGTCGCAAGCTCCACGACGACTGCATCCCCGGCCGCCGGGGCTGCGCCCTGGAAGGCAAGGTCAAGCTCAGCGAGGAACTAGAAAAACGCCTGGCGGCGCTGGAGGAAAAAAAGCAGCGGCAAAGAGCCGGGAAAAGCAAAAAACTACGGAGGTCGTGACCATGAGTATTTTGGAGACCATCAAAAATCGCCGCAGCATCCGTAAATTCCGCCCCGAGCCGGTGCCCGCCGAGCTGGTGGACAGGTTGCAGCAAGCGCTGATCTGGGCGCCCAGTGCCGGAAATCTGCAGGCCCGGAAATTCTTTTTTGTCTATAACGAGCAGCTAAAAAATGAGTTGGCCGCCGCCGCCCTGAATCAGCGGTTTGTCGCCGCCGCCCCGCTGGTAATCGTGGCCTGCGCCGACCGGGCCATTGAATCCCGCTACGGTGCCCGCGGGATCAACCTTTATGCCGTCCAGGACGTGGCCGCCAGCCTCATGGGGATGATGCTACTGGCCCATGACGAGGGGCTGGGCAGCGTCTGGGTGGGGGCCTTCCACGAAGACGAGATCAGCCGCCTGCTGGATCTGCCTCCCAACCTGATCCCGGTGGCCATGGCCCCGATGGGGTATCCCGCCAAAGTACCCACCGCTCCACCCCGGGTTTCCCCCGCCGAGGCCATTAGCGAACTCTATTGATTTGATGGTTAATTTGACTTGTCAAAGCTTACCAATTGGCCTATCCTGCGGCGGAGTGAACGTTCACTCCGCCGCTTTTTACGAGACCAGCCAACGATGACACCAGACGTAGCAAAAACCGGCAAACGGGAGTTGATTCTGCAAGCCGCCCTGGGGCTTTTTGCCGAGCGGGGGCTGCATGGTTCCCCCACCTCCGCCATCGCCAGCGAGGCGGGGATCGGGGTCGGCACCATATATCGTTACTTCCAGGACAAGGAAACGCTGATCCACGAGCTTTTCCACGACCTGCAAGAGCGTTACCACCAACAACTGCTGGCCGGCTATGATGCCGCCGCCCCGCTGCCCCGGCGTTTTCAGCAACTGGTTGGGGAACTGTTGCGGATGTTTATCCGTAACCCGACGGAATTTCGTTTCATGGAGCTTTATTACTATTCGCCCTACGCCACCGCCGCCTCCTCGCGCCTGCCCGACGATCAAGGCATCATCTACCAGGTCCTGCGGGAAGCTCAGGCACAGGGGCTGTGCAAGGCGGTGCCGATGAAGGTGCTGGAGGCCCTGGCCTGGGGGCCGCTGGTGGCCCTGGCCAAGGAAAACAGCATCCGCCGCCTGGACATCAACCGGGAAATCATCGACCAAACCGCCCGGGCCGCTTGGGACGCCGTGCGGCAAACTTGAAGCGGGCCAACCGTAACTGATCACAGTGTTCGACCAAGAGTAAGCGTTCACGTGGTGCCGCAGGTTGCGGCAAGGAGACTTTCATGCGCACCAAGATCACCGCCAACCCGGCCAAAGCACCGTTGGATTCTCAACAGCGCCGCCCCTTTTGGCCTTCTGCCAAGCTTACCTGTGCCGGGTTAAGTCAACCGGGGCTGTTACTGCTTGGCCTGCTTATCCTGCCGTTAATCTTTCTGACCGCCTGCGCCGAAAATGAACAAAACGGCCCGGCTGGCGGCGGCATGCCGCCGCCCACGGTCACCGTTACCACCGTCAGCCCTCAGGATGTGCTGATCGAAAATGAATACCCGGCCCGGGTGCACGGCTCCCGCCGGGTGGAAGTGCGGGCCCGGGTGGGCGGCATCCTGGAAGAGCGACTCTATCGGGAAGGAGCGACGGTGGCCAAAGATGAGCCGCTTTTTCTCATTGACCCCGAACCCTTTGAAATCGCCTGGCGCCAGGCCAAGGCGGAACAGGCCGCGGCGACGGCCAACCTGAATCAGGCCCAAAGGGAGTGGCGCCGCACCGAGGCCCTTTTCCGGGATACCGCAATTAGCGCACGGGAGCGCGACCAGGCCTTGGCCAACCTGGAGCTGACCCGGGCCCGCCTGGAGCTGGCCGAGGCCATGCTGGCCGATGCCGCCCGCAACCGCCGCTACACCGAAGTAACCGCTCCCATTGCCGGGATTACCGAGCTGGAAGTCTTTACCGAAGGCAGCCTGGTTGAACCGGGCACCCTGCTTACCACCATCACCAGCCTGGATCCGGTGCACGTTCGTTTTTCCCTGCCGGAAGAGGATGCCGCCGCCCGGCGACTGGGCCGCCAACTGGTTGGCAATCACCAGGAACCGGCAGCGGACCCGGAAGCCACCCTGCTGCTGCCCGACGGCCGCCGTTATGATGAAGCCGGCAAGATCGATTTCACCGCCGGCACCATCGACCCGCGCACCGGCACGGTGACCGGGCGGGCCATCTTCGCCAACCCGGACCAGCAACTGGTGCCCGGCCAGTTTGTGCGCATCAGGCTGGCCCTGGCCGAACTCACCGAGGTTTTCCTGATTCCGGCGGTGGCAGTGGGCGGCAGCCGTAACGGTGCTGAGGTTTTTGTGGTGGATGGCGACGATATCGCCCGGGCTCGGAAAGTGGAACTGGGGCCGATAATCGAAGACCGGCAGGTGATTATCAGCGGCCTGGCGGCGGGCGATCGGCTGGTGATCAACGGCCTGGCGGCCCTGCGAGACGGCATGCCGGTGCAGCTGCAAACCTCCGAGCCGGCGGAGCAGACGGCACCGGCGGAGGAATAGGCATGTTTCGTTTTTTCATTGAACGCCCCATTTTCGCCTCGGTCATTTCCATCATCATCATGCTGGCCGGGGCGGTGGCCCTCTACACCCTGCCGGTGGAGCAGTACCCGGACGTGATACCGCCCCAGGTGGTGGTCCAGGCCGCCTACCCCGGCGCCGATGCCGAGGCCCTGGCCGAGTCCGTGGCGGCCCCGTTGGAGCAGGAGATCAACGGGGTGGAGAACATGCTCTACCAGGAATCCACCAGCACCGACGCCGGCACCCTGATGATCACCGTCTCCTTTGCCATGGGCACCGACCCGGACCAGGCGGCGATCAACGTCAATAACCGGGTCCAGGCGGCCCTGCCCCGGCTGCCGCAAAGGGTGCGGGACCTGGGGGTGCGGGTGGAGGCCCGTTCCACCAACCTGATGCTGGTGGCGGTGCTGACTTCCCCGGACGGCAGCCACGACACTTTAAGTTTGAGCAACTACGCCCTGCTCAACGTGGTGGATGAACTGGCCCGGCTGCCGGGGGTTGGTGCGGCCTCGCTGTTTGTCAGTCAGGATTACGCCATGCGCATCTGGCTGCAACCGGACCGGCTGGCCCAATACCAACTCACCCCCGGCGACATCGCCGCCGCCCTGCGGGAACAGAACGCCCAGTTCGCCGCCGGCCAGATCGGTGCCGAACCGGCCCCCCAAGACCAGGCCTTTACCTATACCGTCACCACTCGGGGGCAACTCAATACCCCGGCGGAGTTTGAACAGGTTATTCTGCGCAGCGGCGATGATGGCGCCATTCTGCGCCTGGGGGATGTGGCCCGGGTGGAACTGGGCTCCCAGCGTTACGACTTTTCGGCCACCTACAACGGCCAACCGACGGTGCCCATCGGGGTTTACCTGCAACCCGGGGCCAACGCCCTGGCCACCGCCGAGCGGGTGCATGACACCCTGGCCGAGATTGAACAGCGTTTTCCCGCCGACATCGCCTACCGGGTGCCCTATGACACCACCGAATTCGTCCAGATTTCCATCCAGGAGGTGATCAAGACCATTTTGGTCGCTGCGGTGCTGGTGATTTTGGTCACCTTTGTTTTTTTGCAGCGTTTCCGGGCCACCCTGATTCCGGTGGCGGCCATTCCCGTCTCGCTGATCGGCACCTTTGCCGGCATGCAGCTTTTCGGTTTTTCCATCAACCTGCTGACCCTCTTCGGGCTGGTGCTTTCCATCGGTATTGTGGTGGACAACGCCATCATCGTGATGGAAAACGTGGAACGGCTGATGAAGGAACAGGGGATGAAGGCCAAGGAAGCGGCCTTTGCCACCATGGACCAGGTGGCCGGCGCGGTGGTGGCCTCCACCCTGGTGCTGGTGGCGGTGTTTGCTCCGGTCTCCTTTCTGGGCGGCTTGAGCGGTGAGCTGTACCGCCAGTTTGCCGTTACTATCGCGGTGTCGGTGGTGGTCTCCGGGATAGTAGCCCTGACCCTGACCCCGGCCATGTGCGCCAAGCTACTGGACCGACAAAAAACCACGGTCATGGCCCCCTTCAAGCCCTTCAACCGGCTTTTTGAGTACGCCACCGACTTTTTCGTGGCCTGTGCCGGTTTCCTGGTCCGTCGCTGGATGCTGGGGCTGCTGCTTTTTGCCGGGCTGCTGGGAATGACCGCGGCTCTGCTGGAGCGACTGCCCACCGGCCTGCTTCCCCAGGAAGACCAGGGGGTGGCCCTGGTGGTGGGCAACCTGCCGCCTTCCTCCTCCCTGGCCCGCACCAGCCAGGTTCGCGACACCCTTTCCCAAATGCTGGAGGCCCAGGATGAGATCGCCGAGTTCACCGCCTTTGCCGGCTTCGATATGCTGGCCTCTTCCCTGCGCACCAGCGCCCTGATCGGCTTTGCCAACCTCACCGACTGGTCGCAGCGGCGGGCTCCGGAGCAGCACGCCGCGGCGGTGGCCCAGCGGGCCATGGGCATGGGTTTTGGCATCCAAGAGGCCAATATCTTCGCCTTTATCCCGCCGCCCATCATGGGCATGTCGCTCACCGGCGGGGTGGAGGGTTACCTGCAGGTGCGAGGGGCAACCTCACCGGCCGAGATCGAGGCCCTGGCCCGGCAAGTGGTGCAACAGGCCACCCAGCGCCCGGAGCTGGGCCAGGTACGCACCACCCTGGATGCCGGTATCCCCCGCTACCGGGCCGAGGTGGATCGGGAAAAGGCCCGCGAGCTGGGGGTTGCGGTCAACACCATCTTCGAGGCCATGCAGAGCACCTTCGGCTCTTATTACGTCAACGACTTCAGCTACCTGGGGCGCCTGTGGCAGGTCAATCTGCAGGCCGAGGGTGAATTTCGCAGCCAGCCCGAGGATCTGCGCCATGTTTTCGTCCGCTCCCAGGGCGGCGAGATGGTGCCGCTGAGTTCTCTGCTGAAACTTGAGCGGACCAGCGGGGCGGATATCATCAACCGCTTCAACCTTTATCCCGCCGCCAAGCTGATGGCCGACCCGGCGCCGGGCTACACTTCCGGCCAGGCCAAAGAGGCCCTGGAGGCGGTGGTGGCCGAACTGGGGCGAAGCGAATCCGGCAGCGATACCCTGCTGGGCTGGATCGGTGAGGCCTACCAGCTGGAAGTGGCCGCCGGGGCCGGCGGCCTGGCCTTCGGCCTGGGGATGCTGATGGTCTTCCTGATCCTGGCCGCCCAGTACGAGCGCTGGACCCTGCCGCTGGCGGTGGCCTCCGCCGTGCCGGTGGCGGTTTTCGGGGCGACGGGGGCCGCTCTGCTGCGGGGACTGCCCAATGATATTTACTTTCAGGTGGGTTTGCTGGTATTAATTGGTCTGGCGGCCAAAAACGCCATCCTGATTGTCGAGTTCGCGGCCCAGAACCGTCGCCAGGGGATGAGCCCGGCGGAAGCGGCCATGGCCGCTGCCCGCCAACGTTTCCGGGCCATCGTCATGACCGCCATGACCTTTATCATCGGCACCCTGCCCCTGGTCTTCGCCTCCGGCGCTGGTGCTGCCAGCCGCCAGGAAATCGGCACAGTGGTGCTGGGCGGGATGCTGGCGGCCAGTACTTTAGCCCTGATTTTCGTGCCGATGTTCTACGCCCTGCTGGAAAATCTGGCCAGCCGGCGACACAAAGCGATAACATTGGGATCTACGGCAAATGGTAGGTCGACCAGTCACGAATCTTAAACACTTTTCAGTAAATGGAGAGAATAGATGCGCAGGTTCTGCCCAATCCTGATTGTTGTCCTGCTGAGCGGCTGTACCATGGGGCCGGAGTATCAACGTCCCGAAACCAACCCGCCCGTTGAGTACCGCTACGCCGAAGGATACGAAGAAATCTGGCAGCAGGCCATGCCCACCGATGATCTGCCCAAGGGCCAGTGGTGGCAAATTTACCAAGACCCGGTACTCAATGAGCTGCAGGATAAAGCGGCGGTCAATAACCGCCAACTGCAAGGGGCCGTGGCACGGCTGGACCAAGTCCGGGCCGCGGCCGGCCTCAGCCGGGCCGATCTGCTGCCCAGGCTGGACTTACAACCGGCGGCGCAACGGGGCCGTACCGCCGATGATCTTTCTCCTTTGGGTGAAGGGCAAACCACTACCACCTTCAACCTGCCCCTGGATCTTGGTTACGAACTGGATATTCGCGGCAGATTGCGCCGGCTCAACGAAGCCGCCGAGGCCGAGGTGGAGGCCAGCGCCTCGGAAGTGGAAAGTTTTCTTTTAACCCTTCACAGCGAAGTGGCCAGAACCTACTTTTCTCTGCTGACCCTGGACCGAGAAACGGCCCTGCTGGAAAAGACCGCCGAGTTGCGGCGAGAAAACCGGCGCCTGGTGGCCAACCGCTACCAGCATGGTTTAAGCGACAAACTAGACTTAAGCCGGGCGGAAACGGAAGTGGCCGCCGCCGAGGCCGAAGTGATCATGCTGCGGCACCGGCGCAGCGAAGTGGAGAATGCCCTGGCCCTGCTGCTGGGTGAGCCGGCTTCCAGCTTCAAACAAGCACTGGTTGCCCCGACTGAGATCCAGATCCCGGCGGTTAAACCGGGGCTGCCGGCGGAACTGCTGCAACGGCGCCCCGATGTAGCGGCGGCGGAACGCAAACTGATGGCCGCCAACGCCCGGATCGGCGCCGCCCAGGCCGCCTTCTTTCCGGCCATTCGCCTGACCGGGGCGGCGGGTTTTGCCAGCAACGAACTTTCCAACCTGTTGACCAGCGGCAACCGTTTCTGGAATTTCGGACCGCAAATCAATCTGCCCATCTTTGACGGCGGCCGTAACCGGGCGCAATTGGCCCAGGCCCAAGCAGCCCATGAAGAGGCCCTGGCCAATTACCAGCAGAGCCTGCTGCAGGCCATGCAGGAAGTGGAAGACGCCCTGGTAGCCCTTTCCCTGCTCACCGAACAGCAGCATAGCCAGCAAAGAGCCCTGAAACACGCCCGGGAGACCGTCGAATTGGCCCATCATCGCTATCGGGCCGGATTGGTCAGCTACCTGGAAGTCATCGAAAGCGAAAGATCCGCCCTGGGGCATGAACGGGCGGTACTGCAGACCAGGAATCAGTTACTGCAGGCCAACATCGCGCTGATCAAAGCCCTGGGCGGCGGCTGGGACCACACAACCTGAGCCGGGACATGGCGGACCCTGCCGCAACAACAGCAGGCTACCAGGACCTACTGCCCTGGTAGCCTGGCATCGTCAAGGTTATTGGTTTTGGCACCGGGGTGGGTGCCGCGAAGCCCGCTAGCGACTAATTATCGGAGGTCGGCATCCTGGGCGGCCTCCGAGGTGCCGGCGGCCTCATGCGCGTCCATGCGCCCGACCCGCCGGCAAACCCGTCGCTACCGGGCCTCGCGCCCCCCGTCCAGGTTCCATGCTGCTTGCCCTCAAGCACCCCCCC
>NZ_JARGDQ010000005.1 GCF_029210385.1 Desulfurivibrio dismutans | reverse complement strand
ATTTTTTTCTCCTTAGTCTTTAATCAGTTGCTCTACTCGCTGCAAATCATTGGGGGTATCAACCTCCACCGAGTCGTGTTCGGTGAGCACCACCTGGATGGTGTAGCCGTACTCCAGGGCCCGCAGCTGTTCCAGTTTTTCAAAATATTCCCATTCTCCCTCCGGCAGGCCGACAAAGGTGAGCAGAAAACCTTTGCGGTAGGCGTAGAACCCCAGGTGCTTGTAGTAGGTGGGGGTGCCGCCTTCGGGGTCGCGCTGGTGCGGGATGGGGGAGCGGGAAAAATATAAGGCCCGACCTTGGCGGTCGAAGACCGTTTTTACGTGGTTGGGGTCGTTGATCTCCTCGGGGCGGATAATGCGGTAAATCAGGGTGGCCATGGGCAGGGCCGGATCGGCCAGCAGCGGGCCGGCCACCTGCCCCACCACCGCCGGGTCGAACAGGGGCTGATCGCCCTGGATATTGACCACCACGTCATGTTCGTCGATATCCATGATGGTGGCCGCCTCCGCCAGGCGATCGGTGCCCGAAACATGATCGCTGCGAGTCATCACCGCCTCGCCGCCGAAGGCGCGCACACACTCGGCAATGCGCTGATCATCGGTGGCCACCGCCACCCGCGAGAGCATGGGCACTGCCTGGGCGCGCTCATAGACCCGCTGGATCATGGGCTTGCCCTTGATCAGGGCCAGGGGTTTACCCTCGAAACGATTGGAGTGGTAGCGGGCCGGAATCACCGCCACCACTTGCGGCTGTTTTTTTGAGGGCTGTTCTTTCGCTGCGGAATCCATTATTTTGTTCCTTTATAACGGCCGGGGCATTCGGCCAAAGATACACTGCAACTTTCCAGACACGGTTGTAATGATAACGGTCCAGCAACGCACGATAAGCGATAAGCGGGTCCTCATTGCCGTGTTTCTCAAAGACACCGAAAACCGGCCTTGTCACCACCTCAAAAATGTTGGCGAGCTAACGCCAACTACCAACTGCCATGATTATAAAAAAAACATGACCAGCAATCTCGCCGTATCCGCCACCGATCCTGCACGGTGGGCCGATGCCCGCCAACTGGCCGAGCGTTTGGGATTACCCCTGTTCGACCCCGACGGCCAAGACAACCCGCCACTGCTGCTGCAACTTACCCCGAAACGCCTGGAGTTGCGCCAAACCGGCAAGCAAGCGCCGGGGCCGGTGTATGTCGATTTTGCCGCCGAGCGGCTGGCTTATCGCCGCCGCCAGAGTGGCCGTCGCCGGGAAAACCTGGCCCGGGCCGTGGGCCTCAAGGGCGGCTATCGCCCCGCCGTCATCGACGCCACCGCCGGCCTGGGCCGGGATGCCTTTATCCTGGCCGCGTTGGGCTGCCGGGTGCAAATGCTGGAACGCTCTCCCATCGTCCACGCCCTGCTGGCCGATGGCCTGCAGCGAGCCGCCGGCACGGCCGACATCGCCGCCCTGGTACGGGAAAATTTGCAGCTTCTGGCCGGCGACGCCCTCACCTTCCTTACACAAAGCCCTTTCCCGGCCGCCGATGTAATCTACCTGGACCCCATGTTCCCGGAACGAACCAAAAGCGCCCTAGTCAAAAAGGAAATGCGCCTGCTGCGCCAAATCGCCGGCGACGACACCGACGCCGGGCCACTGCTGGCCGCCGCCCTGCAAAAGGCCGGCCGCCGGGTGGTGGTCAAAAGGCCCCGCCACGCCCCCGCCCTGCCCGGCCCGGCCCCCGGCTTCTCGCTCAGCGGCAAAAGCAGCCGCTTTGATGTTTATTTGCTCAACAGGCGGCCTTGACCGCCTGTTCGATCTGTTCCAGGCGTTCCTCGCTCAGCTTGATGGGCACCGGGTAGACCAGCAGCCGGTCCATGATGGCCGCCGACTTGGGCAGGGCCCGGGGGTCGTAGTGGACCCGGCGGCGGCCGTCGGCTCCCCCCTCCTTGACCTTGAAGGGCCAGCCGCTCTTGGCCAGGGTGGAGCCGGCCAGCAGATGCTCCCACTTGGGGTAGTAGTGCCAGGTGTTGTTGGCGAAATAAACCGCCCCGGCGCCGTTTGCCGCCAGGGTTTCGTTGACCTTCAGGGCAGAAGCGGCATCGGGCAGGAAAAAGGCCAGAAAAGAGGCGTTGTCGCCGGCGGGGTCCAGCACGGTGCGGAAGGTTACCCCCGGCAACCGGCTTACCACCTGGCGCAGGGCCTCCTTGTTGCGCCGCTGGGCGGCGATAATGTGGTCGAGCTTGGCCAGCTGGGCCAGGCCGATGGCCCCCTGCAGTTCCATCATGCGATAGTTGAAGCCGATGAAGCTGCGGCCCTCGCCGCCCCTGGCGCCGGGGTTGGGCACATGGTCGTGGCCGTGGTCCTGGTACTCGCTCATCCGTCGCCACAGATCCTGGTCGTCGGTGATGATCATCCCCCCCTCGCCGGTGGTCATGGTCTTGACCGGGTCGAAGGAGAAGGTGCCGCAAAGCCCGAAGGATCCGCATTTTTTGCCATCAATGGCCGTCCCCGGCGCCTGGGCGGTGTCTTCCAGCACCGGAATCCCGTGGCGGTCGGCGATGGCCATGATCTCGGCCATGCGGGCCGGAGCACCCATCATGTGCACCGGGATGATGGCGCGGGTTTGGGGGGTGATCTTGGCTTCCAGGTCGGTCGGGTCCAGGTTCAGGGTGTCGTCCACCTCGGCAAAGACCGGTACCGCGCCGACATCGAAGATGGCCTCCCAGGTGGCGACGAAGGTGAAGCCCTGGGTGATCACCTCATCGCCGGGCCCCACCCCCATGGCCGCCAGGGCCACCTTGAGGGCGGCGGTACCGGAGGTCACCGCCTGGGCGTGTTTGACCCCGCAGTAACGGGCGAATTCCTCTTCAAACTGGCGCACCTTGTAGATGCCGCGCCGCTCGTTGGGAAACTCGTAGCGAAACAGCACCCCGGTGTCCAGCACCTCGGCGATTTCCTTCTTTTCTTCCGCCCCAAAAACTTCAAAACCAGGCATCGTTATTTCTCCTTACTGCCAACCGTTAAATGCTTCTTCGTAGACCGCCATCACTTCGTCAAGGATTGGCCGGCGGGGGTTATTGGCCACCGGGCGGGCCACGGTAAGGGCGATCTTAGCCATCTCCGGAATATCTTCTTTGGATACTCCCAACTCTTCCAGGTTACGGGGAATCCCTACATCCTGATTAAGGTTCCAGACCGCCTCCACCGAGGCCTCCGCCGCTTCCCGCAGATTCATGGCCGCGGTATCAACCCCGAACATCTCGGCCAGGGTGGCAAAACGCTCCGGGGCGCCGATGAGGTTGTAGGCCATCACGTAAGGCAGCAGCACCGCGTTGGCGAGGCCGTGGGGGATCTGGTGCATGCCGCCCAAAGGATAGGCCATGGCATGCACCAGCCCGACCCCGGCGGTGGCCAGGGCCTTGCCCGCCAGCAGGCTGCCCAACAGCACGGCGCTGCGGGCCTCCAGGTTGTCGCCGTGAGCGTAGGCCTTGCCCAGATTACCGGCGATCAGCTCGATGGCCTCCAGGGCGTACATGTCGGAGATGGTGTGGGCCTGGGTGGAGGTGTAGGCCTCCAGGGCGTGGGTCAGGGCGTCGATGCCGGTGGCGGCGGTGATGTGCGGCGGGATGCTGAGGGTCAGGGCCGGGTCCAGGATGGCGGCGTCGGGGTACAGGGGGTCGCCGTTCATGCCGGCCTTGGAGCTGGTCTTCTCGTTGATGAAAACAGCGGTGAAGGTCACCTCGGCGCCGGTGCCGGCGGTGGTGGGGATCATGATCTTGGGCACTCCGGGCTTGCTTATCTTGCCCAGGCCGATGTAATCCTCGGCCTTGCCGCCGTTGGTCAACAGGATGCTGACCGCCTTGGCCACATCCATGGCCGAGCCGCCGCCGACACCCACCACGCAATCGCACTTGCCCTTCTTGGCCAGCTTGGCGCCGTTGTCGGCCAGCTTCAGCCCCGGCTCCGGGTCCACCTGATCGTAAACGGTGAAGGGAATCTTGTCGGCCTTGAGCGAGGCCTCAACCTTATCGAGCAGGCCGGCGGCCACCACGCCGGGGTCGATGACCAGGAAAACCCGGCTGCCCCCCAGCTCCCGCACCATGGCGGCCAGGTCGTTGACGGTATCCACTCCGAAGCGGATTCGGGTGGGCTGGGTGACGGTGAAATTCTGCTCTTGCATGGTCGTATCCTTGATGTCGGAATTTGGTTTACAAAACCACCGGCGGCTGGTTAGTTGCGGGCAACCGCCGGTTTTACCGGTTAGTGAAAGGGGCAACTTTGATGGCCTTGCCAAAAACACCAAACGCATTGGTCGGCAAAGCGAAAACAAGCAGCTACAAAGCGTGCCCAGTCGGCGGCGCGGCTTCTTGCGACGCCGACAAGTTTAACGTAGCTCAACTAGGAATACACGCAAAAGATGCAAATGGACATCAGCCGATCAGAAAAAAAACGCCAGGCTGCCCGGGTGGAAAAGATGGCCGGTGAACTGGCGGCGCTGTCGGCCGGCGAGATCAAAAATCTGCCGGTGGCGGAACCCCTGCGGCGGGAGATCCTGGCCGCCGGCAAACTAAACGCCGGGGCCCGCAAGCGCCAGGTCAAGTTTATCGCCAAAGAATTGCGCCAGAACGAGGAAGATTACCGGCAACTGGGGGATTTTCTGGCCCGCCGCAAGGGCTCCAAGCTCAAGGATAACGAGGAGTTGCACCAGGTGGAGCAGTTGCGCCAGGGGATTATCACCGACGCCATCGCCGCCTTTGAAGAGGCCCGACAGCAGGAAGAACCCATGCCCGCCCACTGGCCCAGCCCGGCCCTGGACCAAGCCCGACAATTGCTGCCCGAACTGGATTCCCAGGAGATTCGCGGCCTGGCCGCCCGCTACGCCCGCAGCCGCAAAATCACCCACAGCCGGGAGATTTTCCGCCACCTCAAGGGGCTGCAGGAAAGACAAAAGCTGCTGGCAGCCCAAGAGGCGGCGCAAGGTACCGCCCGGAGCGACAGCCCGCAAGACTAATCAGTCCTTTTAAAAAAAGTCCGATAGCCTTTCAACAGGCTGTTAAGTCACGACTGAACCAACTCAACGAATCAACGAAGTAACGAGCCAGGGAGGCAAGAGATGGACTACCGCAGCGGCACCTGCGGCCGCGTGTTCAGCGTCCGCTTTGACGAGGGGGATGATTTTCTGGACGGCCTCACCGAGGTGATCCGCCGGGAGGAGATTCGCAGCGCCTGGTTCTGGGTGATCGGCGGCCTGCGCCAGGCCGGAGTGGTCACCGGCCCCAAAGAACCGGTGATGCCCCCGGACCCGGTCTGGCAAGAGGTGGAGGGGGCCCGGGAAACCCTGGGCAGCGGCAGCATCTTCTGGAACGAAAACAACGAGCCCAAAATCCACCTCCACGCCGCCCTGGGACACCACGGCGACACCATCACCGCCTGTGTGCGCAAGGGCACCAAAACCTACCTGGTGCTGGAGGTCTGCATCATGGAAATCAACGGCCTCAACGCCTCCCGCCCCTGGTACCCGGCCGGTGGCTTCAACCGCCTGACTTTTGACTGACAATCAACACTTTGAGGTAGACTGAAAATGATGGACACCTCCACTCTGGGTTATGAATGATCAGAGTTTTCGTGTCCATCATTTTCAGCCTACCTCATTCCAAGAGAGTTCACATTAATCATGAAATAGTTGGACTTGAGAGTTGAAAGTTACCTGTAGAGCTATTTTGCTTCCGCGCAATTCGATCAACGAGCGCAGCCGGCCAGGTCTCCGGCTTTTCAGCCGAAAAGGTGCGCATCCGTTGGGTTGAATTTCTTAACAGGTCTTTTCGTTTGCAAGCAAGAACAGCGACGGCGGCATCGAGCCCCGAGAACGCAGCGCCGCTCACCCCGTGGGACGAGGTACTTGCACCACACAGATAAAGATTTTCGATTTCGGTCCGAATTTTATAGGCAAAAGGACCAATCTGAAAACGGCTTTTTTCAGTTCCGTAACTGGCCCCTTCGGTAGTGTTGATAAAATGCCGGCTTGTCGTAGGCGTACCCAACTCACTAAAGACAATGTGCCGGGAAAGTCCGGGCACCGCACGATCAAGAGTCTTGATCATCATCTTTGATATTTTTTCTTTTAATTTGAGATATGCCGCCGGTCGAGAGTTGGGATTTGAATTTTCAAACTCTTTAAAGGCCTCGAATCCCACAAAAGTCACAGCCTCAAGCGTATGATGCCGGCCGTTGTATTGCGTAGGATCCTTAAGGCTCAACGCCGTAACAAAGAGTCCCTCAAATTCGTCCTGCTCAAAAAGTTTTGCTGATATCGCGCGATCAAAAATCCCATCAAAGTCGGTGCTCTTCATGTACCAGACATTCCCCGAACTCATTCCAAGTTTACGAACATCCACGTCGACCGCAAAAAATAAACTGATGGCCGGAAGCGAGTAGCGGGTTTTGTCGAGCTTCCTTTTCAGGCCCCGGCTCAAATTAACAAGGCCAACGAGGTTCGAGTAAGTTTGATGAGGATCCGCATTTGAAACCACAAACTTCGCCCTTAGTTTAGTTCCGTTGATAAGTTCCACACCCACGGCTCGGCGATTTTCTAACAGTATTTTGGTGACTCGAGAGTTCAGCCGAATTTCTCCGCCGTGCTTTTTAAGAGCTTTTCTCAACGCCAGCGGAATCGCCATCCCGCCGCCGACAGGGTAATATCCGCCATTAAAATAATGGCCCATGACTCCGCAATGAAGACCAAATGGCGCAAGACGCGGAGGAAGACCATGGTCGCCCGTCTGAATCGACAAAAAGGCCCGGGCCAACGGATCGCAAACTCTTTTTTTCAGCATTGATTTTAGAGAAAATAATCCGTACCTGCCGAGATGCCTCGTACGGTAAGGCACGGTCACCAGATCCAGAACGGAACTAACGTCAGACATTAAGGGGATTTGATTGTACGCAAGCTCCAAGATTTGAAAATAGTCCTTCAATCCTTTGGCATCGGCCGGAAATCTCTGTTGAAATCGATCGCTTAACTTGTGGACGTCCCGGCAATAGTCAAAGCGCCGGCCATCAACTATGCATTGCTCAAACGCATTTGAATCAAGTTCGAAAAACTGAAGATCGTCGGCTACACCAAGGCCCTCGTAAATTTTTGCGGTAGTACCGCCCGCCTCCAATTGTCCGACGTAGTGAACACCAGGAGAAAAATGATAGCCCCCGCGGTTGAAGCTGTGGCACCAGCCGCCCGGCGCCTCGTGCTGCTCTAAAACCAGGACTCTTTGCCCGCTCTGAGCAAGGCTTACTGCCGCAGTCAAGCCGCCTGAACCCGATCCAATGACAATGACATCTGCGTCTAACACTCAATTACCTCTCATCGAGACGGCGAATTGACATCCGAGACAACCCCCATGCAACTTGCTCATCAAGAACCGAGTTTCATAATACTTGCACGCCCATGGGGTTTTTCGCTTCATATAAATATTGCTGGAAGCCAATGAACAGTTCCCGGATCTCCGGGATACTGCCGAGACTAGCGGCGGCGTCACTTAGGACATTGTATTTCACTTCCAGCAAGGTCGGTAGTGAGGTCGGTCGTCAATAGTGGACATCCATCATTTTCAGCCTACCTCAGTATATTACTTGTCGAAAAAGCGGGCGCAAAAACCGCCCAGCCCGGCCAACTCTTCCACTACCTGCACCCCGTGCTCGCGCAGGGCCGCCACCTTGCCGGCGGCGCTGCCGCTGGTGCCGCTGACAATGGCCCCGGCGTGGCCCATGCGTCGTCCCGGCGGAGCGGTCAGGCCGGCGATGAAGGCCACCACCGGCTTGCGCATGTGGGTGGCGATGTAGCGGGCCGCCTCCTCCTCGGCGCTGCCGCCGATCTCCCCCACCAGCACCACCCCGTCGGTCTCCGGGTCGGCCTCGAAGGCGGCCAGGCAATCGATGAAACTGGTGCCCTGGACGGGATCGCCGCCGATCCCGACACAGCTGCTCTGGCCCAGGCCGGCCCGGCTCAACTGCCACACCACCTCATAGGTCAGGGTACCGGAGCGGGAAACCACCCCGATGGGGCCGCCGGGCGCGTGGATGGCCCCGGGCATGATCCCCACCTTGCACTGGCCGGGGGTGATCAGGCCGGGGCAGTTGGGGCCGATCAGGCGAACCGGGCGGGAGGCCAGAAACGCCTTGACCCTGAGCATATCATGAACCGGAATCCCCTCGGTGACGGCAACGATCAGCCCCACCCCCGCTTCCGCCGCCTCCATGATGGCCTCGGCGGCAAAGGGCGGCGGGACGAAGATCAGGCTGCAGTCGGCGCCGGTGGCCTTAACCGCCCCGCCGACGGTGTTGAAAACCGGCACCCCGTCCTGCTCCAGGCCGCCCTTGCCGGGGGTGACGCCGGCCACCACCCGGGTGCCGTACTCGCGGCAATGCCGGCTGTGGAACTGCCCCTCGCGGCCGGTGATCCCCTGGACCACCACTCGGGTATCACCATTGACAAAGATACTCATGGCCGCCGCTCCCGATGGCGATTAACGGCCCCGGCCACCGGTGATGCCGGTGACGTCGGCGACGCGACGGGATTGCCAGCGGCTTGCCCGGTCATCGCTTCCTGCTTGTTCGCAGCGCCAGCGTCCTGCTTACCGGCGGTCAGGGCGGCCACCGCCCGACTTACCTCACCAAGGTCGGCGGCAAAGGTCAGGTCAAGCCCGGCGTCATTCAAGATTTGCCGCCCCTGCTCGACGTTGGTCCCTTCCAGCCGGACAATCAGCGGCACCTTGACGGCGGTGTGGCGGGCGGCCTCCACCACCCCTTGGGCCAGGAGATCACAGCGGAGAATGCCGCCGAAAATATTGATCAACACCGCCTCCACCCGTGGGTCCTGGAGGATGATCCGCAGCCCCTCGGCCACCATTTCGGCACTGGCGCCGCCGCCCACGTCGAGGAAGTTGGCCGGCTCGCCGCCGGCCTGCTTGATCAGGTCCATGGTCGCCATGGCCAGCCCGGCGCCGTTGACCATGCTGGCGATATTGCCATTAAGGCCGATATAGTTAAGGCCCGCCTCCCGCGCCCGCCGTTCCGGCTCCGACTCTTCGTCGGGGTCGCGCAGCTCCGGCAACTCGGGGTGGCGAAACAGGGCGTTGTCATCAAATTCCAGCTTGGCATCCAGGGCGACAAAACGGGGTGCCGGGCCGGAGTCCTCTTCCGTCGCGCCTGAACGGGGGCCGCTACCGGGTTTCGCGGCCCCCACCCCGGTGCCGCGACCAAGAACTTGGCCGGCAAGAGCTTGGCCGGATTCCCGGCTGGTCAAAACCAGGGGGTTGATCTCCAGCAGCAGGCAATCCAGGCTGGTGAAACAGTGGTAGAGATTGCGGCACAGGGCGCCGAACTCCCGGTGCAACTCGGGCGGCAGTTCCAGGCCGAAGGCCAGTTGGCGCAGGTGAAAGCCCTGCAGGCCGGCCAAGGGGTCCACCGCCACCCGGACCAGCATTTCCGGGCGGCTGGCGGCCAGCTCTTCAATGGCCATGCCGCCAACGGCGCTGGCCAGGAAGGTGATGGTCGCCGTGGCCCGATCCACCAGCAGGCTGAGATAAAACTCCTGCTCGATGGCCACCCCCTGCTCCAACAGGATCCGGTTGACCAGTTGCCCCTCGGCCCCGGTTTGCGCGGTGACCAGGCGCATCCCCAAAATGTCCGCCGCCGCCGCCAGGGCCTGCTCGCGGTTGGCGCACACCCGAACCCCGCCGCCCTGGCCCCGGCCGCCGGCCAGCACCTGGGCCTTGACCACCAGGGGGAAGGTGTCGGCCCGGGCGATAATTTGCCGCACCACGGCCATATCCGCCGCCACTGCCCCCGGCGGCACCAACACCCGGTGACGGCTTAACAGCTCCTTGCTCTGAAATTCGTGGATTTTCACAGATGTTTTCCATCTTCCAGCGCCGCGCCACAACCTGGCACGAACTGGACAGTTACCGTTCTCATGATAAAAGTTCGCTGTTGAAGGAGTTTTTCCCGTAACTGTTGCCGAATGGCTTGTCAATAAATATCGCCCACCCTGCTATTGATCTGGTACCTCAAGGGCAACCAAAAGGCCTATAATGAACAGATTTTTCATGTTTCCGAAGAGATATCCGTTGAACCGGGAAACTGGCCGGAAGACAACCCGGCCTTAAATTTCCTGCTCTTCCTGGTCAGGGACGATGGAGCGGGGGAGGTTTTCCAGCTTGATTTTTTGGGCGGCGGCCAGGCCGGCGGCGAAGGCTTCGCGGTTGAGGGTTTGGGTGTGGGGAGGGACCCGGGCCAGCACCGCCTCCAGCAGGTGGGCTTCCTCCACCCTGGGGCAGAGGTGGGCCAGGGCGCCCAGGGCCACCACGTTGGCCACCATCTCTTGCTCGAACTGTTCGCGGGCGATACGGGTGAAAGGAATGGCAATGGCCCGGCTGGTGGGCGTCTGCTTAACGAAGGTGGCGTCCACCACCAGCAGGCCGTTGGGTTTGAAGTCGTAGAAGTAGGCGTCCAGCGAGGCCTGGTTCATGGCCAGGAAGAGGTCCATCCGGATTACCTTGGGGTAGTCGATCTCGCGGCTGCTGATCACCACCTCGGCCTTGCTCTTGCCGCCCCGGGCTTCGGGGCCGTAGCTCTGGGTCTGACAGACGTGGTTGTCGCCGTGCAGGCCGGCGGCCTCGGCCAAAATCACCGCCGCCAGGATGATACCCTGGCCGCCGGAGCCGCCCAGCCGTATTTCGTAGCGTTCTTCTTCCATAACGGTCATTTCCCCAACGGTGATGATGTCGCAAAAAGTCCGTCCATGGACTTTTTGCTCCCCGGAAAGCGAAAACGCGGTTTCCGCTTTCCTTACAAATCAATAGCTTACACGGCAAGCTATTGATTTGCGCGCCCATCCATGGGCGCGTTGATGACTTCTTGCGAAGTCATCAACGGTTATTTTCCCGCATTCCCGGCGTTTTGGGCGTTGAGGCGGGACGCCGCCCGGAGCCTGGCGTATTCGGCGATGTAGTCGGGTTTTTCCACGTCGGTGAGCACCCCGATGGCGAACTTGCCGTCCAGCGTATCGAGGGAGTCGGAGTCAAGGGCGCCGGCTGACGCGGCGGCGCCCGGGGTGTCGGAAGCGCCAGCGGCAACGGCAGTGCCGGGAGAACCGGCAGCGCCCGGGTCCTTGACGGCCACCGCCCGGTCGCGCAATTTCTCCATCATGGTCACCGCGTCGCCCATCTTGTTGCGCCGACCAAACTGGGTGTGGCAGTAGGCCATGATCTCGATCACCGCAAAGCCGTTTTTGCGAATCCCCTGCTCGATCAACTTGTCCAGGTGGGGCACATGGTAAACCGTACCCCGGGCGACGAAAGAGGCGCCGGCGGTCACCGCCAGGTCGGCGATGGAGAAGGCGTGTTCCAGGTGGCCGCCGGTGGCGGTGGCGGCCTTGGCCCCGTAGGGGGTGGTGGGGGAATACTGGCCGCCGGTCATGCCGTAGATCTGGTTATTGATAATGATGGCGGTGAGGTTGAGGTTGCGGCGGGCGGCGTGGATGAAATGGTTGCCGCCGATCCCGGTGGCATCGCCGTCCCCCATCACGGTGATCAGGTTCA
Organism: Desulfurivibrio dismutans; assembly: GCF_029210385.1. Taxonomy (GTDB): domain Bacteria; phylum Desulfobacterota; class Desulfobulbia; order Desulfobulbales; family Desulfurivibrionaceae; genus Desulfurivibrio; species Desulfurivibrio dismutans. The sequence goes on along the minus strand of NZ_JARGDQ010000005.1, from coordinate 272,954 downwards.
GCTCGGGCCGGGCCAGCTTGATGCCGGTGGCAAAGGTCAGGGCGCGGCCGTGGGTGGTGTGCAGGGTGTTGAAATCGGCATAGACCGGCATCCGCCCGGCACAGCCGATGCCCGAGGCCAGCACCACCTCGTCCTTGCTCAGGCCGATTTTATCGATGGCCCGGATCAGTGAACCCAGAATGATGCCGTTGCCGCAACCGGGGCACCAGACATGGGGAAACTTTTTGTCGTGGCGCAGGTAGTAGTGGCGCAGCTGTTCGACTTTTTCCATTTTCATGCCGGCCTTGCTCCCCTCGCTCAGTTACTGATTTCCTGAAAAATTTCCGCCGGGGTGATGAGCTGGCCGTCGATCCGATTAACGGTGAAGACCCGGCAGGTACGGTTGACCCGCTTGACCTCGCGACTGATCTGGCCGAAGTTCATCTCCGGCACAATCACCGCCTTGCACTGGCGCAGCACCTGGTCCACCGCCTTGCGGGGAAAGGGAAAGAGGGTCACCAGTTGCAGCAGCCCGGCCTTGATCCCCTGCCGGCGGGCCATCCGCACCGCCCGCTTGGCGGAACGGGCCACCGCCCCGTAGGCGATCACCGCCACCTGGGCATCCTCCAGCATGAAGGAGCGGGTCAGTTGAATTTCGCCAAAACCGCTGCTGATCTTGCGCATCTGGCGCTTCAGCTGGGTCTTGACCTCGTCGGAGCGTTCGGTGGGGTAACCGGACTGGTCGTGGACCAGGCCGGTGACGTGGTGGCGATAACCGTCGCCCATGGTCGCCATCGGCGGCACCCCGCGAGAGTTGTCGGCATAGGGCTTGTACCACTGCGGCGGGACGCTGGGGCGAATCCGGTCCACCACCTCCAACTGGGCGCTTTCCGGCAGGACGATATTCTCGCGGGTGTGGGCCACCACCTCGTCGGAGAGCAGGATCACCGGCACCCGGTATTTTTCCGCGAAGTTGAAGGCGGTTACCGTGATCTCAAAGCATTCGGCCACGGTTGCTACCGACAGTACGATGATGGGATGATCGCCGTGGGTGCCCCAGCGGGCCTGCATCACGTCGCCCTGGGCCGGGCTGGTGGGCATGCCGGTGCTGGGGCCGCCCCGCATCACGTTGACCACCACACAGGGCACCTCGGCCATGCAGGCAAAGCCCAGGTTTTCCTGCATCAGGGAAAAACCGGGGCCGCTGGTGGCGGTGAGCGACTTGACCCCGGCCAGCGAGGCGCCGATGACCGCCCCCATGCTGGCGATTTCATCCTCCATTTGAATGAAGGTACCGTTTTCCCGGGGCAGCCGCACCGACATCAGCTCGCTGATCTCCGAGGCCGGGGTGATGGGGTAACCGGCAAAAAAGCGGCAGCCGGCGGCCAAGGCGCCCTCCACCATGGCCTCATTGCCCTGCAGTAAACGGCGTCGGGGCACCGCATTTTGCGACGATCGGGCCGGCTCACGGGCTGGAACACGCATCGCCGTCCCGCTTGCCGCAACCTGCGGTGCCCCGACGCCGTTTACCCCGGACTGGGGCTGATTATCATTTTCACGGCTGGCTTTTTTATCGCTCATCGGCCGCCTCCTCTATGCTGGTTTGGGCGGTGTGGGCGGCGGCGGATCGGGATGGGGCGTCGACGGCGCTGATGGTGATGGCGAAATCCGGGCAATGGAGTTCACAAAAGCGGCAGCCGACACACTTGGCGGCATCGGCAACCACCGGCTGGCCCTCTTCATTGCGGCGGTACACCTGCTTGGGGCAGAAGGCCACGCATAAACCGCAGGCCTTGCACCAGTCATAAAAAATATGTTGGCGATAGCTTTTTTTCTTGGCCATTTTCCCTACCTAACATATTTGCCGGAGAGTTTCCGCCATTTTCCGCCTTTTTTTCATCGCCGCTTTCGACGGTGCCCCGTGATCGCTTACGACACGATTGATCATTTACCACCGGCGCATTACGTGGTAAAAGCGGAACTGATCTGATCAACCGAACTTTTGTGGTTAAACGGGGTTGTAACTATCCAGTTCATTCTGGCACGTAACTGTTCAGCAGTGCCCCAGGTTGCGGTAAGCCAAGTCGGCGTAGCGTACATCAGATACTCAAGCCGACCTGATCGCCGCAAGATGGGGTGCTGCTGGACAGTTACACGGAGTTAAGCAAGCTATGGCCTGGGTTGCACGGACCATTAATTCTTCCATCGGCAAAAAGGCGGTGATGGCGGTCAGCGGGCTGCTGCTGGGGCTTTTCGTGCTGGTGCACATGCTGGGCAACAGCACCGCCCTGGCCGGCCGCGACGCCTTTCTGGCCTACGCCGCAGCACTCCACGCCCATGACCGCCTGCTGCTGGTCTTTGAGCTGCTGCTGCTGGTCTTTTTCCTTGTCCACGTGACCCTGGCCCTGCTGCTGACCCTGGCCAACCGGGCCGCCCGGCCCGTCCCTTACGCGGTCACCGGCCGGGCCGGCGGCGGCGCCGGAATCGGGCCGGGCTCCCGGACCATGCTGTACAGCGGTCTGTTCCTGCTGGTTTTCCTGGTTGTCCACCTGGTGCAGTTCAAATTCGGCGGCCGGGAGTTGCCGGTGGCGGACCTGTTGCGCCAGGTGCTGGCCCAACCCCTCTTCACCATTTTTTACCTGGCCGCCGTCCTGGCTTTGACCCTGCATCTCAGCCACGGCTTCTGGAGTCTCTGGCAGTCACTGGGGGTCGAGCACCCCAAGTACAACCCGCTCTTACAGCGCGGCGCGGTGGCCCTGGCCGTCCTCACCGGTTTGCTGTTCAGCCTGGTGCCTCTGGCCATCCTCTTTTTTCCCGATTTTCTCCGCTAACCCAAGCCCCCGGAAAGCAATGACCGCATCGCCCTCCCCTGACCTGGACGCCAAAATCCCCGCCGGCCCGCTGACGGAAAAATGGGATCGTCACCGCAGCGCCCTGAAGCTGGTCAACCCGGCCAACAAGCGCAAATATTCGATTATCGTGGTAGGCGCCGGCCTGGCCGGGGCGGCGGCCGCCGCCAGCCTGGCCGAACTGGGTTACCGGGTCAAGGTTTTCTGCCTGCAGGACAGCCCCCGTCGGGGTCACAGCATCGCCGCCCAGGGCGGCATCAACGCGGCCAAGAATTACCGCAACGACGGCGACTCCATTTTCCGCCTCTTCCACGACACCATCAAGGGCGGCGACTTCCGGGCCCGCGAGGCCAATGTTTACCGCCTGGCCCAGGTCAGCAACCAAATCATCGACCAGTGCGTGGCCCAGGGAGTACCGTTTGCCCGTGAGTATGGCGGCGGCCTGGCCAACCGCTCCTTCGGCGGCGCCCAGGTTTCCCGGACCTTCTACGCCCGCGGCCAGACCGGCCAGCAACTGCTGCTCGGCGCCTACGGCGCCCTGATGCGCCAGGTTGGGGCAGGGCAGGTCACCATGCTGCCCCGCCGGGAGATGCTGGATTTGGTGGTGGAGGACGGCCGGGCCAGGGGCATCGTGGCCCGCAACCTGCTCAGCGGCGCTGTGGAGCAACACGCCGCCCACGCCGTGGTGTTGGCCACCGGCGGTTACGGCAACGTCTATTTTCTCTCCACCAACGCCATGGCCTCCAATGTCACCGCCGCCTTCCGGGCCTGGAAAAGGGGGGCCTTTTTTGCCAACCCCTGTTTCGTGCAGATCCACCCCACCTGCATTCCGGTGCACGGCGATTACCAATCCAAGCTGACCCTGATGAGCGAAAGCCTGCGCAACGACGCCCGGGTCTGGGTGCCGCGCCGCCCCGGTGACCATCGGCCGCCTGCCCGGATCCCGGAAACGGAGCGGCATTACTTTCTGGAAGAAAAGTACCCTGCCTTCGGCAACCTGGTCCCCCGCGACGTCGCCTCCCGCAACGCCAAGGAACAGTGCGACCAGGGCAAAGGGGTGGGGGAAACCGGCCGGGCGGTCTACCTTGATTTCAGCGAGGCCACCGAACGGGAGGGTAAGGCGACGATCCTGCAAAAATACGGCAACCTGTTCCAGATGTATGAAAAGATCACCGCCGTCGACCCGGTTCGGCAGCCGATGATGATCTACCCGGCGGTCCACTACACCATGGGCGGCCTCTGGGTGGATTACAACCTGATGAGCACGGTGCCGGGGCTTTTTGTCCTCGGCGAGGCCAACTTTTCCGACCACGGGGCCAACCGCCTGGGGGCCAGCGCCCTGATGCAGGGGCTGGCCGACGGTTATTTTATTCTGCCGGTCACCGTCGGCAACTACCTGGCACAGCTGCCGCCAATGCCACCGGACCCGGAAAGTCCCGTTTTCAATGAAATTAGCCGGCAAAGTGAAGAGCGGGTCAAGGGCCTGCTGGCCATCGGCGGCAAACGCCCGGTCGATGAATTTCACCGCCGGCTGGGTTTGCTGCTCTGGGATCATTGCGGCATGGCCCGTAACGAGGCGGGCCTGCGCCAGGCGCTGCAGCAGGTTCCCGAAATCCGGGCCGAATTCTGGCGCGACCTGCGATTGCCGGGCAGCGGCGCCGAGTTGAACCAGTCCCTGGAACGGGCCGGCCGGGTGGCCGATTTCCTGGAGTTTGCCGAGCTGATGATCCTGGATGCCCTGACCCGCACCGAATCCTGCGGCTGCCATTTCCGCCAGGAGAGCCAGACCGCCGACCACGAGGCCCGCCGCGATGACCGCCGCTTTGCCCACGTCAGCGCCTGGGAGTACCGCCCCGGCCACCAGCCCCTGGAACACCGCGAATCGCTGGATTTTACCAGCGTGACCCCCAGCCAAAGGAGTTATCAGTGAGCACTGCCAAGGCTCCGATCCGCTTGACCCTGAAGATCTGGCGGCAAACCGGCCCCGACGCTCCCGGCGCCTTCCGGGAGTACCCGGTGGGGCCGCTGTCGCCGGACATGTCTTTGCTGGAAATGCTTGACGTGTTGAACGAGGAGCTGACCCGGCAGGGCGAGGAGCCGGTGGCCTTCGATCATGACTGCCGGGAGGGCATCTGCGGCATGTGCGGGGCGGTGGTCAACGGCCGGGCCCATGGTCCGCAACCGGCCACCACCCTTTGCCAGTTGCACCTGCGACATTTCAAGGACGGCGACGTGGTGGTGATCGAACCCTTCCGGGCCGGCGCCTTCCCCCCGGTGCGCGACCTGGTGGTGGACCGGGGCGCCTTTGATGTGCTGATCGCCGCCGGCGGTTATGTTTCGGTCAATACCGGCGGCGCGCCGGAGGCCAACACCCTGCCGGTGCCCCGGGCGGCGGCGGAAAAGGCCCTGGACGCGGCGGAGTGCATCGGCTGCGGCGCCTGCGTGGCCGCCTGCCCCAACGCCGCGGCCATGCTCTTTGTCGGGGCCAAGGTTTCCCACCTGGCCCTGCTGCCCCAAGGCGAGCCGGAGCGGGCCCGCCGGGCCCTGAACATGGTCCGCAAGATGGATCAACTGCGGTTCGGCAACTGCGGCAACGAGCAAGAATGCCAGGCGGCCTGCCCCAAGGGGATCAAAATCGACAACATCGCCCGCCTCAACCGGGAGTTTCTGCGGGCCGCCATAAAATCCGAAGAAACGTAAACCAAGAGGCCACACATTTTTTTTGTTGACATAACCGGCTGCGATTATCCAATACGGCAAAAGGGTTACCCGTGCGGGGCTGTTTTTTGTTTCAAGAAAAGTGGACGGCCAGTGGCTCAATGAGTACCACGTCGACGGCCTGTGTTGGGACATGATCATCTATATCAACAGCGTTGACGGGAATGAAGGATGAATTATGCCATTATGTTGTCGGAGATACCGTGGCAACCTTCACGCCATCGCCCCGTCAGCAGGGGCAACTTCCACGCAATTACGGCCGTTTTCTTTCGCCCGGTAAAGTGCCTTGTCGGCGGCATTGATGAGTGAATAAGCATCTTTAAGCCGGTCATTACTGCTCGCCGCTACGCCAAAACTGAGGGTGATGGAGATCATTCCCTCCGGAGTGTCAATACTGTCGCTGCTCACGGACAGCCGGAGTCTTTCGGCAAACGCGGAAGCGTACTCAAGACTGCATTCGGGAAGGATAACCAGGAACTCCTCGCCGCCATAACACCCGATAAAATCGTAGGCACGCATCATGGAAAGCATTTTTCCGGCAGTCAAACGAAGCACCATATCGCCCGCCAGATGACCATGGGTGTCATTGATTTTCTTGAAGAAGTCGATATCGGCCATGATCACGCCCACGCTATTCTTTTCCCGCTTGGCCCGGGCCAGCTCATGGCTCAGGATCTCGACGATTTCCCCATGGTTCCACAGGCCGGTGAGAGCATCGTGGGAAGCTTTGGTCCGAAACATGTCACGAGCCGCAAGCAGCTCGTTCTGCAGTTCGATGATGCGCCTTCCGGCGCGCAGGCGTAACCGCAGCTCATTGTGCTTGAATGGCTTCATAATGTAGTCGTCGGCACCGGCTTCCATGCCGGTAATGATATCACTGTCCCGTCGCTGGGAAGTCAGCATAATGATGTACTTATAGGCTTCTTCCTTTTTTTCCCGAACTATCCGGCAGACTTCCACTCCTTCCAGGCCAGGCATTATCCAGTCAAGCAGGGCGAGTCGCGGCGAGTCATCGGATTGTAGAATCTGCAGAGCCTCATTGCCATCCTCAGCAATGACGGCTTCGAATCCCCAGGCGGTCAGCTTTTTTTCCATGAAGCGACGAAAACTCAGATCATCTTCAGCTATCAATATTTTCAAGGCTTTCCTTATTCAATTTATGGTGGAGGGTCCGTTTCTTCAGGGAAGCGACGTCCCCGGATTACCAGTTATTTTCGTGCTCTATTCACCAGGACTTTGAGGTTGGATGAAGAGTGAACGGCTAAATTACTCCAAGGTAAAATAGAAGGTCGCTCCCTTGCCGGGCTGGCTTACGGCCCACACCTTGCCGCCGTGCCGTCTGACGATCCTTTCCACTGTGGCGAGGCCGATACCTTGTCCTTCGGTGCCCGCCCCGACGAGGCGCTGGAAAGGGATGAACAGCTTGTCAGCCAAGGCCATGTCGAAGCCCGGCCCGTTGTCACGAACAAAGTAGGCTGGCTTGCCGTCAACCTCAGTCGCGCCGAATTCTATGACTGCTTCCTCTCGACTGCCGGCAAATTTCCAGGCATTACCGATTAAATTATCCAAGACCACCTGCAAAAGGCCCGGATCACCTTCGGCCACAATCCCGTCGGTGATCTGGAAGGTGACCCGGTTCTCCGGTGTGGCCAGTTTCAGTTCCGCTGCCACCGAATTCGCCTTGGCGCTCAGATCAACCAATTCATGGTTGATTGCGACACGGCTGACACTGGAAAAGGTCAGTAGGGTGTCAATGAGCCGATTCATGCGCAGGGAACCTTCATTAATTTCCTGGATAAAATTTCGGCATTGGGGGTCGAGTTTGTCGCCGCACAACTCCTCGATCTCCTGACACAAGCTGTTGATTAGGGTCAAAGGGCGGCGAAGGTCGTGGGAAACGCTGTAGTTGAATGCCTCCAGCTCGACATTCGCAGCTTCCAGTTCGGCGGCGCGGCTTGTCAGGTCGGCGTTAAGCCTCTCGACCTCTTCCTCCGCCCGCTTCCGCTCGGTAATGTCGATCAAGGCCAGGCGGCAATTCTGCATCGAAGCGGTGGCCAAGGCTTCGATCTGCACGATGAGTTGTTGCCTGTTCTCATTCAGGAGCGCCACTTCGCTCACTTCCTTGACCTGGCTGGTAAAGACTTTGCCGAGGAAGGCTTTAAAGGCGAGGAGATGTTCTTTCGTGACGAACTGCCCAAAGTGCCAGCCGGCCAGCCGTGATCGCTCAACACCGAGGAGAGCGGCGCCACTGAGGTTTGCGGCATGGATGACCCCGTCGCGATCGAGGGTTAAATAGCCTACCGGGGCAAAATCGTAGAGGTCGGTATACTTTTCCAGCGCATTCTCCACCTCGTCCCTGGCCTGGCGAAGCTCGGAGTTCTGCATCTCCAGTTGGATCTGGTGAACCTGCAGTTCGTGAAGGACACTCTGCATTTCAACAACCGTCCTGGAAGCATTCTTTTTAGGCCCTTGCGCGATCAGATAGTTTTCCGCCCGGCGGCGCAACTCATCTATTTTTACTAACGGGTTCTTGTTTGTTTCCAATGTATGACCTCGCATTATCAGCACTTACCAACTTAATCCAACACCATGATCTTTGATGGGCGCTTCGGGGGGATCCCGTCGTTGTCCCTGGTTCGTTGTCCGAAACGGCCCTCTCAGAAACATTTTTCCGGAACAACCGAATATATATTCAGCACAGCGGTCATGATGAGTAGCTGGAGTTGTCACACTTGCAACTTTTTCAGCTCCTCCACTCCAGTTGTGGAAATAATGGAGTTGAATCTAATTTCCGGCTCTTCGGTGAGCATTTTCATTGCGCCGAGCAGAATGCCGAAATGAACGGATCGTACGTGTGCGCCCAGATAGCCGCGGGTTTCCCATTCTTCCTTGATGTAGATTGAGTTTTCAGACTCAATATCGACGTAGCAATGACAGTTAATGCAGCCCTGCTCGAGCCTGATCGGCCCAAGTATCGCTTTAACGGCTTGCAGTATCTCTTTACGCTTGGCGGGTGGGACCGTCAGCTTGATTGAGGCATCCATCATGATTACACCTTGGCTGTTTATAGCAGGCTCAACTCAAAACCCCCTCACTTCCCAATGTTCGTTCAGTCTAATGTTCTGCCTCTCCCTTGGATGAGATTAAGCAGCACAACGATAACGGCAATAACCAGAAGGACATGTATAAGGCCCCCCATGGTGTAGCTGCTCACCAGCCCCAGCACCCACAGAACGATTAGTATTAACGCTATTGTCCACAACATGATAACACCTCCTTAATTTTTTTTGCGGCCCATAACCAGCAGCACAACGCCGCCTACAAGCGCGACGGCTCCCACAATCGGGGGCAGCGGCAGCGTTCTCGTCCGCTCCGCCGTCATATGAAGTGGTCCAATATCGACAACTTTCTCTCTGGTCGTGTAGTTAATTCCCTGATAGGCAAAAGCAAGGACCGCTATGCCAACCAGGATGATTCCTAACAACATTTGTGTTTTCATTTTTTTCATATCCTCGTCATTATTAATTTCCCTGGACCATTCCTGATCTAACCTGGCCAATGGCGACCAGCACAGATTTGATCGATTCCTGCAGACGGTCGCCATCCTTAACAGCCCGATCAGCGGTCGGCCTGATGGAATCAATCCCCTGGGGGGTCAGGTCGTTGGAGAGATACCTTTGTATTTCTCTGATGTCATTCAGATATGACTGGAGAGCACCTTTCACTCCTATGCTGGCTTCGGGGATTTTTTCGTAGGCTGCCCGCATCTCGACGCGGCGCTGTTCGCTAAGCTCCTGGATTTCGGCGCTGTCGTACGAAGTTTCCCATTTTTCGAAATACGCGTCGCGCTGGCTCTGCATCTCATCGGCATGCCGGTTCAAACGGGTGCCCAGAGCCTCCATCTTTTTGACCTCTGTGGTATAGACATTGTAGGCTTTTCGAGTGTCTATCTGAGTCGGCAGCACAAGATTCCTCAGAGCTGCGTTGGTGGCATCGATCTGTAAACTGGCCTGTTGATAGTCGTTCTCCAAGGCCTGCATGGTGTCGGTGGTTTTTTTCGCCCGATCCATTCCAATCGTTGCGCAGCCGGACAAATAAATGATTGCACCGAAAAGCACGACGCTGGAAAGAACGGCCTTTGCGAGTCTTGATTTCATAAATGCTCCTTTGTGTAATAGGTGGTACCCATGCCGTTTTTCCACCGGCTGCGGAATGTCTCCCGGAGAAAACCGACGCCACTACGTTAAAATGCACGACGGGGCACATGTGCCGCACTAAGTGCCACTCGCAACTAGCGTGCCAGCGAAAAGCTGCCAACACCAATAAGTGCAAGATACTGATTATGCTAGACAAGACGAAAAGAAGACAAGCGGAGTGGAGGCAAAGATGGTAAAGACATCCGTCATATTTGATACAACTGTCATATATGGTGGTTAGGGTGATAGTAATTTTTATTTTATGGGCGCTGGAGGTTGTATTTCCGCATGCGGGCTCGAAGTGTGCTGGGATTGAGGCCTAGAATAATCGCCGCCCCCTTTTTCCCCTCGATGCGCCAACCGGTTTCCTGCAGCACCTTTAGAATGTGGTCGCGTTCCAGGTCGGCGAGGACATGGGTCTCGTGTTGTGCGCCCCCCGGATTCCGAAACGTATCGAAGCGGTCCAGCACCTGGAGTTCAGACCCATGACTGGTGATGATCGCCCGCTCGATGACATTTTCCAGCTCCCGTACGTTGCCGGGCCACTGGTATTCCTGCAGGGCGTTCATGGTTTCCTGCGAAACGGTACCGATCTCCTTGCCTATTTTCTTGTTGTACTTGGCGACGAAATACTGGACGAGGATGGGGATGTCGTCCTGGCGCTGCCGCAGGGGGGGGATGGTGATGGGAAAAACGCTGAGCCGGTAGAACAGATCCTCTCGGAAGCGGCCGGCACGAATCTCTTCCTCCAGCTTGCGGTTGCTGGCGGCGATGATCCGGACATTGACCTTGATGGTGTGGGGGCTGCCCAGGCGCTCGAACTCGCCGTCCTGAATGACCCGCAGCAGCTTGCACTGCAGCGACAACGGCATTTCGCCGATTTCGTCGAGAAAGATGGTGCCGCCATTGGCCAGCTCGAAGCGCCCCATCTGCTGGGCGTTGGCGCCGGTGAACGCCCCTTTTTCCCGCCCGAAGAGTTCGCTTTCGATGAGGTTTTCCGGTAGCGCCGTGCAGTTGACGGTGATCATCGGCCGGTCCTTGCGCGCGCTGCGACTGTGGATGGCTCGGGCGATCAAACCCTTGCCAGTACCAGTCTCCCCCAGGAGAAGCACCGTTGCATCCTGCGGCGCCACCTGCTCAACCCGGAAGAAGACATACGAGATAGCGTCGCTTTTCCCGATGATATCACCGAAGTCGTAACCCCGGGAGATCTCCTGCTGGATGTTGATATTCTCCTCCTGCAGCCGATCCGACAACATTTTGATTTCTGCGTTTGCCTTACGCAGCGAAGCTTCGGTTGCCTTGTGTTCCTCGATTTCCTGCAGCAGTTGTTCGTTTGCTCTGACCAGCGCCTGGGTTCGTTTCTCTACCATCTGCTCCAGTTGGCCATAGGCTTTTTGCAGTGCGTCTTCCGCCCGCCGGCGGTCGCTGACGTCGACGACCGTGGTATGGATATAGTCGACCCTGTCGCCGATATTTCCCACCATGATGCTATGCAGTTGAACAGGCAGCGTCGTGCCATCTTTTCCCTTAAGGTCGATTTCACATTTCTGCATGCCCTGGTTATGTGAAACCGCGTCGCGGTGCCTGGAAAAAACCTCCCTGCTGGCAGCATTGATAAGCAGATCGACAAAAGACATTTTGACCAGCAGTCGCCTCTCTATCCCCAGAAGTTGCGCCCCGGCAAGGTTCACCTCGCGGATCAAGCCGCGCGCATCAATGGTGAAATAGCCCACAGGGGCAAAGTCATAGAGTTCAGCATACCTGTTCCGCGATAATTCCAGCTGCTCCCTGGCGTTGTGCAATTCAGCATTCTGCATCTCCAGTTCGATCTGGTGGACCTCAAGTTCATGCAGGAGACGCTGTTTCTCTGGCTCGGTTCGGGCCGGGTGCCCTCCCCCTCCCCCCGACGACCGCAGTTGCTCGGCCTGCTGGTGGCGCGGTTCGCCGGCTGCGGTCTGCTGGGGACTACCTTTGTCGATTTCCATGGTCAACCTCCTCTAACTCCTGGCCTTGAGTCTGGCAATCTCCGCGCGCAGTTCCGCTTCCAACGTCTTGGCGGCGGTGATGTCGGCAAAGGTAATCACCACCCCCCCGATGACGTCATCAATGGTGCGGTAAGGCATGATGCGCACGGTAAACCAGCGTCCGTTGGTGGCGGCGATCTGCTTCTCCGTAAAGGCCAACGTCCGCAAGACCTCCTGCACCTCTTCGGTCATCCCGGGATAAAACAAGTCACTGACGATGTCGGAAAGCGGCCGCCCCACATCGCCGGGGATCAGCTTGAAGAGTTTGTTCGCTCCGGGGGTAAAGCGCTGGACGCGAAGCTCGTTGTCCAGAAACACGGTAACGATTTCCGTGCTGTTGAGCAGATTGCGCATGTCATTGTTGATGCGCGCCAGCTCGTCCATTTTTGACTGTTGCTCGGCATTAACCGTTTGCAACTCTTCATTCAGAGACTGCATCTCTTCACGGGAGGTGGTCAGTTCCTCGTTGGTGGACTGCAACTCCTCGTTGGTGGACTGCAACTCCTCGTTGGTCGATTTAAGCTCCTCCTGCGAGGATTGCATTTCCTCCTGGAGCATGTGCCTTTCTTCAAGGGCCTGTTGGATTTTCTGCTCCAATTCGCGCACCCTGGCGTTGTTGGCAGCCATGGTCCGGGAGCGTCCGGGAGCTTTCTTTTTCACGGGGGTCGGCACGTCCCTGAAAACGATCATCGCCGTGCCCCGCAGCGCTTCCGGCTCATTGATCACCTGGACGGTGAGATCGACGGTCTGCGAAAAGCCGCCCTCACCGACCCTGAGCCCCTTGACGGTGATCGCCTCTTTCTGCCGGAAAGCTTTCTGGAAGGCGACCCCAAGTTCGAATCGGATCCCGTCACGGGCCATGGCGAAAATATTCCAGTTGGCCTTGCCGGCCGCCGGCTCCAGGTATTTGCCGGTTCGCCCGCTGATGTAGATGATGTCGCCCCGGTCATTGACCAGCACGGCGGGCGGGGCAAAGTGCTGCAACAGCACCTGATCCGCAAGCGACTGGACATTGGCGGTGGATTTCAAAATCGTCCGTTCCTTGGAAGCTCCCGGCGGAGCGGGGACAGACATGGCGGGAAACGCAATCGGTTCGTCCGGCTGAACCGATTCACGCCGCCGGAAGAGCCGCGACTTAAGGTTCAAGGGGACAAACAGATCGTTGTGGGCGCTGACGGTCTCCGCGCTCCCCAGAAACAGGATCCCGCCGGAGTTAAGACTGTAGTGAAAAAGCGGCAGAAGTTTTTTCTGTAGTTTTGGTGTCAAATAGATCAACAGGTTGCGGCAGACGAGGATATCCAGTTTGGTGAAGGGCGGGTCCATGATGACGTTCTGTGTGGCGAAAGTCACCATCTCCCGGATTTCCGTACCGATCCGAAAGCCATTTTCTTCGGGGATGAAAAACCGATCCAGGCGTTCGGCGGAGACATCCGCGGCGATGTTGGCCGGATAGATCCCCTGACGGGCCTTATCGATGGCGTCCCGGTCGAGGTCGGTGGCAAAAACCTGCAAGGTGGAACCAGCCTTGGGCTTGATTTGGGTCAGTGCTTCCTTAAACACCATGGCCAGCGAGTAGGCCTCCTCCCCGGTCGAGCAGCCGGTCGACCAGGCCCGTAACTGGCCGGTGGGGTTGCCCTCCAGGAGCGCCGGGATGGCCTCGTCCCGGAGTTGCTCCCAGGCCGCCGGGTCGCGAAAAAAACTGGTCACACCAATCAACAGTTCCCTGAAAAGAAACTCCACCTCCTGGGGATTTTCCTGCAAGTAGCGGACGTAGGCGGCGATCCGGCCGATCTGATGGATACCCATACGCCGCTCGATTCGGCGATAGACGGTGTTCTTTTTATACAGCGAGAAGTCGTGACCGGTTTTGGCGCGCAACAGGATGACGACCTTCTCCAGGGCGCTCCGCTCCTTCTCCGCCAGAGGGGAGGCGGCCCTGGCGCTGACACGGGCATGACGCAGATAGCCGATGATCTTGTCGGGCAGCTCTTCCGCCGGGGCAACCAGGTCGGCCAGGTCGGCATCGATGGCGCTGCGGGGCATGCTGTCGAACTTGGCCGAGGACGGCTCCTGCACCAGCGCCAAGCCAGCCTTTTCCTTGATGGCCCGCAGGCCCATGGTGCCATCTGAGCCCATGCCGGAAAGGATGACCCCAATGCTTTGCTCCCGTCGGTCGTCGGCCAGGGAACGGAGAAAAAAATCGATGGGCAGCCGCAGGCCACGGGGCGCCGTCGGCGCAAGCAGATGCAGCGTACCATGCAGAATGGACATGTCCTTGTTGGGGGGGATCACATAGACGCAGTTTGGCTTGACCTTCATCCGGTCCCGAACCTGCAAAACTTCCATGCCGGTGGCGCGCTGAAGAAGTTCGGGCATAACTCCCTTGTGGGTCGGGTCGAGATGCTGGACGACAACAAAGGCTATGCCGCTGTCTTCCGGGACATGCTGCAGGAACTGCAACAGCGCCTCCAGCCCGCCGGCGGAGGCTCCGAGGCCGACGACGGGAAAGGGAGGACTTTCTTACGCCATCGAGGCGTCTTCCGCCGCAGGCCGGGTTTTAGTGCTGTTGGTCGTGGGCTTAAGTCGTTTTTTCATGGTGAAATCATATGATGATTTAGTCAGGTGTCAATAACTAATTGGCCCAAATATTTACCATAAGGAGATCCGGACCGTGAACCATCGTATCACAACGTCTGAGCCAATTGCTGGATTTCTGCCCAGACGTGAATTTGAGTTACCGCCTGAATCCGTGAGCGTCTCTGGCCAGATGCGGGTCATTCCTTGAACTTGGCGTTGAGATTCCGCCGGCCGATTTTCATGGAACTGGCCCATGGCATGAAAACAAGGGAGAGTTGAATCAACCACGGCCCTCGCTGATGGTGATGGCGAAGTCCGGGCAGCGGCGTTCACAAAAGCGACAAGTTATTCAGCGGAGAACTTCCGCTTTTTTTATTGACACAACCGGCCATCATTATCCAATATAACAAAAGGATTATCAGTGGGGAGTTCCCGGAGTGTGCGGGTTTATTTTTATTTAAGGTAAAATTGACCGGAGGAGATTTTCATGTCAACCAAAGCTTCCACAGCCCCGAAAACGCAAAAGAAGACCTGTAAAAGCAGTAAAACCTGTAAGCAGGGTACCACATCGGCCGGCGCTAACCAGGAATTCAGCCTGATGGCCCCGGACGCCGCCGAGGTTTACGTGGTGGGGGATTTCAACGACTGGAAAAACGGCAGTGACAAGATGCGCAAGCTGAAGAGCGGCCTGCACAAAAAGAGCAAGAAACTCAAACCCGGTCGCTACGAGTACCGTTTCGTGGTGGACGGCCAGTGGCTCAACGACCCGGCCTGCGACCAGCGTTGCGCCAACCCCTTCGGCGGAGAAAACTCGGTAATCGAAGTCCGCTAACACCAGCAAACAAAAGACGCCCCGGCCGAATGCAACCGGTCGGGGCGTCTTTTGTTTGGGGCATCTGCCAGGATGGACCCGTAAACGTTCAGCAGTGCCGCAGACTGCGGCAAGCGGACCGGCGCCGCGTACAACAGGTACGCAAGCCGGGCCGATCGCCGCAAGGTGCGGTGCTGCTGGACGTTTACGAGTTTACTTCGACCAACTCGCCGCCGGCTTTTACCGCATCGCCCACCTTGACGGCGACCTTTTCCACCTTGCCGTCGACTTCGCTCTTGATGGGGGTCTGCATCTTCATGGCCTCCAGGACCAGCAGCTGGTCGCCGGCCTTGACCTCGTCGCCGACCTTGACACTGACCTCACAGACATTGGCCCCGAACGGCGCCCGGTAGTCGCCGGCGGCGGCCAACTCTTCAATCTCCTTCTTGGAGAGCTGCACTGCCTTGGCCGCCCCGCCGGCGCTTTCACTGACCTCCGGCTCGAACTCATAGCGCCGCTCGCTGTGATCCACGTTGAGGTAAACGTGGGCGGTGCCGGACTCGTCGGACTGCATGGGGCCAACTTCCACCACGTGCTCCTTGCCTTCGTGGTCGCGGAATTTCAACATCTCGCCCAGCTTGAAACCGCCCCGCCGCAAAAAGATCGCGGGCGGCAGCACGTAAACCCTGCCGAATTTTTCCTCGAACTTGAAGAAAGCCACGGCGTCGTTGGGGTGCTGCAGGTAGTTGACCAGTTGCTGCTCGGTGGGCTCATAGCCCAGCTTTTCGGCCAGATCCCGGCGTTCCTGCTCGATATCCATGTCGGCGATTTCGTCCATGCCGCCTTCCTTCTCCAAGGTCTCCTTCCAGTTGGGGCCGAAGATCTTTTCATAGATCCAGTCCGCCGGCTGGTAGAAGGGAAAGGGTCCGTACTTGCCCAGCAGCAGGTTTTTCAGGTCACCGGAGGGGGTGGAGTAGCGATCGCCGGCCTGGACGTTGGCCACCGCCGTGGTCCAGAGGATCTGGGAACCGGGGGTCACACTCCAGTAGTTGCCCAGTTCTTTTTGTACCTTGGGCAGCTCATCATGCAGGATAGTCGGCATCTTATCGAGAAAACCGCCCTTGGTGGCCTGCTCGAAGCTGCTGCCGGCCGCCCCGCCGGGCAGCTTATGGATCTGCACGGTGGGGTCGAAGCCCTTGAACTGGGATTCGAAATATTCGTAGTACTGGCGCTCGTTGCGCAAGGCTTCCGAGGTTTCAATCACCGCTTCCTCGCTGAGGCCGATGGCTTTATAGCCGTACTCGGTCAGGGTGTTGACGGCGGTGAGAATGGAGGGCGGGCCGTAGAAGCCGGAAAAGGCGTGGTCGGAGGCATCGACGATCCGGGCCCCGGCCTGGACGGCGGCGGTGATCCGCCCCACGTCGTTGCCGTCGGTGTTATGCCCGTGGTAGTGGATTACCAGGTCCGGGTATTTTTGCAGGATGGCGCTGACCAGGTCGCCGATCCGCTTGGGGGTGCCCAAACCGCCGTGGTTCTTGATGCACAGCACGATTTCCCGACCGGTGACATCAAGGATTTCACCCACCTTCTTGACGTAAAAGTCATCGGTATGCTCAGGACCGGTGGAAAAGCAGACCGCCGGCTCCAGGATCTTGCCCGCCTTCTGCACCTCTTCAAAAACCGCCACCATATTGGGAACATGGTTGAGAAAATCGAACACCCGCCAGACATCCACGTACTTGGCGTACTCGCTGACCACCATGCGGATCACGTTCTGGGGATAGGGCCGGTAACCAAAGAGGTTGATGCCGCGGCAGAGGGTCTGAAACATGGTCTTGGGCATCCGTTCCCGCAGCAGTTCCAGCTTGAGAAAGGGATCCACCTGTTTGCGCAGCATATCGACGTGGATGGAGGCCCCGCCGGTGATCTCCAGGGAAAAGAACCCCGCCGCCTCCCGGGCCGGGGCGGCCAGCAGGTCGGTGTGCAGCAAAATCCGGTTCTTGTAGTCGGACTGGGACAAATCGCGGGCGGTGTTGGTCACATAGTAACCATCGGCCTTGCGCAGGGTCTCAATCGCCTCGCCGGGACTCATACCGTGGACAATACGTTCCATGTCTATCTCCTTATCAGCTTTGTGCCGGACCAAAGGAATCACCAGAGCCGGCGTCTATTTAAAAAATCGTGCGTCCAAAAAACCATATTATCAAAAACACCGAATCAAGCAGTAAACGAGCAGCAATTACCAAGCCAGCAAACACCAAACCCGGAGTATAGCCAAAGGCCGGAGTGTAAACGTTCAGCAGTGCCGCAGATTGCGGCAAGCGGACCGGCGCCGCGTACACCGGTACGCAAGCCGGTCCGATCGCCGCAAGCTGCGGTGCTGCTGCACGTTTACACAGCGTAGGGGTTTTGTTGGCGGTAGTGTATTTCGGCAATCAAATGGGCCAGCTTGTTGCCCTCCGTGGTGAAATCTTCGTATTCCAACAGGTAATCGTGGGTATCGAGAAAGGAGGTATTGAAATCACCGCCCTTGAAATCCGGATCGTCGATCACCCGCAGGTAGAAAGGAATGGTGGTCTTGGGGCCGACAATGACGAAGTTGTTAAGGCAGCGCCGCAGCCGATCCACCGTTTCGTTCCAGGAAAAGCCGTGCACGGTCAATTTAACCAGCAGCGAGTCGTAAACCTCGGGGATGGTGTAACCCTGGTAGGCAAAGCCGTCCAGCCGCACCCCGTAGCCGCCCGGTGAACGATAAACGGAAACGGTCTTGCCGCCCTCGGGCATGAAGTTGTTCTGGGGGTCCTCGGCGTTAACCCGCACCTCGATGGCGTAGCCGCGCACCTGGACGTCATCCTGGCAGAAGGCCAGCTTCTTGCCCAGGGCCAGCTTGATCTGGGTGCGGACGATGTCAATCCCGGTGACCATCTCGGTGACCGTGTGTTCCACCTGGACCCGGGTGTTGATCTCCATGAAGTAGAAGTTCCAGTCCTTATCCACCAGGAACTCCACGGTACCGGCGTTGAAGTACTTGGCGGCCTTGGCGGCCTGTACCGCGGTTTCACAGATCTTGTCCACCAGGGCCTGGTCGGGGATCAGGGAGGGGGCGATTTCGATCAATTTCTGGTTGCGGCGCTGGATGGAGCAGTCCCGGGAACCCAGGTGCACCGTGGTGCCTTCCTTGTCGGCGATCACCTGCACTTCGATATGCTTGGGGGTGAGCACCAGTCTTTCCAGAAACACCGCGTCGTTGCCAAACGCCGCCTTGGCCTCGGCGCGGGCCACCGGAATTTCGGCCTTGAGCTGCTTTTCGTCATCAATACGACGAATACCGCGGCCGCCACCGCCGGCGGTGGCCTTGAGCATCACCGGGTAACCGTGGGTGTTGCAGAACTCAACGGCCTCGGCCACCCCGGCATCACCGGGGGCCAGGCTGGAGGTGCCGGGCACCAGGGGAATGCCGGCCTCCTGCATGATCCGGCGGGCCGTAACCTTGTCACCCAGGGCCTGGATGACGTCGGAGGGCGGGCCGATGAAGATGATCCCGTTATCTTCGCAGGCCTTGGCAAAGTCGGGGTTTTCGGCCAGGAAGCCGTAGCCGGGGTGAATGGCGCAGGCGCCGGTTTTCTTGGCCGCCTTGATCACCTTATCGATATTGAGGTAATCACTGCGGGGGCCGTCTCCCAGCCAGACCGCTTCGTCGGCGGTGCGGATATGCAGCGCCTCGTTGTCCGGGGTTTCGTAGACGGCCACGGCGGCATGGCCCAGTTCCTGGATGGCGCGGATCAGCCGCAGGGCGATCTCGCCTCGGTTGGCGACAAGGATTTTCTTTTTCAAGGCACACCTCTCTGGCTAAGAGTTTATCTTACCTGGCAAACCAGTTGTTGACGGGGCGGGAAAAGGGTCCGAAACACGAAAAATGACCGCAAAAAAGGGGACCACCAAGCCACGCGGTGGTCCCCTTTATGGACCCTTACAGAACACGCTAAAAACGCTATCTACCATAAATTGTGATCACGGGCAAGTTTTGCGGGATGTTTTTCCAGGGAACCGTCAAGGTCATTGGTCACGGCACCCGGGTGGGGCCTGAACGTTTTTTAACGGTTGACCAGCGTGGCCAAAGCGGCGCGGGCGGCGGCCTGTTCGGCCTCTTTTTTGCTGCGGGCCCGGCCCTGTCCCATCACCTGCCCCCGAAAATCGACCTCCACCGTGAAGCGTTTATCGTGGGCGGGACCCTCTTCATCCACCAGCCGATAGCCGGGGGCCGCGCCGTGGCGTTCCTGCAAGATTTCCTGCAGGGCGGTTTTGGCGTCACTATCCTCGGGGCCGGCCTGGTTGACAACCCAAGGGTCAAAAAGCTCGCCTAATAAATCCAGGGCCGCCTGGCACCCGCCATCCAGATAAACCGCCCCCAACAGGGCCTCAAAGGCATCGGATAAAATCGACGGTTTGTCGCGGCCGCCGCTTTGGGCCTCGCCCCGGCCCAACAGCAGCAAGTTATCCAGTCCCAACCGCCGGGCCATCCGGGCCAAGTGGGCCTCATTAACCAGAGCGGCCCGACGACGGGACAGCTCACCCTCGCGCATTTTCGGGTATTGACGATAAAGCAGTTCGCCTACGGCCAAATCCAGCACCGCATCGCCCAGAAATTCCAGCCGTTCATTGTGGGGGTGCCCCCGCCCGCCCGCCTCGGCGGCATACGAGCGATGGGTAAGGGCCTGGCGCAGCAGTTGCGGGTTGTGAAAACGATACCCCACCCCCGCGCACCATTCTATTAGTTGCTCATTTGTTGCCATAAATCTCTTGTCAAACCAGGCAAGCCTGTTTATGATTGCTCCTTCCAAAACGGCGGCGTAGCCAAGTGGTAAGGCAGTGGTCTGCAAAACCATTATTCACCGGTTCAAATCCGGTCGCCGCCTCCAGCATTACCAAAGGGGGGCACCGTTTTTCGGCTGTCCCCCTTTTTTCTTAGCAACTTTAAGAAAAGTATCCCCAATCACCTTCGCGGAGCATCGGCAAAATATGGCCCAACCGAAACCCCAACCCCAGTCGCTGGAAGAAAAAATCGAAGAATCCCTGCTGGCCGGGCAATCCCGGCGGCAGATCATCGACCGCCTGAAAAACGAAGAAGACCCCCAGAAGCTACTCTTCCACGCCAACAATATCTCCAATCCGGCCGTGCGCGGCAAATACGTTTATCTCAACCTGCTGCTGGCCTTTTTCCTGCTGTTTGTCACCAGTAAAAAACTGCTGACCATCGTACAGTTCGGCGCCATCGACCTCTTTTTTTTCCTGTCTTTGGTGCCGGTGGTAATCAACTTCTATCTGTTGCGGGAAATACTCCGTTTTCGCCGGATCGGCTACCATTTTCTCCTGGTACTGGCCCCGCTTTCCCTGCTGTTACCGGAAAACCGCCTCTACCCTGAATTGCCCATGATCCTGGCCATGACCGTGCTCAGCGGTTTTCTGTTTTTTCGAATGTTCCCCCCCGGGGAATTGATTAAAACCCTGGAGAAATGATAAGCTGACCAAGTCAGCCTGCCCTGGGGCGACATGACGGGCAAGAAACCTACCGTCCCTCGGCCCCCAACCAGCGTAACCGTTCAGCGGAGCACAGCCAACCATGAGCACCGGCAAAAACGACGCCCACAACATCGCCCCGGAAACGGTGCTGGAGTTTTTGCGCCACACCATGCCTTTCAACGAACTGGACGACGACCACCTGCGGGAACTGGCCAGGCACTGCATTATTGACTTTATCCCCAAGGGCACCCTGATCTTCCGCCAGGGGGAAACCGAGGTGGAACACTTTTACCTGATCCAGAAAGGTGGGGTCAAAATTTATCTGGAAGACGATCAGGGCGAGGTAACCCTCAAGGATTTCCGCGGCGAAGGAGAATACTTCGGCGCCCTGCCGATTATCCAGAATACCCGGGCCAACCTCAACGTGGAAACGGTTGAAGACACCTTCTGTTTTCTTTTCACCAAGAGCGCTTTTCGCCAGCTGCTGGACACCTCTCCCCGGGTCAGCCAGTATTTTTTGCGCAGTCTGTCGGAAAAGATGATCAACACCGCCTATGCCGAACTGCGCCACCACCGGGTAACCCCCCGCACCGAAAGCGCCCTGTTCCTGTTTTCCACCCAGGTGGGCTCCGCCGTTAAAGGTGAGCCCAAAACCATTCCCGCCGACGCATCGGTACGCCGGGCCGCCGCCCTGATGGCCGAACTTAAAATCGGCTCGCTGCTGGTCACCGACCCGGCCGGGGAAATTATCGGAATCGTCACCGACAAGGATCTGCGCACCAAAGTGGTGGCCGCCGGGCTGGATTACCAGACACCGGTGGAAAAGATCATGGCTTCACCGGTGATCACCATTCCCGGCCACGCGGTCTGCTTCGACGCCATGCTGCGAATGATGCGACAGCGCATCCATCACCTGGCCATTGAAAAACAGGGAAAAATCGTCGGCATGATCACCACCCACGACATCATGCTGCTGCAGGGCACCTCACCCCTATATCTCTTCCGGGAAATCGTCGCCCAGCGCACCCTGGAAGGGCTGCACCCCCTGGCTCGCAAGGTACCGTCGGTGGTCCGCACCTTGATCGAGGAAGGAGCCAAGGCCAACAACATCACCAAAATGATCACCGTACTCAACGATCATATCCTGGAGCGACTGCTGACCCTGCTCATTGAAGAACTGGGGCCGCCCCCCCTGCCCTTCTGCTGGCTGCTGATGGGCAGCGAAGGGCGCAGCGAGCAGACCTTCAAAACCGACCAGGACAACGCCTTGATTTACGCCTGGCCCCAAGATGAAAAAAAAGCTGCCGAGGCCGAAGAATACTTCAAAGCGCTTGGCGAACGGGCCATCGAAAACCTGGTGTTGTGCGGTTATCCTTTATGCCCCGGCGAAATGATGGCCTCCAACCCCAAATGGCGAATGTCGGCCCCAGCCTGGCAGCAATGTTTCGACGGCTGGATCATGACCCCGGAGCCCAAAGAGGTGATGCATTCCACCATCTTCTTCGACCTCCGGCCCGGCTACGGTGATTTTGGCCTGGCCGACAAGCTGCGCCACCACCTGGCCCGGACCATCCCCAAACAGGAGCTGTTCCTCTATCATCTGGCCCAGAACGCCATGGAGGCCCGGCCGCCGCTCTCTTTTTTCCGTAACTTAATCGTGGAAAAAGACGGCGAGCACCGTAACGCCCTGGATCTGAAGACCAAAGGTCTGGTGCCCTTTGTCGATTTTGCCCGGCTCTTTGCCTTAAAGCACGGCATTGGCGAAAGCAACACCCTGGTGCGGCTGCAACTGCTCCGGGAGGGAGGGCACATCAGCGCCGAAATGTACCAGGAAACGATCAAGGCCTATGAGTTTCTCATGCAGTTGCGACTGGTCCACCAGTTGCACATGATGGAAAACGGGCAGGAACCCAACAATCACATCAACCCCGCCAATCTTTCCGACCTGGAAAAACAGACCCTCAAGGAATCATTCGAGGTGGTCCGCCGTCTGCAAAGCCACATCAAAGCGGAATTCCGCCTTGGCGAGCGCTAACCCACCATCGCACCGCCCCCGGGCGCCAAGGCCGAACATGTTTAAAAAAATGCTGAGCCGTTTCGGCCTGATTCCGCCGGCCCATCCGCTCTTTGCCGACAACTGGCATTATTTCCGACGGCTCGACCAGAATCGCCCTTTGAGCGATTACGAGTTCGTGGTTTTCGACACCGAACTCACCGGCCTCAACCGGCGGCAGGATGAAATCGTCTCCATCGGGGCGGTTAAGGTCCGCCACCTGCAGATCATGGTGGGAGAAACCTTCCACGTTTACGTCAAGCCTTCCCGCCCCCTGCCCAAGAACAGCACCCTGATCCACCGGATCACCCCGCAGCAGATCGACCAGGCCCCACGGCTGGCCGAAGTGTTGCCGGATTTTATCTCTTTCTGTGGCCAGGCCCTGCTGGTGGGGCACTATGTCGGGCTGGACGTGGCCTTTCTCAACCGGGCCTGTCGCCGTCATTACGGGGCGCCGGTCTCCAACCCATGCCTGGACACCATGCGCCTGGCCCAGACCTACACCGAAATGCAATGGCAACAGTACCATGACCGTTTCCGTATGGATGTCGCCTATAATCTGGCCGCACTCGGCCGGGAATACGGTCTGCCCGACTTCACCCTCCACGACGCCTACGAAGACGCCCTGCAAACCGCCTACCTGTTTGTTTTTCTGATTAAGCAAATGCGCTCCAAAGGGATCGTCACACTAAGGGATATCTTCAGCGCCGGCCAGGCCTGGCGCAACCTTTTCTGATACCACATTGTAACACATCAAAGAGGGTAAATTTTCCAGTTGATTTTTTTTCGTGCTTTGCTTAGAGTGCCGTGCTGTTCAGGTTCCGGTACACTAAAAAATTGAGCACGTCACGGAAACGGGGGTTTCGGACACGTGCTCGCCAGCTTACTGCGAGGAGAGAGAAATGACCAAAGACCTATCGATGTACTGGAAGAAGAACCTTACCTACATGGTGATTCTCCTCACCATCTGGGGCGTGGTTTCCTATGGCTTCGGCATCTTTTTTGTCGAACAACTCAACAATTTTTACCTGGGCGGCTTTCCATTGGGGTTCTGGTTTGCGCAACAGGGTGCCATCTATGTTTTTGTGGTCCTGATCTTCGTCTACTATTTTCTGATGCAGAAACTGGACCGGGAGTTTGACGTCAACGAATAAGCTCCTTCTGTTCTTTAGCATTTTCAAACAGTCTCGCTTTACCATCGAAAAAACAATCAGCTAGCGGTTCGCCGGGCACCTGACCTCGCGGTCGGCCCCGCCACCGGCAAGTTGGGTCCCAAAAAGCTGCGCCCGACAAGCCCGCCACGGCTGGCAAAAAGACAATTGTCATCAATCGTTGACAGTCGGCGACCCGGCCCGCGGCCGTCCCGACCATAACCGAAGAGGAGAATACACCATGTCGATTCTGGCCTGGACTTACATCATGGTCTTTCTGACCTTCAGTCTTTATCTAAGTATTGCCTGGATTGCCCGGGTAAAAACCACCAAGGGCTTTTACGTGGCCGGCGGCGGCGTCTCGCCGCTGGCCAACGGGATGGCCACCGCCGCCGACTGGATGAGCGCCGCCTCCTTTATCTCCATGGCGGGCATGGTCTCGTTCATGGGTTACGGCGGTTCCATCTACCTGCTGGGCTGGACCGGCGGTTATGTTTTGCTGGCCTTGTTTCTGGCCCCCTACCTGCGGAAATTCGGTAAATTCACCGTGCCCGACTTTGTCGGTGACCGTTACTACTCGGACACCGCCCGGCTGGTGGCCCTGATCTGCGCCATATTTGTTTCCCTGACCTATGTCGCCGGCCAGATGCGGGGCGTGGGCATCGTGTTTAGCCGCTTTCTGGAGGTGGATGTCAACACCGGGGTGATGATCGGTATGGCCATCGTCTTTTTCTACGCCGCCCTGGGCGGTATGAAGGGCATCACCTACACCCAGGTGGCCCAGTATGTGGTGCTGATTTTTGCTTACGTGATCACCGCCGTGGCCATCTCGATAATGATCACCGGCCATTTCATTCCCCAGATCGGTTTCGGCTCGGTGATCACCTCCGGCCCGGACACCGGCAAGTACCTGCTGGAAACCATCGACGCCCTGCACCGTGATTTGGGCTTTTCCGAGTATACCCAGGCCTTCGGCCCCGGCAGCAAGGGCATGCTGGATGTCTTCTGCATCACCCTGGCCCTGATGGTGGGTACCGCCGGTCTGCCCCACGTGATCATCCGTTTTTACACCGTACCCAGCGTGCGCGGTGCCCGGATCTCCGCCGGTTACGCCCTGCTGTTCATCGCCCTGCTCTACACCACCGCCCCGGCCGTGGCTTCTTTTGCCCGTTACAACATGATCAACACCCTGCATGAAACCCCTTACAGCGAAGCCCCTTCCTGGGTGCGGAACTGGGAACAAACCGGGCTGATCGCCTGGGTGGACAAGACCGGCGACGGCATCATGCACTACGCCCCCGGCGACGCTTTTGAGGGCCGCCCCAGCTTCACCGGTGAAACCGGCGAGTTCGGCCAGCGCCTGGTCAGCAACCCCATCACCGACAACGCCAACGAGATGTTCATCGACCGCGATATCATGGTGCTGGCCAACCCGGAGATCGCCAACCTGCCGGCCTGGATCATCGCCCTGGTGGCGGCCGGTGGCCTGGCAGCGGCTCTTAGTACCGCTTCGGGGCTGTTGATCGTGGTGTCGTCATCGATTTCCCATGACCTCTATTACCGGATGATCAATCGCCAGGCCACCGAGGCCCAGCGACTGTTGGTGGGTCGGGTGATGATCGGCGTGGCGGTGATGATCGCCGGTTACTTCGGGATTAACCCGCCAGGCTTCGTGGCCCAGGTGGTGGCCTTCGCCTTCGGCCTTGCCGCCTCGTCGTTCTTCCCCATCATCGTGCTGGGGATCTTCGACAAACGGACTAACCGCGAAGGTTGCATCACCGGCATGATCCTGGGGATGGGCTTCACCTTTTTCTACATCATCCATGTTAACTTCATGGGTGCGGCCCCGTGGTTCCTGGGCATCAGCGCGGAAGGCATCGGTGCGGTGGGCATGGCCATCAACTTCATCGCCGCCGTGGTGGTTTCCCGCCTGACCCCCCCGCCGCCCCAGGAGGTACAGGACATGGTGGAGAGCATCCGCTATCCCCGCGGCTCCAGCAGCGCTTACGACCATTAAACGGGCAGCAGCACCGCATCTTGCGGCGATCGACCCGGCTTGCGTACAGGAGTACGCGGCGCCGGGTCGCTTGCCGCAACCTGCGGCACTGCTGACCGTTTAATTTTCATTTTGCTCCTTTTTTTTGGGGGGACGTTGCCTGGCGGCACGTCCCCCCCTTTTTTTGTTCTCCTTTTCCCTTTTCCCTTTTCCCTTTTCCCTTTTCCCTTTTCCCTTTTCCCGTTTCCCGTTTCTCTTTCCTTTCCTGTTCTCTGGTCTTTGTTTCTGGTTCTCTGACCCCTGATTTGTGATTACCGTTTTCTGTTTTCTGTTTTTTGCATCCGCGTTATAGTCTGGTTATGAAACGGATTCTGGTGGTTGATGATGAGTTGAGCATGCGGGAGTTTCTGAAGATCCTGCTGGAAGAGGAGGGTTATGCGGTCAGTTGCGCCGACGGTGGGGTGGCGGCGCTGGAGCGGCTGACGGCGGAAGATTATGACCTGGTGATCTCCGATATCCGCATGCCGCCGCCCGACGGACTTGAGCTTTTGACCCGGATCAAGGAAATCAGGCCCGAACTGCCGGTGGTCCTGGTCACCGCCTTCGCCTCGCCGGATGATGCGGTGAGCGCAATGAAAAACGGGGCTTTTGACTATATCACCAAACCTTTCAAGGTCGGCGAAATCAAGGATATCGTCGGCACCGCCCTGCACAGCCAACAGCCTGTTCCGGCCGTGCACGGAGAGGGCGACCTTGAGACGGTCAGCGAATTCGAGGGCATTATCGGCGGCAGCCCGGAAATGCGCAAAATTTATGATATTATTACCCGGGTGGCCCCCACCCGGGCCAACATCCTGATCCAGGGCGAATCCGGCACCGGCAAGGAACTGGTGGCCCGGGCCATTCACCGCTTGAGTCCGGCCACCAACCATGAGTTCGTCCCCATCGTCTGCAGCGCCATTCCGGAAAGCCTTTTTGAAAGCGAGGTGTTCGGTCACACCAAGGGCGCTTTCACCGGTGCTTCCAGCAGCCGGGCCGGACTATTCGAACAGGCCAATCACGGCACCGCCTTTCTTGATGAAATCGGGGAGTTGCCCCCCATTATCCAGACCAAACTGCTGCGGGTGCTGCAGGAGCGGGAAATCAAGCGGGTGGGCGGCACGGAAAACGTGCGCATTCAGATCCGGGTGATTTCGGCCACCAACAAGGATCTGGAACAGGAGGTCATGGCCGGCCGCTTCAGGGAAGACCTCTTCTACCGCCTGGCGGTGGTGCCCATCCGGGTGCCGCCGCTGAGGGAACGCAAGGGGGATGTGCCGCTGCTGGTGGAGCATTTCCTGGCCAAGTACGCCCGCCTGTTCGACAAGGACATCCACCGGATCTCCTCCTATGCCATGCAGGTGCTGCTGGACTACGATTTTCCCGGTAACGTGCGGGAGCTGGAAAATATCATCGAGCGCGGGGTGGCCATGGAAAACTCCCAGATCATCCTGCCGGAAAGCCTTACCCTGGCTGGCCATCGCCGCAGCCAGACAACATCCCCCACAACCGGCACCGCCGTCACCGCCACCGGCGACCGCCAGGCCATCACCGAAGAGGTTTTCAGCCGCGGCCTGGAGCCGACCCTGGCCGATCTGGAACGGGAGATGATCGTCAGCGCCCTGGAAAAAGCCGGCAACTCCAAGACCAGGGCCGCCGAATTGCTGCGCACCAGCTTCCGCTCCCTGCGCTACAAAATCAAAAAATACGGCATCGACGCCGACCGGCCATGAGCAGTCAACAGCCCGAATTTCCGGCCAGTACACCCCCGGTAAGCCACGAGGGGAGCCACCCTCAGCCACTGGCGCAGTTACCTGCACCAGACTCCGAACCTGCCGACCCCGGCCGGTTATTAAAAAAACAGTTGGCCTGGTATTTTCTCCTGCGGGTCACCTTTCTTACCCTCATCCTTGGCATCACCGCGGTTCTGGAGGCCCGCGGACACCGGCTGACCACCGACCTGTACCATTATCCCCTGCTGTTTGTCGCCGGGTTTTACCTGTTTACCATTATCTCCGCCACCCTGCTGGCACGGATAAAAAACACGCAACGTTTCGCCTTTCTGCAGATCTGCATCGACATCCTGCTGATCTCCTGCCTGGTCCTGTTTTCCGGCACCAGTCAATCGCTGTTTACGGTGGTTTATTTTCTGCCCATCATCGTCGCCGCTTTCATGCTCTTTAAGCGCAGCGCCCTGCTGATGGCCTCCCTCTGCACCTTTGCCTACGGTTTTCTGCTGCTGCTGGAATACAGCCACTATGATTTCAATCTGCTGACCATCGGCCCCCGAGCCGAAGTCAGTCTGGAGCGGCTGCTCAACCTGTTTGCCATCAACGGCCTTTCCTTTTTTCTGGTCGCGGCCCTGGCCGGCACGCTGGCCGGGCGTCTTTACCGCACCGAAGCCGCCCTGTCGCGGACCGCCTCCCATTATGACCGCCTGAGCAACCTCTACAAACAGATCTTCGATGATATCACCACCGGCATTATCACCGTCGACGGCCAAGGCCGCATTACTTCCTGCAACCGGGCGGCGGAAGGCATCAGCGGCTGGTCGGCCGATGAGATTAGGAGCCGCAAGGCGGAGGAGATCATGCCGGAAATCAAGTCCGGCCTGGAACCGGGCACCAAAGGCCGGGCGGAAAGTGAGCTGACCCGCAAAAACGGCGAAAAAATCCCGGTGGGCTACTCCTGGAGCCGCCTGTATGGCACCCACCGGGAAGAGGACGGCGGCGCCATTCTTTCCCTGCAGGATCTCAGCCTGATCCGGGAAATGGAAGCCCGGGTGCGGCAAAGTGAAAAGATGGCGGCGGTGGGGGAAATGGCCGCCGGGGTGGCCCACGAATTCCGCAACCCGCTGGCCGCCATCTCTGGTTCCAGCCAGCTTTTAGCCCAACGCTTGCGAAACCACCCCGGCCAGGAAAAACTGCTGACCATCATCACCCGGGAGTGCGACCGCCTGGAAGCGGCGGTAAGCAATTTTCTGCTCTTCTGCCGGCCTTCAAGCCCGCAAAAACAATATTTTAACCTGAATGACCTATGGGAGGAATGCGCCGCCCTGATCCGCCAAATCCCGGACTGTACCGAACGCCACCGACTGACCGGCGGGATACCTGCAAAGTTGGAAATTTGGGCCGACCGGGAGCAAATGCGGCAGGTGCTGCTCAACCTGCTCAGCAACGCCTGCCAGGCCACGCCCACCGGCGGGGAGATAACCTGCCGGGTGGAGACCTTTCACTCTGACAATGATAACAGGGAGAAAGGGGTTACCATCCGTATCCAGGACCAGGGCAAGGGCATCTCCCAGGAGGTTCTGGACCGGATCTTCGACCCCTATTTCACCACCCGCCAGGAGGGCACCGGCCTGGGCCTGGCCATCGTCCACCAGATCATCGAAGGCCATGGCGGCCGCATCCGGGCGACCAGCACCCCCGACCGGGGCACCACCTTCAGCATCGAGTTAACAGCCCTTTGAAAAACGAGCTGTTGGCGGCCGGCCCATGGATGGCCGCCAACTTCATTGGCTCTTTCGGTGCCAATGAAGTTGTCAATGGGGCCGAGTTAACATCCAGAAGCGCAACGCGGTGCGGCCAGTATCCTTTTCCCGGGCGCTGATCATCACCCGATTGATGCGTCGCTCCAGCACGGTGTCGTTGTCGATATAAACAAAATCGCCGTCAACCTTGGCCGGCTGCCAACCCAGTTCACTGACAAATATCCCGAAAGTGCCCGGCCGGTAGCGCTCAGGATAGAGCAGGCGAGCGCCGATCCGGGGCGGCGGATTCTCCTGGAGGGGCTGCAGCCCCGGAATATGGTCGGTGAAAGGCAGGTCCACCCGCTGGAGCACTTCCTGAAAATGATCCAGGGTCGACCAGTTGGTGCCCAAGATGGGCTCCCGGGAGATCATGAACAGCTCGGTGTCGTCGCTCACCGAGCCGGCATCCTGGGTAAAAATCGCCTCATAGCCGAATTTCTGCGCTTCCTCCAGAACGATGTGATTGTACTCCCCGTAGGGAATAGCAAAAAAACGGGGTTCTTCACCCAGCCGTCGGGTCAGAATCTCCCGCCCCTGTCGCAGATCTTCCCGAATCCAGCGACGGTATTCTTCCTCACTCTGCCCTTGGGGCCAGTCGGCCAAACGGTGATGGGAGTAGCTGTGGTCCTGAAAGTCCACCCCGGAGGCGGCCATCTCCTCCACTTGATCCCAGGTCATGTAGTTGGAGTATCTTCTCTCCAGCCCCTCGACGTAGATAAAGACGGTGAAGGGGAAATCGTACTCTTTAAAAACCGGCCAGGCTTTGGTGTAAGTGGTCCGGTAACCGTCATCGACGGTAATAACCACCGTCCGGGGCGGCAGGGGAATACCATCACGCAGCATCTCGACCAGCTCCGCCAGAGGAATAACGTTATAGTCATGAGCCGCCAGGTAGGCCATCTGCTCTCGGAACTGTTCCATGCTCACATTGGTGGTGGGGTAGCGGTCGTCACCAAAATGATGGTAAATAAAGATCGTTGCATCACCGCGCGGCGCCTCCGCGGCTGTCACCACCGGCAACCCCGCCGGTACCGCCAGCATAAGCATGAAAACTAAAAACAATCGACATCGATAAAACATGGTCTCACCTCTTTTGGCACTACCGTTCACAAGTGGCTAAACACTTCTTCGCCGGTTCAAGCTCAATCAAGTCTGGTTTGCCGAAACGACTCCGTAGACAACTGTTTTTGTACTTCCGCCGGCTCCAGGGAAATGGTCAGGATATCATAACGCTGCATCTGGTTGGTTTTGATCAGCCGGCGCAAGTCATCAACATAGCGCTCTCTTTTTTCCGAATAATAACGCAAGCCGTTAACCAGGGCCAGGGAGTCCATGGACTCACGCCGAATTTCCCGCAAGGTGCTGTAGGCGGAAACCCGGTTGAGCATCAACAGGTAGGCCCGCACGGAATCCAGCAGGGAGTCATAAATGGCCACCCGATGGGTCATCCCGGGAGCCCGGTTGGCCGGGACCATCCCCTCACTGCCCCAGGTCCAGACGCCAAAGATGTTGTTACCCTCCTGAACAAAACGGGACCCCCCCCAAGCCGACTCCATGGCCGCTTGCGCCAGCACCAGGCTCAACGGTATCACGTTGACCCGGTTTAGCAAGACATCCATTCGTGCCGTGCGATATTTGGCGCTCAAGAGCCGCAGAAAATCGGCCTCCGCGCTGACCAGACCGCAATCCTGGTAAGAAACTTCCTCCCTGATAAGTTTTTCCAGGGTGCACTCGGCAAAATCCATGCGGCCCACCACCCGCAACAACTCGGCTCTCTCGTGGGCCACTTCCGCCAGGGCAACCATGGCGGTGGGCGCCAGGGTGTGCAGGAAAAGGCGTTTGCGGGTCGACGCCCGCAATTGGCCCATATCGACCGGAAAAGAGGTAAAAACCAGCGGTGGCAGAGGCTTTTGGGCATCCATCTCCCACATCCCTTCCGACCGCAGAAAATCGATTACAGCCCGGCTATCACTGGCCTCAATCATTGTAACATACGACTTGTCCTGCTCCAGGGTTGTCCAATCGGCACCATCGACCCAAGGTAGCCTGACGGCGCCCAGAATCAGCAAAACCAGCAACATCGCCAAACCGACCACAAATCTGGTATAATCAGGATCCACCGCTCTTTGGCCGAAATAGTGGCAACAACCTTCCCGATCTGCTATGCTGTCCGTCCCTGTCATCTATCCACCAAATTGCATTTTATTGAAGGTGACATCTGTTTACGGTTTCATACTGCAGACCGTGCCCCGCAGCTTGTAAACAAACGTCAATATAGTAACACAAACCTGCATCAACTGCAAAACCGGCCTTACGCGGCCATTGAGCCATTGACCAAAAAGGAGAGAAAAAATGAAACTGCTGCTGCTTGCAACCATTTTCTGTCTGCTGTTGACCGCCCAGGGCAAAGCGATGGCCGAGTCCGCCGACCCCCGACCCCGGGTAACCATGGAAACCACCGCCGGCAATTTGACCATTGAGCTGTTCACCCCTGAGGCCCCCATTACAACCGCCAATTTTCTGCAATACGTCCAGGACGGTTTTTATGACGGGCTGATTTTTCATCGGGTGATCCCCGGTTTTGTGATCCAGGGCGGCGGTTTTGCCCCGGACATGGAGCAGCGCCCCACCCGTGAGGCGATCAAAAACGAAGCCGACAACGGCCTGAAGAATCTGCGCGGCACCCTCTCCATGGCCCGGACCGGAGTAGTGGACAGCGCCACCAGCCAGTTTTTCATCAACCTCAGCGATAACGCCAATCTGGATCACCGGGGCACCAGCCCCAATGCCTATGGTTATGCCGTTTTCGGAAAGATAATCGAAGGTATGGATGTGGTGGACCAGATCGCCGCTCAACCCACCACCAGTAAGGGTTTTTTCCAGGACGTACCGGTAAAGGAGGTCAAAATAATCAAGGCTTACAGCCGTTAAGGCCGACGGAAACCATAGAAGATAGACGTACTCCGGGCGGTAGCCAGTCGCAGCCGCCCAGACAAGACCGCCAAGGCGGTCTTATTTTTTGTCAAACAACTGGGTTTGCGGGTTTTTTTCCTCTTCGGCCTTGGCCGCCACCGCGTCACTGATCTCCTCCACCCGGCGGATGGGCCGCGGCGCCAGGCGTTTACCGATGGCCGCCGCTCCCTTGATCAAAAAATCGTCACAACGAAAAACCTCCCGGTTTCTCCGGGTCCGGGGTGACGGCGAAAGATGGGCACGGAGGTTGATCCCTGCCCCGGTCTTCAAGAAAATAATCTCCGAGCGCCGGTGCTCTTCAAACAGCCGGTATTCCTTGTCTACAATGAACTTGGGAGTTACAAAGCGTTTCAGGTAGCACAGGTTCTGTTTGCCATCGCGGTAGACCACGTTGAAGGTCTGCTTATCAGCCACCCGCCCCCACCAGAGCAGATCGTGGCCGATGAAGATCTTCTCCGGCACGTTGACTACCTTGTACCACCCGCTTTTGTCAATCAGCATAATCTTATCGTACTCCGAGCAGGCCAGGGAGCTCTCCGCTCCAGCCTTGACCTGGGTGCCGAAAAAACCGCTTTCCCGATCATAGCCCAGGGTTAGATTGGTCAGAGCCACTTGGCTGGCCTGGACTTCGGCAAAGGTGGCCAACTCGGTGCGCCGGGGGTAATCCTGGCCGTAACGGGTCAGCAGATCATCAAGGAAACGGATACAGAAACCGGTCATGTCCCTGAGATTTTTCTCCACCTCCTTGATCTGCCGCTGAGTGGCTTTAACCTCTTTCTTCTTGCGCTCAATATCGTAGCGGGAGATCCGTTTGATCTTGATCTCCAGCAGTTTTTCAATATCTTCCCGGCTAACCGGCCGCACCAGGTCGGCAGCATAAGGTTTTAAAGCCTCATCAACGGTTTTGATCACCAGTTCAAAGCTGGGACATTCCTCGATCTCTTTATACAGCCGCTCTTCAATGAAAATACGCTCCAACAGATGGGATTGCAGCCGCTCCTGGAGGCGGTTGAGTTCCAACTGCAACTCCTTTTCCAGCAGGTAGTAAAGACGGCTGGTATTTTCCCGCAACACCTCACTCACCGATAAAACCGCCGGATTATGGTCGCGGATTACCGTGAGGTTAGGACTGATGGCAAGCTCGCAGTCGGTGAAGGCGTAAAGCGCCTTGATGGTCTCCTCGGCCTTGATTCCCCGGGCCAGCTTGATTTCGATCTCCACCTCCTCGGCGGTGTAGTCGTTGATGGAGAGAATCTTGAATTTGCCCGCCCGGGCCGCCTTCTCGACACTTTCAATCAACCCCTGGGTGGTTGTACCAAAGGGGATTTCCCGAATGATAATGGTCTTGTCGTCCTTCTCCTCGATGCGGGCCCGGCAGCGCAGCCGGCCATTACCGTCGTCATAGGCGGCAACATCCAGCAGGCCGCCCTGGTAAAAATCGGGATAAACCACAAACTCTTCACCATGGAGGATCTTTTTCTGCGCCTCCAGCAACTCACAAAAATTGTGCGGCATGATTTTGGTGGCCATGCCCACGGCAATCCCCTCGGCCCCTTGGAGCAGCAGCAGCGGAAGCTTGGCCGGCAGGATCACCGGCTCTTTCATCCGGCCGTCGTAAGAGTCGGTGAATTCGGTAAGCTCCCGGTTGAACATGGTCTCCCGGGCCAGCGGGGTCAAGCGGCACTCTATATAGCGAGCCGCCGAGGCCGAATCGCCGGTGTAGATGTTGCCGAAATTGCCCTGCCGGTCAATAAGGTAACCCTTGTTGGCCAGGTTCACCAGGGCCGAGAAAATGGAGGCGTCCCCATGGGGGTGCAGCTTCATGGTCTCACCCACCACATTGGCCACCTTGTGAAAACGGCCGTCATCGACGTTGTGCAGAGTCTGGAGCAGTCGCCGCTGCACCGGCTTAAGCCCGTCGGCCACGTCGGGGATGGCCCGCTCTTTGATTACATAGGAGGTGTAGTCGATGAAATTTTCATCGAACATTTTATGTAAATTGCCGTATTTCGCTGTTTCCATCGGTTACACCGTAATCGTTCACGAGGACCAACAAATTGTTGGCTTAACGAGCTGCAAACGAACACCCGTGCCCCAGATTCGGGCAAGCAGCCAAGCGCCGCGTCCCCCCGTACGTGAGCTTGGCTGATCCGCCCGAAGGTGGGTGCGGCTGTTCGTTTACGTTACACCAAGTGCGCCATAATGTAGTCGCGGCGTTGAGGGGTATTCTTGCCCATGTAAAATTCCAGAATCCGGGGTACTTCGCTTAAGGTATCGATATCCACCTGCTGCAGGCGCATTTCTGAGCCGATAAACTGCTTGAACTCCTTGGGAGAGATCTCCCCCAACCCCTTGAAACGGGTAATTTCCACCGGGCGGCTTTTTTTACCCCGGCCGGCCAGCTTTTTCTCCGCCTCGGCTCGTTCCCGGTCAGAATAGCAGTAAATCGTCTCTTCCTTAGTCCGCACCCGGTAAATAGGGGTTTCCAGGATGTAGATATGGCCCCGTTTGACCAATGATTCAAAATAATGAAGAAAAAAGGTCAGGATCAGGTTGCGGATATGCAGCCCGTCCACGTCGGCGTCGGTGGCGATGATGATCTTGTCAAAACGCAACCGACCGATGGAATCTTCAATATCCAGAGCCCGCATGATATTGTACATCTCATCGTTTTTGTACAAAGTGGCCAGGGGCTGGCCATAGACATTGTAAGGCTTGCCCTTAAGGGAAAAAACCGCCTGGGTCATGGGGTCGCGGGCACTGACAATGGAACCGGAGGCGGACTGGCCCTCGGTAAGGAATACCATATTTTCTTTGCCCGGCGGGGAAGGCTTGCCCGGGGTCGGGTGATACTTGCAGTCCTTGAGCTGGGGGATTTTAAGGGCCACCTTGCGAGCCTTGGCCTTGGCCTCCTTGCGGACGTGCTGCAACTCCTTTCTGACCCGGGCGCTCTGCTGGATTTTTTCAATAACCAGTTCGGCCAGCTCGGTGTTTTTGTATAAAAAGGCGCTGACCTCATCGCGCACCACGGCCACGATGCCGGCCCGAATATCGGTGTTACCCAGCTTGTTTTTGGTCTGGGACTCGAAAATCGGCTCCCGCACCTTGACCGCCACGGCACCCACCACTCCCTCCCGGACATCTTCACCGTCGAACTTCTTGCCGGCAAACTCGTTGATCCCTTTTAACAGACCTTCACGGAAGGCCGACAGATGGGTGCCGCCCTCGTTGGTATAGGTGCCGTTGACAAAAGAAAAATAGGTTTCTCCGTAGTTGTCGGTATGGGCAAAGGCGAACTCGATGGTCTTGTCGCGAAAATGGATGGGCTCATAAAGCTGGGTACCGCTGGTTTCGGCTTCCAGCAGATCCAGTAGGCCATTTTCCGAAAAAAAACTTTCACCGTCGAAATCGAGATGCAAACCGGCGTTAAGATAGGCGTAACGCTTGAGTCGTTTGCGGATAAATTCGCGGTTAAATGAGTAATCTGGAAACATCGCCGGATCGGGCTTAAACTCCACCAGGGTGCCGTTTTTCTCCCCAGTCGAACCTTTTTCCTCTTCCTGCAGTTCCCCGGCCACAAACACCGCCCGGGCGAATTCACCATCACGATAGGAGGTCACCTCGAAACTTCTGGACAAGGCATTGACCGCCTTGGTCCCAACCCCGTTGAGGCCCACAGAGAATTGAAAGGCGTCGGTGTTGTACTTGGCGCCGGTATTGATTACCGACACGCACTCCACCAGCTTGCCCAGCGGGATCCCCCGGCCGTAATCCCGCACCATCAGCGTTCCGTCCTCGCCCACGGCGATTTCGATGGTCTTGCCGGCCCCCATGATAAACTCGTCCACCCCGTTGTCAATGACCTCTTTAAGCAGGATATAAATCCCGTCATCGGGGTGGCTGCCGTTCCCCAGGCGGCCGATATACATCCCCGGCCGCATGCGGATATGCTCCAGCGAGCTTAAAGTTTTTATCTTGCTTTCATCGTACACGGCAGCGGTATTAGAGGTCATGGGCAATGTGGGGGAAAATTTCAAAAAACGGGAGACTAAGACCTATGGGCGACCGCCGGCAATAACGACCGGCCAAAGTCAAATGACTGCCTTGTATATCGCGCCTGCCCTTTCCGTGCAATCAGATTTTGTCGGGACCGACACTATTCACTTGACCGCCGCCGGATATTTTCCTATCCATTCAGCTTTGCCGTCACATACAAAATTATCGGCGCCGCAAAAACGGCGGCGCCGACGGGGCACGACTTGTAACTGCCTGTTTTCGCTTTACCAACCAATCAAATAACCAAACCCGCCGACAGCGCCCCAACCGCACCGACCAGTGCAAGGAGTCAATAATGAGCGAAGATCTGAACACCAAACTGGGCACCACGGAAGTTATCTGGCAACTGACAGACCTCTATCAGGGGGCCGAAGATCCCTTACTGACCGCCAATCTTGCCACCTGTGAAGAAGAGGCCGGGGCCATCCGGGCCGAATTTGCCGGCCGTTTGGCCGAACTGGAGGCCGCCGGCCTGCTCGATCTGATCCGGCGCCTGGAAAGCCTGGAAGCCCGCCTGGGCCGGGCCGCCACCTACGCCTACCTTAATTTCGCCACCCAAACCAAAGATGCCGCCGCCGGCGCCCTGCTGCAGAAAATCCGGGAGGCCGGCAGCCGAATCAGCAAGGAAACGGTCTTTTTCGAACTGGAATGGAGCCGGCTGGCGGCCGCCACCGCTGAACAACTGCTGGCCGCCCCGGAACTGGCTGAATACCGCCATTACCTGGCCGCTTTGCGCCGTTACGCCCCGCACCTGCTCAGTGACGCCGAAGAGGCCCTGCTCATCGAACGGGCCCCCGCCGGCCGGAGCAGCTGGACCACCCTGTTTGACAAGGTGATGGGGCATCTGCGTTTTGGTGAAGATGGGCGCAGCGAAGAGGAGGTGCTGAGCGATCTCTACCTGCCGGACCGTGACCGGCGCCGTCGGGCCGCCGCCGAACTGACCACCGGCCTTAACAGCCAGTTACACGTGCTGACCCACACCTTCAACACTCTGCTGGCCGACAAGATGATCGATGACCGCCAGCGCCGCTACCCCCACTGGCTCAGTTCCATGAACCTCTACAACGAACTTAACGACCCCACGGTGGAAACCCTAACCAAAGCGGTAACCGCCCGTTACGACATCCCCCAGCGTTATTACCGGCTCAAACGGCAAATACTGGGGCTGGATGAATTGCTGGACTACGACCGCTATGCCCCACTGCCCGACCTGCCCACCACCACCGTCGACTGGTCGCAATGCCGGGAACTGGTCCTGCAGGCTTTCCACGACTTCAGTCCGGAAATGGCCGATTACGCCGAACTCTTCTTCCAGCGCCGGTGGATCCACGCCCCCCTGCGGGAAGGTAAACGGGGGGGAGCTTTTGCCCACCCGGCGGTGCCGGAGGTGCACCCCTACATCATGATCAACTACACCGGCAACCTGCGGGACATCTCCACCGTGGCCCATGAACTGGGACATGGAGTACATCAGTACCTGGCCGCCAGGCAAGGTTATTACAACAGCTCCACCACCCTGGTGCTGGCGGAAACCGCCTCGGTGTTCGCCGAACTGCTGTTGTTCCAGCGCCAGCTTGGCCTGATCAAAACCCCCGAGGCCCGGCGAGCCTTTACCTGCCAAAAGCTGGAATCGATCTTTGCCACTGTTTTCCGGCAGATCGCCATGAACCGTTTCGAGGATCGGGTGCACAACGCCCGCCGCCGGGAAGGAGAGTTGAGCAGTGAGCAGATCTCCGCCCACTGGCGGGCCAGTCAGGAGGAGATGTTTGCCGACAGCGTCAAGCTGACCGAGGATTACCACAGCTGGTGGTCTTACATTCCACATTTCCTCAGCACCCCGGGCTATGTTTACTCCTATGCCTTCGGCGAGCTGCTGGTGCTGGCCCTGTTCAAGCTCTACCAGCAGGACCCGGCGGATTTTGTGCCCAAGTACCTGGAACTACTCAAGGCCGGCGGTTCCGCCACCCCCTACGAACTGGTGGCCCCCTTCGGGGTTGACCTGGACAACCCGGCCTTCTGGGCCGGCGGCCTGCAGGTGATTGACGAAATGCTGCAAGGAGTGGAATAGCAACCATTCACCAGGGATCCATCAAAGTCATCGGTTTTGGCACCGGTGTGGGGGGCCGGAAAACTTGCCAAAACGTGCCCGCCTGTGATATTGGAAAGTATCACCGTCCATCAAGTTGCACACGGAGACCCCATGGCCCTGGAAATCGGCACCCATACCCCGGCCTCGGCGCCGGAAGTCACCCAGGCTCTGGTGCACCGCCGGGAACCCGCCGGGGATGACGACACCCTGCGCTCCGGGCGCCAGGTACGCCAAGCGGAAAGCCGGCGCCAGGAGGCCGAACATGAGGTGCGCCGCTCCCAGCGCCAGAAACAACAGGCCATGGAGCGCTTGCGCCAGGCCCGAGCCGATGAGCAGAAGGCCGCCCGCCGCCTGCGTGAGGCCCAGGCCGAGCACATGGACGTGGTCAACGCCGGCCAGGGTCGTAACCGAGGCGCGGTGATCAACATCTTGGTCTAACCCCCCTTTCCATCTTATTCCCGCTTGCAAATTTACTCGCCTTAATGTATCGTCAGCGGGTTTCACAACTACGTGCAAACGTTCAGCAGCACCACATCTGGCGGCGATCGGCCCGGCTTGCGTACTGATGTACGCAGCACCGGACCACTTGCCGCAATCTGCGGCACTGCTGCACGTTTACAGCCCCGTTCTAGCGACAGCTTTGCGGGGGTTCTTGTGAACACTTAATTACTACGCACATCCCTGACGGGTCCGGCCTTTTTCGGTCGCTGCCCCGAATGTCCCGCTGGTGCCCGGAATCACAGTTAACCGGGTGGGGAACAAGGGATGGAGGATTAACCAAAATCAGTTGCAAGGAGAAACCATGTCCCACGTATCCATGAAGGAAATGCTCGAAGCCGGTCTTCACTTCGGCCACCAGACCCGCCGCTGGAACCCCAAGATGAAACCCTACATCTTCGGGGCCAGAAACGGCATCTACATCATCAACTTGGACAAAACCCTGCCCTTGTTCAACAAGGCCTGCGATGTGGCACGCGATATCGCCGCCAAAGGCGGCAGCATACTCTTTGTCGGCACCAAGCGCCAGGCCCAGGAGATCGTCCGGGAAGAGGCGGCCCGCTGCGGCATGTTCTACGTTGATCACCGCTGGCTGGGCGGCATGCTCACCAACCACCAGACCATCAAAAAGAGCGTGGAACGCCTCAAGAACTACACCAGCATGCAGGAAGACGGCAGCGTCAACCGGTACAAGAAAAAAGAAATCCTGATGATCCAGAAAGAGACCGTCAAGCTGGAGCGCAACATCGGCGGTATCAAGGAAATGAAAACCCTGCCGGCGGCCGTTTTCGTCATCGACCCCAAGCGGGAGAGCATCGCCGTAATCGAGGCCAACCGTCTGGGGATCCCGGTGATCGCCATCGCCGACACCAACTGCGACCCCGACGGCATCAACCACCTGATTCCCGGCAACGACGACGCCATCAAGTCCATTCGCCTGGTCAGTGCCAAACTGGCCGACGCCATTTTAGACGGTAAGGAAAGCCATGCGGCTGCCCAGCAGGCCGCCGCTGACAAACAGGAAAGCGAAGCAGCCGCCGCCGACAAAGAAGAAAAGGCAGCGCCGACCGCCGCCTGATTGCTTACTGGCCTGTTCCGTACGGTCTTCGGCGGACAAACCGTTCGAAGACCGTCGTTCCCATGCGGGCCCCTGCCGATGCCACCTGCCTGTTCCGGGCTTAAGTGGCTCGTTTTTTTGTGCCAAACACCAGCTAAAACCAAGGCTTTAATCTAAATATTTGCTAACCAGATAAAGGTGACACCGTGCAGATTACTTCCCAGATGGTCAAGGAACTCCGCGACAAAACCAACGCGGGGATGATGGATTGCAAGAAGGCCCTTAATGAAACCGACGGCGACATGGAAAAGGCCGTCGACCTGCTGCGCCAGAAAGGCCTGGCGGTTGCCCGCAAACGGGCCGACCGCGCCACCAGCGAAGGGGTGGTTGAGACCTACATTCACGCCGGCGGCAAACTCGGGGTGATGGTGGAAGTAGGCTGCGAAACCGATTTTGTGGCCAAGAACAGCGATTTTCAGAATTTCGCCAAAAATATCGCCATGCACATCGCCGCCGCCAGCCCCATCGCCATTCGCCGGGAAGATGTTCCCGCCGACTCTTTAGAGCGTGAACGCAATATCTACAAGCAGCAGGCCCTGGACTCCGGCAAGCCGGAGAATATCGTGGAAAAAATCATTGACGGTAAAATTGACAAATATTACGCAGAAGTCTGCCTGATGGAGCAAAAATACGTCAAAAACCCGGATCTTTCCATTCAGGACCTGCTCAACGAGCTAATCGCTACCCTGGGAGAGAACATCTCCATCAAGCGTTT
This sequence comes from Desulfurivibrio dismutans, assembly GCF_029210385.1. GTDB lineage: Bacteria > Desulfobacterota > Desulfobulbia > Desulfobulbales > Desulfurivibrionaceae > Desulfurivibrio > Desulfurivibrio dismutans. The sequence continues at coordinate 232,058 of NZ_JARGDQ010000005.1, read as the reverse complement.
TGCCCGTTTTCAGGTTGGCGCCTGAAGCGGTTATTTATAATGAGTGATCCAACTGCCAGCAACAGCGACCATGACCCCGGCGGTAAAAAGTGCCGCCGGGTGATGCTCAAACTCAGCGGCGAAGCGCTGATGGGTGAGCAATCCCACGGGATCAACCCGGCCGTGCTTGATTATCTGGCCGAGGAAATCCGCGAAGTTACCGCCGTCGGGGTGGAAACCGGCCTGGTGATCGGTGCCGGCAACATCTTTCGCGGCATGGCCGGCTCCGCTTCCGGCATGGACCGGAGCACCGCCGACAACATGGGCATGCTGGCCACGGTGATCAACGCCCTGGCCCTGCATGACGCTCTGGAGCGCCATGGCGTTCCGGCCCGGGTTCTTTCCGCCCTGGCCATGCCCACCGTCTGTGAACCATATTCCCGCCAGAAAGCCTTTCATCATCTGGCCAAAGGACGAGTGGTAATTTTTGCCGCCGGCACCGGCAACCCTTATTTCACCACCGATACCGCCGCCATGCTCCGAGCACTGGAAATAAAGGCCGATCTGGTCTGCAAGGCCACCAGGGTGGACGGGGTGTACGACAAAGATCCTCTGCACCACGACGATGCCGTACGCTTCGAACACTTAACTTTCAGAGATGTGCTCAACCGGCAGCTCAAGGTGATGGACTCGGCGGCGATTTCCCTGGCCATGGACAACACCACCCCCATTATGGTCTTCGACATGATGGTGGCCGGCAACATGCGCAAGGCGGTATCCGGCGAGCAGGTCGGCACCCTGATCGGCGACGTGGGGGGTCAAGTCTTGACATGACAGTTCGGTCAAGCCAAACTGCCATGTCAAGACTTGACCCCCCCACCAAAAAAAAACGTAGGGAGGCAGCCATGGATGAAGTAATTCTGGAAATGTCCGACAAGATGGAAAAAAACATCGAAGCCTATCGCCGGGAGTTGGCCAGGATTCGCACCGGCCGGGCCTCACTCAACCTGCTGGACGGGATCAAGGTCGAAGCCTACGGTTCCAGCATGCCGCTGAACCAGGTCGCCACCCTGACCATTCCCGAAAGCCGGATGATCGTGATCCAACCCTGGGACACCCAGCAGGTTAGCGCCATTGAAAAAGCCATTCATGGTTCCGACCTCGGCCTGACCCCCAACAGCGACGGCAAGGTGATCCGCCTGGTCATTCCCCAGCTTACCGAAGAACGCCGCAAGGAAATGGTCAAACAGGTCAAAAAGATCAGCGAAGAGTACCGGGTGGCCATCCGCAATTCCCGCCGAGACGCCATCGACGCCCTGAAAAAACTGAAAAACGACAAACAACTGCCCGAAGATGACTTTTTCCGCCTCCAGGATGAAGCCCAGCAGGAGACCGATCGTTTTATCAAGCAGATCGACACCATCATGGCGGACAAAGAAAAAGAGATGATGGAAGTCTGATGCGCCATGACCCGGCCAATCTGCCCCGTCATGTCGCCATCATCATGGACGGCAACGGCCGCTGGGCCCATCAGCAGGGGAAACCCCGCATCATGGGCCACCAGGCCGGTGTCAGTTCAGTGCAGGCGGTGGTGCGGTGCGCCGGAGAGCTGAACCTTGATGCCCTGACCCTGTACGCCTTTTCCACCGAAAACTGGCAACGGCCGGGCCCCGAGGTGGAAGGCCTGATGGGGCTGCTCAAGACCTACCTGGAAAATCAGCTCGAGCAACTGGTCCAAAACCGTGTGCGATTGCGAACCTGCGGCCGGATCGATCGTTTACCCAATCAGGTCCGGCGGATCCTGGAAAACTCCATCCGGGAAACCGCCGGCAACGACGGCCTGATCCTCAACCTGGCCTTAAGCTACGGTGGTCGCGATGAACTGGTCCGGGCCACCCGGCAGTTGGCCGCCCGCGTAGCGGCCGGGGAACTGACCCCCGAGCAAATCGACGAATCAACCCTGGCCGCCGGGCTGGACAGCGCCGAGCTGCCCGACCCCGACCTGCTGATCCGCACCGGCGGCGAGCGGCGGCTGAGTAATTTTCTGCTCTGGCAACTATCCTACAGCGAACTCTATTTCACCAAAACTCTTTGGCCGGATTTCGGGCGGGAACAGTTCCTGGCCGCCCTGACCGACTATCAACAGCGCCAGCGCCGCTTTGGCCGGGTCAACGAACCGCCGGCGGACACCTGAACAGGCCGCCATGCAGAGGATACTGACCGGCATATGCACCGGCGTGGCCTGGCTCTTGCTGCTGCTCTACGCCCCCTTCTGGCTCTTCTGGCTGACGGTCGGCCTGCTGACATTATTGATCCTGCATGAATACGGCAACATGCTGCTGGTAAAAGGCGGCGAACCACCTCTGCGACCGGCCTTGCTGGCCTTTGGCCTGTTGCCGGTGCTGGCGGCCGGCCAGGCCAGTCACACCCTGATGGTCGGAGCCCTGGTTATCGCCTTGACAGGTCTGCTGCTGCTCACCGTTTTTCGCTATGGCAGCCTGGAACGGCCGCTGTTTTTTCTGTTTTCCGCCGCCTTCGGCATTTTTTACCTGGGCCTGTTGATGGCCCACCTGCCGCTGCTGATTAACCTTGAGAACGGTCGGCACTGGCTGATCATTGTCAGCCTGATCACCGTGTCGGCCGACAGCGGCGCCTATTATGTCGGCACCCATCTGGGCCGCCATAAACTCTGCCCGGCCTTGAGCCCCGGCAAAACCGTGGAAGGACTGCTCGGCGGGGTGGCTACCGCCCTGCTGGTGGTGGGGCTGGCGGTGATGGTGTTTTTCCCGGCCATCAACCTGTTGCAAGCGCTGCTTTTTACCTTTATCCTTTCACTACTGAGTGTGGCCGGTGATCTGGCCGAGTCTCTGCTCAAGCGCGGGGCCGGGGTCAAAGATTCCGGCACTCTGCTGCCGGGGCACGGCGGTATTCTGGACCGCATCGACTCCCTGCTGCTGGCCGCCCCGCTGCTTTATTACCTGCTGCTGACCGGCGACATGTTTTAGTCGCCGGCAACCGGCCGGATTTTGTAACTATCCAGTTCATTCTGGCACGTAACTGTTCAGCATTTTTTTACTTTTTGAGTGACGGCAAAGATCATGACCAAAAACATTTCCCTGCTGGGCTCCACCGGCTCTATTGGCTGTAACGTGCTGGACGTGGTGCGTCAGTACCCCGGTCGCTTCCGGGTGGTGGGAATGGCAGCGGGTGGTAATATCCGGCTGCTGCGGGAACAGATCGAGGCTTTCCACCCGCTGCTGGTTTCGGTGGCCGACGACGCCGTGGCCGGGGAGCTGATCCAGAGCCTGCCGCCGGGCTGGGGGGAGCGGGTACTGGTGGGCCGGGCCGGCAACGAAGAAGTGGCCGCCCTTGATGAGGCTGACCTGGTGGTCTCAGCCATCGTCGGCGCCGCCGGCCTGACCCCCACCATGGCCGGCATCGAAGCCGGCAAAGATATCGCCCTGGCCAACAAGGAAACCCTGGTGATGGCCGGCGAACTGGTGATGAACGCCGTGGCGCGGAAGCAGGTACAACTGCTGCCCATCGACAGCGAACACAACGCCATCGCCCAATCCCTGAGCGCTGGCCGCCACCAGGACATCCACCGCCTGATTCTCACCGCGTCCGGCGGTCCCTTCCGGGACAAGTCTACCCGGGATCTGTGGGAAGTCACTCCCGAACAGGCCCTTAATCACCCCAACTGGTCCATGGGTCGTAAAATCTCCATCGATTCGGCCACCCTGATGAACAAGGGTCTGGAGGTGATTGAGGCCCACTGGCTGTTCGGCGTCCCGGTGGAGAAGATCGAGGTGCTGATTCACCCCCAGAGCATCGTCCACTCCATGGTGGAGTATATTGACGGCTCGGTGATCTCCCAGATGGGGATTCCCGACATGCGAGTCCCCATCGTCTACGCCCTTTCCTACCCTGAGCGCCTGCGCCTGGACCTGCCCCGGCTCAACCTGACCAAAACCGCCAATCTTAGCTTCTTCCCGCCGGACTTTACCCGCTTCCCCGCTTTGGAGCTGGCTTACAAGGCCTGCAAGCGAGGCGGCACCCGGCCGGCCGCGCTGAATGCCGCCAACGAGGTGGCGGTGGAGGCCTTTCTGCAAGGCAAGATCCGCTTTCCGGAAATCGCCCTGGTGGTGACGGAAACGGTGAACCGGATCGAGCACAAGCCGGTGGATCGCATCGCCACCGTGCTGGCTGTTGACCTGGCCGCCCGGATGATGGCCGAATCGGTGGTGGAATCATTGATGATTAAGGCCAAACAAAAAAGAAACAAGGTTACCCCATGAATACCATTCTTTCCTTTATCGTTGTTTTAGGCATACTTATTTTTGTCCATGAATTTGGGCATTTTATTGTGGCCAAGCTGTTCAACGTCAAGGTGCTGAAATTCTCTCTGGGATTTGGCCCTCGGCTGTTCGGCCGCCGCATCGGCGAGACCGACTACCAGGTCAGCGCCCTGCCCCTGGGCGGCTATGTCAACATGCTGGGGGAAAATCCCGGAGAAACCACCGACCATGATGATACAGAGCGCTCATTTTCCGGCAAACCCTTATGGCAGCGCTTTTTGATTGTCGCTGCCGGGCCTTTTTTCAACCTGGGCTTTGCCGTTTTGCTTTTTTTCCTGATCTACGCCTTGGTGGGCCTGCCGCAGCCGGTGCCGGGCACCAAGATCGGCGAAGTGGCGCCAGATTCTCCCGCCGCTGAGGCCGGCCTGCTCGCCGGGGACCGCATCCTGACGGTCAACGGCATGGCCACCGAAGACTGGGAGGATGTCTCCCGGCTGATCCGGGACAGCGAAGGGCGGCCGGTAACCCTGGATATCCACCGTAATGGTGATGTTCTGCAGGTAACCAGCACCCCGGAACAACAGGAAGTAAAAAACATCTTCGGGGAAGTGGTGGGCCAGCGCTACATGCTGGGGGTCACCCGCAGCAGCGAGGTGGAATACCGGTCCATTTCCCTATTTGAGGCCCTTGGTGCCGGCTTCTCCCAGACCTGGGGCCTGATCTGGCTGACCCTGGTGGCCATTGTCAAGATGATCCAGCAGATCATCCCTGCCACCGAACTGGGTGGTCCCATCCTGATCGCCCAACTGGCGGGGCAGCAGATGGAGGTGGGTTGGATCAACTTTGTCTACTTTATCGCCCTGATCAGCATCAACCTCGGCATTTTAAACCTGTTGCCGATCCCGGTGCTGGACGGCGGCCACCTGGTCTTTTTTACCGTGGAGGCCATCACCCGCCGGCCGGTGAGCATGAAGGTCCGGGAAGTGGCCCAGCAGGTCGGCATTCTGCTGCTGCTGGCCCTGATGTTTTTTGTCTTCTACAACGACATAATGCGACTGCTTAATGGGTAAACGGGCAGCAGCACCGCATCTAGCGGCGATCAGGCCGGCTTGCGCACTGATGTACGCGGCGCCGTCCTGCTTGCCGCAACCTGCGGCACTGCTGCCCGTTTACCGGTTTGATATCAACCTTAATCCTGTCAGATAATTTTATGGCCAAACCAATTTCCACCTCTCCGGCTCCCTCGCCGCCATTGATTCTGGCCCTGGAGACTTCCGGGAGTTGCGGCAGCGTGGCTCTGGTGGACGGCCGGGGGTGCCGGGCCGAGTACTCCCTGCAGTCCAGTCGCACCCATTCCCGGCGGCTGCTGGAGGCGGTGGAACATCTGATGATGGCAAGCGACACCGCCTGGCAGGATCTGGACGCCTTGGCCGTGGGACTGGGACCGGGGAGTTTCACCGGTCTGCGCATCGGCCTGAGCAGCGTTAAGGGCCTGGCCCTGGCCACCGGCAAACCCTTGATCGGCGTCAGCTCCCTGGACGGCCTGGCCGCCCAGGCGGTAGCCCTCCCTGCCTGCTCCCTGCCGGTTTGCGCCCTGATCGACGCCCGCAAGCAGGAGGTCTTTGCCGCCTTTTACCGGCCGACCGACAAGGAGTCAGACCACAACCAGGCAGGGGGGGAAGAGCAAATCGGGCCACTGACCCGCACCAGCCCCTATCTTGCCCTGCCGCCCGCCGAGTTGGTCACCCTGATCAGGCAGCCAACCCTGTTGCTGGGCAGCGGCGCCGAACTGTACCGGAAACTTTTAGCAGAAAAACTGGCGCAGCAGGCCCTTTTCGCCCCGCCCCAAAGCTGCTTTGCCCGGGCCACCGCCATCGGCTGGCTGGCCCAGGAACAGTGGCGGCGCGGCAATCTGGTCGATCCCGGCCGCGTCACCCCCATCTACGTTCGTTCCGCCGACGCCAAACCCCAGGAGTAGGCCCATGCGCAAATATCAGGCCGTACTGTTTGATCTGGACGGCACCCTGCTCGACAGCCTGGCCGATATCGCCGATTCCATGAACAAGGTGCTGGCCGATTTGAACCTGCCCACCCATCCCCACGTCCAGTACCGCTATTTTGTCGGCTCCGGCATGGAAACCCTGGTGCGCCGAGCCCTGCCTCCTCAACAGGTTCCTGAAACCACCGTGGCCAAAGCCTTGGACGCCATGCGCCGTGAGTATCACCGCAACTGGCAACGCCAAACCCGGCCTTACCATGATATCCCGGAACTGCTCTCAACCCTGGCCGGACAACATTTCAAGCTTGCTATTCTTTCCAACAAACCCGATGATTTCACCAGGAAATGTGTAGCCAACCTGTTGGATCACAAACTTTTTACCGTAGTGCGCGGCGCCCGTCCCGATACCCCCAAAAAGCCCGACCCCGCCGGAGCCTTGGCGGTGGCGGCCCAACTGGCACTGCCGCCGGAGAGTTTTTGCTATGTTGGCGACAGCGGTATCGACATGCAAACCGCCAGGGGGGCCGGAATGTTTGCCGTGGGGGTGCGGTGGGGGTTTCGTGAGGCGGAAGAGCTGCTGGCCAACGGGGCCGACAGGTTGATCAGCCGGCCCCTCGAACTGCTGCAACTGCTGGACCATTAACCGCCGACCAAGCAAACGAAAACCGCGTTTTCGCTTCCCGGAGAGCAAAAAGTCCATGGAAGGACTTTTTGTGGATTCATCAAGCAAGGAACACCATGATTTACGGGATCGGTACCGATATCGTCAGCATTCGCCGGATTGAATCGGCCCTGGCCCGCCATGGCGACCTGTTTGCCCGCCGCATCCTGGCTCCCGACGAGTGGCAAGAATACCTGGCTCTGCCCCACCACCGAACACAAGCCACGGCAGCCTTTCTGGCCAAACGATTTGCCGCCAAGGAGGCCGCCGCCAAGGCCCTTGGCACCGGCTTCAGCCAGGGCATCACCCTGGCCGATATTGCCGTGGTTCACGACCGGCTGGGCTGTCCGGGGCTGGAATTCCACGCCGCCGCCGCCGCGTACTGCCGCAACCAGGGTATTGGCCGCGGCCTTTTATCGCTCAGTGATGAAAAACAATACGCCCTGGCCTTTGTCACCCTGTTGCATCAACCCTAACCTCTCTCGAGGAGGTTGCCCATGAGCAACAACACCGCCGCCCACTTCGTCGAGCAGCAACTGGCCCAGGGCAAAAAGCCCAACCGCCTGATCGACGAGCAAAGCCCCTACCTGCTGCAGCACGCCTTCAACCCGGTGGAGTGGCTGCCCTGGGGGGAGGAGGCCCTTGCCCGGGCCCGGCGGGAAGACAAGCCGGTATTCCTCTCCATCGGCTACTCCACCTGCCACTGGTGCCATGTCATGGCCCATGAGTCTTTTGCCGACCCGGCCGCCGCCGCCGTTCTCAACCATCATTTTATCCCCGTCAAGGTGGACCGGGAAGAGCGACCCGACGTGGATCACCTCTACATGACCGCAGCCCTGGCCTTAAACGGCGGTGGCGGTTGGCCCCTGTCGGTTTTCCTCACCCCCGAAGGACAAGCCTTCTACGCCGGGACCTACTTCCCGCCCCAACCCCGGCACGGGCTGCCCGGTTTCAAGCAACTGCTGGAACTGATCAGCAATCTCTGGCAGGAGCGGCGGGACAAGGTGATGGAAGTGGCCGCCGGGGTTATCGACCACCTGAGCAAAAATGTCTCCCCTCCGGAAAAAATCGAGGCGGGCGACCAGCTGGCCGCTCGCGCCTACACCATGACAGCAGGCGATTTTGATGCCACCCACGGCGGCTTCGGCGCGGCTCCCAAATTTCCCCGGCCGGTGCTGTCCAACTTTCTTTTGCATCATCACTGGCAGAGCGGCGAACAGGCGGCTCTCCAGATGGTTTTGTTCAGCCTGGACAGAATGGCCGCCGGGGGGATATACGACCACCTGGGGGGCGGTTTTCATCGCTATTCGGTGGACGAGCAGTGGCGGGTGCCCCATTTTGAAAAAATGCTTTACGACCAGAGCCAACTGGCCGCGCTTTATCTGTCGGCCTATCAGCTCGGCAGCAACCCCCGCCACGCCAAAGTGGCGGCGGATATTTTCGCCTATGTGCTGCGCGATCTGCAGGCGCCGGAAGGGGCGTTCTACTCCGCCGAAGACGCCGACAGCCTCGATCCGGAAGAGCCGGCCAATCCAGAGAAACATGGAGAGGGGCTGTTTTACCTCTGGCGCGAGACGGAAATCCGGCAACTGCTGGACCCGGTCAGCGGCGAGCTGTTCTGTCGCCATTACGGCGTGCGTCAGGAGGGCAACGCCCTGGCCGACCCCCACGGGGAGTTCCAGGGCAAAAATATTCTCTACCAGGCCGCCGACGTGGCCGCCACCGCCGCCACCTGTGACCTGCCGGTGGAGGCCGCCACCGACCAACTGACCGCCGCCCGCCAAAGGTTGTTGGCGACCCGCACCAAGCGGCCCCGGCCCCACCTGGACGACAAGATCATCACCTCCTGGAACGGCCTGATGATCAGCGCCCTGGCCCGAGGCTTCCAGATCCTGGAGAGGCCGGAATACCGGGATACCGCCGTCCGGGCCGCCAACTTTCTGCTCAGCAAACTACGTGATTCCGCCACCGGCCGGCTCTTCCGCCGCTACCGCAACGGCCGGGCCGGCCTGCCGGGCCAGTTGGCCGATTACGCCTTTCTGGTCCAGGGTCTGCTGGATCTTTATGAAACTACTTTTGCGATCAACTGGCTGGCCGAAGCGGAAAAGCTGACGGCGAACCAAATAGCCCTTTTTCACGACCCCCAAAACGGCGGTTTTTTTGATGCCCCCGAGGGGGACAACACCATCCCGCTGCGGCTTAAGTCCGACTACGACAGCGCCGAGCCCGCCGGCAACTCGGTGGCGGCCATGAACCTGCTGCGGCTGGCCGGTTTCATCAATAAACCGGAGTGGCGGCAATTGGCCGTGGACACCATTGGCGCCTTTTCCCCTCGCCTGCAGGAATACCCTTCTGCTCTGCCGCAAATGCTGGTGGCCCAAAGCTGCGCGGCAAACCCACCGCGCCAGATCGTCATAGCTGGCACCCCGGCGGAGGAGGGCTGCCGGCAAATGCTGGCCGTCATCCGGCGGCGCTACCTCCCCAACACCCAGGTAATGTTGGCCGACGACGGCGCCGGGCAGCAGTGGCTGGCCCAGCGCCTGCCACTGCTCAACGACACCGGCAGGCTGAATGACCGCCCCACCGCTTATCTCTGCCAGGATTTTCACTGCCACCGGCCGGTTAACGAACCGGAAGAACTGGCGCAACTGCTGGATTAGACACCGCCAGCAGCATCATAACTGAGCTCATGGGCCCTGGCTTGGGGAGTATACGCTACCCCCGCCACCCCCACGGCGCAAGCGCTGTCGCGGCGGTAATTGGCGGTCTCGAAATCAATGGCGGCGAAAGCGGGGAAAACACTCACGCCACAGTCCGCCACTGCTCATCGATCAGCAACTGGTGAGGCTTGAAACGGGACTTGTAACTCATGGCCGGCGCATTTTCGATCCAGTAGCCCAGGTAAAGGTGTTCCAGATTGGCTTGGCGGCACAGTTCAACGAGCGAGAGAATATTGAGCACCCCGGGGCTGCGATGGCCTTGGTCGGGATCAAAATAAAAATAGACCGCGTTCAAGGACGTGGGGGCGATATCCACCACCGCCAAACCAAGCAGCCGACCCTCAACCCGATAGACGACCTCCCAGGTTTCGGTAATGGAGTTGAGAAAAAAACCGCCGTAATAGTCGACAGCCCGGCCGTCTATCCCCTCCGCCCCCGGCACACTGTCCTGGTCGGGATAGCGGCAGGCCAGGAAGTGTTCGCACAAATCCAGCTTGTCGGCACTCAGCTGCAAAGGACCCTGGCTGACCCGCACATCCTGATTGCGCTGCCAGACCCGGCGCTGGTTGCGGTTGGGCTTGAAATCCTTGACCGCCAGCCGGATGGGCACACAGGCCTGGCAACCGGGACAGGCCATGGTGTACATCACGTTGCCGTTGCGCCGAAACCCGGCCTGCAGGAATTTTTCAAACATCTCACCGCCCAGGGGCGGACATGGGGCCTGGCGGTACACCGCCCGGCTCTGCAAGCCGTAGGGGCATTCGGCGGCAATGTCAAATAGGTAGTCACGCATGGGTAAACGGGCTCAGTACAGCAGGTAATCCTGGCGGCGCCGGGCAAAGTCATCCAACTCCACCTGCCAGCCGGCCTCCAACTCCAACAGCGGTTCCCCGGCCTGCAGCCGGGGCCAAAGACCTTCATCACCAAGGATCAGGTGAATGGGCGTTTTTTCATACTCATATTCGTAGGGCGGCGACTTCAGGGCAAATTCCTGGTGACGGCGGGCCGTCGCCTGCAACAGGGCCAGGGTGGTACGGAAAGGCAGAAAGCTTACCGGGTCGGTAACATGCAACTGGTAACCGACACAAGGCTTACCGGCCCACTTACCGGCCACCGGCTCAAAGACCAGGGGCCGCAGATAACAGCCCGGCAGCGGAGTGGCGGCCAGTTCCGCCAGCATTTCGTCATGGCGCCAGAAGGGGGCGCCGAACAGCTCAAAAGGCAGGGTGGTGCCCCGCCCTTCCGAGATATTGGTGCCTTCCCAGATCACCTGGCCGGGGTAGACCAGCGCCGTCTGTGGCGTGGGCATGTTCGGGGAGGGAAAGACCCAGGGCAGACCGGTGTCGGCAAAGAGCATCTCTCGCCGCCAGCCGGCCATGGGGATCACCTCCAGGTCGCAGTCCAGTCCGTATTCCCCCTTGAGCATCAGGGCCAGCTCGCCCATGGTCAGGCCGTGCCGCATGGGAATCGGATACAGCCCCACAAAAGAGCGGCAGGAGGGCTGCAGCAAATTGCCTTCGAGAGCCAGGCCGCCAACCGGGTTGGGGCGGTCCAGCACCACCACCTGCTTGCCCTGCTCCGCCGCCGCTTCCATGCAGTAGGCCAGGGTATAGAGAAAGGTGTAAACTCTGGTGCCCACATCCACCAGATCAACCAACAGCACATCACAGTGCTCCAGCATGGCCGGGGTGGGTTTGCGCACCTCACCATAGAGGCTGAACAGCGGCAGGCCGGTGACCGGATCGGTCATGTGCCCGGATTCGATCATGTTGTCCTGCTTTTCGGCAAAAAAACCGTGCTGGGGGGAAAAGAGACAGCACAGCCGGGGGCCGAAACGCCCATGCACCAAGTCACGGGCGTGACGCAGGCGGCGGTCGGTGGAGGCCTGGTTGCACAGCAGCCCCAACCGTTTACCCTGCAGGGAAGGCGGGGGATCCTGCAGCAGACGTTCAAGACCCAGGCTGATAATGGCCACACCAAGCTCCTTTTTGATTGCGGTTTTACCGCCTTTGGTTACACTTATGAAAATATCAGACTGATTAAGCTCACCGCTAAACTTACCCCGAAGGCGGCGAAAAATCACGCCCAGAAAATAATGATGACTTCGCAAGAAGTCATCAACGCGCCCATGGATGGGCGCGCAAATCAATAGCTTGCTCTGTAAGCTATTGATTTGTAAGGAAAGCGGAAACCGCGTTTTCGCTTTCCGGGGAGCAAAAAGTCCATGGACGGACTTTTTGCGACTTCATCAATGATAGGAAACACGAGATGAAAATAGCCATCAGCGGTAAAGGCGGGGTAGGCAAGACCACCATCATGGCACTTCTGGCTCGCCAGTTCAAGGAGATGGGCAAGGAAGTACTGGTCATCGACGCCGACCCCAGCCCCCACATGGCCCAGAGCCTGGGAGTACAGGAGCCGGAAAAAATCCGCCCCATTTCGGAAATGAAAGACCTGCTGCGGGAACGCTCCGGCCGGGTGGAAGGTTCCGCCTTCTACAACATCAACCCCCAGGTGGGCGACCTGGCGGAACGTTTCACCCTGGAGGCCGGCGGCATCAGGCTGATGGTGCTGGGGGCGATTCAAAGTGCCGAGAGCGGATGCGCCTGTGCGGAAAACACGGTGCTCAAAAGGCTGCTGACCACCATGCTGCTCAAGCCCGCCCAGGTGGTGCTGCTGGACATGGAGGCCGGAGTGGAGCACCTGGGCCGGGGCACCATCGCCGGGGTGGACCGCCTGCTGATCGTGGTGATCCCTTCGCAATCGGGTATCCGCACCGCGCTCAAGATCAGGAAGCTGGCCGAGGAGTGCCGAATCAAAAATATTTCCTACGTGGGCAACCTGGTCCAGGACGAGGATGACCGCCGGTTTTTGACTGCGGGGCTGGGCGAAGAACCCATCGCCTTTTTCCCCGATTCCCGAGAAATTCGCCAAACCGAGCGCCGGGGCGAGGCGGTGGTCACCGCCCTCGAATCGGTGGCCCAAAGCACCGGTGAGCTGGCGGCCAAACTGGAAAGTCGGCCATGAACGACGGACGGCGGATATACCGGCTGCTCTGCGCCGATATTGGCGGCACCAACAGCCGCTGGGCCTTTTTTACCCTGACAGTGGCGGACGACAGCGGGACCGGGCCGGCAAGCCCGCAAAACTGGCACCACGGCCTGCAACTGGAGGCCGAACAATGGCTGGACACCGACCCGGGGAAAAGCATCAACGACCAGTTACGCAAGCTTTACGCCAGCGGCTTTCCTCTGCCCCCGGAGCAGACCGACCTGGCGGTGCTGGCGGTGGCCGGGCCGGTGCAACGGCGGGGGCGCTACAGCAAGCTGCCCTTAGTCGGCCTGGAGGTGGACCTGGACCTGGTTGAACACTATTTTCCCATCCCCCGCGCCCTGCTGATCAACGACTTCACCGCCCAGGCCCTGGCGGTGCTGGCCCCGCCGGGGATAAAGGCGCAAAAGATTTTGCCGGGTGGCCCCGACCCCAAGGACCCAAACGCCCCCCTGGCCATTATCGGGGCCGGCACCGGCCTGGGCAAAGCCCTGTTACTGCCCGGCGGGGCGGCCTTTTTTTCCCCGGTCCCGGCCCTGGCCCCGGCAACTCCTTTGCCCCTGGCTTCGGCAACTCCTCCGGCTCCGGCCTCGGCAACTCCTCCGGCCCCGAGCTCGGCCGTCGGGCAGGCCCTTCCCCTGGTAATCCCCTCCGAGGGGGGGCATGCCGATTTCCCTTTTGCCGGTGGCCGGGAACGGGATTACCTGGAGTTTCTGCTGAAACAACGGGGTGAGGAGCGGATCAGCGGCAACACCGTGGTCTCCGGCCGGGGCTTGAGCTACCTGCACCACTTCCTCACCGGCCAAAAGCTGGAGCCGGCGGCGGTCACCGCCACCTTCACCCCGGAGTCGGAGACTTTAGCCTGGGCCGCCCGTTTCTACGCCCGGGTTTGCCGCAACTACGCCCTGGAGACTTTAGCCACCGGCGGCCTGTTCATCGCCGGCGGAGTCGCCGCCAAAAACCCGCAACTGCTCACCCACCCCGCCTTCGCCCGGGAGTTCCAGCACTCGCCCACCATGGACGGTTTGCTGCAAACAATCCCGGTCCACCTGATCAACGCCGAAAACAGCGGCCTCTGGGGGGCCGCCATCAAGGCCCGCTTGCTGCTTACCCCGGCTTGAGCGGATTTTTTTGGTAGGACTTGCTGGCAGCACCGTTGATAAAAATATTTTCCAGGTAGGATAATTTGCGGGGCAGTTGACCGGCGCTGCCGCGGCTTATCAGGAAGGTGGCCGGGCGGCCGGGGACCAGTTGGCCCAGATGGTCCAGGCCGAAGAATTCGGCGCCGTTTACGGAAGCGCAGCGGATGGTCTCGGGCAGCGGAAAGCCGGCCTTGGCAAAAAGTTTCATCTCTTCCACCACCGCCTCGCCATGCAGGATACCGGTCCGGCCGGCCCCGGTACCAATGGCCACCTGTACCCCCAACTCGCGGGCCCGGCGCAGTTGGAGCAACTGCCCACCGAGCACCCGCCGCCACAGCTCCTCGCCGCCGGGCAGCGGCTTCCCCGGCGCCACGTATCGCTGGGAGAAGCGGCAGCAGACATCGCCGCCGCCGCGAGCGCCGTCCAGGGCGTTTTTGGCCCGCAGCAGGGAGGGAATCCACAAGACCTTCCGCGCCGCCAGCCGCCGAAGATTTTCTTCTCCCATGTCATAACCTTGCTCGACGGCGTCACAGCCGGCCGCCAGGGCCGCGGCCACCGCCTCGGCACCATTGGCCACCACCACCGCTTTCAACTCGCCTTTGTACCGGATATGCCGGACCAAATCATCCAGGCGCAGCCTGCCGGCCAAGGCGTCCGGAGTGGCATCATTTTCTATGTCGGAGGAATAGTGAATCTTGAGAAAATCACGGGTTGCCGCCGGATCGGGGACAACCTCCAGGCCATCGGCCAGGTCCGAACCGGCAGTGCGAATAGCAACCAGATCATCATCCGCCATCGGCTTACGCCGCGCAGCAACCAGCCCGGCGGAATAACCTCCATCGGCCACCCCCAATACCCCATGGCTATGGCAATCGTACAGGTGGCGGGCCAGCAGGGCCTCCAGCTCCGCCCCATTTGCAAGATGCCGCTGATCTTTCATCAGACCCAGAGACGGCGAACGAGCCAGGACGACGCTGCAATCAACCAAAGGCGGGACAATGGTACAATGGGAGAGGTCGACGAAATTTGACGCCCCAACCGGCACCTCAGCCCCGGCGTCGATGGCGGCGATCACCCCGTTGTCAACGGTAAGCAGCACCCGGCGCTGGACCGCGCCACCACTACCATCGACCAGGTTGCCCGCCAGGATCAGCGCCGACCGGCCAGAATTCAACCCGTCGCTCACCGCTCACCCCTAACGCCGATTTTCTCGATTATTTTGCGGCGATACTTGTCGTCTTCCACCTGTTTAAGTCGCCCCCCAAGATCGTCATTTATCCATATACACGCGCATTTTTCGAGAAACTAACCAGTATGATCTTGGGTGACAAGCAAAAAATCGGCGCCCCAAAGCGGTTCATCGTACCAGACAGACAGGTCACTCAGGGCGGTGGAGTTGAGCAGGCAGACCACCCGACACGCACTGTTTGACTCCCACCGGAAAGCTTCTTTACCGGTCGCCTGAAAGGGTGTTATGCTGTTGGCTGCCGAAGCGCAAGCCGTATCGACATAGTTGACGTAATTTAAGGAAAAGACATGAACATTTTGCTGGGCACCTTTATCGGCCTGTTGCTGATCTACCTGATCGCTTACACCGATTTCGTCCTGAGCCGCAAGCTCAAAGAACGAGTGACGGCCATCAACGACCAGGGGTGGCGGAGTTATTCCCATCGGCCCTTGAGCTGGCCGCTGGCGGCGGGGCTGGCCCTGGGCTGCTGGGTGGTGCCAGGGCTGCTGCCCCGCCAGACGCTGTACCTGGAATACCGCATCCTGCTGACCCTGCTGGTTTGGGGGATAATAGCCGGGGTGCTGTACTGGTTGCTCAAGCGGCGCACCGATGCCAAACTGGCCGGGCAGGCCCTGCCGCTGCTGATGGCCTTTGCGGTGATCAGCGGGCTGCTGCTGGCGCCACTGGCCAACCTGCTCAACCAACTGCTGCCGTGGTAATCTCCGGTTGCGTGACTTTTGGCGAGGTTGTCATTATTCTTGCCGACAATATCCTTGCTCTTAAGAAGCGCAATTCGGGACTGGTGTGAACTGCCATGCAACCTTTTGAACTATTCAAAAAAACTCCGAAAACCAACTGCGGCCGCTGTGGTTACCCCACCTGCCTGGCCTTTGCTGCCGCCGTCTGTAAGGGCGGCGAGGACTGGCAAAAATGTCCCGATCTGGACAGCAGCGGCCTGGAATCTTTGGCCGGCGGAGGTGCTGCCCTGGAGGAACTGCCCCGCCAGCGCGACCAGGAACTGGTAACCCACCTGCAAAGCAAAATCGCTCCTCTTTCCTTTGCTCGGCTGGCCGCACCCTTGGGCTGTGAAATCGGGACCGACACCCACGGGGAAGTGTTACGCTTCAGCTATCTGGGTCAGCCGGTGGAGTTGGGCCGGGGCGGGATTTTACTGGCCGGGGAGGAGCCCGGCGATCACCGGGACCAGATTCTGCTCTACAACTACGTCTGCTGCCAGGGCGGTGAGCCGCCAACCCTTGAGTGGGTGGGGCTGGAGAGTTTACCCAATACCATCTCCAAGGTCAGAACCTTGGCCACTTACTGTGAACAGCCTTTAGCCCGCCTTTTTGCCGAGCACCCGGCAGCGGCGGTGGCGGAATTCTGCCGGAACCTGGGCGGCCGCCCGTGGTCCGAGGCCGCCGCCGACCTGGCCATGATCATCCCGGTGCTGCCCCGGGTGCCGCTTGCCGTTTTATTCTGGGCCGCCGCCCCCGAGGATGGTTTCGCCGCCCAAGCCAAGGTGCTGTTCGATCGCCGGGTTCTGGACTTCCTTGATGTGGAATCCCTGGTCTTCGCCGCCGAACGCCTGGCCGAACGCCTGGAGCAGCAGCAAAGATAAGCACGGCAACTCTTTTGTTTGCACTTGTACTGTGCTATACGGAAGAATGGACCGTGAAAGTTGAGATGTTTTTCAACACAAGCATGCATGAGCACGCAGGAAACTCCAATGGAAATCCAAAAATTTGCCGATACCGACCAGATGGCCCAAGCCGCCGCCGAGTTGGTGCTAACCAGTGCCCTGGCGGCGGTGATCGACCGGGGTGTTTTTTCTCTGGTGCTGGCCGGCGGCGGTACCCCCCTGCCCCTTTATCGGCGACTGGCCGCCCCGCCCTTTTTGGCGCAAATGCCCTGGGAGTTGACCCATCTTTTCCAGGGGGATGAACGCTGCCTGCCGCCGGAACACCCGGACAACAACTTCGGCCGGGCCGCCGCCACCCTGCTGGCGCCTGGCCAGGTGCCGGCGGACAACATCCACCGCATGGCCGGCGAGGACCCGGATCCCGAGCGGGCCGCCGCCGACTACCAGCGGCGGATCAAGGATTTTTGCCGCGACCTGGCGGTAACGGATTTCGACCTGCTGCTGCTGGGCATGGGCGACGACGGCCATATCGCCTCGCTCTTCCCCAGCTCGCCGCTGCTGGCGGAACAGGACCGGCTGGTGGCGGCGGAAACCAAACCCGCCGGCAAGCCGCCGGTGCCCCGCCTTACCCTGACCCTGCCCGCCATTAACAGCGCCCGCCGGGTGCTGCTGATGATCAGCGGCCCGGAAAAGGAACGGATCATGACTGAAATCACCACCGACCCCAAGGCGGCGGCCGCCAAATACCCCGCCGCCCTGGTGGCCCCCCGGCAGGAGTTGTACTGGCTGGTGGCCCCTTGAATATAAAAGGCGGTCCCTTATGATTGTAAAAATTTTTACCGGATTCCGGTCATGACCAAGATAAGCAAAGTTTCAGAGCAAGAGCCGGAAAAGCTCCTGATCATGGCCGCCGGCGGCCTTGTCGAACGGGGCCGGGGCCCGGATTTGCGGATCGCCCTGGTGCAGCGCCAACGTTACCACAATGACCTGAGCCTGCCCAAAGGTAAGCAAGACCCCGGCGAGAGCCTGCCGGCCACCGCCTTGCGCGAGGTGTACGAGGAAACCGGCTGCCGGGTCACTTTAGGTGATTTTGCCGGCTGTGTGCAGTATTTTGTCGGGGACGTGCCCAAAGTGGTGCTCTACTGGAAGATGTTGCCCTTTGGCGACCCCGATGCTTTTCAGCCCTCCGGCGAGGTGCAGCAACTGCATTGGCTGCCGCCGGCCGAGGCCCTGGAAAAGATTACCTACGAAGATGAGAAGGAACTGTTGCGCCGGGTTTACAAGCTTGCCTGAGCGCCACTCCGACACCACTTAACTCATGCCATCATTCCCCCTGCCGGTCCACCACATCCTGCCCCGCCTGTGCGCTGAACTGGCCCGGCAACCGGCGGTGATTATCACCGCCCCGCCCGGCTCCGGCAAAACCACCCTCACCGCGCCGGCCCTGCTGGAGGCGGAGTGGCTGGTCGGGCAAAAAATCCTGCTGCTGCAACCTCGCCGCCTGGCCGCCCGGCTGGTCGCCACCTTTATGGCCCGGCAACTGAATGAGACGGTGGGACAATCAGTTGGTTACCGGGTCCGCTTTGAAAGCCGGATCTCGGAGGCCACCCGCCTGGAGGTGCTCACCGAGGGGATGTTCACCCGGCAGTTGCAAAACGATCCGGAACTGGCCGGGACGGGGCTGGTGATCTTCGACGAATTCCATGAACGCAGCCTGGACGCCGACCTGGCCCTGGCCCTCTGCCTGGATGCGCAACAGGGCCTGCGGCCGGACCTGAAAATCCTGCTGATGTCCGCCACCCTGGACATTACCCCGCTAAGCGCCCTGTTGCACCACGCCCCGGTGCTCGAGGCCGCCGGCCGCAGCTACCCGGTGAGCATCGAATATTTTCCGCCTCCCGCCGGGGCGCAACCCTACCCCCGGGAAATCGCCGGCCATACCGCCGCCGCCATCCGCCGCGCCTGGCGCGAGCAGCCCGGCGACATCCTGGCCTTCCTGCCCGGCGCCGGGGAAATCCGCCTCTGCCGGCAAATGTTGCACGACCAGCCGCCCACCGCCAGTGTTTTGCCAGGCCCCCCCACCGACGCGCCGCTGCTCTTCCCCCTCTACGGCGACCTGCCCCTGGCCGACCAGGCGGCGGCGGTGCAGCCGGACCCGGCGGGCCGCCGGCGGATCATTCTGGCCACCGCCATTGCCGAAACCAGCCTTACCATCGAGGGCATCCATACCGTGGTGGACAGCGGCTGGCAGCGCCGTCCCCGCTTTGACCCCAACAGCGGCCTAACCCGCCTGACCACCGGCCGCATTTCCCGAGCCGCCGCCACCCAGCGCACCGGCCGGGCCGGACGCCTGGGCCCCGGCCACTGCCTGCGCCTGTGGAGCCCCGGCGAAGAGCAGAGCCGGCCGGCCTTCGAGCCACCCGAGATCCTCAACGCCGACCTGGCCCCCTTGCGGCTGGAACTGGCCTGCTGGGGGGTCCATGAGCCCGCCCAACTGACCTGGCTTGACCCGCCCCCGCCCGGCCCCTGGGCCCAGGCCGGGGAGTTGCTGACGGCGCTTGGCGCCCTGGACCGGCAGGGGCGGGCCACCGAGCAGGGGCGGCTAATCAACCAGTTGCCGGTCCACCCGCGCCTGGGCCTGATGCTGCTCCGGGCCAACGAAACCGGCGCCACGGCCACCGCCGCCGACCTGGCCGCCCTGCTGTCGGAACGGGATATCATCAAGGGACGGGACAAATCGGCGGACCTGGATGAACGCCTGGAGGCCCTGCAGGCCTGGCGGCGAAACAAGTCGGCGAGTAAGCGATCGGCGGGTGCGGCGGCCGAGATCGACGGTGCCGGCTGCCGCCGGGTGGAGCGTACCGCCCGGCAACTGCGCAGTGTTCTGCCCCGACCCCGGCGCGTTAGCCCCGACAACACCTTGGACAGCGGCGAACTGTTGGCCCTGGCCTACCCGGATCGCATCGCCCGGCAACGCCCCTCCTTGCGGGGCAAGTACAAGCTAAGCGGCGGTCGCGGCGCCTCGCTGCCCCCCCACGACCGCCTGGCAGCCAGCGAATACCTGGCGGTGGCCGAGTTGGACGCCGGCCGTACCGAAGGCCGGATTTTCCTGGCCGCCGCCCTGGCACCGGAGGCCCTGTCCCGCCTGTTCCCCCAGCGCCTGCAAAGCCGGGACGAACTTTACTGGGACCAGCAGGCCGGCGCCGTCAAAGGACAACGACGGTGGCTTTTCGATCAGCTTGAACTGGCCGCCGAACCCCTGGCCAACCCCGACCCGGCGGCGGTGCAACGGGTACTGCTGCAGGCCGTCACCGACCATGGCCTGCAACTGCTGCCCTGGAACGACCAGGCCCGCGAGTTCCAGGCCCGGCTGGCCTGCATCGGCCAGTGGCAGCCGGAAGGCAACTGGCCCCGGGTGGATGACGAGTACCTGCGACAAAACCTGGAGCAGTGGTTGTCCCCCTGGCTGGCGGGGATCAGAACCGCCGACCAGCTTGGCCGGCTGAACCTGACCACCATCCTGGCCGGCCTGCTTGACTACCGACAAAAGAGCTACCTGGAGCAAGAGGTGCCCACCCACCTGCAGGTGCCCAGCGGCAGCCGCCGCAAGCTGAGCTACCAGCCCGGCGGCCCACCGGTGCTGGCGGTCCGCCTGCAGGAGATGTTCGGCCTGGCCGACACCCCCCGCATCGTGCAGGGCCGGGTGCCGGTGCTGCTGCACCTGCTCTCCCCGGCCGGTCGCCCGGTCCAGATCACCTCGGACTTGCGCGGCTTCTGGGACAGCGGCTATCATCAAGTAAAAAAGGAATTACAGGGGCGCTACCCCAAACACCACTGGCCGGACAACCCCTGGCAGGCCCAACCCACCGCCCGCGCCAAACCCCGCCGCTGAGTTTCCCCGCGTTCGGTTCAGCAGCTTGTCTCTCAGCAAACTTATGCCCGTGGGGCTAAGGGCAGCGCCGAGAGGCTCTGCTGTATCAGTGTCTGCAGTTCTACCCACGCCTCTCCCCCCTGCAGCGGCCATTTCTGGTTCACCTCCAGTTCCAGCCCAAGGTAGGCGGAGGCGGGAAAACGTCGGCGCAAGGAGGTGACCAAGGCATCGGCTACGCCGCGATAAGGGTAGTTGCGCCGCACCCGAAATTTCCCTTGCCGCTCTGTCAGCAGGTGCTTCCACTGGCTGCAGAAACGCCTTTCCAAAACCCGTCGGGGATCGTAGAGCAGGCCGATATCAGTCTGGCGCACCTCGCCGTTGAGCTCCGGGGTAAAGCTGTGCAACGAGATATGGCAGACCGCCCCGCCGGCCGCGATTATCGCCTCGATCCGCTCCGTTACTTCCTGCCGGTAGGGATAATAATAACGCTCCATCAGCCGGTGCCGTTCTTTTTCCGGCAATCCCCGGCTGAATTCCGAGAACAGCTCCGGGTGACCGGGGGAGCGGTTGAGTTCAACCAGCAGCCGGGTGACCGGGGCCAGGCTGAGCGGCACCCCAAGGACCTCTGCCAGTCGTCCGGCCAAGGGGGCAATGCCGAGGTCGTAACCGCGATGGGTGGCAAGCACCTCCCGGGCGGCACCGAACAGTTCCGCATATTCCGGCGGTACCCGGTTGCTCCCGTGCTCGCAGGAAAGGATCAACTGCCAAGCGGATCTAGCTTGCAAACAAGACTCCTTGTTCAAGACAATCGGCCAGCCGCCGGTACAGTTGGCAAAGATCCCGCCGCCCGAACTGTTGCGGCAGAGCCCGGAGTATACGCTGCGCCAGTGAACCCTGTTCGAGGATCTGCCGCAGCGGGGCATGATACCCCGGCGCCACCTCGGCCTCCACCGCCGTATAGAGATGTTGCCACAACGAAGAGACCGGCAGGGGGCCACCGGTATGCCCGAAACAGGCCAGCCCGAAACAAGCCAGATAGTCGGGCGCGGCGATGAGCTCGTCCCCGCCGTGTTGCAGCACGCGGACCAGCAGTTCGGCCAAAGGTCCGGTGCCGACCTGCTGCTGGCAAGCCAGCGGACTCCAGGTTTCGCGGCAGAGCGCGCGGATCACCGCGCAGACCAGGGCGGCGATGGCCAGATCGGCCAGGGGACATTCCTGCAGGTCCAGCAGCCGGATTTCGATGGCGCCACGCTCAAAACGCGCTATCGCGCCACGCGAATTGAGCCATTCATCCTGCAGGATCCCCTGCGGGTCGTACGGGGCAATCGCCGCATAGCTGCGCTGTAGAATCCGCTGTTCGTAGTCCGCCCTGGAGAATACCGGCTCCGGAACGATCTGACCGGCGATCTGCGGAATCTTTTGCTGATTGTGACGATAGAACTCCAGCCGGCTGTCAAGCAGTCCGCTCCTGGTCCCACCGTAGATCGGCGAACTGGCGGCCAGCGCCGCCAACAACGGCAGCACCAGACGGATCGCGGCATGCAAGCGACCGAACTCTTCGTCGCCGCAGAACGGCAGGTTGATGTGCATGCTCTGCAGGTTCGACCAGCCATGCCCGCGGCAGTCGAAGATTCGGTTGTAGGTCGCGTAGATCGAACTGTTGTCGTGCGGCCAGAGCCTCGTCTCACGATGCGGGTCCATCCAGGGGTGCATCGCCGTGCCCAGCAGCCTGGCATTCATCCCCTGCAAACGTTGGTTGACCCGGGCGACACCATCCTGAAAAACCGAAGCCAGGCCGTCCAGCGACCGGGCGGGGCCGTTGGTTTTCAGTTCCACGACATGCAGGACCAACTCGTTTGACCAGCACAGCGGCCCCATCTCAACCTCGTTGACCAATGTACCGGCCACCTGCTCCAACAACAGGTCGGTCACCGGCCTGACATCAAGCGAATCGCGGTCAACGATCATATACTCCAGTTCGATGCCGTAGCCGGCAAACAGACGGAGACACTCCGTTTGACTCATGCCGGCCAGCCCTCCTTGCGCCGCTCGACCCGGCGCAGCATCACCCGCATAACCCGCAAATAGAGCTCTTCTTTAAGCACCTGATCCTCGACCCCAGCGTCAAGATTCGGGTTGTCATTGACCTCGATGACGTAGACTTTTTTGCCGACCTGTTTCAAATCGACCCCGTAGAGTCCGTTGCCGATCAGGTTCGCCACCTTCAGGGCTGTTTTGACCACGGCGCTCGGCACGTGCTCGATCGGCAGGGTTTCAAACTTGCCTTCGTCATTCCTGACCCCGTTGCTGTCATGCTGGATAATCTGCCAATGCCCCTTGACCATGTAGTAGCGGCAGGCGTAAAGCGGTTGCCGGTCGATAATGCCGATCCGCCAATCGTAATCGGTTGGCAGGTATTCCTGGGCGATGATCAGTTCCGACTTATCGAGCAGTTTGTTGACCGCTTCCTTGAGGGCGGCTGCCTCCGTCACCTTGACCACTCCCTGTGAAAAGGAACTGTCCGGCTGTTTCAGCACCACCGGCAAGCCAAGCTCTTCGGCCACCCGGTCGCGGTTGTCACGATGGACGATCATGGTCCTGGGGGCCGGAATATTGTTGCGTTCCATCAGTTCGGCAAGAAACACCTTGTTGGTGCATTTGAGGATCGACTCCGGATCGTCGATGGCAATCAGCCCCTCTGCCACCGCCTTGCGGGCAAAGCGGTAGGTATGATGATTGACGCTGGTGGTCTCGCGGATCAGCAGGGCATCAAACTCCCCAAGCCGGCTAAAATCGTCGCGGCTGATAAACTCCGTGGAGAAACCGACACGCTCGGCAGCCCGAACAAAACGCTTCAACGCCTTTTCATCCGATGGCGGTTGGGCTTCCTCCGGATTGGCCAGGATCGCCAGATCATAGCGGTGGTTTTTCTTGCGGGTAACACGTCGGCGTTTGCCGGAGAAATAATCCCGGGCCACGGCCACCACAAATTCCCGGTGCTCTTCGCTAATATCGCCGGCACCAATAACCCGCAGGTTGGCCAGCGTCCACTTGCCGCTTTTCCCCCCAACCACGAAATTAGCTCGCAGCAATGGCGCCTGAAACAGGTTGAAGAGCTGGGCGGCCAGTCGGGCATAGCGCTTGGCCACATTCTGGCCGAAATAGATACTGAGGACGAATTCCTTGGACTGGATATGGGCCAGGCTCTTCTGAATCAGCTCCTGCAGATCGTCCGAGGCGATCCGCATGATCGTCTGCGATTTGAGATCCTGGACGGCGGTGACGCTGGGATGTGGTTTGTGGCCACGGGCCGCGGCCAGCAAGGAAACATAATAACCGCTGCTCTGATAACGATAGGACCGGCAAAGGTTGTATACTTCGGCCTTTTTCAGTGACTGATACCCCGGGTCGGTCAGATAGGCGCGCGCCGTGATCCGTTCAACACCGGCGATTTCAACGGGCCACTGCGCCGGATCATCGACGACGATCAGGATGGCTCTGGGCATTTTTCTTCTCCCTGGCAGGCTGAATTATCAGCAAGTTGGCATCATAGGTTAACACGCCCAGCAAAATCGAGTTAATCACCCGGTCGATGCTTGTTGCATATTTCCGCGATTCGCTCAGGGGGTTGCTCTGCAAAGGATCGGCGACATGCACCATGCGCTGCTGCTGATCATAGCCGTGCAGCACGACGAAATGCCCGGACGGCTCCCCGCGGATATCGTCATAATCGCAATTTGGCCCGTATTCCCGGGCGCTGTGATACAGATAGGTTGCCGACAGCCCGGTGATGATCGGCGTCCCCTGGTTGAGGAAACCGCGAAGCATTCTGCCGGTTAAATCTTTGGTCCGCAGTTCTCCGCCAAGCTCAAGAAACCTGAGATAGGCGGTGGTGGCAACCTGCAATTTTTCATCCTGCTTGAACCGAGCCTGGGCTTTCAGTTTTTCACCAAGCGCTGCCGCCGACAACCCGGCCCAGGTCGGATCGAAAAGCTGCAGTTTGTAGGTGTAGATAGTCGCCCGGTAGCCACGCTCCAGGGCGTGGCAGGCGAGCAGCACGGCGAGCGTCCCCCCCTCTTCGAGCATCGGCACCTCGGCAATCGTCTGCTCAAGACTGATCTGATCCCGGTAAAAGCGATAGATCGCATGCAAACAGGTCGGACCACAGGTAATCTCATCCGGCTGACGGGCTATCTCGAAGGGAACCAGCGATTTCATCATCTCCTCGTAAGCGGAACGTAGCTACGTCCTCAACTTCAGCTTTCCTGCACTTCGTCGATCAATTCTCGGTGCACACGAACCGCCGTGCTCTTGGGCAAGACGGGCATGCCTCTGCCTTCGAGGTGCGCCCGGGTAAACGCAGCCCCGAACAGGAGGATCATGGAGGAATAGTTCACCCAGATCAGGAGCAGCGCCAGAGAACCGGCGGCGCCATAGGCCGATGTTGTCGCAGTATAGGCCAGATAGATGGAGATCAGGGAACGGCCCAGCGTGAACAGCATTGTAGTGATGAACGCACCGAGCAGGACGTCTCGCCAAGACAGCAGCACGTCGGGCAGGATCTTGAACAGCGCCGCGAACAGGAGCGTGATCACGAGCAGCGACAGGAATATCTCCATGCTCACCATCGCCCAACCAGGAACCGGTAGCCATTCCTCCGCGAACACCATCACGCCACGCAAAGCCACTGACAATATTAACGAGACCAACAGGGTGAACCCGATGGCCAGGATGATGGTCAGCGACAGCACCCGCCTCTTGACGAAGATCCACATGCTGCTCCTGGAAGGACGTGGCGCAACGTCCCAGATCTGATTCAGGGACAGCTGCATCTGGGCGAAAACCGTGGTGGCACCGACGATGGTGGCGACGATCCCTATCAACGCCGGCCAGATGCCACTCTGATCAATCTGCGAATTGATCACTGCTGTCTGCACCACACCTGCCGCTTCCGGGCCGAGAGCCCCCTCGAGCTGCTCGAAGAGTTCACCCTTGACAGCACTCTCGCCAATAACCAGCCCGACCAGAGTGACAATCACTACCAGGATCGGCGCGATGGAGAAAACGGTGAAGAATGCCAGGGCTGCGGCATAAATGAAGGCCTGGCTCGCCAGCCAATACTTGATCGCAGCAGCCAGGATGCCGAGCCAGTGCCTCACCGGAGCGGGAAGTTTGTCGTAGATGCTGTCATCCTTTTTTGACACAGGCGAACACCGTGTAATCATCCTCTCCCGGATTGTACCGTCCCTCATGCACCTCGAAACCCGTTTCGCGCAGAACATGTCTCCAAGTGTCCAGGGAGAATACCCCCATGGTCCAGTGATCGGTCTCAATCCGAAGGCGTCCGTGGTCGCGAATGAGATACATGATCGTCGTTTCATACTGCTCATCCGTGGGGTCGGGATCATACACGTTCTCGACGAAGACAACGTCCAATCCGTTCCGCGTGGCCGAGGTGGTGCTGGTCTTGTTCTGCTGGAATGTCTCGGTTGTTACGTCCGGAGTGGCGACCAGAACGCCACCAGGGTTCAGGTGGGCATGCGCGGTGCGGAACGCTGCCACGAAATCCGTCCGGCAACTCATGTATGAGATCGCATCGTCCATCAGCACGGCATCAAAAGCCCTACCGAGTCTGCATGTCCGCATATCGCCCTGGACGAACGTGCACTCCGGATTCAGTTCCTTCGCCTGGGCAAGCATGACGGCACTCAGATCGACACCAGTGACGTTGAATTGTCGCTTCAGGTTCAGGACGTTCTTCCCGCCCCCGCACCCGATGTTTAGCAAGGTGGTTGCCGGGCGCTTGGCATACTGACGAATCAGAGCCGTGACGTGCCGGCAATAGTGCGCGTATTCCGTGGTGGCATCACCCCACATGGGCCACAGCCACGCCAGGTCCGTGTAGAGGTGGCAGGTGTCTTTCATTTCCTGTTCGAGCTCTTCATGTTGTCAGCCTTCCGGGATACAGGACGGCGCGCGACGAAAAATTCATAGGCGTAGTATTCTGAGTATCTACGGTGCATTTCGGGTTCCCGCGCGATTTGGTCGAGGATGGCAAGCGCCTCGGCATCGTCGTCATACTTGCCGCGCAACTCCTTGATGCGCTGTTCCATCGGCGAGTAAAAGTCGTCCCACCAGGCCTCATCCGGCAGGGTGAAGCGACCGAGAAAATCAAGGCCGCCCTGCTGGATGGCCGTCACCACGTCAGTGGCCGTGGCCATGGCTGGGTAATCCAGATCGAAGCTTGCCTTAACCTCCGGTGGTGGGTTCTCCTTGCGCCAGACCGCGTCAGTGAAAGCAAGATAGCCGCCGGGGAGCAGCAATCCATGGCAGATGCGCAGGGCTTTCCCTATCCCGATATTGTAGAGCGCGCCCTCGGACCAGATCAGGTCGAAGCTTTCCGGCGGCAGCTCCAGATGAACCATATCACCAACCTGCGCCTGGACTCGTTGCGAAAGATCTCGCACAACGAGTGTCGCCTTCAGCCGCTCGATGCTGGGGGCATGGCTGTCGATCGCCATGATGGAACCGGTCGTCAGTTCGGCGAGTTGCAGCGTTTGCCCGCCGACTCCGCAGCCCAAATCCAGAATCATGGGTGTACGGGGAAGTCCCACGCAGAGACGAAGAGCTCTTGCGGCGCAATCACGATTGCCCGGTCCCTGCCTGGGCAAGTGCTCATAAACCTCAAAGAATATCTTCCAGAAACGGGGACTGGGCTCGTTCATGGGTAGGTATTCCCCCCATTTTTAATGGGCACCAGAAGTAGAGCCATGGCCAGCTTATGCAGAACCTCTTCAAAAAAAATACGCTAAAATTATACTTCTGGACACCCTTAATTTTCGGGGGATTACCCTCACCCGGTGAAGTATCGTTTTCGTGCCTTTTTGTAGACTTCGTTTTTATCTCTTTTTCCAATTGCAATGACAAGGACACATATTTCGTTATCTATAACTTCGTACACGAGTCGATAGCCGCTTGCCAACAATTTGATTTTATAATGATTCTCGAAGCCCCTGAGTAGGCTCGATGGCACACGAGGATTTTTAAGCCGCTCTTTTAATTTCTTTTTAAGCTGAGTTTGAACGGTGTTATCGAGCTTTTTCCATTCCTTAACGGCTGTTGGGAGAAATTTCAGCTTATAGTTCATCGATATCCACTTCGATGGCTGAAATTTTCTCTTTTTGCCTTTCTCTTACAATAATCCCAAGCTGGTAGTCCTCGATACTGTCCAGCAGAGCTTCATACGTTTCAGCAGGGATAAGATATGCAGTTGGTTTGTTGTGATTAAGGATAGCTATCGGCTCTCCATCGGCCTGGTCGATAAGGGCGGTAGGATTACGTTTTAATTCAGATATGCTCGCTGAGCAGCTTGCCAGTACAGCTTTCATTTTGGTCACCATATATAGGTTTCAAATAAGTCCTAAAATATGGTCATATATTAGCGCTTAATATCAGGTCGGTCAATATTCATTTTTAGAAGGCATCTCAGAAAGCAATTCGTCATCGCTATGCTCGATTCGTTTGGCGCGACGAGTAAGAACATTTTTTAGGCCAACAAACGGTTCTGCTGGTATTTTTTGAAGTTCTCGGCCTGTTCGAAGATCTCCCGGTACACCTCGTCGCGGTCCACCGGGGGGTAGCCGTGCTTGGCCAGGATCAGGATCAGCTCCACCTTTAGTTCGGCCTTGATGTCCGCCCGCTGGTTCCAGTCGGTGTATCTGACCTTGTCGTCCACCACCAGCTTGACCGCCTTGGCCAGGGCGAGCAGTTTGTCCTCGGGGTAGGTGAAGTCATACTTGATCATCAGATCCTTGAGGATGTCGTAGAAGGCCTTCTCTTCCAGGTCGATGCCTAAATCGGCGAAGGAGTCGCGCTCCTTTTTCAGGGCCTGGATCAGGTCGATGATCTCGACGGAAAAATCCTCCAGCACGTTGCCGACCAGCACATCCTCTTCCTTGCGCTGGTTGTAGGCATCCACCAGGGTCTTGAACTTTTTGGCAAAATCGAGCCCCCGGGTCTTGTTGACCTGCTTGAAGTCGGCAATGGCCCGGGCCAGCAGTTGTTGCAGGAGCTTGATTTTGGTGTTGGGAAGCTTGATCTTCTCGATCCGGGCCAGGTAGTCATCGGCGAAGATATCAATTTCCCCGGCCTTGTCTTCCCCCAGCTTGAAAATCTCCTCCACCCCCGCGCTCTGCAGGGCCTCGCCGATCAGCTCCCGCACCCGGGCGTTCATTCGGGCGGTATCCGGGGCATCTCCCTTGGTCAGCTTGAAAACGATGGAGCGCACCGCCAGGTAGAAGTGAATCCGGTCGCGCTCCTCCCGGCTCAGCTCTTCTGCGCCGCTGCAGATGTCATAGGCGGCCTTGAGGCGCTTGACCAGGTGCATGAAGCGCTTTTCGATCTTATCGGTAATCTGCGCGTACTCCGCCGCCAGGTTGAGGCAATTAAGCTGCTCCACCGGGCTGCCCCGGAAATAGCCGGTGGTGTCGAAGCGGTGAAAGATCCGGCCCAGCAGATCGAGGTGATCTCTTACCACCACCAGCGACTGGCCGATCTCCTCGATGTTCTGCCGGTCGGCCTGGTTGTAGTGGGCCAGGGCCAGGTTCATCTGCTTCTTGATCCCGATATAGTCCACCACCAGCCCCTTCTCCTTGCCCGCGTAGCGGCGGTTGACCCGCGAAATGGTCTGGATCAGGTTGTGGCGCTGGATCGGCTTGTCGATGTAGATGGTGTCGAGAAAGGGCACGTCGAAGCCGGTGAGCCACATATCGACCACGATGGCGATCTTGAAGTTGGACTCCGGCTGCTTGAACTGGCGGTCCAGCTCCTTGCGGTATTCCGGGGTGCCCAGCAGGTCGTAGAGTTCCTTGGGGTCGTCCGCACTCCGGGTCATGATCAGCTTGACCCGCTCCATGGGCTTGATCTCCCGCCGCCGGGCCGCGCTCAATTCCGCCCCTTCGCCGCCGGCCCGCGCCTGGTTCCACTCCGGCCGCAGGGCGATCAGCTCCCGCCACAGGGCGTAGGCGATCTCGCGCTTGCTGCAAACGAACATCGCCTTGCCCATTACGCTGGCCCCCTCCTCCAGCCGCCGCTGGTAATGGTGGACAAAATCGATCGCCAGGGCCCGAATCCGGTCCGGGTCGCCCAGGATGGCGTGCATCCGGGCGCTGGCCTTCTTGCTCTCCTCGATCTGGTAGTCGCTGGCCCCCTCCTCGGCGCACTTGGCGTAATAGGCCTCGATCTCTTCGAGCTTGCCGTTGTCCAGGATCACCTTGGCCGCCCGCCCCTCGTAGACGATGCGCACGGTGATCTCGTCCTTCACCGACTCGGTCATGGTGTAGGCATCGACCACCGGGCCGAAGACATCCAGGGTGGCGTCGATGGGGGTGCCGGTGAAGCCGACATAGGTGGCATGGGGCAGGGAATCGTGCAGGTACTTGGCAAAGCCGAAGGTGCGCCGGACCCCGTCTTCGGTCAGCCGCACCTTCTGGTCGAGATTGACCTGGCTGCGGTGGGCCTCGTCGGAGATGCAGATGATATTGGCCCGGTCGCTGAGCAGCCGGGTATCCTCGGTGAACTTCTGCACCGTGGTCAGAAAGACCCCGCCGCTGTTGCGGCCCTTGAGCAGCTCCCGCAGCCGGGCCCGGCTCTCGACGCTGATCACCGTCTGGTCGCCGATATAGCCCTTGGCATTGGTGAACTGGTGGGCGAGCTGGGCATCGAGATCGGTGCGGTCGGTGATCAGCACGATGGTCGGGCTCTCGAACTCCAGGCTCTTCATCAGCAGCCGGGTGAGAAAGAGCATGGTGAAGCTCTTGCCGCAGCCGGTGGCGCCGAAATAGGTGCCGCCCTTGCCGTCGCCCCCGGTGCCGTCCGGCAGCTTCCGGTGGGCCAGGATATTGCGGTAGAGTTTGGTCGCCGCGTAGAACTGGGGATAGCGGCAGACCACCTTCTCCTCGCGCTTGGAGACATCGGGGAAGTAGATGAAATGGCGGATCACCTGGCGCAACCGGTCTTGGTCGAACAGCCCGGCGATCATGGTATGGAGGGCGTTGATCCCGTCCTGGTCGATGGTTTCCTCGCCGCTGACCTTGCGCCAGGTATAGAAAAACTCGTAGGGGGCAAACAGCGAGCCCAGCCGGCTGTTGACCCCGTCGCTGATCACGCAGAGGGCGTTGAACTTCATCAGCTCGGGAATCGCCCGGACATAGCGGGTGGTCAGTTGGACGTAGGCATCGTGAATGGTGGCCTCTTCCCGGATGGCGCTCTTGAACTCGAAGACCACCAGGGGCAGGCCGTTAATGTAAAGCACGGCATCGGGAATCCGCTTTTCGTGACCGACCACCTCCAACTGGCTGACCAGCCGGTAGATATTGCCGTCGGCCCGGTAGGCGGGCGACTGCTCCGCCGTCAGGGTCTCCACCTCGCCGGGGCGGGGGAGGCGCTGGGCGGGCAGCCCGGCGTAATCGATCAGTTGGATGTAAAGATCCTTGCGGCTGCGATCCTCGCGCTTGAGCAGAAAACCATCGGCCACCAGCCGGTGGATGGTCCGGTTGGATTCATAAAGATCAAGGGCGGGCAGCCGCTCCAGCCGGCGGCAGATGGAAGCAATCTCGCCGGCGGTGATCCCCTCGCCGCCGTAACGACGGGCCAGAAACTCGCCCAGATCATCCCGCAGCAGCACCTCGTCGGGCCGCCGCGCCAGCGCCTCGCCCCGAAAGTGCGGGTAACCCTGCTCCTCCAGCAGGGTGATGATCGCCTGTTCCAGCTTGGCTTCGGTGAACTTCACGATAACCTCCTACGATATTGCTGCAACCACCAACATGCCGCACCGTATTGTTTCCGATACATAGCCGCAAGTAAAAACACACCTCTCCAGCCTCATCGACAAAGCCATAGGTTGCCGCTGACAGGTGGAGGAGGAGCTAGGCTGATGGTGGTTTTAACCAAGCGCCTGAAGCCGAGTTAATCATTTGCATATTGCAACTTAATAGTTGACATAAAAATTGCTTTTCGCTACCATGTTTTACATGAAGAAACTCACCTACAGCCGGGACGCCTTGAAAACACTGGGACGAATGCCCGCCGACACCGCCCGCTTGATCCGGTCAATACTTGAACAGTACGTGGCGGAACCGGCAAGCCTGACCAACAATGTCAAAGCTATTAAGGGCCAACAAGACTATCTTCGGCTCCGCATTGGCGACTGGCGAGTGATTTTTTCGGATAACGGCGAAGTTATCGCCGTCATTAAGATCGCGCCGCGTGGCGGCGCTTACAGTTAGGAGCAAGACCATGCACGAACAGATTATCACCACCGCCGGAGGAGAACGCCTGGTTGTAATTCCCGAGGCCGATTACCTTGCCATGCTCGACACCATTGAAGATCGCGAGGATATCGCGGCAATTGAAAAATTCCACCGCCGGCTTGCGGCAGGTGAAGAGGAACTGCTGCCCGCCGAAATGGCCGATCGCATCCTTGACGGCGAAAACAAAATCCGGGTCTGGCGGGAGTATCGAGGGATGTCGGCACGCGAGCTGGCCTCCACGGCGCAGATAAGCACTTCCTATCTGTCGCAGGTGGAAACCGGCTCCCGCGAAGGCGGTATCGATACGCTCAAACGCATAGCCGCCGCCCTTCACGTATCAATCGATGATCTCGTGTAACTATCCAGCGGCAAGCTGACCGGTGCCGCTTGACAAACATTCGTCTATAAACGATAATAGGCCATGCTCAAGATCAAACACTACCTTACCGTTGATGGTCGCGACATTTTTACCGAATGGCTGCGCAAGGTAAAAGATACCAGAGCAAAAGCGGCCATCTTTCGTCGGGTGAACCGCCTTGAGCTGGGAAACTTCGGCGACCATCGGCCTTGCCGGGATGGCGTCTGGGAACTGAAAATCGATGTTGGGCCAGGATACCGGGTTTATTACGCACAAGCAGGAAAGACCGTTATCCTCTTGCTGTCTGGTGGCGACAAACGCTCTCAGACGGCAGATATAACCAAAGCCTGTGAGCTCTGGCGGGACTGGCAGAGCAGAAATTGAGCCAAAGGAAACAACATGAAAGACCGAAACCACGATGAAGCGATGGCAGAAATTCTGCGGGAAGATCCAACCTTGGCCGCCGAAATACTGAATGGCATCCTGGAGGATGGCGACCAGGCCGAACTGCTGATCACCCTCCGCCAAATGACCAAGGCGTTCGGCGGAGTTGCCCAGGTAGCCCATGAATCGCACCTGAACACAACTCAGCTTTACCGCACCTTATCCCCAAAGGGAAATCCCCGCTTCAGCAGCCTGGCCGCAGTATTGAAGGCCATGGGTTTGCGTTTGGCCGTCCATCCAGTCAAGCAAGGCCGTCCCTTGTCTCGCAAACGTGCGGCTCAGGCTTAATTTTTGCGGTCAGGCGCACCAGGTCACACCCCACGGTCATCATTACCACACCGAACAGCCTTGATCTCTGCCTCAAGCTCTTCCGGCGAAAGCCGGTCTGTCCCTTGCTCAACCGACCGGCGCTGGAGGTAAGCGGTTGCTTCAACAGCGCGGGCCGTGCTTTTTTCCAGCGAGCCTTCCTCGGCCAGAAAGTCGTCAAAGTTGCTTCCCCGGTGAGGGTTGTCGGTTTTCTTCACGATGACCTTCATATCAGCTCTCCAACAGCGCCAGCATTTCCCGTGCCGGCCAGAAGTAGTTGCGGGCGCCCTTTGCCGAGCAGGGGCGCTCGGCCAGCCGGGCCCCGGTTTTGTAGGGCGACAGGTCCATCACCGAGGCGCGGTCGTAGGCCAGCATTATATCCAGGTCTTGTCCCATCTGGTTCATGGTGCCCTGGGCCGAGCGGTTGCAGTCGTTGTCGCAGACCAGCGGCGCCAGCAGCTTTTCCGCCGCCTTCATCTGCCGGTCGTCGGCGCCGACCTTGAGCAGGGTGTTCATGAAACCGTCCTGAAAGAACCAGTCCAGGTCGGCCAGGTCATCTTTTTTGAGCGCCGGGACAAAGACCGGAAAACGGGTGGCATCGTGGACGAACAGCACGCACTGGCGGCGTTGCAGCAAAAGCAGATTGGCGTGCCAGCCGCTCAGCGGGGATTCGCCCGCGTCGCCGGCGGCAGGGGGCACACCCCGCCGGCTTTTCAGCCGCCCGTCCGCATCACACGGCAGCTTGACCAGCAGCTTTTTGGTGCAGTGCAGGCGTATCATATGGCATCCGCTACAAGTTTTTCCGCATCGGGGTTGTTGAAACCCTTACCATAAATACAACCACGATCAAAAGGAGATTCGCGGTTTGCATTATTACCCCCTATCGAATATATCCCGTATATCCGGCAAGAGCTGCATGTCGGCGGCGCCTTGACTTATACTCATAAAAGGTATATTAATTATGCGATGGCAGGTCAAGCTGACCAAGAAGGCCGAGAAGCAGAGCCTGAAGCTGCCCAAAGGGGCTCTTGCCGCGCTTTATACGCTGATGGCCAGTATCCGCCGAGGTGGCCCGGTTCGGGGTGACTGGCCGAATTACTCCAAACTGGGTCCCCACAAGCACCACTGCCATCTCAAGAAAGGCAAACCGACCTATGTGGCGGTTTGGACCGAAGACAAGGCCACCATCACCGTGGAGATCATCTATGCCGGCACCCATGAAAAAGCGCCATACTGACAAGGAACTGGTTACGCTCCGGCTCAAGGTTCATCCGGCCAACGTGGAACGGATCAAGCGTTTCGTGGCCGCGGTCGAGCCGGCCGCGACCGGAGCAGACGGGATCACGGCCGATCAGTTTTACGCCAAACATTTCACCGGCCAGCCGGAATGGGCCGTTGCCCTGCGCGGCTACCGTTATCGCGAAGACCTTACCCAGGCCCAACTGGCCGAATTGACCGGTATCCCCCAGCGCCATATCTCGGAAATGGAAAACGGCAGGCGCCCCATCGGCAAGGAGCGGGCCAGAAAACTGGCCGCCGCCCTGAATGCGGATTACCGGCTCTTTCTGTAGCCGAGTAGATCGCAGCTTTGTCATGGTCAGGTGACCTCGGCAAGCAGTTGTTCGGCATCGGGGACGCGGAGTTGGCCGGAGATCATTTTGGGGAGCAGGGTGTCGCGGAGGCCGGAAAGTGTTTCATTCTGGCCAGACAATTCTTTACTTCTCGAATTATATGCACCAACCTGCGTCAGGTATCCATCAAATATGACTTTGGCCGGAATCGCTAATGATCTGGCGTAGACCGCATTTCGGTTTACGCCTGGCACAGCCGAATCCGCCCCCATGGATTTTATGTCAATTAGCTGCAGGCTCTGATATAGCCAATAAAGCGGCACATGGATCTTGCTGACCACATAAAAAACGGTATCGATGGGGAAGAAATTGCCATCCACCCAATACAACGAACCAACTGTGCCTTTTCTGCCAATGACCAC
This sequence comes from Desulfurivibrio dismutans, assembly GCF_029210385.1. Taxonomy (GTDB): domain Bacteria; phylum Desulfobacterota; class Desulfobulbia; order Desulfobulbales; family Desulfurivibrionaceae; genus Desulfurivibrio; species Desulfurivibrio dismutans. The sequence goes on along the minus strand of NZ_JARGDQ010000005.1, from coordinate 197,060 downwards.
ACCAGGCCCATCCACTAATTTTTCGTTATGAAATCCGGACATTCCTCCAGAGCCATAAACCGGAATGTCACCTGCGCGACGCTTTGTTGCAGGTAATGACTTACCATATGCAAGCTCCAAAATTTCTCCAATTTTTTTGACCTCCCACCCCTCCGGCACCCAGCCCATTTCTTCGGTGAAGACGAAGCGGCTGGGGAACTGTTTTTGAATTGCTGCGGGGAGGGGTTTGCGCTGGTCGCCCAGGGATTTGCGGGCCTTGGCGCGGGTTTGCAGGGGTTCGGGGATGGGGTTGCCGGCGGCCAGGGCGTTGTCGATGACCGGATCGAAATCGACAAACCAGCTCTTGAACAGCGCCCGCGCCATCGCTTCCAGAGTGGCGTTCATCCGGCGGTTGAGTTCGATTTTATCGTCAAGGCACCCGAGGATGTGGGCGATGGCTTTTTGTGTCCCCAATAGTGGCAAATTAACTTCAAAAGGCGCGAGAACTTTCATTGTCAGGAATTTGGTGGCAGTTCCCAGCGACAGTGATTCAAACGCACTTCCAAGTGTTTTTAGAGTGTAATAGATGAAATCAAGTGAGACTTTTTTGTCATCCTTTGCTGTAATTATGTAAGTTCGCTGGTAAGCGTTAAATTTTCCCTTATATCTGTTGACATGAAAAACACCATTGGCATTATTTCCTGCCAAAAGGATTGCATCCTCATCGTACGCAAATTCGTCGATATTTAATGGATCAGGGGCACACGTAAAGAACGGGTAAAGTCCATTATTTGTGGCACGATTTGAATCAAGCTTACCAGTACGGATGTTAACGATTTTATCTAACGTTGTTGAATTCCACTCACCCCCCATAACCCAACGCCTCCAAATTCCTGCGAATCACCTCATCGAGCTTTTCCGACTCGGCCATCTGCTGGTAGAGGGTCCGGCTTAGTTCGGCCACCTTCTCCTCGAAGGGGATGCCGTCGTCTTCGATTTCGGCGGCGCCGACGTAGCGGCCCGGGGTCAGTACGTAGTCGTTGGCCTTGATCTCCGCCAGGGTGGCGGCTTTGCAGAAGCCGGGTTGGTCCTGGTAGGCGCCGTCCTTGGCTTCGCCGCGCCAGGCGTGGTAGGTGCGGGCGATCACGGCGATGTCGTCGCAGGTCAGTTCCTTGTGGGTGCGGTCGATCATGGTGCCCATATTGCGGGCGTCGATGAAGAGGGTTTCGCCTCGACGGTCACGGTGGCTGCTGTCGCTGTGGCCTTCGATCCGCTGGGCCTTTTTGTTCCTGGTGATAAACCAGAGGCAGACCGGGATCTGGGTGGTGTAGAAGAGCTGGCCGGGCATGGCGATCATGCAGTCGATCAGGTCGTTTTCGATCAGCTTGCGGCGGATCAGGCCCTCGCCGGAGGTGTTGGTGGACATGGAGCCGTTGGCCAGGACAAAGCCGGCAACACCATTTGCCGAGAGCTTGGAGACCATGTGCAGAATCCAGGCGTAGTTGGCGTTGCCGGTGGGGGGCACTTCGTAGCCGGCCCAGCGCGGGTCGTCGGTCAGCTCGTTTGCGGCCCGCCACTCCTTGAGGTTGAAGGGCGGATTGGCCATGATGAAGTCGGCCTTGAGGTCCGGGTGCTGGTCCTTGAAGAAGGTGTCGGCGGGGGCTTCGCCCAGGTTGGCGGCAATGCCCCGGATCGCCAGGTTCATCTTGGAGAGCTTGTAGGTGGTGGAGGTGTATTCCTGGCCGTAGATGGAGATATCCTTCTTGCTGCCCCGGTGGCTTTCGACGAATTTGACCGATTGCACGAACATCCCGCCGGAGCCGCAGCAGGGGTCGTAGATCTTGCCCCGGAAAGGCTCGATCATCTCGGCGATCAGCTTGACCACGCACTTGGGGGTATAGAACTCGCCACCGCCCTTGCCTTCGGTGGCGGCGAACTTGCCGAGGAAGTATTCGTAAACCCGGCCCACCACATCCTGCTCGTGGTCGGCGACGGTGTCGATGTTGTTGATGGAGTCGATCAGGGCCGCCAGCTTGCTGGCATCCAGCCCCAGGCGGGAGAAGTAGTTGTCCGGCAGAGCGCCGCGCAGGGCCGGGTTGTTCTTCTCCACCGTGTGCAGGGCGGTGTCGATCCGCACCGCGATGTCATCCTGCTTGGCCGCTTTCCGGATGGTGGACCAGCGCGCCTCCTCGGGCAGGTAGAAGACGTTCTGCATGGTGTAGAACTCCACCATGTCAACATAATCCCCCTGGCCCTCGGCGATCAGCTCCCGCTTGCGCTGCTCGAACTTGTCGCTGACGAACTTGAGGAAGATGAGGCTGAGCACCACATGCTTGTACTCGGAAGACTCCACCGTCCCCCGCAGCCGGTCGGCGGTTTCCCAGAGGGTTTGTTCGAAGCTTTTTGTGGGTTTTTTGGTTGGTTGTTTTATGGGCATGGTTTTTCTTTTGTGATTGGGCGTCATGCCCGTTTTTCGTATCTGTGTTGTACGGGTTTACGCCAGCCATCATAGGCGGCAAACTCGTAGGTTCGCGAAGGGTTTGCCGCCCTCTTGAATGGCATTGCTCTCACTTTGTTCCGCGACCCGCTTTCTCAACTGGCCAACGCTAAGCGCCGGCTTTTCCCGATGTAGCATCCTATGACAATTTGAGCAAACCAATGCCAGCTCGGATATTTGTGTTTTTCGCTTTCCGTCCAATTCCGATATAGGCACCGTGTGATGGGCCTCAATGAACCCCTCTCCAAGTTCACCGTACACATCCAGAAAGGAAAATTTACAGACTTCACACCGAAGCGCACCGGTTTGCCTAAGACGCTTCACCTTAGCTTTCTTCGAGAAAGCGGCATCTCGTTCCTTCAAGCGGTGCAAGCGGAAACGTTCTTTGCCCTCTGGGGAGGCGGATTCATCATCTTCAATTGCTATATGCCGTTCGGTCTTTCCTTCTCTGCGATCAATTACCCGATACCCCCGGCTCACAAAATAATTTTTCGCCTCAACTGCGTTGAAGCTATCCGAAGACAACTCCTCCCCGTCAAGGTACTTCGCTGCAATTGAGATCACATACTTCGGCGGGTACTTCTTGCCATTCAGGACAAGATCATAATGGACAGAAGCGCGCTCGTTCGGTACGCCATCCCTATCTATCTCCTTCGCAGCACTCTCAAAATGAACTGAAGTTAGACCTTTGGGGATCATCCTATTCTCCTTGAACGCAGCCATCACCGGGTCGGCCGAGAAGTTAATTTGGTATGCCAATCGTGAACCGACTCCGGTTAATGGGCCTGGTTCTAAGCTCTCTTGCCGAATACCATTTTAAAACGGAGAAGATTCTGTATGCCCCACCCATGAATCTCTTGAAGGTCTTCTGAAGAATCTTCAATCGATCCCGGGCGACAAATAGCAAGGGAGAAAAGGGGTCGCGGTAGGGATGCCGGTTGCCCGGCACCCCCCGCGCAGATCCCGGCGTGCGGGACTACCGCACCGGGCTCCTGCCTCGGGTCAGACGCAGAGGCGCTGATTCGGGTATGGGTGGGTTACTCTCGCCGTCGGTATCCAGCGTCTTATCCATTTCTGCAAGCGTTGCCAGGTCAGGTTTGACCCTTTGTGACTGCGGCGACGTAGGGCACGCAGCCAACCTTTGATCGCTTCGGTGCGAAAGGCATCCATTGCCTGGTGGTTGCCGGGGACTCCAAAATAGTTGAAGTGCCCTTGGACCACCGCCCGTAGCCATTTGGCCTGCTCAGGGAGCGGGCGGTGCATGCCGCGTTTCAGCGCCTGACGCACCGAGCTCAACTTGGACCGCAGACGCTTGGCTATGGTCTTGCGGCGGATGGTGAAACAACCGTCCGCCTTCCTTTTCGCGCAGATGTGGGTAAAACCAAGAAAGTCGAATGTTTCCGGCTTTCCCTCATCCCGTTCCTTGCGGTTTTCGATGGCAAATCGGCCGAATTCGATCAACCGGGTTTTGTCATCGTGCAATTCCAGGCCAAACCGGCCCATTCTGGCCGCCAGGGCTTGCCGAAATTGCTCCGCGTCGGAGCGGTACTGGAAACCTACCACGAAGTCATCGCAATAGCGAACGATGTACACCTCGCCACGGCCCTTCTCTCCCCAGACTCCGCCGGTGGTTGGCCACTCTTTGGTTGTGCACCTTTGTTCGTCTGCTTCATCGATACTATTTCCGTGTCCGACTTCCCGGTTACGTGCACGCAGGGGGTGCGGCCTCGGCCTTTCCCTGCCGGACCAGGCGCGGGACTACGTTGGTCGCTTCCGGGATCTCCCGGCTTCCGGACAAAGGGCGTGTTGACATGCCTTGGTTCTACGACTCCGCGGGTTCACTGAAGCACTCGCGATAGCGCACTCCAGCATGCTGCCTTCCCCATCAGACAACAAGGTCGGCAACCCGGATGAGGTGATTTCGGAGCTCAATAGCCCGGCCTGCCAGTACCCCTGTCAACGCTTCGCCGCCCGCCTTACAACGGGCCGACGCATGACTCGGGGCCATGACTGGTCGCTAGCCTTTATCATGCGGGGGACTTACACCCCCTACCCTTTGCCGGCTTTGGCCGGCGCTTTCTGTCTGACCCCATTTTTCCGCATTTTTCCGCAAGTCAGAAGCCGCCTAGCAATGACCACTATGCAGCCAGCCTATCCAGCATTTCATCTCGCCTGGTCCAGATCATCGGCGTGATCTCATAATTCTGCAAGGCTTCGATAACTGAAGGAGTAATCTGGCGCCCCTCGTCATTGAGGACGGCAAAGGCGGTTGCCTCCGGGGAGCGGGCTTCGCGGGTATCTAGCCAGGAAAAGGCGGTTGCCTGGGCATAATCCTTGTTCGGATTGTTGATGGCTTTCAGGATTCGCTCCGGCTGTCGTTTCGATTTGGGGACAACGAAATCGAACATGTGGTCATAGCCGCTGCGTCCGGCGAACTTGACCCGTTCGGTGTAGCGGATGTCGTGGCTGTCAAGCCAGAGCGCCACGTCCTCGAAGAAGAAGCTCGCCACGGTCGGAGATGCCAAATAGAAAAGATCGTTGACCGCCAGTATGGCTTGTAACAAGTTGTGCTTGCGCAATGCGAAGTTCGCCGGGGTGGCCTGGACCTCCAAGGCTTGGCCGCGCAGGTGAACGCCAAAACCGTTGATGGTCATCTGGAGAAGCTTTTGCCGTTTGGGACTGTCAAGACTACAGCCCGCCTGGATCAGGTCGGTAATGGTATGGCTGTCGTCGGTGAGGACGTATTTATCCCCTTCTTGTTTCAAATAAAGCTGAATGTAGTCATTGTGCCTGTCCAGGTAGGGGGTGGTGATTTCCACCCAATCCTTGTTGATCGCACGCCAAGCTGTCTTGTCCCGGAGCCAGGAATAATAACGGTCGATAAGGCTGGCGACTTGGTTCATGCGAACAGCCCTCTAATAATTTTTGGTTCTTCCACAACATTGCAGTAACGCATGAAGTCCAGCAAGCACTGCCAAGCGTTACCAAGGTCACATAACATCCCAACGGGGACGGGATAAGCCCATTTGTCACCAAACCCCTCGCGATAGAGATGCAGGTGCGGCACCCCGATTTCAGAGTCATCAGGGTTTCGATGCGGCGCCCCGAAGTCGAGTCTCGCCAGCACCACGACCTGCCGGCCTCGTACCTGGTACTTCGTAGTCAAGGCAATCCTTTTGCGGCTGATGTCAAGAGAGAAGGTTTCCCGCTGATTACGTGAAATCAACGGCACCTCCAGATTGCCTCCAAAATCAGGAAAAATCCTTCTTTGGTCATCTGCCGCGACTTTCTCCATTTGCAGCAAGAAATCGGCGTCAGCTTGGGGCATGATAATTTCAGCCAATAGCGGAATTCCTCCGGTTTCAAATTAAATACTCTCTCTGTCCGGCTCTCAACACGGACTCAAGATTGGTGTCGGTGAACAAAAGGCGGTGACCATCGATGATTGGCATCCACTTTCCCCCATCTTGGCGTTTTTCCAAAATAGCACAATGTGTAAGCTAGCCAAACCGGCGGGGGTTGACAAGCAAAAAAAGATGCTCTCCGGCGGAGTAGGCCCGAGAGCTGTCTCAGCCAAAGGCATTTTGGATGGTATGATGAAATTGGTTTGCGATAATTGAAAAAACTTCTTGCTGCCTCCAAATTGCCATGTAAAAAGGAGTTGGCCGGGATGAGAGCCTTGCCGGCCGAGGCCCCGAACACCCTGCCGGATATCCTGCGCGATCCCCAATAAGTTGATTCGCCAAACCGAAAAGGAGTCGAAAATGAAAAGTTATCGTCAGGAATTATGGTTTAACGTGCCCGGGCGGCGGGCCTTTATCAATATTACGCCGCAGGTGGAGGAATGCCTGCGGGCATCGGGGGTGAAGGAAGGGCTGGTGCTGGTCAACGCCATGCACATCACCGCTTCGGTGTTTATCAATGATGACGAATCGGGGTTGCACCACGACTACGAGGTCTGGCTGGAGAAGCTGGCGCCGCATGAGCCGGTTAGCCAGTACCGCCACAACGGCTACGAGGACAACGCCGACGCCCACCTGAAGCGCCAGGTCATGGGCCGCGAGGTGGTGGTGGCGATCACCGGCGGCAAGCTGGACTTCGGCACCTGGGAGCAGATATTCTACGGCGAATTCGACGGCGGCCGCAAGAAACGGGTGCTGGTCAAGATCATCGGTGAATAATCGGAACGTTTTCCCCGGTGGCCGCCCGGCTGGTTGATGAACAACGGGGCCGGGCTCAGCCGAAATTGAGGCCGCAGTCGGGGCATTCGGTGGTGGTGGGCGGGAACTTGAAGCCGCAGGCCGGGCAGGTGGTTTCTTCGGCCTCGGGGTTGAAGACGGCGTCGGCGGCCACCGGAGCGTGGTCGTCCAGGCCGGTCAGCCGGCGGTACTCCTGCTCGACAATCCGCGCCGCATCCTGGGCGTCGGTCTTGCTGACCTCCATGACAAACATGGGCGGCCCGCAGCCTTTCTTGCAGCCCCCCTCCTCGGCGGAGATCCGCACCGCGATCCGCTCTTCGGCCAGCAAGGCCTCCAGGTGCCGCAGATCGGCCAGCGGTGCCCGCTGCAGTTGGATCATTTCCTCGCCGCCGGTCAAGTTACCGGTGCGGCTCATTTTTTTGGCCTCGCGTTCGCTGTCGCGGGACTGCATCTCGGCTCCGGAGAGCAGGGTTACCTCGCAGGCGCCGCAGGTGAAAATTTCCGGCCGGAACTCGCCGCCGCAGGAGGGGCAGTATTTCAGCATCAGGTCGTACATGGCACCACCTATTGAATTAAAGAATAAAACGACTCAAATCCTCATCGCCCACCACCTCGGCGAGCTGCTCCCGGACATATTCGCCGGTCACCCTGAACTCCCGATCCGTCATGTCCGGGGCCTCAAAGGCCAGGTTTTCCAGCAAGCGCTCCAGCATGGTGTGCAGCCGCCGGGCGCCGATATTTTCGGTACGGGTGTTGACCTCGGCGGCCAGCCGGGCCAGTTCCCGGATCGCTTCATCGGTGAAGGAAAGTTCGATATTCTCGGTGGCCAGCAGAGCGCTGTACTGCTTGAGCAGGGCATTCTGGGGTTCAGTGAGGATGCGGTAGAACTCCTCTTCCCCCAGGGAACTCAGCTCCACCCGGATGGGAAAGCGCCCCTGCAGTTCGGGAATCAGGTCGGAAGGCTTGCTGACGTGAAAAGCGCCGCTGGCGATGAACAGGATGTGGTCGGTGCGGACCATGCCGTGCTTGGTGGTAACCGTGGCCCCCTCGACAATGGGCAGCAGATCACGCTGCACCCCTTCCCGAGAAACCTCCGGCCCCTGGCTGGAGCCGCCGCCCCTGGAGGCGATCTTGTCAATTTCATCAAGAAAGATGATTCCCGACTGCTCGGTGCGACGGATGGCCAGACGTAGCACCCGTTCGTGGTCGATCAGTTTTTCCGCCTCGCTCTGGCGCAAGATCTCCCGGGCCTCGCGGACCTTGAGCTTGCGCTTGTGGCTTTTGCGGGGGAACATCTTGCCGAACATTTCCCGCAGGTTGCCCTCCATCTCTTCCATGCCGCCGGCGGCGAACACATCGAACATGGGGGTGGACTGCTGCTGTTCCACCTCGATCTCCACCTCCCGCTCATCCAGCTTGCCTTCTCGCAGCATGCGGCGGAATTTCTCCCGGGTGCTCTCGCCGGTACCGGTTTCCAAGGCAGCAGCGGCCCCGGCGGCCGGTTGGCCAAAACCCTCGGCGGCGCTGTATGGCAGGTTTATTGATGCCGCCGCCTTCGAGGTGGAACCAGCGGTGCCGGAATGCCGGGGAGGCGGCGGCACCAGCAGATCCAGGATCCGCTCCTCGGCCAGTACGCCGGCTTTCTCCTGCACCTTTTGCCGCTCTTCCCCACGGACCATGCCAATGGCCAATTCCAGCAGGTCGCGGATCATCGATTCCACGTCCCGGCCCACATAACCAACCTCGGTAAATTTGGAGGCCTCCACCTTCAAAAAGGGTGACTGGGCCAGGGTGGCCAGGCGACGGGCGATCTCGGTCTTGCCGACCCCGGTGGGGCCGATCATGATAATATTCTTGGGGGCGATCTCATCGCGCAGGGGTGGCGGCACCTGGCGGCGGCGCCAGCGGTTGCGCAGGGCTATGGCCACCGAGCGCTTGGCTTCCCCTTGGCCGATGATATAGTCGTCAAGCTGGCGCACGATCTCCCGGGGGGTGAGGGAATTTACCGCCCCGGCCGGACCATTGTGCTCCAACTCGGGCTGCTCGGGGTTCGAGGCAACAGGTATAATCATTTAATAAACCTCGTCATAAAAAATCAGCTATCCTAAATGTTTGATGAAATCGCAAAAAATCCGTCCATGGACTCTTTGCTCCCCGGAAAGCGAAAACGCGGTTTCCGCTTTCCTTATAAATCAATAGTTTTCAAGGCAAGCTATTGATTTGCGCGCCCATCCATGGGACGCGGGGGGCGCATTGATGACTGACTCTTTGCGAAGTTAGTCATCAATGCTTAAAGCACTTCCAGGTGAATACTGTCGTTGGTGTAAATGCACAGACCGCCGGCGATCTCCATGGCCGAACGGCAAATTTCCGGGGCATCCAGCCCGCTGTGGGCTACCAGGGCCTTGGCGGCGGCGTGGGCGTAGGGCCCGCCGGAGCCGATGGCCAGGATTCCGTCATCGGGCTCGATCACATCACCGTTGCCGGAGAGTAACAGGGAACGTTCAGCATCCACCGCCACCATCATGGCTTCCAGGCGACGCAACATGCGATCGGTACGCCATTCCTTGGCCAGTTCCACCGCCGCCCGCAGCAGGTTGCCGCTGTATTTTTCAAGTTGCAGCTCCAGCTTGTCGAACAGGGTGAAGGCGTCGGCGGTGGCCCCGGCAAAACCGGTGATCACCCGGCCATGGTAGAGGCGACGAATCTTGCGAGCCTGGTGCTTGACCACCACGTTGCCCATGGTGACCTGGCCATCCCCGGCCATGGCCACCATATCCCGGTGCCTGACCGCCACCACGGTGGTAGAACGTACTTTCATGACTTTTTACTCCTTAAAAATTTATCCTGCAACCGTTCACCACGGCCAATAATCTGCTGTTTTAACGGCTGGTGCTAGATCTCAACCCCGTGCCCGCGGGTGGGCCTGGTCATAAACCGCCGTGAGATGATCCAGGTTGAGATGGGTGTATCTCTGGGTGGTGGACAGGCTGGCATGGCCCAGCAGTTCCTGCACGGTGCGCAGATCCGCCCCCATCTCCAGCAGATGGGTGGCAAAAGAGTGGCGTAGGGCATGGGGGCTGACCCGGGCGGCAATACCGGCCCGCTCGGCGTACATTTTCACCTGCCGCTCAATGCTGCGGGTGGTCAGCCGCCCGCCTCGGGCGTTGACCAGCAGCGGTTGCGCGCGCTCTTCATTGTTGACGGCCCCACCGCGCCTGCCATTTTTGCCGCCGCCCGCCTCAACGGAGTCCGGTGTTTCCCGGTTGCCGGCCCGCAGCAGCACTTCCCGCTGGGGCAGATATGCCTTCACCGCCTCGCAGGCGGGAGTACCCATGGGCACCAGGCGTTCCTTGTTGCCCTTGCCCCGTACCCGGACCATACCTTCAACCAGGTCCACCTGCTCCAGGTTCAGGGCGGCCAGTTCCGCCACCCGCATCCCGGTAGAGTAAAGCAACTCCAGCATGGCACGGTCCCGGGCGGCGTAGGTGTCGGCCAGGCCCGGCATTTCCAGCAGGGAAAAAACCTCATCCACGCTCAAAACCGTGGGCAGGTAACCTTCCGCCTTGGGGGCGGCCACTGCGGCCGCAGGGTCACCGGCAATTACCCCGTTTTTCTGCAAATAGCGAAAAAAACTGCGCAGGGAGGAAAGCTTACGGGCCACCGAAGAACTGCGGTTACGGCCATGCAGGCTGTAGACGAAGGCCCGGACCCGCTGGACATCAAGTTGGGCAATGCTTTCCACCGGGCCAAAACCCCGATCAAGCGACGCAAATTCATGGAGGTCCCGACGGTAGCTGCTGACCGTGTGGGGGGAATACCCCTTTTCCACCTGGAGCCACCGCAGAAAACCTTCGATATGCTCAGCCACCCTGTCACTTCTCATCACCGATAACCTACCACAGGCCGGTTTTTTTGGAAAGAGATTGCCCCTCGACGGTGCTTCATTGTATGTTGGAAAACAGTGACGGCACACCACAATCTTGCCAAGATTGGAGTGGCTCCGGTGCTGAAGCACGCATCGCCGTTCCGCTCACCGCGCACCCCCCTGTAAGCATGCCGGGCCAATCGCCATTTTCGGCGGTGCTGCTGGACGTACATGGTTAACCCAAGGAGACACAACAATGGCCAAACAGAACTTCGAAGACGCCATGGCCAGACTGGAAAAGATTACCAGGGAACTGGAGGAAGGCGAGTTGAGCCTGGAGCAGTCATTGAAAAGGTTCGACGAGGGCATCCGACTGGCTGCCTTTTGCCGTAACACCTTGGATGAAGCGGAAAAAAAAGTGGAAATCCTGCTGCAAAAAAACGGCGAGGTGATCGCCGAACCCTTCAGCGAAGACGACCAAACCTGACCAGGCTCCCACTGCGGATGATATTTTCGTTAGCAACCATTAGTTAGCAATCAATTGAAACCGGGCAACCATTTCACCCCATGGACATCAAACAATATCTCAACCAGCGGCGCCAGGAAGTAGAGCAGACCCTGGACCGGCTTCTACCCCCAACAACCGGGGCACTGGCCGGTCATGTTGAGGCCATGCGCTACAGCCTGCTGGCCGGGGGCAAACGCATCCGGCCGATTCTTTGCCTGGCGGCCGCCGAGGCTCTGCCGGCGGATTCCAAACCGCTGCTGCCGGTGGCCACCGCTTTAGAGTGCATCCACACCTACTCTCTGATCCACGACGATCTGCCGGCCATGGACGATGACGATCTGCGCCGGGGGATGCCCACCTGTCATAAAAAATTCGGCGAAGCAGCCGCGATCCTGGCCGGGGATAGCCTGCTCAGCTTTGCCTTTGAACTGCTGGCCCGGCCATTGGACCGGGGCAGGATCAGCGCCGAGGAGCAATTGCAACTGCTCGGCAATATCGCTAAAGCTGTCGGCCCGGGAGGCATGGTGGGTGGCCAGGTACTGGATATCGAGGCCGAGGGGCAACCCCAGGTCGACCTGGCCCAACTGCAACGGATTCATCGGTGCAAGACCGGCGCCCTGATCACCGCCGCCGTACAAAGCGGCGCCATCGGCGGCGGCGCCAACCGCCGGCAGTACGAAGCCCTGACCACCTACGGCGAACAAATCGGGCTGGCCTTCCAGATCGTCGACGATCTGCTTAACGTTACCGGTGACACCGCTACTTTGGGCAAGGCCGCCGGCAGTGATGCCGCCCGGGGCAAGGCCACTTATCCGGCCCTGCTGGGCCTGGAAGCAACCAGGCGCAAAGCCGACGAGGCGGTGGCCGGCGCCATTGCCGCGCTGGCCACTTTCGATGGACATGCCGACCCCTTACGGGAGCTGGCCCGTTACATATCCGCCCGCAAAAATTAACCAAGCACCAACAGGTTATCATGAACGACCAAAACGATCATAAGCCGGCCGACGGTTGTCTGTTACCGGCCATCGAATCACCCCACGACCTGCGCCGCCTGAAAAGCGAACAACTGCCGGCCCTGGCCGCCGAACTGCGGGACACCATCATCAACACCGTGGCCCACACCGGTGGGCACCTGGCCCCCTGCCTGGGGGTGGTGGAACTTACCCTGGCCCTGCATTACGTCTTCAACACCCCCAGCGACAAGATCATCTGGGATGTGGGGCACCAGTGTTACACCCACAAGCTGATCACCGGCCGCCAAGAGCGCTTCGGCACTCTGCGCCAATTAGGGGGAATCAGCGGTTTCCCCAAGCGGGAGGAGAGCGAATACGACCATTTCGACACCGGCCACAGCAGTACCTCCATCTCCGCCGCTTTGGGCATGGCGGTGGGCACTGAACTGAAGGGGGAAAACAACAAGACCATCGCGGTGATCGGCGACGGCTCCATGACCGGTGGCCTGGCCTTCGAAGGACTGAACCAGGCCGGCCACCTGGGAAAAAACCTGATTGTCGTTTTAAACGACAACGAGATGTCTATCTCGCCCAATGTCGGCGCCTTGTCAAGTTTTTTGAGTCGTAAGCTCACCGGCCGCACCATGGTACGGATCAAAAAGGAGCTGGAACACCTGCTGAAAAATTTTCAGATGGGGGAGAATGTGCTGCACCTGCTGAAACGCAGCGAAGAAAGTCTGAAAGGCTTTTTTACCCCCGGCATGCTCTTTGAGGCCCTGAAGTTTGAATACATCGGCCCCATTCCCGGCCACCACCTGGAGTCCCTGCTGGAAACCTTCCGCAACGTAAGAGATTTCAGCCAGGGCCCGGTGCTGATCCATGTAATCACCACCAAGGGCAAGGGGTATACCCCGGCCGAAGAACGCCCCGGCGACTTCCACGGCGTCGGTCCCTTCGAGGTAGCCACCGGCAAACTGGCCGCCACTGCGGGGCCGCCCAGCTATACCAAGATTTTCGGCGATACACTGGTGGAGCTGGCAACGCAAGACCCCAGAATCTGCGCCATCACCGCCGCCATGCCGTCGGGCACCGGGTTAAGCCGCTTTGCCGCCGAGTTCCCCGACCGTTTTTTTGATGTGGGCATTGCCGAACAGCACGCCGCTACCTTTGCCGCCGGCCTGGCCAGCGAAGGACTGCGGCCGGTGGTGGCGGTTTACTCCACCTTTTTGCAGCGGGCCTTTGACCAGGTGATCCACGACATCTGCCTGCCGGAACTGCCGGTGATTTTCGCCATCGACCGGGGCGGCGTGGTGGGCGATGACGGCCCCACCCACCACGGGGTCTTCGACCTCTCCTTTTTGCGCATCATCCCCAACCTGGTGATGTTGGCCCCCAAGGATGAAAATGAACTGCGCCATATGCTGTTCACCGCCCTGCAATGCCCGGAACCGGTGGCCATCCGCTATCCGCGGGGGGCAGGACTAGGGCTGCCCCTGGACCAGGAACTGCAAAAAATCCCTTTCGGCAAAGGGGAACTACTGCGGGAAGGATCAGATGTACTGCTGCTGCCGGTGGGCAACCGGGTGGCGCCGGCCATGGAAGCGGCGGCCGAATTGGCCAAGACTGGAATCTCGGCGGCGGTGATCAACCCTCGTTTCGTCAAACCGCTGGACGGGGAGTTGATCAGCGAGTGGGCCGGCAAAACCGGCCGGGTAGTAACGGTGGAAGACAACGTCCGGGCCGGCGGGTTTGGCTCGGCGGTCATGGAACTGCTCCAGCGCCGCGGCCTGGCCCAGGTGCGGGTAAAAACCCTGGGTCTGCCGGATCGCTTCCTGGAGCATGGCAGCCAGCCGCAGCTCTGGCAACTGGCCAGGATCGACGCGGCGGCCATCAGCGCCGCCGTCCTCGAGAATTAGCAACCGCTACCGTTATGCGGGGAATTGCCCCTTGATAATTAGCCACAGAACGGTTGCCGGATCACCTTAAGCTTAACTTATTGTAACTATCCAGCTCATTCGGGGCACGTAACTGAACAGACGTGCCCCAAGTTGCGGTAAGCCGAGTCGGCATAGCGCACATCAGGTACTCAAGCCGACCTGATCGCCGCAATACGGGGGTGCTGCTGGACAGTTACAACTTATTTACTCATCACCCAGCCGGGCATCAAGTTTTTCCTGCACCTTAATACTGATATCCAGAGAATCAGTGGCATACAGCAAACCGGTACGGGTGCGCAGGCCCTTCATGGTGTATTCCAATATCAGGTCGTAACCATTTTCCCGGCCAACTTCATCGATAATCTCATTTAAGGCCCCCAGCACCGGTTCCATCAACTCCTGTTCCAGTTCCTGGACGGCAAGCTGGGCATCCTCGTTGCGGGCTTCAAACTCCCGGTAGCGACGCTGCAATTCGCGTTCCTTCTGGGTGCGCACCTGCTCACTCCAGACCGCGCTTTTCTGTTCAATTTCCTGGTGCAACTCCTCCAGCTCACGTTGCTCCCGCTGCAGAGAAGTCCGGTGTTTTTCAAATTCGGCCTCAATCTTCCTGCGGGCCTCACCGGCGACTGCAGAATTATCCAACACTTTCTGGACACTCATGGTAGCGATCCGCCCTTCCGCCGCCGCGGCAGGCACGGCCCAAAACGCCAGCAACAAAAAAACGGCCAGCAACGATGCGGCAAACCTGTTTTTCATGATTTTTAACTCCTTTTTCTGGTTACAGTCATTTCTGGTTAACTTGCCGTGCGGTAAAAAAAACCGGGACGAGTCAACCCGTCCCGGTTTTTTCATCTTCAGCACTGCCGATCACAGCATCCCAGTCGCCAATCTGGTAACAACCGGCAACCATTACGGCAGTTATTGGATGATGACAAAGTCAGATCGACGATTAAGCGACCAGGAAAGCTCGTCCCGACCGAAACTGATCGGCTTTTCCTCGCCGTAGCTGAGGGTTTCAAGGCGCTCAGCGGCAACCCCCAGGTCAATCAGATACTTTTTGGTACTCATCGCCCGCCGTTCACCCAAGGCCATGTTGTACTCACGAGTGCCGCGTTCGTCGGTGTTGCCTTCAATGCGCACCCGCACCCGGGGGTTGTCAAGCATATATTCGCCGTTGTGAACCATCCGCTCTTCCTGGTCGGCACGGATACTGGAACGGTCAAAATCATAGTAGACCGGCAGCAGCGGGGCCGAGGTCCGCCCTTCCTTAATGGCCAGATCGGCCCCGGCGGTGTCATCCAGTGACTCGTCCTCAGCTTCACCGGGCCAGGTGCGGGCAGGTTCCCACGGGGTGTGGGCCGGCTCGGTTTCCGTCACCGTCGGCTCAACCGCCGGCTGCTCATCACCCGGATCCACCGCCACCCGCTTACCGCAACCGACAGCAAACAGGAAAACCGCACAAACAATTGCCACCGCAGTGAAAATCCGTTTCATTTCCTTCTTCATCGGGCCATCTCCTCTAAAAGTGGTAAGTTGTCGACTCCGCAAAAAACCGTCACCCGAACACCTCGGCGCACTGGCCTTTGCCCGTCGGCGGCCGGACCATTCGCCCTCTGCGAAGCAGTCACATTTGAGCAAGCTACAATTTATTCAACAATTCTTTACACACTAACGGCTAGCGCCACCAAATGGGTAGCAGCGAAGCAATGTATAGAAAAGAGTCTGAAATTTCAAGCGCTTTTTCCTTCTGCCGGGGTCTTGTAGTTCCTTGCCGACGCACACTTTTCCCTTTTACAAAAGCGACCAAAACCGGTAAGTTTGTTGGCCTTGCAAAAAACCGCCAAAAATGTTGGCCGGCAACGCAAAAGCAATGACTTACAGTGTGAGCCCAGCCGGCGACACAGCAACGGTGACGACTGGTCGCAAAGGCCATGTTGAAGTTGCCTATCCGACGGCTTCGACTCCAGAACACGATTATACGCGCAAGGCAAACTCAATCACGGAGATGACAGCCAATCATCCGTCAAGGCAGAGAAGCAATGAAAACAGAGCAAAAACCACTCAACAGTGTAACGGCCATCAGTCCGTACGGCACTTTTTTGGGCATTTCCCAAACCTGCTTTGACCGGGTCTGGCAGACCCTGACCGCCCCGCAAGGACAATCCGTCACCTATGTATCCATGGAAATCGGTGCCGACCGGGACGTCTACCACCCGATCAAGAATCTCCTGCAGGCGATGACAAAAGGGGATGAGATCCCCCCGGACCTGCCCCCTTTAGCCGACAAATTTCTCCACGGTCCGGAAAAAATCCCCACTTACAGCGGTGGCCTGGGGATTTTAGCCGGTGACACCCTGAAGAGTTTTGCCGACTGCCGGCTTCCGGTGGCGGCCGTTTCCCTGCTTTACCGCCACGGCTATTTTTCCCAAATGGTGGACATGAATCTCGGCCAGGTGGTCTGGTCCCGGGGATGGGAACCAGAGGAAGTACCGGGGCTTTATCCACTGCATCAGCCCGGCAACCCGGACCAGCCTCTCACCGTCACCGTTGATTTTTATGATCAGCACGATCAGCCAATCCAGGCCGTGGCTCAGGTGTGGCTGAAAATGGAGATCGGCAGCGGCCTGGATTTTT
Source organism: Desulfurivibrio dismutans (assembly GCF_029210385.1). Taxonomy (GTDB): domain Bacteria; phylum Desulfobacterota; class Desulfobulbia; order Desulfobulbales; family Desulfurivibrionaceae; genus Desulfurivibrio; species Desulfurivibrio dismutans. The sequence goes on along the minus strand of NZ_JARGDQ010000005.1, from coordinate 180,485 downwards.
TCGTGCCCGAGATCCTGCTTGATTACGACATTCCCGCCTCGCCGGAATGGATCAGAAAGTCATCCCACCGGCTATACGACAGCAGTTCGGAGGCATCCAAGGCTATCCAGCGCCGTCTACTGGGCGCCGGCGTGCTGCCGGTGATGCGCACCCTGGGCCTGACCGCCAACACCATTCACCTCAATGAGCAGCACGGAGTGGTACTGGTACTGGGGCTGATCAGCGAAATTCTCCATCGTCAGCTGGGGGATGATTTCCGCCAGCGGGCCACCGACCGGGACATCCTGGCCGCCGCCGAGGAAGCGGGCAGGCATGTCGTATACACCATTCACACCCCGGTCAAGGCCGGCCATGACCGTTTTCCCCGCGCTTTGTACCACGGACTGGAACACTCATTTTTCCGCCGGATCCTGCAACTGCTGGCGGTGGATGAACAAACCCCCGAAGTCTATAACTTTACCGCTCTGGCCATGCGGGTCAACCGGACCACCAACAGTGTCAGCCGACTGCACCGCGAGGTCACCCGCGCCCAGTTCCCCCAGTTTAAGGAACGCATCAGCGCCATCACCAACGGTGTTCACCACCTTACCTGGATCAGTGAAAACAAGGCCGAAGCTTACGACTCGGCCCCGGAACTGACCGGCTGGCGCCAGGACCCCAGCGTCTTCCGTCAGGCCATCCAGCTGCTGCACAACAAAAAATTCCGCCACGCCTTCGCCGACGCCTGGCGGGCGGACAGCAAATATCTTATCGATCATGTCAACGCCATGCTGGCCGAACATCGCCATCAGCGCATCTCCACCTGGATCGACCCCCCCAACTACCTTTCTTACCTGGACGAAAAAGAGAGCCGGCTGGACCACCGCACCTTCACCTTCGGCTTTGCCCGCCGCTTCTCCACCTACAAGCGGGCCGACCTGGTTTTTGAGGATCTTGACCACCTGGCCCGCATCCTGGTGGACCAGCAGTGGCCCATCAACTTCATCTATGCCGGCAAGGCCCATCCCGCCGACAAGCCGGGGCAGGGACTGATCAAAGCCATCATCGACATCCAGGAAGAATTGTACCAGCGCACCGACGGCCTGGCCCGACTGGTGTTCATCCCCGACTACGACATGGCGGTGGCCAAAATGATGGTAGCCGGCTGCCATGCCTGGCTCAACAGCCCCAAACGCCCGCTGGAGGCCAGCGGCACCAGCGGCATGAAGGCAGCCATGAACGGGGTGCCCAACGTCAGCATCATGGACGGCTGGTGGGTGGAGGGTTACCACGAAGGTCAGACCGGCTGGAAGTTCGGCTTTGAAGGGCCGGTCAACCCGGATCTGCTCAGCGAGCAGCGGGCGGAAATGCTCTACCGTGAAGATGCCACCTCCTTTTACGAGACCCTGCCGGACATCCTGACCACCTTCTACCAGGAACCGGAACCGAAAGAGTTCCTGGACCGCGGCCTGATGAACCTGGCCTTAAACTGTCCGATCTTCAACACTCACCGCATGGCAGCGGAGTACGTAGAACGCTACCAGCTCGACCTGCCGAAAGACACCGAAGAGCAAATGGCAAAATTCCGGGCACTTTACCGCAGCGATATAGAATAATCGCGGTAACTGTCCAGCATGAGCTGGATGGTTACTAACCGCAAACGTTTACCGGCCAATCACTCATCTTGTTTCTCCTTGCCCACCGGCAGCAGCACCCGGAAGGTGGTACCCGCACCCGGAGCACTGGCGGCCATGATCTCGCCGCCGTGCTGCTTGACCACGATGTCGTAGACGATGCTCAGCCCCAGGCCGGTGCCTTTGCCCACCTCCTTGGTGGTGAAAAAAGGTTCGAAGAGGCGGGAGAGGTGTTCGGGGGCAATGCCGCTGCCGGTATCGCTGATCAGGATCCGGACCCGGTCGCCGGCCGCCCGGGTCTTGATGGTGATAATCCCCCTGGTGGCAATGGCCTGGGCGGCGTTCATCAGCAGATTCATGAATACCTGGTTCAACTGCTGGGGATGACACCACACCGGCGGTAGTTCGCCGTAATTCTTGCGGACCTCGGCCTTGTACTTTAACTCGTTCCAGATGATATTGAGGGTTTCTTCCAGACACTGGTTGATGTCGGCCCAGCCGAACTTGGCCTGGTCCAGACGGGCGAAATTTTTCAGATTCTGGACGATGACCTTGACCCTCTCCACCCCGTCCAGGGACTCCTTGAGCAGTTCGGGGACATCCTCCTCAACGCTGTCGATTTTGAGGCCCCGCCGCACTTTCGCCGCCGCCGCCTGCAGTTTGGGCCCGCCGCCCCGGCCGATCAACTTTTCGAGCATGGCGGCGAACTCCCGCAAACGGCCGACGTATTTGCCTAAAGTGCCGAGATTGCTGGTGACGAAACCCACCGGGTTGTTGATCTCGTGGGCAACACCGGCGGCCAGTTGACCGATGGAAGCCAGCTTTTCCTGCTGCAGCAGCTTGGCCTGGGAGGCTTTCAGTTCGTCGTAGGCCGCGGCCAGCTCCCGGTTATTGGCCTTAAATTTTTCCGCCAGCCTGGTCTGGGCGGTTACATCCTGGAGGGTGATCACCTCACCGACCGGCGGTACCTTACCGACCGCCCCGGATCCGCCGGAAGAGAGCCGCCCCCCATCACCCGGATGAGCGAAATCGGCCGGAGTAGCGGCCGACACCGGCCCCCGCTCCCGGCTGCCACCGAACAAAGGGTAGTGCCGACAGCAGAAAATCCGTCCACTGGCCGGATGGTGATACTCCCGGCAGCCATGCTCACAAGAGCCGGCCGCTCCACGCTCCAGCCCGCCGACCACCAGCAGCTGCTCCCAATCGCGGCCGATAATTTCCTGGTAGGTCAGCCCGACGTAGCCGGCAAAGGCCCGGTTGCAGCGGCGGATACGGCCGGAGTTATCCACCAGGACAATGAGATCGCCCACACAGTCGACAATGCTTTCCAGATCCAGCTTGGCCCGGATTATTCTGGCGGTCATCTCCGACGGGAGAAGGTCCCGGTCACGTGCGCGGTGGCCGTTCTCGCCACTGTCATAGCTGTCTTCATCCATCGTTCATCTTTCCTGTTTTCGATTTCTTTAGCCAGCCCTCTGACATCGCCCCCACGGGCGGTACCGATCTGCAACAAGCGGACAGCTCCGAAGCCGGCAAACATCCGGCCGAGTCCTTAAGATGTTCTACAACATAACGACTATGCGTTTTTTTATCCTGTCTTTTATCCTTGCCGACGGGCACCTTATTGATTATCTTTCGCACTCCGGCAGTCAACCGAACAACTATTCATCTACCGTTAACCATCCCGAAACCGACACCCCATGAAAGTCCTGATCGCTGAAGACAGCCCCGTGGTTCGCCGCGGCCTGCAAAATTTTATGAAAAAGTGGGGATATGAACCGGTGGAGACCACCAACGGCAAGGAGGCCTGGCAAACCCTGATGGCCGACCCTGCCATCCGGCTGGCCATCCTTGACTGGAACCTGCCTGATTTAACCGGCATACAGGTCTGCCATCAACTCCGCAAAAAAAGGCTGCAGCCTTACGTTTACATAATTATTTTCAGCGCCCGCACCTCCACCGAAGAGCAGGTGGCAGCCCTGGAACACGGCGCCGACGACTACCTGGCCAAACCGGCCAAACCTTCCCTGCTCAAGGCCCGCCTGGCTGTTGGCCGCCGCCTGATCGAGCAAATTCCAACCGGATAGTATTTTTGCCATGTGGAACTCCAAAGACATCTACTTCGTTTCCGACAGCACCGGGATTTTAGCCACCAACCTCGGACATGCCATGATCCGCCAGTTTCCCGAGGTGAGCTTTCACGAGGAGCGTTTCCCGTTTATCCTCAGCCGGGAGGAAGCGGAAAAGACCCTGGCCTACATCCTGCAACACTCGGGCGGTCGCCGACCCCTTATCTTCAGCACCATCATGGACCGGGAAATCCGCCTGGTTTTTGATCATCCCGAGGTGGAGTTGTTTGACGTCTTTGAGGCTTTTCTTGAACGGCTGGAGGGTTCGCTGGAGACCAAGGCTTTAAGGGTGCCGGGCTTTTCCCGGCAGATTGACAACATCACCATGGCCAAGCGGGTGGAGGCCATTCATTTCAGCCTGGAGCACGACGATGGAATTCGCTCCAACGAGGTCGACGAAGCGGAGGCTATCCTGCTGGGGGTCTCCCGCACCGGCAAAACCCCGGTCTGTGTTTATCTGGCCACCCAGACGGGCCTGAAGGCCGCCAATTTCCCTTTAACCACCGAATATCTGCGGGAGTACAAGCTGCCGGAACCCCTGCGCCGCAACGCCCGCCGGGCCGTGGGGCTGACCACCACCCCGGAACTGCTGCACAACGTGCGAGAAAAGCGCTACCCCAACAGCTCTTATGCCAAATTGACCACCTGCCGCAAAGAAATCAAGCAGGCGGAGGAGATTTTCCGGACCTACAATATCCCCGTCATCTCCACCGCCGGCCGCTCCATCGAAGAAATCGCCACTCAGGTTACCCAGGAATTGGGAATCAGCCGCAAACCCACGGATAGTTAACCGTCCATCGCCGGTTAACTATCCCAAAGAAGAACAGAGGCAACGCCAGGACGACACGTCATGGCTGCCCACCTCCACCCCCATCAGGTAACGACTGTTACCCAGCTCTTCCACATGCCGCACCTGGACGGCAAATTGCTGCAGAGTGCCGCCGTTGCGGGGGTCGGCAACAGCCCGGCAGAGATAATCGGCGCCCAGCCGAGGCTCGAACGACACCAGGCTGTTGAACCCTTCCCGGCTCACATCTATCAGGGCACAGAACTCCCACTGCTGGTCATGCATAATATCGATGGAATGCACCATCCGATCCGCCCCAACATGAGCCGGCATAACCCGCAACGCCGCCCGTTGCCGCGGGTTACGCCGGCGATTGTCAGCCGGCGCCGTACCCGGGGTCGGTGCTGCGGGTCCAACCACCCGGTTACGCCCTTCCCCTTTACCCTTATAAAGCCGCCGGTCGGCCACCACCAGCAACTCAGTGATGCTAGCTCCGTCCTCGGGGAAGGATGCCACCCCAACAGTCATGGTCAGAGTCCTCCGCGCTTCATGCCGGGGAGACGCCACCAGTTCCGACGCCACCTTCCGGCGCAACTTTTCCGCCAGGCAACATGCATCCTGCCCGCTGGTGGCCGGCAGTATAATCACAAATTCCTCCCCACCGTAACGGGCCGGGATGTCACTTTGCCGAATATCGTTCTGCAGGATGGCAGCCACCTGCCGCAACACCTGGTCACCGAAGACATGGCCAAAATTATCGTTAACGTCCTTAAAATGATCAATATCCAGGAACAGTAAAGAAACGCTGTGGTTATCCCGTCGGCTCTTGCTCAACTCACGCTCGGCGCATTCAAGAAAAAAACGGCGGTTGTAGATGCCGGTCAACTGGTCATGCATCGCCTCCTGACGGGCGTTTTCAAACAAGCGAGCACGCTCCATAGCCACCGCCAGGTTGTGGGCGACGGCACAAAAAAACTCCTTGTCCTTTTCCCGGAAGGCCTGGGGCTTGGCCTTGTGAATATTGAGCACCCCGAAAACCTGGTTATCATTGCCCAGCAGCGGCACCGAAAGAAAAGAACCGATTCCCTGGAGCATCCCCTTGTAATGGAGAAAACGCTTGTCCTGGCTGACGTCCTGCACCAGAATCGGCTTACCATCGGCCGCCACCAGCCCGGAAATCCCCTCACCGCTGCAAAAACTGACGTCACCGGCCGCGGCCATCACCCGCTCATCGGCACTCCACACTTCAAACAGACCGCTTGCCGGATCCTTCAGGAACAGGCAAAACTCCTCCACTCCAAGAGCGTTTTTCAGCAGATCGACGATCTTGATAAACAGGGTGCTGGTCTGCATGGCCATACTGCATGTACGGCTGGTGGTATAAAGCAGATACAGCTCCAGCAGCCGCTCCTTCAGCGCTTCGCTCTCCCGCTGGGCGGAAAGAAAGAGGCGGTCATCCAGGCCCGAAAATGTGCTGTCCGGCGCTGTCATCATTATCCTCCTTGTTACTGTACACTGCTTGGCAACAAAAATTGACCCACTGCTCAAGGCCGAAGAAACTTACCCGAAAAGATCCTGAGTGGCAAGCGCGTGCCACCGAAAACTTTGTAAAAGCAGGGTGTTAACATGGCGTTAACAAACCACCCCCTCAGCTTATCCGGTTAAAACCGGGTAACCCCCTCAGGTCGCTTCAAAAACAACTGTCGGCCACCGAATCGTAAACAATCTGTAAACAGCAAGCGCAACCGAACCGTTCTTACATCTAAACGAGTATACGTTTTTTTCCCCTTGCCGCCAGCCAATGCATTGGTTACTCTTAGCGCAGTTATCCTATTGAGTAGCATACGACGGTGATGATCTCAGACGGTCGCAAGGCCAAAAAAATAGGGCGGGACAACACTCTGTGAGCAGCGGTACCTACAGCCATCGCATCCTGGTCATCGACGACGACCCTTCTCTGCTCTATCTGTGCGCCACGGTGCTCCTCAAGGAGGGCTACCAGGTGGACTACGCTGCCAACCAGGCCGAAGCCCTGCCGGCCCTGGAGCAGAACGAATACTCCCTGGTGGTACTGGATCTCAACCTGCCCGACGGCGACGGCTTGGAAATCGGCCGCCGCCTGCAACAGCGACAAACCCCCTTCCTGGTGATGACCGTCCGCAGCCAGCCGGCGGAACGGCTCCTCGGCTTTGAGTCCGGGGCCGCCGACTACCTGATCAAACCCTTTCTGCCCCACGAGCTTACCCACCGGGTTAGACGCATCCTGCCAAGCTGGGAGGAGCAGGCGCGGCAACAAAACAATTCACGCGTACCGCTGGGGCGCTGGCAATTTGATCTCAAGCGGCAGGCGCTGGTGGCCGAAGATGGTCAAATGACCAGGTTGACCGGCGGCGAGTTCAAACTGCTGGCCGCCCTGATCACCGCCGATGGCCGGGTGATCAGCCGCGACCGGTTGAGTACGGTGGTGGCCCGGGAGGAAGGCGGCGGCCATTTTCGCACGGTGGATGTGCTGGTCTCTCGCCTGCGCAAAAAGATCGAAGACAATCCCCGGCAGCCGGAGATCATCCTCACGATAACCGGCGCCGGCTACCGGCTGGAAAAAAGTACCGATGCTCAATGAAGATCTGCTGCAGACCTTCAAAAAGTGCCTGTCCGCCTCTGAGCTGGAGGAATTTTTCCGGCATCATCACGAGATGATGCAACAGGAAGAAGAACGTATTCGCCAGGCCCTGGCCGACGACGACTTGCCGGCCCTGGGCCACGCCGCCCACAAAATCGCCGGCTCCGCCGGCACTCCTTGTCTCCCGCTGGTCTACCGCCTCTCTCTGGACCTCAATGAGGCCGTACGAATCGGCCACCGGGAACAGGCCCGGACTTTAGCCGCGCAATTGCTTACGGCCAGACCAAAAGCATGGAAAATGCTTGTCGACCGCCTCCCCCAGCGCAATCCCGACTAACTTCACCAGCGTTTTGGCTTTATCACGACTATCACTATCCCCAAGATCCTCGATCTCACCGGAAGTGCGGATTGCTTTAAGCAAAGGTTAAACTAAACCGCAACCACCGTCAGCGGCTCGGCAAAACCCAGTTCACCGTGGAGCTCGCGGATATGGTCGATTTCCCGCCAGTCCAGGTTCAGCAGATCGGCTCCGTAGGCATCCAGGGCCACCGGATCAAACGAGGCGGCCAGCAACCCCGGGGGCGGCTTACAGGGCGGCCCGCCCAAGTGCGACTGGGCCAGGCCGACGGTGGCATCCAGCAGGGTAAAATCCGGGCTGCGATAGCGGTTGAGATCGGCCACCGCTGCCTGTATATCATGGTGAAAAGCCGCTTTTTTCCAATGACCCCCCTGCTGATAATGACAAGGCGGCGCCGCCCCCATCATATTTTTTAAGGTCAGGGTAACCTTGGCCAGGGTGTGCACCTTGAGCACCGGCAGCGACACCAGAAAGGACTCGAACAACAGGGCGGGCAGATGCATTTCCGGCCAGCGTCGACAGTCGGGAAGGGTCAGACGAATGGTGGGCTGCCGGTTAAGGTCGACCAGCTCCACCCCTTTGGCCGCCGCCAGTTCATGGTACCCCAGCCGGGCAAAACAGTGATCGGTGTCATAGGTTTTGGAACCGCAGCCTTCGGCGATGATGATTTCGGCCTGGGGCACCGCAGATCGCAAAAAATCCACCACCGCCGCCGTCAGTTCCACCGGGGTGGTGATCGGCGGCAACGCCGCCTCCACCAGATTAGGCTTAAGCACGATCCGCTTGTGGCGGCCGGCCACCGACGCCAGTCCGGCTCGCGTTAGCAAATTTTCTACTTCTGAATGCCAATCTGCTCCATGCCGACAGACATAAATTTTACTTTGGCCATCTTTTTTGCCATCCTGCTGCATGCCCACTCCTTATTCCAAATAATTTTTCAACCGTATAGGGTAGCACGAGCCGGGCTGCTTGGCAAAAGTTCGGTGACCAAGCGCGGGATCACGCCGAAATCACACTCCCCCGCCCCAGAACCTTAGTCAAGGTTTATGGCGGGCCGCGGTTGTCAAGTTGGCCATCCATAAGGTATGCTTCAAACACACTTAATGACCCCGATCCGGATTGCAGAAAAAAGACCAAAGGACAGCCGCCATCAACATGACACCGCAAACCAGATACGCCCTGCGCCTGGCTGTTATTTACGCCATATTAGGCGCCTTGTGGATATTTTTCAGCGACCGGCTGCTGGTGACCATGGCCCTGGAACCGGAAGTCTTCACCCTGCTACAGACCTACAAAGGCTGGCTCTACGTCCTGCTCACCGCCGTCCTGATTTTTTTACTTATTTTAAAAGCCGAATATCGCTTTCAATCTACTGAGCAGCTTTTTCAACAAGCGGAGTCACAACGGGAACGGCTGACTTATTACGACCCTCTCACCGGCCTGCCAAACCGCCAGTTGTTGCAATTTCACCTGGAACACGCCCTGGACTGGGCCCAACGGCACCAGACCCTGGTGGGCATCCATTTCATTGACCTGGACCGCTTCAAGGAGGTCAACGACAGCCTGGGTCACCAGACCGGCGATGAGTTGCTGGCCATGGCCGCTCAACGTTTAAGCGGCATTATGGGCCAGGACGACACCCTGGCCCGCTTTGGCGGCGATAAGTTTATCCTGCTTCAGGAAGTCCTGACCGACCCCCGGGAGACGGCCACCAAAGCCCAAAAAATGCTGACCGCCCTGGCCGCCCCATTCAGGCTGACCGATCAAAACGATTTTTTTATCGGCGCCAGTATCGGCATCAGCGTTTTCCCCAGCGACGGTCAGACCGTTTCCGACCTGCTGAAAAATGCCGAAGCGGCCATGTATCATGCCAAAGAAAACGGCCGCAACCAGTTTAATTTCTATACCGGCCTGATGAACATCGACGCTTTGGAGCGCCTGAACCTGGAAAACGCCTTACGGCAGGCCATCGGCCGCCGTGAACTGGAGCTGTTCTTTCAGCCCAAGCTTATGATTGTTCCTGCCTCTTCATCGCTCGGTGACGCATCCGGTGGCCTGGCCGACAGCGGCGGGGGCCACGGCAACCAGGGCAGTTATCAGTTAAGCGGCGCCGAAGCACTGATCCGCTGGCACCGTGAAGGAAAACTGGTACCCCCCGGCAGCTTTATCCCCCTGGCGGAAAAAAGTGAACTGATCGAACAGATCGGCAGTTGGGTAATCGACGAGGCCTGCCGCCAGATAAGGGCCTGGCGCGACCAGGGTCACCCGGAGCGGTCGGTGGCGGTCAATGTCTCCGCCCGCCAGTTCCGGGCCGGCAACCTGGCGGAAGTGGTCGCCGAGGCCTTGGGTAAGCATCAAATCCCCCCTCACCTGCTGGAACTGGAACTGACCGAAAGCATTCTGATGGAAAAACCGGAAGAGGCGGTAGCGCTGCTGACCGAATGCACTGAACTGGGAGTCAGCATCTCTCTTGATGATTTCGGCACCGGCTACTCCAGCTTCGCCTACCTCAACCGTTTCCCCATTGGCGCCTTAAAAATCGACCAGTCGTTCATCCGGGATCTTGAACATCGCTCCGACGCCGCCATGATCGCCGACTCCATCATCGGTTTGGCCCACCAAATGGGGATCATCGTGGTGGCCGAAGGGGTGGAAACAATCTCCCAGCTCAACTACCTGCAGCAGCGCGGCTGTGACCAGGTCCAGGGCTATCTTTTCAGCCCGCCCCTGCCGGCCCGGGAATTCACCCGATTGCCCGACCGCCTGCACCCCGCCTGAGGTCAACCAGCCATGCCGGTCAAAAAGGTGATCACCAGCGAAAAACAGCCCATCAAAGTCTGGCTCGACAACCTTGAGGCAGGCGCCCTGGAGCAGGCCAAAAATCTGGCCAACCTGCCCTTCATTCATCGCCATGTAGCCCTGATGCCCGACACCCACCTGGGTTACGGCATGCCCATCGGCGGGGTCATCGCCACCACCGAGATGGTGATTCCCAACGCCGTGGGGGTGGATATCGGCTGCGGCATGGGGGCGGTGCAAACTTCGCTCAGTGAAATCAGCAGCGACAAACTCAAACAGGCGCTGGCCCTAATCCGGCAAAAAATTCCTCTGGGCTTCAAGCATCACCGCCAGCCGCAAGATAAAAAGTTAATGCCCAAAAGTCCGGTTCCCGTCTCGGACCTGCCTGTAATCTCGGAAGAATTCCGCAACGCTCTGTACCAGCTTGGCACCTTGGGCGGCGGCAACCATTTCATCGAAATCCAGCGGGGCAGCGATGGCCACATCTGGCTGATGGTCCACTCCGGCAGCCGCAACCTGGGCTTCAAGGTGGCCAACTATTTCAATCGCCTGGCCGCGCAACTCAATCGTGAACAAAAATCCAAGGTACCGGCCAACTGGCAACTGGCCTACCTTCCCGTCGACAGCCCGGCCGGCCGGAATTATCTGCTGGCCATGCAGTACTGCGTGGATTTCGCCTATGCCAACCGCGACCTGATGCTGACCCGGATCAAGGAAACCCTGCAAGAGGTACTGGGGCCGGTAACCTTTGCCCCGATGATCAACATCGCCCACAATTATGCCGCCCTGGAAGAGCATTACGGGCAAAAAGTAATCGTCCACCGCAAGGGAGCCACCCGGGCACTGGCCGGGGAAATCGGGATCATCCCCGGTTCCCAGGGCACGCCCAGCTACCTGGTGCGCGGACTGGGCAACCCGGAGAGTTTTCGGTCCTGCTCCCACGGCGCCGGCCGCAAAATGGGCCGCAAGCAGGCCCAGCGGCAGCTCAGCCTGGAAGAGGAAAAAAGGCGACTGGACCGCCAGGGCATTATCCACGCCGTACGCTCCAAGGGTGACCTTGACGAGGCGGCCGGAGCCTACAAGGAAATCGACCAGGTGATCGAAAACCAGCTCGACCTGGTGGAGGTGCTGGTGGAAATGCACCCCATGGCGGTTATTAAGGGATGATCTTTGATAAGTTCGCAAAAAACCGCCAAACTCGTTGGTCGGCAACGCGAAAACAAGAAGTTACAAAGCCTGCCCAGTCGGCGGCGCGTTTTTTTTTGACGCCGACAATTTTGCTACCGCGGCAGTGGGTTACAGGGCTACCCCCTCATCATTAACACTTGTTTATCTTTCCCGCCCGTTTTATATTGTTGCCCCACCACCATCGGCGCACACAGGCAGCCTTTTCAAGAATAACTCACGGCCAGGCCAGGCAATGGCAGGCAATTTTCGGAGCAACCTTGTCGCAGAAAAAACAACCACATAGCGACTCATTAATCAAAGTTCTGGTGGTAGAGGACGAACTCGGCGACGCCCTGCTGATCCAGCATACCCTGCTTGGGGCCGGCCCGGGCCGCTATGCGGTGGAGACCGCCGCCAGCCTGGCGGAAACCCGCCAGGCCATCATCAATACCACCCCCGACGTGCTGCTGCTTGATCTGGCCCTGCCCGACTCTACTGGCCTGAAGACGGTGGAGAGTGTGCGCCGGGAGGCGCCGCAAACCCCCATCGTGGTATTAACCGGCCATGACGACGAAGAACTGGCCCAGGCCGCTCTGGAGGCTGGCGCCCAGGATTATATGACCAAAAACACCCTGGGCAGACATTCCCTGAGCAGGGCCATCCGTTACGCCGTCACCCGTTCCCGCCTGGAAAACCGCCTGCTTGAGTCCAACCGGCGACTGGAGAATCTGCTGGATGAGGTGCGCAGCCTCAACACCTACGACACCCTCACCGGCCTGCCCAATCGCCGCTACCTGCTGGAGCAGCTTGCACGCGATATCGCCGTCCACGCCCGGGCCCAACAGTACGGCGCCCTGCTGGGGATTGACCTGGGCAATTTCCGCACCGTCAACGACACTTTAGGCAATGATATCGGAGACCTGCTGCTGGTGGAAACCGCCCGGCGGCTGGGCTTGGGGGTGCGGGAAACCGATACCGTGGCCCGGCTGGGCAGCGACGAATTTGCCGTCATCCTGGACCACCTGGGCCCCGACTACAATCAGGCCGCTGTCAGGGCCGAAGAAGTGGCCAAAAAATTGCGCCGGGCCATTAACCGACATTTTTCCCTCAAGGGACATGAGTGCCACGTTACCTGCTGCATCGGGGTTTGTATTTTCGGACGCCGGGACGAACTGTTCGACGAACTGCTGATCCGGGCCAACGTCGCCACCTACCAGGCCAAAAAAAGCGGGCCCAACACCATCCGTTTTTTTGACGACGCCATGCAGAGCGCCCTGGAAGAACGGGCCCAACAGGAAGCCGAATTGCGGCGGGCTATGAAAGAAAAGCAGTTGCTGCTCTACTTTCAACCGCAAATCAACGGCACCGGCCGGAGTTACGGGGCCGAAGCACTGATCCGCTGGCAGCATCCCACCCGGGGCCTGGTTTCACCGGCGGATTTTATCCCCCTGGCCGAAGAAACCGGCTTGATCCAGCCCCTCGGCCAAATGATCCTGGAACAGGCCTGCGCACAGCTCAGAGCATGGCAACAGCAGCCGGAATTGGCAGATCAGGTGATGGCGGTCAATATCAGCGCCCACCAGTTTCACCAGGCCTACTTTGTCGACCAGGTCAGGGAGGCTCTGACGACCAGCGGTGTCCGCCCCCAAGGACTGAAACTGGAACTCACCGAAAGCGCCCTGCTGACCAACCACCGCGATGCCGTGAGCAAAATGAACACGCTGGTGGCAATGGGGCTCAGCATATCCCTGGACGACTTCGGCACCGGCTATTCCTCCCTCTCTTACCTGAAAATCCTGCCGGTCAACCAACTTAAAATCGACCGCTCCTTCATCGCCAATGTCACCAGCGATCCCAGTGACGCCGCCATTGTCCGGGCCATTTTGGCCATGGCCGCCGAACTGGAAATCGAAGTGGTGGCCGAAGGGGTAGAAAATGAACAGCAACTGGCCTTTCTGCGACAACACAATTGCCGTAATTTTCAGGGTTTTTATTTTGCCCGCCCCATGCCTGCCGCTGATTTTTACACTTTCATTAATACCCCGCCGGTTTGCCCCTGAAAGCCCCTCATCGATTTCCGTCCATTCTTAACGTTTGCCTGCCCCCCAGAGTACCGTGTAACCCGACCAGAACCAAGGCCAAGGGCTTTGACGCACCACCAAACCTTCGCCGATTTTGCTGGGCAATATGCGAGTCGATGTGTTAGATTAGTTGCTTTTTTCATCGGAACTGAGAACCTATGCTAACCATCCAGAATCTATCCATTCAGTTCGGCGACAAGCACCTGTTCAAGGACGTCTCGGCCCGGGTCAGCCCCCGAGACCGCATCGGCCTGGTGGGGGTCAATGGGGCCGGCAAGTCCACCCTGATAAAGATCATGGCCGGCGTGCGCAGCGTCGACGAGAAGGTCTTGAGCCGGGCCAAAAGTGCCACGGTGGGCTACCTGCCCCAGGAACTGGATGGATTTGCCCCGGGCCGCACCCTGTACCAGGAGGCGGAAAGCGCCTTTGCCGAGGCCCTGGCCCTGCAGGAGGAACTGGAGGAAGTTAACCGGCAGCTCTCCACCATGACCGCAGCCGGTCCCGACTGCCAGGCCTTGCTCCAGCGCCAGGGCGAGTTGCAGGACGCCCTGGAAAGCCAGGATGTGTTTCGCATTCGCTCCCAGGTGGAAAAGATCCTGGTGGGGCTGGGGTTCAAGGAAGATGAGTTCGAAAAGGACTGCCATGCCTTTTCCGGCGGCTGGCAGATGCGGCTGCAACTGGCCAAGCTGCTGCTGGCCCGCCCCGCCCTGCTGCTGCTGGACGAACCCACCAACCACCTGGACCTGGAGTCGCTGACCTGGCTGGAGGATTTTCTTCAGAGCTACCAGGGCGGGCTGGTGATGATCTCCCATGACCGGACCTTTTTAAACAACATCTGCAACTCCATATGGGAGTTGAGCCTGGGCAACCTCAACGCTTACAAGGGCAACTACGACCAGTACTTGCGCCAGAAGGAAGAAAGGCTGGAGATCCAACGGGCCGCCTGGGAAAACCAGCAGGCCAATATCCAGCAGACCATGCGCTTTGTCGACCGCTTCCGAGCCAAATCCACCAAGGCCAGCCAGGTGCAGAGCCGGCTCAAGCAGTTGGACAAAATGGAAAAGCTGGAATTGGAGGAAAGCGAGGCCAAGGTGGATTTCCGCTTTCCCCCGGCCCCGCCTTCCGGCCGGATGACCGTGGAGGTGCGGGGGCTGACCAAGAGCTACGGGTCACTGCAGGTCTTCAACGGTCTGGACTTGCTGCTGCAGCGGGGAGAAAAGATGGCGGTGGTGGGGGTCAACGGGGCCGGCAAGTCCACCCTGGTCAAGACCATGGCCGGTTTGCTCAAGGCCGATGGCGGTGAGATCCGTTTCGGCCACAACGTCAAGGTCTCCTACTTCGGCCAGCACCAGGCCCAGGACCTGGACCCGGAACTGACGGTGTTCGACACCGTTTTCCAGGCCACCCCCAACCTGACAGTGACCCAGGTCCGCTCCCTGCTGGGGGCCTTTCTCTTCCGGGGGGAAGACGCCGACAAGCGGGTTTCGGTGCTCTCCGGCGGCGAGAAAAGCCGCCTGGCCCTGGCCAAGATGATCGCCGTACCGGCCAACCTGCTGATCCTCGACGAGCCCACCAACCACCTGGACATGACCTCCCAGGAGGTGCTGCAGGAGGCCATGCGCCGTTACGACGGGGCCATCATCGTGGTTTCCCACAACCGCCACTTCGTCAACGCCTTTGCCGACAAGGTGCTGGAGATCCGCCAGGGCCGAGGCACCATTTACGAAGGCAACATCGACGAATACCTCGATAAGATCCGCCGCGATCAGGAGGCCGCCCTTAGCGCCCCGCCGGCAGGTGGCAAGGCCCAAGACCGCCCCGGCACCGGTCAGCCGGCCGGCAGCAAGGGAAAAAAAACCGGCGCCAAAGGGAAAACCTCCGGCCCCGCCCAAGCGGCGACACCGCCAAAGTATGCCGCCGACAACGACCAGGCAACCGGCAAAAACAATGGTAATGGCGGCAACACCGCCGACGACCAGGGCCGCCCCCGGGGCAAGGAAGTCCGCCGGCAACAGGCCCAAGAGCGCCAGCGCCTCAACCAGCTCCTCGGCCCCCTGCGCAAGAAAGCCGTCCAAGCGGAAAACGAGGTGGAGAAACAGGAGCAGCGCAAGGAAGAACTGGAAAAAAGGCTGGCCGACCCGGAAACCTACAGCCGCCAGGAAGAATTTGCCGAACTAAGCAAAGAATACGCCGACCTGGAACACCGCCTGGAACGCCTCTACGACCAGTGGGAAAAACTCAACAGCGAAATCGAGGAGATCACCAAAGGCCAAGCCTGAACATGTCACTTAAGCCCCAAACGGTTTACGGCTTGACCACAACCCGTTTTCTCAGTATCTTCCGCCGCCATGAGCCTGATTCGTCAACAAATAGAGGAGCGCGAGGCCCTCAACCTTGCTCCCGCCGCCGCTCGCAGCCGCGAGTCGCGCGGGCGGGAGCGGCCGGAGGAGGAATGTTCCATCCGGGTGGCCTTCCAGCGGGACCGGGACCGGATCATCCACTGCAAGGCCTTCCGCCGCCTCAAGCACAAGACCCAGGTCTTTCTGGCCCCGACCGGCGACCATTACCGCACCCGGCTAACCCACGTGCTGGAGGTTTCCCAGATCGCCCGCACCATCTCGGTGGCCCTGCGCTTGAATGGCCATCTCACCGAGGCCATCGCCCTGGGCCACGACCTGGGCCACACCCCCTTCGGCCATGCCGGCGAGGCGGTGCTGGCCGAGCTGCACCCGGAAGGGTTTCACCATTACCAGCAGAGCCTGCGGGTGGTGGACCGACTGGAGAACAAGGGCCGGGGCCTGAACCTGACCTGGGAGGTGCGCGACGGTATTGCCAAACATTCCAAGGGCCGGGGCGCCATCCTGCCGCCGGTAACGGCGGACAACTCCCCGTCGCCCGCCACCCTGGAGGGCCAGGTGGTGCGCCTGTCCGACATCATCGCTTATGTCAACCACGACCTGGATGACGCCGTACGGGCCGGCCTGCTACGGGACGACGAGATCCCCCAACACCTGATCAAGCGTCTGGGCGCCACCTCCTCCCAGCGGGTCAACACCATGGTCTGCGACCTGGTGGAACAGACCCTGGCCGCCGGCGGTGAGCAGTTGACCATGAGCCCGGAGATCGTCGCCGGGATCGACGAGTTGCGCACCTTTCTCTTTGCCCGGGTCTACGAAAACTACAAGGTACACACCGATTTCTTCAAGGCCATGAAGGTGATCCGCGAACTCTACCAGTATTTTCTGGCCCACGACGACCACTGGGAAAAATCCATCCATTACCCGGCCGACACCACCCGCGACCGCATGGTCTGCGATTTTGTCGCCGGCATGACCGACCGCTACGCCCTGGACTTATACGCCAGGGTTTTCCTGCCCAAACCCTGGAGTGTTTTGTAAACCATGAGCCAATCTGCCGCCAACCCCGACGCCAAGCCAGCCGCCAACCCGTCCCAACAGCTTCCCAAGGCCTACGAATTTCGCGAGGTGGAAGACCGCTGGTACCGGAACTGGCTTGAACACAAAAATTTCCGGGCCACCATGGATGAGTCCCGGCCCTCATTTTCCATTGTCATTCCGCCCCCCAACGTTACCGGGGTGCTGCATGTGGGCCATGCCCTGAACAACACCCTGCAGGACATCCTGGTGCGCTACCGCCGCATGCAGGGCTACAACGTGCTCTGGCTGCCGGGCACCGACCATGCCGGCATTGCCACCCAGAACGTGGTGGAGCGGCAACTGGCCGCCAAGGGGGTCAGCCGCCAGGAGATGGGCCGGGATAAGTTCATCGAGCGGGTCTGGCAGTGGAAGGAGGAATCCGGCGGCCAGATCATCAACCAGCTCAAACGGCTGGGCTGCTCCTGCGACTGGGACCGGGAACGCTTCACCATGGACGAGGGGCTGTCCAAAGCCGTACGCGCGGTCTTTGTCCGCCTTTACAAGGAAGGGTTGATCTACCGGGGCAACTACATCATCAACTGGTGCCCCCGCTGCCACACCGCCCTGGCCGACGTGGAGGTGGAACACGAGGAGACCGCCGGGGCGCTCTACCATATCCGCTACCCCCTGGCTGACGGCAGCGGCCACCTGGTGGTGGCCACCACCCGCCCGGAGACCATGCTGGGGGACACGGCGGTGGCGGTGCATCCCGGCGACGAGCGTTATCGCGACCTTAAGGAGGCGGCGGTGATCCTGCCGCTGGTCAACCGCAAGATCCCCATCGTTTACGACACCCATGTGGAAAAGGATTTCGGTTCCGGGGCGCTCAAGGTAACCCCGGCCCACGACCTCAACGACTTCGAAATCGGCCGCCGCCACGAACTGCCGGTACTGAAGGTGATGGACGACCACGGGGTGATGAACGAGGAGGCCGGCGCCTATGCCGGGCTGGATCGCTTTGCCTGCCGCAAAAAGATTGTCGCCGACCTGGAAGCCGCCGGGCTGCTGGAAAAAATCGAGGACTACCAGCACGGGGTAGGCCAATGCTACCGCTGCCAGACGGTGGTGGAACCGGCTTTGTCCCGCCAGTGGTTCGTGGCGGTCAAGCCCCTGGCGGCGCGGGCCACCAGCGCCGTGCGCGAAGGCGAGATCAACCTGCTGCCCAAGATGTGGCACAACACCTTTTACGAGTGGATGGACAACATCCGCGACTGGTGCATTTCCCGCCAGATCTGGTGGGGCCACCGCATTCCCGCCTGGACCTGCGAGTCCTGCGGGGAGCTGATCGTCGAAGAAAGTGATCCGGATCTCTGCCCCCAGTGCAACTCCGACAATCTGCGCCAGGAAGACGACGTGCTGGACACCTGGTTCTCCTCGGCCCTGTGGCCTTTTTCCACTTTGGGCTGGCCGGAGCAAACCAAGGAACTGCAGATGTTCTACCCCACCAGTGTGCTGATCACCAGCTTCGACATCCTCTTTTTCTGGGTGGCCCGGATGATGATGATGGGCCTGCATTTCATGGACCAAGTACCCTTCCGGGATGTCTATCTGCACGCCCTGGTGCGGGACAAGCACGGCAAGAAGATGAGCAAGTCCAAGGGCAACGTGCTGGACCCCCTGGAGTTGATGGATAAGTACGGCACCGACGCCCTGCGCTTCACCATGGCCGCCTTCGCCGCCCAGGGCCGGGACATCAAACTGGCCGAGGAACGCATCGAGGGCTACCGCCACTTCATCAACAAACTGTGGAACGCCGCCCGTTTCACCCTGATGCAGATAAGCGATCACCAGGAACCGCACCTTGCGGCGCCTGGCGACCGCTTATCCCGGGAGCAATCACCGGCACAAGTGAATGAGGTCGCCAGCCCAACCGACGAACTGTCCCTGCCCCACCGCTGGATTTTGAGCCGGGCCGGTAAGGTGGCCGACGAGGTAAGCCGGGCGCTGGATGACTACCGCTTCAACGATGCCGCCAATGTCGCCTACCAGTTTGTCTGGAAGGAGTTCTGCGACTGGTACCTGGAGTGGATCAAGCCCGAGCTGTACGGAGACGACCAGGCGGTCAAGGCGCACAGCCGGGCGGTCCTGCTGCGGGTGCTGGAGGATATCCTGAAGATTCTCCACCCCATGATCCCCTTTGTCACCGAGGAGATCTGGCATGCCCTGCCGGGAGCGCGCTCTTCCATCATGGTGGAACCCTTCCCGGTGGCCGACCCGGCCCGGCAGGATGACGCGGCCGAAGCCCAGGCCGAACTGCTGATGGAGGTGGTGGGCGGCATCCGCAACATCCGCAGTACCTACCTGCTGCACCCCTCGGCTACCATCAAGGTCGGCATCATCTGCACCGAGGCAAACAGGGTCGCAACCCTGCAGGAACTGGCAGGGGCCATTAAGGGCCTGACCCGCAGCGACAGCCTGGAGATCATCACCCAAGGCCGGCGGCCGGAAGGTACCGCCACCCACATCCTGCCCGAGCTGGAAATTTTCGTGCCGCTGGCCGGCCTGGTGAACGTGGCCGCCGAATGCGCCAAGCTGGACAAGGAAGAAAAGAAGCTCAACCAGGAACTGCAACGCATCCAGGGCAAGCTCGGCAATGAAAAATTCATGGCCAAGGCCCCGCCGGAGGTGGTGGCCAAGGAACAGGCCAAAGAGGCCGAACTGCTGGCCACCCTGAACACCATCCGGGAAAACCGCCGGCGGCTGCAGGCCATCGGCTGATTAACGGCCGAGTGATCTGACAGCCCGTTAAATCAATATTTTGTTGGCCTTGGTGAACGGTTTACGACCACCCCGCTTATTGCCGGCGTCGCAAAAAATCCGTCCATGGGCACGTTGATGACTTCATGTGAAGTCATCGTAACCGGCGACACAAATTTATGATCGGCGGCCGGTGGGCGGGGCCACCGTCAGTTCCTGTTCGCCGATGGCCCGGCCTTCGTAGTAGAAACGGATTTTCCAGATACCGTTGACGTTACCGGCTTCCGGCGGGATGGTATACGAGATCAGTTGCCGGCGGGCATTATGCACCGTCTGCTGCTGGGAGGCCACCTGGCGGCCGTCGGGCCCGAACCAGCGGATTTCCATCTCCAGCGGCTGGTCGGCGGGGATGAAATTGACCGCGAACAGGGCCCCGAAGGTGACCCCCGGTCGGCCGGGGATGCTGTCCGGCGCCGTGGCGAACAACTGGCGGCGCAACAGAGCCGCCTCGATGTTGCTGGACTCACCGATCACCCGGCCCAGTTCGCTCATCCCCTGGTACTGTTCGGCGACCATCCCGGCGCCTTCAATATCCACTCCCCATATCTTCACCGGTCGGCCATCCCCGCTGCCGGTCGCTTCCTCTTCCAGCGCCAGGGCGGTCAACGCCACCGACTGCTCACGCTGTGAATCTTCCCCGGCCGGCCCCGGCTCATATCCCTTAGCCTGATCCAGCATTCTCGCTTTATCGAGATTTTTGACGTTAAAGAGGCTGGCCTTGGTGAGGTTGGTCTCGGCAAAGACAGTCCGATTAAAATCGGCATCGTTGAGGCTGGCGCCGCTTAAGATCGCCCCGGACAAATCGGCGTCGGTCAGGTTGACCCAGCGCAGATCGGAACGACTGAGGTTGGCTCGCTGCAGGTTGGCCTGGCGCAGATCGGCGTTGCTCAAGTCAGCATCGGCCAGGTCGGCATCGCGCAGGTTGGCGTTGACCAGGTTGGCGTTGCGCAGATCATAACGGATCATCCGGCCGCCAAAGGAGACCGCGCTCCGCAGACTCTGCAGCACCGTGGCTCCGGCGCCGAGGTTGACCCCGGTCAGGTTGGCTTCCCGCAGGTCGGTGTTACTCAGGTCGGCATCAACGATGGTGGCCCAGGAAAAGTCGGTCCGCTGCAATGAAGCATGACTCAACCGCACCCGGCGAAGATTGGCCTCGCGAAACACCGCCCCGGTGACAATCGCATTGCTCAGATCAGCCCCCTGTAAGTCGGCTTTTTGCAGGGAAGCGTTGGTAAGATTGGCCCGGATCATGGAAGTCCGTGCGGTGAGATCGGCCCCATCCAGATTGGCCGTGGTCAAGTTGGCCTCCAGCAACTTTGCTCCGGCCATTACCGCCTCGCTGAAGACCGCAGCGGTGAGGTTGGCCCCGGTGAAATCAGCCTGGCTGAAATCCCCCTTCTGGGCCGCCACCCGGGTTAAATTGGCGGCCCGAAAATCGGCGTTGTGAGCCACTGCAGACAGCAACCGAGCACCATGCAGGGTGCCGCCGGCAAAAACCGCTTTATCCAGTCGGGCGCCGGCAAGGTCGGCAGCACTGAGGTCGGCCTCCACCAGGCTGGCGTCACTCATATCCACCCCACGCAAATCCGCCCCGTACAGATTGGCCTTGCTGAGATTGGCTTTGACCATTTTAACCCCGGCCAGAGCCAGCCGACTCAAATCGGCGCCCTCCAGAGCCGCCCCGGCCAGGTTGACCTGTTGGAAAACTCCGCCGGTGAGATCGGTGTCGTTGAAGGCGGCCCGGGAAAGATCGGCGCCGCTGAAATTGGCCTGCCGGAAAGTCGCCTCGCGAAAATCGGCCCGGCGCGCATCAACATGGCGAAAATCGCTTTCGCTGAACAGCACCTGTCGCAGATCCGCCTGCCGTAAACGAGCCTGACTGAAGTTGGCCCGGGAAAGATCCGCCCGGCGCAGATCCGCCCCGCCCAAGTCGGCCAGAGCCAGGTTGGCCCGGACCAGGTTGGCGTCCACCAGCCGGGCCTCCCGCAGATCCGCCTCACTGAGATCGGCGTGCATCAAGTCCGCCCCGCTGAAGTTGGCCCCTCGCAGGTTGGCCCCCTGCAGGTTGACTCCATGTAACCGGCTGTCGGCAAAATTCACCCCTCGCAGATCGAGCCCGGCCAGATTCAGGGTACTGAGGTCTTGGCCCTGCAGGTTGCGATCACCGGCCAGGGCCTGCTGCACGCGACTCATGGCGATCTGTTCCCGGGCTTCAAGGTCGTCAAGCACCGCCGGCGCCGAGGGCGGAGCCGGAATCATCATGGTGGCGAAAGGCAGCCGGGAGGCCAAGGGCTGCTTGCTCCCATCACCCAAAAGATATCCGGCCAGGGCTGCCGCCCCCACCAGCAGCAGCACGCCCACCGCCACCGCGCCCCGCCCGGGGCGAAAACGCCGCCATTTTTGCGGGCCTCCCGGGGGGGACGGGTTAACCGACAGACCCGGCGTTACCGCCCGCACCTGCCCCCTTGTCTTGCACCGCGGGCACGGAACTGTTTTACCGGCATGCCGGCCGGCCACCTCCCGTTTAAAATTACAGGCCGGACAGCGAAAGACCGCCGACGACGCCTGCGGAGCAGCATTCTGCGTGTTCTGCTGGGGGGCTGCTTTGCTCATTACACCTGAATCCAAGGTTATCGTTCCTGCCCACAGGTTGCGGCTGAAAGTTTGTTTTATTTGTGGCGGTTGCCTTATGTCATAGTATATCGGCATTCCCCGGCGGCACCTGAGAACTTTTTCCGCCGTTGTGCCGTCTTTTGTTTTGCCTGGCGCAACCCGGGTCGGTTATATTCACACCCAGCAGCCGTTTGCCGATATGTTAACCAGGTGTAACTGTTCATCAGTGCCCCCGAAAGCGGCGATCAGGTCGGCTTGAGTGCCTGGTGTACGCTACGCCGACTTAGCTTACCGCAACCTGGGGCGCTGCTGGATGGTTACCTGTCGGAATGGGCTTGATAGTTACAACCAGGTTCTCAAAAATCAATCTGACCGGTGCCGGCTCGTCCTCCGGCTGCGGTTACCCGTAATCCTTGTATGGAGCAGTCGTACTGGTAGTACGATAATATCGTGAGCGATCCCCAAGAACAAAAGCCCACCGGCACCGCCAAGCAACCTGCCGCCGACGGCCGGCAGAATTCACGACGGCGTGACCCTCGGGAACAGGCGGTCAAATACAAGGCCTTCAAGCACACCTTTTCCGAGGATGCCATCCGGCAAGGTTTGAGCGAGAAGGACATGGACAAGAAGTTGCGGCGCAGCAACAGCCTGGTGGAACGCTACCGCCACTACCAGGAACTGCGCAAACAGGGCGGGACCATCAATCTTGCCTACCCCTGGCGCAATCCCTTCAACCGGCTGATGTTCGCCACCTTCTTCTGGCTGCCCCGCATCGTCCGCTGGGTGGCGCTGACCCTGCTGGCCCTGCTGGCCATCAATTATATCCCCGGCCCCACCCAGCACATTGTGGAAATTCTGGCCGCCCGCGCCGTTTACGACACCGCCCCCATCGCCCGCCTGCCGGCCAGCCTGGAAAGTTACGCCCACTCGGCCCGGATTATCGACCGCCACGGCAACATCATCAAATCTTACGGCCGCCGCCAGGTGACCATGGAGGTACCAAAACGGGCCCAAAAAGCCATCATGGCCTGCGAGGATCACTATTTTCTGCCCCATGAGGCTTATCCCTGGTACGTCAACGCCTTTCTGGTGCACCCCGGGGTCAGCTGGTTCAACCTGGCCGGGGCGGTACGCGATACCCTGGCCGGCAATCCTCGCGGCGCCAGTACCGTGGTGATGCAGAACGCCAAAAAGATCCTGGGCAACACCGAGCGGACGGTGGCCAACAAGCTGGAGGAGGTTATCCTGGCCTACATGATGGTGGCCCGTTTCGGCAAGGAGCAGAACCTGGATTTCTATATCAATACGGTTCCGGTGGGGGCCAATATTTACGGCCTGCCGGCCGCCGCCGAAAGCTATTTCCGCAAAGAGCTGGCAGAGCTTAATTACCAGCAACTGGTGGCCATCGGCGCCTTCATTCCCAATCATTTCCGCCAAGTCGCCTTTTACCGGATCGTTGGCGGCCAGAATTTCGACGAGCTGGACCCCAACCTGGCCGCCCACGCCCGGGCCGCCGTCAACAAGACCAACCTGGCCCTTGGCCACCTGCACCGCCTGGGAGAAATCAGCGACCGGGAATACCGCCAGTGGCGTCTGCATGATGAAGAATCGATCCGCAACATCGGTTTCCGGGACTTTCGCTCGCCCCTGTACGGAGAAGAGGAATGGACCTCGTGGAACGTCATCCGGGAGGTAACTTCCCGCACCTACCGGATCAACGGCCGGGAGGTAAGCGGCAGCCAACTGCTGCTGGACGAACCGGGAGATGTGGTAATCGAAACGGCCATTGATCTTAATTTTACCGAAAACGCCAAAAAGGTCATCACCGAGTTTCTGGCCTCGGAGGAATATCGCGATGTCCTGCGCCGAAGCAACCGCAACCTGTGGCGGCGGGAACTGGAACGCTACGAAGATCAGCCCCGCGAGGCCCCATTTGAAGATTTTACCGGCTTCATGCGGCAACTTGAACGACACGTCAATATCGGCATTATCGCCATCAATCAGCACGGTGAAATCGTCTCTTATGTGGGCGGCAAGGAATTTGCCGGCGCCGAGGGAGCCGCCAACCTGATCGCCGCCGACCACCAGGCCGCCGACCAGCCGCGTCCGGTGATCATCGACCTGATGAACCGCCGGGCCACCGTGGCGCCTTCCTCGACCATCAAGCCGGTGGTCGGTTACTACGCCATGGTGGCTGCCGATGTCCGGCCGGAACACACCTTTGCCGATGAACCGGTGGAATTCAAATACGTCGAAGAAGAAGGCCGCCAGATATGGCTGCCCCGCAACTGGTATGATTACGACCGGCGCGGCAGCGGCAACAACCGTTATCACGGCCGGCAATACAGCCTTACCGACGCCCAGGTGCTGTCGGTCAACACCATCTTTGCCCGGCTCTACACCAACCGCCTGGTACAAAATGCCATGCTTAGCGCTTTTGACCGGGTAGGGCTGGAGTACAATCGGGAGGACGCCCGCTACTGGCCTTTCGGCATCGGCGCTTCCGACCTGCCGGTACAGCAGTGGCTGGCGGTTTACAGCGCCTTTCTGGACGGATATTATCGTCAGCCGGCTTTTGTGAGCCGAATCACGGTCAACGACCGGGTGATTTACCAACGCGCCGAAGACCCGGCTTTACGCCCCTTACCGCTTTTCGACGCCCGGCGAGAACGGGAGGCGAGCCTTAAGATCCTGCATGAGGTGGTCAACCGAGGCACCGGCGCGGCCATGCGGGACAATTTTCCCTACTTCCGCAACCTGGTTTCCGGCAAGACCGGCACCGCGCCCCAGGGCCGCTCATCGCTGTTTATCAGCCACTTCAACCCCCAGCGGGACCGCAGCCGACACCAGGAGGAAAACCTGACCATGATGGTGCTGTTTACCACCAATACCGGCGGCTTCAAAAGTGTAGGGATGGCCAGCGAAGGTCCGGTCAAGGTGACCGGCGAGATCTACCGTCATATTTTCACCCAGCGCCTGCAAAAGATGATGGACCGCAAGATTGACGAGGCCCGCCGGGACAACGCCCATTTTCGCAACAACCACGTCTACTGGGCCAACGTCAATCGCTATCTTGACACCCTGCTCACCGACCGCTGCCCCAACAACCGGGATTATATCCATGAATACGTGGTGGGGGTTGACGGTTTTGCCGAGGCGGTGGAACAGATTTTAAGCCCCAACAATCAGATCTACACTGGCCGGGACGACATTTTCAACGCCCTGGTCCACTACTACTGCGACCAGGAAAGAATAATCCGTATCGATTGACCAACAGACAAGGAGAGTTGCAATCATGAGCAAAATCGGCCGTAACGACCCCTGCCCCTGCGGCAGCGGCAAAAAATTCAAGAAGTGCTGCCTGGAGCAGCAACGCCTGGCCGGACGCACCCCGGCGCCGGCCAGCCAGCCACCCTCGCTGACCGGCGAGATCAAGGCCCTGCAGGAAGCCGCCGTCGAAAAGCAGATACGGTTTAAATCCCTGGGGGTTTTTGTACTATTCACCACCGAAGCGGGTGACGCCTGGGTACTGGAAGTAACCGAAATGGACGCCGTCCAGGTGGCCCGGGAAGGTGAAGCCGTAAGCGTGGAAATCGAGGAAACCCCCGAAACCCTGGAAATCAACTGGACCCACCGTTTCCAGCTCACCGACAAAGGTAAAAAACTGCTGCTGGAAAGCTATGCCGACCAGAGCGAGAGCACCATTCCCCATTGCCCCACCCAGCAGGTCCGGGCGGCGGTGAAAAAGATCAAGGCCCGGATCTCGCCGGAGTTGCTGGAGTCCATCCATCTGCAACAACAGAACGAAGAACCAAAGAGCTGAGGCGGGCACAGGGTACTCATGGCATGCTGCAAAACCGTCGGTTGTGAACCAGGGGGTGTGGGGGGACTGCGGCAACCGTCCAGGCCGCAACACGGCGAGTACCTGCCCATGGCGTGCTCACAACCATCGCAGTTGGTGCGTTGTCATCCTGCCGCCGGGAGCTTAAAAGTAGTAGCCGAAGTTGATATTGAAGCGATACTCCCATTTGTCATCGGGATTTCCCCCGAAACGCTCCCACCCGGAAGTGTTGCCGACAAAATCGTTGCCGTTGGAGTAGGCCAGATCGGTGTAGCTGTACCAGTTACCACGGGCCCATGCCGCCCCCACAACCAGCATTTCACTGTCATTGAAGCCGCTCTCGGTTTTCATCAGTGAGCTGTATTCGATGTAGGGCACCAGGTAATCCAGCCAGTCCAGTTGCGGCGTTTCCAGGTAATATCTTAACGATACCGCCGGAATCCAGGCCTCGGCCGCCACCAAAGTGTAATAATCGTGGGCTCCCATCTGCACTAAAGTGTCGGTGCCCAAGGGCTGATCCTCGTCCACGTCATATTTGTAGTAGGTCAACTGGGTCGCCAGAGTCCAGTTTTGCCACTTGGTCACGGCATGCAGCGAACCGGCGTAGTGATCGCCGTCGCTCTGGGGGCCCTTGCTCTTCAACTCGCCGTATTGCAATGAGGCGCCAATGTCCATCCCGATCCCGGCGGCGGTGGTCAGACTGTAAATGGTCCGGGCGTTGAACTGATTGCGCTCTTCATAACCGTCACCATCACCGTTGACCACGTCATAAGAGTAGCGGGCGGCCTTGGTGTTGCTGCCGGCATAAGACCCTTCATCACCGTAGTAATAGGCAACATCCACGGTCCAGTCCGGGTAGGTACGGGTATATTTGATACCCATATCCATGTCATCAGCCAGGCCCACATAGTAGTGCTGATCGAACATCCAGCTCTGGGACACCCCATAAGGTCCGGGGCCAAAGGGTACCCGATTGACCCCCACCTGCAACTGGCTTTCATCGGCAAAGTTGTAACCCAGCCAGCCGGTGTGCAGGAAATGATAACCGTCGTAGAAACGGTACTCGACCTTGCCCCTCCACTCATCCCGGGTATAATCCAGGTTGAGCCGGAAGGTATCAAGCACGAAGTTGCCGCCATCACCCTCGGCCCGGGAGGGGGATCCGATCTCCGGCTCATAGTCGCCGATGGTATAGTTAACCCGCATGGCGCCGCCCAGGGTCAGCGGCCCGAATTCAATGGAGCCGGCGGCCGAGGCCGGGACCAGCATCCCCGCCGTCATGATGCCGGCGACCAGCAGGCCGCCGCTTCGTTTAACCGGATTTTTCCACATTGTTATCATCTCCTCTGTTGATCGTGGCCATGACGCCGCGCCGTGGCGGCGACCGCCGGCCTTTATTTATTCATTTACCGTACGGCCTGCAGGAAATGGACATGCCGTTCATACTGCTCCAGCACGTCACTGATAACGTACTCTTTGCTCCAGCCCATGATGTCGTAATCCTGCCCCCCTTCCAGCAGATGCACCTCGGCCCGGTAGTATTTCAAGGCTTCCGCCCGACTGGCGCGGGTATCACGCATGACCAGGGTCGGCGCTTCATAGGGCCGGGGCCGTACCGAATAAAAGAAATCCACATCATCTTCGGCGGCATGCCGGACCTCGACCCAAACCCGGCCGTCCTCGCCTTCCTCCACCCGGGCGTCAAGCTTCTGTTTGCGCAACTCCTCGGCCACTTCATGCAGGGCCGGTTTGACCACCGAAGTCAGGAACTCCAGCACCTCCCGCTTGCGGGGCTGGTGAATCAGGGTACGCAAACGCTGTTTCCAACTCAAGGCGGCATGGGGGCCGCGGGGCATGACCCGGGCATCCCGCAGGCTGACCCGCTTGATCTCTTCAATGCGCAGGGCGCGCAACAGGCCCCAGGCCATAAGGATCATGATCGCGGTGAAGGGCAAGGCACTGGCGATGGTGGCGGTCTGCAGGGCCGCCAGGCCGCCAGCCAGCAACAAAGCTGCGGCCACCACCCCTTCCACCAGGGCCCAAAAAATCCGCTGCCAGACCGGCGATTCTTCTTTGGCCCCGCCGGAGGTCAGGATATCCACTACCAGGGAACCGGAGTCCGAAGAGGTAACAAAAAAAGTGATAACCAGCAGAGTGGCGATCAGGGCGGTAAGGGAAGAAAGCGGCAGGTGCTCGAAAAACTGGAACAGGGCCACCGAGGTATCCGCCGCCACCGCCTCGGCCAGGGCGCCGATGCCCTGGATCATGATCATATGCAGGGCAGTGTCGCCGAAAAAGGTCATCCACATGAAGGTGAAGCCAACCGGCACCAGCAACACCCCCACCACGAACTCGCGGATGGTGCGCCCCTTGGAGACCCGGGCGATAAACATCCCCACAAAGGGAGCCCAGGCGATCCACCAGCCCCAGTAGAACAGGGTCCAGCCGCCGATCCAGTCGGTGGGTTCATAGGCATAGAGGTTGAAAGTCATCTCAAACAGGGAGGAGATATACATGCCGGTGTTCTGCACCAGAGTTTGCAGCAGAAAAACCGTAGGGCCGGCTATCAGTACAAAAGCCAGCAGAGCGGCGGCCAGAATCATGTTGAGCAGAGACAGTCGGCGGATGCCGGCATCCAGCCCCAGGGCCACCGACAGGGTGGCAATGGCGGTGATCACCGCGATCAGGAGCACCTGCACCCCCACCGTGGTGGGCACCGAAAAAAGATAGTTCAGACCGGAGTTGATCTGGATTACCCCGAACCCCAGCGAGGTCGCCACCCCGAAGATGGTGCCCAGCACTGCGAAGACATCGACCGCGTGGCCGATGGGGCCGTAAATCCGGTCGCCGATCAAAGGGTAGAAGGAGGAGCGAATGGTCAAGGGCAGGCCCTGACGGAAGGAAAAGTAGGCCAGCGACAAGGCCACCACCGCGTAAATGGCCCAGGCATGCACCCCCCAGTGGAAAAAAGTGATCCGCATGGCCTGTTTGGCCGCCTCAGCGGTTTCGGCATCACCCACCGGCGGACTGACATAGTGCATCACCGGCTCGGCCACCCCGAAAAACATCAGCCCAATCCCCATCCCGGCGGAAAAGAGCATGGCGAACCAGGACCAGTAGCTGTAGTCGGGCTCGCTGTGGTCGCTGCCCAGCTTGACCCGGCCATGTCCGGAAACCGCCAGGCCGATCACAAAAACCAGGAAACCGGCCACCGCCAGCACGTAAAACCAGCCGGCGGACTCGGTTATCCAGCTCTGGGTGGCATCAAAGAGGGCGCCTGCGGTTTCGGTGGCAACCATGGCAAAAGTGACAAAAGCCACCGTTAGCACGGCGGACAGAATAAAGACCGGGGGGTTTATCTGGATCCAGGATCGGCGCTGGGCGATGCTTTGTTCTTCCACGCTATTTCCTCCCGCTGTTCTAGGGTTGGTTTAAGAAATCGTGTTATTTGCCAACAGATTTTCGGGAGCCACCGTAAACATGATCGGCATGGTCAGCAAGTTTTTTTTCGGCAACAAACCACAAGCGTTGCAAGGTAAAAAAGATGTAACTATCCAGCTCATTCCGGCACGTAACCATCCAGCAGCGCCCCAGGTTGCGGTAAGCTAAGTCGGCGTAGCTTAACATCAGGTACTCAAGCCGACCTGATCGCCGCAAGACGGGGTGCTTACCGGACAGCTACCAAAAGATGGCACAAGAAAGGACAGGAGAAGGTGCAGGAAAAACGGCGATCAGGCCGAACCGCTGACCCCGCCGAACAGGCCGATATCGACTCCATGCACCAGAGCGGCCTGTCGCCATTTGCGATGATCGGCGGTGGCAAAGATGATTTCATCACGGGCCGGCAGTACCAGCCAGCCGTCAACGCTCAACTCGGCCTCCAGTTGCCCGGGCCCCCAGCCGGAGTACCCCAGGGTCACCAGGTAGTTTCCCGGCCCGAAACCGCCGGCCAGATCATAAAAAAGGCGCGGGTCACGGGTTAACGAGACGGAGGGGCTTACCTGGAGTTGATTGTCGAGCTGATAATCAGTCGAATAGATCACAAACACATGACTGGTCTCCACCGGACCACCCAGGTAAACGGGCCCCAGCGGACGCTCCGGCAAAGGAATCTCCGCATTCCGGAAAATATCTTCCAGTTGCACATCTTTGAGCGGCTGATTGACGATCAGCCCCATGGCCCCTTCATCGTTGTGGGCACAGAGAAAAATGACCGTTTCCATGAAACGGGGGTCGGACATCTGGGGAGTGGCGATCAAAAACTGACCTTGCAGGCTGTCCACGATGGCAATGACCCTTGGCAAAGATACAGCAATTAAGCCGGTTACCGGCCGACAACTGAAGCTACCGCTGAACATGAGCCTACCTGATGGATATGGCAAAATCAATTGTAAAAAAGGCTCTTGTCGGCGCTGCGAGGAACAAGATCTTTGCTTGTCAGCCATGACCAACCTGTGCTACAACGAACAAGCACCACAACCGTAAATTCACTAAATTGCCGGCCCTACCGCCATAAACTTTCCAACCGAGTTAAGCCAATCATGACCCACCCCTTGCACGCTGATTTTACCCGGATCATCAACTCAGACCACCACGACCCGTTTCAGGTTCTGGGGTTTCACCTGCTCTACGACGAAACGCCGGCGGCGGTGGTGCGCTGCTTCCAGCCCGCCGCCAACCAGGTTTTTCTGCTGATCCAAGGGGAACGCCGGGAGATGTACAAGGTCCGCGAGGAAGGTATCTTTGAATTCACCCTGCCCGGCTGCCGGGAGTTTTTTCCCTACCAGTTGGAGGCCCATTATTCCGACGGTGCCAGCCACCAGTTTGAAGACCCCTACCGCTTCTGGCCACAGTTGAGCGATTTTGACCGCTACCTGATCAACAACGGCACCCACTATCAGCTTTACGACAAGCTGGGCGCGCACCCGGTCACCATCGACGGAGTACCAGGCACCATCTTTCGGGTCTGGGCCCCCAACGCCAGGCGGATCAGTGTGCTGGGCAATTTCAATTTCTGGGACGGGCGCCTGCACCAGATGCGGGTGCTGGCAGGTTCCGGCATCTGGGAGCTGTTCCTTCCCCACGTGGGGGTAGGCGAACCATACAAGTTCGAGATCCGCACTGCTGGCGGCGACATTCTGGAAAAGACCGATCCTTGCCAGTTTCTCAGCGAAGTGCGCCCCAAAAGTGCTTCGGTGGTCTGGGACACCGGCAATTTCTCGTGGAGCGATGATGAGTGGCTGGCCCGGCGGCGTAAAATTTCAACCTACCGCCAGCCCATGTCCATTTATGAAATGCATCTGGGCTCCTGGCGGCGGGATCCGTCAGACCCCTCCCGCTTTCTCTCATACCGGGAAATCGCCGACGCCCTGATTCCATATCTGCTGGAGATGGGTTTTACCCACGTGGAGTTTTTGCCGGTTGCCGAGCATCCGCTGGATGAGTCCTGGGGATACCAGGTGATCGGTTTTTACGCGGTAACCAGCCGCTTTGGCACCCCCGATGATTTCTCCTACCTGGTCAACGAATGTCACCGCCACGGCATCGGGGT
The DNA here is from genome assembly GCF_029210385.1 of Desulfurivibrio dismutans. Lineage (GTDB taxonomy): Bacteria > Desulfobacterota > Desulfobulbia > Desulfobulbales > Desulfurivibrionaceae > Desulfurivibrio > Desulfurivibrio dismutans. The sequence goes on along the minus strand of NZ_JARGDQ010000005.1, from coordinate 148,732 downwards.
GATTCTGGACTGGGTTCCCTCGCACTTTCCCACCGACGGCCACGGGCTGAGCCGTTTTGACGGCACCTGCCTTTACGAACATGAAGACCCCCGCAAAGGCGCCCACCAGGAATGGGGCACCCTGGTGTTCAACTACAGCCGGGCCGAGGTGGCCAACTTCCTGATCGCCAACGCCCTGTTCTGGTTCGAGCGCTATCATATCGACGGCCTGCGGGTGGATGCGGTGGCCTCCATGCTGTACATGGACTACGGCCGCCAGGACGGGGAATGGCTGACCAACGAGTATGGCGGCCGAGAAAACATTGAGGCCATCGAGTTTCTCAAACATCTCAACAGCATCGTCTATGACCGTCACCCGGACATCATGATGATCGCCGAGGAATCCACCAGCTACTTCGGGGTTTCCAAGCCGGCCAACTGGGGGGGGCTGGGGTTCGGCTACAAGTGGAACATGGGCTGGATGAACGATACCTTAAGCTACTTCCAGCATGACCCCCTGTTTCGCAAATATCACCACGGCGCCCTGACCTTTTCCCTGCTGTATGCCTTCAGTGAAAATTTCATTCTGCCTCTTTCCCACGATGAGGTGGTCCACGGCAAGCGTTCGCTGCTCAACAAAATGCCCGGCGACAACTGGCAGCGTTTTGCCAACCTGCGCCTGTTGCTGTTTTTCCACTGGACCCATCCCGGCAAGAAGCTGCTCTTCATGGGCGGTGAGTTCGGCCAACTGTCCGAATGGTACTGCAAGGTGAGCCTGGACTGGCACCTGGTGGAAGAGGGCGAAAAACACCGGCAGCTGCAGCAGTTTGTCCGGGAGTTGAACCATTTTTACCGCCAAACCCCGGCCCTGTGGGACGACGATTTCTCTCCGGCGGGTTTTCAGTGGCTGGACTTCAACGATGTCGACAACTCCATCATCAGCTTTGCCCGTTTCACCGAAGACCGTAAAGAGTTCGTGGTTTGCCTGCTGAATTTCACCCCGCAGGTGCACTACAACTATAAACTAGGCGTACCCCGGGGCGGCCGCTACCGGGAAGTCTTGAACTCGGATCTGGCCGGAGCGGGCGGCAGCGGAGTGAACAACCCTGAACCGCTGAACAGCATCAACCAGCCCTGCGGTCAGGCCCCGGAACACCTGCTGGTCAAGGTTCCACCTTTGGGGGGCGTTATCTTCAAGCTGAAGGAGGAACCATGAGCGACGGCCGAAATATTCAGCCCCCCGGCGAAAAAATGCGCCGGGCCCTGGCCTGGGTTGGTGAGTGCCTGGCCGCCGAGCCGGATCGTAATCGCCTGACCTTGCTGCGGGAGGCGGAAATCCGCTTCGACCTGTCGCCGGCGGAATGTGAGTTTCTGGACCATAACTTCGACTGTCGCCGCTGCAACCAACACCACGGATAAACCATCCCCCGCCGTAAACCCTGTCGGCCGAGCATGCAACCATGCCGCCGACCTTTGTTTTTTACTACTGCGAGACAGATTGCCGTTCTGTCCCTAAATCCAAATGGAGGAACCAGAATGAAAGTTGTTCTGGCCCGACACGCCGGCTTCTGCATGGGGGTCCGGCGGGCGGTTGAAACCACCCTGAAACTGGTGGACAGCCGACAAGGCCCCATCAGCACTTTCGGCCCCCTGATTCACAACCCGCAGGTTCTGGAGATGCTGGAAGAAAAGGGGGTTAAAGTAATGGAAGAAGTCCCGGCCGACACCAAAGGTACGGTGGTGATCAGGGCCCACGGGGTGCCACCGGAACGCAAACGCCGTTTGGAAGAAGGCGGGGTGGTGGTGGAAGACGCCACCTGCCCCCGGGTGGTCAAGGTGCAGGCAATTATCGACAAGTACCAGAAGGAAGGCTATACTACGGTGATTGTCGGCGACCGCGATCACGCCGAAGTTGAAGGCCTGATGGGACACGCCGGGGCGGCGGGGATTGTGGTCAGCCGGCTGACCGATCTCGATGAACTGAAGCTCGATCATCCCTACATCGTCGTCAGCCAGACCACCCAGGACGAGAAGGTCTTCCGGGAAATCACCGAGGCCATTCTGGAACGCTTTCCCGGAGGCAAGGTATTCAATACCATTTGTGACTCAACCCACAAGCGTCAGGACGAAGTGAGGAAGATGTGCCAGGAGATCGATACCCTGGTGGTGGTGGGGGGGCGCAACAGCGCCAACACCAAGCGACTGGCTGAAATCGCCCACGGCCTTAACTGCCCGGTCTTCCTGGTGGAAACCGAAGATGAACTGGAACCCGAGAAGCTGAAAAAATTCCAGTGCGCAGGGGTGACCGCCGGGGCCTCGACCCCGGCCTGGATCATCCGCCAGGTGGTAACGGCTCTGGAGTCAATCTAAACTGGATGAACTTTTTGCGACTTCATCAAATTATGCGGATCGTATTAGCGACAAGGAAACAACGGCAATGCTGAGCTGGTTTAAGAAAAAATTGCGGCGGGAGACCGACAGGCCGGATACGGAAGCCACGCCCCGACCAACCGAACAGGAAGGCCAATATCGCTCTGAAGAGCAAACCGCCATCGCCCCCCCGGCGGCGGCGAGTGAAAACGGTCACCCCCCTGGCCCCGTTGAACAGGCTCCCGATGCGGCAGCTCCCCCACCAGAATCCCGGCCGGCCACCACCGCCACCGGCTTTTTCGACCGTCTGCGCCAGGGCCTGAGCCGAACCCGGGAAAGCCTGGTCAATCGTATGGACGAACTCTTCCTGGGCAAAAAGGCTATCGACGCCGAACTGTTTGATGACCTGGAAGAGATTCTGATCACCGCCGATCTCGGCGCCGCCACCACCAACGAACTGCTGGAAAAGGCCAGGGAACGGGTTAAACGGGACGAGTTGAGCGATCCCAGGGCGCTTGAAGCAATTCTTGAGCAACTGCTGCAGGAGCACCTGGTTCGGGTCGACCGGCCGGCTGAACTGGTAATGCCGGCCAGCGGCCCGTTTGTGATTATGGTTTTGGGGGTCAACGGGGTGGGCAAGACCACCACCATCGGCAAACTGGCCCACAAGTTTAAAAAGTCCGGCCAGAAGGTACTAATGGTAGCCGCAGACACCTTTCGGGCCGCCGCCATTGAACAGCTCCAGGCCTGGGGCAAGCGGGTGGATGCCGAGGTGATCGCCCAGCAGCAGGGAGCCGATCCATCTTCAGTGATCTACGACGCCTTCGACTACGCCCGCCCCCGGGATTTCGATGTGATCATCGTCGACACCGCCGGCCGGCTGCACACCAAAGTCAACTTGATGGAAGAGCTACGCAAGATCAAACGGGTGATGAACCAGAAGATCCCCGGGGCCCCCCACGAGGTGATGCTGGTCATCGACGCCACCACCGGCCAGAACGGGATCTCCCAGGCCAGGCTGTTTCATGAGGCGGTGGAGGTCAGCGGTATTGCTTTGACCAAACTGGACGGCACTTCCCGGGGCGGAATCGTGGTCAATATCTGCCGGGAGTTCAATATTCCCATCCGCTTTGTCGGTATCGGCGAACAGATGGAAGACCTGCGCGATTTCGACCCCCGCGAGTTCGTCAAGGCGCTCTTTGCCCGGGATCAGGCGAAAAACGGGCCGATCAAGGCTGCTGCCGGGGAGAACGGCAACAGGCCCGAACAATCATGATTATCTATCAACGCCGCCCTCCCGGCGGGCCTGGTTGCGGCGGCTGTCTGCTGCTGCTGGCCCTGACGGTGCTGCTGCTGGGCGGCGCTCCGCTGTTGTTCAACTTGGTTGGTGCTCTGCTGCTGGGCCTGGGTATCGTGTTGCTGGGCGCCATCGGTGCCCTGTGGTCCTTCACCTGGTACGTCCGCCGCAAGATCCGGCTCTACGAACAGTCCCAAACCGAAAGCCACAACCTTTTTGTTTACCTGCTGGTCCATATCCTGATTCGGATCGCTCAGTTGGACGGTGAGGTAAGCCGGGCAGAAACCGCCGCTATCAGCGATTTTTTCCGTACTCAGTTGCGCTACAACCACCAGCAGATGCTCTGGGTCAAGGGGCTGATCAAGGAGGCCATGGCCTCGCAACTGACTCTGAACGACCTGCTGAACGAGTTCCGCCGCCGCTTCGGCTACGAACCCCGCCTGATCCTGCTGGAGCTGATCTACCGGGTGATGTACGTCAAGGAGGTCTCCCCGCGGGAGTTACAGACTCTGCAGCAAATCGCCGACTTCCTGGAGATCAGCCCCTACGACCACCAGGCGATCCGGGCCCGCTATCAGGCCGGCGGCCGCCCCGGCAGCACCCCCGGCAGCTTCCGCTATGCCGACCAGGAAGCCCGCTATTACCAAGCCCTGGGCTTGGAACCAGGCGCCGATTTTGAACAGGTCAAAAGCGCCTACCGCAACTTGAGCAAGCAGTACCACCCGGACAAGGTCAACCATCTGGGTGAGGAGTTCAAAAAAGTGGCGGAAGAAAAGATGAAAGAAATCAATGAGGCCTACCAGTACCTCAAGAAACGCCAGGAACAGGGCTGAGTTGTGACTGGTCAGCCAAGGCTTGGGGCAGACCGGGCAACGGTACTGCTCCCATGAGTTTTTTCGCCAGGCTCACTGCCCACCCGGCCTTTTCCCACCTGCAGGAAAACCGCAACTTCCTGCTGATGCTGCTCTTTTTTGCACTGCTCCCCTTGGTGGCATCTTCCTTGTTCATTTATGCAGCGCAAGCCAATCAACATCTGCTGGCGGAAAGGACCATTTCCATGCTGGTTCTTTTTCATCTGGCCGCCATTCCGGCCATGGCCCTGGCCTTGACCCCCACCACCTTCATCGCCGTTATCAGCGGCTATTTTTTCGCCTGGTACGGACTGGCAGGCTTACTCCTCTCCTACCCCCTGGCCGCTTTGCTGGGCCTCAAATTCGGCCGGACAGCCCAAAAACTGGTGTTGAGTAAAAATTTCTACCACAATCCCAAAATCCGTCGCTTCCTCGAGCAAATCGGCCAGGATGAATTTACCATGATCGTTTTTGCCCGTCTTTCGCCGGTGCTGCCCTTTGCCATGACCAACATGGCACTTTCCGTTCTGAAGCTCGGCCTTATCTCCTTTATGCTCGCGACGATGATCGGCATGTTGCCGCGGACCTTCATTTTCTTCCTCCTCGGCAGGGACGCCCCGGAAATCTGGGCCTTCGTCCGAGACCCCACCCTGGAAGACTTTCAGCAGCTTATCCCCCTGCTGCTGGCCATTATATCCGCCACCGGGCTGCTGTGGGTCGCCAAAAGGACTGTTGCCCGGATGAATGAACAGACACAAGAAACAACCGAATCGGGGTAAATATATTGCTTGGCGAGGAAGCTGAAGTAAAAGCCGAAAGGCTCCAAATAAAAAAAGAGAATCAAAAGGCTGGCCTCTGATTCTCTTTGGTGAGCTCGTGGTGACCCCTACGGGACTCGAACCCGTGTTACCGGCGTGAGAGGCCGGCGTCCTAGACCGCTAGACGAAGGGGCCAGCAAATGGAAGCCGTTCTTTTACCTGATCGGCTTAAGTAATGTCAAGGTTTATTCTTGCACCAGAGCGCAACCAAACCTGGTAGCACGTTGCAGGCTTTCCGGCTGTTGCGCAGCATCGCCGGGAACGTCCAGTCCCCGCACCAACAGTTCTCCTCCGTGGGCAAACCCCATGGCATCGAAAGCGTATTTAGCGGTGAGAATAGCGCCGTCAAAAACCTTCGGTCCTTTGGTGGCCGCCACCGCCAGCAACAGGCCCCGACGCTGCGGAGTCCGCCGACCCCGCTCCAGTCCTAGACGCCCACGGTTCCACAACGCCTGGCTGCGATCCACCAGGGCCTTGACCTGGGCGGTAAGGCCGTAAAAATAGATGGGCGAGGCCAGCACCAGCCGGTCGGCCGCCATAATTTGGGGGTAAAGGGCGGCCATATCGTCTTCAATGATACACTCCCCGGTCTCGTCACAGGCCCCACAAGCTGTGCAGGGCTGAATATCCAAATCACAAACCCGGATGGTAACCATTTCGCCCCCGGCACCAGCCACTCCTTCTTCAAGGGCGGCCAGCAGGGTGGAGGTGTTGCCTCCGGCCCGGGGGCTGCCGTTGAAAGCCAGAACTTTAAGTTTGTTCATTATCTTCTCCCTTTTGCTCCGGTTGCATGAGCCGGTTATAAAATTTGGTCTCATCCCGCAGTTGGGCCGCCACCTCGTCGGTAAGAAAACGCCCCGCCACCCGCCAGCGCCAGTTGCCCTCGGCGGTACCGGGAACGTTCATCCGGCAATCGCTACCAAAGCCCAGCACATCCTGGAGAGGAACAATCACCACTTTGCCCACCGAAGCCAGAGCCAGGCGAATGAAGTCCCAATGTACCGGATTACCGTCGCGGCCGTTGGCATAGCGCAAAAAACGCTCTTTGGCGTCGGGGTTGACTTGATTGCTTAAATACCATCCCAGTGAAGTATCGTTATCGTGGGTCCCGGTATATACTACGCAGTTGGGCTGGGCATAGTTATGTGGCAGGTAGGTATTGGTTTCATCGGAATCAAAGGCGAACTGCAGCACCTTCATGCCGGGAAACCCAAGCCGGTCACGCAGTTTTTCCACTTCCGACGTGATCAGCCCCAGGTCCTCGGCAATAATCGGCAACTTGCCCAGTTTTTTTCCCATTTTGTGGAAGAATTCCAGCCCCGGGCCGGGCACCCATTCTCCCCGCACGGCATCGGGCTCCTCGGCAGGGACCTGCCAAAAAGACTCAAACCCCCGGAAGTGATCGATCCGAACGATATCGGCCTGCTCAAGCTGGTGGGCAAAACGCCGGGCCCACCACTGATAAAGCCGTTTTTGCACCGTCGGGCCGCCATCATGCCAGCGAAACAGCGGATTGCCCCAACGCTGGCCGGTGGCGCTGAAATAATCCGGCGGCACCCCGGCCACATGGGTGGGTTGATGAGTTTCCGGGTCCAGCAGGAAGCAGTCCGGCCAGGCCCAAACTTCGGCGCTGTCCTGGGCGACGTAGATGGGCAGATCGCCGACCAGCCGCACTCCCCGAGCCGCCGCCCGCACCCGCAAACGCTGCCACTGGCGGTAGAAAATAAATTGGACAAATTCATGATAGCTAATCCGGGCCGCCAGCCGCCGCCGCTCTTCCTGCAGGGCAGCCGGTTCGCGCCGGGCCAGAGGTTCGGGCCAGTCATGCCAGGGGCGCCCCTGCTGATCTTCATGAAGACAGATAAACAGGGCGTAATCCGCCAGCCAGGGCTGATCGGCCTTGAATTCCGCCAATTGCCGACGGAACTCACCCCTCTCCGGCAGTTGCCGAAAGGTTTTAAAAGCGGCGGCCAGAACTTGCTCCTTGAAGGCTCTGACCGGGGCAAAATCCACCAGGTAATCGGAAAATTCCGGCCCCGACGACAGCAGTTCATCGCTTGCCAGCCCATCTTCCTGCAACAACTCGGGACTGATCAGCAAGTGATTACCGGCGAAGGCGCTGAGGCCCATGTAGGGTGAGTTGTCCAACCCGGCACTGGTGGGGCACAACGGCAAAAACTGCCAGTAGCGCTGCCCGGCTGCGGCCAGAAATTCCACAAAGGCATGGGCTTCGGGCCCCAGATCACCGATGCCGAAAGGACTCGGCAGGGAGGTTATGTGCAACAGTACCCCACTGCCTCGTTCAAGATCAGTCAATTCACCGCTCCCCAAAAAATGGTTGAAAAATTACAGCTAATAGCTTGACCAGCATACCATCGAAAAAGATATCAGTCCAAGATGAATGTCTACAATGTTCCACACAATCGTTGTTTTTTCTTTTTCTCCTTGCCCTTTGGACAATCTATTATTAGTGTATAGTGTTTGACGATACTTAAGCCAAGCGGGAACCATCCCCTTGCCAATTATCAGCTGGCCCCACCCCGGCAAGCGCTTGATAACACCGCCAGAAACCAGGAGAAACGCCACGTGTCCGCCAACATCAAAAACAAGTTGCTTGAAGCCGGCAAGGACGACGGCTGCATCACCCTTTCCTTTCTCAACGACCTGATTCCCGACGACAATGATCCTGATGCCATCGACGGCATTTTTGATTTTCTGCAGGAACACAACATCGAAGTCATCACCCACGATAAGCACGGCGGCAAGAAAAACCTGGACGGCAAGCGCCTGGACGACAAGGACCAGGATGATGCATCCGACATGGATGATGAAGAGCCGCTGGCCGCCAAGATTGCCGGGCGGGAGGATCTGGCCGAACCAGAAGAAACCACCACCACCTACCTCAGGGAAATGGGGCAGTTTGACCTGCTGACCCCGGAAGAGGAAGAAAAATATTCCAAAACCATTCGAGAAGGCTTCAACGCCATCATCAACGCCATCCGTAAAGACCGCTCCGGCCTGGCGGAAATGAAAGAGCTGGCAGAGCGCATTGAAATGTGGGAAAAAAGAGATCCCACCTTAAAGCCCAAAAAACGGCACCTAAACAACATGGTGCGCAGCATGACCGCCATCTGCCGCAAGTATCCGGACAAAAAGCGGCTGCGCCAATGCTACTGCCGGATCGAGCTTTACGCCCGCTCCATCGAGGTGGCCAAGGATGCCATGATCAAGGCCAACCTGCGGCTGGTGGTAAGCATTGCCAAGCGTTACATGCACCAGGGCCTGACCCTGGCCGACCTGATCCAGGAAGGCAACCTGGGCCTGATGCGAGCGGTGTTTCGCTTCGACTACACCAAAGGCAACAAATTCAGCACCTATGCCAGCTGGTGGATCCGCCAGGCCATCACCCGGGCCATTCTCGACAAGACCCGGACCATCCGCCTGCCGGTCCATTTTCTGGAACTGCGCAGCCAGTTTTTCAAAGCCTTTTATTCTCTGCTCAAAGAGCTGGGACGGGAGCCGACCCCGGCGGAAATCTCCGAAAAAACCGGCCTGCCGATGGAAAAGATCCTGGCTATTTTTGAGGCATCCCGGGAACCCATCTCCCTGGAAACCCCGGTGGGTGATGATGACTCCACCCTGGGCGATTTTCTCGAAAACCAGGAATCGGTTTCGCCTTACGAAGCGGTCAAGGGTAATCAGTTAGCGGAGCGGGTCACCACTATTCTCTCCACCCTCAGCCCGCGAGAGGAAAAAATCATCCGGCTGCGCTTCGGCATCGGCGAAGACGCCGAATACACCCTGGAAGAAATCGGCAAACGCTTCAACGTCTCCCGCGAACGCATCCGCCAGATCGAAAAAAAGGCATTAAACCGTCTACGCCATTCCAGTCGCCGGGAAAAACTGAAAAACTTTCTCGACTAGATCGGGGCTGCCCATGGCCCCCCCGATCGCCCCCGCCAGCCCCCTGCCCGGCCGCCTGGTATTACCAGTCCTGTCCTTAACCGCCGGCATCGCCACCGCCGGTTGGCTGGAGTTGCCACCGGCCACAACAATCATCCCCCCGCTAGCCGTCCTCTTGTGGCTCCTGGTTATCATTCTGCGACCGCTCCTGCTGCGGCTGATCCCGGCTTCGCTCACTTGGGTGAATTTCCGCCGGTGGCCAACCTGGCCCCCCGCCCTGCCCAGATCGCCGTACCTGTTCACTCTGCTGCTGCTGATCTTCTTTAGCGCCGGCTACAACCTGGCCCGCCCCCAGCTGACCCTGCCCCCCACCCCGAGCCATCTTTACAACCAGCTGACGTCCCACCAGCAGCTCAAGGCAACGGGCCAGGATTCTCATGATGTGGTGCTGGTTGGTGTTGCACAGGAATTGCCCCGCCAAAACGGAGAACGCACCAGGCTGGTGCTGGCGGCCGAGGAATTGCACCGATCGGCGGGCGCCACCGCTACCCATGGCCTGGTTCAGTTGACCGTCAACGGCCCACTCGAGCAGGAGATAAAACCCGGCGACCGCCTGATGGTGCGGGCCCAAATAGGCCCGGTGCGTGCTTTCGCAGTCCCGGGCGCTTTCGACTACCGGCAGTTTCTGGCCCATCGCGGCATTCACCTGAGCGGCTGGCTGGCCAATCCTTTGCAACTGGCCCAAATAAATGAACCTGCCCCGGAAAGCTTCCGCCACCGACTGACGTATCTGCCGGAACGGCTGCGTACCAGGGCCAGTGAATTGTTGAACCGGCACCTGGCGGCAGAAGAAAACCTGCCGGTACTCCGAGCCTTGCTCATCGGTGATCGCAGTGGCATTGAAGCCGCCACCCTGGAGGCTTTCAAGGCCGGCGGCGCCATGCACTTGCTGGCCATTTCCGGCATGCACCTGGGATTGATCGCCCTGCTCAGCATGGCCGCGGCGGAATGGCTGCTCAAACGCTCCTCTTACCTGCTACAAACCATTCATGTTCGCAAAGCCGCTCTGCTGCTGGCCCTGGTCCCCATTATCGGCTATGCCCTGATTACCGGCCTGCAACCACCTGCCCTGCGGGCCCTGATCATGACCCTGGTTTTCATGGCGGCGGTGCTGAGTGACCGCCAGTGGTGCAGCCTCAACAATCTGGCCCTGGCGGCGATAATTATCCTGGCGCTGGACCCGACGGCCCTGTTCGGGGCCTCGTTTCAGCTTTCCTTTGCCGCCACCGCCGGCATAATCATGCTGGCGCCGGCCCTGCAGGACCGCTACCAGGCAACCACCACCGCCGGCCGACAACTGCTCTTCTGGGTCATCACCAGTTTGCTGGTTTCAACCGTGGCCACCCTGGTCACCGCCCCGCTGGCCATGTATCACTTTCATCGGGTTTCGCTGCTCAGTCCGCTGACCACCCTACTGGCCACCCCGCTGATCTTCTTCTGGACCCTGCCGCTGGCGTTGGTTGGGCTGTTCCTGGCCGCCGTCAGCGAAAGCGCCCTGCTCACCGGGCTGGCCGAACTATTGCTAACCGCCGCCAGCCGTGGCCTGGACCTCACCGTCAGCCTGACCGTTTGGCTGGCGGAATTGCCGGGCAGTTTTTTTTACCTGGCCCCGCCGTCAACAGCGGAGTTTCTATGCTGGGGAATTTTGCTGATGACTCTGGCCCTGGCGCGCCGTCATGCCGCCTTCCCGGTTGCCGCCGCCATGATGGCGCTGCTGCTGGTCCTGCTGCCCGTTTATCACCAGTGGCAAAGGCAACAGGAACCCAACAGCCGAGTCAGCTTCATTGAGGTGGGCCACGGCAAGGCCACCGTGGTGGAGATGCCCGGCAACCGGAACTTCCTGGTGGACGGCGGCGGGCCGGCCACCCTGAGTACCGACGTGGGCGAACAGCTGATCGCCCCCTTTCTCCGGCAACGGCGGATCAAACGCCTGGAGGCGGTGGTGATCAGCCACCCACACGCCGATCATTTCAACGGCATCCCCTTTCTGCTGCAGCACTTCCGGCCGCAAGTTCTGTGGATTAACGGCCGCCCGGACGGCAGTCGAGAGTACCGGGCCCTGCTGGCCCTGGCCGAAGAGCTGGGGATTGAGGTCAGAATACCGGAAGAAAGCGGCCAGGTCCTGGCCGGCCAGGCGACCAATAACGCCACCCAACCGGTCATCATGAAAAATGTGGCCGATTTTCACCTGCAAGGGCCAACCGATTTCAACCCACCCCTGGCAGACCCAGTCAACGATCAGAGTCTGATCATCAGCTATCGGCACGGAGAGATTTCTTTTCTGCTGCCCGGCGATATCGGGATGGAACAGGAGCGGCGACTGGCGGCAGAACACGGCGACCGATTCCGGTTCCGGGTGCTGGCAGCCTCCCACCACGGGCGCCGCTCCTCCATGGCCCCGGAGTTCATCCGCATCACCGATCCGGATTATATCATCGTTTCCGACAACGAACAGCGGGTGGATCAACAACGACTCAATTCCTGGCAACAGCAGGGGTATGCGGTAATGACCACCGGCCGCTATGGCACCGTAATCTGCACCACCGACGGAACAAAACTGCAGTGCCGCCCCAGCCGCCATTGAGTAGCATCAACGGGGACGCAACTAACTCACGGGGGAGGGGCAGGAGGTAAGCGATCACGGGGAATTGCCAGGCAATTGCTCAGGCGTCGGTAAAGTCCGCCGGCGGGGTTTTCAGATACTGTACGAATTTGCTTTTTTCAATGGCGTTGATGTAGGCGTCCTCACCGGAAATCCAGCCTTTCTGCAGCACATCCATGATAGCGTCATCCAGGGTCTGCATGCCGAATTTTTTGCCAGTCTGCATGGCAGAGGGGATCTGGTAGGTCTTGCCCTCCCGGATCAGGTTGCGCACCGCCGGGGTGCAGATGAGAATTTCCAGGGCGGCACAGCGGCCTTTTTTGTCGATGCGTTTAAAGAGGTTCTGGGACACCACCGCCTTCAAAGCGTCAGCCAAAGTTGAGCGCACCTGGGCCTGCTGGTTGGAAGGGAAAATCTCAATGATCCGGTCCACGGTCTTGTTGGCGTTCAGGGTGTGCAGGGTGCCAAAAACCAGATGCCCGGTCATGGCCGCTTCCATGGCCAGGCTGATGGTTTCCAGGTCCCGCATTTCGCCCACCAGAATGATGTCCGGGTCTTCACGCAAAGCCCCGCGCAGGGCAGAGGAAAAACTTTGGGTATGCAGCCCAACCTCCCGGTGGTTGACAATACAGTTATGGCTTTTATGGACGAATTCAATGGGATCCTCAATGGTGAGAATATGGTCCTTGCGGGTTTTGTTGGCCTGATCGATAATGGCCGCCAGGGTGGTGGATTTGCCGCTGCCGGTGGGACCGGTAACCAGCACCATTCCTTTGGGAAGGGTGGCCAGGCGGGAGACCACCGCCGGTAGCCCCAACTGATCACAGCCCAGGATCTCACTGGGAATTTCACGAAAAACCGCCCCGATCCCGTTTTTCTGCATGAAAAGATTGCCACGGTATCGAGCCAGCCCGGGGATCTCATAACCGAAATCGATATCGCCGGTTTCCTCGAAGACCTTGATTTTTTCCTCGGAAACGATTTCGTAGAGCATGGATTTAAGGGTGTCATTTTCCATGACGTTATATTTAACCTTTTCCATGTCGCCGCGGATCCGCAAAACCGGCTGCTGCCCGGAAACCATATGGAGGTCGGAAGCACCCTGGTCGTGCATCAATTTAAAAAACGCATCGATCTGAGCCATGGCAAAGAGTTCCTTTGTAATTAAATTTGTCGGCGACCGCATCGGTGGCGGCACTGGAGCGCGCGTGACAGCTTGCGGTTAACACGTTACCGAACAAAACGTTTGATGGTTTTTTGCAAGACCATTAAAGTTGTCAAATTTGCCCGGCTAATGTGGTACAATCCACGATCAATATCACAAAATATCGCCACCTCGGCAAGCGTTTTTCTTGCTGCCAGCGACCCGAACGACGGAACTACCACTCCATGAGCTGGATAGATTTACATACTCACTCGACTTTCTCCGATGGAGCCCTGACCCCCGAGGAGCTTATCGATCTCGCCCTGCAGCGCGGCCTGCAAGTCCTGGCCCTCACCGACCACGACACCGTGGCCGGCCTGCCCTCCTTTTTTGCCTACGCCGCCGACAAACCGCTCCAGGTGCTGGGGGGGATTGAAATCAGCGCCTGGCACCAACTGAGTTCCATGCATATTCTTGGTTACGGCCTGGACCATACCGACACCAATCTCAATCGGAGCCTGAAAGAACTACAGCGAGCCCGCCATCAGCGCAATCTGGACATTTTAACCAGGCTCAACGAAATGGGGATTGACATCAATTACTTCGACCTGAAATTTCAGCAGGATGGTCAGGTGGGGCGCCCCCATATCGCCCGGGCCCTGGTGCGCATGGGGGTAGTTAGCTCCTTCCAGGAAGCTTTCTATCGTTACCTGCGCCGGGGTGCAGCCGCCTACGTAAACAGTTCCCGCATTCACGCCCTGGATGCCATCCGGATGATCAGCAGGGCCGGCGGCGCCGCAGTCTTGGCCCACCCGGCGGTCAACGATGCCGACCTCAACAACCTGCCGGAACTGCTGCCGGAGTTATGCCAGGCCGGACTGGCCGGGCTGGAAATCCATTATCCAGCCCACAGCCACAAACAACACCAGCAGTTGTTGCGACTGGCAGCCGAACACCGTTTGCTGGTCACCGGGGGAACCGATTTTCACGAAACGCTGCCCAATGGCGCCCCGCTGGGCGGCAACTGTCGCAGTGGGCGCACCCCTTTTGCCTGTTACCAAGAGTTGTGCGATTTTATTGCCCTGCAAACAGGCCAAGGGAAGTTCGGCCAGGCGGCCCCCCTCAACCACTTTCGATGACTTCGCAAGAAGTCATCGAAAGTGCCCTCCGCGTCCCCATAGATGGGCGCGCAAATCAATAGATTGCTTGTAAGCTATTGATTTGCAAGGAAAGCAGAAGCCGCGTTTTCGCTTTCCGGGTAGCAAAAAGTCCATGGACGGACTTTTTGCGGATTCATTAAGTCAAATCAAGTCCGGGAAAAGACCATGCAAACCATTCTGGTCGTCGATGACGAGCCGAACTATCTGGTGATCCTCTCCGAGCTGTTGCGGGATGAAGGCTACGAAACCTTTACAGCCGCCAGCGCCGAAGAAGCTCTCAAGATCGCCCGACAGACCGATCTTGACCTGATCATCACTGATATGCGGATGCCCGGGATGGACGGCCTGGAGCTGTTAAAAACCGTCAAAAGCATCAATCCGTCCCTACCGGTGATCATGATCACCGCCTTCGGCGAGGTGGAAAAGGCGGTGGCCGCCATGCGGACGGGAGCCTTCAACTATCTGACCAAGCCTTTTGACAACGACGAGTTGCTGGTGAGCATCCGCAAGGCGGTCGAACATTATGAGGTGGTCCGCGAAAACACCCGGCTGCGGGCCGAAATCAGTGAGCGCACCTCATACGCCAGAATGGTGGGCAAAAACCCGCGTATGCGGGAGATTTACGGCCTGATCGAAAAAGTGGCCCCCACCCCTACCTCGGTCCTGATCACCGGCGAGTCCGGCACCGGCAAAGAACTGGTGGCCCGAGCGGTGCACAGCAACAGCCGCCGCTGCGAAGCCCCGTTTATTTCGTTAAACTGTGCCGGGTTACCGGAAAGCCTGCTGGAAAGCGAGTTGTTCGGCCACGAAAAAGGGGCTTTCACCGGCGCCGTTGCCCTGCGTAAAGGCCGCTTCGAGCTGGCCGACGGTGGCACCCTGTTCCTGGATGAAGTGGGCGAAATGCCGCTCAGCCTGCAGGTCAAACTGCTGCGGGTCATTCAGGAACGCACCTTTGAGCGGGTGGGCGGCAGTCGCACCATCAAGGTCGACGTACGTATCATAGCCGCCACCAACAAGGACCTCAAGGAAGAGGTGGAGACGGGAAAATTCCGTGAAGATCTCTACTACCGGCTCAACGTGGTTCATATCCACCTGCCGCCGTTGCGGGAAAGAACCGACGACATCCCCATGCTGGCAAAACACTTCGTGGCCAAATTTGCCCGGGAGTTGCATCGTCCCGGCCTGCAGATTCAGCCGGAAACCATCAGCCTGCTCGGCACGCTGCCCTGGGAGGGCAATATTCGCGAACTTGAGAACGCCATCGAACGCGCCGCCGTACTTTGCAGCAACGAAGTAATCACCCCGGAGGACGTGCAACCGGAAAACACCAGCGACCAGCCCGGCGACGGCTGGGGTGACAACCTGCAACTTGAGCAGTGCATTCCCCCCGACACCCCACTACCCGAGATCCTGAACACCATCGAGAAAAAAATGGTGGCCGAGGCCTTAGCCAAAGCCGATTATGTGCAAACCCGGGCCGCCGACAACCTCGGTATTACCAAAAGCCTACTGCAGTACAAAATAAAAAAATACGGCCTGCAAAAAAAATAATAAATTCGCCAAAAATTTCGCTTACAGCGCTTCCTGATTGCCATCCGGGTGTGATAAACTGCAAGCGTTGAGCAGCAGATGTCAGGGCCGGTGAACGGCCACAACAAACTGCTTGCATGCTGCCCGCCGGTACCGTCACCGGCACTTACTCAAACAAGCCGCCGGGAGGAGAAGTTGTGACACCGCTGGATATTTTCCTGATTTTCACCGCCGGTAGCATCCTGATTCTGACCGCCGTTTTGGTGCCCACCCTGCTCCAACTAAAGCGGACCTATAAAAAAGCGGAAGAAACCCTGCAGGTACTGGAACGGGAATGGGTTCCGATGAGCAGAAAAATCACCGCTGGCGCTGCCGAGGTGGAACTGCTGGCGGCCTCCTGCACAGCCAAACTGGAAGAAACCGATGAGGCAATCCGGGCCGTCCGCCGGGCCGGGGACACTTTACTGCTGACTTCCCAGGCCCTGAGAGATTCGGTCCGCCCGGTCATCAGCGGGGTCGGCGGCGTTACCGCCGGTCTGCAAATGTTCGCCCGGGTGCTTTGGGGCGGCAAAAAATGATAACACCAGCCAGACAAAGCAAGGAGGAAACACCATGAGTCATCACAATGAGAACTGTAACGCCGGGTTAACCGTTATTTCATTTTTGGCCGGGGCAGTCACCGGCGCCGCCGTGGCTCTGCTGCTCGCCCCCCAGTCCGGCCGCGAAACCCGCGAACAACTGGCCGGCTACAGTGAGGAGTTGCGCGAAAGGTGTCGTCATTTTCCCGATGACGTCAAGGAACATGCCGGCAGTGCGGTGGAGCACGGCAAAGCCATGATCGACCAGGGACGGGAGCTCATTGAGCGCGGCAACAAGCTGGCCGGCCAGGGCAAGGACTATCTCGACCACAAGAGGAAAAGCCTGAGCGCCGCCATCGAAGCCGGCCGCCAGGCCATGGCCCAGGAAAAGGAAGTCCTGGACCAGGCTATGGAAGAAAAGGATTAGGTGCGGCCTGCTCAGCGACCGCCGCTCCAGTTGAGCTTGCCCCGGAGAATTTCGAAATAGCCTTTCCAAGGGGAGGTCACCAGCCGCAGCTTCCGGTCCGCTGCCGCAATCTCCAGAATGTCTCCCGGTCGCAGCTCGCCGCAGCGATGGCCATCGGCGATAACCTGGAGATTGGCAGCCACCTTGGCAGTCCCCGTGCTGCTCTCGGCGATCCGGACCTCTAGCCGACAGGAACCGGTCAGCAACACCGGCCGGCTTTCCAGCATGAAGGGACAGATTGGGGTAACCACGATGGCGTCGAGGCGGGGATGTACCACCGGCCCCCCGGCGGAGAGATTGTAGGCGGTGGAACCGGTGGAACTGGCAATAATCAGGCCGTCGGCCCGGTAAGTGGCCAGGTATTCACCATCGGCCCAGGCCTCCAGTTCAACCATCCGGTCCACCGCGCCTTTACTGATCACTACGTCGTTTAGGGCCTGGTGCCATCCCTCCGCCGCCTCACTACGGAGGCGAATCTTCAGCATCATCCGCTCTTCGACGGGCAACTCTTCGCTCAACAGTCTTTCCAGAATAGCCCACCGATCCTCCACCGCCACCTCGGTAAGGAACCCCAGGCCACCCATATTTATCCCCAGCACCGGAATCTCGTAACCGCCGGCCTCTGCCGCCACATGGAGCAAGGTGCCGTCTCCTCCCAGGATGATGAGCAGGTCCTGGTCGGCTTCAATGCGGTCAACGCTCACGTCTATCCCGCGGGCGGCGAACCAGTCCGCCATTTCACCGCCGATACGCCGGGGTTCGGCGGAATCCCGCTTGAGAATAATCCCAACTTTACCGAGCTTCATCTCAGTTGCCGCCCAGTTCTCGGGAACGACGAGTGGCGGCCTCCACCGCATCCATGATCAGGGAACGGAAGGCCCCGCGCTCCAAAGCATGCAGCCCGGCGATGGTGGTTCCGCCTGGCGAGGTCACCATGGCCCGCAATTCGGCCGGCGACTGCCCGCCTTCCTCGACCAGTTGCATGGAGCCGGCAATGGTCTGCCGGGCCAGCAACCCGGCCACGTCCCGACTCAGGCCAACCTTTACTCCGGCATCGATCAGGGACTCAAGAAAGGTAAAGACGTAGGCCGGCCCGCTGCCACTAAGGCCGGTGACCGCATCCATGGCTGTTTCAGGCAGAGTTACGGTTCTGCCCACTGCGGCGAATATACCTTCCGCCAGCTTAAGATCATCTTCATCGGCATGCCGGCCAGGACTCAAAGCCGAGGCACCGGCCAGCACCAGGGCCGGGGTATTGGGCATAACCCGAACAACCCGGACCGGCTGCGGGGCCAATACATCTTCAATAAAAGCTGTAGAAACGCCGGCGGCAATGGAGATCAGAAGGTGTTTCCGTTCGTCCGCCACCGGCCGGGCCTGCTCCAGCACCGCCCCCATGATCTGGGGCTTGACGGCCAGCACCAGTACCCCGCACTCTTCCCACAAGGGGCCGGCATCCGGATGAACCCGCACCCCGTAACGCTCAGCCAGCACTTCCCGGCGCGGGGCACTGGGTTCCGCCACTGTCAGTTCGGCAGCTTGATACAAACCTGCGGCCAGCACCCCCTTGATCAGGGCCTCACCCATCTGACCGCCACCGATGAACCCAAATTTATTTCGTTCTGCTATCATTATTTTTGCCTCATTGATTACTCCAGACAGTCGAGACTGACACCACACACCAGCACGTTAGGTACGGCTGAACGATCGGCATCAATACTCAGCGCAACCAACCGCACAACCATACAACGCGAAATTTTCCAGGAATGAGGCAAGAATAGCCGATTAAAAACACCAGGTCCAGCCCAAGTCCCAAAAAATACAGGGGATCCGTCGTAAACGTTCAGCAACAAGTTACGGGGATTGATGAACTCTTTTAATAAACAACAAAAAAACCCGCAGAGAAATCTCCCTGCGGGTTGTATGCCTGGAACCGGCAAACCGGCTCGCCAACCAATTACGGCTGCGAAGCTGTAAACTGAGGGTGTTTAAGCACGGGTGGGAGCCAAGGCCAGTGATGGCGGCAACAGGTAGGGCAGAATCCGGTCGCCCATCGCTTTGGTACTTTGGGCCAGCTGCTGCAGCACCTGGAACTCACCGCTGCTTTCAAGCGCTACGATATCCCAGGCCTCGGGATGAGCTGATACTGCCTGCATCAGCCCAAGATGCTGACCATGACCAGATTTCTCCGCCACCACCCGTCCCAGCAGGGGGAAGCCCAGCAAGGCAAGGTCACCCACCAGGTCCAGCACCTTGTGCCGGACAAACTCATCGGCATAGCGCAGGCCGTCACTGTTCATAATACCTTGGTCATTGATAACCACGGCGTTATCCAGTGAGCCGCCAAGGGCGAGACCGTTACGACGCATCTGCTCCACTTCACGAAAAAAACCAAAAGTGCGGGCGCCGGCGATTTCAGTGGCAAAATTTCGCGGCGTCAGATCGATCTCAAATTGCTGACGGCCAATCCTGGCATGGGCAAAATCAATCCGGCAACTGACCTGGAAGCCGTCATAGGGTTCGATCCGGACCGACCGCCCCTGGCCGTCGCTGAAACGCACCACTTCGTTGAACTTGAGCATCCAGCGCTGAGCCTGTTGCCGGCGGCGGCCGATCCGGCGCAGCACCTGAACAAAAGGAGATGCACTACCGTCCATAATCGGTACTTCCGGGCCATCCACCACCACCACCGCATTATCAATCCCCAGCCCATAAAGGGCGGCCAGCACATGTTCCACCGTGGAAATCGAGGCGTTTTCCATCGTTTCAACAGTGGTTGCCAGGCGGGTATCAACCACCCGGTCCATAAAGGCCGGGGTCGGCTCCAGTTGATTAAGATCAGAGCGCAGCAGACGAATGCCGCTGTTGACTTCATCGGGGTAAATCGCCATCCGCACCGGTTTGCCGCTGTGCAGGCCGATACCGGCGAAGCTGACACTTTTTTTCAAGGTATGTTGCAGTACATCCATTTCTATTGATTCCGTTTATTGGGGTGAAGATTAGAGTAATTTTGTCGGACCGGACAAGTGATCCCACCGACGCAGTGTAATGCAATTTACAGGCCAGCAGCTGGACAAAACACCATACAAAAAATAAAACACCATATTACAACGACAAAACAAACAACAACAAGATTGGGGTAACTTTTGTGAACCTATTGAGTGTGGCAAAAAAAACACACTTACGGCGCGGCACCCCACCAACTTGCCACAGCAGCAAGGACTCATCCGGCCGCTACTTTATGTCCGGCAATTTTCACCGTCTCGCCCAAACCAGTCCATCTTGCCGGCCGGTAACGTTAAACAGCGACCTATCAAACACCATCGGGCGGTAGCGCAACCTGATGCGGAATTGACAATCTTAAACGGATAAAACGGTCGAAGGCTTCTTCCATGAACAGGGACACCCGCAGAGCCAGCAGGGGGAAATCATCCGTCAACGGGGCAAGCTTGACCAGATCTTTTTCGGTGGTGATTAACGCTGCGGCTGACTGCTGCCTGGCGGCCTGAACCAGACCACGGTAATCAGCCGCAGTGTAATGATGATGATCGGCAAAGGCCCGAAAACCATTGAGGCGATAGCCCACCCGCAACAAAGTCTGCCGAAATGATTGCGGTTGGGCAATCCCGGCAAAGCCGTACAGGGGCTGCCCCTTCCCCTGATCCAACGCCATGGCGGCATCGAAACCGCCGACCAACAGGCAGACCGGCCGATACTCCCCGGTAAAACAGGGAAGCTGCGGCCAGCGGACTTTTAAAAATCGCTGAAAGGCGGCCACTTCCGGCAAACTTTCCGGCGTAACCCCGGTGATCACCACCGCGTCGGCCCGCCCCAAGGCCGACCATGGCTCCCGCAACGGGCCGCCGGGGAAAACCCGGACCCGCAGGGGCAAATTCCGGGCACTGAAAAGGGCCAGATCAAGATCCCGGTCCAGAGCCAGATGCTGGAAACCGTCATCCAGGATCAGGCTATCGGCTCCCAGCCGTTCCACCGCGTAACGACCGCTTGCCGCCCGGCGCACCCCAACCAACACCGGCACACCGGGCAGCGAACGGGCCAGCAGTACCGGTTCGTCCCCCGCCGCTTCCGGCCCCTGCAACAACTGCCGGCCATCGGCCACCACCAGCGGCTGGTGCCGGTCACCCCCTCTCCGGCGGGGCCGCCCATAACCCCGGCTCAAAACGGCCGGGCGGCCCCCCACATCCTTGAGCAGACGGGCCAAATAAAGCACCAGCGGGGTTTTTCCGGTCCCCCCCAGGGTCAGGTTGCCGACACTGATCACCGGCACCCTCATTTTTTCCCGCCGCCACCAGCCACGCCGGTAAAGCCAGGCCCGTAAACGCATCAGGCCGGCATAAAGCGGTGCCAAAGGACGGCCCAAAACAAACAGTAGATCGAGATGAGATCCCACAATCCTCCTCCGCCGAGCCGGGAACAAGGTCGTCCACTCCGTCACCAGTCACTCCGGCTTTGCCGTCACCGCTCAGCGGCGACATATCTTCAAGCTCACAATCGGGGCACATCCGCCGACGGCCAGGCTTTACCTTTAGCACCGTGGCACGGTTACGCTTTGACTATCAGAGCCGAACAAATTAGAATCGGACCCGGCTGTGCCGGGCTGTTCCGCCCACGAGCCGGTTGCCGCAAATAAAACCGTAAAGTGAAGCCAGATAACCAAACCGGTCGAACCGTTCACCAGGGCCAACATTCCGCGACTTTAACAGGCCAACCTCTACCATGAACATCATCCTGCTGGAACACGACGAGATAGTTGCCAACACCGTTAATCTCCGGGACCGCCGTGCCGAGCACATCGGCCGGGTACTCAAAAGCCGGCCCGGAGATCTGCTGCGGGCCGGCATTATCGACGGCCCCATGGGCTCGGCCCGGGTGCTGGCCACCAGCCGCCGAGAAGTCACGCTCCAGCTTGACTGCCACCAAGACCCGCCGACCAAAGCCGCCACCGCCCTTATCCTGGCCCTGCCCCGGCCGATCATGCTCAAAAGGGTGCTGGCCCAGGCCGCCGCCATGGGGGTTGACCGCATCATGCTGACCAACGCCCGGCGGGTGGAAAAAAGTTTCTTTAACTCCTCGCTGCTCGCTCCCGCCGGGATCAGAACGGCCCTGCTCCAGGGCCTGGAACAGGCCGGCGACACGCGGCTGCCAACCGTCAGCGTGCATACACGCTTTCGCCCTTTTATTGAAGATGAGCTGCCGTCGCCCCACCCTGCCGGTCCTTTACGACTGCTGGCCCACCCCGAAAAGGCGCCCGCCGAGGCCACCGACTCCGGGCCCCGCCGGCATACCACCAACCGGCAGCAAAATCCACCCGCCGGCGCGCCGCCATCCGGCACCGCCAAAGCCCTGGTAAGCGGTCACAAGGGGCCGCAGGTTACGGCAGGCGAGACGGCGATGGATGACCAGGGACAAATTTCATATCTGCCCCCTTCAGCGCCGGCGCAATCACCGCTTTCACAGGTGCCCCGTGATTGCTTACGCGATCTGGCCCAACGCCGACTGCTGGCCATCGGCCCCGAAGGGGGGTGGGTGGACTTTGAAATAAACTGCTTTCAAGATCAAGGTTTTATTCCTTTCTCCTGGGGGGCGCGCATCCTCCGGGTGGACACCGCCGTGCCGGTGCTGCTGGCCCTGGCGGAAGCAAGGTAACCGTTCAGCCGGTATCTGATCGGGCGCGACTAACGCCGCAGCAAGCGCCGAACCAGCAGGTTCATCTCTTCCAGTTTCAACAGGTGCAAAACCAGCCCGTACAACAAAGCGCTGCTGCCGATGCAGACCGCCACCGCCGCGATATCCAGCAGCAACCGGTCCTCGGTGAGCCCGCCGGGGAACAGCAGCCGCTGCAGACCGTAAAGCCAGACGGCCATCAACATGGAAGCGAGCACAATCTTGCCCAGCCCGCGGGCCAGTTCGACCAGGGGATAACCACCCATCAACCGATAAAGCATGGCACTCAAAAAGATGAAGTTGACCGTCATCGCCCCCGAGATGGACAGGGCCAGGGCCCGGTGTTCCAGGTGCTCGAGAACGGCCAGAATGATCAACAGGTTGACCAGCATGGTCAGAAAGCTGCCGATCACCGGATAGCGGGGCCGGTCCAGGGCATAAAAAACCGGCACCATGATCTTGACCGCGGCATAGGCAAACAACCCCACGGCATAGCAGGCCAGCACCTCGGCGGTACCCACCGTTGCCGCCACATCAAAGCGGCCATGCTGAAAGATCACCCGGACGATGGGCCGGGCCAGCAGAATCAGCCCCACCGAGGCCGGTACGCTTAAACAAAAGGCCATGGTCAGCGAAGAGACATAGGTGCTTTTCAGGTTGGGCATGTCACGCTGGGCGGCAAAGCGAGAAACCACCGGCATGGTGGCCACCGACAGAGCCACCCCGAAAAGCCCAACCGGCAGCCAGAAAAGGCGAAAAGCGTAATTAAGCCAGGAGAGAGTGCCCTCGGCCAGGGAGGAAGCAAAATAGGTATTGATTACGATGTTGAACTGCAACGGCGCCAGGCCGATGACCGCCGGCATCATCAGTAACAAAATCCGCTTAAGTCCCGGATCACACAGGTCAAGGTGGGGGGTAAAACGGAAACCGGTACGGTACAGGGTCGGCAACTGGCAGACCAACTGCAGTACCCCGCCGATCAGCACCCCGATGGCCATCCCGACGATGGCCGGCTGGTCAAAGCGGGGCATGAGCAGGGAAAGAGACACGCCTCCGACCAGGGCCCCGAGGTTGAAAAAACTCCCGGCCATGGCCGGCACAAAAAACCGTCCCTTGGTATTGAGCACCCCCATCACCACCGCCGCCAGGGAAACCAGGGTCAAAAAGGGAAACATGATGGCCGTGAGTCGGGCGGTCAGCTCTACCTTGCCCGGCACCTGGACGTAGTCATCCTGGACCAGCAGGCGAACAAGGTGTTCCGAGGCAAAAATCCCCACCAGGGTGAGAACACTCAAAAACAGCCCGAAAAAAACCAGTACATTGCTGGCCAATCGCCAGGTTTCCTTTTCACCCTTTTCGTTGTAGGCGGCAAAAACGGCGACAAAGGCAGCGCTCAGGGCCCCTTCGCCAAAGAGATCCCGCAGCATGTTGGGAATCCGAAAGGCCACCACAAAGGCGTCGAAGGTATAACCGGCCCCAAAGAGGACAGCAAAGGCCTGCTCCCTCACCAGTCCCAGAATTCGGCTGCACAGCACCGCAAAACTGACCACGGCGGCGGAACGGGCGATGGTTCCGGTTTGGCCGGCTTGGATGGATAGTTGGGACATAGAGTTGTACCTTGGTCCAAAAGGCTGGCAGATCGGTGCTGCTGAACGACCAACAAATTAGCAGGCCGCGGCGGTAAGTCAAGCACCTTAACTGCGGGGACAAGTGTCCTTCAAAATCGCATCGCGCTTGAACGTGGCCCTGCCTGAGGCTAAGGTGCTTGACTTACCCGGTTGTTCCCGAATAACATGACCCCGGCATGACTTGTCATGCGTCGCCTATACTACGCCGATCGGGCACGCACTGTAACTGTTTGTTTTCGCGTTACTGGCCAACACTTTTGGCGTTTTTTGGCCTGGCTGTCATAATTAAGCAGCCAAGAACCGGCAACCCCGGCACAATAATAAGGAAAACACATGACTGTTTATACCTGCGCCGTACTCACCACCAGCGACAAAGGAGCCAGAGGCGAGCGGGAAGACACCAGCGGCCCGGCCCTGCGCGAACTGCTGGTCGCCCACGGCTTCAAAGTGGCCGCCCACACCCTGGTCCCCGACCGGATCGAAGAGATCCACCGGGTGCTGCAGAACTGGGTGGACCAGGACAAAATCGACCTGATCATCACCACCGGCGGCACCGGCCTGACCCCCAGCGATGTTACCCCCGAAGCCACCCTTCCCCTGCTGGAGCGGGAAATTCCCGGCATGGCCGAGGCCATGCGGGCCGCCAGCTTTGCCAAAACGCCCCATGCCGTAATGTCGCGGGGGCTGGCCGGCATCCGGGGAGAAAGCCTGCTGATCAACCTGCCGGGCAGCCGCCGGGCGGCGCTGGAAAATATCGAGGTTCTGCTGCCCGCCCTGCCCCACGCCCTGGCAAAAATCAAAGGCAGCCCCGAAGACTGCCAGCCCGGGCAATAAAAAAGGCGGTTGTTCCGTCAACCGGAAACCGCCTTTTACAAGGTACCAAACCTAAAAACAAAAATTAATCGCAGTCAATTTCTACCAGCGGCTCATCTTTTTTCTTCTTCGACCGGGCGGCGATTTCCCCGATTACAAAGGGTTTCTCCCCCAACGCCTGCAACTGCATCCGTACATCGTCGGCCTCCTTGGCGTCCACCACCACCACCATGCCGATGCCGTTGTTGAAGGTCCGGCACATTTCCTCCGCCGACACCTTGCCGTTTTGCCGTAAAAATTCAAAAACCGGCGGCACCTCCCAGCTCTTGCCGTCCAGCACCGCCTTACAGCCGTTGGGCAACACCCGCGGCAGGTTGTCGATGATGCCGCCGCCGGTGATATGCACCAGCCCCTTAACCCTGAAATTCTTGATCAGATTGAGCAGCGGCTCGGTGTAAATCCGGGTGGGCCGTAGCAGTTCCTCACCCAGGGTGCAACCAAATTCTTCGATGTGATCATTGACCGAAAGCTTCATCTCTTCAAAGCAGATCTTGCGGACCAGCGAATAACCGTTGCTGTGCACCCCACTGGAGGCCAGACCGATCAGGGTGTCCCCCACCCGGATATCGGAGCCGTCGATGATTTTGTCCCGCTCGCAGATACCCACCACAAAGCCGGCCAGGTCATACTCACCGGGGGAATACATGCCGGGCATCTCAGCGGTTTCGCCACCGATCAGGGAGCAGCGGGAAATTTCACAGCCCTTGGCAATCCCCTGCACCACGGCGGCGGCCACTTCCAAATCCAAACCGCCGGAGGAGAAATAATCCAGGAAAAACAGCGGTTGGGCCCCGGAAACCACAATATCGTTGACACACATGGCCACCAAATCAATACCGATGGTATCATGCCGATTACACATTTGGGCGATCAACAGCTTGGTCCCCACCCCGTCGGTGGAAGAAACCAGCACCGGATCCTTGTACTTGCCGCTGCCCAGGGCAAAAAGCCCGCCAAATCCGCCGATGCCGGTCAGTACCCCGGAACGGAAGGTAGAAGCAACCATGGGCTTGATGCGTTCAACGAACTCATTGCCTTTGTCAATATCAACCCCGGCCTCGGCATACCGGGAGCTTTCTTTCTTAGCCATAAATTCTCTTCTTTAACTCCAAAAACTCAGCCTGACCTGACCGATAACCGCCAGTAGACCGGGGTTGGTCTTAATTTGCCGGGCAACTCAGCACCACTTGCCGGCCGCAGCTTGCGCATAAATCACGGAACCAGTTTAACAGAACCTCTGAACGGAGAACAGCCCCGGCAATCCAGGGCCGCCGAGGGTTTTCCTCTTGGCTCTTGCCAGGGCTGTCAAAGAAGTAATACTTACTGAGGGGCGGGCGAAAAGTCAATGAATTTTGACGCTCACAGCAAAATCCGCCACCCGCCGAGCCCGCCGTTCAGGGAAGCAAAAACGGCAAAACACAATACGTTCCCGATCGGTACCGGCATAATTATGATGACTTCGCAAGAAGTCATCAACGCGCCCATGGATGGGCGCGCAAATCAATAGATTGTTGTGTAAGCTATTGATTTGTAAGGAAAGCGGCAACCGCGTTTCCGCTTTCCGGGGAGCAAAAAGTCCATGGACGGACTTTTTGCGACATCATCAATTATGATGGCACCGGCGATTTTGTCGACACCCCCAAAAGCGTCGTCGCTACTAGGCACGCTTGGCAACGGCCGGTTTTCTCCTTACCAGCCAACACGCTTGGCGGTTTTGGCATGGCCATCAATTTTACCACTTCGCATTGACCCCGCGACCTTTGTGCATTACCTTCACTGGGTCCAAGTTCGACCGCAATCGACCCACCGTCGTGGCGGAGCGCCCCCTGGTTGTCCCGGGCTGCCCTGCCCGCCACTGCGGTGAAGTCCCCATTTTTTTCAATACCCCAAGGAGTAACCAAGATGATCGAAGATCGCACCGAACGCTGCCTGCGCCTGGCGCAGGAGGAACATTACTGCCCCCACTGCCGGCAACAGCTGTCCTGCTGTCAGGCCCCGCCATTTCATGTCGGCGACGGTCTGGGCTGGGGCTCCGACATTCTCTTTATATGTCTTAACGACGAGTGCTCACTGTACGTGAAAAGCTGGCAGGAATTTGAAGACCGCTACGGCCATGCCGCTTCCTGTCGCTATATTCTCTGCCCCGGCAATGAAAAAGGCGAAGCCATGATGGTGGGGGGCCAGCAGGCTTTCAAGGGACTGGAGGTAAATATTGAAGCCCTCCAACAACAAAACCAGCGCCACGCCAGGGAAAAGGAGGCGGCGGCCAAACTGGACGGCTGCGTCGAGGCCGGCGACCTGGCCCCGGTAATTTATCTGCTCACCGATGAACATGCCGACCTGGCCATCCGCAAACAGGCCTGTGAATTGCTGGCCCAATTTCAGGACCTTTCCTGTCTGGATCCCCTGCGCAACCACAAATTCCGCAACCCCGAACTGGAACAGGAGGTTAACCTGGCCATCGGCACCATGCTTAAAGCCATGTACAAGAAGGAATGTCCCAATTGTGCCGAAATCATCAAAAGCCAGGCTCCGACCTGTAAACATTGCGGTTATCGGTACTAAACAGATTTTCCCTTGCCAAACCGGGAGGCATTAGCTATATAAATAACCTTCCGGCACCGTTCGCCCCGGCTGATGGTTCCGGAAACCTGTGGTGGGCGTGGCTCAGTTGGTTAGAGCACCGGGTTGTGGCCCCGGAGGTCGTGGGTTCAAGTCCCATCGCTCACCCCACAGCAATAACCGGCATCAACTAGATGCCGCTAAAAATGCCCGCTTTTCCCCGCTTTTCCATGAGGGGAAAGCGGGCATTCTTGTGCAAGCTTATCCGGGGCAACAGCAGTGAACTGGCTTTGCATCAATCCACGTGCAGCTCCGCTTGAACAATTGGTGCAAAAACAGTTAATTCAGACGGAACTACCCCGGCGGCAACCAGATCCTTTTGCAATTCCTCAAGAAAACAACGCCAATGGCCTGTAAAGCCGGAGCGCCGGAGAGGATACAACTCAATGGCCAGGGCGTCGATGATATGCAGCCGCCGGCCGTCCCAGCCGAAAGCAGACAGACCGGCAGGGCCAATGGTGATCCGGCTTGCCTTCATGACCGCAAGCCGGTCATGAAGCTGCCCCAGCAGGTTGGTCAAATCTTCAGTATCCATGTCATGCAGACAGTCGGGAAGAGGACTGGCGCCAATCGCCTTTTGCACCATTACGGTGGCCACCGCTCCCCTGGTCACAAGGCCGGGCAGGATAAGCGCCAAGTGACGCTCTGTAAAAAGCCCCAAACGATGAGCGGTAAGCAGCGCCACCCAGGTATGGCAGGCCCTGCGGCCATTCAGCCACTGCTGCACCGGCGAAATACGATCAGGAATCTCACCAATGGGCTGCCAGCGCACGGTCCGGCCATCCTGCTCAATGGTGCCACCGTTCGGTTGCGTTTCGGATTCTTTACGCAGGGATGCCAGCAAGCGGCGGGCTTGAGCCTGGTCGAGGCAGCGACGGTCACGAATAATCGTGAACCCATCATGCCGTCTTCGCGGGTAATGTTTCCAGCCCCGACAGGCGCGATGAGCGACCTCTTCCGCATGCCGCCGCCGGGCCCGCTGAACCCGGGCGATGAAGCGCTCCTCGTCGACACTGCCGAAAGACCACCGGCGCAGCTCCATGTATTGCCGAAAACCTTCCCGCACCGTGGTTTCGGGCAACTTGCTCTTTGAGGCATAGAGCCGAACCAGATGCCCCAAACCCTGCCTTGGGCCAAGAGGCGAACGCTGGCGGCGGACCCGATCACCATCAATGGCGTAAAGGCTCCCCTGGTGGGGAATGAAGTTCAGCCAGTTGAGATCGTTTTGAATGATTCCCGCCAGATGATGAGTGACCAGGGTCTGAATCAGACGGGCATGCGCCGCACCGCTGTGCTCATCTTCCGCCGGCGGCCAAAACTCGTCGGCCTCGATCCACTCCTGAACCGTCAGCCAGGCACTGACCTCGGAGCGATAACCCGCATAGTGAAGGGCCGGAGTCGCCACCCCCGACCGGATCAATGCCTTGGTGCCACGGAGCCCGCGGTACCATTCATAGGCCTGTGCCACCGGCGCCACATAGAACTTGGCCACCACCGGCACACCGTTGAGCTGACCATGAACCAACGCCCGTTTGCCGGGGTACCGGTGGAAAACCCTTTTGGTATAAAGAATCCCATCCCGGCCCAGGTCAAACCGGCGGTCGGCCAGATGTTCATCGCTCATCGGGTGCCGTGCATCTTGGCCATAATAAAGTCAACAGTGGCATCTACGCACTCTTCAAGCGATTGCTCACAGGTATCCAACACCAGATCCGGCTCCTGGGGCTCTTCATAAGGGGCCGAAATTCCAGTGTAATTCTTGATCTTACCCTGCCGGGCCATTTTGTACAGGCCTTTGACATCCCGCCTTTCACATTCGTCCAAGGAACACTTGACATAAACCTCGAAAAAACGGCCGCAGTCGATCAACTCTCGACACTTTTGGCGGTCGGCCCGCAGGGGGGAAATAAAGGCTGTCAGGCAGATAATTCCGGCATCGAGAAAGAGCCGGACCATTTCCGAGATCCGGCGCAGGTTCTCCGCCCTCCCCTCGGGGGAAAAGCTCAGATCGCTGCACAGACCATGACGGACATTATCACCATCAAACACATAGGACAGGCGGCCCAGCTCATACAGTTTTTCTTCCACCGCATGGGCGATGGTGGATTTGCCGGATCCGGAAAGGCCGGTAAACCACATAACCATACTTTTCTGACCAAGCAGTTTTTGCCGTAATTCACTGTTAATTTTTCCCCGATAGGGGACGGTGTTGGGGCTTTTCATAAAATCAAAAATGGGTGTAATTATTTAATTTGACTCGCTCCGGCGGGGCATGGGGAGCTCACGGGGAAAGCAAAAAAGGAGTCTGGCAGATTTTGCCCCAAAATTGTCGGCATTGCAAAAAGCCGCGTCGATTCTTAGCTGCTTCCGGGTAGATTGTCAATCAGAAGATTGTTTTCGCCCCGCCAGTCACCAGCGACAACCTCTCATGCTATCACCCCAAAAAAACGCCGCCGATCTCTTTAAGATGTCGTGTTTTAATCACTTACACCCAAAGCGGCGAGATAACGACGAGCAACAACTTCCGTGCGATTGGCGACAACCGCCTGTCGCAAATAATCAGGATCGGGCGGATAATCCAGGGTAGCATTAATCGCTTTAGCCATCTTTGCAACATCCCCCACCGGCACCAACCGGCCATAACGCCCGTTGGCCAGGGTCTCAGCCGGTCCGCTGGGGCAATCCGTCGACACCACGGGAGTCCCACAGGCCAGTGCCTCCACCACCACGGCGGAAGCCCCCTCTCTCTGCGACGCCAGCACAAACAATCCGGCGCGACGCATGTGCCGATACGGATTAGGATCAAAACCGGGCAGATCTACATCTTCTGCCACGCCAAGTTGCGCAGCCAAGGCCAGCAAGTCGGACCTTTGTCGGCCTTTGCCAAGGATAATCAACCGACAGCGCCGCTCGGCCCGCACCACGGCAAAGGCCTTAATCAAGGTGGTAAAATCCTTACGCGGCTCCAGCGAGCCAACCCCCAGAATCACCGGCCAATCGGTATCGCCATACCATGAATGCTCCACCGGCTCCTCGGCAAGCTGGAAAAAGCGCTCATTAACAATGGGGTTACGGATCACCGACAGACGTCCGGGTTGCACTCCGGCAATTTTCACCAGATCATCACCCACCCCCTGTGACGGGGTAACGGCTGCATCCGCCAGGGGATACCAGCGTCGCATGGAGGCGAACAGGGCATCGCGTTGTGCCGGTTGCAAATCTCGGCCCTTGGCACTCACCGACATCCCCATGCGGATCACCACCCGCGTCGGCACCCCGGTAATCCTGCGCGCCAGCAGCAAGGCCCGGTTGAGTTCATGGTTGGCGGTCAGCATCGCCTCGGGCCGATGGCGCCACAAGTACCAGAACAGGCACGGCAGCACCGTCTTTTTACTGCCCACCGGCAACCGAATCACCCTGATATTGTCCGGCACCGTATCGAGGTAGGGCCCATGTCCCCGAATCAGCAGCAGGTCAAAGCGGTGAGGAGTACGACCAAATTCCGGCAGCAGGTTCTGTACCACCCGGTCAACCCCGCTGTGACCAGAGGTGGCAAACAGCAATGCCAAATGCCGGCTCATTGTTGACTTACCTTGAGGGTGGTGTCTGCTGTGGCAACATTTGGTTCCATAGCCGTCGCCTCAAGAAATACCGGCCAGAGCAGGCCGCAGAGCGCAGGTATCCCGGCCATGTTCAAACCACAAATACCCGGCCCTGGCAAACCAGGTGTGCATCTCATGCCGAGCTTTTTGGCTCAATCCTTTATGCTCGAGATTCACCAGGGATGGGAGCGCCGGCAATACCGCCACCTGCTGAAGAATATTCCAATCCTCGCCTTCGGCATCAATTTGCAGAATATCCACCCTGGGATGGCCATATTCCGCCAGCAAGCCCGGCAACGTCGTGGTCTTTACATGGCAAATCTCAAGCCTGGCCTCGACTTCCTGATCACTACCCAGTCCACATTCCTTTTTTGTTTTGGCGATGGCACTTTCCTTTGAGAATGTCGCCTTCCGGGAAGCATCCAGACGCTCCGCAACCGTTGCGTTTTCAGGCAGACCCGCCACATACAGCTTCATCATCTCCTCGCTGGATCCTATGGCCCGCTGCACCAGGACGACGTTCGAATGTTCCCGGTACGTTTCACGCAGTATCTCAAAGGCTTCCGGCAGTGGCTCCACGCAAATCCCTGCAAGCCTGAACTTCTTGATGCAGGGAAAGAGGGGGTCATTGGTTTTACCATCATTGGCCCCGATCTGGAGAAACCTCGCGCCACCATGGGCTTCGTGCAACCGACAGTACTGCTCCAGCAAACCCGCAAACAATCCTTCCAAGGCTGATTTTCGGGCCAGCTTGGCGGCCTTTTTTTCAGCTGTACGGCACAGCCATGATCGAAAATCTCCCATATAACTCTCCTGCGCTAAATAGGTCAAAAGCCGGCGGTTTTTTTGATTTGATCGACAAAATCTGCATGCCGGTGATGTTCGCGGATGGTTGTGGCAGCGTTCTGCCCTAAAGAACGAGTATAATCGGCATCAGCCAACAGCCTGCGCAAAGAATCCCGAAACTCCCCGTATGAACTACTTGCAAAAATCAGCCCATCCTTGCCATCAGTCATATATCCTGTGGCTCCGGCCCCACTGGAAGCCACCACGGCACAACCTTGGGCCATCGCCTCAACAATAGAAATCCCCAATAACTCTTTGGTTGATGGTAACACGAAAATATCGGCCTGCTGATAAAGCTCCGGCATCGACTCGTGGGGAATATCCTCCAAAAGTTGCACTTTGCCTTGGTGCTGCGGGGCGTTCAGGGTTTTTCGCACTTGCTCGTAGTATTCACGACTCCTTTTACCGGGAGTTGTCGTGTGACTGTCATCACCGGCCCCAGCCACCAGCAGCCGATATGGCCCGCCGAAAGACTCCAGAGCATCAAGCACCCACAAATGTCGCTTCTTTTTATTGGCCAGTCGCCCCACCATTAACACCGTAGGGATTCCGTCCCGAAAATATGGCCGCTCAGTCACCCTGTCTGGAACCGGCATGGGGACTCGAACCCAGTGGCGCCAGAGACGTGGCACATCTCCCTGGCCACGGGTGGTGGTAATGCCTACGCGGGGATGGCCAAGCCTGGCCCGCTTAAAAGCCAATCGTACTTCCCGATAGAATCCCCGGATGCCGGCAGGACGAAGGTAAGGTCGCTGATCGTAGTAAATGGCGGATGCTCCTCGGCGTCGGGCCGCCCTGACAATACGTCGAAATTCATGACTCTTGCTACGGATGATAACCAGGTCAGGCTGAATCTCTTCGGCTATCTGCTTTGCCAGAGTCTCGCTCACTGTCTTCGGGGGAATAATACGCGGCTCTACTCGCTGAACCCTGTTCACGGCCCCACCGCCGGCAATGACAGAAACACTCCATCCTTCCTGACGAAACGCGGCAACCCATTCTGTAAGGTTGGGATGAAACCGACCAACCAATATCAGGACCCTCATGTTTCCTCCTCGGCGCTGGAAACTATACAGTGGATAAACGGTGACAGGCAGGCTATCCTCTAGCGACTACCAGTCAGCTTGTCAAGCAAAAACAAAAAGTTAAAAAGCAGCAGGCTCCCGTTAAACTGCCACGGGCTGTAACTGAACGGGCAAAACCATAGATGGCATTTCCACATCGGTTGTCGATCAAACACCATAATTGTTTGACAACCAGCGCAACAATCTATAAAAGATCGTTTTTGTGAACTGCGAACAGCCTGTAATTTTTAGTATTTGAATACATTAGCTGCTTACCCTTAAGGGAGGGAATGTGCAAACCGCCATTCAGAAGCTTTCCAGACATATACGTTCGTTTCGCTACAGCTGGAAGCCATTCTATCGGCATTGCGGACTGAACCACTCAGATCACCCGGTGCATGCAAGTGCCGATGTGCCGACGATTGATGCCCGTATCGCCATAAGTCACCAACATCGTTTCCTTTTCGTTCGTATCCCCAAATGTGCCAATACCACCATACTCACCACCCTGTGGTTATGTGAAAGCGGGACGTCTTCCGATGTCATCGAAACCATGGACCCCCGGGAACGCAAGCTGCTGCTGCGCAAACCAAACATGATGAAACTGTTCACGCGTCCCTCCAGCTTGTCCCGTAACGACACCCGGGAAGTACTCAAGAACTACTGCAAGGCGGTTATCGTACGCAATCCACACAGCCGCCTGGCTTCAGCTTATTTGTACAAAATTCGCAAAGGGCCGACGACGCAGCGGCTGGGGCTACCGAAAAATCTCTCTTTTGCCGGCTTTTGTGATTACTTGCACGATGGCGGACTCCACGCCGA
Organism: Desulfurivibrio dismutans; assembly: GCF_029210385.1. Taxonomy (GTDB): domain Bacteria; phylum Desulfobacterota; class Desulfobulbia; order Desulfobulbales; family Desulfurivibrionaceae; genus Desulfurivibrio; species Desulfurivibrio dismutans. Next base: position 114,832 of record NZ_JARGDQ010000005.1, on the reverse strand, counting down.
CATTCACTGGATGCCCCAAAGCCACATCTGCCCACTGCCCCCGGAAGAACTGAACTTCATCGGCAAGATGGAAAACCTGGCCGAAGATCTGCCGAGGTTAACCCGGATCGTTTATGGGCGCTCAGCCAGGATCTTTACCCGCCAGCATCATGCCACACAGGCGAACAAACACCTGCACGAACTTTATGGCAAGTATGAAAAACAGCGAGTGGCTGAACTCTACGCCAAAGATTTTGCCTTTTTCGATTATGATCCCGAAAAATTGCCATAAGCTTTTTCACCGAACCATGCCCACAATGAGCAACAAAATCCTTCAGGACACAACACATGCATCTGTCGCGCCGGCTCAGTGAGCTTTTCAATCCTCTATTGAACTCTTTGGATGGCCGGGTACAGCGCCACCGCGTCAACAGCCGGATTCTGGTTTCCGAAGCCAACCGCTTCGTTTTTTACCGGATTCCCAAAGCCGGCCACTCCACGGTAGGCAAAACCCTGGTGCATTATGATCCGCACCTTTCGGCAGAAGAGCGTCAGGGAATAGAGATCAGCGGCAGCAAATCGGGCCCTTATCTCCACCCCCGGGAGTTGGGGCGCCGCCGGGCGCAGGTTGCCTGGCGGGAATATTTCAAGTTGACCTTTGTACGCAACCCATACCGGCGCGTGCTCTCAGCCTACCTCGACAAGATTACCCGCAACAAACCGGCCACCAAAAACCTTAAGACCTCCCCCACCGACGAACATGGCCAGCCGTTGACCTTTCTTGACTTCCTGGCGCAGATTAAAGGTGTGGCCCTTTACGAAGGACCACACTGGGCGCCACAGGTCGCCCTGTTGCCCCGTGACCGTTCCCGTTTGGACTTCATCGGGCACCTGGAAAAAATTGATACCGATCTGGCCAAGGTGGTACAACGAGTTTACGGTCGTCAAATGGCCGACGGGGTGAAAAGCTGGGACGACCACAAGACCAAATCAGGGGATGATTTTCACCGATATTATGACGGCCCGGCAATCGACGCGGTGCGCAGCCTGTACCGCGAAGACTTTGCCGCTTTTGGTTATTCGTCGGACCCGGAAGCGGCCCTCCGCTGACCGACAATTAAGGCTTCCGTGGCGACACAATAACCCCACGAGGAAATTATTATGATCATCAGCCACCGTTACCGTTTTATCTTTGTCCACTGCCGCAAGGTGGCCGGCAGTTCCATGAAAGTAAGCATTGCCCCGCACCTGGGTCCAACCGATATCGTTCTGGGAAGCTACCAGGAACTTTATCGCGACCGCAGTTTTTTTAACCGTCAGGCGCTGAGCGAGGCCGTACGGCCTCACGGTCTGCGGGAGCTGGCCTCGGGCCTGCTCCGGGGCCGGAGCTGGCGCGATTCATTAAACAAGGCGGTGAAGAGACGCTACAAACAGGCCTTCGGTCTCTCCTCATCCGGGCACCCCACCGCCACCGATATACAGCGGGCTTTTCCGGAAGAATGGCACAGCTATTTCAAGTTCTGTTTCGTACGTAACCCTTACGAGCGGGCGGTTTCCGACTATCTTTACCTGACCCGCGAGAGCGCCGACGCGCCCTCATTCAGCAACTACATTCGCAACTTGAGTGAATCCAAACGGGATGTCCATGGCCGAGACAAATATGACAACTGGCCCATGTACACCATCGGCGATCAACCGGTGATGGATTTCATTGGCCGTTACGAGAAGTTACAGGAAGATTTTGCCAGAGCAATGGAACGGGTCGGACTTCCCGAGGTCAGACTGACCGCCTCGGAAAAGCGACGCAACTACCGGAAACCATGGCGGGATTACTACGGACCAGGCGACCGGGAACTGGTGGGAGCGCTGTACGGCAAAGAAATCAGCTATTTTGATTATACTTTTGAACCGTGACCAAGAGGGATTTGACAGCAACCCCTCGGGCGCATAATTCCGACCGGAAATTTTGATGGCCTTGCAAAAAACCGCCAAATGCATTGGTCGGTAACGTGAAAATTAGTACTTACAAAGCGCGCCCAGTCAGCGGCACGGCTTTTTGCGACGTTGACAATTTTGCCCTGCCCTCATTTATCCTCTTTAATCAAGCTGACCGCCGCGGCCACCGCCATGGCCGGTGGTTGCTCGGTGTTCACCACGGCCACGACAGCGCCCCGCTCGGCCAGAATACGGCATCCCTCTTCACTGATGGCCCGGGCTGGCTCCACCATGGCGTGAAAGCGCTGCACCGCCTGGTTACGCTGGGTCAACCGGGCATGAATAAGCTCGTCGGGGGCGGTAACCTTAATCACCATCGCCGGGAGCGGCATGAGCCGGAAATAAGTCTGGACAAGCGCCGGATCGGCCCCTTGCCCCAAACTGATCCCCCGCTGGGCCAGGCCTTCATCGCACAAAACCACTTCTCTGCCGGGCAGGCGATCCACGGCATGGGCCAGAGCGGCCTGACGAATAAAGCTAAGCATGCGTTCAAGCCGCAAAGCCGGATTCTCGTCGGCCGAGGCGCTGTTGGCCAAACCATGGGCAAGGAATTCCGGCCAGGGTGAGGCAGCCTCCCGCAAACGCTTGTACTCCCCGCGCACCATCTCTTTTTCGTATTTGTGACGCATCCAGCGCTGCAACCCGCGGCGGCCGTAGAGCCAGGATTCAAGCCACCGCTGCCCCGGACCGGCCTGCTGCTCTTTAAGCTTAACCATCAACGGCACCCAGCGGGCGGGCAGCACCGCACACCCCTGTCGACGCAGGGCCTGCTGCAGGGCTCCCAGGATGGTCGTCTTGCCCACTCCGGGAGGGCCGATGAGTTCAAGGCGTTTCATGTTTTAGTCCATTCTGCAGTCGTGGCGGATTTTATCGGCGGCTCCGATCAGCTTCTCCCGGCGCCGCTCGGAAGTTGCACCGCAAAACTGGGGTCGAAAGGCATGGGCCACCGTCATCGCCAGCAGGGCCGCAATCCGCCACCGGGGTTGCCACGGCTGCCCTGCCGCCGCCCAAAGGGACGCCATTTCAGCATCATATTGTCCGGCCAGATAGGCCTGACGCAACGCGGCATTGACCTTGCCGGAACCGCGCAGCAGAGAAAGAGCGTCGAAAAAGAAGGGCAACGACTGAACCCGTTCCAGATCGATCAGGATGAGGTTGCCGTCGGGCTGAACCACCACATTACCGTTATGGCAGTCACTGTGGCCGGCCAACAGCGGACAGCCATCCAGGAGATCTTTAATATCCTGCTGATATTTACCAAGGGCCCGCTCCAACCAGGTGGGGACTTGCCAGCTACTCAACTCCGCCAGCACCGGGGTATAATCGAAACTTCCTTGCCGCCAGGCAACATGCTTCTGGCAAGCGGCCAACAGTTGCCGGAAGACCGAATCCCATTGTTCCGACTTGGCTGAGCGAATGGGTTGACCCGCCACGAAGGCTTCACGCACCCCGTAAAGTCCCGCCAATCCCACCGAAGTCGCTTCAATCCACGGCACCGGAAAGGAACGGCGCAACCATTCGGCATTATGGGTCAAGCGCGCCGCCAACTCCGGCCGGGAAGTCAACCGCAGCACGTGGTCCCGCCGCTTGGCTACCAGGATAATCCAATCCCGTCGCTGAATGAGGGTATCATACAGATAATCCCTCACCCCTGATCGGGGTGCTATTTTATATGACCAGCCAGCGGCCCAGCGCGTCGGCCTGGAACAACCGGCGGCCATATTTGCTTGCAGGGCAAGCTGGTAGTCGTCCAACTGCCCGTCCGGCCCGGCCGGACTCAGCGCCGCACCAGGGTAAACCTGATAACTTCCCGGCTGCATCAGAGATTGCAGGCGAGTCAGTGATCGCCTGACCTCATACCGGCGTCGCATCACCACCAATAGCCCATCACCGGCCATCAGGTTGCCATCCTCAAAACTTTTTGCACTTTACCAAGCAAACGCATTCCCCTATCGCAACCCCATGGTCCGCAAATAGTGCGTTGCTACTTTATCGCTGCGAAAACGTTCCAAACCCTCCTGCAACAAACCGGCCGGCGGCGGAGAGGTCAACACCGCGTTCATGGCTTCGCTCATGGCATCCACATCACCGATGGGTACCAGGGGCCCCAGCCTGCCGCCCAACAGAATTTCATCCGGACCACTGGGGCAATCGGTGCAAACCACCGGCGTGCCGGCCGCCAGCGCCTCGATGATCACATTGGCCAGTCCTTCGTAGCGGGAGGACAGGACAAAAAGTTCGGCCCGGGCCAGCCAGGGCATCGGATCCTGAACGTAGCCCGGCAGATCAAAGTCTTCTTCGATCCCCAACTCGCACGCCGTAGCATGCAGGTCTGGCCGCAACGGTCCCTCCCCCAGGATAATCAATCGGCACGGCCGGTGTTGGCGCAACCGGGCAAAAGCTCGCAGCAACGTGGCAAAATCCTTCTGGGGAGTAAGCCGCCCGAGTCCCATGATTACCGGCGGGCCATCGTCGGCAAGCCAGGGGTGTGCAACCGGCTGCCGGCAGCGCAGGGCGATATCCGGCGTCACCGTCGGATTGTAGATCACCTCAATCTGTTCGGGGGGAATGGCAAAGTTGTTAATCAGGTCACTGCGCACCCCGTTGGAGACGGCAATCAGTTTGTCGGCATAGCTGTACAACCAGCGGGCGGAATAACGCTTGAATGGACGCCGCAGCGTTTCACTGAGGGTGTTGGTGATTTTAACGTAGATGGGCACCTGCACCCGACTCAGGTAACGGCTGATCAGCGCCACCTTGGCCGCATGATCTTTGGCGGTCAGCAGAGCCCGCGGCCGGGTATGGCGAAGATGGCGGGCCATTTTCAGCACCCCGTCCCGCTTGCCACGGTTGTCGAGGCTTACCACCTCAACCCCGGCGGGGAATTCATCGGGATAAGGCACCTGCCCGCCCCGGGCCAGAATCAACTGTAGCCGCACCCCCTGGGCCAGGAATTCCCGACACAGGATCATGATCTTACGTTCAATCCCCCCCCATGCCTTAAGCGGCGCAAAAATGGCAAGATCCGGTGGCTGGCTCATGCTGTTCCCTCGGCAAGTTGACTCTCCCGCAAAGCCGGGTAACCATACATGGCCAGCGTCGGCTGGTGACCAACGGTAAACTCGCGCAATTCTTCCAGCCGGCTCCAGGCATGTACCCGCTCGGAACGAAAACCAGCCGCAACCGCCCGCAGACTGCTTTCATCCATCACACAACCGCAGAAATCCAACGCTTGGCGCAGATTGGGCAAGGGATCGGTCAGCAGTGCTTCATATTTTATGGTAAGAGCTTGCCCCCCCAGAAATTGAACGTGTTCCATCGCCCGTTCCACATAAAGCTGCCAGAGCTCAAAGCCACCCTCCAAGGTACGGCACCGCACCTGGGGACCGAAACCTCGGTGTTTGGGGGCCAGGGGGTTCAACCAGGTCCATCGGCGTCGCCTTCGATAACGTGCGACCCGCGCCGCAAATTCCTCCTGGCGCCGCCGGCGCAGGCTGGCGGCCACATCAACTCCATGACGGACAATATGCAGCACCCGGGCTTCGGGAAAAAGTTCCAGCCACAGAGGCAACGTAAAAGTGTTACGGGGGTCTTTCCAGCCCCAGGGGGTACATTGAGCGGGCAAACCACCACCCCGCAAGCCCCGTTTGAGGCCAAGAAAGCGCAGAGCCGCAGGACCACGAATGATCCCGCCGATATAATCCCGCAACCATGGCCGCAGCTCCTGGTCGGCCAGCAGCAGGTCCATGGATTCAGGGCAATCCCAGGTGGCCGAGGCCTGACGAAACAGCCAGGCATTGATGGCATTGGTAAAAGCCGCTTCTTCGTTACGGCTGGTCCCGCGGCCCATGAAAAAACCGGCCTGCTGCAGCACCCGGGTCAGCAGACTGGTACCGGAGCGATGCATGCCGATGATGATTACCGGAGAGGTTGCAGATGGGCTCATGCTAAGGCTTGCCTGTTATTACCCGGCTCCCGCCGAGGTTTGATACCAAAAAAATCAAGGTAGGCCCGGGCAGCGGTCTCGGCCATGAAAGGACGCACCGCCTCAGTGTAGTCAAATCGGGGCGCTTCGCCACGTAAAACCCGCAAAATCCCCTCGGCCATGGCCTGCTCATCCTGCATTGGCACCAGAATGCCGTAACGCCCGCCGGCCAGGATCTCCCTTGGACCGCTAGGACAATCGGTGGAGACAATGGGCGTACCCACCCCCAGCGCCTCCATGACCACGTTTACCAAACCTTCCCAGCGGGATGAAAGGGCAAAGACATCGGCCCGGGCCATATAGGCATATGGATTACCGGCAAACCCTGGCATGTCTACCCATTGGCTGATCCCCAGTTCCACCGCCAATCGCTCCAAGGCCGGCTGCTCCCGCCCTTTGCCCAGTATCAGCAGCCGGGCCGGGTGCTCCTTTACCACCAGGGCAAAGGCGCGCAACAGCATGGGGTAATCCTTTTGAGGCACCAGTCGTCCCACGGAAAGTACCACCGGCAATTCTTTCTTCACCAGCCAGGGATGATCCACCGACTCTTTGGCCCGGGCCAGGTTGCCAGGCGCCACCGAACCGCTGTATATCCGTTCAATATGCACCCCGGTAAGGCCGATATTATCGCGCAGGTCATCGCGTACGCCGTCGGAAACCGCAATCACGCCATCGGCCTTGGGATATGCCGCCCTAATTTCACGAAATTTTTGCTCACGCTTACGGGGTGAATCCAGTCGCTTTTCCGACTGCCCAAAGGTGTTTGGCACACTAAGGTAACGCCGGGTTATTACCCCCGGCAGGTAGCCGGTACGGGCCAGAATCATGTTGCTGATATGATTGACCGAGAGAATCACCCGCGGCTGACGGCGACGTAGATAGCGCCACAGGGCCAAAATGGTGGTCAGGCGGTGTGAGGTGTCCAGGTGAACCAGGCGCACCGACGCGGGCATTTCATCGGGATAAAACATCTCCCCATCGCGGAAGGTTACCAGTTCCACCTGCAGACCCATGGCCAACCAGACATGGATCTGGTTCATCAGGCGACGATAAGTGCCACCCCAGGAACGGAAGATGCCGAATAAAACGATATCCGGCGGTTGTTCAGGCTGCGAATTGCTCATTTATGAATGATGGCCTTTTACGTAATTTATTTCATTTGCCCCGGACCCGGAGGACAAAAGGCGGGCAAACTGACCGGCACACATGGTACCAATAATTATGGAGTACAACTGTGACACATCAAAACGGTGCATAATTTGCGCATTCATCGCCCAAAAGGCCAATGCCACAGTAAACCCGACAACATAAAGGCCCAAAACCCGACCTGCTCCCCCTTGCACCAGGTTCCGACGAGCCTCGTGCAGCGCCAGTACCACAACCAGCAACACCGGAATGTATCCCGCCAAGCCAAATCTCAGCAGGATGTCGAGATGTGAATTGTGATATGTATCGCCACGGTTTTTCAGTTGATGGGGAATCGGGTACTCGTCGGTCAGGTGACGCTGGTCGGCAGCTCCGTACCCAAACCAGAGACGCTCTTTAAACCGCTCCCAACCAAAAGCCCAGTAGGCCACCCGCACCCCCACTGAATCTCTTTTCAAACTGTCCACATCTCCACCGAAAGGAAGTGCGACAACCTGGGTAATGGTAGCGGCAACCGGCCGCCAGCGCTGTTCAATAACTTCCCAGTTGTAGTACAACAATCCGCCAATCAGCATAACCAAAAGCAGCACACTGGTGATTGCCGCACGATTGAAATAAAGCAACTGTGCACGATAGTACCACAGTGCCAAAGGCACCATTACGGCGAGTGCTACTAAAAGGGTCAACCAACCATTACGGCTTTTAGTGGCCAGCAACGCCGCAACCATGCCCATTGCTGCCAGGCTCAGCAATCCTCCCAGCATTACGAGCCACAGCCTGCCCCATCCTTGAAATCGTGATTGTTCAGCCAAACGCGCCAAAAGGTATGGTGATAAAACCAGCACTCCTAAAATTGCGGTGGGCAACGTAATGGCCGACACCCGAAAACCAAGATCAAATTCAAAGCGGGTAGGCCCCTGTAAAGCAGCCAGAAATTCATCCGGCGAAAAATTGACCAGGAGGTTCAAGCCAACAGCGACCAACAAAGCAAACAGCGCCCCCAAAGAATGACGGGTCCAATTACCCGTCGCCGCCAGCCCCATACCCAGCAAAATAATGGGCACAATGGCGGTTTTGTGCCATGTTCTGACGCCATCCCACTGTTCAGCGGCTAAATCCGGGCGCTCATAAATTGCCGCGATACTGCCCCTGGTGATAACATAAATAATAAAAAAGAGTGCCAGCCAGATCAGTGGTGAGCGGATCAGAACCTGCCAGTGGCGGGCAAAAAAAACCAAGGCGACAACCAGCACAAAAGCATGCGCCAATTGCCCCAGAGAGGTGCTTAACGGCGAGAAAAAAGCCATCGCATATACCGATCCAACAGCCCAACATTGCAGGCTATCCTCCGGCCTGGCAAACCAGGCCGGCAGGCGTGGTAAGGTCCTGGTCACAGATCCTCCTTTACAGGTTTGCCAGCAGGTCCCGGGCCAATATAACGCCAATAAAAGGGATCCAACCGTTCACCGATCACCTTTTCCACGTAAGCCAGCCCCTCGCCATTAAGATAGTCCCCATAACCGCCGACCTTGCCCTTGCGGGTCTTGTAGCTTTCTTCATCATCGGCTTCCCGGGCCGACAGGGCGCTGGTACCGAAGGCGTTGCCGGCTTCCAGCCGGCGCATGTTGTCAAAACGGCAGAACTCCACGGCTTCCTCGACAACGGCCTCGCTCACCTCGCCGTAACCGATGAACTCCAGCACCCGCCGCAATTCACCGGCGGGGTCGGCATGCAGATCTTCGTAGCTGATCAGGAGAAAATCTGCCGGCACCTGCCGATTGCGGGCCCAAATGTTGTAGAACTCGATGATTGATTCAATACCACCTCGGCGTTCGTGTACATACTCTTCCATGGTACCCTGGTAATTGGCATTGCGCTTGGTCTTTTGAAAGTATGAGGAGACCAGCACATCACGCGGATCACGGATCATGAAGATCACTTTGCGCCCGGCATAAGCCGATTTGTCGGTGCCCAGTTCTTCGGGTTGGAGAAATTCCGGCCCGCCATCATGGTGCTGCAAGATGTACGGGATATTACGCCATGGTTTGGCAAAATCGCGCAGGCGCAACGGGTTGTGGACCTTAAGACCGTGGTGCAGCGCCAGGGACTTACCGATCAGCAGAGCCAGCCAGGTGCGACCGCACTTGGGGTAGGAAATCAGGTGAATATCGGCTCGCCAGCGGCGCCAGCGGCGGCGGCAGATCTGCAGCAGGCGGCGCAACGGACCGCGTTTTCGTACCAGGGGGGGCATAATAATAAGCAGTAGTCTTTTAAAATTGTTGCACCGCAAAGCAGCGGCGCCAACCGGGAGCGCTTTCTGTATCTTTGTTATCGCATTACCGGCCAACGCGGCTGGCGGGGTTTTGCAAGGTTGTCAAAATTGATAACCGAAAGCCTCGATCTCCCGCCAGCACAGGCGCGCAATCAGCTCCAGGTCGGTCTGACTCAAAACCTCGGCGTAGGGTTGTCGGTTTTGGCGAATGCCACCTTTGGCGCGCCGAGACGGCAGGCTGATGTCGCCGTCAACTCCCAGATCGAGGCGCAACCGCTCCAACTCTTCGGCCAGATTTTCATAACGCAGCACCCGGTCCACGGCGATTTCGCCGTCGATGGTATAGTGACCCCAGTTACTGAGCCAATGGGGCTTGTGACGCTCCAGCCATTGCAGGTATTCACTCAGGCTGGGAAAGTTGCGGCGTCCCTTCTCTTCCCAGCGGTGTTTCTGCCACCAGTAACGGGACAGGGCCCGATCCCAAGGGTTGCGCTCGACGGTGAAACGATAATAGCTCGACCAAACCTCTGAGCCCACCAAGCGACGAATCTCTGGGGCGGTGCTGTGCTCGCCGTACTGGGTCCGCTGGCCTCGGGTCAACAGCCGCCGCCACTCCTTGAAGCCGCGATGTTCCCGGATTCGTTTGAGGTAATTGCAGGGACCCACCCCACCCTCTTGCCGCCGCAACTCCTCCTCGCCCCGCTGAGCGCTTAAGGGAGTAATCAGGTCCTCCGGCCCGCATACCCGGGAAAGGCCAATCTCCAGGCTGCTGCCGGCGGTTTTGCGGGTCTTGATAAAAATAAAGCGATTACGATGGCTGATAATCAAAAGCGATAAGCTCCCGTCACATTTTTTGCGGTGCCGGGCCATTAGAGCAGATGAGTCAATTATTTGTCAACATTCAATAACTCCCATCTCAGCCAGATAAGCCCTACTGCTGGCTTCCACGGTGTAGGCGGCCACCGCCTGGGGCAGCAGCGCGCGATCCGGCGGCGCCGCCAGCACCCGCGCCATGGCCTGTGTCAGCGCCTCCGGATCATCCACCGGTACCAGCGGTCCGTATTTACCACCCTGCAGAATCTGGTGCGGCCCGCTTTTACAGTCGGTGGCCACCACCGGCGTCCCCAGCGCCAGCGCCTCCTTAAGCGCGTTGGGGGAACCTTCAAAACGGGAGGAGAGCACAAAAAGGTCGGCCCGGGCCAGGTAGGCATAGGGGTTATCGACAAATCCCGGCATCTGTACCCGACCGGACAGCCCTAGCCGCCGGATCTCTTCCTCCAGCTGCCGCCGGTCCCGCCCTTCTCCCAGGATCAACAATCGGCTGGGCTGCTGTTCCTGCAGACGGGCGAAGGACCGCAGCAAAACATCAAACCCCTTCTGGCGGGTCAGCCGGCCGACGGCAATGATCATTGGCGGACCGGGCTCGTTGAACCATACATCATCGGGCTCCTCGGCGGCCAACCGCTGCAGTTCCGGGGTTACCGTGGGGTTGGCGATCACCTTCAAATGCCGACGGGGCAGACCGGTGATTTCCGCCAGGTCGTCTGCCATCCCTTCAGAAACACAGACAATGCCGTCCGCCCAAGGGTACAACCAGCGCACCGGATAGTAGCGCAGCGCCTTCTGCAATCGGGTTTTACCCGCCAGTGACTGGCTCAGGTGCATGCCCAACCGCAGCACCACCCGGGTCGAAACCCCGGCCAACCGGCGGGCCAGCAGGGCCACCCGGGCGGCCCGATCCTTGGCGGCCAGCAGCGCCATCGGCCGTTCCCGCCGCAGATAACGGATCAGCCAGGGCAAACTGAACAGCGAGGTACGGGCATTCAGCTTGATGATCCGCACCCCGGGCGGAATAGCCGCCAAATGACCGCCGCCGGCCTTAATCAGAATCAAATCCACCGCCACCCCGGCGGCCAGAAAACCGGCGGCCAGATTGCCCACCATCTTCTCCACCCCGCCGTCGCCGGAATAGGATATGAAAATTGCGACTTTCGGCAAAACCGGACTCAACTTTGCGGCTCGGCCCAAGGAGGAGGCGCCGCCGACGGTTCAAACTGGTAGTTCAGAATCTCAATATCCCGGCGGTAATGTTGCGCCACCAGTTCGGCCAACTCGTCGGTGTAATAGCTGCGATAATCCCGCCGCTCCTTGGCCTGCCGCAGGTGCGGCAGGTTAAAGGGCGTAATGCCGATGCGACGGCAGATGGTGTTGAAATCCTCCTGCAGGCGCTCATAGCGACCGATGAAGTCGACAATCACGTTGCCGCGCAGGTCAATCAGGTATTCATGCTGAAGTTCGGCCGAGACGTCGAGCATGTAGTCATAGGGGCGCTGGGGATCGAATTTCAGCTTGAGAAAATCCTCGAAGGTCTTTACCCCCGCCAGCACATGGGGTTTTTCCCGCCGGATGTGGTAAAAGGAACTCACCTGCAAATCCCAGGGGTTACGCACCACGGTGAACTTGAACAGATTCCGGAACACCGGGGCGGGCAGCATCTCATGGGCGGCAACAGCCTTGGCGTGCCGGGGGAATTTCAGCCCCAGCTTGTGCCGCGGCCGGGTCAGCTGATCGGCCTGACTAGCCAGCCACAGGGGAATGGTATACCAGCCGCCCCAACGATAACGGCGCAAAGCGGCCCGGATGCTGGTCCCCCCAGTCTTGGCGATATGCACAAAAAGAAAATTATGGGAATATGAAACCAGCATTTATTTAATTATGATCAATTGGCAATAATTTGGTACGTGAAAACAGCCGGGCAGGTAATAAACCTGCCCCGAACGGAACCGCTCGACCGCCACCAAATCTTTGTTAAGAGGAGGTTCTCCCCTTACCAGGTGTCACCTTGTCTGTCAACCTGAAAGCCGCTCCAGAACGCTGCCATAACCGGTGACAGGGGCCGTAACCGGGTGGTTTTTGTTGGCGGGGCAGGATGTTTTCAGGTACATTCCGGGGCGATGAAAGACCGGTATCCGGCCAACAGCAGCGGCCAGTCAGCTTCCTCGAAGTAAAACGGGGAGTGGCTGTTTTTGATTTTACGCAGCGAGCGCAGCAGCCGCGCAAGGTTCTGCCGCGGTCCCAACCCGATCTTAAGCCGCCCCTGATCGAAGTCGATCAGGAAAACCTTGCCCTGGCGGTCAAGCAGAATATTACGGGCATTCAGATCCGGATGCCAGATGCCCAGGTGGTGAAAACGGGCAACCACGTGGCCGATGCGGCCCCAGGTGATGGCCTCCAGCTTCCCGGCCGCCAACCAGTCGGCCAGGGAACTGGCGTCGGCAAGGCGCTGGGTGACCAGGTCGGCCCGATAAAAAAAACGGCCCGCTGCCACCCTGGCCGCCACCGGCCGAGGGACCGGTAAACCCTGGCGGTACAGCCGGGCCAGCAGCCGCCATTCTAGCCAGGAACGGGATTCTTCAGGCTCCCGCCCCCAGTAGAGATCCACCAGGAGTTTTTCCATGACTCCGCCCCGGCGAAAATGGCGCAGCACCAGGTCCAACTCGCCATGTCGGAAAAACCAGGCCTGGCCCCGGCCCACGGCCTCGCCGGTGAGCAGCCCGGCGGCGGCCAGCTGCCGGGGGTCAAACAGTTGCTCCGGGGGAGCCGCAAACAGCGCGGCGTCATAAAGGATTTTTTGCTTGCCGATCAATGCCGTTGCAGGACTAATAGCCACCATGCTTTCCCTTAAAACCCCACCCCAAAGCCTCTGTCTTTTACGCCTTTCGGCCATCGGCGACATCACCCATGTCCTACCGGTTTTGCATACCCTGCAGCATCATTGGCCGCAAACGGCCATCACCTGGATCATCGGCAAAACCGAAGCCGCCCTGGTCAACGATAGCCCCGGGGTGGAGTTCATCGTTTTTGACAAATCACAGGGCCTGGCGGCCTACCGGCAACTCCGCCGCAAGCTCAAGGGACGCCGGTTCGATATCCTGTTGCACATGCAGGTTTCTTTCCGGGCGAGCCTCTGCAGCCTGGCGGTCAGGGCACCGATCCGGCTGGGTTTTGATCGGGCCAGGGCCAAAAATATGCAATGGTTGTTCACCAATGCTCAAATCGCCGCCAAAGCCAGGCAACATGTCCTGGACGGTTTCCTGGAGTTCCCCAAGGCCTTGGGCCTCAAAGAGGCTGTTATGAAGTGGGATCTGCCAATCTCCCCGGAGGCCGACGACTTCGCCGCCAGCCTGCTGGCCGGCCCCGAGCAGTTCCTGGCCGTCAACCCCTGCTCCAGCAACCGCCGGCGCAATTTCCGCAACTGGAGCATCGAGGCCTATGCGGCGGTAATTGACCATGCCGCCCGCCGGCACGGTCTGCGCACCGTCTTAACCGGCGCTCCGTCTGACGAAGAGCGCGAATACGCCGCCGCCATCGCCGAAACGGTCGAACAACCGGTGCTAAACCTGGTGGGCCGGACCAACCTCAAGCAACTGGCGGCGGTGCTGAGCCGTTGCCGGGCCACCATCGCCCCGGACACCGGCCCGGCCCATATCGCCAGTGCCGTCGGCACTCCGGTCATCGGGCTTTACGCCACCTCCAATCCCGAGCGCACCGGCCCTTACCGCTGGCTGCAAACCACCGTCAATCGCTATCCCGAGGCGGTCTACCGCGAATTCGGCCGGACCCCGTCCGATCTTCCCTGGGGCAAGCGTGTCCGCAACCCCCACGCCATGGAACTGATCACCGTGGCCGAAGTTACCGCCCAACTGGACCGGATCATGACGGTTCTAGCGAATCATGACCAGTCCTTAAGATAGGAACAGACTTGGACCGGGTTTTGCACCACCGCGGTTGCCCCCACGGCCGTCCGGCAGTCGCCGGCCGGGGCCAACAGCAGATTACAGCCGACCCCCGCCGCCCGGCCCGCCTCGACATCGCTTTCCCGGTCGCCCACCAGCACCGACCTGGTCAGATCGATACCATGCTCCCGGGCCGCCTGCTTGATCATCCCGGGCTGCGGCTTGCGGCAAGAGGCGGCCTTTTTATACTCCCCCTGACCGTGTTCCGGGTGGTAGGGACAAAAATAAACCGCATCGATGGGGCAGCCTTCAGCGGCGAAAACCTCCAGCATCCAATCGGTTAAAGCCCAGAAATCTGCCTCGGTGTAATATCCCCGCCCGATCCCCGCCTGGTTGGTCACCACCACCAGCAGATAACCCCGCTCTCTGGCCGTGCGACCCAGCTCAAAGATGCCATCCACAAAGACAAAATCTTCCCGGCGGCAGACGTAGGCATAATCTTCGTTGATCACCCCGTCACGATCCAGAAATAGTGCCGGCCGACCACTCATGTCACCACCATTCGACCTCGCCGCCGCACCACCGCATCACTCAATCGCCTGGTCTCCGAAAATGGCGTTTTCCACCAGGCCGCAGATAATATGGCCCAGCATCAGGTGACCCTCCTGAATCTTGGCGGTATTCTCGGCCGGCACCACCAGCAGATAATCGCACAGCTTGACCATCGGGCCATCGCCGCCTTGGGCGCCGGTCAGACCGACGGTTACCAGGCCACCGGCCCGGGCCGTCTCCAGGGCCTGCAACACGTTGGCCGAGGCACCGGAAGTAGAATAACCGACCAGCACATCCCCCCGCGCCCCCAAGGCTTGCACCTGGCGGGCAAAAAGCCGTTCGAAACCGTAGTCGTTGCCCACGGCGGTGATGATTGAGGTGTCGGTGGTCAGGGCCACCGCCGGCAGGCCCGGGCGATCAAAGGCAAAACGCCCCACCAGTTCCGCCGCCACATGCTGGGCATCGGCGGCACTGCCGCCATTACCCGCCAGCAGAATCTTGCCGCCCTTTTGCAGACAGGCCACCCAGGCCGCCGCCGCCGCCGACAGGGTGGCGCACAACTTCTGATCCGCGGCCATGGCCTCCACGACCCGCCGGGTTTCCGCCAACTGTGCCGCAATCATGATGCCCCCGTCACTCATTCCGTTTGGTTAATCCGGGCTATAATTCTGCTGGTTGAGCAGGCATAATCAAATTCCAGCACCGTAACCTCGCCCCCGGCGGCCAGCACGCACTCGTGGCCGGCAATCTGCTCCGGCCGGTAATCACCGCCCTTGACCAGCACGTCGGGCAGTACCTGGCAAATCAGCCGGCGGGGGGTATCTTCGGCAAAGGGAATCACCCAGTCCACCGCCGCCAGACCGGCCAACACCTCAAGTCGCTGTTCCAGCGGATTGATGGGCCGCCCCGCCCCTTTGAGGGCCCGCACCGAGGCATCATCGTTGACCGCCACAATCAGGCGATCACCCAACTTGCGCGCCTGCTTAAGATAAGAGACATGGCCGGCGTGCAGCAGATCGAAACAGCCGTTGGTCATCACTATACGTTCCCCGCCGGCCCGCGCTGCCGCCACCGCGGCCAGCAGTTCTTCTTCGCTCAGCACCCCGCGCCGGCTGTCATCGGAATCCTGCAGGGCCCGGCGCAGATCGGACACCGACACCGAGGCGGTGCCTAGTTTGCCCACCACGATGCCGGCGCCAACATTGGCCAACTGCACCGCCTCCGGCAGAGAAAGACCGGCCGCCAGCGAGGCCCCCAGGGTGGCAATCACGGTATCGCCGGCCCCGGTAATATCGAAAACCTCGCGGGCCCTGGTGGGCAAATGCAGTGGCTCGGAACCGTCCGTCTGCACCAGGGTCATGCCTTGGGCTCCGCGGGTAACCAGCAGGGCATCCAGGCCGCACTCCCCGGCCACCCGCAGGGCCCGCTCCGCCAGTTCCGTTTCGCTTCGGCTCTCACCGGCCACGGCTTCAAATTCACTCAGGTTGGGGGTCAGCAAGGTGGCGCCGCGATAAACGTTAAAATCCCGGTTTTTGGGATCGACCAGCACCGGCACCCCAGCCTCCCGGGCCGCCGCCACCAGTTCCCGGCTGTGGCTCAAAGTACCCTTGCCGTAGTCGGAGAGAATCGCCACCGCCACCGAAGACAGCAGGCGGCGAAACTTTTCCGTCAGCGGCGCGGCATCGCTTGCACTGAAAGGGGCTTCCCGATCCACCCGCAGCAGTTGCTGATGACGGCTGAGAATGCGGAGTTTGTTGATGGTGCGCTGCTGCGTCGGCGAACTGAAATCACAGCGAACATTTTGGGAGGTCAAAATATTTTCGAGGGTCGCCCCTTCTTCATCCATGCCGGTCAGTCCGAGCAAAGCCACCTCGGCGCCCAGGGCCGCGATATTAAGAGCCACATTGCCCGCCCCGCCGGCGCGCTGTTCCTCTTCCCGGTCCACGTGCAGCACCGGCACCGGCGCTTCCGGCGAGATACGATGGGTAGCGCCGTACAGGTAACGATCGAGGATCAGATCGCCGATCACCAGTAGGCGGGCCCGTTCAAAAATTGGCACTCTCAGTTTCATGTTGCTTTAAGACGGTCTTGGTTGACGGTTGACAGATCCCCGTTTTCATAACATATCCCGCCCCTAAGATCATGCAATAATAATGTCAAAGTTTGCAGCCCGATGAAGCATCGGGTTCTTGGCCAGGCAATATCCACCTCCACCCGGCACGGTCGGCTGGAGTTTTTGGCAAGCTCGCCGGTAAATTGTTATAATGGAGTCGTTGCCAGCTTTGGCCATCAGAGTTCCGCCTGCCGTTTAAGCCCCTGTTAGGAGTTTTGGCGGCGGCTACGCGCCGTAAAAACTCCTAGTTCGTTGGACGGAGTTGCGGGGGTCGGCAAAACCAGGCTATGCTTATCAATATGCGCAAAATTGCAACTTTTTTGCCGTTGGCCGCGGCCACTGTTTTACTGCTCCTGCCGACGGCATGCGGCGGGCCGTTTACCCGCATTGAACTCGATCCCGACCAGGAGGGCGCCCGGCGTCTGGCCCAGACCGGCGATATCGGGGCGGAAGTGGACGGTCTGGTCCGCCCGCTTCAGCGGCGCAATATCACCCCCGGAATGGTGGTGGGGGTGCTGCTGCCCGACGGTAGCCGGCAGGCCTTTGGTTATGGGGTCACCAGGATCAATGGCGGCCACCGGCCCGACGGAGAAACGCTGTTTGCCATCGGTTCGTCGAGCAAGGGTTTGGTCAGCGCCACCGCCGCCGTGCTGGTGCAGGAAGGACGGCTCTCCTGGCACGATACCATGGCAGATTTGTTGCCGGAGGCCGCTTTGTTCAGCCCCGATGCGCAAAAAATCACCCTGCTGGAACTGGCCACGCACACCTCGGGACTGCCACGCCATCCTTTTACACCGCGGTTTCTCGCACACTTCACCGAGTTTTTATTTACCGGGAACAATTTTTATCGCTATCTCGACCGGGCTTACCTGTTGGACTACCTGGCCGGCTTCAAGACCCCGAAGAGCCCGGGGGTCCGCTATTCCAACATCGGCTACGGACTGCTCGGCCATGTCCTGGAAAGCGTAACCGGCAAAGATCTGGCCACCCTGATCAGTGAGAAGGTGCTGCTGCCCTTGGGCATGCAGGCCACCGGTTATGACCCGACGCACTTGCCCGATTATCATCAGCGGGCGTTTCCCCACGCCGGGGATCATCCCAAATTCATCCGCCGCGGCCGACCGGTTCCCGAATGGGAGTTTACCGACATCCTCCACGGGGCGGCGGGGCTTTACACCAACGTTTACGATCTGCTCAGCTTTGCCGCCGCCCTTTTGCAACCGGTGGGGCAGCCGGTTCTGACCCGGGCCCTGCAGGACACCCTGGAGGTGCGAATCCAGATCCCGGACCAGCACGACCGGGCACTGGCCTGGGCTGTGGACCAGGTAGACGGTTTCACCATCACCTATCAGGTCGGCTATGTCAGCGGTTACAGCTGTTATATCGGGCTGGACCGGAAAAACCGGACGGCGGTGGTGGTGCTGCAAAACAGCCTGAACTGGCAGGAAAGCATCGGCCACCGGTTGCTGTTGCGCCTGGGGTACGCCGCCGAGGGCGTTGACCGGGACGGCGATGGTCCGGCGTCGTTGCTCGAGACGGAGCCATAAGTTCATTCCCAAGCTGAACCGTGCGCCGTTATCCCGTGTCCTTTCAGTACCGCATGGCACATGGCCGCCATCTGTACATCTACCGACCTTGATCGGTCTCTGGTTGGTTGTTTTTATCATTTACGAGCCGATCTCTTTCGGTTATAAGGAGGGATTGACCATTAATCCGGGAGAAACTGCCCCCGGAGATCCATCAGCACGGAGGAATATACCCATGGATCTGACTTTCAAGTCCGATGTTTTCACCACCGAAACCTTAGAGCTGGCCGACACCGAAGAAATGATCGTCCGCGGCGGCCGTGACAAATTTTCCCTGTTACCCCAGGCATTTGCCGGCATCAAGCAGATCGGGGTCATCGGCTGGGGTTCCCAGGGGCCAGCCCAGGCCCAAAATCTGCGAGATTCTCTGGAAGGCACCGATATCCGGGTAAAAATCGGCCTGCGGCCGGGCAGTTCATCAATGGCTGCGGCTCGCGAGGCTGGCTTCACCGAAGAGGCCGGCACCCTGGGGGAAATGTACCAGGTGATCCGGGAATCAGAGATGGTACTGCTGCTGATCTCCGACGCCGCCCAGGCCGAGCACTACCAGCAGGTTTTCGACAACCTCAAGCCCGGCGCCACATTAGGCCTGTCCCACGGTTTTCTGCTGGGCTACCTGGAAAGCATCGGCAAATATTTTCCCAAAAACGTCAATGTCATCGGGGTCTGCCCTAAAGGCATGGGGCCGTCGGTGCGCCGCCTGTATGTCCTGGGCAAAGAGGTCAACGGGGCCGGTATCAACAGCAGCTTCGCCGTTGAACAGGATATCGACGGCAAGGCCACCGACCAGGCGCTGGGCTGGGCCGTGGCCGTGGGCGCGCCCTACATCTTCAGGACCACCCTGGGGCACGAGTTCCGCAGCGATATCTTCGGCGAACGGGGGATCCTGCTGGGCGCGGTGCACGGCATCGTGGAGATGTTGTATCGCCGCTACGTAATGGAGGAGGGCCGGGATGAAAATCAAGCCTTCATTGATTCGGTGGAAACCATCACCGGTCCGATCAGTAAAACCATCTCCTACCATGGCATCCTGGCGGTTTACGAGCAGCTGAGCGGCGAGGAGCTGGAGATTTTCGAGCGGGCCTACTCGCACTCATACCGTCCGGCCTTTGATATCCTGCTGGAGATCTACGACGAGGTTTCCAGCTGCAACGAAATCCGCAGCGTGGTCATGGCCGGCCAGCGCCACGAGCGTTTCCCCATGGGCACCATCGACGGCACCCGGATGTGGCAGGTGGGCGAAAAGGTTCGGGCCGCCCGCAGCGGCGAGACCAAAATCCACCCCTTCACCGCCGGAGTTTACTGTGCCACCATGATGGCCCAGATCGACCTGCTGATTGAAAAGGGCCATTGCCTGAGCGAGGTGGCCAACGAATCGGTGATCGAGGCGGTGGATTCCCTGAACCCCTACATGCACCACAAAGGGGTGGCCTTCATGGTGGACAACTGCTCCACCACCGCCCGCCTGGGCTCCCGCAGATGGGCCCCGCGGTTTGACTACAACCTCAGCCAGCAGGCCATGACCGACTTCGATGCCGGCAAACCGGCGGACCAGGATTTGCTGGCGACCTTCAAAAAGCACAAGATCCACCAGGCCCTGGCCGCCTGCGCCAAACTGCGGCCTTCGGTGGACATCGCCTTCGTTTAGAGGTAAACGCTCAGCAACACCGCAGATTCGGGCAAGCGGCCCGGCTTGCGTACATCATCAGTACGCAAGCCGCGGGCCGCTCGCCCGAAGATGCGGTGCTGGCCGAATGTTAATCGATTTCCACCAGCCCTTCTGCTCTCGTCTTGTAACTATCCAGCTCATTCTGGCACGTAACTCTTCAGCTTTTTATTTCATATCCTTGGTCACCTGCTCAAAACAGTGGGGGCAATAGGTGTGACTGGAGCGCAGGCCGGCCTTCTGGGCCAGGAACTGCTCCATGCTGAGCCAGGGGCCACTGCCCGGCTCCCGCCCCTCATCGTCGCGAATTTTACGGCAGACCGAACAGACCGGCAGAATCCCCTCATAGGCTTTGATCCGTTTCTTCAAAGCCCTTTTCTCCAGGCAGATATCAAGCCTGATCTGCAGCTCCTCAAACTGATAGGGCTTAAGCAGATAATCATCCGCCCCCAGCCGAATAGCCTCAATGGCCGTGGGCAGGGCCCCGTAACCGGTGAGAATAATTACCCCGACCTCCGGCGCTTCGGAACGCAAGGCCCGCAACAGTTCGATCCCATCCATCCCTTCCATCAAAAGATCGGTAATCACCAGTTCGAAGTCCCCCCGGCGAAACATATCCAGGGCCTCCTCACCTCCCGAAGCCGCTTTGGCCGCATAACCCGCTTCCACAAGATCCATCGCCAGGCTGGCCCGGATCAAATCCTCATCATCAACCAGCAGAATCTTTGCTTTTGCCATTCCCCCTCTCCAACCTTGTCGCTATTATCGGCGAGGTACCAAAACCGCACACCGCCTGAAAACACCCTGCAACTACGGTGTCTGCCACATTAACCGGCAAGCTTAACGGTCCTTTACAAAGCCGTTACTTTTGTCGGCGGCGCAAAAAACGGCGCCGCCGACTGGGCACGCTTGGTAACTGCTTGTTTTCGCGTTATCGCCCAACCCGCTTGGCGGGTTTTTGCGAGGTTATCACTTTTCCGTCAACGGCAAAAACAGTTTAAAACAGGCCCCCTGGCCCTCCTGGCTCTCAACCTCCAGCCGGCCGCCGTGCCGCTGCACAATCCCGTAACTCACCGCCAGACCCAGGCCGGTACCCTTCACCGCCGGCTTGGTGGAAAAAAAGGGCTCAAAAATGCGCTCCCGGTTTTCCGCCGCAATCCCGCAGCCGCTGTCACAAAAGCTGATCATCACCTCATCGCCTTCCCGACGGGTGGCAATCACAATCCGACCGCCATCCGGATCGATGGCCTCGCGGGCATTGGTCAACAGATTGAGAAACACCTGTTTCAACTGGTCGGGCACCGCCCGCACCGGCGGCAAGTCCGGCGCCAACTCTTTTTCCACCTCGATCCTGCTATTTTCCAGATCTTTCCGGCAAAGCAGCAGGATGTCATTCAGGGCCGCATGCACATCCAGCAGGGCCATTTTGGCCGAGGTAGGACGGTTGAAGCTCTGCAGGTCGTTGGTCAGGCGGGCCACCCGGTCACATTCCCGCACCGCCATATCCACCAGGTCATGATCACCCGTCGCCATGGTCTGTCGGCGTTGCAGGCCCTGCAGTACGTTACGGATACCGCAGATGGGGTTATTGAATTCATGGGCAATTGAGGCGGCAAGCTTACCCACCGCTCTTAATTTTTCCGAATGAAGTAACTGGCTGTAGAGTTTCTCCACTTCCGCCGTCCGCGCCGCCACCCTTTCTTCCAGCTCATCATGGGAGGCCTGCAGGGCCGCTTCCGTCTTTTTGCGCCGTTCCATCTCGGCCTGCAGTTCCCGGTAACGCTGGGCCAGCTCGGCGGTCTGCCGCTCGATTTCCTCCTCCAACTGCTGCTGATAGCGCTGCTGCAGACCGGCCACTTTTTTGCGCTCGGTGATGTCATGGATCACCAGCCAGCAGGAGGAGTCGTGCCGCTCGGTGAGCGGCAGCAGGGTAAGCAACACCTGGCGCCGGCCCAGAAAAATATCTTCCTCCTCACCCAGCACGCACGGGGCGGCAACCTGGCCGGTGGTGGCAATCTCCCGCTCCCGGTCGGCCAGAGCAACCGCCAGCAGGGTGGCTGATTCCGGTGAGATATGCTTCAAAAAGTTGCTGGAAAGAATCTTTTCCTCCGGCCAGCCAATCATCTCAGTTACGGCCCGGTTGACAAAAACGATACGGTGCTGCCGGCTCAACTGCACCACGCCGTCGTTCATACTCTGCAAGATGGCGTCAAAATAACGACGAATATCCAGCAATTCACGGGTCACGCCCCGCTGCAGGAGGTTATCGAGACCGATGATTTCCCGGACGGCCCGCTCCGGCTGCTGCACCAGCATGCCCAGTACCGCCCGGATATTTTCTTTAAGTTCGGCAAAAGGGCCTTTGGCGATGCAGGCATCGGCGCCAAAGGCCAGAAAATCAACCTGTTCCTCCGCCACCACGGCAGACAGTACTACCAGGCGCACTCCCCGCAAAGAATCGGTGGCCCGGATCACCCGGCACAGCTTCTCGCCACCGATATTGGGCATGATAAGGTCGACAAAGATCAGGTCGGGAACAAATTCATCCAGGATCTGCAAGGCCGCCAGGCCGTCGGCGGCGCTCTTCACCTCATAACCCTCATCGGCCAGGAAGCGCTCCAGCATCTTGACGATCAAGGGGTTGTTGTCGACGATGAGAATCCGGTGGATCAGGCTTTTTGTCTGATGATCAGGATGCACTTTATCCCCTCAAAGTTTGGCGTATCTTCGGCACAGGGCAACCGCAGTCGGCGGCCTGGCGTAGAAAGTAATCGTCGGTCATCCCGGCAATAAAATCTCGCACCACCGCCGCCTCGGCACTCCGTGCACGGTAACGGGGCGCCAGTTGCGCGAGAAAATCTTTAAAGATCGGCGACTCCTGCCGGTTGCCGGCAAGGTCGTCAAGATAACGGGTAAACATGGTCCGGTAACAGTTGCCGATCAGCTCTATACCCTGCTTGATCAGAGGGTTGAGGTAAATCCGCTGGTAATTGAACTGCTTTAAGTCGTGCAGGGCTCCGGCAATCTGCGGAGAAAAGGCGATCCGGTCATTGACGATCCCCCGGTCGGCGGTGGTGTTACTGGCAATCAGGTCGGTGACCAGCCGGTAAACCATGGAGCCGTTGCTGTTGCCCAGCACCTCAGCGCAGGCGGGGGGAATTTCCTCCCGCTCAATCATCCCCAACTCAATGGCATCTTCAATGTCCCGGCCGATATAGGCGATGGTGTCGGCCAGCCGCACCACACATCCCTCCAGGGTCATGGGCAGCAGTTCCCGTCGGTGGTCCTGTTCCTTGGCGGCAAATTCCCGTTCGAAATCAGCAAAGGTCTTGGACCGGCTAGGCTCGAGTTGCCGCTGATGAATCTCACCGTCATGGCACATGATACCATCCAGTACCTGCAAGGTCAGGTTCAGCCCCCGTCCCCGCTTTTCGATGTTTTCCAGGAAAACCACGCTTTGCAGGTTGTGTTGAAAGGAAGGCAGGTCGTGCTCCCGGCACAGTTCGGCCAGCAGTTTCTCACCATCGTGACCGAAAGGAGGGTGGCCTATATCATGGCCCAAAGCAATGGCCTCGATGAGGTCTTCATTGAGACTCAAAAAGCGGCCGACGGTCCGGGCGATCTTGGACACCAACTGGACATGGAGCACCCGGTGGGTGATATGATCGTTGCGCACCAGGTAAAACACCTGGGTCTTATCGATATAACGGGTATAGCTGCGGGAATGGAGAACCCGGTCGGTATCGGTGGCGAAAGGCAGGCGGTGGCCTTCCCGCTCCTCCTCAATGCGCCGCATCCCGTCCTTACTCCGGGCAGCCAGGGGGGAAAGCTGACGCTCTTCCCTGGCCGCCAGGGCCTTTTTCAACTCCAGCAATCGCTCGTCGTTTACCGAAATAAAGTTCATGCTCCACCCTATGCCCCCTCAGCGGGGGGTAGCCAAGCGTTTATAACAAGCAATCATGACCTTTTCCGCTCCGAGATGCAAGCTCATTGTCACCGGTCCCCAGGGATCCGTAAATGTCATTGGTTTTGGCACCGGAGTGGGAGCCGCGAAGCCCGGTAAAGGCATCGATGAAGAAATTGATCAACATTGTGGCCGCCGACGACAAAAACGGCCTGGTCAGCCGCTTGACAAGAGTGCCAACAAACAGCTACACCATGAACATGCGCTCTCCGCCCCCCAAGTTGCTGCTGGTTCGTGACGACGAATTTCTCATGCACGACACCGGCCGTGATCATCCCGAAAGTCCGGCCCGGTTGCAGGAGGTTTACCGGTTGCTGGACCGGGGATTTTCTGGCCACCGCCTTCCCGTCGGCGCCATTGGCATCCTGCCACCACGGCCGGCGTCCCGCGAAGAACTGACGGCCATCCATTCAGAGGAGTATCTGCTGCGCCTGGAAGAGGCGGCCTTGGCCGAACGCGGCTACCTGGACCACCCGGACAACCGCTTAAGTTACGACTCCTACCGGGTGGCCCTGCTGGCGGCCGGGGCCGGCCCGGCAGCCATCGACGAACTGGAGGCGAAATCGGCCACCGCCGCCGGCGCCCTGATTCGTCCGCCGGGGCATCACGCCGAACGGGCGGCGCCTTTGGGGTTTTGCTTTCTCAACAACGCGGCGGTGGCAACCCGTTACTGGCAGCAACGCCACGGGCGAAAAAAGATCATGATCATCGACTGGGACGCCCACCACGGCAACGGCATCCAGGCGGCCTTCGAAGATGATCCGGAGGTTTTTTATCTCAGCATTCACGAGCACCCCACCTGGAGTTTTCCCGGCACCGGCTGGAGCGAGGAACGGGGCCACGGCCCGGCCCGGGGCACCACCCTCAACCTGCCCCTGACGCCGGGCAGCGGCGATGAGCCAGTGCTGCGGCTGCTCAAGGAAGTAGTCGATCCGGCAATGGAAAGCTTTGCCCCCGAGGCCCTGATCATCGCCGCCGGCTTCGACGGCCACCGCGACGACGATATGTCCGGCCTCGCTTACAGTAGTGGGCTTTATCACCATTTAGGCCGCCACGCCGCCACCGGCGCCGCCCGTTACTGCCCGGGCCGGCTGCTTTTCCAGCTGGAGGGCGGCTACCAACCCGCCCTGCTGGCCACCTGCCTGGGCAATTTCCTGGCCGGGCTGCTGGCTGCTGCGGCCGAGGAAACATAAAAATCATTCATCACTTGGACGGGGGCTGTGCAACCCGGCAGCGACGGGTTCGCCCGCCGCTGGACGCATGGACGCACAGGAGGCGGCGGGCGCCTCGGAGGCGGGCAGGATGCCCGCCGAGAATGAGTCGCTACCGGGTTGCACGGCCCCCACCCCGTGGCCAAAACCTCTGACTTTGCCGTTGCCCTGGCCGACGGCGGCCAAAAGCGAGATTAACCAGAGCAAACAACAGAAGGAAGCCGGTATGGATATCAAAAAATATATGAGCACCCCGCCCGTCACCATCCCCCCGGCGATGACCATCCCCGCCGCCCGCTCCCTGTTGCAGTCCCACCACTTCCGTCACCTGCCGGTGGTCGATGAACAGGGAAAACTGCTGGGGATGGTTACCGACCGGGATCTGCGCTCGGCCTATCCCTCCAACATCCTGGACCAAGACAGCCGGCAGCAGCTGGCCCAATTGCAGCACAAACCGGTAAGCGAGATCATGAGCCGGACCACTTTCACTCTGCCGGCGGCAGCCAGCATCGACGACGCTCTGCTACTCCTGGATCGGGAACGGATCGGCGCCCTGCCGGTGGTGGATGACCAGCACCGGGTGCTGGGGATTTTTTCCATCCGTGACCTGATGGGGGCCTACCGCCGCCTTTTTGGCCTGGGCGAACGCGGCTCGGCCATGCTGACCATCATCGACGACGGCTCACCCCGGCAATTGAGCCGCCTGGGCGCCGCCCTGGAGGCCGCCGACATCCACTTTACCCGGCTGCTCAAGATCAAGGGCCAGGAACCGGAAGCGGGAGAAGAGAATCTGATCTATCTGCGGGTCACCACCTATAACCTGCCGGCGGTGCGCAAGGTGCTGGCTGACGCCGGCTTTAAGGGAAAAAACTGGTAATTACGCACCCGCACCATTATCCAGTGGCCATGACCTGGAGTATTCAACAAAAGTAACCGGAGAATCAACTTTATGTCGGAACTCTCAGCCCTGCTGTACCCGCAAACGGTGGCGGTGATTGGCGCTTCGCGCACCCCCGGCAAGGTGGGCCACGATATTCTGGCCAACCTTACGGCCGGCGGTTTTACCGGCCGGCTGCTGCCGATCAACCCGGCCGCCAAGGAGATCCTAGGCCTGCCCTGCCTGCCGGCCCTGCAAGGCTCCGGTGAACAGATCGACCTGGGCGTTATCGCCGTGCCCCGCCCTTTGGTGGAGGCGGCGGTGGAGGACTGCCTGGCCGCCGGGGCCCGGGCGGTGGCGGTGATCACCGCCGGCTTCAAGGAGATGGACGCCGCCGGGGCGGCGCTGGAGAGCAAGCTGGCGGAGTTATGCCACCGTCGACAGGCCCGCCTGCTGGGCCCCAACTGCCTGGGGCTGATCAACAGCCACCACCGGCTCAACGCCTCTTTTGCCGGCAAAATGCCCACCTGCGGCAACATCTCGGTGATTTCCCAGTCCGGGGCCCTGGCCACCGCCATTTTGGATCTGGCCGCCGGGCGCCACCTGGGGCTGGCCAAGCTGGTCAGCATCGGCAACAAGGCCGATCTCAGCGAGGTGGACCTGCTCTCCGCCCTGGCCGCCGACGACCAAACCGGGGTAATCGTGGCTTACCTGGAAGACATCAGCTCCGGCGATGACTTTGTCAGGGCCGCCACCGAGGCCAGCAGCCGCAAGCCGGTGATCATCCTCAAGTCCGGCACCACCGAAGCGGGCCGGCAGGCCGCCACCTCACACACCGGGGTGCTGGCCGGGGCCGACATCGCCTATGGCGCCGCCTTCCGCCGGGCCGGGGTCATCCGGGCCGACACCTTTGAAGCGCTGTTCGACAGCGCCACCGCCCTGGCCATGCAGCCCCTGCCCCGGGGGCCGCGGGTGCTGATCATCACCAACGCCGGCGGCCCCGGCACCATGGCCGCCGACGCGGTGGAACAGGCGGGCCTGCAGGTGGCGGCACTGGACCAGAACACCGCCGCCGCCTTACGGGAAAAACTGCCCCGGGCCGCCAGCGTCGGCAACCCCATCGACGTGCTGGGCGACGCCGAACCGGAACGTTATGCCGCCGCCGTCAGCGCCGCCCAGGACGACCCGGCGGTGGACGCCATCGTGGTTATCCTCACCCCCCAGGCCATGACCAAACCAGCGGCCACCGCCCGGGCCGTCGCCGCCGGCCTTACGGGCGACAAACCGGTGCTGGCGGCCTTTATGGGCGGGGAGGAGGTGATGCCCGGCCGGGCCGAACTGGTGGCCGCCGGGCTGCCTGATTATCCCTCGCCGGAACGGGCGGTGGCGGCTCTTAAGGCCATGCACGATTATGCCAGCTGGCGCCGACGGCCGCCCCGGGTGGTAACCCGCTTCCGGGTCAACCGGCGACGGGCGGAACGGATCATCACCCGCCGTCGGCGCTCCGGCCACCGGCAACTGGGTGAGGTTCGGGCCAAGAACGTCCTGGCCGCCTACGGCTTCCAGATACCCGAAGGCTACCTGGCCACCACCGCCGACGAGGCGGTGGAAGCCGCTCGACGCATCGGTTTCCCGGTGGCGATGAAGGTGGTCTCCCCGGATATTGTCCACAAATCGGACCTGGGCGGAGTCAAGCTCAACCTGGTTGACGCCGAGGCGGCCCGCGACGCCTTCGATCTGATGAGCCTGCGCATCGGCCAGCGGGCCCCGGAAGCTCGAATTGAAGGGCTTTATGTGGAAAAGATGCTGGGTAAAGGATTGGAGGTGATCATCGGCATGACCAGGGATCCCCAGTTCGGCCCCATGCTGATGTTCGGCTTAGGCGGTATCTTCGTGGAAGTGATGAAGGATGTAACCTTTCACCTGGCCCCCATCAGCGAGGCCGAAGCATTGCTGATGCTGAAAAGCACTCGCTCCTACGAGATCCTGGAAGGACGCCGGGGACAGCGGGGGGTGGACCTGGCCGCCATCGCCCACGGTCTGCAGCGGATCAGCCAATTAACCACCGATTTCCCGCAGATCG
This sequence comes from Desulfurivibrio dismutans, assembly GCF_029210385.1. Classification (GTDB taxonomy): domain Bacteria; phylum Desulfobacterota; class Desulfobulbia; order Desulfobulbales; family Desulfurivibrionaceae; genus Desulfurivibrio; species Desulfurivibrio dismutans. The sequence continues at coordinate 86,667 of NZ_JARGDQ010000005.1, read as the reverse complement.
CCGAACTTGATATCAACCCCTTTATTGTCGGGGAAATCGGCACCCAACCCATGGTTGCCGACGCCCGTATCACCCTGGAAAAGGTGCCTTAGCGCCAGACCGGCAAGCGATCAGACCCCGCCGCAGTAACGCGACGCCAACCACGCGGCGGGCCAGCGCGAAATGGATAAAAAAATATGAGGCTTCAACCATGACTTCGCATTTACAGGCCCAACCCGACCCCGAATGGCGGGAGCGATATGGGGAGATGATCCGCAGCGCCGATCAGGCCCTGGCGCTGGTGCGCCCCGGACAGCGGGTGTTTATCGGCACCGCCTGCGCCGAGCCCGGCGCACTGGTGGCGGCGCTGACCCGGCGCTGCGGAGAGTTGCGCGACGTGGAGATCATTCAGTTGCTCACCAAAGGCGAGGCCGCTTACGCCACCAAACCGCTCCAGGAGTGTTTCCACATCAACAGCTTTTTCATCGGCCGGGCGGTTCGGGAGCAAATCCAGCAGGGGCTGGGAGATTACACCCCCACTCTGCTTTCAGACATCCCCCGACTGTTTGCCTCCGGACGACTGCCGCTGGATGTAGCCCTGATCCAGGTGTCCGAGCCCGACCACCGGGGCAAGGTCAGCCTGGGCATCGGGGTGGACGTGACCAAAAGCGCCACCGAAAACGCCTCCCTGGTCATCGCCCAGGTCAACCCCCGGATGCCCCGCACTCTGGGCGACAGTTTCATCGACATTTACGATATTGATGTGCTGGTACCTCAGGCGGCGGCGATCTTGGAACGTCAGTCCAGCCGCCCCAACGCCGCCACCCGGCGAATCGGGGAGCAGATCGCCGCCCTGATCGAGGACGGCTCCACCCTGGAGTTCGGCATCGGCCGGATTCCCCACGCCCTGGTGGAGTTTCTCAAGGACAAGCGTGACCTGGGAATTCACACCGAAATGCTCACCGATTCCATGCTGGAGCTGATCGAATCCGGGGCGGTCAGCGGCAAGCACAAGAGCATCGACCGGGGCAAAATCGTCACCAGCTTCTGCATGGGCAGCCGACGACTCTACGACTTCGTCGACAACAACCCGCTGTTCAGCTTCCGGCCCACCGAGTACGTCAACGACGACTACATCATCAGCCGCCAGCACAAGATGGTGGCCATCAACATGGCCCTGGAGATCGACCTCACCGGCCAGGTTTGCGCCGACTCCCTGGGTTCACGCTTTTTTTCCGGAATCGGCGGGCAGGTTGATTTCAACCGGGGGGCGGCCCGCTCCCTGGACGGCAAGGCGGTGATCGCCATGGAGTCGACGGCCCAAAAAGGCACGGTTTCGCGCATCGTCACCCGGCTGACCCCCGGGGCCGGGGTGGTCACCACCCGGGGCGAGGTCCATTACGTGGCCACTGAGCACGGCATCGCCTACCTGCACGGCAAGAGTGTGCGGGAGCGGGCCATGGCCCTGATCAGCATCGCTCATCCCAGCTTCCGGGAACAGCTCTTCCGCGAAGCCTTGGAGGCCAATTACCTGCACCGGGAGCTGGCCGACCTGGACGGCCGGGTGCTGCTGACCTCCGGCGAACTGGCCACCACCAGCCTGCTCGAAGACGGCACCCAGGTCTCATTCCGCCCGGTCCACCCCACCGACGAGCCGCTGATGAAGGATCTGCTCTATGCGCTCTCCCGGGAGACCCTGTACTACCGTTTTATGAGTTCCAGCGGCCGCTTCGCCCACCAGGAGATCAAAAACTTCGTTTACATCGACCATCGCAAGGACGCGGCCATCGTCGGCACCGTCCCCGAGGCCCACGGGGAGGATATCATCGCTGTGGGCCGCTATTATCTCGACGAAAAAACCAACCGAGCCGAAGTGGCCTTCGTCATCCGGGACGACTGGCAGAACCGGGGCCTGGGCACCGCCCTGTTCAAGCACCTGGTAAGTATTGCCAAACGCAACGGCATTGCCGGCTTCACCGCCGAAGTGCTGCGGGATAACCGCCGCATGCAGGCGATCTTCAACCACAGCGGCTATACCGTGCAAAGCCGGGTGGAAGATGATGTCTACAGCTACCACCTCGACTTCAGCCAGCTTTAAACCAGGAAAGGGGTCAGGCTGCGGCAAAGACCACTGCGGCGTTAATGCCGCCGAACCCGGAGTTGCAACTCAACACCGAAGGATGGCGCAAAGGCAGGGAAGACGTGCCGCTAACCGGCACCTGCCCGCTTTCCGCTGTCCGCAAACCGACGGTGGGCGGCAGCACTCCTTCCCGCAAGCTGCGAATGGCCACAATCGCTTCAAGAACGCCGGCGGCGCCCAGGCAGTGGCCGATGGCCCCCTTCACCGAATGGACCGGCGGCGGTTGCCGCCAGATGGTGCCAAAGGCCAGCATCTCCATGGCGTCATTGTAGGTGGTTCCGGTGCCATGGGCGTTTATGCCGCCCACTGGCCGGCTTCCCTGCTCCGTGGCCTGCTCCAGCGCCCTGATCAAACCACTGGCCTGCCGGCAGGGGGCGGTGATATGGGTGGCATCGCAGGAAACACCGTAGCCGGTGATGGCGGCCAGCACCGGCCATTGCCGGGCTGCCGCCTGCTCGGCGGTGGTCAGCAGCAGCCAGCCGCCGCCCTCGCCCAAGGAAAGCCCGTCCCGGTTGTCGTCAAAAGGGCGGCAGCCGTCGGCGGCCAAGGCCTGCAGGCTGGCAAAACCGGCCTGCACAAAACGGCTTATCAGGTCCACCCCAACCACCAGGGCGGCCTCGCATTCCCCACGGCCCAGCCGCAGCACCGCTTCCATGATGGCCACCGTCCCGGAGGCGCAGGCAGCGCTTACCGTTCGATACTCGTGGTTGATCTTAAGCCGGCCGGCAACGGCGGCCGCCAGTTCCGGGGGCTGTCCCGGCCAGGGAGCCCCGGGGGCAAGCAGCAGCTCATCCACGGCGCCCTTGGTGGTGGCGCAAATCAGGGCGGTTTGGGCCGGCAGCTCCGGTACTCCGACCAGCAGCCGGGCCAGCAGGGCCTGCAGACGCTCATCGGTGCCGGGAGCGGCGGCCAGCCCGTCAACCCGGCCCATCACCAACGGCTCGGCAAAACTTTCCATGGCATGACGCCGCAAACCGGAGCGCCCCGCCCGCAAAGCCTGCCAGGTGGCCTCTGCATCGCCCAGGGCGGTCGCCATCGCCGTTTTTACCACCACCACCTGCTTCATGACCATTCTCCCCGGCGCCACCGATCTTTGAACTCCTCGATCCAGTCCGGCGGCGAGAGCAGCAGGTTATCCTCCCGGTCCGTCAGCAACTGCATGGAATATCCCCGGGCCACCAGCCGGGCCTCAGGGCCGTTGATCTGAAAGGAATAATCCAGCCGCATGGCCTCATTCCAGTGCATACGGGTAACGATCTCCATGGTCTCATCAAAATAGAGCGGAGCATGGTAATCGATATGCATCCTTACAATGGGCGCCCTCACGCCGCGGTGGATAAAGTCTCGGTAACCCATGCCATAACGATCTCCCAGGGCCACCCGACCATCTTCAAAATAACTCACATAACGGCCATGCCAGACAATACCCATCAGGTCGATCTCTTCAAACCGCACCCGGCGGCTGACGCCGACCGTCAAAGGGGCGGGAGAATCGGGAGCGGGCGGAAAATATTCAGTAAAACCCATAACTTGACAACCTCTTTAAAAAACACCAAAAATGCCAGACTGGACGATAAAAGCCAGTTCGGCCACCAGTCATTTTCGTCGCCGCCACAAATTATCCCATCATTACGGCTGATTAATAAAATTAAGTTTGCCACTGGCCACCAGACCATCAGCCTTGGTCAATTTGAATTTTGCCTGCCAGCCGACCGGATCAACCAGCGGGGTGAGGTCGAAGGCCACCGTCAGCCGCTCCTGTGGCCGTACCATGCCCCGGAACTTGGCCCCAAGACAACCCGCGGTCAGCAGCTTGCCGGTCACGGCCAACTCCGCCAACTGACGGACGGCGGCCAATTGTACCACCGCCGGCAAAATCGGCCAGGCGGGAAAATGGCCGGCAAAGCCCGGAAAGTCCGGGGCAAACAGATACTCCCCGGCAAGCCTCATCCCATCTGATTCCCGCCGTTCAAACTGCCAGGAGGACAGGGATTGCCGCAAGGCTTCCTCGAGAGACAGCATAATAATTCTCCACTGAGTTTTATCGGCATCGCAAAAGCCGCACCGCCATCCGGCAAAGGTTACCGGGTGATGCGGACCAGCGCAATCAATCCGCCACCAGCTGCAATGTTACCCCGAGCCAGGTATTTTTAAAAGTTATTCCAGGTTGTTGTGATTCCTCGGCCGCCGTTACGTACTCCACCGACCACCAGGGCAAAAAACCGGCTCGAGCGTATTTTTTCTCGCCTTGTGCGGTTTCCCGCCGGCAGAGTTGCAGCAGAAAATTCCGGCTGCAAGGCGTTGCCGCCGGTTCCAGGAGGAAAATCCGGTACAGGGAAGTGGCGAGAAAATCAGGCAGCCGATGCCCATCAAAGACCCCCAGCTGGCGCAGCTTCGTCATTTCTCCGTCGGCGCTCAGCCTGGCGGCCAGCAAGGTAACGCCGGTACCGTCCAGCAGGACATAATGCAAACCGCCATTTTCCCGCCTGGTACCCAGCAGACCGCTGAACTTCCGCTCCTCTCCCTGACTGATGGTCACCCGCCACAGGGCATCGGCGGCGATATCGATATACGACGCCTGCAAGGAAGGCTCCGGTGGCCGGGCCGGCAGGGCGCAACCGGCAAGCAGCATGACAAGCAAAATCAGCGCGGCTGCCTTCATCATCCCTGTCCCTCCCCTGTGGGGACGGCAGCGGCCCCGGTGGTTAAGACCTTACCGGCCAGCACCGGGGAGACCAGCAGAGCCGTCGGCCAGGCCGCCCCAATCCCGCACAGCACCGTAATGCCCAGGGAATGCAGGGCTGGGTGCTGGGCAAAGGCCAGAACCCCGAAACTGATCATGGAGCTGGCAGCACAGATGGACACCGCCAGCAGGGTGGTGGCCGAACGCCGCTCACCCCGGGCACAAACCACAAAAATGCCGTAATCCACACTCAAGCCGATCACCATGATCCCCATCAGCAGGTGCATCATGTTCAACTCACCGCCGGTCAACCGGCTGAACAGGATCATGGCCGCCAGGGCCGACAGCACCGGCGCCAACACCGCCAATACCGACCGCGGACGGCGAAAGAAAATAACGGTCAGCAGGAACAGCAACAGCGCCGCCGTCGAGGTCAGCACCGCCAGATCATGACGCAACAGCCGTTCCACCTGCTGCCGCCATTTCTGGTTGGCCAGCACCGTGATCCCCGGTTGACCATCAGCCCAGGCCAGCAGTTCCGGCAATTGATCGGTATCGGTCAGTTCCGCGGTGGTCAGCAGCAGGAATTCGGCGGGCCGGTGGTCTTTGCCCTGCTCTTCCGGCCGGCGCAGCATCATGCTCACCATGGGGCGCAGCGGGCCGGTCAGTATCGCTTCTGCGTCCAGCAGCCGCGGCTCGGCGGTCAGCCGCGCAAGAAAGGAATCAAAGGCTCCGGGCGCAAAACCGGCCTGAGCGGCGGCCTGGCGAAAACGGGCCGGAAAATCCTCGCCCCGGGCGGCCCAGAAGGCCTGCCAATCCGCCAGTCGCTGTCGCTGAACGGCGGGACCGGGCAGCAGCGGCGCGACACTCTGGAAACTGGACCCGTGGTGCTGCTGTAAGTGGCGATAAACCTGGTCGTTATAATCCCTGGCCTGGGCCAGGTCCGCCGCCGCCGCCACGATAAAAGCCTGCTCACCCTCCCGTCCCCAGGTGTCCCGAAAATGTTCCTCATCGGCCAGCACCCGGGCATCGGGGGCATCAAGCACCCGCAAATCCCCGGTATACTGCAAATCAGGCCAGGAGAGCAGGCCGCCGACCAGCAAGCCTGCCCAAAGGCACAGCACCAGCAGTCGGCTCCCCCAGGATGACAGCACCGGCGGCGTAAACCAGGTCGCCGGCGGACGGCGCCTGGGGCGGATCAGGGTGGGCAGCAGCAGCCAGGAAAAGAGCACCGCCAGCAGGATGCCGGTCAGTGCCAGGGTGGCCATCTGCCCATGGGACGGCACCTGGGAAAACAGCAGCACCACGAAAACCCCGGCGGTGGTGAGGGTGGCCAAAGAGACCGGGCGCAGCAGACGGCGCAGCAGGGCCCGGGGCCCACCCTCTTCCCGGGCCAGGGCCAGATAGATATGCACTGCGAAGTCCACCGCGATCCCGATGAGCACAATGCCAAACCCCAGGGCCAGGGCACTGACCCGGCCATGGATCAGGCCCATCACGGCAATGGCCGCCGGCGCCGCCAGAAAAGGGATGGCCAGCACCAGCAGCACCCGGCTGTCCCGCAGGGCGACCAGGAGCATGGTGAGCAGCAACCCCGAGGCAATGGGCAACAACAATCGCAGATCGCGCTGGACGGCCTGGTAATTGGCCAGAGTATGAGGCAGGGAGCCGATAATGCCCCAGTCGACCCCGGTGGGCAGATTGGCCGCCATGACCTCCCGCAGCAGGGCGTCAACCTCGGCAGCCCCGCGGGAATCGGTCAGCGAACGGTTGCTGTCGGCCAGAATCAGGGCACTGAGGCGGTCTTCGCTAAGGAAAAAACCATCCACCATGGCGCCGTCATGTTCCTGCTGCAGGCGGGAGAGTTTTTGCAGCACCGGCGGAAGCAGGCCCAGGGGATCATGCTGAACCTGTCTTTTGACCACCATCCCGGCGGGGCTGTTGAGCAGGTTGAAATTGTCCGCCATGATCCGGGCAAGTCCGGCTTCATCCAGCTTGGGAGCCAAAGCGGCCAGATCCTGGCCGTCGAGCAGCACCGGCAGATATGGCTCCAGGGCCTGGGGCAGCTTGCGCACCAGATCCGGCGGCAGACGATAGACCACCTCCGCCAGCAGCTCACTGGCCGCCATGGCACCGCCGGCCCGCTCTACTCCCTGTTGCAGGGCAGCGCGGGCTTCGTTGGCAGAGGGGTAGTAATCCGGATCGACGGTCAGGGTGATGAAAAGGCGATCCACCAGTCCCAGGCGCTGCAGCAGCGACAGATCACCGCGCACCGCCTCCCCCGGCAGCAAGTCCAGGGCATCATCATTGATTTGCAATTGCAGGGCCTGGAACAGGCCGGCCAGCACAATCAGCAGCACCACCAGCCAGCGCAACAGCGCCGAGCCGGGCCGAGCCGTGGGCAGGGGCGGCTCCGCCCCGGGCTGCGCCAGCGGCTCACTCACCGTCACCGCACCGGCTGAACAGCGCATCATCCGGGTCGGGGTCGGGTTGGCAGTCATGGAAGACAAGTCTGGTCAGGTCACCCCCGGCTTCCCTGATTTCCACCTGCCGGGGTTGATGCGTATCCGGATCGAAGTCAATGGTCAGAGAGGTGACAAACTCCGCCACTCCTGGGTCTTTAGGTTCAATCAAGAGGGTGGCCGCGCCGGCCAGGGTAAGATGATACTCTTCCGCCAGGCGGTGGTGATCTCCCCCCAGCCACAGCCAGAGCTGCCGGGCCACCATGCGCATGACCGGGTCTCTTTGCAGGTCGAAACGGACCGGCGGCGAGTCGCCGTCACAGCGCAAACCGCTGTCTCCTTTAAAAATCAGTACCGAATTGATGGGGCTGGCAAACTCCCAGCGCAACCGATCGGGCCTGACCAGATCCAGCTTGCCGCGAAAAACCACCGGCCGGTCAAACATGGCCAGTTCCTTTTCCTGGGTAAAGGCACAGCTCATACCGCGCATCTCGGCCGCAGCCCGGTCAACATCCTGCAGGAGCGCCGCCAGTTCCTCGGCTTGTCCCGCCGTCCCGGAAGCGGTCGGCAGGATCAGTACCAGCAACAGCAACAGCAGGACGTTTTTTTTGCTCATCTGCCATAAATTCGACATCATCATCTTGGGCCTTCCTCCATCATCTCTCCTTCCCATACCTTAATCTCGACTTCGGCCAAATCAGCCTCGGCGGAACGCACCCATCCCTTAATGATCTTCACCGCCCCGAATTCAAAAGTCTTTTTAAGCTCAACCAGCACGGTGGCACCGGGCCGGGGAACTTGGTACAAGCGAAAGGAGTCCACCCCCACCAGCATGCCGCTGCCGGGGGCAGCACCCGCTTGCATGGCGTCATAACCGTTGGCGGCGGCCATGGCCTGGGCCACCAGTTCAATCCAGTACTCTGTCGGCACCCCGGTCTCGGGATCGTACCAGATTCCCGCCGCCGGCACCACGGCCCGGGCCAGAGCCCGGCCGGGCCGCCACTCCAGCAATTCATCCACCAGCAGCATCGGCGGTCGTTGGGGCACCAGTTCCAGCGCCGGGCGGGGCAAGGTCAGGGCGTTCATCTTTTTCCTTTTCGGTTACCGTTCATCGTGGCCCAGAACCTTCTGCTCCAGCGGGCCGTAAACATTCAGCAGGACGCAAAAGCGGCCAGGTTACATATAGAGCCCGCCGTTGACCCCGATGACCTGGCCGGTGATGTAACCTGCTTCCGGCCCGAGCAGAAAGTTGACCACGCCTGCCACCTCCTCCACCGTGCCGACCCGGCCCATGGGGACCATGGGCAGAATACGTTCCAGGGGCAGGTCTTTGATCATCTCGGTATCGATCAGTCCCGGGGAGACCACGTTGACCAGGATGTTGCGCCGGGCCACTTCCCGTGCCAGCGACTTGCAGGCAGCGATCATCCCCCCCTTGGCGGCGGCGTAATTAACCTGACCGGCCTGACCGGTTTCGCCGGAGACGGAAGCCACAGCGACGATCCGTCCCTTTCTTTTACCCAGCATGGCTTTGGAAAACAGCCGCCCCAGCAAAAAAAACCCGGTCAAATGGGTGGCCAGCACCCGGTCCCAGTCCTGGCGGCTCATCATGGGCAGCAAAGTATCGCGGGTAATCCCGGCGTTATGCACAAAACCGTAAGGTGTTTCTTCAGCCAGTAAAGGCTCCAGAGCGGCCCCGACCGCCTCTTCATCGGCGACATCAAAGGGCAGCAACCGGCAGCGGCGGCCTTTTTCTTCGATTTCCGCCTGCAGGGCGCGGGCCTCCGCGTGGGCCGAATGGTAGTTCAGCCAGAGATCATAACCGCTGTCCGCCAGGCGGCGGGCGATTCCCGCCCCGATCCCGCGGCTGGCACCGGAAATAAAAACTACAGGGGCATCAGACATGGTTTTATCACCTTGTTTTGGTATGTTACGGCAGTTCAATCAACACTTCGGCCCGCCCACAGGGGGCGGACGCCTGCCAGTGCAGTGAAGGCTCTCCTCTTCTCGAGCATTCCTCCAGGGCGCGGCTCAAGGCCAGCGCCGCCGCCAGGCTTCGCGGCACCTCAGCCGGCCGGGCTGCCGCGTCCGGTCGAAACCGCTCCCCGGAACGCAATAAATAAAAGTCCGGGTTGCTGGGTTGCTCGGCCAGCATAATCTCACGCAGCCGCATACCGTCAGCCACCCCCGGCTCGACGGCCTCCAGCAGCCAGGCAACCGCCCCCCGACGACAGGCGGTTGATTCTTGCTGCTCCTCTCCATCTGCTTGCCATTCTCCGGTCGCCACCGTCAATCGCTCGCCGGCCTCAATCAGCAACGGTGATTCTTCTTCCGCCGCCACCACCAGAGCGGCGGCCAGCTCAGTGTTTTCCAGGGCCGCTTGGGCCTCCGCGAGTGCGGCCAAAAAGGGCCAGCCGGGTGAAGTCAGGGTCAGCGCCGGCCCCTGCAAATTCAGCAGCCGGGCCAGGTAACCCACGGCGGCATTATGGACCGAATGAGAAAACAGGGTGGGTGAGGCCTGGCCTTCACCGTTGTCAAAGAGGGTGTCCAGAAAGCGAAAATTGGTTTCCAAAGGACCGGTGGTGGTACCCAGGAACACCCCGATATCCGGTCGGCCTTCCTTGGGTGAAGTTTCAGCATCGGCACCCATGGCCCCGACACCAGCCAGCACCGCCAGGCGGGAAAAATCATCGGCCCGCCGCAGAGCCCGTTGCCAATGGGCCGGAATATCGGCCCCGGAGGTCTCAACTCGCACCGCCCTGATCCGCACTTCGCGCTTCATGACGCCGCCTCCAGAATCAGACCGCTATTACCGCCACCAAACGCCAGCGACTGGGAAAGCCCGATGGGACCGGCCAAGACTCGCTCTTCGTCTTCCGCCAAAGGACAATAGTGGAAGGCTGGGTCGGGCCGCCGGCAGCGGCGGGAACCGACGGTTTTCCCGGCCTGCAGGGCCAGCAGCGTAAAGATGGCCTCAATGGCGCCCGCCGCCCCCAGGGTATGGCCGGTGAGCGCCTTGGTGGAAACCAGCGGAACCTGTCCATTTTCCCCGAACACGGCCGCCACCGCGGTGGTTTCCGCCAGATCGTTAGCCGGGGTCCCGGTGCCGTGGCCGTTGATCAGGGATATATCCCGGCGCTGCAAACTGCTGCCTTGCAGGGCCGCAGCAATGGCCCGTTGCATACCGATCCCCTCCGGATGAGGGGCGGTGGGATGCCAGGCATCGCCGGCGGTGCCAAAGCCCCTGATCCAGCCCTGCGGACGACGACCTTCACGGGTCGCACTTTCCCGCCTTTCAAGTAGCAGCACCCCGGCCCCTTCACCCAAATTCAAGCCCTGCCTACTCTCATCAAAGGGACGGCAGGGGTCGGCATCGGTGAGCAGCAGCGAGGTGAAGCCGTTACCGGCAATCCGTGACAGAGCATCAGCGCCGCCGGCGATGGCCAGTTCACAGCGTCCCCGGCGCAACCAATCAGCAGCCACCCCGATGGCATCAGTACCTGAGGCGCAGGCATTGGTGATTACCAGGGCAGGACCGGCAAGCTGCAGGATCGCCTGCAGGGCGGTGCTGATATTACCCTGCAGATAACGCTGCAACGGCGCCAGCGGCGGCCGCCGTCCCTGCCGCCAGGCCCGGTAATAATCCTCATCGTTAAAGGCGCAGCCCACGGTGGTTCCCAGGCAGACCCCAACCTTGCGGCCGCGCAGCGAGGCCGGGTCCAGCCCGGCCCGGGCAATGGCTTCCAGCGCCGCCGCCAATGCCAGCCGGCCGGTACGGCTCAGGCCAGCCACCGCCGTCATCGTTGCCTCATCAGTCGACAACCCGCCGACCACCGCCCGGATATCCCCGGCCACGCTGAACACCGGAAAGGGTAAAGAGGTAGCGTAAATCTCCGCCGGCACCGGGCCGCAGTTGACCTCACCACCGGCCAGCGCGTTGCGGTGCTCATCAAGGTTTAAACCGGCAGCGGAGAGGCACCCCAGGCCGCTGACGGCAACTGCTGCTGCCGAATCACCCATCAACACTCCTCGGGGCATCCTGTATGCACCGCCAAAAACACCAGTTTCATAGAATTTATGCCTGATGCTCCCGGATATAATCGGCCAGATTGGCAATGGAGGTAAAGGCCTTCTTGCCCTCCTCCATGTCGGAAATCTGGACCCCGAAATGTTTCTGGATCAGCACCACCAGTTCCACCGCATCCAGCGAATCAAGCCCCAGTCCGTCACCGAACAGCGGCATGTCATCTTTGATGTCGGCGGGGGTAATGCCCTGCAGTTTGATTTCGTCAATTAAAATATGTTTGAGCTTCTCTTTCAGGTCTTCCATGCCTTTTCAGTTTTTCCTCGCGGTAGTTGTCTTGATAGGATCAGCGGCCCGATAAGTTGTAAACGTTCAGCAGCACCCCACCTTCGGGCGATCAGCCAAGCTTACGTACACGGGTACGCGGCGCTCGGCTGCTTGCCCGAATCTGGGGCACTGCTGAACGTTTACAGCCCGTTAAATAAGTAGGTTAGCACCCCTGGTGAACGGTTACGATAAGTTTGATTATTGCTGCCAAAAATCGTAAAAGTTGTACCATTGATAGGGATACTCGTCAACGTGCTCCTGCAGGTTGCGGGCAAAGCGGGCAGCGCTTTGCCGGCAGGCTTCCGCCCTCTGCTCCCGTTCCTGCCAGCCGGGATACCAGATATCCCGAATCCTCAGCAGGTAACTGCGCCGGCCGGTCTTGGCGGCAAACATGGCCACCACCGGGGCGCCCACGCAACCCGCCAGCACATAAGCCGCATCGGGCAGGCGAACCGGATCACCCAGGAAATCCACCGACACCGACGAGCCCTTGACCAACCGGTCACCCATGATGGTGACCACCTCCCCCCGCTGCAGGGCCGCCGTCGCTTCTACCATTCCCCCCAGCGGCCCGTCGGTGCTGATGATATGGAAGGGCCGCCGCCCCTGACCCAGGTCGAAATAATGCTTGGCTGCCGCCTCCCGATCGTAATGCATCAGGGCGTGGACCGGTACCGGCAGCTGCTCCAGGTGGGCCAGCGCCGTCTGCCAGTTGCCCACATGGGCGGTCAGCAGCACCGCCCCTTGGCCCTTGCTCACCAGTTTAAGCAAGCGCTCGTAACCAATGGTTTCACCCTCGAGGGTACGCCCCCGACCGGTGCCCAGCCAGGCCCGATCCACCAGCACCCGGCCGAAGGAATGGACGATTTTGCCGGTGGCCAGCCATAATCGCCAGCGGTTAAGTTCGGGGAAACGGCGCCGCAGATAGGGCCTGATCCGCCGGTGAATCTCCCGGCTGCCAAGCAAATAAACGGCAACCACGGGCAGCAGTAACAGATACCCCCCGGTGCGGCCGAAAAGACGCAAGGTAAGATAAAAACAGTAATGGCCCCAGGCCTCCAGGCGTTGCCACCAGCTGCGGGCCGGCGGCCCCGGCCCGGCACCACTGTTTTCCAGTCCTTTACCGACGTTTTGCATCTTCTCAGTCAATCCAACGTAGCCTGCACCGGGTTCAATCCGAAATAAGCGCCCACGGGACAATCAGTTGTCCGTAACGCGACAGGGAAACATCCTGGTCCGGGCCCAATATATCAACCCGGCGCCGATCAGCCCCAGCACCGGCCCCACCACCAGAGAGCCGAGCAACCAGTCCCACAGGCGCAAGTGAATCTCCAGCAACCATTTTTCCCAGGAGAGATCCAGCAGCAGCCCCCCTTCACGCATGAAATAACCCACCTGAATACATAACACCGGCACCACCGGCGGCATGCAAAACTGACTGGCCGCCACCGCCGCCAGTTTGTTTAGATGCAAGCGGTGGGTGACATAGATAATCGCCACCGTATGACAGGCAATCAGGGGCAGGGCTCCCATGAACAGACCGATCCACACCGCCGTGGCCAGCCAGACCGGCGAGGTGTGCTCGGAGCAGATCCTTTTCAAGGTCTGCCAGGGCCGTCGCACCGCCAGTTTTTCGGCCGTGGGCGGGGACTGGCCGGCGACCCGGTGATGGGACAAAGGCAACAGGCGGCGCAGCAGCAGACGGGTGTGCAAGACGGTCAACCGCAGATTGTCCCGCCATTGGCTGAAATGACTTACCCGTTCGCCACTGGGCGGATAATGCACCGAAATATCAACTGAATCTATATCCACCCCGGCCCATGAGGCCCGCACCAGCACCTCGATTTCAAAATCGTAGCGACTGCTGCCGAGCTTCAGAGCCAGCAGTTCACGTACCGGATAGAGTCGCATACCGCTCTGGGTATCCGGCAGCTCACGGCCGGTTTCAAGCCGGACCCAGAAGTTGGAAAAGGAACGACCGAAAAGGCTGGCTTTAGGCACTGTTTCCTGCACCATGCGCCGCGCCCCGATAACAATGGCCGGTCGGCCGAGGGCCGCCGCTTTTGCCGCCAGCAACTCGGCCTCGGCCGGGTCATGCTGGCCGTCGGCATCCACGGTGATGATCCAGGCGAAACCAAGTTCGGCGGCTTTAGTGGCCCCGGCCATGATGGCCGCGCCCTTACCTTTATTTACCGGCAGCCGCAGCTTATGGCAATCCAGGTCGGCAATCCGCTGCCAGCCGTCATCGGTACTGCCGTCATCCACCACCAGTACCGGCCAGCCCGCCGCCCGGGCCCACTGCACCACTTCCCGCAGGGTGGCGCCATGGTTGTATACCGGCACCACAACGATGGTCGGTTGCTCATACCGAGCGCGCATTTCTTACCCGGGGCGGACGCAGCAAAAAATCCCAGAGCGGCCCGGTATGCCCCATCTCATGCAAAACTGTCAGATGACCGATAATCTGTGAAACTGGAAAGATCCGGTCCGTTCGCGGGGCAAAAGCGGCGGCCAGTTCCCGGTTAAGCTCGGCGGCCGGCAACTGGGGCGAAAAATAAAAAGTCGGGGTCAACAAAGATTGGTCGGCGGTGATCACCCCGTCCGCCACCGCCCTGGCGGCCAGCGCGGTTCCCGGCAGAATCCGGATGCCGGAAAAAGCAAAGACGATACACTTTTCCAGCCGGGATAAATTATCAAGCCCTTCGGTCAAGGTCCGGCGGTCCTCATCGGGGCCGCCGAACATCACAAAATGGGCGCAGGGAACCCCCTCTTCCACCGCCAGCCGGTTGGCCCGCAGCACCTGATCGAAGTCAAACCCCTTGTCCAGGCCCGCCAGGGTTCGGTCACAGGCGGCATCGGTACCTAGTTCCATGGCCGCCAATCCGGCTCGCTTGAGCAGCCGCAAATCTTCCCGCTCCAGGTTCTGGGGGCGAAAAAAGGCGCACCAGGGAGTGGTGTTGCCATTTCTGATCAGGGCTTCGGCCAGGCGGCGAAATTGCCCGGCCCCGTCGTTGAACACCGAGTCGGTAAAGAAAATGTACCTGGCACTGTGTTCCGACACCAGCCGGGCCACCTCTGCCGCCGTCTCGTCCGGATCCCGGTAACGCAGGGTGTGTCCCTCGATGGTGGGATAGGAGCAATAAGCGCAATGATAAGGACAGCCGCGCTTGGTCTGCACTCCCAGCATGCCGCCGTGGGCCAGATAATAACGCAGCGGGCTTTCATCATATACCGGCCGGGGCCAGAAGTCCACCCGGCGCTCATTGCGCAGAATCTTCTGCCCGGGCGGCCGGCCGGCAGCCAGTTCATCGGCCAGCCAGGGCAGCAGCACCTCGCCCTCGCCCACCACCCCGTAGTCGGCGCACAGAAATCCCAACAGCTGTTCCGGCATCAGGGAAAAGGCCGGCCCGCCGAGCACCACCGGCGCCGGGGAGACCTCCCGGATCAAGGCAACGACCGCCGCCACTTCGGGTACAAAATCGTTGGGGTCACAACTGTCGACGGTGTCCAGGTTGCGAATGGAAAGGCCGATCAGGTCATAGCGGCGCTCGATCAGCCGCTGCCGCAGGCCCGCGGCACCGCCATCGGCCAGCAGATCAAAATGCTCGGCCACATGCCCCGCCTGCTGCAGGCTGCCGCACAGATAGGCGACCCCAAGGGGGTATACGGGATAAGGCACCACCGCCTGATTAACCGACACCAATAGACAGTTCATGGTCTTTCCGTCAATTCCGAGCGGCCTGCCATTGGCGTTCGGCCGCCTGCCGGTGGGGCACATAGGTTCCGTCCTCCATCTCCTTTTTCACCACCTCGCTGAACAGCCGGGCCATCCGCAGCGGCTGCGGCAACTCCTGATAAAAAGTGCGCCAGGCATAATCGTACATTTCCTGCAACTCGTCGGGAGTCATCTGTTTGGGCTGAAAGCAGACCTCGGCGGTGGTATAGCGCCGCCAGTCGCGGTGCAGGATGCGCCCTTCCTGTTCGAACTTGGTGGTAACCGGGGTATGGGGAAAGGGGGTGAGGATGGAAAACTCCGCCATCTCCACATCGATTTCCAGCAGAAAATCCACCAGTCGCTTGATATAGTCGGCATCCTGGTTGTCCGGCCCCAGTAGCACCGCCGCTTCAACCCCGATACCGTGCTCTTTCAGCCGCCGCACCCGGTTGCGGATCACCTCGGAAGTATCGAACACCGCCTGGTAGACGTACCAGCAGCCGGCGTCCGCCGCCGCGGCCAGCACTTCGTCGTCATCCAGGATGGGGTGCGAGATCCATTTCTTTTTAAGCGGCTTCATGGCCGCAAACAGCTCCAGCACCCAATCCTTGTCCTGGGCCAATGAGTTGTCCACCATGAACAGGCGGTTGTTGTCAATCCCGGCCAGTTCTTCCGCCACCCGGTCCAGCGGCCGCGGCCGAAACTGGCGGCCGCCCAGATAGGCAGTGGCGCAGGGGAAACAGTTGAAGCGACAACCTCGGGAGGCATGGACCAGATCCACCATCTTCACCCCCCGGTAGATATACCGGGACTGATTGAGAATCTCCCGCCGGGCCGGACCTACGCTTTCGATGGGCGGAAAATCATGGAAGTAGTTATAGAGGGCCTGCAGTTTGCCATGGCGACAGTCCTCCAGCACTCCAGCCAGCCGCCCGTTTTCCACCTCGCCCAGAAAAACACTGTCCACATGTTCGGCGATCTCTTCGGCGTGCAACATGGTGGCAATCCCGCCGCTGATCACCGACACCCCCCGCCGCCGGTATTCGGCCGCTATCTCCTTACCCCGGGGGAGCTGGCAGGTCAGCATCATCGATAACAGTACCACATCGGGCTTCCAGTCCAAGTCCAGTGAATCGACATTTTCATCGGTGAAACGGACCTCGTACTGCTCGGGAATCGCGGCGGCCACACACACCGGCCCGTGGGGCGGCAGATGAAATTCGGTCTGTTCCGGAATCTTGTCCCATTTAGGATACACCAAGGCAATACGCATACTCATTCACTCACAACGGCAAAGGTTAAGGAAAGGACGACAGCTTCATCGGCGCCGGGACGGCTGTCGAAGACGCCGGCCAGCATCAGGTCCAGCTCAGGACAACCGGCCAGCCACCGCTCGGCCTCGGTCCGGGCGGCGGCCATGAGCGGCTGGTGGCCGGGGAAAACCGCATAAACCGGCCCGGTCAGGCCGTAATGACTGGCAGCCTCGGAAAGCGCGATATTGGGCAGGGTATAGCCAAAAAGCGCCGGACTGGCCAACTGAAAACCGCCATCCAGGCTGGCGGCAAAATCCAGGTCGGTGCTCAGCGAACCGGTGGTGGTGGCCCCGATCAGCCCCACCTTAATACCCCGTTCATGCAAACGACGACCGCCGGTCAGCAGGTCGGCAGCGGCCAGCACCCGACCGGTTTCCACCACCAGCGCCCGACTCAATGGCGGCATCCGCCCCCAACGGCCGGGAACTTCCTCCAGCACCGCCAGCACCTCCTCGGGTGGGGTGGCGGCAAAGGCGTAACGGTAATCGTGATTGGCGGCAAGTTTATCCGGCATGGGCCATCATAATAAGTTAAGTTAAAAAAACTAAAATGGTCGGCACCGCTAACCTCGTCGCCGACCAGGTTAAAAAGTCATGCCCACCAGCAGTTTACTGGAGTTCAGTGGTTCGTTGGGTTTGCGGCGCCCCCCGCTGGACACATGGTGAAAGCGGTATTCAAGCTTCAGATAACGGTGGCCTTCCAAAGGGCGGCGCACCCCAACCCCGAACTGATAATTACCGTTGAGCCTGGTTCCCATCCCCGCAATATCCGTGGCCGTATAAAGAGGGCCTCCACCGGCAAAGAAGTAAGGCTGGATGGCTCCCAGCCCGGTCATGGTCCAGCCGGCCAGAAAATTTATCCCCACCATGGGGGTCAGGTCATAATTGGTGATCAGGTGCAACGGCAACTCCAGCAGCAGCGAATGCCGGAGGCGGTACCAGGAGGTCCCGATTTCAGCCCGGACCACCTTTTCGTACCGGGCCACCAGGTCCAGGGTTTCCACCCGGGTTACGGTTTCTCCCCAGCCTGGGTGACTGGTGCCGTAACCGGCCAGCCAGGACCAGCCGCCGGGCGGTTTGACCACCGGTTCGGCCGCCGCCATTAAAGGCGACCCAGAAGTGAGCGCCACGAACAGCAGCAGCCCGACTCCCAGCCCCACCAGCCGACGGCAACCCCGCACCACTACTTGGCGGCGTCCTTGCTTTCCAACCAGCACAATGGATCCTCGGCCAGATAGTCGCCGGTCACCTGATAGGCATGCCCCCGGCAACCATAGCAGGTGGTGTTATGGTCGCAACCCGAGCATTTACCTTTTATGGTATGGCGAATATCCCGCAGTTCCCGAATAACCCGGCTGCCGGCCAGAATATCGGCCAAAGATTGCTGGCGGACATTGCCCACCCCCACATTGACCCCGGGGCAAGGGTTGACATCGCCTACGGAAGTCACGGTGCAGGAATATTCATGCCGAGAACACTGGGAGGCGGCCAGCGGCGGCCGGGGCGACCAGTTGAAACCAAACTCTTCTCGGTCGATGCGGGCCAGTTGCTCAAACAGGCTCCGAATCTCGGGGCCGGTAACCTCCAGTTCGGGGTGCTCGACGGCCCGGCCCTGCAGGGTCATCATCTCCACGTAGGGGATGATTCCCTGTCGCCGTGCCCAGCGCCAGAGATCAGGCAATTCCGCGTAGTTATGGCGGCAGACAATGGTCTGCACCCCCAGCAGCAGATCCTCACCGGGATAGCCAGCCTCCCGCAAGGCCGTCAGCCCTTTTTCGATGGCGGCAAATGTTCCCGGACGACCGGCCAGCAGATCCTGCACCTCGGCATCCAGGCTGTTCCTCTTAACCACTACCGCCACCCGGCGTTCTTTAAGGCGACCGGCAACTTCCGGCGTGACCAGGGTGCCGTTGGTGAAGATATCCGCCTGCATGCCTCTGCTCCGGATATAGTCGATCACCGTAAAAATCTCCGGATACATCAGCGGTTCCCCCCCGCCCAACACGATGATCTTACGGGCTCCCAACTCCGCCGCCTGGTCGATGACCTGTTTAATTTCCGCCATGGAAAGCTCATCGGCCAGCGGTAACCCGGAACCGGCATAACAGTAAATACAGCGGATATTACAGGCCAGCGACAGCTCCAGCTCCAGCGAGAGTAAACCGTTTCTCGCCTTGGCCGCGGCAATCTCCCCGGGGGTGAATTCCTGCCCCCAGTACTCACTTAAACATGACATTATCGTGCAACCTCGCGCAAATCAAAAAATCTCTTCACCTTTCGGCTCCCTCCGCTTTCGATGACCGCCAGCACTTCCGCCGCCGGCCTGACAACAACTTCCGGCATCACCCGTAAACGGGCTTGTAACATATCCCTGATCTTTTCCAAACTGATATCTCCCCCTCCGACTACCACTCTGATCTCATCGGAGAGATCGTAGGAAGAGCTTACTTCCAGGTAAAAATCCCGGACTCCCGGCACCTCCTGCAACACTTGAAAAATGCTTTCCGGATAAAGGGTGGTTCCCTTGTATTTCAAACGCTGGGCCAGGCGCCCTTCAATGGGGCCGAGCCGCGGGGTTTGCCAGCCACAGGGGCAGGGTTCATGGTGCAGCCGGGCGACATCACCGGTGCGGAACCGCACCAGGGGGAACCCCTCCACTCCCAACGGGGTTACCACCACTTCTCCGGGCTCGCCGGGGGCGACCGGCCGCCCCTGCTCATCGATAATTTCCGCCAGCATCAGTTCAGGGTGCACGTGCCCGCCGCAGCCAGCGGTGCATTCACCAAAGGCGGTGGCCATCTCGGTGGCCCCGTAAGAGGCATGCAGCCGCGCCCCCCAGGCCTGCTGCAACAGGGCTCCCAGCGGGGTCAGGGTCATATCGGCCCGCCGCACCGGCTCACCGATGGTAACCAACGCGGTAACGCCGCTTTGCGCCGGCGCCAGCCCGTTTTCCTCCCCCCAGCGCGCCAGTTTCAGCAGAAAGGAAGGAACCCCCACCAACACCGTGGGACGCAGATTGGCAATCAGTTCCCAGTGCTGCGGCGGCTTGCCAGGCCCGCCTCGGATGGCGGCGGCCCCCAGCCGCACCAGTCCTGAGTAATAGGCCAGGCCGGCGATAAAACAGCGGTCCAGAGTCACGAACAACAGAGCCCGGTCGCCGGGCCTGACCCCGGCGCCGTAAAAGGCCATCATCTCATTGTATGCCAGCCGTTCCAGATCATGGGCGGTGTAAGGAATGGTCACCGGCCGCCCGGTGGTGCCGGAGGTCAGGGCCAGGTCCACCGGCGGCAAACCGGTGGCTGGCAACAATGAGGTCGGAGAGCGGTCAATGTCGGCCCTGGAGGTCAAAGGCAGAACCGGCAGGTCGGTCAGGGAATCAAGCCGGGCGGGGGAAAACCCGACCGAGGCAAACATTTCCCGGTAATGGGGAGCTTTTTGCGCCAGGGTCAAGTGTCGGCGCAGCATCGCCAACTGCACCGCTTCCCGCTCGACGGCCGACGCCTGCCGCAGCCGCAGCCCCTGCTCCAGGGTATAGAGTTCCGTTGCCGGTTGCATCCGGGTTTCACCTTGCCACATAATTAATCGTAACCAATCACGGGGGTTGTCCCGTAAACGGTCACGGGAGACCGCAGGTTGCGGCTGCTGGGACGGCGATGCGTCCCTCAGTACGTAAGCCGGTCCGCTCACCGCTTTCGACGATGCCCCGTGATCGCTTACAATTCATCTCTCACGCCGGTTGGCGCTGCCGGCCCACCAGCTCTTCGCTGATCGACCGGCGGGCTTCGGCCAGCAGATATTCCGGGGTAAGCGGCCCCTGATCCGCCGCCGGCAGGGATACCGGTGGCAGAATGACCACCTTGATCCGGCCGGGATTAAAAAAGAGGCTTCCCGGCGGCAACACCCTTCCCGAGCCCAGAATACAGACTGGTACCACCGGCCGCCCGGTAGCCACGGCCAGTTGGAATGCTCCTTTTCGAAAGCGCCTCATTTTTCCGGTGCGGGAGCGGTGTCCCTCGGGCCAGACGATAATCGAACTGCCGGCGGCCAGCAGTTTTCGCCCCTGGCTCGCAACCGCCGACCAGCCGAACCGGACGTCGATGTAACCGGCCCTTTGCATGATTTGGCGGTAAAACGGCATCTGAAAAGGCCAGCTGGTAACAAAGGCGTTTTCCACCGGCAGCAGACCGAACAGATAAGGATCAATCGCCGAGTTGTGGTTGGCCACAAAAATCACCGGCAGGGGCAACTCCCCGGCCTTATTTTCCAAGCTTACGGGCACCACCGGCCTGAACAGCCGCAGCAGCAGACCACCATACTGCCGGACCGCCAGGCGTATCGTCCGGCCCGGCGATTTCTCCCCCAGAATCAGCGCTCCGGCCATAATCAGCGGCAGGGCCAGCCCGAACAGCAAGGTTAACAGGACAAACAGCGGCCAGGCGTAAAGGTTGACCCCCAGCTTTTTAAGTCTGCTGGCCACCCTGGACTCCCTTCAAACGGATCAGGAGCTCAAAAAGGTCGTTCATGGTTCTTACGGCCTGCAGGCTTTCTTTGTCCGTCAACTTCATGCCGAAGGTTTTTTCCAGGGCCACCACCATGTCCACGGCATCGAGGCTGTCCAGCCCCAGGTCGTCAAACAGGGTCGCCTCGGGCTGCATCGCTTCCGGATCCAGCTCAAACTCTTCAGCCAGGGTTTCAACCACCTTGCGGCGCAACTCGTCATCGGTCATCATGATTCCTGCCTCCTAATCACCAGAGCTGAATTAACGCCACCAAGAGCAAAATTATTCTTCAGCACCATATTCAAGTTTCGTTTCTCCACTTTCTTGATCAAATCAACCACCGCACATTCCGGATCGGGATTTTCCAGGTTGAGGGTGGGGACAGCTTCCTGCCGGCGCAGCATCTCCAGCACCACAATACTTTCCAGGGCCGCTGCGGCGCCCAGGGTATGCCCGATATGCCCCTTGCAGGAGCTCACCGCCGCCCCGGGCCCCAGCACCATGCCGATGGCCCGGGCCTCCGCCAGATCGCCCTGCAGGGTACCGGTGGCATGGGCATTAACGTAGTCCACTTGACTGCCCTCGACCCCGGCTTCCGCCATGGCCTTGCGCATGGCCCCGGCCATGGCGTCCTCGTGGGGATTGGCAATATGTTCGCTGTCGCTGACGTTGCCGAAACCGATAATCTCTCCCAGAATTGTCGCCCCCCGGGCGCAGGCCGCCTGATAATTCTCCAGCACCAGGATACCGCTGCCCCCACCGCAGACCACACCGTCGCGATCCCGGTCAAAAGGTCGGGGAGAGGAGGCGGGCTGCCCATTACGCTGCGAAGCCGCCCGCACCACGTCAAAAACGCCAGTAACCGAAGGATGCACCTCATCGGCGCCACCGCACAGCATCGCCTGCTGGCGACCGCTTTTAATCAGCAGGTAGCCCAGCCCGATGGCCTGGCAGGAAGAAGCACAAGCGCTCACCGGGGCCCACTGCTCGCCGCGGATCCCCAAGGCCAGACAGACATTGGCAGCGCAACTGTGCCCCATGATTTTAAAAAATTCACCGGACTTGATCCCGTCGATGGCCTCATCTGGCAGATAGCGCCGGTAAAAATCCTCGTAAGCGGAAGGACTGCCGGTGGTGGAGCCAACCGCCACCCCGACCTCGCCGGAAGCCAGATAATCCTCATTGAGCGCGGCCTGAGCCACCGCCTCACGGGCCGCCAGAGTGGCATAAATCGCCATTGGCCCCATGGTACGGCGCAGATTGCGCGACAAGAGCTCTTTGACCGCCAGTTCCGGCACCGGGGCGGCCAACAGGCTGTGCAAACCGTCGATCCGCCCCCACTCCGGCATGGCCTGCACGGTGGCCCGGGAGGCCCAGACTCCGTCCACCAGGGCCGCAACTCCCTGCCCATAAGGGGAAATCGCCCCGCAGCCGGTAATGACCACTCTGTTTAACGACACTGCCTGACCTCTTCCCACGTATTTTCCAGTTCCAGGATTTCGCCGGCACTGACCAGGCCGGCCAGAGCCGCCCCGACCACCCCGGTCATCAGGGTGCTCTGGCCGCTCAGCCAGAAGCCCGGCAACCGGG
Organism: Desulfurivibrio dismutans; assembly: GCF_029210385.1. Taxonomy (GTDB): domain Bacteria; phylum Desulfobacterota; class Desulfobulbia; order Desulfobulbales; family Desulfurivibrionaceae; genus Desulfurivibrio; species Desulfurivibrio dismutans. Next base: position 63,936 of record NZ_JARGDQ010000005.1, on the reverse strand, counting down.
TACGGGCCGTCGGGTTGTGCTGTAAAAGAGAGTGCTGAGCGCCGTAGGCTGCCCCCTCGGGCGCCGCCAGTTCATCCCGGAAAGTCAGCGGTGTGCCCACCGCCAGCGGCCGGAGGGCGCCGTATCGGGCGCCCCATTGCCGCCGGGCGGCGGCCAGCATCTCTCCGGCCACCTCCTCCTTCCAGGCCTTATATGCGGGCGGACGATTCCGGGGGGTGCTGTCCCAAAACCGTTCACCTTCGCTCCAAAAGGCGGGGCTGAGCAATATAATCCCCCGGTTGGGTTCCCGCAAGCTTCCCGTATCCCGCCTTTCCGGGCTGGTCATCATCAAACTCCGCCGGGCCAAAGAGCCCTCACGGTGCCGGGCGACAAGATCCAGGCCGGCGGGCAGCTGATAATAGTTAACCCAGTCCGGCGACGGCACCTTGTCTCCCTCCGGCACCGCGAAAACGGCATACATGGAGCAGGTGTTCTGCAACTCCTGCAATCTTTTGAGGTAAATCGGCCGGAACAAAGAGGCCGGCACCATGGCCGGCACCGCCGCCGGATGGCCGGTGTAAATGACCTCACGACAGGCAATAACCTCTTCCCGCTCGGTAACCACGCCGGCCACCCGACCCTGTGCCGCCAGCACTTTTGTCACCCGGTTACCGGTCAGCACCCGGGCGCCGGCCCGGGCCAGCACCTGCAGATAGGCATCCACCACCGCCTGGCCACCGCCATCGATGGTGTAGGCCCCCTGGTAAAAACCATGGGCCACGGAGGCGTGGACCGGCAAGGCGGCAGCCTCCGGCAGCACCCCGTAAAGAAAGGCCGGAGCGGCCAGGGCCGCCTGCAGTTGCGGATTGGCGGTAATCGATCGCAAGTATTCCGCCAGGGACGGCGGCCGCTCTTTAATGCCCCGCAAAAACGGCGATAACGGCAGGTCCAGGTTGTAAAAAGGAATCTCCTGGCAGATATCCCTTACTTTGTCCAGATAGGCGCCAATCGCCGCCCGCTCAACGGGGAAAATCCGCTGCAGTTCCTCGGCCAGTTGCACATAATTAAAATAGGCTCGAACCGGCTGAGCACAACCACTGATGTTCAGTTCATCGTATCCTTCCGGGGGAAATTGCCGGATTTCAAGCCGGTCCCGCACCCCCAGGTAATCCCACAGTACCGCCAGAATTTCCCCGTCACCCAGACAACCGGAATAATGAAAGCCGACGTCAAAAGAAATCCCCTGCCGCTTGAAGCGCTTGAGGGCGCCGCCGGGCCGGGCGGTGCGCTCAATGAGCATCACCTCCCGGCCCTTACGGGCCAGCAGGGCGGCGGCGGTCAAGCCGCTGATGCCGCTGCCGATCACCACCACATCCGTTTTCAAATCACCGTTTACCAAAGTCAAAACCCTTGCGCCGCGGAGTTCATAAGGCCTGCACCACCAGGCTGGCGTTAACTCCGCCGAAACCCGCCGCGTTGCACAAAATATGGCGGGGGGCGACGGTTATGGCGGCCGTGGGAATCCGCAGGCCCGCCGCCGCCGGCGCCGGTTCGGTCAGATTGGGATGAGGGCCGACAAAACCCGCCCGGCTCATCAGCAGGGCATAAATCACCTGGGAAGCCCCGGCCATCCAGAATTCGTGCCCGGTGAGGGCCTTGGTCGCCGCCACCAGCGGCCCCTGGTTACCCCGCGCCAACCCGAAAAGCCGGCTCAGCGCCTGGGCCTCTTTTTCATCCCCCACCGGGGTGGAGGTGGCATGGGCCATCACCAGATCAATCTGCCCGGGCTCCAACCCGGCATCGGCAATGGCTCCGGCCATGGCCCGTTCCAGCCCTTCGCCGCTGGGCACGGAAATATGATAGCCATCGGCGGCAAAATCATAACCGCAAATTTCAGCCAGGATCTCCGCTCCCCGCTCTCGGGCCTTCTCTTCGGCCTCCAGCAGCAGCACCGCCGCCCCGCCGCCGGGCACCAGGCCATCACGGCCCTGGTCAAAAGGGCGTGAGGCTTCCGACGGCGCCTCTTCCCGCCGGGCAAAAGCGCCCACGGCATCAAAACTGCACATGGACTGCCAGGAAATCTCCTGCCCACCGCCGCAAAGCATGCGGTCCTGCCGCCCCCGGGCGATCAGCTCGGCGGCCTGGCCAATGGCCATGGCGCCGCTGGCACAGGCGCCGCTCACCGTCCAGGAGGCACCCCGCAACTGCAGCTTGGTACACAGGTTCAGGGTTACGGTGCTGGTGAGCAGCCGAAAGATATGGCCGCTGCCGATCCCCCGGGTCTCCCCCGCCGCCCGCAGCATCTCACACTGCTCGACTCCGGTTACCACCGACGAGTCGTTACCGAAGAGAAAGCCGGTCCGGACATCTTCTGCCAAGTCGGCCGGCTCCACCCTGGCCTGCTCCAGGGCCTGGCAGAGGGCATCCCAGGCCCACCAGCCGAACTCCGGCAATTTGCTGCGGTATTTACGATCCAGCGGATAGCCCGGGGTTGGGGTAAAACCTTTGATCACCCCGCTCAAACCGCTTTGAAAGCCCAGTTCCTTGCGCTCCGACAGCAGCGCAATCCCGGGTGTCCCGTCATAAAGGGACGCCCGCACCTCCCGGCGCGACAACCCCAGGCAGGAGACAATCCCCATGCCGGTCACCACCACCCGGCGCTGCTTATCCAACCGGCTGTTCATTAACCCTCAATCCGCTTATTGGAACGGGCAAAACGCAAAAAGCTGGAGAGATTGCCCAAAAACCGCCACCAGCTGTGGGGTGATTGCCAGAGCATGGCCAGATAGCCCAGTAATACCCGCGGTCGCATGAAATGGCGGCGGTAAAACTCCAGAAAGAGCTCTTCCAGTCTTTCCCTGGTCATCCCTTTGGTGACAAAAACAAAATTCATGCAGTCCATCTTCCGGTAATCTTCCTCGAACTCGCCCAATTCATGGATTTTCTGATAGATGGGCGAACCGGGAAAAGGGGTAAACTTGGCCAGATTGAAATCATCGATGGGCAAGGAAAAGACGTAGCGCATGCTGCGCTGCACACTCTCCTCGGTTTCTCCCGGCAGCCCCAGCATCAGCAATCCTTTGACCCTGATCCCGGCCCGGTGGATATCATGAATCACCCGAGCCAGCATGTCGAGATCAGCGTTTTGCCGGTGCTGGGCCAACAGGTCCGGATCTCCGGTTTCAATGCCCAGGCTGATCATCCAGCAACCGGCTTTTTTCATCAGGGCCAGCAGTTCCGGGTCCACGTGCTCGGCCCGCACCGCGCAGTTGAAGGTCATAGCAAGGGGGTGCTCAATCAGCCGTCGGCAAAGTTCCACCACCCGGTCCCGGTGGAAAGTGAATTGATCGTCATAGAAGTTTAGATGGCGAATCCCCCAGCGCTGCCGCAGGTACTGCATGTGCCGGTAAACATAATCGGCGGAATTGTACTTGAAGCTGCGCCGGAAGACCGAGCGGTCGCAGTAGCTGCAGGAGTATGGACAGCCCCGGCTGGAAAGGCAGCTGGCGTTGGGATGACGGGGATAGTTGAAGATCGGTAACTGGTAGACCTCGGGGTAACCGCGCAGCTTTTCGTAGGCCGGGAAGGGCAAGTCGTCCAGTTCCACCCCACGCCCCTGCAAACCGGTAAAACGCACCCCAGCGTCATCCCGATAAACCAGGCCGGCAATGTTCGCCAAGGGTGCCCCCTGCAGCAGTTGGGTCAACGGCAACTCACCCTCCCCCACCACCGCACAATCCACCTCCGGATACTCGGCCAGGATTTTTTCCTTGCAGGCGGAAACATGAACCCCTCCAAGCACGGCCTTAATTTCCGGCCGGGCCTGTTTCACCATGCGCACGATTCGCACCGCATCGAGAAAACCGTTGGTGGTGCAGGTCAAGCCGATCCAGTCCGGCCGTTGTTCTTCAAGATACTCCATGATCCGGGCATCGGAATCCAGGTGGGCAAAACAGTCGATAATGGCCGTCCGGCAGCCCTGCCGGTCGAGATAGGCGGCAATGCTGCACAATCCCAAGGGCGGCATCAGATTGGCCAACCGGGCGATATCGGTTTTCTTCCCCTCGGCGGTGTAGCCCAGGGGGTGAATCAGGAGAATGTGCTTGGCCATCACTGCCTTCCCAACCAAATAAGGATTACGGCAACAAAACAGGGAACCATGGGGCAAGATCGGCAAAACTAGCATATCCATTACTTCCGCACAAGACTTTGGTAAGGTTTATTAAGTTTTTCTCACATCTTCACCGGAGACGGGGTTAGAAGTTTCCATAATATTGAAAACTTACCTTAATTCGGGTCGGTGCCGCCGGGGTTTTGGTAACCTTTGTTAAATTTGCCGTGACCAACCGGTCTCTTGTGTTATAATGGCCGCCGCCAGCCGCCGGTAAAATCGTTAACCGGCGGCGGAGTTATGGTTTTACCGGCAGTTCAACCAACCGCCGGCTACAAGCACACCATAATCCGGCTCAGATCCGGGGAAACGCCGTTATGCAAATTCTGTTGATCAATCCTCCCAATTGCGGGCGCAGTATTCCCGAAGAACGCTACGGAATCACTTCCGTCAGGCAGATTTTCCGGGGTGAACCCCTGGCGCTGGAAGAACTGGCCGGCAACCTGCCCGACCACGAAGTGCGAATCCTGGATTTGAAAGCCGAGCCTGGCGGCCTAAGCCGGGCCCTGAGCGAAGCCTTGCCGGACCTGGTGGGGCTTACCGGGGTAACCTGCGAGGCCAACACCGTGCGGCGCCTGGCCCGGGAGGTGAAGGCGGCGGGGGTGAAGAGCGTGGTGGTGGGAGGCATCCACGCCAGCAACGACCCGGCCTTTTTCAATCATGAAGAAGTTGACTATATCTGTATCGGCCTGGGTAAACTTTCCTTCCGGGAACTGGTTGAGGCTTTGGAACAGGGCCGGCAGCCGGCGGATCTCCCCGGCATGGCCAAAACTTCGCCGGGAAACCGGCTGCAATGGCTTAACCGGGATTACCGGGAGGCCGACCTGGTTTCCCATCACCCGCCGGCCTATCAACTGGTCGCCCATTACCGGGAGCACTACCGACTGGAAAGGCTCAAGGTCAGCATGGGCTTTGTCGCTTCCGCCGCCGGCTGCCCTCACCGCTGCTCGTTTTGTTGCATCAAAGGTCAAAGCGACGGCCGTTACCTGACCCGCCCCCCGGACCAGGTAATCCGGGACATCGAACTGCTGGCGGACATTCCGGTGATCCGGCTGATTGACGCCAACACCTTCGGCAATCTCGAACAGGCCCGGCAACTGGGAGAGGCGATCAAAGCCGCCGGGCTTAACAAACAATTTCTGGCCGACGTGCGCTCCGACACGGTGGTCAATCACCCCGAGCTGATGCGGCTGTGGCGGGAAGCCGGCTTAAGGGCGGTGATCATCGGTTTTGAAGAGCTGGACGACCAAAGACTGGCGGCCATGAACAAGGCCAACCGGGCGGATGTCAACCGGGAGGCGGTGGGGATCCTGCAGGAGATGGGGATCACCATTGTCGGGGACTTCATCGTGGCCCCCAGCTACGAGGAGGAAGACTTCCGGCGCTTGAGCGACTATCTGGCCGCCAGCCGGATCGATCTGCCCATCATCACCGTACTTACCCCCCTGCCCGGCACCGAGTACCACCGTCGGCAACGGCAGGAGATCATCAACCATGATCTGGATTATTACACCTTAACCAATGCCGTCACCCCCACCCGGCTGGCGGAAGAAGAATTTTACCGGCTATATGCGGAGTTGGTCCGCACCAGCCATCAACAGGCCAAACTGTGAAATGATGAACGTCTTTATCACCGACCTTGCCGCGTTTCTTCCCGGACCGCCAATCAGCAACCAGGAGCTTGACGCCTACCTTATCGGCGCCGACCGAATTTCGGCCAAAACCAGGAAGATCATTCTGCAGAACAACGGGATCACTACCCGACATTACGCCCTGGAACCGGGCACCGGACGGCTAACCCACAGCAATCGGGAACTGACCGCCGAGGCCGTCCGCGCTCTTTGCGCCCAAGGCAGATGCAGCCTGGAGCAGATTGCCTGTCTTTCCTGCGGCACCGCTTCCCCGGACCAGCTGATGCCGGGCCACGCTTCCATGGTCCACGGCGAGTTAGGGGCGGCACCCTGCGAGATCAACACCGCCAGCGGGATCTGCCTTTCCGGCATCATGGCCATGAAATACGGCGCCATGGCGGTGGCCATGGGCCTGGCCGACAACGCGGTGGCCACCGGCTCGGATCTCTCTTCCAGCTTTCTCCGCCCTTCGTTCCTTAAGCCACCGCCAAGCCGGGAGGTGGAGAGCGATAATAAGCGTCACCCGGCCTTCTCCTTTGAGGCTGATTTTCTGCGCTGGATGCTCTCCGACGGCGCCGGCGCCATGCTGCTGGAAAAACAGCCGACCGCCGACGGGATCAGCCTGCGCATTGACTGGCTGGAAATTATCTCCCAGGCCCACCGCCAGGAAACCTGCATGTACGCCGGGGGAGTAAAGGAAGAAAACGGCGCCGTCAGAGGATGGCGGCAGTACGGTAACATTGAAAAGGCCCTGGCCCAAGGAGCGTTTGCCGTCAAGCAGGACGCCCGACTGCTCAACCGGGAGGTGATCAAGACCCTGGTGGGCGACAGCCTCCCTCCACTGCTGGCCAGACATGGCCTTAAAGCGGAGGAGATCGACTGGTTTCTGCCCCATTACTCCTCAGAGTACTTCCGGGCGCCACTGCACGATCAACTGGCGGCCATCGATTTCCCGCTGCCCTACGAAAAATGGTTCACCAACCTGGCCACCAGGGGCAACACCGGGGCGGCCTCATTTTACATCATGCTGCAGGAACTGTTTGCTTCCGGTCGTTTAAGGACGGGGGAAAAGATCTTCTGTTTCATCCCGGAAAGCGGCCGTTTTGCCGTGGGCTACATCCTGCTGACGGTGGTTTGACCAACTGCTTTGTTAAACAGTCCGGTGCCGACGGATAAACTCCGCCAGGGAAGCCAGCGAGGCCATGATCCGCTGACCGCTTTCCACCGACTCGATCCGCACCCCGTAACGGTTCTGGACCGCCACCACAATCTCCACTGCATCCAGGGAATCAATTCCCAGTGGCGAGTCCGGACCGACCAGGGACCGATTCATAATTTCCGCCACCTGCAGTTCCCTGGCCGGCAACCGGCAGGTCTCGACAATAAGGGGCAGCAGTTCCTCCGCCAGCGCCCTATCCTGACTTTCCATAACCCCTTCTCCCGCAAAAACGCTCTTGTTAAAAAATATCTAAGTAACCGCTCATCCGGCCAGCCAACCTGCGGACTTAACGGACTATATCCATTCAGCGGGACCGCCGGGCCGGCCAAGCCTTACGACGTGGTCAGACGCCAGGCCAGCAAGAGGTTGCCTAAGCCGAAAAGCAGCAGCCCCACCAGCTGACTGGCGGCCTCGGCCAGGCCATGGCCCCGGACCAGAACCTCATGAAAGGCGGTCAGACCCCAGTTGAGGGGCGACACCACCGCAAGCTGCTGCATAAACTCGGGCATGGCGTACACCGGCACCATGATCCCGCCCACAGCAGCGGCCAGGACAATGGAGATGGCACCGAACATGGTAACCTGCTCATAGCTGCTGCAGACGCTGCCCAACATCAAGCCGTAACCGCAGGCGGCCAGGCTGACCACCAGCACGATCAGGCCGATCTCAAAAAACACCCCCGCAATGGTGAAAGCCGGCAGGTCCAGCAGGGGAAAAAGACGGTTACCAATCAGGTAAATCAAGGCAAACTGGAACAGGCCGACCAGCATATAGGCCAGCATCTTGCCTCCCAAAAGGCTGCCAATGGCCAAAGGCATACTGCGAAAACGGAGCCAGACCCCCGCGCGCCGCTCCCAGAGCAGCCCCCCCCCAAGCGGCAGCACGGTAAAAAACATGCCGAACAGGGCCCAGGCCGGAACATTTTGCTGCACCACTCCGGGCTGCTGTTTTCCCGCCCCTTCCGCCCACTCCCGGAGCCGGAGCAACTCCTCATCCAGGGTCTCGATCCCAAAGGTCTCGTGCCGCAGGAACTCCCCGGGAATCCCCAACTGCTCCAGCCGGCTGCGAATGGTGCCGACCAGCAATTCCAGCTTCCAATCCAGTTCCACCCGGGCCATGGCCAGGCGCACCAGGGCGCCTATCTCCTGGCGAAACCCCGGCAACAGGGTCGGATCAAAATAGAGTTGCAACTCCGGCAGGGCTCCGGCGCGCTCCTCCTGGTTAACCGTCTGGCCGTCAGCTTCCTGGTCGGCGGCCACCGCAGCCAGGCGCTCCAGCCGGGCCCACAAAGCCTCGCCGGTACCGGCGGGCAGGATCAGCAGACCGCTGTGCTTGCCGGCGACCACGGCGGACCGGGCCTCGGCCGCCCGCTCCGCTGGCCAGACCAGCAGCTCGATCCCCCGATGCTGCCGCAGCAGGGCCTGCAACTCCGGCCCCAGCTCTCCTTGATCCTGGTCAATAAAAAGCATGCTCCCGGTTCGCTCCCCGGTAAGCTCCATGACATTCTGCTGCACCAGGGTGATCACCAGCACCAGGGCCGCCGGCAACAAGAAAAGGCTTAACAGCCCGGCATGATCCCGGGAGAGCAGCAACAGTTCTTTCCACACCACCGCCAGCGTCCGGCCCATGCCTCAGTCCCTCAGTTCCTTGCCGGTAAGGGCGAAAAAAAGTTCACCCAGACTGCTGTAGCCACCTTCCCGCAGCAACTCCCGGGGGCTGCCGCAGGCCATAATCCGCCCTTCGTCGATGATCGCCACCTGCCGGCAGAGCCGCTCCGCCTCTTCCAGGTAATGGGTGGTGTAAATAATGGTCATCCCTTGGGCGGCCAGGGCGACAAGTTGTTCGTGAATCAGTTGCCGAGACTGGGCATCGATTCCCACCGTGGGTTCATCCAGACAAAGAATCTGCGGCTCATGCAACAGCCCCGCTGCCAGGTTCAACCGCCGCTTCATGCCTCCGGAATAGGTGGCCACCCGCTGTTGCGCCCTGACTTCAAGACCAGCCAGTTGCAGGCCGTAGGCCACCCGCTCCTGCAGGCGCGCTCCCCGCAGACCGTACAGGCGGCCGAAAAAAATCAGATTTTCCCGGCCGCTTAAATGATCATAAAGGGCCAGATCCTGGGGAACAAAGCCCAGGATCTGCTTGGGAGGTAACGAGCCCGGGCCGGGGGCAAGCCCCGGGAAGGAGATGGTGCCGCCGTCGGGCCTGAGCAGCCCGCAAAGCAAGGCGATAGTGGTGGATTTACCGGCGCCGTTGGGCCCCAGCAGCCCGAACAGCAGTCCCCGGGGAATACGCAGGCTAAGTTGATCGACAGCGGGCCGCCGCTGGCCGGGATAACTTTTACGCAATTCCACCAGTTCAATGGCGGCCGGCAGGGCGGCAGCCGGGGCCGCTGGCGGTACTTTCCTCCGGCTCATGGCAGGGTTCCCAGCAGGGTTCGAAGGCGGCGAAAAAACTGCTCCTCCAGGGCGGCACACTGCTCAAGCCCGTCGGCCAGCGCCTGGTAGTCATCCCCGGCAGCGGGGCGGCCTTTACAAATACGGGCTGCCATCACGGCAAAATCACGCCACCGGTCACCGGCAACGGTTAAATCCCGACCAACCGCCGCCAGGGGGTCGTGGCGTAACAGCTCCCCTGCCTCCCGCAGAAAATCGGCATAAAGAAAACGAAAACCGCCGCCGCCGGTGCCGATCTCCTCCTGCATTCGCACCACGTGCCCCAAGTGCAGTTCAGCTTTGGCCGGCCCCAACCGCTGGGGCCAGCGCTTAAGCCGCCGGGCCAGGAAACGGATGCCACGAACCCCGGTCAGGGGGAAGGGCTGCAGCATGCCGCGCACCACCACCTGCAACCCAGCCTTGATGCCGGTCCGGAAATCGGGTTTTGCCGCCAGGGGATTAAGTCCATACATCCGGCCCTTGGGCGCCAAAGCGCCGGCGGCGAAGCGGGCCCGCTGCAAATCTTCAGCAGGACAGGTAACCGGGCCGGGAAACACCGGGTCGCTGATCAGGTAATCATCGCCTCGTTTGCCGTAAACCACCAGGTTGTGACCGTTGAAATGAAAGCGGTAGGCCTTGGGAAAATAGGGCAGCCAGAACACCCCGGTCTGCAGACCAACCGGCACCCCCTGGGCCAACAGGTCGTCCAGGGCCGCCATCGCCTGCGCGGGGTGGCGGAAGGTCCGCTGCCATGTTCCGAGGCCCAGGTTCTGGGTAAGACGCTTAATGATCCGGCCGACGGCCACCCGGTAGGTAACCAGCGGCAGCCCGTTAAGCCTGATGAAAGGGAAGTAGCCAAAAAAAAGACCGCCGCCAATGCCGAAGGCCATGGGCTCGGAAAGGGGAATCCCAATGTGACTGACCAAACTGGCTGCCACCCCGCTTTCGCAGTGCGCCGCCTGTCGATGCTGAAAATCAAGCTCCCGATTCACCTGCACCCTTCCCACCCTGCTGTTCATAGGCCGCTTCAGCTTCCCGCTGCTGCTGGTTATCGTAAACTGCGGCCCACAGCACCCCCCGACGCAGATCATGCTCCGTCACCCGGAAAAGCCCGGCATAACGCCGCAGCATGGCCGACTGCAATCGCCGGAATCCCATGGGGCGTAAATGCCACCTGACCCGCCAAACCGCAATACCCATATATTTTCCCAGCAGAGCAGGATCCATCTGGTTAACCACCATATAGTAATAGATAGGACTGGCTTTGCCGGCCTCAACCCGCCGGCGGGCAGCACTGATCTCCACTGCCAGGGCCTGCCAGGCCTGCTGATTAACCACATCAACGATGGCGGTGTCGGCACTGCTGATACGACAACACCCACCATCCTCCTTCCTGGCGTATTGCACCAAAGGTAAACCGCCGGTAACACCGGAAGGCCGATTATTATCCTGCACCATCAGCTAACCATCGCCTCGCTTGTAAGCGATCACGGGCACCGCATTTGCCGGCGATCAAGGCGGCACAAGTACTGATGTACGCACCGCGCCGTCCCAGCAGCCGCAACCTGCGGCACCCAGTTACCGATTACTCCATGATGGCCCCTGTGATCACCTGACCCCGCTTTAGTGACCGGTGGCCACAACCAGTAAGACATCACGAAAAAACAACTACATAACCAGATCAGAGCACAAAAGCAGCCCCAAGATAGCCGAAAACCATCGTCAAGACAAGGGCGCAGCCCCCTCAAGGACCATTGCAAAAAACAAACGGGCGGGTGACCGCCGCGCCATGCTTTTACCAAGCATGCACGACCATCACCCGCCCGTCAGTACGGCCCGGCCGCAGCAAAAAGCAGACTTATGCTAACAGATGTTTTAAAAAAATAAACCCGCCTTAAGCCCGGGCCGCGGCATTCCGAGCAGAAGCTTTTTTGACAGTCGACTTACGCACCGCCGTCCGGACTCCGGTTTTGTTTTTGGAGGCTTTACCTTTAACGTTGCCGGCTTTGACTCTGGCAACGGCCGGCTTCATTGCGGCTTTTTTGCCGGCCTCCTTGCTTTTGCCCCGTAGCGGCGATGGCTTCTTCAACCCCAGGCGCTCAGCCTCCTTCTGTTGCCTGACCTGACAGGCCAGCTCAAAGGCCTTCTCTTTGCCATGCTTACGGATGGAAACAGAGGTTTTACCCTGCCGACCCTCGGGATTAACCCAACTGACCTCGTAACGATTCAGCTTCTCATTGAGCCGCACCCCCACCACACCGCTTTGGGTGTTACTCACGGTAACAATGTGCCGATCGGTCCGGACCTTACCCAGGCTGATCTCAGTTTGATCCCGCCAGGCCAGAGCCGCCAGCAGACTGGAATAACGTCCGCCGTATTTGCCATCGGAAAAGAATTTTGAATGGGTCTTGCCCATAAAACGCACCCGCACGTACCAGCCATGGGTCCGTTTGCTATCCTGGTCAATCCTGGCGACATCTTTGTGTTTTTCAAGCATCTTTTTGGCTACCATAAACAGTTTTTCCTCTCAATACTGGTAATGATATCGGACCACAACGGCCCCTTTTCCAAACATCGTAATCTGACAGAACATTGCAGCACCAAGTGCTTCACCCAGAGATCACTGCAATTACCAGACCAAAGCCGCGCATCCCCTGCAAAAAACCATCAACTCTTTGAAATTACAACATTAACAAAAAAACATATGCCTGGCCAATAGCTGCCGGGACCACCTGACGCACCGCCGATGTCGCGTGTCGCGCGACATCGGCGGTGCGTCAGGTGCGACATCTTGTCGCACCATGTGGTGCCGGCCAAGTAACGGCAAAGTCATCCTACCCATGTAAAGTGGCCCCGAGAACAGTGACGTTAACGAATCCCGGCGGTATCCCATGGACAAGGCTTGCTTCTCTTTATTCGAGGTAGTACTATCTCGGTTTTGAACATCAAACAGAGCCCCAAGCAAGCCCATGTCCACCCACCAGAACATCCCGTTATCCGACCTACAGCCTCCCGAGGAGGCCCTGCTGCAATTGACCGGCCTGATCGCCCGCCTCAGAAGCCCACAGGGCTGCCCGTGGGACCGCAAACAAACCCCAGCAAGCTTCAAACGCTACCTGCTGGAAGAGGCCCACGAACTGCACGAGTCACTGGACGGCGACGACCTTGAGCATATTTGCGAGGAGTTGGGCGACCTGCTTTTTCAGGTTCTGTTTATTGCCGAAATGTACCGAGAACAGGGCGCCTTCACCTTAAGCGAGGTGATCAACGGCATTATCGGCAAAATGGTTCGCCGCCACCCCCACGTTTTCGGGGACCGACAAGTGGCTTCGGAGGATGAGCTGCGCCGCCAGTGGGAAGCAATCAAGGAAACCGAGAAAAAAGACAAGGGCCCACTGACTACTTGACATTACGGCCATCTTCATGGTAAGTGGTTCTTCTTTTTGAACAGCGGCCGTCAGCGGCCGCACAAGATCACCTCTTTGCCCTGGCTAAACAGGGCCGCATGCCCAAAAGGAGGAACCACGTGCGTAATTACGAGAGTGTCATTATTGTCAGGCCCAGCGCCGGCTCCGAAGCCGAGCTGACCGGAGTCATCGACAAGTACTCCGGGGTCATCACTGCCCACGAGGGGGAAATCGGCGGCATTGACCGCTGGGGGTTAAAAAAGCTCGCCTACCCCATCAGCAAGGAGACCCAGGGGGTCTACCTCCTGTTCCGCTTCACCATGTCTCCCGATGGGGTCAAAGAATTGGAACGTCTGCTGCGCATCGACGACCGGATCCTCAAATTCCTTACGGTCAAGCTCACCGGCGCCGAAGCCCCATTCACCCCCTCGGACGACGAAGAGGGCGACGATCATGAAACGGCCGACAACGAAGAGCAGAACAATGACAATGATAACGGCGAAAAAGACGCTTGATCGGTCTTTTTCCCCTTTAACCCTGAGGATATTGCAAGATGATTAAGCGTAAAAAATATTTCGGACGCCGCAAGGTCTGCCGTTTCTGCAGCGAGAAAAGCCTGGTCATTGATTACAAGGACATTAAAACCCTGCGCGGGTTCCTCACTGAACGGGGCAAGATTATTCCCCGGCGGATTTACGGTAATTGCGCCAAACATCAGCGCCAGTTGTCGGAAGCAATCAAGCGGGCCCGCCAGATCGCCCTGCTGCCATACAGCGGCAACCCGTATCTTTAGCACGGCTGGGAGCCCGGTTTGAGCAACAACAGCGGCAGACCGGCTTTCCCTGCCGGACAGCTACCGGCCTTGGCGGTTACCGCCGCCCCACTGGTGCTGCCCCTGCTGAGCCCCGGGCTTATCTGGCTGCACAGCCTGATCCCCATGGTGACCGCTTTCCAGATGGTAACCATGGGATACCAGCAGGGCCGAGCGGTGGTGATCATGGCCATGCTGGTGGCGGGGGTGGTGGCCCTGTTCAGCGGCAGCCTGCTGGTTCTGTTTTTCGGAGTGAGCATGATACCGCTGGGGTACATTCTGGCTCGGGGCATCGCCCTGGGTGAGCCCCCCAACTGGACCGGGACCAAAGGGCTGATTTACCTGATCTGTTTTTGGCTGCTGCTGGGCAGTTTTGCCGGGATCACCGGCAGCCCCGGCCCGGTTCGGGTGATCCAGGAGAGTATTGATCATACCTTGGCGGCGGTGGTGGAAGAGGAAGAGGCCGCCGCCGTGGCCATGGAGAGCCTGCGACGGGTGTTTGATCGCACTTGGCCGGCGCTGTTCACCATCTCGCTGCTCAGCCTGGTCTGGCTGAACCTGATGGCCAGTCACTGGCTACTGCGCCGCAAAGATCCGGCCTTGAGCCCCTGGCCGGAGTTCAAACACTGGCGATTGCCGGACCAGTTAGTCCTGGTGGCCGCCCTGGGGCTGTTGTTGTGGTTGAGCCGTCTTGAACCTGTGGCCTCCATCGGGCTCAATATGACGATCATTCTGGGCATGCTTTATTTCATGCAGGGCCTGGGGATCATGAGCTACATGCTGGCCCGCTGGCAGTTGCCGCCGCTGTTGCGGGGCATCTGCTACGCTCTGGTCCTGTTGCAATTATACGGCCCAGTACTGCTGGCCGTTTTGGGGCTGGCCGATGTCCACTTGGACTTGCGCCGCCGTTATACCGATAACACTGCTTAAATCCACCGGTTGTGCGTTGGCGCCAACCGGATCGCAACCTAGTATGGAGACGTGAAAAATGGAAGTAATTCTCAAGGAAACCATCGATACCCTGGGCGAGATCGGCGATGTGGTTAAAATCAAGCCCGGTTATGGCCGCAATTACCTGATTCCTCAGGGCAAAGCAATGCTGGCCAGCAAAGGCAACCTGGCCGTGCTGGCCAAACAGCAGGCGGCCATTGCCGCCCGCAAGGCCGAATACCGGGCGGTGGCGGAAAAACTGGCCGCCGGCATCGGTGCTGCCACTATTACCATTGCCCAGCGCACCGGGGAAGATAACAAGCTCTACGGTTCGGTTACCAGCGGTGATATTGCGTCTGCCCTGGCCGCCCAAGGGATTGAAGTAGACAAGAAAAAAATCATGCTGGAAGACCCCATCAAGACCCTGGGCACCCACACCATCCCCTACAAAGCCGGTTACCAGGTAACTGCCGAGATCAAGGTGGAAGTGGTCCCCGAGGAAAGCGGCCAGTAACAGAGCGGAATTCCATTTAACATGGACCACGCCCCCGGCTCCGCCATCCACCGTCTGCCACCTCAAAACGTCGAGGCGGAGCAGTGTGTGCTGGGCTCTGTCCTGCTGCAGGAAGGGGCCATGTCCAAAGCAGTGGAGGTGCTTACCCCGGAGGATTTTTACCGGGAAGGGCACCGCCACATCTTTACCGCCATGGTGGCTCTCTTTGAAAAAAGCGAGCCCCTGGACCTGATCACCGTCACCAGTTTCCTCAAAGATAGTCGTCATTTGGACCAGATCGGCGGGCCGGCCTATCTCGCCTCGCTCACCGACCAGGTGCCCATGGCGGCCAACATCACCTTTTATGCCCGCATCGTCCGGGACAAGGCCATCCTGCGCCGCCTGATTCAAACCAGCAGCGAAATCGCCGGCCGCTGTTATGAAGAGCAGGACGATATTGACGCCCTGCTGGACGAGGTAGAACAGACCGTCTTTGAAATCTCCCGCTCCAAAAGCGGCCAGTCCTACTGGCCCATGAAGACGGTGATCAACGAGACTTTCAAGATGGTGGAGTCCCTCTATGAGCGCAAGGAACACATCACCGGTCTGCCCACCGATTATCACGACTTCGACAAAATGACCGCCGGGCTGCAGCCGTCTGACCTGATCATCCTGGCGGCCCGGCCCAGC
Source organism: Desulfurivibrio dismutans (assembly GCF_029210385.1). Taxonomy (GTDB): domain Bacteria; phylum Desulfobacterota; class Desulfobulbia; order Desulfobulbales; family Desulfurivibrionaceae; genus Desulfurivibrio; species Desulfurivibrio dismutans. The sequence continues at coordinate 48,170 of NZ_JARGDQ010000005.1, read as the reverse complement.
ATGGGGAAAACCGCCCTGGCCATGAACATGGTGCAGCACATCGCCCTGGTCAATAAAACCCCGGTGGGGGTCTTCAGTCTGGAGATGTCCAAGGAACAGTTGGGCATGCGGATGCTCTGCTCGGTTAGCCGGGTGGACGCCCAGCGGCTGCGGACCGGTTTTTTAAGAGATCAGGACTGGCCAAAACTGACCCGGGCTTACAACATGCTGCTGGACGCCCCGGTTTACATCGACGACACCCCGGCCATTTCGGTGCTGGAGATGCGGGCCAAGGCCAGGCGGCTCAAGACCGAACACGACATCGGCCTGATCGTGGTCGATTACCTGCAACTGATGCGGGGCCGCAGCAATGTCCAGTCCCGGGAGCAGGAGATCAGCGAAATTTCCCGTTCTCTCAAGGCCATGGCCAAGGAGTTGCAAGTGCCGGTGATGGCCTTGAGCCAGCTCAACCGGAGCCTGGAGAGCCGCCCCAACAAGCGCCCCCAGCTCTCGGATCTGCGCGAATCCGGCGCCATCGAACAGGACGCCGACGTGATCTGCTTTATCTATCGCGACGAGGTGTACAACAAGGCCGAAGACAACCCCAAAAAGGGACTGGCCGAACTGATCATCGGCAAGCAGCGTAACGGCCCCACCGGTATGGTGGAACTGGCCTTCCTGGATCAGTACACCACCTTTGAAAACCTGGCCCGCCACGATTACGCCACCCAGTAAACAACGAGCCCAAGGAGCACGAGATGAGAAAATTAATTACCGCCGCCCTGGCCGCCCTGGCCTTGACCGGCGCCCAGTCGGCCCAGGCCGCCTCCTTTGACCTGAATCTGAATGATTACTCCCTCCAGGCCAAACTGGCCGGCCCGGTAAGCAGCGGCGCCCACGGTGATTCCTTAATGCACCTGCGCTTTCTCTACAATGAAAAGAAAAGCTTGACCATGACCTCCGCCGACCTGGAGTTCCAGGCGATGATCGAGAACGTGCCGGGGTTCGGCCTCGGCCTGGGGGTCGGGGTGGTGGGCGGCCGCAAGAAGAGCTCCCGGGCCAACCAGGATATCTTCGGCGTCCCGGTGGGGCTGCGCCTGTACTTTCAGCCGGCCGGAGCGGAGAACCTGGAGTTCCAGGGCAAAGTTTTCTATACCCCCAAGCTGCTCTCCTTCGCCGATCTGGACCGGATGCTGGAACGAAGAGTGCGGGCCGGCTATGCCATCAGCCCGGCAGTGCAGATCTACATCGAATATCAGCACATCCGGGCCAACTTCGACGACCTTAACAGCCGGACAATCGACGACAATGTCCGGGTGGGCTTCAAGGCCCGGTTTTGATGACCGTCCATATGTAAACTCGCAACAAGCCCGCCCAGGGATTTGTTGCTCTCCGGCATGCGCAAACGCGGCTGCCGCCTGCCCTGCAAATCAACAACCTGCAAGGCAAACTGTTGCTTGCGCGTCCGTCCTGGGCACGTTACGGACTTCCGGCGCCGTCCACATCATAATAGCGGCGGCGCAGGCGATCGCGGGGCACCCCGTGATCAGTTACGCCGCGGCACCAAAGGGGAGTGCCATCGAATTAAGCAATGCCTCGCTCCCGGGTGGGTGGAGATAAAAAAGGGGTCGGCTTGCTGCCGACCCCTTCGTTATTTGACCGGGCGTCAACACCCCATGGTTGAAGGGTTATGTCAACCCCGGGCAACCATCCGGGGTAAGGGGTGGGGTTTTTCCCTCAATAGTCTTCAATGGTGACAATATGCCCGGAAACGTTGTCATAGGAGCCGGACAGGGTTAAGTCCGCGTTGGCAAAAGTTGCCTCAATGTAACCACCGCTAAAGACAAAGCGAATCATCCCCTGCTCGGCCCCGCCAGGCCCATCGTGGATAGCCTGCGGGGTGGAGACCGTAACCGCGCCAAAGTTAACCGGATCATTATAGGTGCCACTGACCGTCTTGGCTTCAACATTGTTACCCAGATCTTCAACGGCAACAGTTGTGTTGGTATGATAGTCGTCCCCGGCGTAGCCAACCGTGATATCGACGGTATTGCTGAATTTTGTGTCACTTTCACGCACATGATCTACCGTACCGTTTAAGGTCACGGTAAAGGAATCACCATCGTCAAAATCCAGCCGCACCTGACTGAAAGTAAATTCGATTTCTTTGGGGTCATCTCCAAAGGTACCGTCAACTTCAGCCACCACGTCAACCGACCCCGAAACCACGGTCACCCCATCATCCGCAGCAAAATTATTAAATGACAAATAGGCGTCAATCACCCCTTCGACCTGGCTGATGGTAACTGACAGTCCACCTTCGCTGAAAGTTTGTGGCGTTGCCGTAACCTCCTCATTCTCCATCACCCCGCCGACAATGGCGGCAATCCCACCGGGCACCGCATCCATCTGCTCGGCAATCCAGAAAAAATCCTCCGCTAGCCGCACCGCCTTCATTTCAGCGTCGGTGAGATTGTCGTAAGCCGTATCACCGGTTCCGTTATCGTCACCATCTTTTTTACTGCTGCTGCTACTGCTGCTGCAAGCCGCCAGAGCCACCATCAGCGCAGCGCTGACCAGGGTCATCAGAAACTTGTGGGGCAATAATTTGTCGACATACATAGGCTCCTCCTTCCCGTTCACAATTACAAAAAACAGTCAACCGACACCAAACCAGCTTAACGACTGCAAATCATAATCAACTTATAGCGCCGAACGAGGCTGAAAGTCAAGACCATATCACACTGCATACCGCATACCGGGGCGGCAAAAACGGTTCCCGGCGACTCAGGCGTAGAGTTGATGCCGATCGATATAAGCGGCCACCGGCGGCGGGACCAGGGCGGAGATGTCTTCGCCGGTCTTGACCTTGCAGCGGATGGTGGTGGAAGAAACCAGAAAGGCGTTGACCGGCAGCGGGTAGAGACAGGCGCCGTGGGGGTGGGTCCAGCGGTTATGAGCCGGCTCATACTGGAAACCACCCGGCAGGCGGGTGATCAGCTCGTTGAGCTGGCCGGGGGCGCTGTCGGGGCGCTCGGCCACCAGAAAATCGGCGTAACGAAAGAGATCGGAAAAGTTTTTCCAGGTGGCCAGCTCGACAAAGGCGTCGGAGCCGATGATGAAGTAGAGGGCACAGTCGCGGTCCAGCTGCCGGCGCAGCTCCCGCAGGGTATCGACGCTGTAGGAAGGGCCGGGGCGCTGTTCCTCCATGCGGTTGACCATAAAAGCCGGCTGATCGGCCAGGGCCAGTTCCAGCATGGCGGCCCGATGGGCAAAGGGGGTAACCGGTTCGCCCAGCTTATGGGGCGGTTGGGCGGCGGGAATGAACCACACCCGGTCCAGGGCGAACTCCTGCCAGGCCGCTTCGGCCAGCACCAGATGCCCGTTGTGGACCGGGTCGAAGGTGCCGCCCAGCACCCCGATCCGCCGGAGGCGCTCAGTCATGGCCTGCCCTCCTCCCGGCACAGTTTCTCCTACTCCCGAATCTCGCCATCCCCGTAAACAATAAACTTGCAGGTGGTCAACTCCCGCAGGCCCATGGGACCGTACGCATGAAGCTTGGTGGTGCTGATGCCGATCTCGGCCCCCAAACCGTACTGGCCGCCGTCGCTGAAACGGGTGGAGGCGTTGACCATCACCGAGGAAGCGTCCACTTCGCGCAGGAAGCGCTGGGCATGGTCGTAACGGTCGGTAATGATGGTTTCGGTATGCTGGGAACCGTACTGCTCAATATGGGCCATGGCCTCGTCCAGGTCGGCCACCACCCTGACCGCCAGGATCAGGTCGAGAAACTCCATACCCCAATCGTCCGCCGTGGCGGCCTTGGCCGCCGGCAGCAGGGCCTGGGTCTGCGGGCAGCCGCGGATTTCCACCCCGGCAGCGGCCAACTGCGCCCCCACGGCGGGCAGAAAGGTTGCCGCCGCCGCTTGATGAACCAAAAGGGTTTCCAAGGCGTTACAAACCCCCGGCCGCTGGGTCTTGCCGTTGATGACAATGCGGGCGGCCATCTCCTGATCGGCACCGGCATCAACAAAGGCGTGACAGACTCCCTTGTAGTGCTTTAGTACTGGAATTCGGGAGTTCTGGGCGACAAAGCGGATAAGCCCCTCACCACCTCGGGGGATGATCAGATCGATCTCCTCCTCCCGCTGCAACATACAGGTCACCGCCTCGCGATCAGTGACCGGAATCACTTGCACGGCGGCTGCATCGATATGCTCCGCCGCCAGACAATCCTGCAGCACCCTGGCCAGGGCCAGGTTGGAATGAAGCGCTTCGGAGCCACCCCGCAGCAGCACCCCGTTGCCGGCCTTAAGACACAGGGAGGCGGCATCGACGGTAACGTTGGGGCGTGATTCGTAGATCATGCCGATGACTCCCAGGGGGATCCGCATCCGGCCCACCATAATACCGCTGGGCCGCCGCTGCATGTCGGAGATCTCCCCCACCGGGTCCGGCAGTGCCGCCACCTCCTTAAGCCCGGTCACCATGGCGTCGATCACCTTATCGCTCAAGGCCAGGCGGTCCAGCATGGCTGCCGACAGCCCCTTTTCCCGGCCGGCGGCCAGGTCTTTCTCGTTTTCCTGCTGAATATAGGCCTTGCGGGCCAGCAGCTCGTCGGCCATGGCCAGCAGCACCCGGTTTTTCACCGTGGTGGAAAGATTCGCTACCTGCCGGGCGGCCCGCCTGGTCTCCCCGGCCAGGGTGGCAATGGTATCCTCCAGGGTCATAACTCTCCTCCTGTCGCTCTTAAATGTTGTTCAATCGTCGCTGGTTATTTAGATCGTCCCCGCACTGTAATCGTTCAGCAGTGCCGCAGATTCAGGCAAGCGGTTCGGCGCCGCGTACCCCAGGTACGCAAGCCGGACCGATCGCCTGAAAGTGCGGTGCTACTGGACGATTACAAGATCACCAGGTTGTCGCGGTGGATGACCTCGTCACTGTCTTTGTAGCCGAGAATATCGGCGATGGCCGTGGTTTTCACCCCCATAATGCGCCGGATGGCGGCGGCATCATAAGAAACGAGGCCGGCGGCCAGGGGTTTGCCGGACCGGTCCAGGCAATGCACCGGATCGCCCAGCCCGAATTCACCCCGCACCTCGATGATGCCCGAGGGCAGCAGGCTTTTGCCGCCGCCCAAGATGGCCCGGCAGGCCCCGTCATCCAGCACCAGGTAACCTTTGGGGCGCAAGGTATAAGCTATCCAGTGTTTACGGGAAGGGATTTTCTGGGGAGCAGGCAGAAAAAAACTGCCCAGTTCCTCGCCGGCAAAGAGCCGCAGCAGCACGTCGGGCTCCCGGCCGGGACCGATGACGGCCGAACCGCCGTGGGAAACCACCATCCGGGCCGCCTTGACCTTGCTCAGCATGCCGCCGGTCCCCACCGCGCTGCCTCCGCCGCCAGCCATCCCTTCGATCTCAGGGGTGATGGCCGGCACGATCCGCAGGGGGCAAGCGCCGGAATTGCAGCCGGGGTCGGCACTGTAAAGGGCATCCACGTCGGTGAGGCAGATAAAGAGATCAGCCTCCAGCAGGTTGGTCACCATGGCCCCCAGGGTGTCGTTATCGCCGAACCGCAACTCCTCCACCGACACGGTGTCGTTTTCGTTGATTACCGGCACCAGGTTCCACTGCAGCAGGGTAAAGATGGTATTACGGGCGTTAAGATAGCGGTCGCGGCGGGAAAAGGCATCGTGGGTGAGCAGCACCTGGGCCACCTTGGCGCCCAGTTGCTCAAAGATTTTTTCGTAAGCCCGCATCAGGCTGCTTTGGCCCACGGCGGCGGCGGCCTGCTTCTCGCGCAGGCTTAAAGCGCGGTTACCAAGTCCCAGCTTGCGCCGGCCGGCGGCCACCGCCCCGGAACTGACCAGAATGAACTCCCGGCCACCCCGCCGCAACTGCTCGATCTGGGCGGCCAGATTATCCAGCACCGCGTAGTTGAGCCCCTCACCAGTGGTCAACACCGCCGACCCGACCTTAACCACCACCCGCCGGGCCTTATCCAGATAACAGCGCCGCTGCTGCAGCTCTGCCCCACTTGCCGTCTGCCGACTCATCTTGGCGGGAACTCCATCACTGATCCTGCCCCCCCTGCTCTTCCTGTTCTTTTTGTTCTTTTTGCCCTGCCGGCACGCCGTCCCCGCCTTCCTGCTTCGGTGCCCGCGATTCCGTCAATGAGGCCGTTGTTTCATCATCGGCCACCGCCGACAACCCGTAATCAATGGCCTTTATCAACTCCTCCAGTCCCTCTCCGGCAAGGGCGGAAACCGGCAGGATCCGGATATTTTCTGCGGCAAAACGTTGAATCAGTTGAGCCAGCTTCTCATTCCTCCCGGCTTGGTCGTCTTCCCCGGAGCTCAACAGATCGACCTTGTTCAAGACCACCAGTCGCGGACGCTGCGATAAATCCTGCTGATACAGTTCCAACTCACGATTCAACAGATGGTACTGTTCCAGAGGATCGTCGGCAGGGTCACCAGCTGTATCGCCGGCCGCCGTTCCGCCCGGTGGCGCGGCGGCTATCACCTGCAGCAGCATGCGGGTGCGCTCAATATGGCGCAGAAAGGTATGCCCCAGGCCGGCGCCCTGGTGAGCATCTTCGATCAAACCGGGAATATCGGCCAGAGTACAGGGGCGCTGACCGGGCAACAGCAGCACCCCCAACTGGGGAGACAGGGTGGTAAAGGGATAATCGGCGATCTTGGGCGTGGCGGCGGTCAGTCGGGCCAGCAAGGTGGATTTACCGGCATTGGGCAAGCCGATCAGACCGACATCGGCCAGCAGCTTCAACTCAATCCGCAGCCAGCGCTCCTCACCCGGAGTGCCCTTGGTGGCCGTCCGCGGCGCCCGGTTGGTGGCCGAAGCAAAATGAACATTGCCCCGACCGCCATGGCCGCCGTGAGCGACCAGCATCTGCTGGCCTTCTCTCACCAGATCGGCCAGCACCTCACCGCTTTCCGCGTCGCGGATGACCGAACCCACCGGCACTTTCACCCGGCAATCGGCTCCGCCGCGGCCATGCATCTTTTTGCCCCGGCCATGGGCACCATTTGGGGCGATAAAGTGGGAACGGTACTTGAAATCGAGCAGGGAATCCAGACGACCGGAAGCTTCCAGGATGACATCGCCGCCACGGCCGCCGTCGCCGCCGTCGGGACCTCCTTTGGGGACAAACTTCTCCCGCCGGAAGCTGACACAGCCATTGCCGCCGTTGCCGGCCCGAACCAAAAATTTCGCCTCATCTATAAAAGACATGGTGGGGGCCCGACAACAACCGGTTGATATAAAAAACCTAACCGCTAATCAGCAGCGCCAGTTGCCTGCTGATTAGCGGTCCGTAAACTCTCAGTCGTGCTGCTACACAATTTTACGTTACCTTCAGGCGGGATAAATGCTGACCCTTTTGCGACTGCGGCCATTGCGGCGGAAGTCTTCAAAGGTCACCACCCCGTCGACCTTGGCAAACAGGGTGTAATCCCGACCCACGCCAACGTTGCTGCCGGGATGAATTTTGGTACCGAGCTGACGGACCAGGATATTGCCGGCCTTGACCACCTGGCCGCCGAAGCGCTTGACGCCGCGGCGCTGGGAATTACTGTCGCGACCGTTTTTCGAGCTGCCGCCCGCTTTTTTATGTGCCATGACTCAAATCCTCGCAGTATCTACAGAATTTCTTTGATCTCAAGAGCGGTATAAGGCTGCCGATGCCCCTTCTTCAGGCGGTAACCCTTGCGCCTTTTTTTCTTGAAGACCAATACTTTCTTGGCTTTATCCTGCTCGACGATCCGGGCGGTTACCCGGGCGCCCTCCACCACCGGCCGGCCGACCTTGACCTCATCGCCGTCGGCAACCAGCAGTACATCTGCCAACTCCACCGTATCTCCAACTTCGCCGGCGAGCTTTTCCACCCGCAGGCGGGAGCCTGCGGCCACCTGATACTGTTTGCCGCCGGTGCGAACTATTGCGTACATAACTTCCTCCCATGCCTGGTAGAATAGATTGCAAAAAGAAACCGCCATTTATAGCCCTACCTGGCTTCTTTGTCAAGTCTTACTGCCAACTGAACTCATATTTCTCGGGGTGCAAACCCTTGATGGGCATGATCTGGATCCGTTTGCCGCATTTTTTTTCCAGATAATCAACGGTGTGGGCCTCCTCCCGGAGGAGAAGTTCGGCCACCCGGGGATGCACCCGCACGATCACCGTCTCGGCCTGCCGGCGGCAGGCCTCCCGCTCAATCTGGCGAAAAATGTCGTAACATAAGCTGCGGCTGGCCCGAATCACCCCGGTGCCGTGGCAGCAGTCACAAGGTTCACACATCAGATGCTCCAGATCCTCGCGGTTGCGCTTACGGGTCATCTGCACCAGACCGAACTCGGAAACCCGCAGGATATTAAGGCGACTCTTGTCCTTCTTGGCCGCCTCCTTAAGGGCGGTGAACACCGCTTCACGGTGTTCCTCGTCTTCCATATCGATGAAATCGACGATGATGATGCCGCCGATATTGCGCAACCGCAACTGGTAGGCAATTTCCTTGGCCGCTTCCATGTTGGCCTTGAAAATCGTCTCTTCCAGACCGTTTTTGCCCACATAACGACCGGTATTGACATCGATCACGGTAAGGGCCTCGGTGGGTTCGATGATGATATAGCCACCGCAGCGCAACCAGATTTTCCGCTCCAGGGCCCGGTTAACCTCCAGTTCAACCCCGTAGGCGTCGAAAATGGGCGGGTCTTCCGGTCCCAGTTCAACCCGCCCCTTGAGGTGCGGGGCAAAGGTTTCAACGAACTGCAGAACCCGCTGGTAGGTCTCCGGCTCATCCACCACCACCTGGTCCACCTCCGGTGAAAACACATCGCGCACCACCCGCAGGGTGATGTCCAGATCCTGGTAGATCAGTCCCGGCACCGGCGCCGTGACCGCCCGGGCCTGGACCTCTTCCCAGGTGTGCAGCAGAAACTCCATATCCGCTTCCAGCTCTTCATTGGTGGCCGTTTCCGCCACCGTGCGCACGATAAAGCCGGTGCCGGCGGGCCGCAGGGCCTCGATATCCCGCCGCAGCATCAGCCTGACATCCTCGTCTTCGATTTTACGGGAAATCCCGATATGGTCGGTCCGCGGCATGAAAACCAGATTGCGGCAAGGCAGGGTGATATGACAGGTCAGCCGGGCTCCCTTGCTGCCCAGGGGCTCCTTGCAGACCTGGACCATAATGTCCTGTCCTTCACTGAGCAGATCCTCGATGTTCTGGCCCGGATGACGCCGACAAAGGGGGTCGGTATCGTGCCCGCAGCAGGTTTCTCCACCGGTACCATCGCCGCGATCGCAGCGGGCCAACCGTTTTTCCACCTCGTTGGAGGTCACCAGCACGTCATCGACATAAAGAAAACCGGTGCGCTCCAGGCCGACGTCAACAAAGGCGGCCTGCATACCGGGCAGCACCCGCACCACCCGGCCCCGGTAGATATTGCCCACCAGCCCCTTTTCCGCGGGGTGCTCAAGGTAAAATTCGGCCAGATTGCCGTGCTCCAGCAGGGCGATACGGATTTCGTAAGGGGTGGCGTTGATCAGCAGTTGCGTTGACAAAACATGATTCCTCAGTAAATTTGATGGGCTCGCAAACCCCCCTCAGACTTATTGGTCGGCAATGCGAAAACAAGTAGTTACAAAGCGTGCCCAGTCGGCGGCGCGGCTTTTTGCGACGCCGACAAATTTGCCGGACCATCACCCCTGAGCGGGGCGAGTCCATAATTTCATTAGCCGGGCGTCAGCCAGTTGTTCGGGTGCCAGCGCACAAGCGGCGGCCACCACCTCCAACGGCTTAACCGTCGGCCGGCCGGCTTCCTGGACCAGCACCAGTTCCAAATCCCCGGATGCCTGCAGGGTAAAATCCTTAACCGCCGGCCGGATATCCAGGGTGCGGTCTGCCCCTTTACGACGCACCGTCATAACAAATTCCTTGGCCGCCAGCAAGGCCGGCGGAGTTTGCGGGTCAATCATCTCGGACAGCCCGGGCAGCCTGATGCGGTACGCACTGAGCAGGCTTGGCGGCTGTTGCCGACCGCCGGGTTCCAGAGAGAGCACGGTCAGGCCGGCGGGCAACTGCTGGCTCAAAGCCGAGCGGGCCTCTTCCAGGTCGCCTAACGGGGCGGTCAATTCCAGCCAGAGAAATTCGTCCCGACTTTCAGTTCCCAAGGGCAAAGCTGGTCCGAAGGAAACTTTGGGCGAGGGATTGAAGCCTCGGCTGAAGGCCAGCGGCCAACCCACCCGGCGCAGGGCCCGGAAAAAAACCTGCAGCACCTCCAGGTGCCCCATAAAACGGGCCTCATCCAGCCGGGAATAACTCAGGCGATAGCCCGTTCCCCGCTCCGGCTGGGGCAAGCTGGGGGCGGAACGGGAAGCAGGTACTGCATCGGAATTGTCGTAATTGGGACCAGACAGCAATTCCGGCACCCCGGGTTGAGCCCGGTGATCTGTTACGGCACCACTGTCGGCAGCGGGCCGGCGAAAAACCACCGGTTTGACGGTTTTAAAATCGCACAACCCGCACTTGCTGCAGCCGTGCACCCGGCAATCAGGGGTGTAATCCTCACTGATGGCCCGCTGATATTCCGCCGCCAGGAAATCCCGGCTGACCCCCGCATCAAGATGATCCCAGGGCAAAGGTTCCGATGCCTCCCGGCGCCGCAGATAGTGGTCAAGGTCCAGGTTGAGGCCGGCGGCAGCGGTCTGCCAGCGCTCCAGGGCAAAGTGATCGGACCAGGCGTCCAGTCGGGCTCCGTCCCGCCAGGCCTGCTCCACCAGGGCGGAGAGGCGCCGATCACCCCGGCAGAAGACCCCTTCCAGGTAGCTTTGGCGCGGGTCGTGCCATTTGAGCTTGAATTTTTTGTGCCGCAATTGCTGTTTTAAAAAATCGATCCGTTCAAAGCCCTCGGCCACCGACAACTGAGGCTCCCGCTCGAAAGGAGTGTGGGGTTTGGGGACAAAGACAGCACTGCTCACCGTCACCTGGCAACGGCCGGCGGGGCCGGTTTTTAATACCTTGTGGGCCAGCTCGACGATGGCGGCCAGGTCTTCTTCGGTTTCGGTGGGCAGACCAAACATAAAGTACAGCTTGATCAGCTTCCAACCCAAACCGAAGGCGCTGCGACCGGCGGCCAGCAGGTCTTCTTCGGTGATCCCCTTGTTGATCACCCGGCGCAGCCGGTCGCTGCCCGCCTCCGGCGCCAGGGTGAACCCGGTTTTGCGAACCCTTTTGATCTGCTCCATCATCGCCGGGGTCAAGGATCCCACTCGCATGGACGGGAGGGAAACGGACACCCGGCGGGACTCCAGGGCATCCATCAACTGCCCCAGCAGTTCGTTGATGCAGGCATAATCTCCGCTGCTCAAGGAAAGCAACGCCACCTCTTCAAAACCGCTCTGTTCCAGCTTGCTTAAAATCTCCTGCAACACCGCCGCCGGCTCCCGCTCCCGCACCGGACGATAGATGATCCCGGCCTGACAGAAACGACAACCACGGGTGCATCCTCGGGCGATCTCAACCCCTAGGCGGTCATGCACCACCCGGGTGGCCGGCACCAGGGGCGGCGCGGTGTGGTCAACCTGTTCCAGATCGGCCAGCACCCGCCGACGAACCGGCGGCAGATCGGGGCGCAGGGCTTCAGTGCCGAGAAACTTACCGGCCGCATCATAACGGGGGGCAAAAAAGGCCGGCACATAAACCCCCGGCACCGCCGCCAGGGCGGCCAGGATCTGCCCGCGGGCCAGCTGTTGCTCCCGCCCCTGCTGGATCACCGTCAGCATCTCGGGCAGCGCCTCCTCACCATCCCCCAGCAGGATGGCATCAAAAAAGTCCGCTACCGGTTCGGGATGAAAGGCGCAGGGACCGCCGCCGAGCACCAGCGGCTGGTCTTCCCGGCGGTCTTTCGCCAGCAGGGGCAGACCGGCCAGATCGAGGATGGTCAGGATATTGGTGTAACATAGTTCGTAGGGCAGGCTGATCCCCAGCACATCAAACTCAGCCAGGGGACGGCGGGACTCCAGGGAGAACAGGGGCATCCCGGTCTCCCGCAAGGCCTGCTCCAGGTCAATATCCGGGGCATAAACTCTTTCCGCCAGCCATTCCGGGCGGGCGTTAACCAGGTGATAGAGAATCTGCAGCCCCTGGTGGGACATGCCGATTTCGTAAAGATCGGGAAAGGCCAGGGCCAGGCGCAGGCGGGCCTGTTGCCAGTCCTTCCTGACCACGTTGAATTCGTTGGCACAATAACGTCCGGGGCGATTGACCCGGGACAACAGGGCGTCTATTTCCATGAAATTCCAAAAACCTCAAATTTGATGAAGTCGCAAAAAGTCGGCGATTTCACTACTCCACCGTTTCCAGGGTGTATCCGGCCGGCATCGGCAGTTGAAAATCCTCATAACCCAGGGCACAATCGGCCAGCAGATCGGACAGCACCACGCTAAGGCTCAGTCCCTGGTGACGGCGGGAATCCAGTTCAATCCGGTGGGGCAACAACCAGCCGGGGCCATCAGTATCGCCGGGCACCGGGCGGTAGTCATCATAAATGATCTCCGTGGGACGCCGCTGGTCCGGCTCGAAAAGCTGAATCCGGCGCACCACACCAGCGCCTACCGGATCAGGAAGCGGTTCAAAAAGCAGGCGCGCCCGGGGCGGCTCGGCCACCTCCAACCAATAGCCCCGCCCTGCCGGTTCCCGGTACACCGCCACGATCTCCGGCTCCAGGGGCATGCCGCCAAGCAGCCAGGCGGACAGGGATTCCGGCAGCCTTTCCGCCGCCAGCCCCTCGGGCAAGTGTCGGCTGAAGGCCTCGGCGGTGGTGGGCCCATGGTAGACAACGGCCTGGGGTACCAGGATCAGCCGGAAACTCTCACCGTCGGTGCTCAGGGCCAGGACCGGACGGCCCAGGGGATCAAGGCCGACGAATTTCATCCGGTTGGGCGCCATGGCCTGGAGGTAACCGGGCAGCACGCCGGAGCGCAGCCAGCTGCGCCATTTGATTTCAGCTTCAGCATCCAGGCATTGGGCCTGGTGCCGGTGCTTCTCCATGGCGGCCAGGAACAGCTCTTCAACCACGTGCCGCTCCCTTCCGGTCAACTCCTCCCCCATCGGTACCCGGGCGGCACAACCGGACAACAACAACCAACACAAAAATAACAGCAGCGCCGGCCGCCACCGCGGCCGGCACCCGCCACCGGCAGCCCTGAGGGATGACAAAGTTTTTTTGTGTAAGCGGTCACGGGGCACCGCATATCGCGGCACCACGTGACCGCTTACCTTGTGGCCCCTGTGATCACTTACCTTTTTACCTCTCAACATCACCGGCCCCAGTCTACCACCAGCTTTTCAAGCTTGCTTTCAATCAGGTGCCGTAGCTCCGGATCTCCTTCCGGGCCCAGCAGTTCCAATGCCCGCCGGTAGGCGGCCTGGGCCTCATCGACATGCCCCAGCTGGCGATAGGCATCACCCAGATGATCGTGGATCACCGGGTCATCATCCAGCAGTTGTACCGCCAGCTCAAGCTCTTCCAGAGCCCGGTGGTATTTACCTAGGCGGTAATAAACCCAGCCCAGGCTGTCCCGGATGGCACCATTCTGGGGTTTGAGCCGGACCGCTTCCTCGATATACTCCCGGGCCTGCTCCAGGTTATCCCCCTGGTCGGCCCATGTATATCCCACATAATTAAGGGCATGGGGATCATGGGGGTCCAGGGCGATCACCCGCTGCATTTTGGCCATGGCCCCCGCTTTATCCCCAATGCGGTCAAGGTAAACGGCATATTCAAAATAGACTTCCGGCTCCGGCCCCAGCTCGCTCAGGGCGCGCTGAAAAACCGCCAGTCCCTGCCCGGCATCATGCCATTCGACATGCAACAGGGCCAGGGTGACATAAAAGCTCAGATAACGATGGTCGGGGTCGGCCATGGCTCGCTCCAGCGCCGCCTGGGCCGCGGCCGGCTGATCGCTGCCGTGATAAATCCGGGCCAGCATCAGTACCGCCTCTTCGTAACCGTAATCGCCGGGGCGAATTTCCTCCAGCAGGCTACGGGCCGCCTCGATTTTACCCAGCCGGTAATAAGCCAGCACCAGCAGCGAACGGACCGCATCCAACCGCGGCTCATCGGCCAGGATTCCCCGGAGCAGGCTCACCGCCTCCTCATAACGCTGTTCGTCCAGCAAAATTCTGGCCATGGTCAGGTCGACCCGATCCACATCCCGGCTGTAGGAACGCAAGGCGGCCAGTTCATCCAGGGCCTCCTCCACCCGCTCCAGTCGCAGGTAAAGGTCGGCCAACAGGGAGCGAGCCCGCTCATCGGCAGGATCTTTCGCCACCATCCGGCGATAAAGCGCCAGGCTCTCCTCGTAAAGACCGGCCGCCTGATAGACCGCCGCCAACTCCTGGGCCAGAGCGGCGGACCAATTGAGTGCCAGCGCCCGTTCATAGGCGGCCAGCGCCTGCTCCAGCAGCCCCAGATCGTGGTACAGCCGGGCCAGGTAATAGTGCCCCAGAAAATAATCCGGCCGCTGGGTCACCAACTGCTCCAGAATCTCGTGAGCCTCCTGACGGCGATCACTGCTGCCGTAAATCACCCCCAACATCAGCATGGCGTTGGCGTTGCCAGGGTCCAGCGAGAGGATCTCCCGGTAGACGACAGCGGCTCGGTCGGGATCGTCAAGGGCGGTGTAAAGTTTGGCCAGCAGAGAACGGGCGGCAAGGTCAGCCGGATCAATAGCAATAATCCGGCGCACCCAGTAAATGGCCTCTTCCCGCTCCTGTTGCTGAAGCAGCAGCAATGCCAGCCGGCGCATCACATAAACCGCCTTCCGGTCGCACAACAGCGCCTGCTGGTAGGCATAACGGGCCTCATCCAAACGACCGCCCAGTTCGGCGCTTTTACCCCAGGCAAACTGAAAATAGGCGCAGGCCGGGTCCACCGCCTCTTCATAAGGCTCCAATTCCGCAGCGTAACGGGGGCCGGTGGCGGGCGCCGGGGACGGCGCCGGTTCTTTCGGCGCCACCGCTCGCGATGCACAGCCGCCGAAGGTCAGTAAAAACACCGCCAGTAAAGCAGCCAGCAATAACCTTTTAGTTACGCCCATGACTTTCCCCGGTGATCTTTTTTCTCTTCACCAACAACGCCTCCACCGCCTGCCAGATCTCCCCCTGCACCCTCGCCACTTCCCCGGACGCATCAATCCGCACCAGGTTAGGCCCGGTAAAATCGGCAAAAATAGCGGCCACCCGCCGCAGGTAATCTTCCTGTTCAAAATCGTTGAGGCACTCCCCCCGCCCTTCTCGCACTCGACTCACCCCCACGGCCGGTGGCGCCTCCAGCAGCAGCACCAGGTCGGGGCGGGGGGCAAAACTCTCGTTCATAGCCATAACCGCCGCCGGATCATGGCCGTTGGCCCCCTGGTAAGCAGCAGTGGAGTAATAATAACGGTCGGTGACCACCACCCTACCGGCCTGCAGAGACGGAACGATCAGGCGGGCAACATGCTGCCGCCGGTCTTCGACAAAAAGCCGCAGTTCCTCTGCCGGCGACAGGGACGCGCGGTTAAGGAAAAGATCGCGCAGGCGGCGGCCGTAAGGGCCGTCGGTGGGCTCCCGAGTTTCCACCACCGCCAGCCCCAGTTCGCGCAGATGGCGGGCCAGCAGTTGCTGCTGGGTGGATTTGCCGGTGCCGTCAATCCCCTCAATGGCAATCAGGATTCCCGGGTAACCCGGCGGCCGGGGTTGCCTGTCTATTTTCATCATCACCCCCCCCAGATATCAAGCCTGGTCCCGGCATCTTGCAGATCTGTTGGCCGCAATTTCAGCCGCCATGAGGCAAGCGGCCCGCAAGCTGGCAGGATCGGCCACCCCGCGACCGGCAATATCGTAAGCGGTACCGTGATCAACCGAGGTACGGATAATGGGCAGACCGATGGTAACATTGACGCCATCCTGAAAGTGCAGCAGCTTGAACGGGATCAAACCCTGATCATGGTACATGGCCACCACCGCGTCAAAATCTCCACGGCTGGCCTGATAAAAAACCGTGTCCGGCGGTCGGGGGCCGGTAAGCGACACCCCGTCGCCCAGCAACGCCGCCGCCTTGGTCATCGCCGGCACGATGATCCGCCGTTCCTCGTCGCCAAACATCCCTCCTTCTCCGGCATGAGGGTTGAGGGCAGCCACGGCCAGACGTGGCCGCGGAATGGCAAAATCACGCTGCAGAGCACGGGCAGTCAGTCGCAGCAGTCGGACCACCGCCTCTTCACAGACCGCTTCCGGCACCAGGGCCAGGGAGCGGTGAATACTGACCAGGCTGACCCGCAGCCGCGCGCCGGCCATCATCATGGCATATTCCGAGCAGTTGCACAAGGCGGCAAGCATTTCGGTGTGGCCCGGGTAGTGGTAGCCGCCGGCGTTGAGCATATCCTTGCCGATGGGACAGGTGCTCATGGCGGCCAGCTCACCGCTTTGCACCAGGGCGACGGCCTTGGTGATATATTCTCCCATGGCCCGGCCGGACTCCACCGTGGGCCGGCCCGGCAGCGGCACCGGATCAAGGGCGGAAACCGGCAACACATTCAGCGCCCCCGCTCGGGGCGGCTGCCCCGGCTGCCAAGAGCTGATTTTCACCGCCAGATCCAACCGTCGGGCACATTGAGCCAGCACCGTCGGATCCCCCAGCACCACCACTGCCGTCTCCGGCCCCGATCCGGTTTCGGCGGTCACCTCGCTCCCAACGGCCGGCCGAGCCAGCTCCCGTTCCAGGTGCAGGCGCAGAATAATCTCCGGGCCGATCCCGGCGGGACAACCCATGGTAATCCCGATCAGCAGAGGTTTTTGAGGTTGATCATGGTGTGGCGGGCTGTTCATGGCGGGCTGTAAGTCATAGCAATCGGTTATTCAGAGTTCAAAAGCATTGGGCAGGTGTTCGATTTCCGGATTGCCGCCGACGAAGGATACCGCCACCACATCAAAGCGGGCCGCCTGGCCGGCAAGCTTTTCCCTCACCAGGTACTCCTGGGCGGCCTGGGCGATCTTGCGCTGCTTGGCGGCGGTGACCGCCTCGAAAGGGGAGCCGAAGGCCGAGTTGTTGCGGCTCTTGACCTCGACAAAGACCAGTTCCTCGCGTCGGCGGGCGATGATATCCAACTCCGCCCCTTTGGTCCGATAATTACGGGCCAAAATCCGGTAACCAGCCTTTTCCAGATAGGCGGCGGCCAGTGCTTCACCCCGGCGTCCAAGCCCTTGCCGCTGCTTAGTCATGATCGCCCCGCAGGCAGTTTCCCACCGGTTTAAAGCTCCGGCGGTGAATGGGACAGGGGCCGTGCTGACGCAGCAGACGCAAGTGATCGGCGGTGCCGTAGCCCTTATGCCGGTGAAAGTTGTACTGGGGATAGCGGAGATGGTATTCGGCCATGATCTCGTCCCGCCGAACCTTGGCGATAATGGAGGCGGCGGCGATGGAAGCACTGCGGGAGTCCCCCTGGACCAAGGCCTGCTGGGGCAGAGCCAGGGGAAGCTGGTGTTTTCCGTCAATCAGCAGGAAGTCGGGCCTGATGGCCAGATCAGCCACCGCATGTTGCATGGCCAGCAACGAGGCCTGCAGAATATTCAAGCGATCAATGTCAGCGGCGACAACCACTCCGACTCCCCAGTAAACCCCGGGAAGAGCAACAATTTCCGCCGCCAGCTCACAACGCAATTCAGGTTTAAGCTGTTTGGAGTCACGGAAGCGGCTTGCCTGGCAACCCTCCGGCAACACCACACAGGCGGCCACCACCGGACCGGCCAGGGGGCCGCGCCCGGCTTCATCGGTTCCGGCCACCAGCCGGTACCCATGGGCCTTGAGGGAACGCTCAAAGGCCAGAGAGTCGATCTCCTCCGACTCCCTGGACCAAAGAACTCGTGGCGCCGCCATGCAGAGAAATCAGCGAATGTCGCGTTCGCGAATACGGGCCGCCTTGCCGCGCAGGTTGCGAAGATAATAGAGGCGCGAGCGACGAACCCGGCCGTGGCTGACCACCTCGACCTTCTCCACTTGGGGGGTATGCAGAGGAAAGGTCTTCTCCACTCCGACCCCGTGGGACACCTTGCGCACGGTGACACTGGCGCCGATGTTGCCACGGCGGCGGCGGATAACCACCCCCTGGAAAACCTGAACCCGTTCCTTGGTGCCCTCAACGATCCGAAAGTGGACCTTGATGGTATCACCGGGCCGAAAGTCCGGATGGTCGTGGCGCAGCTGTTCCTGTTCAATCTGGGCAATCGCGTTCATTACTTTTTCCTTTTGCTACGGTTACTGTAACCCCAAACAAACACCGCCGGTGCGGCCAGGGTTAACATATTAATATCACCAAACAACAACCTATTTATTTTTATCGGCGCCGTAATAAGCGGCACGCCGACCAGACACGATTAGTAACTGCTTAATCACGCGTCAACGGCCAACCTGCTTGGCAGGTGGCGCAAAGATTTTTTTAAAAGCACCCCCCGGCAGGCATATACAAAAAAACCGGACCAACTCAGGTAAACGTCCAGCAGTGCCGCAAGGTGCGGCACTGCTGGACGTTTACCGGGCCAACAGGCGGTCGAGGATGATAGCCGCCGCCGCCCGCACCGGCAGGTGGTTGTAATCGCCACCCAATTCAATGGGCGGCAGAAAAGCATCCACCTCGGCCAAGGCCTCGGGGGCCAGCCCCCAGGCCGTGCCCAGCAGAATCAAAGCCGGCTGCCCGCCGGCCAACCCCTGCCGCACCACCCCAAAATCCTTGGTCAGCGGCTGCTTCCTGGCGCTGGTGGCCAACACCAAAGGACGTTGCTGGCGGGCTGTCCGCACCCGATCGTAAAGGGCCGCCAGGTCCGGCACCACCCTTACCAGCTCCAAAGCCTCTTTGCGAGCCGGGTTCAACTGCCCGCCCCGCCCTTCCAGCCAGTGGGCCAGCAGTTCCGCCACCAGGGTCTGCTGGTCATCATATGGGGTAACCAGATAATATCTTCTTACCCCATATGTCCTGGCGGTTCTGGCGATATCATGGATATCCAGGTTGGTCACCGCCGAGCCGATCACCTCCCGGCGGCGGTTGAACACCGGATAGTGAACCAGCGCAATATCCAGCAGCGCCCCCGGCTGTGTCTCGACCACCGTTTTTCCCCCGTAATCGTTCAACAGGACCGCATTTACAAGCGCTCAGGCCAGATCAATCCCTTCTTTAGCCAACAGCCGGCGCTCAGCCGGGGTAAAATCGGCGGCTTTCAACAAATCCGGCCGCCGCTGCCGGGTGCGGCGTACCGCTTCCACCAAACGCCAGCGGGCAATGGTGGCGTGGTCCCCGGAAAGCAGCACTTCGGGAACCTCCATGCCTTCAAAATTGCGCGGCCGAGTATACTGGGGATACTTCAGGCCGCCACGACTGCCCAGGCTGAAGGTATCGTTGGCCGCCGAATCACCGCAGCCCAGCACGCCGGGCAGCAGCCGCACGACACAATCCAACAACGCCAGGGCCGCCGGTTCACCGCCAGTGAGGATATAGTCGCCCACCGACACTTCGCAATCCACATAGGCCAGCCGAAAACGCTCATCCACTCCTTCATAGCGGCCGCAGACCAGAATCAACTGTTCTTCCCCGGCCAGTTCGGTGGCCAGTTCCTGGTTCAGAGTCCGCCCCTGGGGGCTGAGCAACACCACTTTCGCCGCGCCAGACTCCCCGCGCACGTGGTGCACCGCCGCGGCCAGCGGTTCAGGCTTCATCACCATCCCTTCGCCACCGCCGAAAGGGCGATCATCGGTCATGGCATGTTTATCGACGGTAAATTCCCGGATATCATGCCGCCCCACTCTGACCAGGCCGTCCTGGATGGCCCGGCGCAACATCCCACAAGCCAGTGGCGAGTCAAAAAACTCCGGGAAAATGGTCAAAATATCAAAGCGCACGGCCATCTTCCAACAAGCCGGGGGGGGGCGTCAGCAGCAACCCGGTCGGCTCACCGCTTTCATCATAACGGACCGCCATAAACTCCGGATGAGCCGGCACCAGATACTCCCTTTGCTGCTCGTCGACAATGACCAGCAAAGGGTGGGCGGCGGTCAGCATAAAATCCGTCACCAGACCGACCAGGCGGTCATCCTCGGTGTGAGCCGCCAGCCCCACCAACTGGTGCCAGTAAATTTCATCCGCCGCCAGGGCCGGCAGCTCCCCGGCGGTCAGGGCCACCACTCGGTCCCGCAACGCTTCCGCCTGGTCCCGATCGTTCACGCCGGCCAGGCGAATCATTAAAGCCCCGCCCTGCTCGCGGACCGCCAGCAAAGTATAAGCCCGGGGCGGGCCGTCGCTCTCGGCAGTCAGCAGAAACAGTTCGTCCAGGTCGGAAAAGTCCAGAGGCAAGCCTGCAAAGGGCAGCACCTTCAGCTCACCCTTAATCCCTTGGGGTTTGACCACCCGACCGATTTCCACCAGTTCACCCCGCTGGATGCCGGTAAAAACAATGCGCAAGGCTTACTCCACGATTTCCAGGCGGACCTTGCGCTCCTGGTCGGCCACCGCCGTCAGCAGGGTCCGGATGGCCCGGGCCGTGCGGCCCTGGCGACCGATGACCTTGCCCAAATCCGGCTGGGCAACACGCAACTCCAGCAACAGGGTTTCTTCCTGCTCGGTCTCGTCGACCGTAACCGCCTCGGGGTTGTCCACCAGCGCCCGGGCGACAAAACCGACCAACTCCCGCATGGCCGGCTTATTCCGCGGCCGCGGCCGGCTGCTGGGCCTGGGCACCCTTGAGCAGGCTGCGCACGGTATCAGTGGGTTTGGCCCCCCGGGACAGCCAGTCCTCTACCCGGTCCTGCTTAATCTGCACGGCAGCCGGCTTCTGCATGGGATCGTAGGTGCCAATCACTTCCAGAAAACGACCGTCACGCTTGGCTTCTGAATCCGCCACTACGATCCGGTAAAAGGGTTTCTTCTTCCTGCCCATGCGGGTCAGACGGATACGCACTGCCATGTTGTTTCCTCCACTTGATTGTTACTGCTGAACGTTTAAGCTTTTTATAGCCTTTATATTTCGTTGTGCAAACTTCAACAAAACTGAATGATTGCCGATTATTGTCGCACCGTTGCGCGGTTAGCGCGCCAGCCCTTTGGGCCGCTTGCGTTTCTTTTTGGCCCCACCCATCATACCACCCAAGCCGCCGGGCTTGCCACGCATTTTCTTCATCATTTTAAGCATTTCGGTGTAACTCTTGATCACCTTGTTGACATCCTGCACCTGGGTACCGCTGCCTTTAGCGATCCGGGCCCGGCGGGAGGCGTTGATGATGGCGTGGTTGCTCCTTTCCTTCTTGGTCATGGAGTTAATCACCGCCTCCACCTTGGTCAGCTCCCGCTCATCGGGCTTGGGCATGTTCTGCAACTGCTTGAGCCGCCCCATGCCGGGGATCATGCCCATGATCTGTTCCAGGCTGCCCATTTTGCGAACCTGCTTGATCTGATCAAGAAAATCCTCCAGGGTGAAACCGTCCTGGCGGAGCTTACGGTTCAGCTCCTCGGCCTTCTCCTGGTCGATGGTGGCTTCGGCCTTTTCAATCAGGGAAAGGACATCACCCTTGCCCAGGATCCGGGAAGCCATCCGATCGGGATGAAAAACCTCCAGGGCATCCAGTCCCTCACCCATACCCACGAACTTGATGGGCCGGCCGGTGGCCTTCTTGATGGACAGAGCCGCCCCGCCGCGGGCATCACCGTCGAGCTTGGTCAGCACCACCCCGGTCAGAGAAAGATCCTGGTGGAACTTGTCGGCCACCGCCACCGCGTCCTGGCCGGTCATGGCGTCGGCGACCAGGAGAATCTCGGCCGGCTGCAGCGCGGTCTTGATCCGGCCCAGCTCATCCATCAGCTCCTGGTCCACATGGAGCCGGCCGGCGGTATCAACCAGCAGGATATCGCAACCCTGTTCACCGGCTCTGGCCACCGCCTGGCGGCAGATATCCACCGGATCCTGATCGGAGCGGGACGGATGTACCGGCACGGCCAGTTCCCCGGCCAGCACCGTCAACTGATCAATGGCGGCGGGCCGGTAAACGTCGGCGGGAACCAGGTAGGGTTTTTTACCCTCACTCTTCAGACGCCGGGCCAGCTTACCCGAAGTGGTGGTCTTGCCGGAACCCTGCAGGCCGACCATCATGATCACCACCGGCTTGCGCCCCCCCAGATCCAGGTCAACGCTGCTGCCGCCAAGCAGTTCCACCAGTTCCTGGTGGACGATCTTGATTACCTGCTGGCCCGGGGCCAGGCTTTTAAGCACCTCACGTCCCACCGCCTTCTCGGTGACCGTGGCGATAAAATCCTTGACCACCCGGAAGTTGACATCGGCCTCCAGCAGGGCCAGGCGCACCTCCCGCATGGCCTCCCGAATATTTTCTTCGGTGAGGGTACCGTGGCCGCGCAGATTCTTGAAAACGTCCTGCAGACGCTGGGAAAGAGTGTCAAACATGGTTTAAGCCATCAACTCCTGGAGTTAAAACCGGCAGTACCCCACAGCGGATACACTGCCAGGAAACGGGCAAACATACTTGGAAGCAAGGACAATGTCAAGAAACAAGAAACCCTGCTTGTCCGGCGCCGGCCGTTATGTAATTATGTAAACGATTTGCGACGCCGATAAATTTGCAACCGAGGTGAAATCATGCCCAGAACATTGATCTGCCTGCTGGCACTGTTGCCCTTGTTTCTACTGCCCCCTTCAGCCTGGGGCGGGCGGCTGCAGCATCCTCTACTTACGGCAATGGCGCCGCCGGACGCCGCCCTGGCCCGACAGGCCCTTACCGTTCAGCCCGCCGAACTGCCCGCCCTGCTCGCCGCAGAAGGACACGGTGAACTGACCATCAGCGCGCCTGATCGGTTTGTTTATGCCATTACCGACGGCGCCGCCATGCCATACCGCTACCGGGACGAAAACGGCGAAGAGCGTCGCCAGCAGGCTTTTGCGACCATAACCGCCACGATCAACCACCAGCTTCCCAACCTTGGCGCCATCGACGGCGAACTGTTTGCCGTGGCCCGTTACCGGCTGATTAACAACCACCGGGCCGATTTGTCCACCTACCCGCCGACGGTGACGGATATCGCCGACAATTACTCTTATTCCTTTGCCGAAGGCGGCCTGGTCACCGGCTTAAGCCATACCAAGACCAAGGAATTTTTGTTTGATTTCGCCGCCGAACCGATTCCCGTCGGCATCAGTGACCTGACCCTCATGGTGGTCTTCCTGGTCCCGGCGGAACATGGGCGGGAGAGCGTGCTGGCGGTTGGCATGCAGGATTTGAGCGAGCCGGACCACCATGTTTTCTGGAACTCATCGGACCAGGTCGTAATCGACCAGAAACTCTATGCCGCAGAGCAGATCATAAGTGATCCCGAACTTTTCAACTATGTCGACTTCAACAACAACGGCATCCTCAATGAAGAAGGGGAACCGTACATCGCCCCTTATCCGGTGAGTTTTAAGGTGAACTTTACCGCCCGGGATCCAAAGAAAACCGGTGCCCCCTGGTATCGGGCCGCCGCCATCAACAACCTGCCGCCGGCCAGGCACAGCCGCCTGATCATTCTCACCGACCAGCCGGACCCACAAACCAGCTGGGTGACCGTGATCTCCTACGACAACCCCCGCGATCCGACGGCCCACGCTGTCAACCATTACGCCTTCCAGAGCGCCGCCGTACGGGCCACCCCCAGCCTGTCGGCCACCCCTCTGACCCCGGCAGATTATGCCTATCGAGGCATCCGGCAGCACCATTTCCTGGCCGAATTTCACTGCAGTATCATTGACCGAGCGGTGATGCTGGACCCCGATCCCTGCCCCGAGTTCGGCCAGGAAAGACCGCTACCGCAGAATCCTGATCCTCACCCGGTGGAGCTTTATACGCCGTAAACGTCAACCGTCGGCGGCCGGGCAAACTACAGATTGCGCAGCACCTCTTCCACCCCGGTCGGTGTATCGACCTGCATAATGGTGCACCCAACATCGGCGGGCACGATTTTTTTGACCAGGCCGCTCAAGACATTCTTGGGGCCCACTTCGATAAAACAGCGTACCTGTTCAGACAGCAGCCGCTGCACAATCTCATACCAGCGGACGGAGGCGGCAATCTGGCGGGCCATGGTGGCCCGAATCTCAGCCGCACCAGTCTCCGGGGCGGCGGTAACGTTGAAAAGCACCGGAGTCTGCGGCGCCTTGACCGGCAAGTCGGCCAGCAGGTTGCGAAAATCATCCACCGCCCCGGCGATCAATTCGCTGTGCCAGGCGCCGCTGACCTTAAGCGGAATTGACTTGCCGCCCTTTTCCTTGACCAGTTCAGCCGCCGCCGCCAGGGCCGCGGTGTCACCGGAGATCACCACCTGGGCGGCAGAGTTGTGGTTGGCCACCGCCAGCCGCCCGTGGGCGCGGGCTTCGGCAACGATCTCTTGCACCACCTCGATCTCCAGCTTAACCACCGCCGCCATGCCACCAGGATTGGCCGCCGCTTCCCGCTCCATCAGTCGTCCGCGATGGGTGACCAGCTTGATGGTATCGGCCAGGCTCAACACCCCGGCAGCCTGTAACGCGGCGTATTCCCCCAGGCTGTGGCCGACAAAATAATCCGCCCTAACCCCTTTGGCGGCCAGGGCCTGCCAGCAGACCAGATTGACGGCGGTCATGGCCGGCTGCAAATGCAGGGTGCGAGTCAGCTCTTCCTCCGGCCCTTCCAGGCAGAGCTTTTTCAACGGCAACCCGCTGATTTCTTCCGCCTGCGCCAGCAGCTTGCCGGCCCCGGAGTCAGCCTCGAGAAACTCCCGTCCCATGCCGATGTACTGGGAGCCCTGACCGGGAAACATAATGGCAATTTTACTACTCATTGCAACTCTCCTTAACTAAACCACCTTGTCCACCTGATGCTCCTCCGGCGGCTGACGCCAGGCGGCAATCAGAAAAAACAGCACCCCGATGGTGATGGCGCTGTCGGCGATGTTGAAGGCAGGCCAGTGGTATTCCCGCCAGTAAAAATCGAGAAAATCGGTGACCTCGCCCAGCCGGACGCGATCCAGCAGATTGCCGATGGCCCCGGCGGTGATCAGGGCCAGGGCATAGAGGTAGAGCCGACCGTGATAACGCACCTGACGATAAAGCACGACCAGCAGAATCAGAGCCAAAACGGTGGCACCGATGAAGAAAAAGCGCCGCCAGGCCGGAGTGCCGTCAGCCAGCAACCCGAAGGCGATACCGGGGTTGGTGTAATGCACCAGGTCGAACAAACCGGGAATAATCTCCCGGCTTTCATAAAGGGCCAGCTCGGCCCTGATCCACCATTTGCTGACCTGGTCGGCGACCAGCAACACCACCAGCACGGCCAGCGGACCGACATGATCCTGCCAGCTTCTCACCCGATGGCCCCCCGGCAGCGGTGGCAGATGGCTGGATGTTCCTGGTCCTCGCCCACGCTTTCCACCCGCATCCAGCAGCGTTGGCATTTATCGCCCGGGGCCGGGCGGACCAGGACCTGCAGGCCGGGGATCTCTTCGCTGTGGAAGATGTTTGCGGCCTCGGCCGGCAGCGTTTCCTCCCGGCGCATGACCGAAACGATGGTCACCAGTTGCAGGGTGTCCCAGTTGGCATTAACAAACTCGGCCCACTGGCCATCGGCGGCCACCACCACCTCGGCGTCCAGGGAGTGGCCGATTACCTTGTCCCGGCGGGCGATCTCCAGGGCCCGGGTAAGCTCGGAGCGCAGGGTGAGAATCTTGTCCCACTTGGTCAGCAGTTCCTGGTCGGCCAGGCGTTGGGGCCGGGCCGCCGGGAAGGCGGCCAGGAAGACCGATGTCTCCCGGCGCTCATCGGCGGGCAGGTACTCCCAGGCCTCGGCGGCCAGGAAGGAGAGGATGGGGGCCATCAGGCGCAGCAGGCCGTCGGCGATCTCGTACATCACCGCCTGGGCCGCCCGGCGCTGGGGGTGGTCGGCGGGCATGGTGTAGAGCCGGTCCTTGACGATGTCCAGGTAGAGGGCGCTGAGGCTGACGGTGCAGAAGTTGTAGAGGCCGTGGTAGACTTGGTGAAACTCGAATTTTTCGTAACCGGTTACGGTCTTTTCCTTGAGCCGCTCGAAGCGGGCCAGGATCCAGCGGTCCAGTTCGTCCATCTCGGCCTCCGGTGGGGAGCCGGGGGCGGCGGGGTCGAAGTCGTGCAGGTTGCCCAATAAAAAGCGGACGGTGTTGCGGATCTTGCGGTAGGCGTCGGCCAGTTGCTTGAGGATGTTGTCCGAAATCCGGATGTCGTCCCGGTAATCCTCGGAGGCGGTCCACAGGCGCAGGATTTCCGCCCCGTGCTGGTCAATGATCTGGCTCGGGGCGATGACGTTGCCGATGCTCTTGGACATCTTCTTGCCCTTGCCGTCCACCACGAAGCCGTGGGTGAGCACCGCCTTGTACGGGGCCGCGCCCCGGGTGCCGACCGCCGCCAGCAGGGCGCTTTGGAACCAGCCCCGGTGCTGGTCGCTGCCCTCAAGATACAGATCGGCGGGGCTTTGCAGCTCATCGCGCTGCTCCAGCACGGCGGCGTAGCTCACCCCGGAGTCGAACCAGACATCCAGGATGTCCTCTTCCTTGGTGAGGTTGGTGGAGCCGCAGGCGCAGCGGGCATCCGGGCCGATAAAGTCAGCAAGCGGCCGGGCAAACCAGGCATCGGCGCCTTCCTTGGTAAAAAACTCGGTGATTTTGGCGGCAATCTTTTCATCGTTGAGCACCTTACCGCAGTCCCGGCACCAGACGGCGGTGATCGGCACGCCCCAGGCCCGCTGGCGAGAGAGACACCAGTCCGGCCGGCCGGCCACCATGCCGTGGATGCGCTCCCGGCCCCAGCGGGGAATCCAGTCGGCGCCGTTGATGGCGCTAAGCGCCTTTTCCCGCAGGGTGGTCTGCTCGCCGGCGATATTGGCCGGGATATCCATGCCGATGAACCACTGCTCGGTGGCCCGGAAGATCACCGGTTTTTTGCAGCGCCAGCAGTGGGGGTAACTGTGGGAAATTTTCTGCTCCCCCAGCAGGGCGCCGCTCTGCCGCAAATCGGCGATAATCTGCTTGTTGCCCTTGAGGATGAACATGCCGGCGTAGGGGCCGCCCTCGGCGGTGAAGTGCCCCTTGTCATCCACCGGCGAAAGCACCGGCAGGTCGTGCTTGAGCCCGCTCAGGTAGTCCTCGCGGCCGTGGCCCGGAGCGGTGTGCACGCAGCCGGTGCCGGTTTCCAGGGTGACGTAATCGGCGCCGATGATTAGGGAGTCGCGCCCCATGAAGGGGTGCAGGCAGCTTTGCCCCAGCAGGTCGGCGGCAGCCAGGGTGGTCAGCACCCGGAGGTCGGTCAATTCGCAGGTAGTGGCCACCTGTTCCACCAGTTCCTCGGCCATGATCAGGATCTCGCCGTTCACTTCGACGGCGGCATAGGTGAAGTCCGGGTGCAGGGCCACCGCCACGTTGGCCGGCAGGGTCCAGGGGGTAGTCGTCCAGATCACCAGGAAAAGGTTCGGCAGCCCCGCATCTTGCGGCGATCGGTCCGGCTTGCGTACTGGGGTACGCGGCGCCGGCCCGCTTGCCGCAACCTGCGGCACTGACGAACCTTTTCCGTCTTGGTTAGCCCCAGAGGACAGATTTGAAATCTGTCCCCGATCAAGTTCGTCTTGGGTCGCCAGAAGCTCGGGATAGCGTTCCGCCAGGGCCGTGGCCGCTGCCGGTTGCAGGGGAAATTTCACATAAATCGATGGGGAGGTCTGGTCGGCGTACTCCACCTCGGCCTCGGCCAGGGCGGTGCGGCAGGAGGCGCACCAGTGCACGGGCTTGCGGCTGCGGCTGACCAGGCCATTCAAGAGAAAATTGTTGAACTCCCGGGCGATTGCCGCCTCGTAGCGGTAGTCGATGGTGAGATAGGGCTGTTGCCAGTCGCCCAGCACCCCCAGGCGCTGGAACTCGGCGCTTTGCACGGCGATCCATTTATCGGCGTAGCGGCGGCATTTTTCCCGGAAATCAAGCTTGTCGATTTCGGCCTTCTGCTCCCCCAGTTCCTTGTCCACGTTAAGTTCGATGGGCAGGCCGTGGCAGTCCCAGCCCGGCACGTAGGGGCAGTGGTAGCCGCTCATGCGCTTGGACTTGAGGATGATGTCCTTCAAAATCTTGTTCAGGGCATGGCCCATGTGCAGGTGACCGTTGGCATAGGGGGGGCCGTCGTGCAGCACATAAAGGGGGCGATCGGCGGTGGCCCGGCAGAGGTTTTCATACAGCCCCTCCTCTGCCCATTTTTTCAGCATCTCCGGCTCACGCCGGGCCAGGTTGGCCTTCATGGGAAAATCGGTCTGCGGCAGGTTGAGGGTGGAACGGTAATCCATATCGATCAGCCTTGATAATTTGATCTTGATAAACGATTATGTTGCCGGCCGAATTAATGTCATCAACAGGCCGGGATGGAAATTAACCATGATGCACGGCAAAGAATCAGGTAAAATACCACCTTGCCCCAAGTTTGCAAGGGAAAGAACCACCGGTAAAACCGGTTAACGGAGGGAAAAATGCCGAAAATAATCGCCATGGCCGGCAAGGGGGGAGTGGGCAAGACCACCGTCACCGCCCTGCTGCTCAACTACCTGCTGGCCGAGAAAAAAACCCCGGTGCTGGCGGTGGACGCCGATGCCAACGCCAACCTCAACGAACTGTTGGCCCTTGAAGTGGGCCTGACCATCGGCCAGGTGCGCAAGGAGATGAAGGGTGATTTGCCGCCCCATATCACCCGTGACCAGTACATGGAGATGAAGGTCCACCAGGCCCTGGTGGAGGCCCCCGGCTTCGACCTGCTGAGCATGGGCCAGCCCGACGGCCCCGGCTGTTATTGCTCGGCCAACCAGTTCCTGGCCATGACCATGGATCACCTGGCCGGCAACTATGAATACATCCTGGTGGACAACGAGGCGGGGATGGAACACCTGAGTCGCATGAACCTGCGGGTCATCGACCTGCTGCTGGTGGTCTCCGACCCCTCGGCCCGGGGGATCATGACCGCCGGTCGGATCGCCGGCCTCACCGAGCCGCTGGGAATAGCACCGGGCAAAAAATGCCTGCTCATCAACCGCGCCCCGGCCGCCCCCGATGCGGCCCTGACCGCCAAAATCGAAGAAACCACCCAAAGCAGCGGCCTGGAACTGGCCGGCCTGCTGCCCCAAAGCGAAACTTTAGCAGCCTGGGAACTGGCCGGCCGCTCCTACCTGGAACTGCCGGCCGGCGAGCCGGTGCTGCCCGCCGCCCGAGAGATTTTCAGCCGGATTCTGCCTTGAAGCAAAATTGAACAACGAAAACAGGCAACGATCAAGCGCGCCCAGCCGGCGGCGCATTCAATGATGACGACTAATACAGCAAAAATTGTAAAAATCACCCCAACAAACAAACCAGGCCCGACGGGATGCTTCCCGGCCGGACCTGATTGTTTCGTAATCGGGGACGGATAGCCTGGGACAGACTTCAAACCTGTCCCCGGGCTTAGCCTACCGCTTGATGTTGATCAACTCGCTAAGCATCTCGTCGGTGGTGGTGATCATCTTGGAGTTGGCCTGAAAACCGCGTTGGGTGGTGATCATCTTGACAAACTCGTTACCCAGGTCGACGTTGGACATCTCCAGGGAGTTGGGGGCAATTTCGCCCAGGCCGTTGGTGCCGGGTTCACCGGTTACCGGTGCCCCGGACTGGGTGGTGGCCCGGAAGATATTGCCGCCCACCTTATGCAGTCCCTGCAGGTTGGCAAAATCCGCCAGGGCCACCTTGGCCTGCATCAGCACCTGACCGTTGGAGAAATTGCCGGTGATAATGCCGGCGGTATCCACCGACACCGACTGCAGGAAGCCGGCGGCAAAGCCGTTCTGGTCCTGATAAATGGTGGTGGAACTGTTGGCGTACTGGGTGGTGAACATCGCCTCGGTATCGCCGAAACGGTTGTTGACCACGGTGCCCATCTGGCTGCCGTTACGCTCGGGGCTGCCGGAAATCACATGAAATTCGTCAAAATCCGCCGAGGTCGGACCAAAAATTCCTGGCGTTGTATCATCTCCGACCATACCATTGTAATCAACAATTCTGAAATTAAGCTGACTGGCCTCATCGCCCCCGGGGTCGGCCACCCGGTCTCTGATCACCAGCCGACCCGTGGAATCGATGTAGGCATCCACGTCATACTCATCGGAAAGATGGTTAAGGAAACCCTGCACCGTGCTGTCCGGGCTCTCCTCAAAATTATCGTAAGTGCCCTCAATCGCCGTGCCGTCACGGAGCATAATTTCATAGGTTATTTCCGCAGTGGCAAAATCGTTGATGGCGGGAGTAGCAACTCCATCAACATACACCGCATCCCAGCGGGTCGCGGCGCTGATCACCGATGGCGGGTCAGTATCGGTGTCCGTATCATAGGGAGCGCTGTAGGCCTGGGCCGGAGCCACCACCTCCCGTTTGGTGGTACTGACGTTGATGGCGCCATCACCAAAGGGATTAACTGTGGCAAAATCCGCGACCGCATCGGTAACGCCAATATTGGTTATGGACATCTTGGAGTATCCGCCGGGAGCCCGCAGGGTTAAACGGCCATCGGCGTCGACCCCGGCCGATACCGCCCCGAACGCACCGGCAAGCTGGTCCAGAAAACCGCCATCGGCCCCCAGCCTGGTGGTGCTGTGCGGAATCACATAGGAAAAGCTTGCCGGCCGCCCTTCATGATCAAAACCCTCCACGGCAATGGTCACATGTTGATCGTTGGGGTCAGTTAAAACAGGGTCATAACCCTCGGGGATCACCCGGCGCCCTTCACTGTCCCGTACATCACCCCAGCGGCTTTCGGTGGTGATGGGGTTATCGGTGGTGATATCGATGGCCCCGTCACGGGAAACCAGGATCTGGGGCTCGGTACTGCTGCCGTCAAAACGGGCCCCGAAGTTCAGGGCGATGGTTTGCGGGTCACCGGTGAAGTTGGCGTCAAAAACCGGATAATTGCCGCTGTCATCCAGGCGATTGGACCGGTTGGTGTGGCGGTCGGGATCGACCCGGCCGTCGGCCGGCACATCCCAGGTATCGATGGTGGTGATGTTGCCGTTGTTGTCAAAGTTCACCACGCCGTACATCAAGGCGCCGGCGCCCCGGTGGGCCGGATTCTGGGGATTGTACTGCTCATCGGGGGCATAGGTCTGTTTTTCAGCCTCACTCAACTCCCGCCGATCAGAAGCCGGATCGGTGGTAATCAGAAAATCCCACTCGTTTTCCTTGGCGGTGCGATCAAAGTAGATGGTCAGATCACGAGCCACCCCTTTGGAGTCATAAACCTTGAGCGAGGTGGTGTACTGATAGTTGACAGCGGCAATGGGATCTTCCGCCGTGCCGTTCCAGGAATCGTACAACGGCGCGGGAGAAGCCGGGTCGACCCGGGCGTCGAGGTTGACGATCAGGTCCACCTGTTCGGTCCGCACCGGTGGGGTGGAGCGATCCATCCTGATATCGCCGATGGTACCTTCAATCTGACCCGTATTTTTGTCTACCCCCCAGCCCTGCACGAAGTGGCCGCCGGGGCTGGTCAAGAAACCATGCTGATCGAAGCGGAACTCCCCGGCCCGGGTGAACATGTCCGACTCGGCACTGTCAGTGCCCCGCAGCATGAAAAAGCCCTCGCCGCCGATGGCCATATCGGTGGGAGTCGAGGTGGACTCGAACGAGCCCTGGGCAAAAAGCCCGTCCACCGTGGTCAGGGTGACGCCGCGCCCCACCTGGGCGGTGCCGGCGGCGGTGGACACCGACTGGGAAAGTACATCCTGGAAGGTGGAGCGGCTGGCATTGAAGGCCACGGTGTTGACGTTGGCGATGTTGTCGCCCAAGACGCTCATTCCGTTACCCATGGTACTAAGGCCGCTGATCCCGGCGTAAAGTGAACCTGAAAGACTCATGATCGTTCCTCCTGCTGTTTATCTGTCCCCTGACGGGATTGTTGTTGTACCGCTAACCCATTAAGCCCATTAAAATATCTTCTTCCTCGTCACCGGAATCCTGACCGGTATCACTGTCCTGACCGGGCAAGCCGCTGCTGTTTTCATGGACATTGATGATGTCGCTGACATATTTCTGGATATAACCGCTGACGGTGATGGCGGCCCGGCCGGAATCAAACTCCAGGCCGGTGACCTTGCCGGACGCCCGCTGTTCCACCGCCACTTTGCTGCCATCGCCGGCCAGGGCGTCCACCTTGTAGATGTACATGCCATCCGGCACCTCCTGGCCGCTGTTATCCTTCCCATCCCAGGCCAGGGTGTTCTGACCGGCACTCTGGAAACCATTATCGATGGTCCGCACCAGCTGGCCGGCGGCATTGTGGATATAAACCACCGAGAAGGGGGCATCCTGTTCCAGCACATACGAGGTTCTGGCCACCTGGCCATCGGTAACACCGATCTCGTTACCCTGCGTTTCAATGGTCTTGCCAATCAGGCTCAGCAGTTGCAAGTTGTTCTGGGAGGTGGTGTAGTTCAACATCTTTTCCATGTTGTCGCTCATCTTCATAGTGGCTTCCATGCTGGAGAAGTGCGCCAGCTGGGAGGCCATCTCGTAGCTCTCCATGGGCTTCATGGGGTCCTGGTGCTGAAGCTGAGTGATGAACAGGGTCATGAAGTCCTGGCGGTCCAGGGAGCTGCTGCCCACCGGCTTGAGGTGGCTGCCCTGGTCGGCCATGGGAATATCGGGGCCGTATCCTGCGCTGATCATGGTCATGGTATGGTCTCCTTAGTTTTCAGGCGAAAAGATCGATTCCACCGGGCCGATCGGTGGTGGCGGGGCGCTGGTAGAGCACTTCTTCGGGCACCTCGGCCAGGGATTCGCGGCGGACCATGCCGCCGTTGTGGTTGGTCCAGGCGGCGGTGAAACGCTGCCAGGCCTCACCGGAGTTGTCCCGCTCCTGCTGGTCGACAGACACCATGCACTCGCCCAGCACAAAGCCCCGGCGTTCCAGGTTGTCCTTGAACATCTCCATGTTCTTTTCCAGGATTTCTTTAACTTTGGTGCTTTCCAGACCAAAAGAAAGGGAGACCTGGTTGTCGCGGATCATCATTTCCACCCGCACCTCGCCCAGCTCACGGGGATAGAGATGCATCACCAGATGGTGCTCGTTGCGATTCAAGCCACCCACCACCCCGGAGGCAATGCGGTTGAAGACTTGCTGCTCCAGTTGAGCCTGCTGGCGCGGGGCCTGGTTCATGGCGCGCAGGATTTCCAGGCGGTTATTGTCGGCGGGGCTGTCGGAAGCGCCGGCCAGGGCCTCGGCGCCGCGCTCATCGCCCCGGGCCTCGAGTTTCATTTCGTTTAAGAAGAGACGGCCGGAGATCAACTCATCACTGTCCTTGCTGTTGAGCAGGCCGGCTTCGGCCAGGGCCTGGCGCACTTCCGCCCGGCCGGCGCCCTCTTTGTTCAGGGCGGCAATTTTTGCCCCGGTGTTAAGTTCATCCTTGAGGGCAAGAAACTCTTCCTTGAGGGAGAGTTTCTTGTCGGCGGTTAACTTCTCCAGCCGGACGGTGGCCATGTCCACGCTTTCCAGCAGTTTGTCGTAAATTTTGGCAGCGGCGGCCTGCACCGCCGGGGTCCAGCCCGGCCGCTGCTCGTTGAAACCGGCTTGCTGGAAGATCTTTTTCATCTGGGCCAGAAAGGCGGGGATTTCGGCCCGGGGCCGAGCATCCTGGATTTCCGCCACCCCGCGGGCCAGCAGCTCCCGGAAGCGGTCCAGATCAAGCTCCAGCGGCTGATTGGGGCGCTGTGGCTGATCCCAGGGGGCGTGCAGTTCCGGCAGCAACTCCCGCTGCAGGGCCCGGGAAACCCCGGCGTTGTCCAGCACCGCCAGTAACTGCTCGGCATCCCAGCCCTTCAAGGTGATTTTACCGTTCAAATTCAGCTCATCCAGATCCAGGTCGGCCAGGCCTTTAAGGAAAGCGGCCAAGTCCAGGGTGTTGTCGCCCCGCACCGCCTGTTCACCAAGCCGCTCCACGGTGGCGGAATCCAGGTCCAGCTGGTTGAGCAGCATCTGCAGGTAGGGCAGATCGGTTTCCGGTACCGGCACCGGCTGGTTTTGCTCCATGTTCAGGAAGTGCTTGGAAAAAACGGCCAGGAACTCAGAGATTTCAAACTCACCGCCATTGGCGGCAAATTTTTCCATGAGCGCTGCGGCCTGCTTCTCGTCCATGCCGGCCAAGGCGGCCAGCAGGCTTAACTCGGCGGTATCCTCAATTTCAAAAGTCCAGTCGCCGGGGCCGGTGGTCACGTCTCGGGCTTGGTCACCGATCAGGCCGAGATACTCGCCCAGCAGGGCGACCAGTTCCAGCCGAGCCCCTTCACGACTATGATCGGTGGTTTGGTCGACGAGCTGATTGGCTGTCGTGGCATCATTTTTCCTGTCGGCTGAAGCCTTTTGGGAGTCATTTCTCTTCCTTGCGGCACTTGCTTCTGCGGCAGCCTGCCCGGAGGCTCGGTTACGCCGGGCTTCGGCGGCCCGTATCTCGGCCTGACGGCCTCCCAAAACATTACGCTCGTCACGCTGGCCGTCAGCCAGCTTGCGATCCAGGTGGCCGGCAAAGTTGGCTTCATCGGCGGAGCGCGCCCCCCGGGGACGCCCCCCAATCTCCATTCCTTCAGCCTTGGCCACGGGAATCATCAAGGTTTTCACAGTTCTGAACTCCATTGGTCAAAATTTTACCGGCTCAGCCAGCCCAACCTGCAACTCTTGCACAGCCCCAGAAGCAACCTTCGTGCCAACCTCAACACAGAAACCATCAACATAAACCAAACACCTGTAATAATGACATAAAATAAAAACAAAAAAACTCAACCACCCCCTGCCCCCCACCCCAAACGGCCCCCTGACGTCCTCACGAGGTCCAAACAGGACATTTTTGCCGGGCTGCCGCAAATCCCCTATAAATAGAGAGAAATCAGCAAGGAACCGCCACCGCTAATATCTTTGATAAAAAGCCATGAACAAAAAATAGAAAAAGGAAGGGTAAGAGAAAGAACAAAACAGGAAAGAAAAAAGATTACTGTCCAGAGCACCCCATCTTGCGGTGATCAGGTCGGCTTGAGTACCTGATGTACGCTACGCCGACTTGGCTTACCGCAACCTGGGGCACTGCTGAACAGTTACGTGCCAGAATGAGCTGGATAGTTACGAAAAAGGGGGAAAAAAGAGGGAGAAAAAAAGAAAACGTCCAGCAGTGCCGTAGCTTGCGGCAAGCGGCCCGGCGCCGCGCACACTGGTACGCAAGCCGGGTCGATCGCCGCAAGATGCGGTGCTGCTGGACGTTTTCCTAAAGGAGGCCGAGTTGGCGGCTCAACCTCACCGCCTTGGCCCGTTCCAGCCGGGGCAGGATATCGGCCACCAGGTCATTGGGCATTCCCCGCAAAATCTCCAGGGAATCACGATCATCCATTTCATCGAGTAACTCCGCCACCCGCGCCGGTCGCATCTCCCGGTAAACCCGGATCAAATCCCGGAAGGCCTGGTCCTTGGCGGCGGTCAGGCCGTCCAGGGTGGCCCGGGCCTCCTGCTGCAACTCCAGCAGGCTTTCCAGTTCACCCCGAACCTCCGCTTCCATCTCGGCCAGTTCCTGCTCCCGGCGGTCAATTTTTTCCTCCCGGGCTGCAAGCTCTCGCTCCTTATCCCGCAGGCGGACCGAGTGGGCAAGTTCTTCCTGGCCGGCCCGGACCGGGCGGGTCTGGGCCTCCACCCCGACGGTCTCCAGCAGGCCGAAGACCAGCAGCACCCCGATGACGGTAATCAGTTTTGCCTTCAAAAGCTCACCTCTAAGCTCGTTTAAAACGCAGGATCATCTGCTCGTCAAGCTCGTTTTGCTCCCGCAGACGCTCTTCCTGGAGATATTTTCCGTAATCCCGCTCCCGGGTCTTTTCCATTACCTTGCGCTGCTGCACTTTGCCCTGCAATTCCAGGCGGGCCTGTTCCACCACCTCCAACTGGGTGGCCACGGCCCGTTGCTGACTGGCCAGATCCCGTTCACGCCGCTCGATTCCCTCCACGTACATGCTGTAAAAGGGGGCGACCATGGGTTTTTGCTTGCGCTCCTCAAAGGAATTGACGGCCTCGACCAGTTCCCGTTCCAGCTGTTGCAGGCGTTCCTGCTGGCGCACCAACTGGGTCTGGGCCCGGACCATCTTCTGGCGGGCCAGCTCTTCCAGGTTGCGACGATACCCCAGCACACTCTCAAAACGAAACTGGTAGGCCATACTTTGTTCCGCCTATTTTTTGAACAGGGCCTGCAACTGCGCCGCGCTGTCTTGAAAGATTACCCGATCGTTGACGGGTTGCCGCAAGTAGCCATTCAGTTTGTCGATCATGGCAATGGCATTGTCGATTTTGGGGTTACTGCCCTTGGCATAGGCCCCGATGTTGATCAGATCCTCGGAACGGCGGTAAAGAGCCAGCACTTCCAGGAAGCGATGGGCCGCCTTGACCTGCTCTTCGGAAACCACGTCGCTCATGCAGCGGCTGACACTGCCCATCACCTCAATGGCCGGATAGTGGCCCTGGCTGGCCAGGTCGCGACTGAGCACGATGTGGCCGTCGACGATGGATCGCACCGCGTCGGCAATGGGCTCGTTCATATCGTCGCCTTCCACCAGGACGGTAAAAATGCCGGTGATGCTGCCCTTGCCCTGGCAAGTGCCGGCCCGCTCAAGCAGCTTGGGCAACTGGCCGAACACCGAGGGGGTATAACCCCGGCTGGTGGGTGGCTCACCTATGGCCAGGCCCACTTCGCGGCCGCTCATGGCATACCTGGTCACCGAGTCCATCATCAGCACCACGTCTCGGCCCAGATCGCGGAAATACTCGGCCACCGCCATGGCCAGATAGGCCCCCCGCATCCGCACCAGCGGCGGCTGATCGGAGGTGGCCACCACCACCACCGAACGAGCCAGGCCCTCGGGCCCCAGGTCGCGCTCAATGAAGTCCTTGAGCTCCCGCCCCCGTTCGCCGATCAGGGCAATCACGCTGATATCAGCGGCGGTATGGCGGGCGATCATCCCCATCAGGGTGCTCTTGCCCACCCCGCTGCCGGCCATAATCCCGATGCGCTGGCCTTTGCCCAGAGTGAGCAGACCGTTGATGGCCCGCACGCCCACGTCCACCGGCTCGGTGATCCGCTCCCGGGTCATGGGGTTCAATGGTTCGGCATAAAGGGGATAAAAAGACTCGGCGGGCAATGGACCGTTACCGTCCATGGGCTGCCCCAGACCGTCAATGATCCGCCCCAGCAGCCCTTGGGAAACCGGCACTCGGGCCGCCCCCTCCACCAGGCGAATGGCCCCGCCGGGCTCGACCCCACGCATTTCACCCAGGGGCATCAACAGCACCTTGCCCTCGCGAAAGCCCACCACCTCCGCCGGCACTTTGGCCCGGCCGCGAAACACATCGATCTCGCAGATACTGCCCACGGGAATCCCGGGCCCTTCGCTTTCGATGACCATCCCGATCACCTGGCTGACCCGGCCGCCGACGGTGAACAGCGAAGTTTCACGGGCGGCGGCGATAACAGGGCTGAAGTCCATGGGCATGTTTACTGAAGTCCGGAAGATGGGGCCGATTTCTCGGAGGGAAGATCCGGGTTTTCCTGCTTGTGATCCGCCTCGCCCCGATTTTCCTGCGGCGACTCCGCTTCGGTCGCTGCCTCATTTGGCACGTCCTCTGGAGTCACCACCGCCGAAACCGCCTCTTGGAAATAATTTTCTTCGGATCCCGGAGGCGCCGATATTTCTTCCTCCGCCACTGCCGTTTCATCGATATCATTGGCCCGATCCGACCAGACGGCGGCCAGTTCCGCTTCGGCGGGCGGCTCTTCATCTTCACCGGCATGGGCCGCCAAAACCGCCTCAAAAGCTTGACTAACGGCCTGATAAAGCTTTTTCCGGCTGTTGTCCATGGTGGCGTCCACCTCGCCGAAGGCGCTTTTCAGCAAGCATCCCCCCCGTGCCACTGCGGGATCTTCCACCAGTTCGATGCGATTTTTGCCGCCCAGCAGAGTCGGATCACGCAGACCAGCCTCCCGCAAATCCCGTAGATCCTCTGGGTTAATGCAGGCCTGCACCGAAGAGTTTTCCACCACAAAACCGGTGGCCTTTTGCAGGCAGGACTTAATTACCTCGGGGTTGGTGGTAACCTCATGGTGCACCAGGCAATCGGTCATGGCCTGCACCAGGACCAGCAGATCTTCGCGGTAGCGTTGAATGATCGCCCCGCGCTGCAGTTGAATCTCGGCCAGCAGCTTTTTCAACTCCGCCAACCGTTCACTGTACTCTTTTTTGGCTTCCGCCCGGCCTTTACGTTCTCCTTCCGCCCGGCCTTTTGCCAGGGCCTCCTGTTGCAGGCGCTCGGCCTCTTCCCTGGCCGCCGCCAGGATCTCGGCCGCCTCCCGGCGGGCCAGCTCCACCTGATCGGGTTCTGCCGGTTCCGGCTCCACCGGCTGGTTCTGCTCACCATCCTCCCGCCTGGGGCCGGCATTGGTGTGAGTGCGCTGCCACAGCTCCGCAAAACTGAGAAACTCGGAGGCCTGCGGCGGCGCCTGCTCCGTGGCACCAGTCAGTTCCACAAACTCGCTGGTAGCCGGATTTTTGCGCTTTTTAGACAAACTCGTCCTCCCCGGCACCAACCATCAACTGCACCTTGCCTTCCTGTTCCAACCGTTTGGCAACCTTGATAACGGCCTGCTGGGCCGCTTCCACGTCCTTGATTCTGGTCGGACCCATAATTTCCATGTCGTCTTTGAGCAACTCCACCGCCCGGGAAGACATGCTGCCGAATATTTTCTCTTTAAGCTCATCGGAAGAGATTTTCAGGGCCACCTTAAGATCATCGGTGCTTACTTCTTTAAGGATGGCCTGGATACCGCGATCGTCAACGCTGAGCAGATCTTCAAAGACGAACATCAGGCGCCGGATTTCTTCGGCCATGGCTTCGTTCTGCTCCTCGACCCCTTCCAGAATAGCCGCCTCCATGGCCCGCTCGGCGTTGTTGAGCAGTTCCGCCACCGAATCCACCCCGCCCAGGCGCTGCCCTTCCATGCCTTCCACCGCCAGCAGTTCATCCTGCAGCACCCGGTCGACATCCACCAGGATCTCCGGGCCGACTTTGTCCAGTTCGGCCATTCGCATCACCACCTCCACCTGGGTGGCTTCGGGCAGCTCAGCCACTACCTGGGCCGCCTGATTGGGCTCCAGGACCGACAGCACAAGGGCCACGGTCTGGGGATGCTCATTACGCAGGAAGTTGACCAGGATTTTCGGCTCCAGTTTACGGGCCTTTTGAAACAGGGTCAGTTTCCAGTCGGAACGGATATCTTCCAGGATCTCGTTGGCCTTGTCCCCGGACAAGGCATTTCTCAAAGCATGCTCCAGCAGATCGTTGCCGGAGAGAAAAAGGTCGGCACCGCCCACATCACTTTTGAACTCCTGCAGCAATGCCTCCAGCTCCTCCTTGTCGATCTTGTCGACTTTGGCCATCTGCCGGCCCACCAGTTTGATCTCCTCCGGCGCCAGGCGCTTGAACACCTGGGAGGTAAACTCCTCGCCCACGGTAAGCAGGAAAATCGCCGCCTTCTCAGGCCCGGTCAGATTGCTGCCACCGACGTCCTTTCTGCCCTTACTGGTAACTGCCATTCCTTAAACCTCCTCCCGCAACCAGCGCCTCACCAGATCGGCAGCCCGATCGGGGTCACTCTGGGCCAGTCGATAGATCCGCTCCTGATCAGTCAACCCCTTAGGACCAAGGGTCAGATCCTCTTCTTCCTGTTCCCCGGCCCCGCCCCCGGCCCTCGACGCCGTCATCTGGGCGGCCCGTTTAGCCTCCAGGTCCTTGGCGGCCAGCAACCGCAGGAAGGGCCGAACCACAAAGAGAATCACCGCCAGGGCAATCAACAGGTAAACCACGGGCATGGCCAGCCACTCGGCCAATTCCCGCCACTGCTCCATGGGGTCCACCTCCGGATCTTCCAGCGCGGACAGGGCAAAAGCCATGGAAACCACTTCCACCTGATCGCCCCGTTCTTCATCATAACCCACGGCATTACGCACCAGCCGTTCAAAATACGCCATCTCTTCAGAGGAACGTGGACGATATTCTAAAGTCGTTCGCCCATCTTCGTCAACCACCCTCTCATAGGTGCCATCCACCATGACCGCCACCGACAGGCGCCGGACGCCACCACCGGTTTCCTGAACCTGCCGGGTCTGCCGGCTGATTTCATAGTTTCGGGTGACATTGCTGCGTTCATAAGCGCTGCCGGTAACGGCTCCGTCTTCTCCGGCAAAGGTGGCCAGTTCCCCCTTGACCCCGGGAATCCCCCGGGCCCGCTCACCACGCTCATCGGTTTCGGAGAGAATCTGCTCACTGCGGATTACCTGTTCTTCCGGGTCAAAAATTTCTTCGGTGAGGTTGACCCGACTGAAGTCGATATCGGCGGTGACACTGGCCCGTACCCGGTTGACTCCCACCACCTCTTCCAGCATGGATTCAACCTTGCGACGGGCGGCGGTCTCCACACTGTGCTGAAATTCCAGCTGGGTGCCGGAAAGCACCGAATCAAGATCACCGCGTTTGCGATACAGCAAACGACCAGCGGTGTCCACCAGGGTAATGTTTTCATCACTGAGACCCGGCACCGCCGACGCCACCAGGTTGACGATACTCTGAACCTGGTGCTGGCTCAACTGCTCCCTTCCCCGCATGCGAACACTGACCGAAGCGGTGACCGGTTTCTCGTCCTCGATAAAGACCGACTCCTTGGGGGTGGCAATATGCACCCGGGCCTCCTGGACCTGCTGGAACTGGCGAATGGTCCGGGACAGCTCCCCCTGCAGAGCGCGCTGAAAGTTCAGCCGGTTGACAAAATCGGTGGTACCCAGGCCCACTTCATCGAAGACCTCAAAGCCCACTCCGCCGCCCCGGGGCAAACCTTCGCCAGCCAACCCCAGGCGTACTTCATAAACCTGGCCGGCGGGCACCAAGATGGCCTCACCGGTGTCCGACAAGCGGTAAGGTACATTAATCTCCCGCAAACGCTGCACAACTTCGGCAGCGTCTTCCTGGGTAAGGCCGGAGAAAAGCACCCGCTCATCCATCTTGGTCCCCACCGTGGTCAGGGCCACCAGCCCGCCGAAAACCACCGCCACCACCACCGCCGCGGTGATTTTTTGCATACCGCTCAAACCATTGAAAATGGAGACAATCTGCTCAAATATTTCCCTGGGCCCAGCCATCCTTTCAATCCTCT
This sequence comes from Desulfurivibrio dismutans, assembly GCF_029210385.1. Lineage (GTDB taxonomy): Bacteria > Desulfobacterota > Desulfobulbia > Desulfobulbales > Desulfurivibrionaceae > Desulfurivibrio > Desulfurivibrio dismutans. Next base: position 6,832 of record NZ_JARGDQ010000005.1, on the reverse strand, counting down.
CTCAGATAACACAACAGCCAACCGTCCAACCAATGCTTTACCCGTCACCGGTCCAAACTAAAGCTGCATCCGCATCATTTCCTGGTAGGCATCCAACCCCTTCTGGTGCACCTTGGTCATCAGGCGCATGGAGATACTGGACTTTTCCACTGCGATCATGGTCTCATGGATGTTGGAATGCTGCCCGCTGACCAACCCCTCGGAAAGGCTGTTGGCTTCGGCCTGCCGTTCACTGACCACATCAACCGCCTTATTAAGGATCTCGCCAAAACCGGACACCGCATCTCGGGCGGCCGGCTGTGGCTTGGTCCCAAGCTCTCCCACCCCCACCGGCATCATCGGCTGCAGATTCATTCCTTTAATCATCGTCAATTTCCTCGCTGTCTATTTAACGGTAGCGCTATCTGCTTATGTCCATGGCTCTGGCTGCCATTTCTTTGACGGCATCCAGGGCGGCCACGTTGGCCTCATAGGAGCGGCGGGCATTCATCATGTCCACCATCTGCTCGGCCACGTTGACGTTGGGGTAAAGGACAATTCCGGACTCATCGGCGTCGGGATGGGTGGGATCGTAAACCTCCCGGAAAGGAGCCTGATCCTCCACCACTTCCGCCACCTCCACCTTGCGTAGACGGGAAGCCGCCCCCTGCAGGGCTACCCCGAAATCACGGTCCAGGGGTTTGGCCTCGAAAACCACCGATTTGGCCCGGTATGGACCGCCCTCCATGGTCCGGGTGGTATTGGCGTTGGCCAGGTTCATCGAGGCGATATTAAGCCGGCTCCGCTCGGCCTTCAGGGCCGAGCCGCTGATTTTCATCGCTGTCAAAATATCCATGGCTATTTCGCTCCTTCGTCAATTATATGACGCAATCCTTCAAATTTTTTGGCGATCAGTTGCGTCGCCACCTGATACATCATCTGATTTTCCGACAGTTTCAGCATCTCTTCATCCAGGTCCACCGGCCGCTCTTCTTCCCGGAATTGCCCGGCCCGGGCTGCTTCCACCGGATCGACGGCGAGATGGCGAGGGTTGGTCCGGGCCATCTGACCCTGGCCGCTGACCACCCGCTCCATCACCCGTTCAAAGGGGAAATCCTGGACCTTGTAACCCGGGGTTTCGAGGTTGGCGATGTTGGACTGAATCATCCCCTGACGCTCGTTGCGCAGGTTCAGGGAATGGTGCATTACTTCAATGGTACCGCCGAACAGTTTGTTGATGGGCATGACGTCCTCCTTGCTGCTTGCTGCGGGGATCAACTGTTGCCCATAACTACTTGCAAACAACGTGCCAAAGTAACGCCAAGTCACCCCGTGCTGGGACGAGGGCACCCCCTAAAGCATTCCCTGGTTACGATATTCGTTCAACTTGTTGCGCAGGGTGCGCACGCTGATACCCAGCATTTTGGCGGCATGGGTACGGTTGTCAGCGGTCTGCCGCAAAGCCTGCAGGATCATCTGCCGTTCCACGTCCCGCAGGCTGCGTCCGGCCAGGATGGGATCAAGGTCAGGCTCCGGAGCGGAGGAGTTGGCAGCCTCCCGACCGCGATCATGGGCAGAGTCAGAGGCGGGATCAGGCTCCGGTGGAGGTTCCGGAACCGGAGCGAAATCGGTAGCGGACTCCGGAGCCAACGGTTTCGCCGCCGGGGCGGTTGCCGGCTCCGGCGGTAATTCGTCATCCCAGAAGTCCCAAAGTTCCAACTCTGCACCGGTGCTGAGCAGCACCCCCCGCTCCAGCAGGTTTTCCATTTCCCGGACATTGCCCGGCCAATCGTACTCCAGAAAACGCTGCCGGGCGGCGGCGGAGAGCTTTTTCAACGGTTTACCGTAGCGCTGGCTGTGTTTTTCAATAAAAAAATCCGCCAGCAGAAAAATATCATCGGGGCGTTCCCGCAAATCCGGCAAGCGAATGGGAATGACGTTGAGGCGGTAATACAGATCCTGGCGAAAAGTCCCCCCTTTCACCGCTTCGGCCAGATCCCGGTTGGTGGTGGCCACCACATGCACATCCAGCTTAACCGGCTCCTTGCCGCCCAGCCGATCCACTTCCTCTTCCTGCAGAACCCGCAGCAGCTTGGCCTGCAGATGCAAGGGCACCTCGCCGATTTCATCCAGCAGCAGGGTACCGCCGTGGGCCAGCTCAAATTTACCTTTTTTGGCCATCACCGCCCCGGTGAATGCACCTTTTTCATGGCCGAACAGCTCGCTTTCCAGCAAGCCTTCCGGCAAGGCGGCACAGTTAAGAGCGACAAAGGGGCCGGCCTTGCGATCGGAAACATGGTGGATAAACCGGGCAAAGACCTCCTTGCCGGTACCCGACTCCCCCAGCACCAGCACCGTGGCCTTACTGGAAGCCACCGCCCGGGCGCGCTCCAGCAGCCGCAGAAAATGGCGGTCACGACCAATCACCGTCCGGGCTCCCTCTTGGGTCGGGCCGTCTACCGCCGGCGCCGGCCCGACCCCGGCGGCGACGGTGGCCGAAGCCGAAGGCGGCCCTTCCCGGAAGACCTTTTTAATCGTCTCCTCAATCACCTCAACGGGAAACGGCTTGAGAATGTAGTCCACCGCTCCCTGCTTCATGGCTTCCACCGCCGTTTCCACCGTGGCGTAACCAGTGATGATCACCACCGGCAAACCGGGGCGGACGGCCTGCACCTTCTGCAGCATCTCAATGCCGTCCATCTCCGGCATCCGGATATCGGTCACTACCAGATCGGGGGCTTCGCTTGCCACCATCTCCAGGGCCATGCGACCGTTTTCCGCCACCTTGACCTCGTAGCCGCCACGGCTCAAAGCCTCATAGAGGGCGACCCGCATATTCTGTTCGTCATCAACAACCAGGATCTTTCGGCTCTTTGCGCCCATTTTTTATTCCCAAGTTACATTTTCGGGCAGGAACACCTTAAACACCGAACCGCGGCCAGGAACGCTGTCCACCCTGATAAAGCCCTCATGGCTCTCGACTATATGGTGGACAATGGCCAGCCCCAAACCTTTGCCGCCATCCTTGGTGGAAAAAAAGGGATCAAAGATCTTATCCCGCTCCTCGGCGGCAATCCCCCGCCCCCGATCAATCCATCGAATCTCCAGCAACGGCGGACTATGCCGGCTGCCGGGCAGACTGCGGGTAACCAATTCAACCTCACCACCCCGGGGCATGCTTTCAAGGGCGTTGAGCCCCAGGTTGAGCATCATCTGCTCCAGCATGGCCGGATCACCACTGATCTCCTCCCGCCGGTGGCCATAATTGGCGGTAAAGCGGACCCCGCTTGTCTCACCCAAGGGAACCAGAGCAGCCAGAACTTTTTCCAGCCATGGCTTGACAGCCATGATCTTCTTTTCCGGACGGGGTTGGGCCGCAAAGGTCAAGACGTTGTCCAGCAGGTGGTTCATGGTCCTGATAGCGGCCAGCATCTGCCCGGTGATCCGCCGGTAATCGGGATCATCTCCCAGATCACGCTCCAGCATGGAGGCATACAGCTCCAGGCCGCCCAAGGGGTTGCGCAGTTCCTGACTCAAAGAAACGGCCAGATCTTTAATGGCGGCAAACCGTTTGCGACGATGCAGGTGATCCTCCACCATGGCCGGATAGGTTACATCTTCCAGGGAGAGAAAAAAACCACCCACGTCAAAAAAGGGGCTCTGCAATTCATTGCGGGCAATCAGCAGGTAACGGGGCCCGCTGCTTCCCCGGTCATCTTCCTGTTCCGCCAGCAACCGGCCGCCGGCCCGCCGCAAAGGCTCCAGAGCCGACTCTTCCAGCGCCAGGGCACGTCCCAACAACTCCCAGCAGGAGCGTCCGGCAATGGAAACCCCGGCAACCCCCAACATGACGGCGGCCTGCCGGTTGGCGGCCAAAAGCCGTCCCTGACGGTCGGCCAGCAGCAGGCCGCCGGGAATACTCTCCAGCATGGCAAAGAAAAATTCCCGTAACTGGTCGGCCTTATCAAACTGTAACTGACTCATTCAAAAAGGCTCTGCATCCGGGCCGTGGCCAAGTTAATCTCCAGTTGGTTGAGATAATTTTGCGCCATGCCAGCATACATGCCGTCGGGACCGGCCGCAGCCGCCTGCAAACGCTCCCGGGCTGCTTCAGCCTCAGTGCGTTCGGCCAGCAGACGGCCGAGATAAAGACTGGCAGCCTGGTAATCGGTGCCACTGGTGGGCATTTCATCCTCCAGGGCGTTCTGATAGGCGGCCTCGGCCAGCTCAAAAAACTCTTGGCGGCGCAGACCGTCACCGGTGCGGCGGAACCACCGCTGCAGGGCCTCTGGCTCCAGCCACCGCTCGGCTCGGAAACGCTCCAGCACCAGACTCATCTCGCCAAACATGGCCAGGGACTCCAGGGTGGTCAGGTAAGCCCGGACATGAGCCTCCCGCCCCCGGGCGGGGGGCTCCATGGTAAAGGCCTGGCGATAAAAATCCAGGGCTTCATCGTAACGGGATTCGGCGGCCCGCAACCGGCCACTGAGGTAATACACCTCCGGCATTTCCGGCTTTCCGTCATAAATCCGGCGCAGATGAGCCAGCAGGCGATCGGCGGCGTCATAATCCGCCATGGCGAGGTAGACCACCGCCCGGCGATGGTAAAGGTCGCCCAGTTCCTCCCGGTTCATCTCGCCGCCCAGGGCCCGGTAATAAACCACCGCAGCCTGCTGATAAAGGGCCAGTTCCTCAAAGGCCTGGCCGATCAGGTAACGCAGACGCCCGGGTTCATAGGCGGCGACATGGGGAAATTCGTTGAGATAAAGCTGGTAGATGCGCTGATAGTCCTGTTCGGCCAGCAGGGCCTCCACCAGAAAAACCAGCAAATCACCGCTCCGATTGACGCCGGTCAGGGGGTCAGGACCGGGTTCGGCATGGCGCACGTAGCTGCGGGCCATTTCCCTGGCCGAGGAGATCTCGTCTCTTTCCATATAACGTTGATAAAGTGCGTAACGGGCGTCCCCGGCAATGGGTTCGTGACCAAACCGGTCGATAACCTGGTGAAAAATATTATCGGTGGCCGGCCCTGGCACATCCCGCCGGACGGCGGTATCATCCGGCCGCCGCCGGGCCTGATCCTGGTATTCGGCCAACCGGAAGCGAGCCAGCAGCACGGCCCGCTCCCCCGGCCTTCCTTCATCCAGCACCCGGTTATACAACCGCCGTGCCGTTTCGTGTTCACCTTGGCGCCGCCGGCTTTCTCCCAGTTCAAAAAGGGCCTCTGGCCGCTGCGGTGAATCGGGCGCCAGGTTGATGAAGGCAAAAATCTGTTCTCGTCCCTCTTCCTCCCGGCCCACCCGCAAATAGGCCTGACCCAGCAGCAGCAGGAAATCCTGGTTCTGCAAATGATAATCGGCGGGCGCCACTCGCTGCAGTTCCTGGAAAGTAGCCAAGGCGTCCCAATAGTCTCCTCGAAGACCGTAGGCCTGAGCCAGGCCGGTCATGACTTCCAGCCGGAATTCCAGATCCGGATCATCGGCCAGTTCCTTGAGAATTTCGATGGCCTCATCCACTCGGGCCACTTCTATGAGGGTGCGGGCCTGCCAGTGCCGGGCCCGGGGCACCAGTTCCGAGGCAGGATAACGTTCGACAAAGAGCCGAAAGTAGGTGAGCGCCTCCCGCAGGAAGCGCATGTAAAAATGGGCGATTCCCATCTCCAGGTAGGCCTCTTCCGCTTGCGGAGAATCGGGGTACTCCACGGTAAAACGGCGAAAAAGATCCCTGATCCGTTCCCAGTCTGGATCGGGCTCGATGGCGGCCAGTTTTTTACGCGACGTGGCGGCTCGCCAGAGAGCTTCTTCGGCAAACGGAGAAGCCGGGTGCTCACGGTGCAAGCGCTCAAAGTCAATGGCCGCCCGCCGCCAGTCCTCCTGCTCAACGGCGCCAACAGCACTCTCCCACAGCTCCTGCACCGTGGCCGCCCGGGCCGCCGCCCCCGGAGCCATCAATCCCAGGCAACAAAGCGCCAGCAGCATAACCGGCGCCAGCAGAAGCCGGCTTTGCCGACCGGCCAGCCAACCTCGAGGTGACTTATAAAGCATCTTCAGGGCCGTTGAGGCGATATCGTTTCATCTTCTCCAGCAGGGTGGTACGATTGACATTGAGCAGTTTGGCCGCCCGGTTCTTGACCCAACCGGTCTGTTCCATGGCTTGGACAATCAGTTTTTTTTCAAAATCGGCCACCACCTCGCTCAGCACAAAGCCGGCCGGGGGAATCGGGCCCGAACCGGCCGGTGACTGTTCGACCAACACCGCACTGGCAGAATTTTCCCGGGCCGCCAGTGCCGGATCCGGCGCCATGCCGGCCAGCAGGCGCTCAGGCACATCCTCCCGTCCCAGTTCCCGGCCGGCAGCGAGAATTACCATTCGCTCCACGGTGTTTTCCAGTTCCCGGACGTTGCCCGGCCATGGGTAGCGCTGCAGGCATTCCAGAGCCTCGGGTCGGATCTTCTTGATCTTCTTACGGCGGTTGGCATTGAAGCGGGCGATAAAATACTCCACCAGCAAAGGGATATCGGATCCCCGCTCCCGCAGCGGGGGGGCATCAACGGGGATGACATTGAGGCGGTAATAGAGATCCTCCCGAAAACGCCCCTCCTTGACTTCGTGCTCCAGGTTCCGGTTGGTGGCCGCCACCACCCGGAAATCCGAACTGATGGTGCGGGTTCCCCCGACCCGCTCAAATTTTTTCTCCTGTAGAACCCGCAGCAGTTTAACCTGCAGCATGGGGCTCATTTCCGCGATTTCGTCTAAAAAAACCGTGCCACCATGGGCCAGTTCAAACCGGCCGGGACGAGCCCGGACCGCGTGGGTAAAGGCCCCCCGCTCGTGCCCGAAAAGCTCACTCTCC
>NZ_JARGDQ010000004.1 GCF_029210385.1 Desulfurivibrio dismutans | reverse complement strand
AGGCGGCCCGGCGTATTCATCGGCCATCTTGAGGAAGATCAGGTAGGTGAGCTGTTCCAGGTAATCACCGTAGCTCACCCCGTCGTCGCGCAGGGTGGTACAGAAACTCCAGACCTTGGAGATGATGGGAGCGGTGGGGTTCATTCAGTGGTTTCCGGGTTCTGGTTGGGCGGCAAGGGTTTCCTCCCTCCTGTCACGATGAAGCACTCAAACTAGCCGAAAGGACAGTGAAAAACAAGCCGATGATGGCGTGATCTCGTCTTTCGTCTCTACTTTTTCCCTTGACGCTACTATATTTTACTCATAGTGTTGAGTAAAATACCTCAGGGAGGTGAGCAAAAATGAACAAGCGTCCTCAATTCCAGGTATTGCAACGCCGTCTGGGCGAACCGCGCCGTTTTATTCAGATTTTGGCCGGGCCACGTCAGGTTGGGAAGACCACCCTGATCAGGCAATATGTTGCGGAAACCGAGTGCCCGGTCTTTTACGCCTCGGCGGACCTGCCGGCCATGCAAACGGAAAGCTGGCTCATGCAGCAGTGGGAAACGGCCCGCACCACCGCCCGGCAAACCCCCGGGGGAGCCATCCTCTTTCTCGACGAAATCCAGAAACTGCCCCGGTGGGCGGAAATCGTCAAAGGGCTGTGGGATGCCGACAGTTTTTCCGCCCTGCCCTTGAAAGTGGTGTTGTCCGGTTCATCCCCGCTGCTCATGCAAAATGGCCTTGGCGAGAGCATGGCCGGCCGCTTCGAGACCATTTCCATGCCCCACTGGGGCTTTGCCGAAATGCGGGCCGCCTTCGGATTTTCGCTGGAACAGTTCCTGCTTTACGGCGGCTATCCCGGAGCCGCCCCCCTGCTGGCCGACCAGGACAGATGGCGCGCCTACATCAATGACTCCCTGATCGAGACCTCCATCGCCCGGGACATCCTGCTGATGACCAGAGTGGACAAACCGGCCCTGCTGCGCCGCCTTTTTTATCTGGCTTGCACCTATTCCGGCCAAATTTTGAGTTACCAGAAAATGGTGGGCCAGTTGCAGGAAGCCGGCAACACCACTACCCTGGCCCACTACCTGGATCTCTTGGGGATGGCCGGTCTGGTCACCGGGTTGCAGAAATTCGCCGCCGGGAAAATCCGCCGCCGCTCTTCAAGCCCCAAGCTGCAAGTGCTGAACACCGCGCTGATTACCTCCCAGGCCCAGTTGTCTTATGAGCAGGCCCTGGCCGACCCCGTTTTTCTCGGCCGCCTTACGGAAAGCGCCGTCGGGGCGCACCTGGTAAACGACGGCGAGGCGGCCGGAATCAAGGTCTATTACTGGCGGGAGCAAAACCGGGAGGTTGACTTCGTGCTGGAATACCGGGGGGAGAGTGTCGCCATCGAAGTAAAGAGCGGTAACCGGCAAGGCAGCGAAACGACCCTGCCGGGGCTGGAGACGTTCACCAGGGCCTTCGCTCCCCGCAAGGTGCTCCTGGTGGGACCGGGCGGCATCAGCCTGGAAGAGTTCCTGCAAATTCCTCCCCGAACCTGGTTTGACTGAAGCCGGAACCTCCCTAGTCTACTTCCCACCCATAAAAAAACACCTGCTAATCAAACCATATCAAGAATATCCAGGCCATGAGACCAACATTCAGCAAAAATAATTTTGAACCCCTTTGCCATCTTTTTTTACATCACTGTCAAACGGCTAAGGGGCTATCGGAGCACACCATACGTGCATACAGACAGGATTTGGCAGATGCAACTGAATTTTTTAAAATGAAAGACATGGCCCGCAGATGTTATCTCACCAGCTTGGGGCGGGAGGTGCTCTCCTGTTTGAGCGACAAAGTCGAGGAACTGCACCGGGAACTGGCTGCGGGGAGTTCTTGCCGGACAACGGAGAATTCATGATGGAGCATGAACGTTTACCTTTCAGAGTGATTTTCTGGGTATTTCTGAAACTGGGGCTGACCTCGTTCGGGGGGCCGGTGGCTCATCTCGGCTTTTTCCGGGAGGAACTGGTCAAGCGACGGCGCTGGCTGACCGAGGAAAGGTATGCCGATCTGGTGGCGCTGTGCCAGTTTCTTCCCGGACCGGCCAGCAGTCAGGTCGGCTATGCCATCGGTTTGATGCGCGGTGGCAACCTGGGAGGATTGGCGGCTTGGCTCGGTTTCACCATGCCTTCGGCTATTCTGATGATTGCGGTTGCCTACGGGGTAACGTCGCTGGGCGACCTGCAGGATGCGGGCTGGCTGCAGGGGCTCAAGATCGCCGCCGTGGCGGTGGTTGCCTCCGCCGTCTGGGGAATGGCGGTCCAGCTCTGCCCCGACCGACAGCGCACCACCCTGGCCCTGCTGGCAGCCATGGCGGTCCTGGCATTGCCGGGTTCCCTGACCCAGATCCTGGTCATCCTGGCAGGCGGGGCAATGGGTTTGATTCTGTACCGGGACAGCGGAGAACCGCCGGTCATCGACCACCATTTTCCGGCTATTTCACGGCGTCTGGGGGTGGTCTGCCTGATCGCCTTCTTTGCGTTGCTGTTCGGCTTGCCGGTGCTGGCCGCCTCCCTCGCTTATACCCCGCTGCAGGTGTTCGACAGCTTCTACCGGGCCGGGTCCCTGGTCTTCGGCGGCGGCCATGTGGTCCTGCCCCTGCTGCAGGCCGAAGTGGTGCCTCCAGGCTGGATCGGCGATGACGCCTTCCTTGCCGGCTACGGCGCGGCCCAGGCGGTGCCGGGTCCGCTTTTCACCTTTGCCGCCTACCTCGGCACCGCCATGGTGCCGCCGACCCCGGGTGGTTGGCTCGGCGGCTTGTGGGCGCTCTTGGCCATCTTTCTCCCAGCTCTGCTGCTCGTCCAGGGGGTGCTGCCCTTCTGGGAAAGCCTGCGGCGGGCGCCGGTGGCCCAGGCGGCCCTGCGCGGCACCAATGCCGCGGTGGTAGGGCTGCTGCTGGCGGCCCTCTATGATCCAGTCTGGACCAAGGCGATCCACACCCCGCCTGACTTCATTCTCGGTCTTGCCGCCTTCGGGTTGCTGCACTTCTGGAAGGCGCCGCCCTGGCTGGTGGTGCTCCTCGCCAGCGCGGCGGGATTTATTCTGCTCGGCTAGCGGAAGCGGCTCAGGCCCCCTTCCATATATTCGATAATCTCTTCGTCCAGGTCGGCATGGCGCAGGTTTTTTCAGGGTATAGTGGATGCAGGTGCGGTAGTGGTCGCAACCGACCCCCTCTCATCGCCTGGGCAGGATACGGTTGTTTTTTTGAGCCCGGTCAGGTAAAAGACCATGATCTTGTGCGTCCGGCATTTTGCCCTCAAATCTCTTTTTCACACATATAATTGAAGACCGCGATCATGAGCACCCCCCCAAACCGTTACGAATTCGCCGCCATCGAAGAGAAATGGCGTACCCGCTGGCTTGACGACAAAACCTGGCAGGTGGCGCCGGATCAGGCGCACAAAAAATATTACGTGCTGGAGATGTTTCCCTACCCCTCCGGCCGCATCCACATGGGCCATGTGCGCAACTACACCATCGGCGATGTGGTGGCCCGCTACCGCCGGATGTGCGGCGACAACGTGATCCACCCCATGGGCTGGGACGCCTTCGGGATGCCGGCGGAAAACGCCGCCATCAAACACGGCACCCACCCGGCCAAGTGGACTTACGAGAACATCGACTACATGCGAGGTCAACTCCAGCGCCTGGGCCTGAGCTATGACTGGGACCGGGAACTGGCCACCTGCGACCCGTCCTACTACCGCTGGGAGCAGCTCTTTTTCCTCAAGATGCTCGATCGGGGTCTGGCTTACCGCAAGCTGACCACCGTCAACTGGTGCGAAACCTGTCAGACGGTGCTGGCCAACGAGCAGGTGATAAACGGCGCCTGCTGGCGCTGCGACCAGGCGGTGACCCCACGCCAGATGCAGGGCTGGTTTCTCAAGATCACCGCCTATGCCGAAGAGTTGCTGGCCGGCTGCGACCGCCTGCCCGGCTGGCCGGAAAAAGTGCTGACCATGCAGCGCAACTGGATCGGCAAAAGCAGCGGCGCCGAGCTGCAATTCGCCATTGAAGGCCGCGAGGAAAAGCTGACCATCTTCACCACCCGGCCGGATACCGTCTTCGGGGCCACCTTCATGTCGGTGGCGCCGGAACACCCGCTGGTGGCCGAGCTCAGCCAAGGCACCGAGCGGGAAGCGGAGATCAAAGATTTCGTCCGGCGCACCCAGGCCGCCCGCCGGCAATTGGCGGCCGGGGAAGAGCCCCCCAAGGAAGGGGTTTTCACCGGCGGCTACTGTCTCAACCCCTTCACCGGGGCACGGCTGCCCATCTTTGCCGCCAACTTCGTGCTGATGGAATACGGCACCGGGGCGGTGATGGCGGTGCCGGCCCACGACCAGCGGGATTTCGAGTTCGCCCGCCAGTACGAGCTGCCGGTGCAGCCGGTGGTCCACCCCGAAGGGGAAAAACTTGACGGCGCCACCATGGGCGAGGCCCATGAAGGCCCGGGGGTACTGGCCGATTCCGGTGAATTTTCCGGCCTGGACCACGAGACGGCAAAAAAAGCCATCACCCGCCGGGCCGAAGAACTGGGCTGCGGCCAAAGCCAAATCACCTACCGCCTGCGCGACTGGGGCATTTCCCGCCAGCGCTACTGGGGCACCCCCATTCCCATCATCCATTGTGAACAGTGCGGCGTGCAGCCGGTGCCGGAAAACCAACTGCCGGTGGTGCTGCCCACCGATGTCAATTTCGATCAATCGGGCAAATCACCCCTGCATACCCTGGAGAGTTTCATCAACACCAGCTGCCCCGCCTGCGGCAGTGCGGCCCGGCGGGAAACCGACACCATGGACACCTTCATGGAGTCCTCCTGGTACTTTGCCCGCTACACCTGCCCGGACAGCCACGAGGCGCCGCTGGATAAACCCGCCGCCGACTACTGGCTGCCGGTGGACCAGTACATCGGCGGGGTGGAACACGCCATTTTACACCTGCTCTACTCCCGCTTTTTCACCAAGGTGCTGGGGGACATGGGGTATCTTGCAATCGACGAGCCCTTCACCAACCTGCTCACCCAGGGGATGGTGATCAAGGACGGCTCCAAGATGAGCAAGTCCAAGGGCAACGTGGTGGACCCCAATGAACTGATCGAACAGTACGGGGCCGACACGGTGCGCCTCTTCAGCCTCTTTGCCGCCCCGCCGGAGCGGGACCTGGAGTGGAACCACCAGGGGGTGGAGGGAGCCTTTCGCTTCTTGAGCCGGATTCACCGTTTCGTGCTGGACAACCGGGAGTTGCTGCGTGCTGCCGGCGAGGAACTGCCGGCCGAGCTCAACGAGGCCGACCGCGCTCTGCACCGCAAGACCCACCAGACCATCCGCAAGGTGGGCCAGGATATCGATAACTCCTTTCAGTTCAACACCGCCATCAGCGCGGTGATGGAACTGAGCAACACCCTCTTTTCCCTCAACGCCGCCGAGGCGAACAGCAAACCGGCCCCGGCGGTAACCCGCCGGGCGGTACAGACCATGCTCACCCTGCTCTTCCCCATGGTGCCGCACCTCTGCGCCGAGCTGTGGGAAGGGCTGGGGCATGCCGAATCGCTGGACAACCAGGGCTGGCCCGAGTTTGACCCGGAAGCGGCCAAGGAAGAGGAAATCACCGTGGTGGTCCAGGTCAAGGGCAAGGTCCGCGGCCGACTGCAGGTGGCGCCGGGGCTGCCGGAAGAGCAACTCAAGGAACTGGCCCTGGCCGATGAAAAGGTCCAAAGCTTCGTCGGCAACGTCCCGATCCGCAAGATCATCGTGGTGCCGGACAAATTGGTCAATATCGTGATCTGATGATTTTTTTTAAGCTGACCGCCTTAACCTGCAGCCTGGCGCTGCTGCTCGGCCTGACTGCCTGCGGCTATCACAACCCCAACGTGATGCCGGAGATGCGGGATGTGCCACCGGCCCGGATATATGCGCCCATGTGGCGGAACGCCACCAGTGAATTGGCCCTGGAGGTCCAAGCCCATAACGCCATGAGTGACTGGCTGGCCCAGTCGGGCCGGATCATACTGGTGGCCGACGAGGAGGAGGCGGATTATGTTTTAAACGGCCGGATCAACTCGGTGCGTTATCCCGGTTTTTCCTACGACACCACCAGTGCCGCCCGGTCCCTTACCGCCATCATGAATGCCACCGCCACCCTTACCGAGCGGGAAAGCGACCGCATCGTCTGGCAAAACCAGGATATCAGCCTGGAAGAAACTTACAATCTTAGCGACAGTATCAGCCAGAACGACGCCAACAAGCGCCAGGCCCTGCACCGACTGGTGGACAGCCTGGCCGAACAGGTTTATTTACGCGTTTTACGCACTTTGACCCGCAACCAGCAACAACGGTAAACTTCAGCAGGCTATTGGGCCTGGTGCAAGGTTAACAAAAGCAACATAAGCAGGAGGAGAAAATGGCCCCCACCCGCCGCCAACTCGCCAACGCGGTCCGCGCCCTGAGCATGGACGCCGTCCAGAAAGCCAACTCCGGTCACCCCGGCGCCCCCATGGGCATGGCTGATATCGCCGAAGTACTGTGGAACGATTTTTTGAAACACAACCCCGCCAACCCGAGCTGGCCGGACCGCGACCGTTTTGTCTTCTCCAACGGCCACGGCTCCATGCTGCTTTATTCGGTGCTCCATTTAAGCGGCTATGACCTGGGCATCGAGGACATCAAAAACTTCCGCCAGCTCCACGCCAAAACCCCCGGCCACCCCGAATACGGCTACACTCCGGGGGTGGAGACCACCTCCGGGCCGCTGGGCCAGGGGATCACCAACGCCGTGGGCATGGCCATCGCCGAGCGGACCCTGGCCGCCCAGTTCAACCGGCCCGGCCACGAGATTGTTGACCACCACACCTACACCTTCCTGGGTGACGGCTGCATGATGGAAGGCATTTCCCATGAGGCCTGTTCTTTAGCCGGCACCCTGGGCCTTAACAAGCTGATCGCCATTTACGACGACAACGGTATTTCCATTGACGGCGAGGTGGAAGGCTGGTTCACCGAGGATATCCCGGGCCGCTTTACCGCCTACGGCTGGAAGGTGATCGCCGATGTGGACGGCCACGACCCCGAAGCGGTCAAGGCGGCCATCAACGAAGCGCGGGCCGAACAGGAAAAACCCACCCTGATCTGCTGCAAGACCATCATCGGCTGCTGCTCCCCCAACAAGCAGGGCAAGGAAACCTGCCACGGCGCGCCGCTGGGGGAAGAAGAAATCGCCCTGACCCGAGCCGAAATGGACTGGCCCCATCCCTCCTTTGAAGTTCCCGCCGATATTTACGCCGGCTGGGACGCCCGTGAGCGCGGCGGGCAAGCGGAAGCCGCCTGGCAGGAAAAGATGGCCGCTTACGAGCAGGTCCACCCCGAAGCGGCGGCGGAATTCAAACGCCGACTGGCCGGCGAGTTACCCGCCGACTGGGCGGCCAAGGCTGACGCCTTTGTCGCCGAAAGTGAAGCCAAGGCCGCCAAAGTGGCCAGCCGCAAGGCCTCGCAACTGGCCCTTGAAGGCTACGGGCCGCTGCTGCCGGAGCTGATCGGCGGCTCCGCCGACCTGGCCGGTTCCAACCTCACCATCTGGAGCGGCAGCAAGGACATTAAAAAGGACCCCGCCGGCAACTACATCTACTTCGGGGTGCGGGAATTCGCCATGGTGGCCATCGGCAACGGTTTGGCCCTGCACGGCGGTTTTATCCCCTACACCGCCACCTTCCTGGTCTTTGCCGACTATGCCCGCAACGCCATCCGCATGGCCTCCCTGATGAAACAGCGGGCGATTTTCGTGCTGACCCACGACTCCATCGGCTTGGGCGAGGACGGCCCCACCCACCAGCCCGTCGAGCATGCCGCCTCCCTGCGGCTGATCCCCAACCTCAACGTCTGGCGACCGGCCGACGCGGTGGAAACGGCGGTGGCCTGGCGGCAGGCGGTGGAAAGAACCGACGGCCCCAGCGCCCTGCTGCTCTCCCGCCAGGGGCTGCCCCACCAGCAACGTGACGCCGCCCAGAGCGCTGCCATTGCCCGGGGCGGTTATGTGCTGCGCGACTGCGACGGCACCCCGGAGTTGATCCTGCTGGCCACCGGCTCGGAAGTTGAGCTGGCAGTGGCCGCCGCCGAGCAGTTGAACCGGCAGGGCCGCCCCACCCGGGTGGTTTCCCTGCCCTGCGTGGAGGTCTTCGAGGCCCAGGATGAGGCCTATCGCCAGCAGGTACTGCCCGACGCGGTGGACAAGCGGATCGCCATCGAGGCCGGCAGCACCGCCGGCTGGTACAAGTATGTGGGCCGCAAGGGGCAGGTGATCGGCCTGGATCGGTTTGGTGAATCGGCGCCGGCCGGGGAGTTGTTTGAGTTGTTCGGCTTCACCGTGGATAAGGTGATTGCCGCCGCCGGTGCATAAACCTATTTTACAAATCGGCTCTCTGGCCCTCTCTTCCCCTTTGATCGCCGCGCCCCTGGCCGGGTTTTCCGACCTGGCCTTTCGCCTGCTCTGCCGGGAGTATGGGGCCGGGCTTTGTTATTCGGAGATGATCAGTTGCCACGGGCTGGTCCGCCAGCAGCAAAGCACCCTGGAACTGTTGGCCACGGTGCCGGCCGAACGGCCGGTGATCATGCAGCTTTTCGGGGCCGAGCCGGAGGTGATGGGGGAAGCGGCGGCGATTTTGAGCCAGCTGCCCATTGACGGCATTGACCTTAACATGGGCTGCCCGGTGAAGAAGGTGGTGAAAAAGGGCGCCGGGGCCGCCCTGATGCGTGCCCCCGAACTGGCGGCGGCCATCGTTACGGCGGTGGTCCGGGCCACCGACCTGCCGGTGACGGTAAAGTTCCGTTCCGGCTGGAATCATCAAAGCATCACCGCCCCGGAGTTTGCCCGGCGCTGTGAGGATTGCGGGGCGGCGGCGGTGGCCGTGCACGCCCGCACCTGGAGCGACGGCTTCTCCGGCCGGGCCGACCAGCGGGTGATCGCGGCGGTCAAGCAGGCGGTCAAGGTACCGGTGATCGGCAACGGCGATGTTACTACCCACCGGGAAGCTTTGGCCATGATGGCCAATACCGACTGCGACGGGGTCATGGTCGGGCGCGGGGCCATCGGCGCCCCTTGGGTTTTTACCCCGGATTCTCCCGCTTCCCCAGCCCTGCCACAGCGGCTGGCCGCCGCCCGGCGCCATCTGACGCTTTTGTTGCAATATCACCCCTACCATCATCCGGCCCGCATCAATAACCAGATCGGCCGCTATTTCAAAGAGGTGCCGGCGGCGGCGGCGATGCGCCAGGCGATCTATGACGCACCCGGGCCGGCGGCGCTGGAGAAACTACTGACGCAACTCTGATGGCCCCACCTCGCAATACGGGCTGACTTACGAACACAAATCGTTTCAAACGATTTCCAGTCGGCGCCGTTTTTTACCAAGCAGTCATTTTTGATGAGGTCGCAAAAAGTCCGTCCATGGACTTTTTGCGACCTCATCATTTTTTGCCGTTTGTAAAATCCAGAAAGGTATCAACATCCTTGCTGCTGCCGATCACCACCGGCACGCGCTGGTGCAGGTCATCGGGAACGATATCGAGAATTCTGCGGCCGTCATCGGTTACCGCCTTGCCGCCGGCCTGTTCCACCACCATGGCCAGAGGTGCGGCCTCGTACAGTAGCCGCAGCTTGCCGTAAGTTTTGGTGGAATCCTTGCCATCCCGGGGGTAGAGAAAGACACCACCGGCGATCAGGTTGCGGTGAAAATCCGCCACCATGGAGCCGATGTATCGGGCGCTGTAGGGCCGCCCCGTGGCCTTGTCCTCTTCCTTAAGATATTCCAGATAACGGCGCACCGGCTCCTGCCAGTAGTTCCAGTTGCCCTCATTGACACTGAAGTACTTGCTCTTCTCGGGAATACGGATATCCGGGTGGGAGAGGTAGAACTCGCCGACACTGGGGTCCAGGGTAAAGCCGTGCACACCGTCGCCGGTGGTGAAGACCAGCATGGTGCTGGAGCCGTAGATGATGTAGCCGGCGGCCACCTGGTCACGGCCCGGCTGCAGCAGATCGGCCTCCTCGCCGGGGCCGCCGTCCGGAGAGCGACGGCGGTGAATGGAAAAGATGGTGCCGATACTGACGTTGACGTCGATGTTGGAGGAGCCGTCCAGGGGGTCGAAGGCCAGGGTGTATTTACCCTCATAACCTTCCGCCACCGGGATGATGTCGGCCTCCTCTTCCGAGGTCATGGCACAAAGGTAACCGCAGCGGGCCATGCGCCGCTTGATGGTGTTGTTGGAGAATTCATCCAGCTTCTGCACATGCTCACCCTGGATGTTGGTTTTGCCGCTCATCCCCAGAATATCGGCCAGTCCCGCCATGTTGACCTCCGCCGAGATGGTCTTGGCGGCAACAATCAACTCGTTGAGCAAGCCGGTAAGATCACCGGTGGCCTCGGGGTGAAGGCGCTGACTGTCCATGATATGACGGCTTACCGTAATGCCCAGTGGTCTGCTCATCTCGCTACTTGCTCCTTTGGCTGCTTTGTTAGGTTATGCCCGACGTTGGCCGCCAGGCCTGAGATTAACGGGACACCAGCCCCACCGCCCCACACCTTAAGCAAGTTGCCCGGCCCGGTCAAACAAAAACTCGTAACTATACAGCAGCACCCCATCTTGCGGCGATCAGGTCGGCTTGAGTACCTGATGTACGCTACGCCGACCTGGCTTACCGCAACCTGGGGCACTGCTGAATAGTTACGTGCCGGAACGGGCAGCGGCTTTTGTCCTTGACAGCAACGGGGAAAAATCCCATTTTGGCGCGATGCCTGCTCCCGAACCAACCGCCAATAGCGCCGCCCGAAACGGCCCTGCCGCATACCGCCCCCATCTGCCCGCCGGTCAGTGGCGTTCTTACGTCATCCTGTTTAAGGGCAACAAGAATTACCTGCGCTTCTGGCTGGCCGGGGTGGTCAGCCAGATGGGCAACTGGTTCAACTATATCGCCGTTTTTGTGCTGCTCAATGAAATGGTGGGCAGCGGCGCGGCGGTAAGCTGGTTCTTGATTGCCAAGTACCTGCCCACCGCCATCCTGGCCCCGGCGGCCGGGGTGGTGGCCGATCGTTTCTCCCGCAAGGCGATCATGATCTTCTGTGATGTGGGACGCATCTTCGTGGTGCTGGGTTTTCTGCTGGTCCGCGATGCCGAGTTGATCTGGCTGGTGTTCGTGCTGGCCCTGATCCAGGAAACCCTGTGGTCCTTTTACGACCCGGCCCGGCGGGCCTCGGTGCCCAACGTCTGCCGGCCCGAAGAGCTGCACCTGGCCAACGCCCTCTCCGGCGCCACCTGGTCGGTGATGCTGGCCGCCGGCGCCGCTCTGGGCGGGTTGGTCACCGCTGCCTGGGGCTGGCAGACCGCCATCGTGCTGGACGCCCTGACCTTCGCCGTCTCCGCCGCCCTGCTGGCCAGCGTGGTGCTACCCCATGTAGCCCGCAAAAAAACAGGCAAAAACACCTGGCGGGACTTTACCGGCCTCAACGACCTTACCGCCGGCATTCGTTATCTGGCCGGACATCGCCAGGTGGCCGCGCTGCTGATGGTGAAATGCGGCTGGGCGATCTCCGGCGGGCTGCTGGTGATGCTGGCCATTTTCGGGGAACAGGTGTTTCAGACCGGCGGCCAGGGCGGCGGCAGCGGCATTTTGTACAGCATGCGGGGGATAGGTGCGGCCATCGGGCCTATTTTGGCCTGGCGGCTGCTGGGGGAGCGCAACCGGGACATGTACCGCTCCATCGGCCTGGCCTTCTTCATGGGTTGCCTGTCATATATCGCCTTCAGCCTCTCGCCCACCCTGGCCTGGGCGGCGCTGTTCGTGCTGCTGGGGCATATCGGCGGCTCGGTGCAGTGGGTTTTCAGCACCACCCTGCTGCAGAAGGCGGTGGAGGACCAGTATCGGGGCCGAGTGTTTGCCACCGAAATGGCCCTGGTGACCATGATCCTGAGTATTTCCACCTACCTCACCGGCGCCGCCCTGGACCGGGGTGTCGACCCCCGCGATGTCACCATGGTACTGGCCCTGCTCTTCCTGGTACCCGGCGTTTTATGGACCATTCACGCCAAACAACGGCTTAAGGCCGCCGGGGAAAGCTGATTCGGGCATGAAATCCATTCATGTTGCATGAAAACATTGTCTCCCTGTCTGACTATAAAAACCAGGCATCAAAAATGCCGCGGCAGATGCAAAGTTAGCAACGGACAATCATTATTACGCAGAATGGTAAGGCAGCCGGGGTGCTGATCACCCCGGCTGAATTCGACCGGCTTTCCGAACAGGCCCGATTTATCCAGGCCGTCCAAGCGGGGCTGAGCGATGTGGATCAGAGCCGGGTCTGAGCAACGAAGAACCGGATAGGATTCTTGATGAAACTCAGATGGAATGAACCGACCGATGCGGAGAAACTGGCGGATATTCTGTGGACAGAACTTCGGTCACGCATTTCCCAACCCCGCCCAACCGCCGGCCAAAATCACTGTCCCGCGCGAACCAACCGAACCCGGCTGCCGTTCTGCTTGTAGCTGCCGTTGACGTAGCCGTAGTCGAAGAGGACCCGCCAGGCGTATTCGGCATTGTAGGCGAAGGGCGAAGACGACCAAAACCTGTCCGATGGGGTGCCAGGGAAAATTGCGGCGTTGATGGCCGGCGACCAGCAGCGCCTCTCTACAATGGACTCCAACTCGTTCTTATTGGGCAGGCGCCAGTCGTTGTGCCCGGCATAACCGCCGTTGCCGTTAATAGTCTGGGCGGCCGCCAGGGCCTGTTGCCAGGTATAGGTGGAGTCGGCGCCGGTGCAGGTGCTGGTGCTGACGTCCCAGCTCTGTCCCAGACTGCAACGCATCCAGATCAGGCCGGTAGGGTTATGGGTCACGGTGCCGTCGCCGTTGACGCTGAAATCCGTGGTCGGAGTAGTGGCGGTCACCGCGCTGTTCTCGTTGCCGCAGGTTACTTCCGCCAGGGCCGCCGGCGCCGTTAAAACCACCAGGACCATGGTCAGGGACAGCAAATATATTCCTTGTTTCATCGGTTTCCTCCTCAATTGGTTACGAAATCGGCAACTGCCGAAAATTCCCGGTCGTCCTGGTCGGCCACGGAAAAGACGGTGGCCGGGTACCAGCCAGCTCACAAATCCAACGTCATAGCCCTCGCTGGCCTTGGGTTTCTCGACGGTAAAAACAACGGGTGGCGAAGGCTGCCAGGTTTGGGCTTGCAGGGCATCCCTTGTGGCAACGAAATGATCCAGGAGGTTCTACTCGTACAGGCAGGATCGCTGCCGTAGCCCTTATTTCGCTGCCCACCGTATATTTATGGTAGCGAGAAAAACCCCGCACCGCCTGTTCCAGTTCCAGCATCAGCAGGTTGGCATCCCGCCAGATGGGGAGATAGTTCAAGTGCCGCATAATCTTCCCGATCAATGTTCCCAAGCCGCTGCGCGGCCAAAATCACTGTCCCGCGCGAACCAAACGAACCCGGTTGCCGCTGCCCTTGCCGTCGTAGTAGACACGGCCACCGCTAAAGGAGACGAGCCAGGCGGGGTTGACATGGCCGGCGTAGGGCGACGACGACCAAAATTGGTCCGATGAGGTGTTGGGAAAATAATCGAGATCAATGGCCGTACTGGTTCGGCCGTTATCGACAACACTCAGCAGTTCCTGGACCGTGGGCAGTCGCCAGTCATTAGCCCCGCAAAGCCCGGCGGCATTGACATCCTGGACAAAGGCCTGGGTATCGCACTCGCTGCCGCTGCACGTGCCGCCGTTCTGGGTGCCGGCATTGCCGCCATTGGTGGCATTTTCTTCATTGTACCAGGAGTAGGTATGGCCCAGGTGGCGCAGGTGGGAATCATCATCCACCTTCACCTCCCAGATCAGGCCGGTACGGTTGTCCTGCACACAGGACCACTGGCTGCCGTCATCCTCGCTGCCGCCGGCATTCCAAGCCGTATCCTGCTCCGCCAGGGGCTGGCCGTCGGCCCCCAGCTTAGTGAAATCAAAACCGGCTACTCCGGCGCCGATCTTGACCAGGCCCGGTCCGCCAGGCAAGGTCGCGGCATCGCGGCCGAAATGGACATCCTGGCCCGCCGGCACCGGGTTGCCATGCTCATCTTCGCCGGCAACCGTGGTAGTGGCCCCCACATCCTCGCAAACCAGGCTGTTGCTGTGGTTGTCGCCGGTGCCTGGCGGGTCAGAAGCGTAATTACCGCAGGCGGTGATCCCGGTGTCGTTGAGCGGACTCTGAACCACGGCCAACGGAACTGCAGGAGTAGCGGTCACCTTGGCCGAAAGGGCGACGGCCTGGCCGTCTTTGTGAGCCTCCACCACGAAATAGTAGGTGGTGCCGTTGGTCAGTTCAACTTCGACATGGGGGGTGGTAGCATCAACCACCATGGTTCCGCCATAGGCTGAGTAGTTGGCGGGGTCGAAGTCGGGGTCGGTGGCGTAGATGAGGTCGTAGCGGTCGGCTCCGATCTCGTTCCAGCTCAGGGTGACCTGGCCGTCGCCAGCCTCGGCGCTCAGGACCAGCGGGGCCAGCGGGGCCAGCTCAACAACAAAGGTGGCGCTGACCGTGCAGGCGGCGGTGATCGCCCCGGTGGTGTAGGTGTTGTTACTCAAGCTACCGCCGCAGCCGCTGACCTGGTCGATGGCGTAGCCTTCATCGGGGTTAACGGTAAAGCTGGTGGTGGCGCCATGGTTGACGCTCTGGGCGGTGGCCGGGCTGATGCCGCCGCCCGCACCGGCCTCGGGAGTGACGGTGTAGGTGTTGATGGTGTACTGCGCGGTGACCGTCAGGTCGCCGACGATGTTGGTGTAGGCCGGATTCCAGCCGGTGAAGGTGTAACCAGCGCGTTCCGGGTCGGCCGGAGCGGTGGCGTCTTCTCCGTGGGACACGGCCTCCTCCTTCAGTACCGTGCCATCATGACCCACAAAAGTAACGGTGTAACTTTCTGATTCTTTCGTGGAAGACTTAGAAGACTTATTGGAAGAACTACCGCTGCTGCAACCGGCCAGCAGCACCATCAGTAACACCGCTGCCAAAAACAGGCCGAACGGCAGCAGACGCCCGGGCGGTTTGGACTGCGACAAACCACCTGCTGAAGCGGCCCGCCGGTGGGCCGCGAGGGATTGAATGAAAAATTTATTTTCAGATTGAAGATTTACTTGGTTGGTTGACTGCAAACTCCGCGCCATGAGCTCCGCTCCTCCCCTGATATTGTTTACCCGCTCTGCCTTGTCCCAATTCCCAGGCCGACGGTCGTGTTCCGGCCAATGTACCCGCCGTTACTACTGTACCCACCACTGTGCAAGACATGAACAAAGGGCTTTTCTATTAAAAAACTCGCTGTTTCAGCGCATTAATGCATATTTTTGCACAAGTCAGAAAATTGAGATCTGGACATACGCAAAGCATGTGCCAGTGGACATACGCAAAGTATGTGCCAGTGGCTTATCCTCTTCAATTATCCAGTTGAAATAAGATGGAAAAAATGTTCAGAGAGTTTTGCTTGTAAAAAAGATAAGCTAAAAAAGGGGTTCCGGTTCCCGAATACCGGACTCTAACAGTTCTTAAATCCGGATGAATAGGACGAGTGGATTGGAAAGCAAGGGGCATTTCTATTAAAAAGTTCGATGTTTCAGCGTATTAATGCATAATTTTGCAGAAGTCAGAAAGTTGAGACAGTTACGTTATGGCGATAATAAAATTAACCTGTCAATACTAACTCCGGTCCGCAAGGGCCAGGTAACGGGCGCCTTCCTCCGTCCGGCCGTGCTTCAGGCAGCCCTGGCCGTAGATTTGGCATTTTTTTCGTAATTCACGTTTGGCCAGCTCGGTTTGTTCGCGGTTTAAGGCGCCGCTTTGCAGGAGCTTGGTGATGGCGCTGATTCGGAAGCGATCCATGCCCACCCGGTATTGTGCGGAAACCTGGTCCGGGCGGCCGCCGTGTTTCTCGGTGAGGGGCTGGTCGATAAAAAGGACCGGATGGTGGGCGGTAAGGCGCAGCCAGAGGTCGTAGTCCTCGCAGCAGGGCAGGGTTTCGTCGAAACTGCCGAGTTCGCTGAACAACCGGCGGCGGGCCATGACGGTGGACATGCCGATGACGCACAGCTCCAGACTGCGGGCGAAGACGTCGCCGCCTTGCTTGCGGTGGCGTTTTTTCTGGTTCAGCCGCTGGCCGTTACGCCACCAGATCTCTTCGGTGTGGGAGAGTGGATTTTCCGGTTGCGCGGCCATGGCCCCGGCCTGGGCGGAGAGTTTACCGGGGAGATAGCGGTCGTCGGAGTCGAGAAAGGCCAGTAGATCGTAGCGGGCCTCTTTGATGCCCAGGTTACGGGCCGCCGCCGGGCCACGATTTTCCTGATATAGATATTGTAAGCGTGGGCGGTTGCCCGGCGCCAGGGCCAACCCGGCCAGCGCCACACCAGGGGCAGGCTCCAGTTCAAGATCGACCTGTCCGTCGATCTCCACCGCCAGCCGCCGCTGCCAAGCCGCCACCACCCGGGCGGTCTGGTCGGTGGAGCCGTCGTCCACCACCAGCAGTTCAAAGCGAGGGTAGCTTTGGGCCAGCACCGAGGCGATGGCGCCGACCAGGAAGTCGGCCCGGTTATAAGTGGGGATGATGACGCTGACCGGTTCCATCAGTCCAGGTAGATGATCTCGCCGGCATGTTCGATAATTATGGCTCCATCGGCCAGGTGGCGCAACACCAGGCCGCCGGAGGGCTCGATATCTTCCACCACCGCTTCGTACTGGGGCTGGCGCTGGATATCAAAGCCGAACATCACCCGGCGGCCGATGGTGTCGCTGAGTTGCCGCCAGGACTCCAGCAGCGGGTGCTTCTCCGGCGGCTCGCCGGTATCGCCCTCCGCCGCCAATTGCCGGGCCTCGACGTAATGCAGCAGGCCGAGGTTCCAGCGCAGTTTACAGAGCAGCCGGGCCGCCACCTCCTCCACCGGCGTCTCCCGGCCCAGCACCTCCTTCATCGACCCTGCCAGGCCGAGCAGTTCCGACGGAAAACGGTCGTTATTGACGTTGATGCCGATGCCGATCAGCACGTACTCCTCCGCCCCGTGCAAACCCCGGTCGGTTTCAATCAGGGTGCCGGCCAGTTTACGGTTGTTGAGCAGGATATCGTTGACCCACTTGATGCTGGCCGGCACCCCAAACGAGCGCAGGGTCTCGGCGCAGGCCACCCCCACCGCCAGGGAATAAAAGCGTCCATGCTGGGGCAGCAGGGTGTTGACCAAAACCAGGGTCAGCCACAGCCCGCCGGCCGGGGCGTGCCAGCTACGGGCAAAGCGACCCTTGCCGGCAGCCAATTCCCGGGCGATAAAGACCTGGCCGCTGGGAAAGGAGTGCCCCGCCGTTTCATAGTCGCGAATCAGGGCCCGGGCATAATCCATACACCGCTCCCGGCGCTGGAAAAGCTCGACGGCGGAACCCACCATCGCGCCGTAAGCCATAATCTCGGTGATCGCCTCCCGGGTAAAAGCCGTCCGGCACCGCCGTTCTTCGGCACTCAAGCGCTGCACCCGCGCCACCAGCGACGGTGCCGGCACGGGTGCAACATCCGGGGAAACTTTTGCACTGTTGATCACGTTCTTTTCCTTGTCGGTGTTGCAAAAAGCCGCGCCGCCGACTGGGCCCTCTTTGTAGATGCCTGTTTTCGCGTTAACGACCAACACATTTGGCATGTATTTGCGAGCTTATCTTCCTTTTTTGCCGCCACCGTCCAGGCGCGGCTTTGACGGACCCATGCAAGCAAACCAATAAAATCTTGACGAAACAGGCTGTTCAAGGTAACCAGTACGCTGCCATTATGTACAAAAATCACTTCGGTTTAAACTACAAGCCATTTTCCATCACCCCCGATCCACGCTTTTTGTACCTCAGCGCTCGGCATCGCGAGGCCTTGGCCCATCTGCTGTACGGGGTGAGCGAAGGCGGCGGTTTTGTCCTGCTGACCGGCGAGGTGGGCACCGGCAAAACCACGCTGTGCCGCAGCCTGCTGGAGCAACTCCCCCCCCAGGTGGACCTGGCCCTGATCCTCAACCCCCGCCTGGATGCGGTGGAGCTGGTGGCCGCCGTCTGCGACGAGTTGCAGATCAGCTACCCGCCCGGCTGTACCAGCCTCCGGACCCTGGTCGGGGCCCTCAACGACCATCTCTTGCAGAGCCATGCCACCGGCCGGCGGACGGTGCTGGTCATCGACGAGGCCCAGAACCTCAGCCCGGAGGTCCTGGAGCAGGTACGCCTGCTGACCAACCTGGAGACATCTGAAAGCAAGTTGTTGGAAATCACCCTGCTGGGTCAGCCGGAGTTGCGGGAAATACTGGCCCGGCCGGAGTTGCGCCAACTGGCCCAACGGATCACCGCCCGCTATCATTTGAATCCTTTGAACCTGGAAGAAACCGTGGCTTATGTGCGGCACCGGCTGCGGGTGGCCGGGGTCAGCCGGCCGCTCTTTACCCGTGGTGCGCTGAAGGCCCTGGCCCGACTGAGCGGCGGTATCCCGCGGCTGATCAACGTCATCTGCGACCGGGCCCTGCTGGGGGCTTATGTTGAAGAGCGCAATGAAGTCGATGCCGCCATTCTGCGCCGGGCCGCCCGGGAGATCCAAAACGAGGACAACCTGCCCCAGCGCTGGCGGCGCTCCCTGACCGCACCGGGCCTGAGACGGCTGCTGCTGGCCGCCCTGTTGCTTCTGGCCCTGCTCCCCGCCGGCCTGCTGGCTTACCGCTCCCTGCCGTCAACGCCGCCGGTGGTCACCACCGAACGGCCGGAGGAAGCGGTAACCATCGCCGAGGATCTTCTCTGGCCGCCGCTGATGCCCACCGAGCTGCTGCAGGAAGGCGACCGGGGGCCGGAGGTACGGCAGCTACGCTTGCTGTTAACCTGGCTGGCCGCCGAACTGCCCGGCTATGATACGGACGCGGAAACGGTGGCGGCCCAGGCGGCCACCGAGAGCGAAGCCGATTATTTCGATGCCGGATTGACCCGCCTGGTGAGCGATTTCCAGGCCGCCCACGACCTGCAGGCCGACGGCATGGTCGGCCCGCAAACCCTGCGGCAACTGCACCGCTCACTGGCTGAGTTGCCGCCGCCGGCCCCCGCGACCCGCCGCGATCAATCATCCGGCAGTCACTGATCTCAGGGTTCAACCAAGAGCAGGCGAACAAAAAGTCCCACGACAGGAAAAAGTTATGTCCTATATTCTTGAAGCCCTGAAAAAATCCCAACGGGAGCGCGACCTGGGCACCGTTCCCCGCCTGGAAACCGCGCAGGAAAGCCTGCCCAGTACCGCCCGGCGGTCAACCCGCTCCCGCCTGTTGCCGGTCCTCTTACTCAACGCCGCACTGCTGCTCGGGCTGCTGGGCTATCTGATAATCGGTCAGCCCACTCCCGGTTTTTTAAGCCGCTGGAGCCAGGAAGCAACCGCCCCGGCCCCCGCCGAACTCCAACCAGCACCGGCGACAACCATCCCCACGGCAGAAACGCCGGCCCTGCCGGTGGAGCCAAAGGCTACGACAAAGCCGCCTGTAATCAGCCCACCCACCGCAGCCCCCATGGCCACCCCGGTGGAGTCAGCGCCTCCGGTGCCATCGGGGCCATCGGTGCCAAAGTTCAGCGAGTTGCCGACCACAGTCCGGCAGCAGATTACCCCCCCCATCCTTGAGGTCCATGTCTATTCGGAAAACCCGTCCCGGCGCTTTATCATGATCGGCGGCCGCCAGTACCAGGAAGGAGACCGCCTGCCCGACGATCTGAAACTGGAAAAAATCACCCCCGACGGCGTCGAACTCTCCCACCGCAACCAGCCCTTCCACATGGAACGCTAATAACTTAGTAACTATCCAGCTCAATTCAGCAGGTAACTATTCCCATTCAGCTTTTACGCGGGTAATGATCTTTTCGATCAAGGGCAAACGATCCTTGGGACAAATCCCGAACAGGGGTTCCCCCTGATCAACGCTGACCCCGGGCTTAAAATAAACCGAGTGAATGATTCCCGGCTCACCATCGTAATATACCGGCGTATCACGTTTCATCAGGGACATGGTCAGGATTTCATCCCCCGGCTTGATACTCACCGAGCGCTGACCATACTTGTCGATGCTGGACTGCAAATCGAGAGAAAAGAAATATTTGGCCCTCTCTGGCGCCGTGTAGGGGGTCAGCACCTGACGCAGGATATCTTCCACAATCTCCCTTTTCTTCAGGGGATGCCGAATGGTCAGCACATGTTCGCCGGCCTCGACGAAACTGCCCTCCAGATCGCTGCGCACCATGGCAACCTGCCCGTTGATAAAAGAGGTAATCCGTTTAAGATTGCGCTCCCGCTCCAGCTCGTAGAGCAGAGTGCCGGGAATATGGCGAAATTTTCCGGATGGCCCCACTACCTCGTCACCTTCCCGCACCTTGCAGCGCAAACGACCGGTATGAGCGGTCCGGACTTTCCGGTAAGCAAAAGGGTCGGCCCGGTAACGGCCTAAAATGGCATCAAAATCAATATCATGTTCCTGCATAAGAGACTCCAACCTTCTTTAACAGCATGATCGAGAACAACCGGCAAAACCGTCCATAGATAAATGATTTTGCCCGGGTAAACGGGGGCGGCAGTGCCGCAGGTGGCGGCAAGCGGACCGGTGCCGCGTGCATCAGGACGCAAGTCGGTCCGCTCGCCGCAAGATGCGGTGCTGCTGCCCGTTTACCGGTAATAGAGGTTGCCGCCGCCCATGGTCATCAGGGATTTATGCAGGTTACGCCGGAAATCCCGGCGGTCCCAGATGCCCTGGATGTGTCCCCGCTTCAGAGCGCTGCGGGCGCTGTGGTAATCGGGCGGTACGTCTTCGCCGGTGGTATCGCGGATCACCCGGGGGCCGGCAAAGCCCAGCCGGCTGGAACGGATGGCGAACTGGTAGGGCGAACAGCCCAGGAAGCTGGCCACCGGCCCGGCGTAGGAGTTGTTGTCGTAAACCACGATGTAGAGGCCGCCGGAGTCGATATACTCCCGCACCGCCATGGTGCACTTGGGCATCTGAATCACCCCCAGGGTGCCCTCGTGAATCCTGATCCCACCGGTGGTGTGCACATAGGAAAGCAACGGCCGCCGTTTGATCCGGGCGATCTCGCAGGCCCGGACAAACTTCTCACCCTCGGCCGCCCCCACCGTACCGTTACGGAAGTCGCTGTAGAGCATGGCCACCACGATGTCGACCCCCATCACCCGCGCGTCAAAGGTGATCATGGCACAGGGGCGCCCGGTTTTCTTGCGGGCCGCCTCCAGCTTCTTGTCGAAGCCGGGAAACGACAGGGGATTGATCGAGGCCAGGTCGGCGTTGAACTCCCGAATGGAATCCGGCTCAAAAAGATGCTTCATGTACCACTGGTATTCCAGGGGAAAATGATGGCCGCAGTTTTCGCAGACCCCGCAGAATTCGCCATAGAGATCCGGCACCCAGAGATCCTTGCAGCCGTGCTTATCGGCGTTGGGACAGCTCACGGTGCGGTCCTCGTTGGCCAGCGACGAGGTGTAGATTTCGCCGTACTCGATCTGTTCGGGGCTGCTGGAACCCCAGCCGGCTGAACTGCGGGCCACCCGGGAGCCGGGCTTGCGGGTAATGAAATCGTAGGCGGCGGTGAAGGGGGCGGACACCTGCTTGATCAGCACCGAACCCTCGCCGGAGACATCCTCCATCACCTTCTTAACCTGCTTGTGCCGGCTTTTCAGCACATCATAACGCAAGGTATAGTAAAATTTGGCCAGCCCCCGGCCAAGCCGGCGGTACATCGCCGCTCCGGTGGACAGATGCTCACGATACCCCTGGATCGCCATCTGGCGATACTTGCGGGAGCGGTAAAGGATTAGCCGGCCGATTTCATCGTCGGCCAGTTCCCAGGAAACGTAGCCCCGCAGGTCATCATCGGCCCCGGCCTTTTCCATCTTCAATTCATAGGCCCGGAAAGCCCGCAGGCTTTTGGTCTTCAGCACCACCTCGTCGGTGGCTCGGATCATCTCATCCTTGACCCGGCGAAAGAAAGCAAAATCATCACGCCGGGCCCCCAGCAGGGGTTCCTGGATAACCCGGTCGATGGTGCCATGGCGCAGGTTGTCGCCGGCGGTAATGGCCAGGCGTTCGGCGCAGTTTTCCAGCAGATCCTTGGGTACCTTGACCCCCTCCCGGATCTTGCCCTCAATGGCGGCGGCCCCTTCCGGGGAGATTACCGAGTAATAACCATGGGAGAACATCAACCGGATATCGCCCATGCCCACGGCCTCGGCCCCGCCGGAGCCGCCTTCCGAGGTCACCGCGATCATCGGCACCCGGAGCTTGGCCATGGCGTAAAGGTTACGGGCGATCTGCTGCCCGGCCCCGGGGTAGTCTTCGACGGGAAAAGCGCCGGGGGTGAAAACATAAAAATGAATGGGAATCCCTTCGGTTTCCGCCACTCGCATGTAACGCAGGGCCTTTTCATTGCCCCAGGGCTTGGTGCTGCCCCCCTGGCGGTATTCCTCGCCTTGGCCCTTTTCATGGCCGATGACCATGACCTGCTGCATCACCACCTTGTTTTTTACCCGGCGGGCAATACTGGCCCGCGCCGCCACCAGCGCCGGGTCGATATTGGCGTCCTCTTCTCCGCCCAGCTCGGTATACTCCTCGTAGACGTTTTCCAGCATATCCTTGAGGGAAAAGCGTAGCGGACTGCGAACAATCCGCACCCGCTCCATGGGGCTCAGGGACTCTTCGCAGCGGCTCTCCAGAAAGGTCAGAGATTCCTCCAGAGCACCGATTTTTTCGGCCAGATGCTCATGGCTGTGCTCATAAAAGGCATCCCGCAGCCCCTGCAGCTTTTCCTGCAGGGCGGGCAGGTTGGCCCATTCCGAGCCTTCCTTGATCCAACCGAGATAACTGATCCGTTCCTCGGCCTTGAGCAAGCGTTTTCGTAGGTCTTCCATCGGGGGTAACCGTCCTTTAGAAGGTCAGTAGGCGATCCATATTGTCCGCCAGATATTGCAGGTTGGTATTGATCGGCGCCCCGGAGGAGTTATGGCCTTCAATTACCATCTCATCGAGGAAACGCCGGGCCCGCTGCTTGGCCTCGGCCATGGAGTCACCCCAGACCAGGGCCAGGGCCAGGTTGGGGTCGTAATCACTGGGAATCGCGTAGGGCCGGTCGGTGGGAACATGGGTATAAACCGCCGACCATTCATGCCTGGGAAAGGAAAACTGCGAAATGGTCCCGATCCAGGGGGCAAAGCCGCGCTGGGGATCTTCGGCGACAATCCGCAACTCGATACTGGTGCCGCGAAATTCGATATCACTCTGGCTGTAACCCAGTTTATCGCCCAGGGCCAGCCGGATCTGCTCACGGATCAGGTTGGGGTGTTGGCCGTTGAGGTAGCTGATCCGGGCGGAGACGTCATTTTCCACCTGGATCCTGGTATTGACTTCCAGCAGATAGGGCTGGCCGCTGCGGCTGACGATCCACTCCCAGGTGCCGACATTGTCGTAGCGTACATGAGAGGCCAGCTTCAGTGAGTTTTCAACGATCTCATCCAGGACTGCGGGGGCGTCAAACTCGTATGGAAAACAGGAGGTGTCGAAACCGGGCGCGGCCTCCAGCCTTTTCTGCCGGCCGGTACTCTGAATAGTGCAGTTACGGGTGCCAAAATGGACCCGCTCGCCGTGCCGACTGCAGAGCAGTTGCACCTCCAGGTGATTGTAATCACGCAGACACTGCTCGATCAGCACCCCGGGGTCGCCGAACTGGCGTTTGGCGTAGTTCTGCACCTGGCGATAAACCCGGCGGAACTGCTCGATCTCATGCACTTCCTCAATACCCATACCGCCGCCGCCGGCGGCCGCCTTAACCAGCACCGAAGGCTGGCTGATCCCCCTTTCCGCCTGATCTTCCAGCAGGCGCCGGGAGATTTCCTCGGCATCGATTTCGTTATAGATGGGGCCGTCGGTGCCGGGAATGGTGGGAATCCCCAACTGGTTGGCCACCCGTTTGGTGTTGATCTTGTCCCCAAGGTCCTTGATCACTTCCCATTTGGGACCGATAAAGGTCAGGGGCTGATCCCGCACCGTCACCCGACGGGCAAAACGGTAATCTTCGGAAAAAAAGCCGTACCCGGGATGAATGGCCGTGCATTTGGTGTGATCGGCCACCGCCAGGATATCGTTGGGATCGGTATAGCTGGCCACCCGCCAGGCCCGGCGTTGGTTGCTCTCACTGTCGATATTGCGCTGCACATGCTCGGACTGCTCGTCGGCCTCGGTGTATACCACCACATAGTCTAGCCCCAGGTCCCGGCAGGCCCGCATAATCCGCAGCGCGATCTCACCCCGGTTGGCAATCAATACCTTGTCTTTCAATGTTAACCCCTTTGTAACTGTCCAGCAGCACCCTATCTCGCGGCGATCAGGTCGGCTTGAGTACCTGATGGTACGCTACGCCGACTTGGCTTACCGCAACCTGGGGGCACAGCTGAACACTTACGTGCCAGAAAGAGCTGGATAGTTATACCCCTTTATGCTCAACGCAAAAGAAAAGGAAAAAGGGCAGGCGGAACAACGGGTTCCGGCCACCGTCCTTTTCCCTTCGGTCGCGGCCATATCTAACCTATTTGACCGCAAAAGAAAAGAGGAAAAGGTCGTCTGTCGGCCGGCCTCAACCGCCGACCAGCCAAAAATAATATTGACGGCACCCCACCCCGTTACTATTGTCTGGACGGTGCGTCAGTTATCAAAGACAGAATCTCAAAACGTCCCAACAGGATATCCGGAACGTCATTCCGGCGAAAAACGCGCCGGCTGAACGGCTGCATGCAACAATTATAATACATCGGGAGATATTTACCACCATCATGGACCCATCACCAGAACCCGCCCCGGCGGAGCCTCCGGCCTCGCCCAGGGCGACGGAATCGACCTTCCATCGCCTGCTGAATCTGCTCGGCATCAGCAAAAATCCCGACACCGCCGAAGAAATCGAACAGGAAATCCAGGAAATCCTTGATGAAGGCGAAGAGCAGGGGCTGATCACCCCCGAAGAGGGGGAAATGATCGCCGGCATCATGGAACTCAAGGATACCCAGGCCTACGAGGTTATGACTCCGCGGGCCGAAATGGTCATGGTGGAAGCCGCCACCCAGCTGGCGGAACTGCTCCGGCTCATCATCGACCGGGGCTTCAGCCGGATCCCGGTTTACCAGAACAGCCCCGACCAGATCATCGGCATCCTGCACGCCAAAGACCTGCTGCCCTACTGCCTGGAAAGCAGCGAACCGCCAACCGCCGGGATGCTGGCCAAGCCCGCCGAATTTGTGCAGGAAAAAAGCAAGGTCATCAAACTGCTGAAGCGCTTCCAGAAGCAGAAAACCCACATGGCCGTGGTCAACGACGAATTCGGCGGCGTCAGGGGCCTGATCACCCTGGAAGACATCGTCGAAGAGATCGTCGGAGAGATCGTCGACGAGCACGATCGCACAACCCGACGCTGGAAGGTGGTGGACCAGCATACCGTGCTGGCCGACGCCAAGGTGGACATCGAAGAGGTGGAAGATTTTTTCGGCACAGAACTACCGGAAGGCCCCTATGAATCGCTGGGTGGCCTGATTATCCACCACCTGGACCAGGTGCCGCCCCCCGGGGTTACCCTGAACATCAACTCCCTGGTGTTTGAAGTGATTGCCGCCGACAAACGCCGAGTAATAACGGTAAAAATCCAGAAAAAATGATTAGAATCATGCTGGCGGCACTCAGTGGCTTGCTGCTCTTTTTTTCCTCGCCCGGCAGTGGCGGTCATGCCCTGATGGCCTGGGTGGCGCTGACCCCGCTGCTGCTGGCGATAGAAAAACTTGACTGGCGGCGGGCCGCCGGTCTGGGGCTGCTGGCCGGGCTGGTTTACCACCTGCCCCTGCTGCACTGGATCACCATCGTGCTGGGCGTCTACGGCGGCGTCCACTCACTGGTGGCGGCTCTGGCCCTGGGGTTGCTGGCCCTTTACATGAGTTGTTACCTCGCCCTTTTTGCCGCCCTGCTGGTTAATTTTACCTACTGGGGCAAAAACCATGGGCGCTTGGGGGCGCTGTGGGCCGCACCGGTGATCTGGGTCGGGCTGGACGTGCTCCGCGCCCGCCTGTTTACCGGTTTTCCCTGGCAGGACCTGGGCTACAGCCAGTACCAACTGCCCCTGCTGACCCAGGTGGCCGACCTGGGCGGTCACCACGCCATCACCTTCCTGCTCGTGCTAAGCGGCACCCTGCTGGCCCTGCTCATCAGCCCCGTCGTAAAAGGCCACTTAAAGCAGCAGGTTGCCGGGTCGCCTGAGGAACGGTGGCCTACCGCCCGGCCCGCCATTGTCCTTCGAACGGACCGCTGGTCACTGGCCCTTGCCCTGCTGCTGCTGATCTCGACAGCACTGTACGGCGCCATCCGCCTGCAGCAGTATCCCCAGATCCTGGCGGCCGCCCCGATGATCAAAACGGCCGTTGTCCAAGGCAATAT
Organism: Desulfurivibrio dismutans; assembly: GCF_029210385.1. GTDB lineage: Bacteria > Desulfobacterota > Desulfobulbia > Desulfobulbales > Desulfurivibrionaceae > Desulfurivibrio > Desulfurivibrio dismutans. The sequence goes on along the minus strand of NZ_JARGDQ010000004.1, from coordinate 303,495 downwards.
CCCCCAGGAAGAGAAATGGGACCAGGAGCTGCGGGCCGCCACCATCCAACGTTATCTGGAGTTGAGCGAGTCAGTGGCCACCGGCGACGAAGCATCGGGGCCGGACCGGTCACCGGCGCTCATCGTCTGGCCGGAAACCTCTCTGCCCTTCTACCCCCTGGAACATCCCCTGTTTTATGACCTTATCGATTTCACCACCCGCCACGACAACTGCCTGCTGGTCGGCGCCCCCCACCGGGAGCTTGACGCCGACCGGCAGTTGCAGTATTACAACAGCGCCCTGCTGATCGGCCCGACATCGGGCGCCGAGCAGCCGGCCGGAATCTACCACAAACAGCATCTGGTACCCTTTGGGGAATACATTCCCCTTCGCCGGCTGCTGCCTTTTTTTGCCCCGGTGGTGGAAACTCTGGGCGATTTTACCCCCGGCCCTGGACCCACTCTGCTGAGCTGCGACGATCGCCGGATCGGCACCCTGATCTGCTTTGAGGCGATTTTTCCCCGGCTGGCCCGGCAGATGACCGCCAAAGGAGCCGACCTGCTGGTCAATATCACCAACGACGCCTGGTTCGGCGACAGCAACGCCCCCTGGCAGCATCTTTCCATGGCCACCCTGCGGGCGGTGGAGAACCGCCGCTCCATGGCCCGGGCCGCCAACACCGGCATCAGTGTCCTGATCACCCCGGACGGACGGCTGCATCAGGCCACCGAACTCTTCGTGCCGGACACTCGCCACGCCGCCCTGCCGGTACCTGGTCCGAACGCCAGGATGAACAGCCTGTTCACCGCCGGCGGTTTTCTGTTTGGCCCCTTCTGCCTGCTGCTGCTTATCGCTGGCATAGGCCGGCATATTTATGTTATAAGGCGTGATTAAGCTTGTTGTAAGGATCACCGGATCCATCACGCAAGCAAGTAAGTAAGCGGTTACGGGGCACCGCCCCGCACCGCCGCTTTTGGTCTGGATTGCATCCTTAAATTTTTAATTTTACCGAATATCTCGAGGAACACCATGAGCATCAGTATTGCCGCCGATCTGAAAGAGAAAGCCGAAAACCTGCAAGGCCGCCTGCAAACCCTGCGGAGTCATCTTTGACCTGGACAACAAGTTACTCCGCATTCAAGAACTGGAGCACCGCAGCGCCGCCCCGGACTTCTGGAACGATCCGGAAGCCGCCGCCGTGGTGCAAAAGGAGCAAAGCGACCTGCAGGACACCATCGACAACTGGCAGCAACTAATCAGCGCTTTTGAAGACGGCGAGGTGTTGCTGGAACTGGCAGTGGCGGAAAACGACCAGGAAGCCGAACAGGAGGTGGCCGTTGCGCTGGGAAATGTCGAGAAGCGCTTGGCGGCCCTCGAGTTGGAATGCATGTTCAACGGCGAACATGACACCAGCAACGCCATCTTAACCATCCACGCCGGCGCCGGCGGCACCGAAGCCCAGGACTGGACCGACATCCTGCTGCGCATGTACCTGCGCTGGGCCGAAAAAAAGGGTTTTTCCACCGAGATTCTCGACCACCTGCCCGGCGATGAAGCGGGCACCAAAAGCGTTACCGTCATGGTGAAGGGGCGCTGGGCCTACGGCTTCCTCCGCTCCGAGATGGGGATTCACCGGCTGGTCCGAATCTCCCCCTTCGACACCGGCGGGCGCCGCCACACCTCCTTTGCCTCGGTATTTATTTTCCCGGAACTAGATGACAACATCGAAGTGGAGATTAATGACAAGGATCTGCGCATCGACACCTACCGGGCCAGCGGCGCCGGCGGCCAGCACGTCAACAAAACCAGTTCGGCCATTCGCATCACCCACCTGCCCAGCGGCATTGTGGCGCAGTGCCAGAGCGAAAGAAGCCAGCACCGCAACAAAGACACCGCCATGAAAATGCTGAAAGCCCAGCTTTATGAACGGGAGCGGGCCAACCGCCAGGAAGAGCAGCAGCACCTCCACGGCGACAAAAAGGAAATCGCCTGGGGCAGCCAGATTCGCTCCTACGTTCTGCAGCCCTACCGGCTGGTCAAGGACCACCGGACCAACCATGAAACGGGCAACGTGGACAGTGTGCTGGACGGCGACCTGGACCCCTTCATCATCTCCTATCTGCTCTGGCAGCCGTCATGACCACCGGCTCCCGGTTTGCGCAAAACTGCGCCAAATGCGGGGCCTGCACCACGGTCTGCCCGGTCTACCGGCAAACCGGCCGGGAGTACCATACCGGCCGGGGCAAGCTGCATCTGCTGAGCAAGCTGGACCCGGCTGAAGCCAGCGCCACCTACGCCGAAATTCTCTCCCATTGCCTGCTGTGCGGGGCCTGCAGCCAGGTCTGCAGCCGCCAACTGCCGGTGGCTGAACTGCTGGCCGAAGCCCGCGGAGAATTGACCCGCCGGGCCGGTCGCCAGGTCATGTTGCGGGCTTTAAGCGGCGGGCTGCTGAGCCGCCCACACCTGCTGAAGGCCCTGGCCCCCATGGCCCGCCGACTTAAAGAACTCAGACTGCCGGCGGACAGCGGCCTCAACCTGCGCCTCGGCCTTATGCCGGACCAGGAATCGGCGGCAGCCGCCAACCAGGACAACACCTCCGACACCCCTGCGACCATTTCAAGCCCGGCGGCACAAAAACCGAAGATAACTGATCACAGGGTTCAGTCTGGAGTAAGCGAGCACGGGATGCCGCAGGTGTTCAGCGGCTGCTTTGCCACCTATATCGAGCCGGAGATCACCCGCTCCCTGCTCTCTCTGCTGACCCGGACCGGTCCGGCACCGGCCGACACCCCCTCTGGCCAGGGTTGCTGCGGCTTGGCGGCCTACAGCTGCGGCCAGCGGGAACAAGCCCGGCGGCTGGCCCGAAAAAATATCGCCGCCTATCCCGGCCAAAACCCCATCGTGGTTGCCTGTGCTTCCTGCGCCGCCCACCTGCGGCGCTATCCGGAACTGCTGGCCGACGACCCGCAGTGGGCCTCCCGGGCAGAGAACTTCGCCGGCCGCATCCGGGAATTTTCGCAGTTGCTCAGCGAACAGTCGCCACTCAGCGGCAGCGATGCTTACCGCCCGTTAAAGCAACAGGTTACCGACCCTGGTGAACAGTTGCCAGGAAGCGATGAACCGGCCACCCTCAAGGTTCTCTACCACGATCCCTGCCATCTGCGCTTCGGCCTGCAGATCACCCGGGCTCCGCGCCAACTGCTCACAGGGCTGCCCGGCCTGGAGCTGCTGGAGTTACCGGACGGCCCCCAATGCTGCGGCCATGGCGGCCTTTTTCACCTGGCCCACCCGGAGAGCGCCGACGGCATCCTCCAGCGCGTCAGCGAGGCCGCCCGAACTCTCAACCCCCAGGTCATCACCACCGCCTGCACCGGCTGTCTGCTGCACTGGCGGCAGGCCCGCCGCCAGGGTTACCACCAGGCCCGGGTGGTGCACCTGGCCGTCCTGCTGGACCGGCTGACCAGAGGAACCGGTGACTAACCTTGATAGCCTCGCAAAAACACACCAAACGGGTTGGTCGGTAACACGAAAACAATTAGTTACAAAGAGTGCCCAGTCGGCGGCGCGGCTTTTTGCGACGCCGACAGCCTTAAACGTTATGGCCGCAGGGATCTGTCAAAGTCGCGCTGGGACGGTGAACGCGAAGCCAAAACCAATGGCTTTGACTGGTTCCTGCCGATGGCCAGGGCAAGCTTGCGTATTTTTTAAGAGTTCTTATAATGCCCCGGTAATCAGCACCGTGACCGACCTAACCCCGGCCACGGCATCAAACAAAACCTACACAAGGATTATTTCTATGTTTTTACGCATCTTTACTGCTCTGACGGTGTTAATTGTCTGCTCGGCTTTTCTCTTCAGTGGCCCGGCCCTGGCCGGAGTAACCTGGCAGGAGGGCAGATCCTTCACCCTGGATGAGAAGCCTTTGGACGTGGCTTCTTCCCTTGATGCCAGCCGCATTTACGTGTTGGTTGAAGGCGGCAAGGTGCTGATTTATGATCAGCAGGGCAAACTCGGCGGCACCATCCCCGTCGACCCCGACATGGATCGGATCAGCGCCGTGGGCTTGCAGAAAGCCGGGCTCCCGGAGAAAATCATCCTCATCGGCACAGCCGGCGGCAAGGTCCAGGAGTTGGACCTGCGTTATGCCATCGCCATCAACACCGAAGGCTCGCCATTTCTGGGCCGGGCCGACGCCCCGGTGGAAATCGTCGAGTTCAGTGATTTCCAATGCCCCTACTGTGCCCGGGTCAAACCCATGACCGAGCAGATTCTGCTGCAGTTCCCCGATCAGGTGAGGGTGGTTTTCAAGCATTTCCCGCTCTCCTCCCACGAGTACGCCAAGCCGGCCGCCCTGGCCTCCATGGCCGCCCAGAATCAGGGCAAATTCTGGGAATTTCACGACAAACTTTTTGCCGCGCAACGCGAAATCGGCCCGGAACGGATCCGCGCCATCGCCCGGGAACTGGAGCTTGACATGGAACGTTTTGACCGCGATCTGCGCAGCCGCGAACTGCACCGCCGGCTGGAACAGGACCTCCAGGACGGCCAGCAGGCCGGGGTGCGCGGCACTCCCACCATCTTTATCAACGGCATCCTGCTGGAACAACGCTCGCCGGAAAATATGCGAAAAATGGTTGAAGAAGCCCTGGCGAGATGATGACCCAGACCACCGAGGAACTGTGTTTCAACGATAATGCCCTGGTGGGACAGCTTTACGGGGAGCTGAACCGTAACCTGGCGATCATTGAAGAAACCAGCGGCGCTGGCATCCAGGTACGCGGTGGCACCGTCACCCTCACGGGCGGCGAAACCGAAGTGGCCCTGGCCGCCTCGGCCCTGCGCAAACTTTACGAACTGATCCGCTCCGGCTATCCGGTTTACCCGGCCGATGTCGCCTACGCCCTGCGGGTGCTGGCCGCCTCACCGAAAGCGGTGCTGAAAGATATCTTTCTGGACAAGGTTTATATCACCGCCGAACAGAAGGTGATCTCACCTAAAAGCCTTAACCAGAAAACCTACATCGACGCCATCCGCCGCCATGATGTGGTTTTCGCCATCGGCCCGGCCGGCACCGGCAAGACCTACCTGGCGGTGGCCATGGCGGTGGCCGCTTACGTCAACCGCCGGGTCAGGTCGATCATTCTGGCCCGGCCGGCGGTGGAGGCCGGCGAGCGGCTGGGTTTTCTGCCCGGCGATCTGGCCGAGAAGGTCAACCCCTACCTGCGCCCCCTCCATGACGCCCTTAACGATCTGCTGGGTCCGGGCAAGGTGGCCCAGTTGCTGGAGGAAGGGGTCATTGAAATCGCCCCCCTGGCTTTCATGCGCGGCCGCACCCTGAACGACGCCTTTGTCATTTTGGATGAGGCCCAGAACACCACCTCCGAGCAGATGAAGATGTTTCTCACCCGCCTGGGGTTCAGCTCCCAGGCAGTGATCACCGGTGATGTCACCCAGGTTGATCTACCGCCGGAGAAAAAATCCGGCCTGATTGAAGCCCGCCGGATTCTCAAGCGGGTGGAAGGCATTTCCTTCTGCGAATTCAGCGATGCCGATGTGGTGCGCCATCCCCTGGTGCAGAAGATCATCATGGCCTACCAGCAAAGCGGCGGCCATAAGCCCCGGGGCGCCGCCAAAGTGGCGACCACGCCGCCGCCCTCCGGCCACAAAAAACGCCAGGCCAGCCCCAGCCCCCCTAAAGCTAAAGCCCTCAAGGAAAGCTGAGATGCCGGTACTGTTAAAGCATCAGGGCGGCAAAATCAGTTCCGCCGAGCTTACCCGGCTGAAAAAACAGGCCGCCAGCCTGTTGCGCCTCACCGGCCAGCCCCGGGCCGAGTTGAGCCTGCTGCTGGTGGATGATCGGCGGATGCAGGAGATGAACCACCGCTTCCGGGGGCTCAACCGCCCCACCAACGTCCTGGCCTTTGCCCTGCGGGAGACCCCTGGCCTGCCCGACGGGCTGGGGGACGAAATGCTGGGCGACGTGATTATCAGCCTGGACACCGCCCGGCGGGAAGCCCAAACCGAGGGGGTCAGTCTCACCCGGCGGCTGACTTGGCTGCTGAGCCACGGCCTGCTGCATCTGCTGGGCTACGACCATGAAAAAAGCGCCGCCGGGGCCCGGCAAATGGCCAAAGCCGAACAGGATCTGCGGCGCAAACTTCAAGACCACGAGAGGAAACACCAAATGACCCAGCTTGCCGTCAATGTCGATCATGTGGCCACCCTGCGCCAGGCCAGGGGAATCAACGAACCCGACCCGGTGCTGGCCGCCGGCATCTGTGAACTGGCTGGCGCCGCCGGGATTGTGGTCCACCTGCGGGAAGACCGCCGCCATATCCAGGACCGCGATGTGCTGCTGCTGCGACAGACGGTAAGAAGCAAGCTCAACCTGGAAATGGCCGCGGCGGCGGAAATCATCGATTTCGCTTTAAAACTCAAACCGGATATGGTCACCCTGGTACCGGAAAAAAGGCGGGAGCTGACCACCGAAGGCGGACTAAACGTCAAAGGCCAGCAAAAAAAGCTGGCCGGGGTGATCAATGAGATGAACCAGGCCGAGATTCCGGTGAGCCTGTTTGTCGACCCCGACCCGGCCCAGATCGCGGCCTCGGCAGCCATCGGCGCCACTTTCGTGGAAATTCACACCGGCCGCTATTGCGACGCTGTTTCGGAAGAAGAGCAGGAGCGGGAGTTTACCTTGGTGGCCGAAGCGGCGGAAGAGGCGTTGGCCGCCGGCTTACGGGTCAACGCCGGCCACGGCCTGGACTACCGCACCACCGGCCGGGTGGCCGCCCTGGATACCATTGAGGAACTCAGCATCGGGCATGCCATCATGGCCCGGGCCATCCTGGTTGGCCTGGAAAAAGCCGTCCGGGAGATGCGGGAGATCATCCAGCAGGCCGCTATTTGAAAAGATTCTGTTCTTCCTGAGTCATCTTGCGAATCAGGATCTGGCGGGTACTCTGGTCGTAATAGACCACGCACTGCTGTTCTTCAGCGGTGATATAGCGGGTGGCGCTGCCAATACTCACCACCGAGCCGGGAAAGATGGTGCCGAATACATAAACGCTTTCGGCCACCATCTGCTCCAGCTCCTTTTCCAGGGCATTGGCCTGCTCGGTGAGGTTGTTCACCCGATCCATGGCCTTGGGCATGGCCGTTTTATATTTGCCCAGCATCGCCGCCCGCTCTTCGGGAAAGCGCCCTCCCTGCTCCTTTTTCATCTTCTCAAGGGTGCTGATATTCTTAATGATCTCATTGAGCCGCTCGGCCCATAAGTGCAGATCTTCATCCACTTTTTGCTTCCGCCCCTGGATTGAGGGCACCACCCCCACATGCAAAGTGGTCTGCACTTCGGCGTCGGTGCCCAGATCGCGTACGTAAACCGAGCCACCGATAATGTACTTGCCCCCCACCAGCACTCCCTGCCCCTTGGCGTACAAAGCTCCCCCCACCAGGCCCTGGCACTGAATGGCGGAATCGTTGATGATCAGGTCACCGCCGGCCTCCACCGAAGGCCCGTTTTCCATAAAGGCGACCTCCACATCTCCCCGGGCCCGCAGCACCGTTTCTTCCCCCACCACGCTGCCCCGCACCGTCAGTTTACCGCCGGCCATTATCAGGCTGTTATAAACCCCCTTGCCGATGACGATATCACCCCGGCATTTAATGGCAAACCCCATGGGCACTTCGCCGTTGATAGTCAGCTTCTTGCCGCCAAAGGCGATGTTGCCCACCGACATGTCCACATCGCCGGAGACCGCATGCTCCTCATAAACTCCGGGTTTACCGTCGGCCATGACGAACTTGCCGGTGCAGGCGGCATAAACTTTGCGCTGATCATCGGAAACGGTAACCCCGGGCCCGGTTCTTAGCTTGCGCTCCTTGCCGGGTTTTGGTGGCACCTCTTCCCCGAAGACGTTCTTGCCGGGAGTGCCCGGCGTGGGGGGGATAATCTCCAGCAGCAGGCGGCCTTTCTCCACATTGACGATGGAACCGAGTTCGCGGAAATCCACCTGGTCCCGGCTGGGATCTTTGACCTTGGGTACCCGGACCACCGAAGGCTTGACATGCATTTTAACCCGGGAGTCCTCACCGTGCTGCGGCGCCAGCCCCCGAGCCACGCAAAGGGAACCGTCGGAACGCGCCGCCGGCTCCGGCAACAGGCCGTGGACAATCCCCTCTTCGGACAGCAGCCCTTTCAACGCCTCACGGTCCAGATCCACCGGGGTTTCGGTTTCCCGGGCCTGGACAATGATGCACAGGCGATCCTTGGAAGCCTTCAACACAAAGGCCCCATCCTGGAACTCGATCCCGCTTTTGAAGAGCTTGTCGCTGGCCATGCTTTACCCTAGTGCCGCACCACCGTGGACCCCATGATCAATTACGCACAATGCGCTGGAGACTTGCCAAAAAATACGCAAATCTGAGGTTTATGTAAATAAAATTGTCAACAAAACCAACAGCTACACGTTTATATCGGCAACGGCGGCAGAACTGATAAAGAAAAAGGGAGCAGGGAGAGGGAATGGAAGCGGGTTGCGCCGGATAGTCGGCACCGGTCGCGTACACCCAAAACAGCAGGGGGAAATTACCGGCCATCGGCCCGGCCAACGGCGGCCACGGCCCGGCGCAGCAGACTGGAATCTTTAATCCCGGGGGCGGACTCCAGGCCGGAGTTGAAATCAACCGCAAAAGGCCGCACCCGGGCGATGGCCTCGCCGACATTGTCCGGGGTCAGGCCACCGGCCAGCACCACCGGCGCCGGCGGGGCCAGGCGGGCCACCAGCTGCCAGTCAAAACTTTCACCGGTCCCGCCGGCGATCCCGGGCTGATAGGTATCAAGCAGGAAGGCACTGACACAACCCCGGTAGGTGCCCAGATCGGCGGCCAGACTGTGCTCCCCCACCCGAATCGCCTTCATCACCCGCAAAGGCATGGAGCGACAGAAATCCGGATCCTCTTCACCATGCAGCTGCAGCATGGTCAACCCGCAGTACTGGGCGATATCCCTCACCACCCCAGCCTCTTCGTTGACGAAAACCCCGACTGCATCGACAAAGGGGGGCAGAGAGGCGATAATCTCCCGGGCCTGTTCAGGCAGCACCCGGCGGGGACTGGCGGCGGCAAAGATAAAACCCAGGGCGTCAACCCCGGCGGCCACCGCTTCCCTGGCCCGAACCGGCTCGGTCATTCCGCAAATCTTGATCCGTGTCCTTCCTTCCATGGCCTCACCTTTGTCAATTTACGTAACCGCTTACCCCGTCGACCCCGTGATCAGTTACAAACCCATAACCTGTTGCCTTCACGGGCCGTAAACGTTCAGCGTGATCGGGGACAGATCTGAATTCTGTCCCCTTAAGGGCCGGGCCGATCGCCGCTTTCGGCGGTGCAGCTGCTCGTTGACTCAATTCACGCCGCGCAGTGCCAGCAGCGCCCGGGCGGGGTCATCGGACCGCATCAGGGTCTCCCCCACCAGCGCAGCGGCAATCCGGTGCTCGGCCAAAGCGGTGATATCGGCATGATCGCGAATCCCCGATTCACTGACCAGGGGAATCCCGGCGGGGATCAGCCGGCGCAGACGAAAGGTGGTATTAAGATCCATGGAGAAATCGCGCAGATCACGATTGTTGACCCCGATCAAACGCGCCCCGGCAGCCAGGGCCCGCTCGGCCTCGGCCTCGTCATGGATCTCCACCAGCACATCCATCCCCAAAGACTCCGCCTGCAGCCGCAAGTCCTCCATCTGCTCAACCTCCAGGATGGCGGCAATCAGCAGGATGGCATCGGCCCCGTAGCGAGCGGCCTCTTCCACCTGGAGTGGATCGATGAGGAAATCCTTGCGCAGCACCGGCAGGTCCACTTCCTGCCGCACCTGGGGAATATAGGCCAGGGAACCCTGGAAAAAATCGACATCGGTGAGAATCGACAGGGCGGCGGCCCCGCCCCGCTGGTAGGCGGCGGCAATGACCACCGGCGCAAAGTCCGGCCGAATAACCCCCTTGGAGGGCGAAGCCTTTTTCAATTCGGCAATGATGGCAACTTCCGGCCGCGCCGTAAGGGCGGCGATAAAGCCGCGCGGCGGGGCCGGCGGTTCGGCGGGGGCGGAAATCCCAAGGCGCTTGAGGGCGGCGATTTCTTCCCGTTTGCGGGCGACAATCCGATCCAGAATCATTGGCGCTCATCCCGGCAAAAAGCAACCAGGGCCTCCAGCTTGGCCAAAGCCGCCCCGCTGGTCAAAAGTTCCTTGGCCATCGCCACCCCGGCCGCCAGGTCGGGACACCGGTCGGCGGCGACAAAAACGGCGGCGGCGTTGAGCAACACCATATCCCGGCGCGCTCCCGGTTCACCAGCCAGCACCGCCCGCAACTGGCCGGCCGCCTCGGCCGCCGTCCGGCCGCCGCTGATCTCGGCCAGCCCGGCCCGGGGCAACCCGCAATCCTCCGGCGCCACGGTATAACTGCTCACCCGTCCCCGGTGATACTCGGCTACTCTGGTGGGGCCGGTAACGGTAATTTCATCCATGTTTCCCTCGCCGCAGACCACCATTACCCGGCGACTGCCCAAACGGCCCAGCACTTCGGCCAGGGTTTCCACCAGGGCGGGATCATAAACCCCCATGACCTGCACATTGGCCCCGGCCGGGTTGGTCAGCGGCCCCAGGATATTGAAAATGGTACGAATGCCGATTTCCCGGCGGGGCCCGATGGCGTGCTTCATGGCCCCATGCAGGGCCGGGGCGAACATGAAGCCGATCCCCACCTCCCGGATGGCCCGGGCGATCCGCTCCGGGGCCAGTTGCAGATCCACCCCCAGGCTTTCCAGAACATCGGCACTGCCACAGGAACTGGTGATGGAGCGGTTGCCGTGCTTGGCCACCGGCACCCCGGCGGCGGCTACCACAAAGGCGGTGGTGGTGGAAACATTGAAGGTACCGGAAGAATCGCCCCCGGTGCCGCAGGTGTCGACCAGCACCTGCCCGGCTGCCAGTTCTTCGGGAGTGAAAGGGGTAATGGGGGTGGCCTTTTCCCGCATCACCCGCACCGCCCCGGTGATCTCCGCCGTCGTTTCTCCCTTGAGGCGCAGGGCGGTGATAAAGGCGCCGATCTGGGCGTCGGTGGCCTCCCCTCCCATGATCTCCTGCATCACCCCGACCATCTCGGCTTCCTCGAGATCATGGCCGGCCACTACCCGGGCAATTGCTTCCTTGATCATTCTTTCCCCTTATAAAAGCACGTTAAACGGGGCTTCACTAAAAGCCCGTAGAAGTGTTGGCCGGACCAGAACAGTCCTAACCGACTTCAATCAACCACGTAAAAATGACGGATAATCGGAATCAATAAAGTTTTTCAGCAGATTCACCCCGGCCGGGGTCATGATGGACTCGGGGTGGAACTGCACCCCCTCCACCGCCAGTTCATGATGCCTTAAGCCCATCAGCTCACCCTGGTCGGAACGGGCGGTGATTTCGAGACAGTCCGGCAGACTCTCTTCTTCCACCGCCAGGGAATGGTAGCGCATGGCCTCGAAGGGATCGGGCAGGCCGCGAAAAACCCCTTTACCGTCATGGCTGATCATGCTGGTCTTACCGTGCATCAGGCGGGAAGCCTGGACAATTTTGCCGCCGAAGGCCTCGCCGATGGCCTGGTGCCCCAGGCAGACGCCGAGCACCGGGATTTTACCGGCAAAATGCCTGATCATCGCCACGGAAATGCCGGCCTGGGCCGGGGTGCATGGGCCCGGCGAAATCAGCAGGCGATTGGGGCGGCGGGCCTCGACGGTGGCGATATCCACCTCATCATTGCGGTAAATCACCATCTCCGCCCCCATGCCGCCGAGGGTCTGGACGATGTTGTAGGTGAAAGAGTCGTAATTGTCGATTACCACCAGCATCAGGACACCATTTCGGCCAGTTGCAGGGCCCGGCGCAGCCCCATGGATTTGTTGACCGTTTCCGTATATTCTGACTGGGGATCGGAGTCGGCCACAATCCCGGCCCCGGCTTGCACCCACAACTCCTCGCCGTGCAACACAAAGGTACGGATGGTGATACAGAAATCCATGTTGCCGGTAAAGCCGAAATAACCCACCGCCCCGGCATAGGGGCCACGCCGCTGGGGTTCCAGTTCCTCAATGATCTCCATGGCCCGCACCTTGGGGGCCCCGGAGACCGTACCAGCAGGGAAACAGGCCCGCACCACGTCGAACTGGTTGCAGCCGGCGGCCAGTCGGCCGTGGACGCCGGAGACGATATGCATCACGTGACTGTAACGCTCAACCACCAGCAGGTCACGTACTTCCACCGAACCGTAACGGGCCACCCGGCCCACATCGTTCCGGCCCAGGTCCACCAGCATCAAATGCTCCGCCCGCTCCTTGGGGTCGGCCAACAGTTCCTGCTCCAGGGCCAGGTCTTCGGCGGCGTCCCGCCCCCGGGGTCGGGTGCCGGCGATGGGCCGCAATTCGATATCCTCGCCCTCCAGCCGCACCAGAATCTCCGGCGAGGAACCGATCTGCACCAGCTCACCCAGCTTGAGATAAAAGAGATAAGGACTGGGATTGATATGGCGCAGGGCCCGGTATAGCTTCAGGGGAGCCACCGTGGTGGTGGTCTGGAAACGCTGGGACAGCACCACCTGGATGACGTCGCCGGCCCGGATGTACTCCTTGGCCCTGGCCACCATCGCCTTGAACTCATCGGGTTCCATGTTGGCGGTGAACTGGTGGCGGGGGGCGGCATCTGCCCGGATATCGGTGAGCAGTTCCGGGGCAAGCGGCCGGCGGAGGGCTTCCTCCAGGCGATCCAGCCGTTGCCGAGCCTGGTCGTAGAGCTGCTCCAGATCGTCATCGCCGGTGATGTTCACCCAGTTGACCACCATTAAACGCTGGCGCAGGTTGTCGTATACCAGCACCACCCGGGGAATGAGAAAACTGCTGTCGGGGAAATCGGCCAGAGGAGGATTGTCGGCCGGCAGCCGCTCCATGAAGCGGACCATGTCGTAGCCGAGAAAACCCACCGCCCCGCCGCTGAAGCGGGGCAGAGAACCGTCGAAGATGGCGGGATTGAGTTCGGCCAGCAACTGCTCCAGGATCTGCAGGGGATCACCGTGCCGCCGCTCCCGGCTGAATACCGGATCCTGGTCGGCATCGGCGGCTGTTCCCGGTGGCCTCCGACTAATCTCCACCTCTTCGCCACGGCTGGTAAAGATCAGCAGCGGATCAAAGCCGATGAAGGAGTAGCGACCCCATTTTTCGCCGCCTTCAAGGCTTTCAAAAAGAAAGGCGTGGGATTGCCCCCCGGCCACCTTGCTGAAAATGGTCAGCGGGGTATCCAGGTCGACGATCAACTCACGGGTAACCGGCACCAGATTGTGGCGGGCGGCAAGTTGCTTGAAATTTTCCAGGTCCGGCCGTTGCATGCTAACCCCTGCCTGCGGCGGCACTGATCAGCGCCGCAAAAAACTGCGCCGCCGACTGGGCACGCACTGTAACTCTATTGTTGCGGCATTACCGACCAGCACGTATGGCGGTTTTTTGCCGAGCGGTCACCGGTAACGACAAAAAAAGCCACGGCTCCCGAAGGCGCCATGGCTTTTACTGGTCACATTAAACTCTCAAGGCCGAAAGGATCAGGCATTCTGCGCAAAGGCATTAACCCGGCGGGTCAGCCGCGATATTTTACGGGCGGCGGTATTGCGGTGTAAAACCCCTTTGTTGACCGCCTTGGCGATCATCGGCACCGCGTTCTGCAAAGCCTCGCGGGCCTGGTCGGGGGAGTTGGCCACCATTGCCTCATCAATCCGGCGGTACAGGGTTTTTAGGCGGGAGCGGTTGGACCGGTTACGTTCACGCCGGACCACATTCTGCCGATTTCTTTTAATTGCCGACTTATGATTCGCCAAAGCTACATCTCCTTGCTGCATAAATGTCTTAAGTTGGTTGGGACAGTGCAAAAGGGGTTATATACCGCTAAAGACTGGGACTGTCAAGCGGCAAGCAACAAATTTCCACCTTTTTCCCGGTCACCGGCCAAACTGGCTCGAACCGGCCCGCAGCAAAAAGCACTCATCAATCTTTTTTGGAGAAAAATCAAATACTCCCCTTGCCCCTCCGGGTCTTTATCGGCTATTGTGTTATGCGACGGTGGCGCCAACAGAGTGGCAAGACCGTCGGTTAACGGCGGGTGCAGCCCCGCCGGCGGCCGGAAAGCGCTGCGCCCTCTTGATTTTTCCGGCTCTTCCTCGCTCTCGACGATTTTCTACCAGATGCTGACGAACCTGACCTCACTGAGATGGCAAGACGTTCTCGATATCCTTATCGTTGCTTATCTCATTTACCGGATCATGCTGCTGATCAAAGGCACCCGAGCGGTGCAGATGCTCATCGGCATCGTGGTGCTGATTGTAATCTATTTCGCCGCCCGGGAGCTGGAGTTTCTTACCCTTTACTGGCTGCTGGGATCATTTCTAAGCTCCATCTTCCTGATCATTATCATTATCTTTCAGCGTGATATCCGCCGGGCCCTGACCCAATTCGGCCGCACCCCGTTCAGTAAATCCAGCGAAGAGACCCTGCATGTCCTGGCCGAGACGGTCAAGGCCGCCTACCTGTTGTCCCGGGACCGGATCGGTGCCCTGATCGTCATTGAACGGCGCACCGGGTTGAAAGACTTTCTCGAGTCCGGCCAGACCCTGAATGCCGAGGTCAGCCACCAATTGCTCTACTCCCTGTTTTTGCACAACTCCCCGCTGCATGACGGGGCGGTGATTATCGTCAACGACAAGATCGCCGCCGCCGGCTGTTTTCTGCCGCTGACCAAAAACCCCTATATCAGTAAACACCTTGGCACCCGGCACCGGGCCGCCATCGGGATTACCGAAGAAACCGACGCGGTGGTAATCGTGGTTTCAGAAGAAACCGGTCGGGTCTCCCTGGCCCAGCACGGCGCCCTGACCCTGGATCTGGACGAAAATGCTTTGCGCAGCAGGCTGGATAATATTTTTCTGCCCAAAGAATACATCTCTCCCAAATTATGGAAAAACTGGTTGAACAAATAAAGAAGGTGGCCACCATCGAGGTCACCGACTACTGGCCCAAAGATTGGGTGCTGCGCCTGCTGGCTCTGATCTTTGCCATACTGCTGTGGCATTTCGTGGTCGGCGAGGACAAGATCGACACCCATGTCCTGGTGCCGGTGGAACTGGTCAACCTGCCCCGCGACATGGTGATCGTCAACCCCTACAAGCAGCAACTGGAGGTCACCATTGCCGGGCCGCGGGGACTGATCGACGGCCTGCGGCGCCAGAACATTACCCGCGACATCAACCTGGCCGGCGCTCAACCCGGAACCATGGCCGTTCGCAACGACCCGGAATCACTGCGCTTCCCCCGTGGAATCGAGGTGTTGCGGGTGCAGCCGGCCCACACCACCCTGATCATCGACCACCTGCAAGAAAAAAACTTTCCGGTGGAACCGACGATCAGCGGCCGACCGGCCCCTGGCCACGAACTGTTGCTGATCCAAACGGATCCGGCCAGCATCAGCATCCGCGGTCCGGCCACCATGCTGGGCAGCGCCGACAGCTTACCCACTGAGCCCGTCGATATCGACGGCTTAACCAGCACCACCACCCGTCAAGTTGCCTTGATTATGGATGAAGAGCTGACTGAATTACTGGGTGAAACCACGGTCAATGTGCGGCTGGTCATCGAGGCGATAAACAAGGATGACGACGAACAGACCACCGACCTGGAGTTGGTGGCACCGCAGGAGCCCCAGCCATGAGAAGACTGTTCGGAACCGACGGCATCCGAGGGATGGCCAACCTTTATCCCATGACCACCGAAATCGCCATGCAGGTCGGCCGTGGCCTGGCCTTTCTGGTCAAACAAAAAAGCCACCGTCATCGCATCGTCATCGGCAAAGACACCCGCCTTTCCGGCTACATGATCGAAAACGCCCTGGCCGCCGGCATCTGTTCCATGGGGGTGGATATTCTGCTGGTCGGCCCCCTGCCGACCCCTGGCATCGCCTTTATCACCACCAGCATGCGGGCCGACGCCGGGGTGGTGATTTCCGCCTCCCACAATCCTTTTGCCGACAACGGCATCAAGATCTTTGCCGCCGACGGCTACAAGCTGCCCGACGCCGATGAACTGGCCATCGAAGATTTGATTTTTTCGCAAAAAATGGCGTCTCTGCGGCCCACCGCCGAGGAAGTTGGCCGGGCCAGCCGCATCGACGACGCCCGCGGGCGCTATATCGTTTACCTGAAAAACGCCTTCCCCGCCGACCACAGCCTGGACGATCTCCACATCATCTTAGATTGCGCCAACGGCGCGGGTTACGGGGTGGCGCCCCACGTGTTCAGCGAATTGGGGGCCAAGGTGACCACCATCGGCGTGGAGCCCGACGGCACCAACATCAACCGGAGCTGCGGCGCCCTGTGCCCCGAAGTCATGGCCGCCAAGGTCCGGGAAACCGGCGCGGATATCGGCCTGGCCTTGGACGGTGACGCCGACCGGCTGATCGTGGCCGACGAAACCGGGACCATCCTCGATGGCGACCAGATCATGGCCATTTGCGCCGCCGATCTGCTGGCCGAAGATAAACTGCACCACAAAACCCTGGTGGCCACGGTGATGAGCAACCTGGGGCTGGAGCAATTCATGCTGGCCCAGGGCGGCCACCTGGAACGTACGCCGGTGGGCGACCGCTACGTGGTGGAACGGATGCGCACCCGAGGATACAATTTCGGCGGCGAACAGTCGGGGCACCTGATCTTTCTCGACCACAACACCACCGGCGACGGTATTCTCGCCGCCCTGCGCCTGCTGGGGGTGATGCTTAAACAGAACAAAAGGCTTTCCGAACTGGCCGGCTTAATGACCGCCGCCCCCCAGGTTCTGGTAAACGTCCGCCTGAAACAGCCCGTCGCTCTCGCCCGGATCAAAGGCCTGCCGGAACTGATCAGTGCCCGGGAAGCAGAGCTGGGCCGGGAAGGCAGAATACTGATCCGCCCCTCGGGCACCGAACCTTTGATCCGGGTAATGGTGGAGGGCCCCGACCAGGCCCGGATCAACCTGATGGCACAAGAAATTTGCGCCCACATCCAGCAGCAGACGAAATAAAGATGAAGCAGCGGCTGGACAGATTGCTGGTGGCCCGTGGCCTGGTCCCCAGCCGACAACGGGCCCAGGCCCTGGTCGCCGCCGGCCTGGTCCGAGGTGAACACGGCCGGGTACTGGACAAGGCCGGAACCATGCTGCCCCCGACCACCACCCTGGAGGTTAAAGAGAACCCCTGCCCTTTCGTCAGCCGGGGGGGGTTGAAACTGGATGCCGCTCTGGATTATTTTGCCGTTGACCCCGCCAGCCTGGTGGCCCTGGATATTGGCGCCTCCACCGGCGGCTTTACCGACTGCCTTCTGCAGCGGGGCGCCACCCGGGTGTACGCGGTTGATGTGGGCTATGGTCAGTTGGCCTGGAAATTGCGCCAGGACCCACGGGTGGTGGTGATGGAGCGCACCAACGCCCGCCACTTAACCCCCGCCAGCTTTCCCGAAGCCATGGACCTGGCGGTACTGGATGCCTCTTTCATTTCGCTGGAACTGCTGCTGCCGCCGCTGCTGCCGCTACTCAAACCGGCAGCCTTGATTATCCCCCTGATTAAGCCACAGTTTGAGGTGGGCAAGGGTAAGGTCGGCAAGGGCGGCGTGGTCCGCGATGAGGAGTTGCACCGGGAAGTGGTGACCAGATTGCGCGACTTTGCCGAAAAATTGGGCCTGGACTGGCAGGGAGTAATTACTTCCCCGGTGCCGGGCCCGAAAGGTAATCTGGAATTTCTGGCGAAACTGCAAAACAGCTCTCAAACTCCATGACGAGCCAAGCATGACAACCAACAACGGACCGGTCATGGCCGCCGCGGCAAACGTCGGCGGCAACCACGACCGGCAACATCTGCAAAGCCACCTGGCCAAACTGGCCGCCATCGGGATTGCGCTTTCCGCCGAGCACGACCTGCCGGTGCTGCTGGAAAAGATCGTCGATGAGGCCCGGGTTTTTGCCAACGCCGACGCCGGCACCCTGTATTTAATCGACGACACCGGCAAACACCTGGAATTCACCATTATCCAGAACACCACCATGGGGGTTCGCATGGGGGGTAGCACCGGTCCCATCACCTGGCCGCCGGTGCCGCTTTACATCGATGGCGTCGCCAACCACACCAACGTCTCCAGCCACACCGCCTTGACCGGCGAAATAGTCAATGTTCCCGACGTTTACCAGGCCAAAGGTTTCGACTTCAGCGGCACCCGACAGTTTGATGCCGGCACCGGCTACCGCTCGGTCTCGATGCTGCTGATCCCCATGCAAAACAAGGAAGGTGAGATCATCGGGGTACTGCAACTGATCAACGCCCTGGACCATCGAGGCCAACCGACACCTTTCCCCCCCCAAGATGTGGACCTGATTGCCTCCCTGGCCTCCCAGGCCGCCGTGGCCATCACCAACGCCCGCCTTTACCGTGACCTGGAAAACCTTTTTGACGCCTTTATCAAAACCATCGCCATCACCATCGATGAGAAATCGCCCCACACCGCCGGCCACATCCGCCGGGTCCAGGCCCTGACCATGGACATTGCCCGGACGATGAACGAAGATCAGGGAAAATTCCGGGAATTCCGACTGAACAAAGATGAATTGCGGGAACTGAGTATCGCCGCCTGGCTGCATGATATCGGCAAGATTGTCACCCCTGAACATGTGGTGGCCAAAGCCACCAAGCTCGAGGCGGTACATGACCGCATTGCGCTGATCAGGGCCCGATATGAGATTCTCAAACGGGACCGCCAGATCCAGGCCCTGCAACAGGCTTTGGCCGAGCAGCGACCGGAACCGCCGGCATCTCCAGCGGTCCGTGCCGAGGAGGCAACACCTCCGGACCAGGATTTAGCCGGTGAACTGACCGAGCTCGAAGCGGAGAAACGTTTTATCGAGCACTGCAACCAGCCGACGGAACACATGGATGACGAAAAAATAACCAGGCTGCAGCAGATTGCCGCTCGTTCCTGCGTCAACGTCGGTGGTGACTGCCGGATGACCGCCGACGAGTTGCACAACCTCAGCATCCGCAAAGGCACCCTCAACGAAGAAGAACGGAAAATCATCGAAAATCATGTCCGGGTCACACACAAGATGCTCAGCGAATTGCCCTTTCCCAAAAAACTGCGGCGGGTACCGGAATATGCCGCCAGTCATCATGAAAAACTCGACGGCAGCGGTTACCCCTTCGGGCTTACCGCCGGCCAGATCCCTTTGCCGGCACGAATCATTGCCGTTGCCGACATTTTTGAGGCCCTTACCGCCCCGGATCGCCCTTACAAAGAGCCCATGCCGCTGTCCCGAGCTCTGGCAATCATGAACTCCATGCAAGAGGCCGGCCATATCGACCCGGAGATCACGGATTTTTTCATCAATAAAAAGGTTTACCGCCCCTATGCCGAACGAGAGCTGTCGGCGTCCCAACGTGATTGCTGAGCCCTGTCGGGTTGGCACCGGCAGGGACGCATCAAAGTCATTGGTTGTGGCACCGGGGTAGGGCCGGGGCATCAGTATTGACTTGCCCGGCGGTTGGTGCTAATTTGACGTAGATATGTTGATCACCGACAACTGGTAAAAAGGTGCACCAATCTCGGTTATAGATCACCCGGTGATATACCGAGATGCCAGCCTCCCCAAAAAACTCCAACACAATGAGCCGCAACATGGTAACCCATAGTTTTCTGACCAGCCTTACCCAACGTTTACCGCTTACGCCCCGCCGCGGGCTGATCATCATGGTCGCCGCCCTGCTGCTGGCTATGCCTGCCCCGGCTTGGGCCGAATACGTCAGCGTCCAGCGGGACAAAATCAACATCCGTTCCGGCCCCGGAACTGACCATGAAATCCTCTGGGAGGTCTTTCGTGACTTTCCCTTGAAAATTGTTGCCCGCCAGGGCGATTGGGCCCAGATTGTAGATTTTGAAGATGACCGGGGCTGGATCTACACTCCCCTGCTGGACAACGAAAAACGGGTAATCGTACGGGTGGATACCGCCAATCTGCGGGTTGGCCCCGGCACCAATTACGAAGTCAAGGCCACGGTCCGCTACGGGGTGGTTTTTGAACCCATCGAACGCCGCCAGGACTGGATCAAGCTCCAACATAGCGACGGTACCACCGGCTGGATGAGCACCAACCTGGTCTGGCCCTCCGATATTATCTGAGCGTCATTTAGTTGGTGACCTCGCAAGAAGTCATCAACGCGCCCCCGCGTCCCTATGGACGGGCGCGCAAATCAATAGCTTGCCGCAAATCAATAGCTTGCTCTGTAGTCTATTGATTTGCAAGGAAAGCGGCAACCGCGTTGGCGCTTGCCGGGGAGTAAAAAGTCCATGGACGGACTTTTTACGACTTCATCATTCTTAAGTTAACCGAGAATTATAACCAGCACCGATTTAAGAGGGGGACAACAGGCAATGGGTGCCAACACCTATCCCAACCAACCGATTCTTTTGGTCGATGACGAAGAGCATGCCCTGGCAAGCTTTGACATCGCCCTGAAAACCCACGGCATCAACAATACCATTCGCTGCCCGGATGGCCGCCGGGTGCTTGATATCGTGGCCGACACGGAAGTCGAAGTGATTTTACTGGACCTGATCATGCCCGGTATCTCCGGGCAGGAACTGCTGAGCCAGCTCAACGAACGCCACCCGGAAATACCGGTGATCGTGGTTACCGGGGTCAACGAAGTGGAAACGGCGGTGGACTGCATGCGCCGTGGCGCTTTCGATTACCTGGTTAAGCCGGTAAAAACCGACCAGATGCTGCCCAGCGTCACCCGAGCTCTGGAAATCAGGCAGTTGAGGAGGGAAAACTCCCTGCTGGCCGACCGATTCTTCACCAACGACCTCAGCAACCCCGAAGCCTTCACCGGAATAATTACCGAACACCCCAAGATGCAAACGGTTTTCCAGTACTGCGAGGCGGTGGCCGAAGGCCGCCAGCCGGTGCTGATCACCGGTGAAACCGGGGTGGGCAAGGAAGAGATCGCCAAGGCCCTGCACCGCTTAAGCAAGCGCCGAGGCCGATTTGTAACGGTCAACGTGGCCGGCCTGGATGACCAACTGTTCACCGACACCCTGTTCGGGCACGCCAAAGGGGCCTTCACCGGCGCCGACCAGACCCGCCCGGGGCTGGTGGAAAAGGCCAAGGGCGGCACCCTCTTCCTCGATGAAATTGGTGACCTGAGCCCCACCTCGCAGGTCAAGCTACTGCGCTTTCTGGAAACCCGGGAATATTACCCGCTGGGGTCAGATCAGGCGAAAGAATCCGATGCCCGGGTACTGGTGGCCACCCACAAGGACCCCGAACAACTGCGGGCGGCGGGCGCCCTGCGCCACGATCTCTATTACCGCCTGCGCACCCATCACGTCCACCTTCCGCCCCTGCGCGAACGTACCGAGGATATCCCGCTGCTGCTGGACCACTTCCTCGGCGAGGCGGCCAAGGAATTTCGTAAGAAAAAACCAGTCTACCACCAGGAAATCATCCCGCTGCTGAAAAATTATTATTTTCCGGGCAATATCAGAGAACTAAGAGCCATGGTCTTTGATGCCATGAGTGGCCACCGGGCCCGGCTGCTGCGCACGGAAACCTTTATCAAGGCGGTGCAGGGGAAACTGGGTTCACCGGATCAACCGCGGCCATCGGTGCCCACCTACGACACCGAATGGGCCCAGAAGCTGGACCGCCTGCCCACCCTGAAGGTGGCTGCCATGACCCTGGTTCAGGAAGCCCTGCGCCGTTCCGGCAACAACCAACGGGTCGCCGCTAGCCTGCTGGGAATCACCCCCCAGGCCTTGAACCAGCGTCTCAAGCGGCAATAATCAGCCAGCCATGACCAGCCGGTCCGAATCGCAAGTACCGCCGGCATCATTCCGGCGAACCCCGCCCAACCAAAAACGGGGCCGCATTCTGGCGGTGGACGATGAGCCACTGGTACTCCAGCTTATTACCCTGCAGGCGGAAAAACTGGGCTATCAGGTCAGCACCGCCCCCGGCGGCCCCGCGGCCCTGGAAATCATGGCCAACAAGCGTTTTGATCTGCTGCTGACCGATATTCTGATGCCGGAAATGGACGGCCTTACCTTTATGGCCGAAGCCCGGCGCCGCCAACCCGAGCTGGAAGTGATCGTCATTTCCGGCCAGCACGAGATCAAAACGGCGGTAGCGGCCATGAAACAGGGCGCCGTCAACTACCTGCAGAAACCCTTTTCCCCCCAGGAAATTGAGGTCGCCCTGGAAAAGGGCATGGAACACTGCCGGCTGCGGCGACTGCTGCGGGAAAAACAGGAAGAACTGGCCCGCTCCAACCGGGAGTTGGACAATCACCGTCGGCATCTCGAACAGTTGGTGGAAGCAAGAACGGCGGAACTGGCCGCCACCAATCGACAACTGCAGGCGGATATCAGAGCCCGGCAACGGGCAGAGATGGAGGCTGAACAGCGCCGACGCCAGTTAATCGAAGCCGACAAGCTGGCCTCCCTGGGCATTCTGGTGGCCGGGGTCGCCCACGAAATCAACAACCCCAACAACTTCATCACCATCAACACGCCGCTGCTGCAAAGGATATGGACGGACACCAGCGCCATCCTGGATCGGCAGTTGGCCAACCACGGCGATTTTACGGTGGCCGGCTTGCCATTCAGCGAACTGCGGGAGTATGTCCCCGAACTGCTCACCGGCATCATCGATGGTTCCGACCGCATCACTCGCATCGTCCGCAACCTCAATGACTACGCGCGGCAAAGTGCCGCCGAAATGGGCCAGGTTTTCGACCTCAATCAGGTGGTCCGGGCCGCCCTCGCCCTGCTGGCCTCCCCCTTGAAAAAAGCCACGCATAACCTGCAGATTGACCTGGCATGCGACCTGCCGCCCATCAAGGGAAACTTTCAGCGGGTCGAGCAGGTGGTCATCAATCTGCTTCAGAACGCCTGCCAGGCCCTGGATTCACCGGAAAACGGCATAACGGTACGCACCGCGCACGACACTAACCATAACCAGGTTATTTTAAAAGTAATCGACCAGGGCGGCGGAATCCCGGCTCGGGATCTTGAAAAAATCCAGGATCCATTCTTCACCACTAAGCGCGACTGCGGCGGCACCGGCCTGGGGCTCTCGGTCTCAGCCGGGATCATGGAAGAACATGGTGGCCGCCTGCATTTCACCTCCCTGCCCGGCCAGGGCACCACCGCCCGCGCCATTTTCCCCGCCACTGCCGCCGACAACGGATAGTCTTTCCGCAAGCGATCACTGGGTACGGCAAGCAATAAACATCCGTTGATCGTCAAGCAAAACTGATTACCGTGTTTTTTCTGCCCTTTCAGCAAGATAGGCTCACAACAAACGTCCTGCCAGCAAGTTAACTTAATCACATCACCAACACTTACCACTTCTACCCACAGCAATAAAAAAAAATATTAGCAAGCATTAACAAAGAGATAAAACAAAAACGCCCCTGACCAGGCAGGGGCGGCACGATTCTTTCATTGGTAATAGTTGCAATTCATAACTTGCACTCCTACCTCCATTTTGCGGTTTGCCGTTTGGGTCGGCCCCCCCTCGTCGACCCAAGCCTCCTGTCGGTCCCCTTACGGGGTCGGCAGGAGGTCAGGCAATTTTTCACTCCCGCCAAATAAATTCAAGTCAAGTGACAGAGATCAGGCTGCCCTGGCGCATCCGCAACATCCGGTCGGCGGTCCGGGCCAGCGCCCCGTTGTGGGTAATGAGGAGCATGGTCACCTGCTGTTCCCGGTTGATCTTACCCAGCAAGCTCATAATTTCCGCTTCGGTTTCCTCGTCGAGATCGCCGGTGGGCTCATCGGCCAGGAGCATCCGGGGATTGTTCATCAGGGCCCGGGCAATGGCCACCCGCCGCTGCTGCCCGCCCGAAAGCTCACCGGGGTAAGCCCCCGCCCGCTCACCAATGCCCACCAGCTCCAGCAGATGATCGGCCCGCTGCCGCTCTTCCGCTGAACGTTCCCGGCCGAACAGGGCCGCCAGCATCACGTTTTCCCGGGCGGTGAGCATGGGCAGCAGGCTGGCGAACTGGAACATAAAGCCGATTTTACGGTTACGGTAGCCGGACAGTTGGACATCATCCATGGCGCAAATATCATCCTGCTCAAACAGCACCCGTCCCGAGGTGGGCCGCAGAATGCCACCGATCACCGAAACCAGGGTGGTCTTGCCCGAGCCGGAGTGCCCCACAATGGAAATAAAATCGCCCTCTTCAATCTGCAGGGAAACCCGATTCATGGCGGTGAGTTCACTGTCACCCACCCGGTAAATCTTGCTGACATCGTTCAACTCTAGCTGCGCCACACCATGCCTCTTATTTTGAAATCATGTAACGGTTACGGCCCGTTAAACCAGCAGGTTGGTACCCCTGGTGAATCGCTTACGAAATCTTTTACCCGGTCCGACAGCCCACGGATGCAACCAACCGGAACCGATAACTCTGACATTCAGGCGTCTTTAATGGCAAGCAAAGGCTCCACTTTTTTGATCCGGTTGACCGGTAACATGGCCCCGGCCAGGCAGACTCCGGCACCCACCAGCATCCCCAACATCCCGATCAGCAGCTGCTGCCAGATTTCCAGCCCGGCCGAGATACTGCTCAGCAAATCAAAATTGGCCGCCAGGTGCGCCGACAGCCAGGTGCCGCCGGCTACTCCCAGCAGACTGCCCACAAAACCCAGCAGGTTAACCTCGAGGAAAAAGAGCAGCACCACGTGGGACTGGCGGGCGCCGATGGCTCGCATAATCCCGATTTCCCGGATCCGCTCGTTGGCGATGGCGGAAAAAATTGACCACACCAGGAAAACGGTCAGCAGCAACGAGAGAGAAACGGTAACCAGAAAGATTTTGTTGATATCCGCCAGGGTGGTCAGCCAGCGCACTCCCATGCTGCTGCGGGTTACCACATCGACGTTGTAAATCTGCCCCTCGATCACCCGCCCCATGTAATCCGGGTCAAGACCGTCCTCCAACTGGATGAAGATCACGGAAATATCATCATCCCGCACCGTCGACAGGCCGCTGTCGATGATCTGCTGGAAGCTCTCCTGGGTCATGAACAGGGCGTTGTCCAGGCCGGTGCCGGTGGCCTCCAAATCGCCGACAATGCTGAAGGGAGTGTTGAACAATGTGGCTTCCACCACCACCAGTCCCAAACCCAGGTTTTCGGCGGTACCGGCGCCGGCGATGGCCTCGCCGGCGCCGGTACCGCCCGATGGCCTCGTTGAGCCAGGGTTTGAGAATAAAGTCGGTATCGGGGTCAAAAGCCACCAGCATGGT
Source organism: Desulfurivibrio dismutans (assembly GCF_029210385.1). Taxonomy (GTDB): domain Bacteria; phylum Desulfobacterota; class Desulfobulbia; order Desulfobulbales; family Desulfurivibrionaceae; genus Desulfurivibrio; species Desulfurivibrio dismutans. The sequence goes on along the minus strand of NZ_JARGDQ010000004.1, from coordinate 278,111 downwards.
GGGAATGACGTCGCAACAAAGCCCGTCAATGGAGGAAACATAGGTCTGGTGGGTGATCGCCTTAACCCCTTCGATGGCCTTGACCTCATCGAGGAGGCTGGCTGGCATGTAAAACGAGGTATTGCGGGATTCCAGCAAATACTCCTGGGCCTCGGTTCGGGCCCCGATGGGCACCGCGATGATATCGGCCCCCAAACGCTGGGAAACCCGATCAATGGTGGAGGTGATGCTGATGGTGAAAGAAACGGCAAACACCAGCAGGGCCACGAAGAGGCCGATGGCAAACACCAGCACCGCCGTGCGGAATGCCTTGCGCCGCAGATTTTTTAAGGCCAGGGTAACAAAACTGAGTTGCATGTTGCCGCCAATTAAAAATTTAAAAAAAAGCAGGAGTAAAACAAAATCGGCCATCGCTTTGGCCTTAAAAACGGCAGAGAGCACCGGAGCCTGTTGCCAGCGGCAACATACCCCAATGCTCTCTGTTTTTCACACCCTAAACTGCTTACTTTTTTAAAACCGCCGGCGCAAATCTTACCCAGCGTTATCCGGCCATTTCAAAAATTGCGGTGTTATTTGTAGTTGGCATCCAGGCCACAGAGGATGGCGCTACCCGTCATTCCCATGGCATTGTGGCAGGTCAAGCAGACCGAGGTCACCTCACCCACCATCTTGCGGGCCTTGACGTCGTAAAGGGCCAGGGAGCCGTCGGTAACGTCACCCTCATCGGCAGCCGAGAAGACCTTGTTACGAAGGGCGAAAACCCCGTACTTGCCATCGGGAGTAGGCATGAAATCGTGGGCCTCGCCGGGCAGCGGAGCAGCCACCTGCTTCACTTCCAGGGTCTTGGCGTCGATGATGTAACCGCGATCGCCGCCGGACTGGAAGATCTGCTTGCCGTCTTCGGTGTAGTACTGGCGGAAGGTGATGGTACCGCCGGAGGCATCCCGGGGCTTACCGGTGATCTTGGCCTCGGCTACTTTCTTCACCTTACCCTGTTCCAGGGCCTTCATGTCCAGCAGGATCAACTGGGTGTTGCCGGTGAACTGGGTATGCCCGTCCGGGGTCAGATTGAGGCTGAGCAGGAAGTGTTTCATGTCCGGCGAGTTGGTGCCGTGGGCGAAGGTGTACTCGCCGGAGCCGTAACCAAGGTCATCAAAGAACACCCGGTGCTTGTGGCTCAGATCATCCTTGCTGAAAACATCGATGTAACCCTCGTTGCCCATATATACGGGCATGAAGTAATCATTGGACTGGCCGGAACCGCAGTAGTTGGCGCCGGTCCAGGTGGCCCGTTCGTCCGGCGGCAGAGCCTTGTCAATCAGCACCCGGCCGGTGGAAAGATCGGTTTTGCCGACATGAAGGTTGCCATCGGCATCGGGCCGGTAGGTGGACCAGAACATAATGTTGCGGTCATTGGCATCGATGCGGGCGTCATGGGTAGGATGGGTGTTGGGCCGGCCGATGTTAACCATGCCGGGCATACCCTTAAGAATAATGGGCTGTTCGGTGTTGTTGGGATCGATGGTTGCATCCGCTTTGGCAAAATGCCCGCCCATACCGGCCACATAAAAGGTAGCCTCGTAGGTCTTGGCCCCGGCCACTGCTTTATCGGCTTGTTCATCCACGGTGGTGAACGACAGATAACCTCCGACCAACATCGTTAATGCCACCGCCGTAACCATTACCTTCTTTTTCATAACCTATTCTCCTCTCTGGTGCTTTAATTTTGCCGATCACTTTTTCGCCCTTCGAGGACGCCGAGCAACCAGCCGCCGGCGAATCACACCGGCTCCAACGCCAATTCCAGATGCGACATTTTGTCACACTCGGTAGCATAGTGACCGTTTCCTGCACGCAATGCAAGCATATTTTGACATGTAAGGCAAAAAAAACACCAATCTACAACACTATGGAACGCGCGTTCTTTGTCTTTAGCGCGACGCTGACCCAAAAACGGTTGACCCCTTTTACTTAACACACTAAAAGGACAGAGTTGTTGTTTCCAGCTCGGCGACCCTGAGCGGCCGCCCAAACACCTACCCAAAAACCACCAAACACAGGAAAACCGATGGCCACCATCGCCACTATCGGCCCGGCAGGCTCCCATGCCTGGCAGGCCGCCCGGCAGTACGACCCCACCGCCCAACTGCTGCTGCTGCCCAATTACGCCGATGTTCTCGCCGCCCTGACCGACGGCCAGGCGACCTGCGCCCTGCTGCCGGCCCACAACACCAGAGAAGGCCGCAACCGGGATTTTTTCCGCCTGCTCGGCCACAGCCAGCGCGTCCACTGGCAGGACAACGTGACAATCCCCGTCCACCTGTCCTTGGGCTCACCGGCCAACGACGACCCCATCATCACCGTGGTAGGCCGGCCGCACTTTTTGCGCCAGTGCGAGGAATACCTGGCCGCCCGCTATCCCGCCGCCGATCTGCTGGCGACCCACGACCTGGACCGGACCATCAACGGCCTGCAAGGCGCCGGCCGCACCGACTTCGGCCTCATCGAAGCCGAAGAGGCCATCCATCACTACGGTCTAATGTTGCGGGAGCGGGAGATCAGCCCCCACAACCTGACCAGGTTTGCCGTCCTGGGCGACCATCTGCCGCCAGCCAGCGGCTACGACGCCACCGCCGTCATCACCCGTCCCCTTAAAGACCGGGTGGGCCTGCTTTACGCCATGCTGGGCGAATTTGCCCGACGGGGAATCAACCTGCTGGACATGGACTCCGAAATCGACCCCCAAAGCCGCAAACTCAGTTTCTTCATTGAAATGGAAGGACATGCCCAAACCCCTGAAATCCGAGAGGCCCTTCGGCACGTCGAAGAGGAGGTGATTCAGGAACCCGGCAGCATCCGGATCCTGGGCACCTTTCCCCGGGTGGATATCCGCACTAAGATCATTAAAAGGTGCGGCTTTATCGGCAGCGGCGAGATGAGCCAGTGGTTTGCCCGCCGCCTGACCGGCGAGGGGTATGAAGTGATGCTGTCTGGTCGCAGCAGCGAACTGCGCCCCGAGGAGATGATTCCCCTGGTGGACCTGGTGGCGATCTGTGTTCCTATCAGCGCCACGGCGGCCGCTATCCGCCAGTACGGCCCCCTGCTGCAAAAAAATCAGGCCCTGATTCTGCTGGCCGGCGAGGCGGAAGTGAGCCTGGCCACTGCCCTGGAGTCCACCGGCCCGGAGGTCGAAGTTATGCTGGTGCACAACCTGTGGGGCCCCAAGGCCGCCAGCATGAAGGACAAGAACGTCTCCCTGGTGCGCACCCCCCGCAGCGGTCTACTGTGCCGGGAGTTCGAGGCCTTTCTCTACAAGCACGGGGCGGTGATCTCCCAGGATACCGCCCCCCGCCATAACCTGTTAATGGGGGTCAGCCAGAAGCTGCCCAGCGCCACCGCCATGGCCCTGGCCCTGACCCTGCGTCAGCATGATCTGCCACTGGACGAGATCGAGCGCCACGCCACCCTGACTTCGGCCTACTCCATGCTGGCCATGGCCCGGATCCATTACCAGAACCCGCGCACCTATGCCGAAATTCTCGCCTGTCCGGGAGAGGGCCGGCGGGTTGTGCGGGATTTTGCCGCCAATCTGGTGCGGGTGCTTGACCTGGCCGAAGCGGAAAACATTCCCGAACTGTGCCGGCTGATTGAAGAAAACCGGGCCGCCTTGGGCGAGGATTTTCTCCACCCCACCATGGAGCAGGCCCTGGCGGTGGACAGCGTCTTAAACAGCCGCCGCCCATGAGCACCATTGCCTATCTGAGCCTGCCCCTGGTCGGCGCCCTGATCGGTTATCTGACCAACCACATCGCCATCCGCATGCTTTTCCGCCCCCTGCGCCCCTGGCTCCTGGCCGGGTGGCGCCTGCCCCTGACCCCGGGGGTGATCCCCGCCGCCCGCCATCGCCTGGCCCGCAACATCGGCAAAATGGTGGGCGAACACCTGCTGACGCCCCGGGACATTCACCGGGCCTTGGGGGAAACCGAATTTCAGCACAACCTGCGCCTGCTGATCCAGGCCCAGACCGACGCCGTCATGCAAAACCGGTTCGGGCCGCTTGAAAGCCTGGTCCCCGACGCCTTCCGCTCCTATTTCCGGGTGGGGATCAAGGTGGTGCGCTGGCGTTTTTTAAAGCAACTTCACCAGCACCTGCAGAGTCCGGAATTTGCCGCCACCCTGACCGAAGCGACCGCAGAACATTTTAATGAAATCATGCAACGGCCCCTGGAGCGGATCCTGCCCGAGGCCCAGCGACAGGAGTTGATCGACACGCTAAGCGAACAATGCCGCCGGGCCATGGCCGCCCCGGCTTTCCAGCAAAGCGTGGCCGCTTACCTCGACCGCCAGCTGGACCAGTTGCTGGCCGAAGGCCGGACTCCGGCCGAGTTGCTGCCCGCCCCTTTCCTGGACACCCTGCTTGACCAACTGGAGCAGCAGACCCCCCACCTGCTGGCACACTTGGCCGAACTGCTGGACAAACCGGAAAACCAGGAAAAAATCGCCGCCGGCCTGGGGGAAGCCCTGCACCGCTTCAGCCGTTCCCTGGGGCCCATGGGGGCGGTGCTGGGCAACCTGATCACCCCCGAAACCGTCTCCGGCCGGATCCGTTCCTGGCTCGGCAGCAGCGGTGAAACCACCGGCCAATGGCTGCTGGACGAAGATGCCCGGCGCAACTTGGCTGCCACCCTGCGCCAGGAAGCCGAAAAATTCTGCCACCGGCCACTGGCCGATTTCCTGGCCGAAGTACCGCCGGCCCAACTGGACCAGGCCCGCCGGGAACTGGCCGGGACCATCGGCCGGCTCCTGGCCCGCCCGGAAACCGCCACCGCCTTGGGAAACATCCTCCAGGAAGCCTTCAACGCCCACCGGGAACAGCCACTGGCCACCCTGCTGCAAAATTTCTGGGGAGAGAACGCCGCCGAGCGGGGACAACGGTTCAGCCAGCAGGAGTTGTTGCGCCTGCTGCGTTCACAGCGCACCAGGAGAATGCTGAACCGGATGCTCATCGAGTTGACCGAAACCCGGCTGCTGGCCCAACCCCTGGGCCGACCGGCGGATCTGCTGCCCCGCGAAGTGCGGGCCGGTATCGACGACTACCTGCTGAGCCAGGTCAACAACCTGCTGGAACGCGAAGTACCGCCGCTGATTGACGCCCTCAACATCCGGGAGATCATCACCCGTAAAATCGACCGCCTGGATCTGCTGCAACTGGAAGGACTGCTGCTCTCCATCATGCAAGACCAATTCAAATACATTAATTTTTTCGGGGCATTAATCGGCTTTCTCATCGGCCTGCTCAACCTGGTGGTCTTGACTGTTTTTTGAGTAACCTAAAAAATGATGAAGTCGCAAAAAGTCCGTCCATGGACTTTTTGCTCCTCGGAAAGCGAAAACGCGGTTTCCGCTTTCCTTACAAATCAATAGCTTACCAAGCAAGCTATTGACTTGCGCGCCCATCCATGGGCGCGTTGATGACTTCTTGCGAAGTCATCAAAAAATCATTCTCCACTGGAACCTTTCCCACCAGCGGCTGTCTTACTAACCAGAGCCAATTACCTTTCCTCCTCCTTCTAAGGTTTTGTGCTTTACCCTCTCTCCTTCCAACAGCCCGTAAGGGCACAGCCTCCGGGCCGGTGATCGCAAAAGATCGCCGGCCCGGAGTTTTTTTGGGAACCTTTTCACCACCGCCCTGTCTTACTATACAAAGGCTGAAACCTTATCCTCCTCCTTCATAATAAGGTTTGGTACTTTTACCCTCTCTCCTTCCCAACGCCCGTAAGGGCAAAAAAACATGCCGTGCTCAGTTGACTGAGCACGGCATGTTTTTTTGCGGTATATCGGTCCACCCCGTCGTAAATGGCCGAGAGTGCGGCGAGCGACCCGGCGCCGCGTACTCCCGTACTCAAGCCTGGTCGCTCGCCGCAATCTGCGGTGCTACCGGCCATCTACGAGGCGCATTTGACTTCGATTTTGCGCGGCTGTGCCGGCTCCACTTTGGGCAGGGTGAGATTGAGCAGCCCGTCGGCCATGGTGGCCTCGATCCTCTCCTGGTCAATGGTCTCGGCAATGGTAAAACGCCGCAGATAATGACCGGTTTCAAATTCCTGCAGCAGCACCCGCTCGCCCTCGCCGCCGTTGGTCGCTTTCGCCCCGCGAATGGTCAGGTTGTCGTTTTCCAGATTGATCTCCACGCCGTCTTTGTCCACCCCGGGCATTTCCGCCCGCAAATGCACCGCCGCCTCCGACTCGTAAATATCAACGGCCGGAACAAAATAGCGCTCGGGTTTGGTGGGTTCACCGGCCTGCTGCAATTCCTGCTTGCGCTGAACCTGCATTTCCTTGTCGCTCATAACGCACCTCCATTATCAAAAACTTGAAAAACGTGCGATTTTGCTGCAAACAGCGTTTTATCAGAGCTCATTCGGCCTTGATCGCAATCCGCCTCGGCTTTACCTCTTCTGCCTTGGGCAGGGTAATCAGCAGAATGCCATTTTTCCCCGTCGCCGTAACCTGCTCGGTATCGACCCGGGTGGGCAGACTCAAAGCCCGGCTAAAACGGCCCGAATCGATTTCCCGCCGGTGGCAGGCCACTTTCCCCGCTTCCCCAACCTCAAATCTCCGGCGTTCGCCCTTGATGGTCAGGGTGTCGCCTTCCACCGCCACCTCCAGATCGGCGGCGGCCACCCCGGGCACTTCCGCCCGCACGTAAATATTATGCTCATCCTCGGAAACGTTGAGGGCGGGAAACACCGTGCCGCCGCCGCGCTCCACCTCACTACCCAAATTACGGAAGAGAGTATCGAACTCCCGGCGCATTTTCTCAAAATCAGCCCAGGGGTTGCGAAAAACCGGTTGATCATAAAAGCGCCTCATAGCCATAAGCCACCTCCATACATTCATACATTGTTGTTTGTTGCCTGACTATCAGCCCGGAACTCCGGCTTTCATGCCTGAGAAAATAATACCGATCAGGCGGCTGTCAAGACTTGCCGCCACCAGCTTTTTTTACTGATGATAAAACGGAAATGGTGTATAAGAGATGGTTTTTCCGCTCGCTTATTATCTAATACCACAACAGGAGGTTATCTATGAAACTTATTCTATTGGGCGCGCCCGGCGCCGGCAAAGGCACGGTGGCCAAGATGCTCACCGCCGTCGACGGTTCGGTCCAGATTTCCACCGGCGATATTCTCCGGGGCGAAGTTCAGGCCGGCAGCGACCTGGGTCGCCAGGCGGAAGAGTTCATGAACCGGGGCGACCTGGTGCCGGATTCACTGATCATGGGCATCATGGAGAAGCGGCTGCAGCAGCCGGACTGCGCCAACGGCTTTCTGCTGGACGGATTCCCCCGCACCATTCCCCAGGCCGAAGCCCTCAAGGAACTGCTCAACAAACTCAACATCAAGCTGGACATGGTGGTCAACATCGACGTGCCCCGGGAAGTGCTGCTGGACCGGCTGACCACCCGCCGCACCTGCACCAATTCCGACTGCCAGGCCATCTACAATGTCAAAAGCATGCCCCCCAAAAAGGAAGGCGTCTGCGACAAATGCGGCAGCCCCATCGTGCAGCGCGATGATGAAACAGTGGAGGCCATCACCCACCGCCTGGAGACCTACAACGATAAAACCGCACCGCTGGTCGGATTTTATGAAAAGGAAGGTCAGCTTCAGACCATCACCGGCACCTCCAGTGATGCGGTGGTCAACGCCATCAAATCCGAACTGGGAATGTGAGTAGCCCAATAACCATCATCGGCGGCGGCCTGGCCGGGGCGGAAGCCGCCTGGCAGGCCGCTCGCCGGGGCTGTAACATTGAGCTTTACGAGATGAAGCCCACCGGCTACAGCCCGGCCCACCACACACCGGACCTGGGCGAGCTGGTCTGCAGCAACTCCTTACGGGCCGAGGATCCGCACAATGCCGTGGGGCTGCTCAAGGAAGAGATGCGCCGGCTGGACTCGCTGATCATGGCGGCGGCCGACGCCACCCGGGTACCGGCCGGGCGGGCCCTGGCGGTGGACCGGGCGCTGTTTGCCCGGCACGTCACGCAGGCCCTGGAACAGGAACCGCTGATCAACATCGTTCGCCGTGAGGTCACGGAAATTCCGCCCCCGGGTGAGGCGCCGATCATCATTGCCGCCGGCCCCCTGGCCGGAGCCCAACTCTCCTCCTCCCTGGCGCAACTGATCGGCAGCGAGCATCTGGCCTTTTACGACGCCATCGCCCCCATCGTCTACGCTGACTCCCTCAACCATGAAATTGTTTTCTCCGCCTCCCGCTACGAGGAAGGACCAGGAGACTACCTTAACTGCCCCATGAACCGGGAGCAGTACCAGCGCTTCATCCAGGCCCTGACCAGCGCCACCCAGGTGCCGCTGCACGATTTTGAGGAACCAAGGTATTTTGAAGGTTGTCTACCCATCGAGATCATGGCCGCCCGCGGTGAAGACACCCCCCGGTTCGGCCCCATGAAACCGGTGGGCCTCATCGACCCCCGCACGGGCCGCGAAGCATACGCGGTGGTGCAGTTGCGCAAGGAAAACCAGGAAGGCATCCTTTACAATCTGGTGGGCTTTCAGACCAAGCTGACCCATGCGGCACAAAAGGAAGTTTTCAGGCTGATCCCCGGCCTGGAGCAGGTCCGCTTTGCCCGGCTGGGCAGCATTCACCGCAACACCTTCGTCTGCGCCCCGAAAGTTTTGCAGGCCAGCCTGCAGCTCAAGGTCCGGGCCGACATCCTGCTGGCCGGACAGATAAGCGGGGTGGAAGGATATGTGGAATCGGCCGCCGGCGGGCTGCTGGCTGGGATTAACGCCGCCGCCCTGCTGCAAGGCCGGCCGATCTCCGTGCCGCCGCCGGCCACCGCCATGGGGTCCATGATCCGGCATCTTACCACCACCGAGGCCGAGGTGTTTCAGCCCAGCAATATCAACTTCGGGCTTTTCCCGCCCCTGCCCGGCAAAAAAATTCCCAAAAAACTGCGAGGTGAAACCCGTGCCCAAATCGCCCGCCAAGCCCTGGCTGACTGGCTACAATCATGACGAGTATTGTATATCCCGTTGGCTGGTGGTTTTTCCCCTGCTGCTTGTCTTTCTGATGACCTGGTCGGTTATCGTCACCGCCGCCGAAGCCGACCAGTCGCGGTGGCAGGAGCTTCTGCAGCGACAATTCAGCGAGCAACACGACCTGGCCCGGCTGGTCGTGGAAGATGCCCGGCTGCAGGAAAAAAATGGGCGGGTCGAGTTAAGCCTTACTTTGCGGCAGCAGCAGGAAACCCCGCTGCCGCTGGCCATCCCCCTGCTGATCAGCACCCCGCGCCAGGTTTTCTCCACCACTCTGTCCAGCCGCCAGGCTGAAACCACCTTTACTCTGGAGCTTACCGACCGCCCCACGGAAATTCGTCTGGACCCCTACCAGGAACTACCCCGGCAACTGGACCCGGCCGAAACCCCACCCACCTGGGCCGGTTTTATGGCCGCCCAACGGCGCCTGGCGGTGATCCCCGAAGAGGTGCCGGCGGCCTGGGAGCCCCTGCTGGAAGAGCTGACCCGGCTTGGCATCGAACCCCTGCCGCTGTCCCAGATCGAAGCCACGGACATGGCGGCGGCTTCGCTGATGTTTGTTAATTCCGATCAGGAAAGCCCCGCCCAGGGATTTTTTGCCACTCCGCCCTACTCCGGCCCCGATCATCGCATCGATTTGACGGCCCGAGAAAACCCCATAAACCCCGACCATCCAGCCATCCTGCTCAACCTGAACACCGAACCGGCGACGGCCGCCCTGCAGGCTCTGCTTGCGGCCCTCGACTCCCCGGGCCTGTTCAGCCGACTGCAGATCGATAACGGCACGCGGCGGCAGGAAATAACTCCCCCAGCCCAACGAGGCCTGCTGGTGCCGCTGGATCAGCCGCCGGACGGTATTGCCGCCCCGGCTCGCCGCGGCTTCCACGATATCATGACCGAACTGGCCGACACCCGGGTGATATACGTCGGCGAAGTACACAACCGTTACGAAGATCACCTGCTCCAATTAAGGGTATTGCGGGCCATGTACCAGCAAAACCCCAAAGTAGCGGTGGCCATGGAGATGTTTCCGACCTCGGTGCAACCGGTTATCGATGCTTACGTCGCCGGCGACATCGACGAACCTGAGTTCCTGCGGCAGTCCGATTATTTCACCCACTGGAGCTTCGACTACCGCCTGTACCGGGAGATTATCGACTTTGCCCGAGCCCATGCCTTGCCCATCGTCGCTTTAAACCTGGAGCGCGGCATTACCAGCAAGGTTTTCAGTGAGGGCGGCGTCGCCGCTTTGAGCGGCGAAGAGCTGGCCCTGGTGCCGGCCGACCGAGACCTGGCCCTGCCCGGGTTCAGGCAGCGAATCGGTTCGGCCTTTGCCATGCACGACAATGACTCGGAAGAGGACCTGGAGCGCTTCAGCGGTTTCCTGCAGGCGCAAAGTCTCTGGGATGAACAGATGGCCGCCCGGATGGCCGAGTTTTTACAAAACAACCCCGAACACCGGCTGCTGGCGGTGGTGGGCCAGGGGCACAGTGACAAGATTAACGCCATCCCACCACGCCTGGCGCGCCGTCTGCCGGTAACGCAGAAAGTGATCCTGCCGGTGCGGGAACAGCCCGCCCCGTCTGCGGCGGCCGATTATTTCTTTTTTACCCAGCCGCAAAGCCTCCCCGACCAGCCCCTGCTGGGGGTTCGGATCCGGGACCATGAAGAGACCGCCGGCGCCCTGGTCGCCGGTCTCAGCCCCCATGGCAAGGCCAGGGGCGCTGGCATCCAGGAAGGCGACCTGATTATCGCTTTGAACGAGTGGGAAATAACCGGCGCCAATGATTTACGCATTGCCATGCTCTACCAGCAGGCCGGCCAAACCGTCAATGTGCGGGTGCTGCGGCCGCTGACCGTCGAAGAAGAGGACCAAACCCAGGATGACCCGCCCAGCTATGAGACCCAGGAGTTCGTCCTCGAGTTGTAAAAAACGGCCAACACCTTTTGGCCGGCAGTCCGCAAGAAGCGGTAGCAAATTTGACAAATCCGCACAAAACTGCCAAACGTGTTGGCCGGCAAGACCAAAACATCCGGCTACCGGGCATGCCCGGTCAGCAGTGCCGACAAATTTGCCGCCCGGTTAAATATCTGCTTTTTTTCCCCGACTCTTTCGTTGTATGCTGATTACACAGACCCTACCATTCAAACCCTGACGCAGGAGGTAAAACATGGGAAACCCTGAACCGGAGATCAAAAAAATCCTGGTCCCTTTGGACTTTTCCGGCAACTCCATCATGTTGATCAAGAAGGCCGGCAAGGTCGCCCAGGAGCTGGGGGCCGAACTGGAAGTTGTACACGTGGTGGAATCTCTGGCCCCCTACATGGGTTTTGCCGTGCCGCATATCCCACTGGATTCCATGGGCAAGGATCTATACGCCCATGCTGAGAAGAAAATGGAAAGCTTTCTCGAAGAAAACATGCCCGCCGGGGTGCCGCATCAGGCCAAGGTGATCACCGGCAACGATGCGGCGGCGGAAATTATCCGCCATGCTGAGGAGAACAATTGCGACCTGATCATTATCGCCACCCAGGGTTTCAAGGGGCTGCCCAAGTTTCTCTTCGGCAGCGTGGCGGAGCGGGTGCTGAAGCAGGCGCATTGCCCGGTAATGACCGTCAAACCACGCTAGGCAAACGGCCTGCAGCACCGCACCTTTGCGGCGATCGGCCCGGCTTGCGTACCTGATGTACGCGGCGCCGGTCCGCTTGCCGCAACCTGCGGCACTGCCTACCGCTTGCCCGCCCCGACGACCATGCCAATTTTCTCTTTTTTCATAACAACAACCTTTAATTGTAAACCCTAACCTGAAAGGATGAGCACATGTCTTCCGACGCCGATGAGCCCATTGAAGGAAACTGGTACGAACTTCCCTCCGGCGAAATTTTTACCGTGGTGACGGTGGATGAAGAGGAGGGCATGGTGGAGATCCAGTACGACGACGACCGGCTTGAAGAACTTGAACTGGAAACCTGGGAGGACCTGGGGGCTGACCCCATTGATCCGCCGGAGCAGTGGACCGGGGGTTACGGCACCTTTGACGACGAAGATGATCTCGATATAGAACCCAGCGAAATCGAGGAGGAATGAGGCGTATGACCATCCAACTTTCTTTCAGCAAGGACGAAAACGAACTTCTGCCGGACTTTCGCAACAAAATCAGCAAGGCGGAATCCACCGAAGACGTGAAGAAGGTCTTCGCCCAGACCACCGGGCAACTGCTGATCAGAATTTTCGGCGACAAGCTGAAAACCGAATATGAAGATATCAAACTCAATCCCGAAGCACTAAACAGAGCACCCGCCTTCACCGTGGCGGAACACCTGAAAAGCAGAACGGACTTTATGGAAATATGGGATAACTCGGATTTACCCCACGTCGTCGGCCGCCTGGCCCAGACGGCGCAGAACCGCTTCAAACACCTGGAAAAACACCCTGAAAAGACCAACGCCAAGATCAGGATGTAATCGCCGGTTTATTAAGCGCCACGGTTGCCCACAAAAAAGCCCGGGATTTTCCCGGGCTTTTTTTTTACTGACTGAATTGGACGGAGATCCTCAGTCAATCACATCCACATCTTCAGCCTGCAACCCTTTGGGGGTCTCCACCACCGCAAAGCTGACACTCTGCCCATCCTGTAACGATCGATACCCCTCCCCCCGGATTCCCCGGTAGTGCACAAACACATCCGATTCATTGTCCCGTTCGATAAAACCAAATCCTTTGGGAGCGTTAAACCATTTTACCCGGCCACTGATTCGTTCCGACATAACCCTTCACTCCTTGCCACTGAATTTCCGGCGCCCTCACGCCACCCTATCCGCAATCCGTAAACTCAAGATCACGCAAATCCACATAAAAGGCATGATGAAGAGATTTTTCGACCGAAGCAAGTTTTTTTTTAATCTGTGGTACTGTTTTTGGCTTGTTCCCCTTAACCACGGGGAACAAACGCCATTTGAGCCGAACCACATAAAACCACTTGCCATCCGGGTTCATAGGGTCTAATTTGCTTTGCAAAAATCGTACAAATTGCCTATATATGCCCTCCGGCTACGGCGACCCCGGGGAGGTCAGCCACCCTGTTTGCCACGGACAATGGCTACCGCGGCACAACAACAGCAACTCCTTATTAAAATTCCCGTAAACTATGAATTCACCGAGCAACATGCAAACTTTAAAAGGTTCCGGCGCGCAAATGACTTCCGAAAAAAGAAAACGCACCATCGATCCCGAAGACAAGGCCCGCCGAATCTTTGACAGCGCCCGCAAGCTCTTTGTGGAAAAGGGTTACTACCGGGTATCGATTCCGGACATTGTCCACAGCTCGGGGGTCAGTACCGGCGCCATTTACAACCTGTTCGGCAGCAAGGAAAACCTGGCCAAGGTGCTGCACAAAAAAACCCTGGGCGATTTCAACGAGATGTTCCTCCAGCGCCTGCACGGACGGGAAACCACCCAGGCCAAACTGCGGGCCTTTGCCGAGGTAATTTACGAGCTCACCGAAAAAGACCCGCCGATGATGGAATACCTGCTGTTCATGAAGCACGCTGAATTCATGGAAGATGCCGCCCCGGTATGCTTCACCGAGCCTTTTCAGGTCATCCGCCGGATCATCGCTGAAGGCATGGAAACGGGAGAGGTCAAACCCGGTGATGTCTTTCTCACCGCCGTTTCCTTCACCGGCGCTATCCTTCGCCCGGCCCAGCTCCGCATTCAATGCGTGCTGCACGATCCGCTCACCGCCCATACCGAACAACTGATGGCCAACGCCTGGGCGGCCATTAAGGCTTAGCCGCCAACCACCTTTTTTGTTTTTCGGTTTACTCCGGTACCACGATCTGCCATCTCCCAATTCCTTCCAGCAGCCCCTGACACGTGTAATCACGTGGTACTTCGCTGTTTATCATAGTTACCCCACAAAACGACCGCAGTTTACTGTCAGGCGATGGTGCGCCATACTATTTTAATGGCCACCCAAGCACAACTTGATTGCCCTCATTTCTCTTCGCAATGTAGCACAGTTAAGAGCCCAACACGCTAGCTTTTCGAACGATAAAGCATTGACACAATGTGTCTTTTTAAAGTCAACCACCACAGTAAATAAAAACAAAAAGAACAGTTTTTCTATTGACTTTGTTAGATGGTTTTTCTATCTTGGCACCAGGTAGCATAAGTATTAACAAAATGAAACTTGGCCAGGCAAACCAGTATGTAAACAGTGAACATCGGCGAGATGTTTTTTTTAGCCGTCCAACAAGAAAGAATGTTCTCTTTTCAGGGGGCTGTAGTCATTAAGTTGCAATATATTTTTAAATCTGCGACGTAAACGTAAGGCAACAGGAGGTGGCGCTCCTCCTCCTAAACCAAAAAGAACAATCTTTCACAAAAGGAGACCGACATGAAACGCTTACTCTCACTCGCCCTGATCACCGCCTTTGTTCTCGCCACCCTGCCCGGCCTGGCCCTGGCCTGGGACCTTGACGGCTTTGAAAATGCCAACAAGGAGCGCGGCCAATGGGCCTGGTTCACCGGGCAAGCCCGCACCTGCGATGAAGAAATTCCGGTGCCCGGCGCCCATACCCGGGAAGAGTGGCGGGAAATGTTCACCACCGCCAAGGACAAGCTGCCCTGTGGCGGCAGCGGTATTAACGCCAGAGTAGCGAAGCACATTTTCCTCTTTCTCCATGAGCATGCCAGTGATTCCGATGACCCCATGAACCAGAAACCGGAATCCTGTGGTTGATCTGATGATGGCCGTCGAAGCATAAATTCGACGGCCATCGGCTTTTTCACCCAGCCATGCTTCAAATGTGGAGAAAAAACATGGAAGCAACTTCGCACACCACGCCCGCCCCCCGGCAACTGCTCAACCTCGCCGGCTGCTTCGACTACCCATCCGCCGCCTTGGCGCAGCAATTGAACTTACAACTTGATCAGCTGGAAAACACCCATGTGCGGCTGTTTATCAACGACCGCGGCGGCACTAAAGCCCCGCCTTACGCCGGCCATTACCTGGATCAGCATGACCGACGACAGTTCATGATCGATTTCAGCGGTATCTGTCTTGAACGCGGTATTGTTATCAGCTCCGGCCATCCGCCCGACCATATTCCCGCCATGCTGGAAACGCTGGCCCTGCTTTTGGCCGAGGCCAAGGAGTCACCGGGGTTGGACATTAATTCGCTACTGGAAAGGTATTACCAGGAATGGCCGGAACGCTTCGCCGCCGCCCTGGAAGAACACGACGAGGTGGGTTTCTACGCCGCCGCCGCAGCTGAACTCAAGGAAATCCTGGCGGGTTTAAGCCACGGCGGCAACAGCCGGCTGGACAACTGACCAACCGGGCAAGACCAAAACAACATAAGTAAAGGAGAGATGGAGCACCATGAAAGTCTCGAGAAGAAAATTCCTGGCCGGTTCGGTGGCCGGTCTCGGTGCCCTTGGAACAGGGTCGGCGGGGCTACGCTTTGTCCGCAAGGCCGAGGCTAAAAGCGGAGCCGGGGAAGTGCGCTACGTCAACTCCAGTTGCGCCATCTGCACCAGCAAGTGCGTCTTTCGCGGCCAGGTGGTCAACGGAGTGATTCAACGCCTGGAGCCGGAACCTGATTTCCCCAAGTCCCGGGGCATGATGTGCGCCCGGGGCAACGCCGGCGCCTGGACCCCGTACGACCCCGACCGGGTCAAGTACCCCATGATCCGCACCGGTAAGCGGGGTGAGGGTAAATGGCGCAAGGCCACCTGGGAAGAGGCTTATAAATATATCGCCGACAAAACCAATCAGGTGGTGGAAGAAGAAGACGGCCATCGCTCCTGCATCGGCTTTGCCTCCTCGGAGGGCACTTTTCAGGAGCATTATTGGAATCAGTTCCGCGAAGTTTTTGGCTCCCCCAACTCCCTGCGCCATCCAACTCTTTGCTTAAGCTCGGTAATTCGCGGCTTTCAATCGGTATTCGGCACTTATCCGGTAACCGACCTGAAAAACGCCCGTTACGTGATCATGGCAGGCGCCAACCGCGCCGAGGCCATCTTCACCCCGGACACCATGGACATCTTCAGCCGCCCCAAGGGCAGCTACAAACTGATCTATCTCGACCCGCGCTTTACCAAAACCGCCGCCAAGGCCGACCAGTGGCTGCCCATCAAACCGGGCACCGATATGGCCTTCGCCCTGGCCCTGGCCCACGTGATAATCGCCGAAAATCTCTACGACCGCGACTTTGTGGATAATTTCTGCACCGGCTTGGCGGAACTTACCGAACACGTCAAGCAATACAGCCCTGAGTGGGCTGCAGGTGAAACCGGGATTGCCGCCGTCGATATCAGGCAGATCGCCCGGGAGCTGGCCACCACCCCCCATTCGGTGTTCTACCCCGGCCGACGCTCCTCCTGGCAGGGGGAAGAGGTACAGACCCGCCGGGCGATTGCCATCGTCAACGCCCTGATCGGGGCCTTTGACCGCCCCGGCGGACTGCTGCCGGCAACCAACGTCCCCATGCGTTCTTATTTTTATGAACCGGCCTGGTACAGCCAGTCCCGACCCCGGCTGGAAAGCGATGACGTTATTTTTCTCAACCCCCGGGACGGCTCCTGGGTAGCCTGGCGGGATCGCGCCCTCAAGGCCGACCCCTACCGCATTCGCGGCCTGTTCATCTACAAGCAGAACGTGCTGGAATCGGTGCCGAACCGCGACAAAAGCCTGGAGCTGTTCGACCAGCTGGATATCATCGTCTGCATCGACACCGTCATGAGCGAAACCGCCTGGCATGCCGACGTGGTGTTGCCGGAGAGCAACTACCTGGAGCGCTTCGATCCCCCCAACGCCTACGGCATGGGCGGCATCGAACCCACGGTGGTCTTTCGCCAACCCCTCATCGACCGCCTTTACGACACCAAGCCCTGCTTTGAGATCGTCACCGAACTGGGGGCCTATTTTGAAGACGAGGACGGCTTTCCGCTGAACGAATATTTCGAAGGAACTCCGGAAGATCATGCCCGCGACGCGCTCGCCGATCACCCCGGCGCCTGGGAACAACTGCGAAAAAAAGCCTTTTTCGCCATCCCCAAGGTGGAATTCGGGGCCTACCGGCAAGACGGAAGAAGATTCAACACCGCCACCGGCAAGGTCGAGCTTTACAGCGAAGATTTTGCCGGCCGGGGGCTCGACCCGCTACCGGTGTTCCGCCGGCCCGAAGAGCCGGGCGATGACCGTTTCCGCTTCCTGGTTGGTCGCCATGCCATCCACACCAACTCCATGACCGCCGCTTTTCCCGAGCTCAACTGGCATCTGCCGGAAAACGCGGTCTGGCTCAACCCCGAACCGGCCCGCCGGCTGGGGATCAAGGACGGTGATACGGTACGGATGCAAAACCGCAGCGGCGGCCAGGTCACCGTCAAGGCCAAGGTCACCGAAGGGATTCGTCCCGACTGCGTTTACTACGCCCCGGGTTACGGCGGCATTTCGCCGGGCAAGCCCCTGGTTTATCAACGGGGAGCCTCCCAGGCCGCCATCCTGGAATCCCACTTCGAGCCGATCTCCGGCAATGCCCTGATGCATGAAACCATTGTCGAAATCAGGAGGGTCTAAACCATGTCGCAAGAGAGAAAAAAACGGTGGGTCATGGTGGTAGACCCCGACAAGTGCATCGACTGCAAGGCCTGCGACGTTGCCTGCAAGCGGGAAAACAAGATTGACGCCGGCACCGACCGGCAGGTTTATCGCAACTGGATCACCTCCAAGGGCGTGGAAGGCACCTTTCCCCACCTCAAGCAACGCTTTGAACCGAGCCAGTGCCAACACTGCGATAATCCGCCCTGTGTCAAGGTCTGCCCCACCAGCGCCTCCTACCAGACACCGGAGGGATTGGTGGCCATCGACTACAAGCGCTGTATCGTCTGCGCCACCTGTATCCTGGCCTGCCCTTACGATGCCCGTTTCAAGTCGCCCCAGACCAAGGTGATCGACAAGTGTACCTTTTGCGCCCACCGGATTGCCCAAGGCAAGCTGCCGGCCTGTGTTGATACCTGCCCCACCAAGGTCCGGGTGTTCGGGGATCTCAACGACCCCGACAGCGAAGTTTCCCGGTTGCTGGCCCGGCACCATTACTACGTGCTCAAGCCGGAGAAGGGCACCAAACCCAGTCTTTTCTATCTTTCATAACAGGGGGTCGGCATGAACACTCTTACCATTAACGGCAAATTGATAAATTCCCGCGGCGACCTGGCCTGGCTGCTGACCACCGGGGTTCTGTGCCTGATCGGGCTGGTCGGGCTGGCCAATTACCTGATCCAGGGCCATGACGCCTACAACATTTACCGGCAGGTGCCCTGGGGAATCCTGATTTCCACCTACATCTTCTTCGTGGTCTCCAGCACCGGGCTCTGCCTGGTTTCGTCACTGGGGCATGTTTTCGGCATCAAGCAGTTCGAGGTGATCGGCAAACGGGCCATTGCCATGGCCATCATCACCCTGCTTTCCGGTTTCGCGGTGATCGCCGCTGAAATCGGCTATCCCTTCCGGATGCTGATCTACAACATCCTGACCCCCAACCTGGCCGCCGCCATCTGGTGGATGGGCACCCTTTACGGGCTCTACCTGGTTTTTATCCTGCTGGAGTTCCGTTTTATGATCAAGGTCAACCACAAATGGGCCGGTTACCTGGGCCTGGCGGGCTTCATCGCCGGGGTGGCGGCCCATTCCAACTTAGGCGCGGTTTTCGGTTATCTTGACGCCCGTCCCTGGTGGCATGGTCCCTTTCTGCCGATTTATTTCATTCTTTCCGCCGCCGTTACCGGTTGCGCCATCATCCTGCTGCTTTACGCCGTGCGTTACGCCCGGGAGGAGATGCCGGTCCGGATCAGCGAGACCCTGGTTTCCATCAGCCGCCTTTTCGCCATGCTGCTGGGAATCCTGCTCTTCTTCGAGGCCTGGAAGGTACTGACCTCGGTTTATGGCGGCGCCCCGGGAAAATACGAGGCGATGATGATCCTGCTCAGCGGCCCACTTTCCTGGAGCTTCTGGGGGTTTGAGATTCTGTTGGGGATGCTGCTGCCTTTCATCCTGCTATTGGCCACCGGGGGGCGCAACCTCAAGGTCGCCACCTGGGCCGCCCTGAGCAGCATGATCGGGATCTTCTTCATGCGCTACAACCTGGTGGTCACCGGCCAGCTAGTTCCCCTGCGCTCCGATGTTGACGCGGTGGGTGCCAGCGGACTGCTCAGCTACACCCCCTCGCTGACCGAGATCGCCATTGTGCTGGGTGGGATGGGCCTGTGTTTGCTGCTTTATATCCTGGCCGGCCGTTTTTTCAACCTGGACGCAGACAACCATTGACCAAATATAACTATCCAGCTCATTCCGGCAGGTAACTGAACAGCCGTGCCCCAGGTTGCGGTAAGCCAAGTCGGCGTAGCGTACATCAGGTACTCAAGCCGACCTGATCGCCGCTTTCGGGGGTACTGCCGGACAGTAACAACCAAATAAAGCCGTTGACCACGGCCGGCGCGAAAGGGTCGCGCCGGCCCTTAAACACACAACGCACAAGGAGGCCTACCATGAAGCCACGTTTTTTAACCAGCGCCCTGGCGGTTCTGCTCCTGCTCTTTGCAGCGGGCTGCGCCGCCACCTCGGGCCAGGCGGTCGCCCCCTCGGCGGCCGGCCACACCAAGGCGGTGGAGCAGGATCCCAAACTGCGGATCACCACGCAACAGTTGATGGACCTGTTTGCCAAGGAGTACGGCGATGCGCCGCTGATTGAAGAAACGCTGAAAAAAAACACCAGCTTTCTGCTCATCGACACCAGGCCGCCCGTACGTTTCAATGAAGGCACCATTCCCGGCTCCATCAACATCCCCACCCCGCGTTTTGCCCAGGATATCCCCAAGCTCCCCAAAGATCGGACCCTGATCTTTTACTGCGGAGGGCCCACCTGACCCTTCACCGCAGAGGCGGCGGTCGTCGCCCAAGAACATGGTTTCACCGATATCCGTGCATACTACGAAGGCGAACCCTTCTGGACTAAAGCCGGCAACTATCGCATCACCGACACCCCCCATGTCCAGCGGCTGGTGGAGGCCAGCGATCGGGAAAACTTTGTCCTGATCGACTCCCGGCCCCCCCGGGTGCATCAGGGTGAGCACATCCCGGGCTCAGTCTCGATCCCCTGGGTGCTCTTTGAACAGAAGAAAGGCCTGCTGCCGGCGGACAAGGACCTGCCGCTGATCTTCTACTGCGGCGGTCACCACTGCGACCTGAGCCATAACTCGGCCAAGGCCGCCCTGGAGCTTGGCTACACCAAGGTCTTTGTTTACTCCGCCGGGGTGCCGGCCTGGAAGAAGGCCGATCTGCCGCTGTGGGGTTACGAGGCCGCCGGAGTGGAAATGGCCGAGGTGGATCCCGACGCCCTGCCGGAAACCATTACCCCGGAAGATTTCATGGCGGCGGTCAAGGCCGACGACGTGGCCCTGGTTGACGTGCGCAGTGAGCGGGAATTTGCCGAGGGCAGTATTCCCGGCGCCATCAACATTCCCGACGGGGATTTTTATGCGGATCTCGAAGGGGCGATGGCCAAACTGCCCACTGATCGCCGGGTGATCATCATCTGCGCCACCGGCGCCCGTTCCGGCGGGGTTTTCTTCATGGTCAGCGACATCATGCTCGATGAACCCGAACTTTACAGCAACCCCCACGGGGTCCAGTACCTGAACCAGGGGATTGCGTACGCCGCGGACGGTACTTTCACCGTCAAGTAAGCGGTAAACGACAGCACCAGTTAGTTAGCTTTACCCCGGCCACGGGCCGGGTCGCTTCCTCCTCTCGGCGACCCGGTTCCGTGGTTTTTTTGTAAGCGACCACCGGGCACCGCCAGCTTGACTTTGTTCCCGGGATTTGGTAAACGAGGCAGTTTGAGAGAGTGGTCAGGCACCCACGTGGTGTCACCCCAGCACCATTAAATTGCCATAATTCCGGGAAACGACGATGAAAAAACTATTTCGTAAAGTCAAAGAATTTGTCAATGAACGTCCCAAAACCAGCATTGTCATTTTAATCGCCTTTATCGCCGTTTTCAGCTACGTCAACCTGCAGGCCATGCACATGACCAGTGAGCCCGGATTCTGCGAGATGTGCCATCCCGGCACCGGCACCGGCGCCCTGAGCGAGGTCCACACCTGGCGCCAGAACATCCACGCCGAAGCCGGCGTCAAATGTCTGGACTGCCATGGCGAACCGGGCATCTTCGGCTACAAGAAGGCCAAGATAGGCGGCCTGTACGACACCTACGTGGAGATCTTTCACTCCGAAGAATACAAGCTTGAAATTCTCAACAAGGCCATCGACGATCCCCAGTATGCCGCCAACCTGGTGCCTTCCACCACCTGTCTGTTCTGCCATACCGACAGCGTCAATCAGAAAATCCGCTCCGAACGCCTGATGTCCATCGGGCATAAGTTCCGGCTGCTGGACACGGTGGAGAATCCGGAATTCCGGCAGGAGCGCGGCATGCGCGATATCTTCACCGACGAGCTGAAAAGCGACATCGACCCCAACCACCAACGGCACATCAACGCCGGCCTGACCTGTATGGACTGTCATCATCGAATGGTACACGGCGGGGAGTACCGGGCGGCGGTGGACCTGAACCGTTGCAGCGAGTGCCACCGCGAACAGGCCGGGGAAATCTCCATGTCGGAGATCGTCATGGGTGAAGGCGACAGCGCCGTTAGCTTCCGGCATGACACCCACGGCGCCATGTTCAGTTGCGACCAGTGCCATACCGACCTCTTCCCCATGAAGGTCGGGGTCAGCGAAATCAGCTTTGACGATCACACCAGCAGCAATTACTGCTACTCCTGCCACAACGGCCGGATGGCCTCTTACGACTGCAACTCCTGCCACGGCCAGGCCCCCATGCCCCAGGAGCCCATTACTTACACCATGGAAGGCTTTGCCCCGGTGGACTTCAACCACAGCTTCCACGGCATGGCCTTCAACTGCGACACCTGCCATAACGAACCCTGGACCATGGAGGCCCACGCCACACCCATGAACATGAACCAGATGTACCAGGGCCAGTTCTGCGGCTCCTGCCACAACGGCCAGGCAGCCTTTGCCGCCACCGCCTGCGCCAGGTGTCATAAGTAACCTTTTTGTTTCACTTTGCTTAAAACGCCCCGG
Source organism: Desulfurivibrio dismutans (assembly GCF_029210385.1). Classification (GTDB taxonomy): domain Bacteria; phylum Desulfobacterota; class Desulfobulbia; order Desulfobulbales; family Desulfurivibrionaceae; genus Desulfurivibrio; species Desulfurivibrio dismutans. Next base: position 255,875 of record NZ_JARGDQ010000004.1, on the reverse strand, counting down.
TTAGCCAGTTGCTTGCCAGGGCGTTTTTTTTTGCTCTTCACAGCCACCCCGCCTTCAGGTACACTCAGTGGCAGACGCGGCTGAGCGAACCGGACCAACCGAGAGGCTTCGCCTTGGCAGACGACCAATAACTCAACCACCGGGAGAGCAAATGCCTGGAGCGAAGGAGCACAGCACAAGAACCGTCTACCCGGCCCGGACGCTGCTCCGGCTGCTGCTGTTGAGCCTTGTTTTGACGGGGATGCTTGGTGCCCTGCCCGTGTCGGCCATGGCCGAGCCCAAAACGGTGGTGTTCATCCGCTACCCCATCGAGCCCAATCACTTTACCCCCGTGGTGGAAGCCTATCAGGATACCATGGCCAAACTGGGCTACCGGGCCGGGCGGGAGCTGACCTATATCGATGTTTTAACCACCACCACCGACCAGGAATCAATACCGGAAGTCATCGCCGCCGTAGAGCGCCATCTTGAGCAGGCCGACCTGTTCATCACCAGTGGCTGGATCTCCATGGTGGCCCGGGAAATTCTGCAGCATACCGACACCCCCCAGCTCTTCGTGCCGGTGCTGGACAGCGTCGCCCGCCGAACGCTGCCCTCCTTGCAGGAGCCGCCCAACACCAATCTTTCCGGGATGTATCTGATGTACCCGCCGGAGAAAATTCTCCGCCTGGCCCGCCTTTTGATGCCGCAGCTTACCGACTACGCCTTTATTTACGACTCCCGCATCCCGGCAGATGTATCTTTTTACCGGGCCTACCGCCAACTTCCGACACCGTCCCGTTACGGTATCAATCTCCACTACCTGGATCTGGCCCAGGGCCTTGAACCGGTGCTTACCGCCCTGAGACAGGGCAATATCGGCGCCTACGGCGGCATTGTTGGCTACCTGCCCCATCGCCGTACCCTGGCCGGCAGTGAATTGCCGGTGATCACCGCCTTCACTCCGGACATCGAAATCGAGGATATCGCCGACTTCACCGCCGTCGATAACACCTTGGCCGGGCTTTTTAATCCCTTCAGCTATACCGGCCGCCAGGCGGCGGAAATCAGCGCCGACCTGTTTGACGGCCGCAGCGCCATCACCGAGGTAATCCCCCGGCCGGCCCGCCAGATGGCCTTTATCGATTTTCGTAATGCCGGGAAACTGGGTATTAATATTCCCTTTGCCGCTCTTGAGGCGGTGGACATGGTGGTAAGATAATGACGGCCAATTCGCCGCCGCCGACCACCACCGGCTCCATCCGCACCTTTTTTCTGGGCGCCATGCTGCTGCTGATCATCACCATTTCCCTGCCCCTGCTGCTGGCCGGCACCCGCCTGATGGACCGCAACATCCATGAAATGGGCGGTGAGCTGCTGCACAGCAAGCTGCTGGCCCTGCTGGAGCCGGTGGACCGCCGCTATGAAACCCTGTACCGCATTGGCCTGGAAGACAGCCTGGTGCACCAGCGGGAGATCAAGAATCTGGCCCTGAACGAATTTAAAGCTTATCGCTACCGGGACAGCGGTTCGGTTTTTGTGGTGAACCGGAGCGGCGAAATTTTGCTGGCTAAGGAATTTGCGGCGGACAACGACCCCCATTTCCACGATTTTCTGACCACCCTTAACACCACATCGCCCGGCCAGCATATTATCACCTACGACAACGCCGTCGGTCGGCAACTGGCGGCCTTTGAGTATTACCAGCCATGGGAAAGCTATGTCGGTCTGACCATCAGTCACGACGAGCTTTTTGCCCCCAAACATATGTTTCTGCAGATCAATTTAACGGTGCTGGCGATGGTGCTGCTGGTGGCGGCGCTGTTCGTTTACGGCCTGCAGCGTTACCTGATCAGGCCCATCATTCAACTCAACCACTATGCCAGCCAAGGTTTTGACGATGACCAGTCCCAGCCGCCTCGCTCCGGTTTTATCCTGGAACTTGCCACCCTGCGCGACAGCCTGGTCAGCATGGTCGCTACTCTGCAGCGGCGAGCCAGGGAGGCCGCTGAGCAGGTCGCAATCATCAGCCGGCGGGAGGCTGAGCTGGCGGCGGAAAAGGAACGCCTGGCGGTGACTCTGCGCAGCATCGGCGACGGGGTGATCACCACCGACACCGACGGCCGGGTGGTGTTGTTAAATCTGGTGGCCGAGCGGCTCACCGGCTGGTCCCAGGACGAGGCCCGGGGCCGGTCGCTGCCGGAGGTGTTCCGGATCATCAACGACCGCACCGGTGAGCCGTGCCCCAACCCGGTGGAGAAAGTGCTGCAGACCGGCCTCAACGTGGAGCTTGAAAACCACACCGTGCTGATCTCGCGCCACGGCAGCCGGTACCATATCGCCGACAGCGGCTCCCCCATCCGCGACTTCAACAGTGAGATCATCGGGGTGGTGCTGGTCTTCCGCGATGTCAGCGAGGCTTTACGCACCGAAGCCGAACTGCTCAAGGCCAAAAAACTGGAATCCCTGGGGGTGCTGGCCGCCGGCATTGCCCACGATTTCAACAATATTCTCACCGCCATCCTGGGCAACCTGGAGCTGGCCCGCTACCTGCTGGGGCCGGAACACCAGGCCAGCAGCCTGATCGAGGAGGGTAAAAAAGCCTCGCAACGGGCCCGGGGATTGACCCAGCAGTTGCTGACCTTTGCCCGGGGCGGCGCCCCCATCCGCCAGACCGCCTCCATTGCCGACATCATCCGCGACTCCGCCGATTTTGTCCTGCGGGGCAGCGAGGTGAGCTGCACCTATGAAATTCCCCAAGATTTAAAACTGGTCAAGGTGGACAGCGGCCAGATCAGCCAGGTGATCCAGAACATCATCATCAACGCCCGGGAGGCCATCAACGGCAGCGGCACCATCACCGTGAGCTGCCGCAACCGGGGCCCGATGGAAAACCTGCCCGCCGACGGTTATGTGGAAATCAGCATCAGCGACAGCGGCGGCGGCATCAACATGGAGAACCAGGCGAAAATATTCGACCCCTACTTCACCACCAAGGAAAAAGGCTCCGGCCTGGGGCTGGCGGTCTGCCATTCCATTATTGAGAAGCATTATGGTAGAATTACCGTGGATTCGACTCCGGGCCGAGGCGCCACCTTCACCATCCTGCTGCCGGCGGCCACCGACCCCGGTTCCCTGCCCGCCGTCGATGATCATCCCCCGCCTCTCCGGACCTCTCCGCTGCAGGTGTTGCTGATGGATGACGAAGAGATGGTACGGCAGGTGGCGGCAAAGATTCTGCAGCAGCTGGGCTGCCAGGTGCAGGAAGCGGCGGACGGGGAGGCGGCCGTCGCCGCCTACCACAAAGCCCGGGAAGAGGGAAACCCCTTTGATCTGGTGATCATGGACCTGACCATCCCCGGCGGTATGGGCGGCAAGGAGGCAGTGCAGGAGCTCCGCCGGCTGGATCCCGGAGCCCGGGTGGTCGTCTCCAGCGGCTACGCCAACGACCCGATCATGGCCGACCCGGAAAAATATGGTTTTAACGGCGTTATCAGCAAGCCTTACATGCTTAAGGAACTGGAAAAGGTGCTTACAGCATCAACTGAAAGCCACAAGGAGGATCCAAAATGAAAGTACTGATCGTCTACTACTCGATGTACGGCCACATCCAGCAGTTGGCCCAAGCCGTGGCCGAGGGAGCCGGCCAGGTGGAGGGGGCGGAAGTGATCCTGCGCCGGGTACCGGAAACCCTGCCCGCCGAGGTGCTGGCTAAAATGGGGGCGACGGAGGCGCAACAACAACAGGAAAGCATCCCCGTCTGCAGCCCGGAAGAGTTGGCCGAGGCCGATGCCATTATTTTCGGCACCCCCACCCGTTTTGGCAACATGTGCGGCCAGATGCGGCAGTTTCTCGACGCCACCGGCCAACTCTGGGCCCAGGGCAGCCTGGTGGGCAAGGCCGGCAGTGTGTTCACCAGTTCCAACACCCAGCACGGCGGCCAGGAATCCACCATTCTCAGCTTCCACACCACCCTGCTGCACCACGGCATGGTGATCGTGGGGCTGCCCTACAGCTTTAGCGGCCAGATGGAGGCCACCGAAATCTCCGGCTGCTCTCCTTACGGGGCCTCCACCATCGCCGGGGCCGACGGCAGCCGCCAGCCCAGCGCCAACGAACTGGCCGGCGCCCGCTTCCAGGGGGAACACGTGGCTAAAATTGCGAAAAAACTCAGTAGCTAAATAACCCGCACCTGCACCGTTTCCACGAAAAGGCCGCCGGCCAGAATATCGGAGAGCACGATGATCCTTTGCCCCCGGCGGATGATCCCCTTGCGTTGCAGTTGCTCCACCGCCCGCTGGATGGAAACCTCCGGGTCGCTGGAAAGCTTGACCACAAAGGCCTGCACCCCCCAGTAAATCCCCAGCCGGCGGCGCACATGGGTGGTGTTGGTAAAGGCCAGGATGGGGGCGGCGGGCCGGCAGTTGGAAAGCAGGGCGGCCATCAGCCCCCGGCGGGTGATGACCAGAGTGCCGGCGGCCCCCAGGTTGTTGCCCAAAATCGCCGCACTGCGGGAAATCTCCATCTTGGAGCGGAGGCGGTCACTGCCGCCGCCTTGAAGCCCCAACTGACAGGCGCAACCAAAACCGGCCTGGCGTCCCTGCTGCTCTTGGTGTCTTTCGATGCGCCGGGCCACCGCATCCATGACCTCCAGGGCCTTGTAGGGGTAACGGCCGGTGGCGGTTTCCCCGGAGAGCATGATGGCATCGGTCCCCTGCTGTACGGCATGGGTGATGTCGGTGACCTCGGCCCGGGTGGGGGTGGGGTTGACGATCATCGACTCCAGCATGTGGGTGGCCACCACCACCGGCTTGCCGGCCCGTCGGCACTTGGCGACGATTTCATCCTGCAGCAGCGGCACTTCTTCATAGGGCAACTCGGCCCCCAGATCACCACGGGCCACCATCACCCCGTCGGCGGCGGCGATGATGGCATCAAGCTGGGAGATGGAGGCCGCGCTTTCGATCTTGGCCATTACCTCCATGGTCACGCCCCTGGCCGCCAGGTGCTGCTGCACCACCTGGATGGGCTCGGCGGTACGGACAAAGGAAAGGGCGATGAAGTCCACCCGCTGCGCCATGCCGAACTCGATATCGGCCCAGTCCTGCTCGGTGATGGCCGGCAAGTCGGCACTTTTACCCCGGATATTGAGGTGACGGCGGGAGCCCAGCACCCCCTCGTCCAGGGATTCGCAACGGACATCGGTGCGCCCCACCTCCAATACCTTGAGCCGCAGCATGCCGCCGTCCACCAGGATGATATCCCCCGGCGTCACCTCGGCCACGAAACCGTCGTGGCTGACCTCCACGCAGCCGGGCTCCAGTTCGGCCTGGCGCCGGGTGGTCAGGGTCAGCCCATCGCCCACCCGCAGTACAATATCCTGCTTGAGATCACCGCTGCGAATCTCCGCCCCCCGAGTATCCAGCAGCACCGCCAGGGAGCCGGCATGTTTTTTGTTGTAGCGCTTGATGTTGCTAATCACCCCCCGATGCCACTCCCGGCTGCCGTGGGACATGTTGAGCCGGGCCACATTCATCCCCTGCACCGCCAGCCGGCAGATAGCCTCAAAGGAGGCGGTAACCGGCCCGATGGTGCAAACAATCTTGGTCCGCCGCGGCCGCACATCAGCCGCTGCCACCCCTATTTCAAACTGCTCCGTCATCCCCAAACCTCACTGCTGTTAGCGATCCGTCTTTTTATCCCCAAAGGCCATAACCACAGTACCTAAATTCAGCCCAAAAAACAAAAAAAGGGAAACCAGATTAAACAATCCGATTTCCCTTCAATTTTCGTGGTGAGCGGAGCGGGATTCGAACCCACGACCTTTAGCTCCGGAGGCTAACGCTCTATCCAGCTGAGCTACCCGCCCACTTATGGTGTTACCCCGCCGTGACGGGTTGCACGCTTCATTACCACGGATCGGGCTGGGCGTAAAGATTTTTTAGGCTATTAAGGTTTTGGGGCGCTGGGCGGGGGGCGACGGCGCTGACCCGGTATCTCGCGGCAAAAAGCCAGAATCTTGGCCTTTTTGTAAACCGTGATGCCGGCGGCCAGGTGGCCGATCACCCCTTGGCCACCCCGGCCGGCGCCGTGCAGCAGTTGCTCAATCTGGCGACCGGCGGGTTTAAGGCCCATGACCAGCAGGGACTTTTCCAGCAGGCGGCGCTGCAGGGCCCGGGGTTGGGCGGCAAACACTGCCAGGGAGAGAGCCAGGGTCGCCGGTGCGGCTTGGCTCGTCCCGGCCTTGCCCAGCCCGTCGCTGCCTAACCCGGCTTTAACTTGACACAATGGGTCGCCAAACACAGACTGCTCCGTGGTCGACGCCGCCATCGCCTGACCTGCGGCCGCATTTTGTCTGGCAACCAGCGCCTGTCCAGCGGTCACGGCTTGCCGGTAGGCCTGGTCGGCCATGACGGCCAGCAGTTCCTCCTCGTCCTGCAACACGGTGGCGGTATGACAGAGAGTTTCCCGCAACCGGGGGTTAAACCGCTGCTCCAGCCAGGGCACCAGATCCAGCCGCACCCGGTTGCGAACAAAGCGCCGGTCGTGGTTGGAGCTGTCCTCGGCAAAGGCCAGGCCACGCTGAGCAAGATAGTCCAGCACCTCGGCCTTGCTCACCGCCAGCAACGGTCGGATAATGCACTCGCGGGCCAGCGGCGCCATGCCGCTCAAACCGCCCCGAGTGGTGCCGCGCAGCAGGCGCAGCAGCAGCTCTTCCGCCTGGTCATCGGCGGTATGAGCCACGGCGATCCGGGCCGCCCCGGTTTCTTCCGCCACTTGCGCGAAAAAACGATAACGCAACTCCCGGGCCGCATGTTCCAAGGAAAGGCCATGCTGCCGGGCATGATCGGCCACCGCCACCCGGCCGCTGCGCCAGGGAATATTCAGTTCGGCCGCCGCCGCCGCCACCAGTTGCTCTTCCCCCCGGCTTTCTGCCGGCCGCAGGCCATGATCGACATAGACCGCCAGCAGGCCGAAGTTCATGGTTGCCCCCAAAGCCTTGAGGGCATGAAGCAGGGCCATGGAATCCGGCCCGCCGGAGGTCCCCGCCACCACCAAATCACCAGCCACCAACAGGCCATGGTCGACAATACTTTTTTTGACTTTTTTCTCCAACGGGTGCATGCTTTTCAAGCCGTTCAAGTTAATCTGCCGTCCACCGTGGGCGCTTCAAAACGGTTGCTAAGATGGACAATGTGCAACATATTATAGTTAATGTTTCGCCGATGCCAGGCAAACCTTGTTGTCAACCAGGAGAATCAAAATGAAAGTTCGCAAAGCCGTAATTCCCGTCGCCGGCCTGGGTACCCGTTTTCTGCCGGCCAGCAAGGCCATCCCCAAGGAGATGCTGACCATCGTCGACCGACCCACCATCCAGTACATCGTGGAAGAGGTGGTCAACTCCGGCATCGAGGTGATTATCTTTGTCACCAGCGAGGGCAAGTCGGCCATCGAAAACCACTTCGACTACAACTTCGAGCTGGACACCCTGCTGCGGGAGAAAAACAAGCCCGAACTGTACGAAGAGGTGCGCCATATCTCCAACCTCATCGACATCATCGCCGTGCGCCAGAAAAAGCCCCTGGGGCTGGGGCATGCCATCTGGAGCGCCCGCAACGTGGTGGGTGACGAGCCCTTCCTGGTGCTGCTGGGAGACGACCTGGTGCTCTCCGAGAACCTGCCCTGCTGCAGGCAGATGCTCAACCTCTACGAGGAGGTGCAGGAGTCCATCGTCGCCATCCAGAAGGTGTCCCCGGAGGAGACCGGCCAGTACGGTATTGTTGAAGGCGAACCGGTACAGGAGCGGGTGCACCGGGTGCGGCGGATGGTGGAAAAACCGCCCCCCGGCACCACCGACTCGGACCTGGCCATCATCGGCCGCTATCTGCTGCAGCCGGACATTTTTTCCCTGCTGCAACAAACCACCCCCGGCCACGGCGGTGAGATCCAGCTCACCGACGCCCTGATGGCCCTGGCCAACAAGCGCCCCCTGTACGCCTACGAGTTTGAAGGCACCCGCTACGATGCCGGCGACAAGCTGGGCTACCTGAAGGCCATCGTCGCCTTTGCCCGCTGCCACCCATCCCTGGGACCAGGGTTCCGCAAACACCTCAAGGAGATCTGCACCTCCCTTTAAGCATCACCTTTCATGAGCGACGATACTCCCCTATATTTTGAAGTGGCGGTGGCGGCCCCCATTCATCAGCCCCTCAGTTACGCCCCACCGCCGGGAGTAAAGCGCCTGGCCCCCGGCCATCGCCTGCTGGTCCCGCTGGGACGGAGGCAGGTTACCGGTTACCTGCTGGCCTGCCACACCGAACCGCCGGCCTTCAACGCCCTGCGAGCCGCCCTGGCGGTGCTGGACGACGAACCGCTGTTCCCCGCCGCCATGGTGCCTTTTTTCCGCTGGATCGCCGACTACTACCACCATCCCATCGGGGAAGTGATCCAGCACGCCCTGCCCGCCGGTCTCAGCCGCCGAAGCACCCGGATCATCAAGCTCACCGACCGGGGCGCCGAAGAACTGCCCTCTCTTGCCCAATCTCCCGGAAGCAAGCGCCGCGCCCCCTCTCCGCCCCCCGACTGGCTGCCCGAACTGCTGACCAGGGGCGAGTTGAGCGCCGCCAAAAGTGCCACGGTGATCCGCCGACGGCCACCGGAACTCAAACGCTGGCAGGAAGAGGGTCTGATCGAGATCGACAACCGGCTGCGCCGGGAAAGTGTACGGGCCAAAACAGAAACCATCATTATCCCGCAAAATCAGCAATCCGTCCCGCTCAAACCCTCGGAACAAAAAACCCTGGAGCTGCTCCGGGAACTGGCCGGTGGCAATTCCGGCGGCCCGGGTGCCTCCGGCGAGCCCGCTGTCCCCGGCGACCCCGGCGACCCCAGCGCCTCCAATGGCCACAACACCCCCAGCGGCGTCCCCCGGCGGGAGCTGCTCAAGCGTTACCCCGGCGCCGGCCGAGCCTTGAAGGAGCTGCTGACCCGCAACCTGATCAGCACCTTTGAACAGCGCCTGTACCGCGATCCCTTCGGGGATGCACCACCCTTTTTTCCCCGGCCCGAACAGCTCACCGCCGAACAGAGTACCGTTATGGCTCGGCTGACGCCGGCCATCGACCGCCGGGAGTACGCCCCCTTTCTGCTGCACGGCATTACCGGCAGCGGCAAGACCGAAATCTACCTGCGGGCCGCCGAGGCCACCCTGGCGCAGGGCCGCCAGGTACTGGTACTGGTGCCGGAAATCGCCCTGGCCACCCAACTGGAGGGCCATTTCTGCTCCCGCTTCGGCAACGCCGTGGCCCTGCTGCACAGCGGGCTGTCCGGCGGCCAGCGCTTCGACCAGTGGAGCCTGCTGCTGGGCGGCGAGGCCAAAATCGCCATCGGCGCCCGTTCGGCCATCTTCGCCCCCCTGCCCGCCCCCGGCCTGATCATCGTCGATGAAGAGCACGACCCGGCCTACAAGCAGGAGGAAGGCCTGCGCTACAACGCCCGCGACCTGGCCCTGTTGCGCGGCCTGCAGCAGCAGGCAACGGTCATCCTGGGTTCGGCCACTCCGGCGGTGAGCAGCTACCACGCCGCTCGACAGGGTAAATTTGAACTGCTGGAGATGACCCGCCGGGTGGAGGACCGGCCGCTGCCGACGGTGGAGATCGTCGATCTCAAAGAGGTCAAAACCGTCTCCGGCCTGCCGCCGCTCTTTTCCCCCCAACTGGTGCGGGCGCTGAAGGAGAATCTGGTTGCCGGCCACCAGTCGCTGGTCTTCCTCAACCGCCGGGGCTTTGCCAACCTGGTGCTCTGCAAGGATTGCGGCCGGCCGGTGCAGTGCCGCCACTGCCAGGTCAGCCTGACCTACCACAAAAAGGCCGATGCCTTGCTCTGCCACCACTGCGGCTACCGCCAGCCCCGGGCCAGCCTGTGTCCCCATTGCCGCTCCGGCACCCTGGTACCGGCAGGTTTTGGCACCGAACGCCTGGAGGAAGAACTGCGCCGCCACTTCCCCGCCGCCCGCCTGGCCCGCCTGGACCAGGACACCAGCCGTGACCGCAAGGAATTTTTCAAGGTGCTCAAGGCGGTGCGGGACCAGGAGGTGGATATCCTCATCGGCACCCAGATGATCACCAAGGGGCACCATTTCCCCCAAGTCACCCTGGTGGGCATCGTCTGGGCCGACGCCGGGCTGGGAATTCCCGACTACAAGGCGGCGGAGCGCACCTTTCAACTGCTCACCCAGGTCACCGGCCGGGCCGGCCGGGGGGAGCAACCGGGCCGGGTGCTGGTCCAGACCCTGCAGAGTGAGCACTACAGCATCGCCCTGGCCCAGGCCCACGATTACCAGGGACTTTTTGAGCAGGAGATCGCCCTGCGTCGGCGCTTGGGCTTTCCCCCCTGGGGGCGGCTGATCAACCTCCGTTTCGACGGCGAAAAGGAAGAGAAGGTACAAGAACTGGCCCAGAAACTGGGGGAGTTCGCCCGGCAGGCCGCCGATCCCGCCACCCGGGTGCTGGGGCCGGCTCCGGCGCCGCTGTCCCGCCTCAAAGACCGCTTCCGCTGGCAGCTGCTGCTCAAAGGCCAGGGGGTGGCCCCCCTGCACCGGCTCTGCCAGGCGCTGCTGGGCGAATATACCCGCCTGGCCGGCTCTTCCACGGTCAAATTGAGTCTGGACGTTGATCCCGAAAATATGCTATAGAACCCCATGGCTATCCAACCCATTGTCACATTTCCGGTGGCTTCGCTGAAGAGCAAGGCCCGGCCGGTGACCGAATTCAACGATGAACTGCGCCAACTGGCCGCCGACATGATCGAAACCATGCATGCGGCGCCGGGCGTGGGACTGGCGGCACCGCAAATCGGGGTGCCCCTGCGGGTGGTGGTGATCGCCGGCCGGGTAACCCTGTCCGATGAACAGCGAGCTGCTTTGGCCGAGGAGCAGAGCGACGCCGGTGCTTCGGCTGCCTCCGAGGAAACGCTGGCGCCCTCGCTGGTGCTGATCAACCCCGAGATTGTCGAGGCCGAAGGGCAACAGGTTGACGAGGAAGGCTGTCTCAGCGTCCTTGAATACGCCACCAACGTCAAACGTTTTGCCAGGGTCCGGGTCAAGGCCCAGGATCTGGACGGCCAACCGCTTGATTTTGCCGCCGAGGATTTTTTTGCCCGGGTGATCCAGCATGAACTGGACCATCTCGACGGCACCCTCTTTATCGACCGCATCAGCCCCCTTAAACGCTCCTTATACCGCAAAAAACTGAAAAAAATTATCCAGGCGGAAGAATCATGAGCCGGAGCCGGCCTTACCGCATCATCTACATGGGCACCCCGGAGTTTGCCGTCGCCCCCCTGCAGGCCCTGCTGGACCATGGCGAAGAGGTGGTGGCGGTGGTCTGTCAGCCCGACCGCCCCAAGGGTCGGGGTAAAAAACTCAGCCCGCCGCCGAGCAAGGAACTGGCCGTCGGCAGGGGGATCCCGGTGCTGCAGCCCAGCAACATAAAAACCAAAGAATTCCTTGAGGAAATAAAGAGTTACCAGCCGGACCTACTGGTTGTGGCCGCCTACGGCCGGATCCTGCCCGGCCCGCTGTTAAACCTGCCGCCGCTGGGCACCATCAATATCCACGGCTCCCTGTTGCCGGCCTACCGCGGGGCGGCCCCCATCCAGTGGGCGATCTTAAACGGCGAGAGTGAAACCGGGGTAACCATCATGCAGATGGACGAGGGCATGGATACCGGCGACATTCTTCTGCAGCGCCGTCTGGCCATCGCCCCGGATGACACCAGCGGCAGCCTGGCGGCCAAAATGTCGCAGGTGGGCGGCCGAGCCCTGGTGGAGGCGTTGGAGCTGCTCCAGGCCGGACAACTGCCACCCGTTAAACAGGATGATCGCCTGGCCACCACGGCCCCGCCGCTGTGCAAGACCATGAGTAATATCGACTGGAGCCTGTCGGCCAACCAAATCTCCTGCCTGATTCGCGGCCTGGACCCCTGGCCGCTGGCCCGGACCACCCTGGAAGGCCAGGGCATCCGGCTTTTCCTGCCGACCACGGCCACCGAACCCGCCGGGGCGGAACCTGGCACCATCACCATGCTGCAGCCGGAATATGACCGGCTGGGGATCGCCACCGGCAAGGGTTGCCTGCTGGTGGAGGAAATCCAGCGAGAAGGTGGCAAGCGGCTGAAGATAAGCGACTTTCACCGCGGCCACCCCTTAAAGTCCGGCCAACGTTTCGGCACATGACGGGCAACATCGCATATCTGGATTGCTTTTCCGGCCTGGCCGGGGATATGCTGCTGGCCGCCCTGCTGGATGCCGGGTTGCCGTTGGAGCATCTTCGCCGGCAACTGGCCGGGCTGCCTCTTAAAGGTTACGAACTGGAAGGGCAGCGGACCAGCCAGGGCGGCATCAGCGCTTTAAACTTCCAGGTCAAGTTGACCGGCCAACAGCCTCCGCGCACCTGGCGGGAGATCCGGGAGCTGCTCACGGCGGCGGAACTGGACCAGGAGGTCAAAGAAAAGGCCATCCCGATCTTTCAGCACCTGGCCGAAGCCGAGGCCCGGGTGCATGGCGTTGCCGTGGAAGAGGTGCATTTCCACGAGGTCGGCGCGGTGGACTCCCTGGTTGATATCGTCGGGGCGGCCATTGGCCTGGCCTATTTCAAGATCGACCGCCTGCTCTGTTCCCCGCTGCCCCTTACCCGGGGCTGGGTGCACACCAGCCACGGTCCCCTGCCTCTGCCGGCCCCCGCCACCATGGAACTGCTGCGGGATCTGCCAACTTACGGTCTGGATCTGGAGATGGAGCTGGTGACCCCCACCGGGGCGGCCCTGGTCAAGGCCCTGGCCACGGCATGCGGGCCGCCGCCGCCCATGACCATTCGCCACCTTGGCTATGGCGCCGGCAGCAAGCAGCGCCCCGACGGTAAACCCAACCTGTTGCGGCTGCTGGTCGGCACGGCGGAGCAACCAGCGGAGGCCCAGAGCATCGAAGTAATCGAAACCCAGCTCGACGACTGGTCGGCGGAGAGTTTTCCCCATCTTTGTGAACGGCTGCTAACCTTGGGCTCCCTGGACGTCTCCCTGACCCCGTTGTTGATGAAAAAAGGCCGCCCCGGTTATCTGCTGCGGGTGCTGGCCGACCCGGCCCAAGCCCGGCAGCTGAAAGAATGCCTGCTCAGCGAAACCACCGCCATCGGCCTTCGTTTCCGCTGGGAACAGCGCCTGACCCTGCCCCGGGAAATGGGTACGGTTACCACCCCCTGGGGGGAAATTGCCGTCAAAAAAGTCACCACCCCCCGGGGGGTAGTGATATACCCCGAATACGAGTCCTGCCGGCAGGCGGCCTTGCAGTACCAGGTGCCACTGCTGCAAATCCATACCCTGGTAGCGGCCATGCCGCCGGAGCAGTGCCAACCCCGGGAGGATTCTATTCGCAAGGGTTCTGCCCGGGAGGATTCTGCCCAAGAGGATTATGATGGATAAGCTGATCATGCTACTGGCCACCGGCTTTGGCCTGGGCCGACTGCCCAAGGCCCCCGGCACCTGGGGCACCCTGGCGGCCTTTCCCGTCCATTGGGCCATCATGGACCTGCCGCTGGAACTTTACGCCTTAAGCCTGGCGGCGATTATCGGGCTGGCGGTACTCATCTCCGGCATGGCGGAGAAGATTATCGACCGCCCCGACCCAGGCATGGTGGTGATTGACGAGGTGGCCGGCATGCTGATCGCCCTCATCGCCGTGCCGGCCACCCCCCTGGCCTGGCTGCTGGCCTTTGTGTTTTTCCGTTTTTTCGACATCCTCAAGCCCTTCCCCATCCGTTTAATCGACCAGCGCTGCCACGGCGGCCTGGGCATTGTCATGGACGACCTGTTGGCCGGCCTTTACGCCCTGGGCTGCATCCACCTGCTGCTTTACCTGTTCCCCGGTATTGCCGGCTGATAATAAAAAAACGTTATTTTCCAGCGTTTAACAAAAAAGATTTGAGAAAATAGCCTTTTGGGTTTTTCATTACAAAGGGCAAAAGAAGAGGTGAAACCATGGCGCCAACGGACACGAACAAAAAACAGCCACCAATACCCGACCACAAGCTGCTGCTGCTGGGATCCAAGGTGCGGATTACCAACCTGCCGGTCAAGGAAGTCAGCCTGCTGCGGGAGGGCAGCCTGCCGGCCTATGGCTACAATCCCGGTGACCAGATCGAGCTGCTGGCCGGCGAGGTCAGCATCGAGGAAGGTCGCCTGGAACAGACCGGCACCTGGCTGACCACCTACCTGGGCCGCGCCGGGCTTAATCCCCGCATCGACACCCATACCTACGGCGAACCCAAGGAAATCTTTCAGATTTTCCGCAATCGCCGAGCCGACCGGGAAACCGACCCCGCCGACGGCTGGTTCATGTTCCAGCAATTTTTACCCCCGGAAGGACGCCGGGCCAGCACCCGCAATCTGGAGATCACTCCCGGCAACCGGGAGCAAATGGTCGGCAACCAGGGAATCATGATCATTGACGACAGCGGCCGACCACCGGCGGCCAGCGACGAGTTCAAGGAACTCAACCCCGGAGCCTGGGTTATCGCCATGGGCATCGGAGTGGCCCACTGGCAAAGCTGGGCTCGGCAGTTCGGCGACAAATTCTGCCTGTTCTGCCGGCTTTCCGACCTGGAAACCACCCGCATGGAGATGGACAGCTCGGTGATCTGGGAAACCATCGTGGCCATGACCCTGCGGGCGCTTAAGACCTCCGAGGTGGGACTGTGGAAAAACGGCCGCTTCATGTGCCACATCATCGTGGAAATGTTCCCCCACGGCATCATGTACCTGGGTCCGGATGGGGGCCATTTCCGCCATCGCAGCGGCTGCCTGCCGGAGAAAAGCTCGCCGCGGCACAAAGGCTCCGCCCCCTGTTACGACACGTTAGCCACCAGCCTGCTGGCCAGTGACTGGCTGCAGGCCGGCGGCCCCTATTTCTGCCGCAACGCCTTTTTTGACTACTCCACCCGGTTGCTCAACAACTGGCAACTGCTGCACCAGAGCGGTTACGCCTTCGACGGCGGTCTGCGCTTTCCAGAGCTAGATTTTTCTTCCACCTATCCCAACGGCACCGCCTGCTCCTTCATCGAAAACAAAAACGACCCCTGTTTCATCGACCTGGCGCCACTGACGCCGGAATTTGAGCAGGAACTGGACGTGGTTTCCGGGCAACAGTGGCACGAAGCCAAAAAAGAAGCGGTGCGGGATTTTTTCCCCTGGCCGGTCAGCTCCTATGTCAAGGAACAGATGGGCAGCATGGCCAACGACTGCATCGGGGTAATCGCCGAAGTGCTGCACTATCTGAAAAACGAGGTGAGCTGGAAAAACGGCTTTGCCGAGCTGCGGATGTTCAGCGTGGGTAACCTACGCACCACCGACGCGGCGGAAATCGAGCCGGTGGTGACCCTGCAGAACGTGATGGATTCCTACGTTTCCCGGGAGCAGGTGCAGCGGCCACTGTGTGTGGGGGTTTTCGGACCGCCGGGCTCGGGTAAGTCATTTGCCGTTAAAGAGGTGGCCAAGGTCATCGGGCGGCGGTTCGACATCAGCCCCTTTGATTTTTTCGAGTTCAACCTCACCCAGTTCGACGGCCCCGAGGAGATCAACAGCGCCATCGACGCCATCCGGGCCTCGGTGGCCAAGGGCAAGGTGCCCATCGTCTTCTGGGACGAGTTTGACTGCCGCTACGATCAACATGAGTTCGGTTACCTGCGCTACTTCCTGCCCTCCATGCAGGACGGGATCACCTACGTACACGGGGTTCCCTACAACATCGGCCGCTCGATCTTCGTCTTTGCCGGCGGGGTCAAGGCCAGTTACGAAGGGATGGCGGCCCTGCTGGAAGACACCGAGCCGGCCACCCAACAACTGGTGCGCACCCTGAAAATTCCCGATTTTCTCAGCCGTTTGCGGGTAGTACTGGACATCGACGACATCCAAATCCCCCGGGATCTGCTCTGCAACCAGGCCGGCCCCCAGGAACTGGCCAAACTGCGGCGTATTTTAATCAAGCGGGCCTTTATTATCGCCCACCAGATGGATACCCACTGGAAGAAGGCGGCCCGCAAAACCTCGGGGCTGCTGCTGCGGTTACTGCTGGCCGAGTATAAGTTCGGGGCCCGTTCCATCGAGGCGGTGATCGAGGCCTCCGGGGCTTCCGACCGGCTGGTTTACGGCCTGCCGGAGCTGATCGCACCATCGGCCGCCCGGGTCCACGCGTCCTGGCAGGTAGAACTGGAACGACTGGTGGACCTGGCCCGCAAGCAGCAGGGCCTGCGAGAAATCTGGTAAAGTTCGGCCCCCGTCAAAGTCGCGCTTGGACGGGGGGGCTAAGCCCGATGCAAAAACCAATAATAATGACGGTTTGCCGGCGCCAGGCTTGAAAAGCTTGACAATAAGTTGGTTCCTGAATTAATTTGGCTTAACCGAAAATTTTTAATTAAGGAATCAACCGCATGCCTAAGAGTGGAAAACGACTCAGCGCCAGCCTGGAAGACTATCTGGAAACCATTCACCACATCGTGGAAGAAAAGCAGGTGGCCAGGGCCAAGGAAATCGCCGCCCGACTCAAAGTCAGCCGCTCTTCGGTAACCGAGGCCTTCCGGTCGCTGTCCCAGAAAGGGTTGATCAACTACGCCCCATACGAGGTCATCACCCTGACCCCAGCGGGAACCAAAGTGGCCCGGGATGTAATCCGGCGCCACCAGGCACTGAAGGATTTTTTCCTGCGGGTGCTAGCGGTGGAAGAAGAACTGGCCGAAGAGGGCGCCTGCCAGATTGAACACACCGCCCCGCGGCCGATCATTGAGCGGCTCAGCCTGCTGATGAACTACATTGATGGGTGCCCGCAGGGCGGTGAAGACTGGATCACAAATTTCAAGCGTTACTGCCAGACCGGCGAGGCTCCCGAAAAATGCCGGGAATGCCAGAGCACCACCGGCAACCAGTAGCAGCACCCGCCAAGTTACAATCGAACAATAGATAAACGGGCTAAAAAAAACCGGCACCGCTTTGCGGGCGGGACAGCCGGGAACAGCAAGAAAGAGGGAAGCGATGGAAGGGACGTTTCAGGAAGGATGGTACGAACACCCCACCCTGGGTCTGATCAGGGTGTTTACCAACGGTTCGGATTGGGTTTACGTCTGCTACACCAAGAACGGCCGCAAGGCCCTATCCAAGGAGCGTCCCCTGGACGGCTGGACCTGGGCTCTGAGCGAGCCCAGTCCTGGCAGCCAAGCCGGTTCTCCCGGCTTTTAACATCCCTTTGCAAACATCCCCCGTCCCCTGTGGCAGGGCTGCTATTGCAACCCTGCCAGGGCGTCCGCCAAGCGCTTCATCCCCTCTTCCAGTGTCTCCATTGAAGTGGCAAAGGAAAAGCGAATAAACTGGTCGGCCCCGAAAGCCGCCCCCGGCACCGTTGCCAACAACGCCTCTTCCAGCAGATAGTCGGCCAGGGCCACCGAATCGCCGATCAGCCGACCATCTTTGGTTTTGCGCCCGAAATAGGCCGACAAGTTGGGAAAGACATAAAAAGAACCCCGGGGCCGCACGCAACTGACCCCGTTAATGGCGGTCAGGGCTTCCATGATGAAATTGAGCCGGGGAACAAAGGCGTCCCGCATCTGCCGGGGAAAGTCCTGGGGGCCGGTCAGGGCGGCCAGGGCGGCTCTCTGGGCCACTGACGAGGGGTTGGAGGTGGATTGGCTCTGAATCTTGTTCATCGCCGCGATGATATGCTTGGGACCGGCGGTATAACCGATCCGCCAGCCGGTCATGGCAAAGGATTTGGAGACGCCGTTTAAAATCAGGGTCTGCTCACTGAGGCGGGGATCAACCTCCAGGATATGGGGCAGTTGGTCGTCGCCGTAGACAATGGTATCGTAGATATCATCACTGACCACCACCCAGCCCCGCTCCAGGGCCATTTTACCGACGGCCTCCAGGGCCCCGGCGGAGAGCACTGAACCGGTGGGGTTGGACGGACTGTTCAGAATAATTCCCCGGGTACGGGGGCTGGCGTACCGCTGCAGCACCGCCGGGTCCAGGTCGAAATCGCTGCCCTCATCCAGGGGCACGATAACCGGGGTGGCCCCAGCCAGTTGAATAATCGGCGGATAACTGACCCAGTAGGGCGCCGGCACCAGCACCTCGTCACCGGGACCGAACAGGGCCTGGGCCATGTTGTAGAGCCCGTGCTTGCCGCCGCAACTTACCTGGATCTGATCCGGCTGGTAGCTCCAGCCATGATCGGTGGCCAGGCGGTGACAGACCGCCTCCCGCAGGGGCAAAATCCCGGGCACCGGGGTATAGCGGGTAAAACCTTCATCGATGGCGGCCTTGCCGGCCTCGCAGACATGCGGCGGGGTGTCGAAATCCGGCTCGCCCACGCTGAAGTTCAACACATCGGCCCCTTCGGCCTTCAATGCCTTGGCTTTGGCATCCACCGCCAGGGTGGGTGAGGCCTTGATCTCTTTTACCCGAGCCGCCAGTTCGATGATGGGAACATCCACGTTCACAACCTCCGTTATTTTTTGATAATACCGCAAGTAGGCCGCCCAAGCCGTTAACCAAGCCTTTTGGTTGGACGGAAAAGCATCAATAAAGCACCCGCACCAGCGTCAGGCCGCAGGCTGGCGCGGTGGGACCGGCTTGGGAGCGATCGCCGCCAGCCAGCAGGGCGGCGGGCGCGGCAATACGCCGTCGGCCCCGGCCGAGGGCCACCAGGGTGCCAACGATGTTGCGCACCATATGGCGCAAAAAGCCGTCCCCGGCCAGCTCGAAAAAAAACTCCCGACCCCACCGGTCTTCCTGCTCTAAACGCAACATCTCCAGGCTTCGCACGCCGCCCCGACCGCCTTCCCGACTACGATCCCGCGAACCGGCGGCCTCGAAGGCGGAAAAATCGTGCTCCCCCAGCAGTTGCGGTATCACCTCCCGCACCAGGTCAGCATCAAAGGGCCCCGGCAGATGCGCCCTATATAAGCGCCGGCAGGGCGACATGATGGCGGCGGTGGAAAAGCGGTAACAATAAACCTTGCCTTTGGCGCTGAAACGGGCGTGAAAATCATGGGCCACCTTGTCCGCCGCCAGGATGCGAATATCCGGCGGCAACATGCTGTTCAACCCGCGCCGGTAGGCTTCCAGGGGCAACTCACGCGGACTGACAAAGCTGGCCACCATCCCTTCGGCATGAACCCCGGCATCGGTGCGCCCAGCGCCGTGCAGAACCACCGGCTCCCCCAACAGGCGCTGCGTCAGCGCATCTTCGATAAGGGCCTGAACGGTGGGCCGGTTGGGCTGACGTTGCCAGCCGGCATAAGCGCTGCCGTCATAGGCTATGGTCAGCCGGATATTGCCCATCTGTTAACCATCAAGGTGACCATCCCTTGCCCGTATATTAACAATCAGGGAAACAGCGGGACGATGCCCAGC
This sequence comes from Desulfurivibrio dismutans, assembly GCF_029210385.1. Taxonomy (GTDB): domain Bacteria; phylum Desulfobacterota; class Desulfobulbia; order Desulfobulbales; family Desulfurivibrionaceae; genus Desulfurivibrio; species Desulfurivibrio dismutans. Next base: position 236,442 of record NZ_JARGDQ010000004.1, on the reverse strand, counting down.
CCCTGTTCTTCAGGCAAGCCGCAGAGCAGGTTCATGTTCTGCACCGCCTGGCCGGCGGCTCCCTTTACCAGATTGTCGATGGCCGAAAGCACAATTACCCGGCCATTGCGCCGGTCCACCCGCAGGGCCAGGTCGCAGTAATTGCTGCCCCGCACATACTGGGTGGCGGGCAACTGCCCGGCGGGCAACACCCGGACAAAAGGCTCGTCGCGGTAGTAGTCCCGCATAATCTCTTCCAGTTCGACCTGCTCATGCTCACCGGCCAAGCCGGCATAAATGGTGCTCAACATCCCTCGGGACATGGGCACCAGGTGAGGGGTGAAACTGACGGTCAGCTCTCGCCCGCAAAGCCGCCCCAGTTCCTGCTCAATTTCCGGCGTGTGACGATGTTCCGTTACTTTGTAGGCCTTGAAGCCGTCGGTCACCTCGCAGTAGAGGGTACCGGTCTGCACCGCCCGGCCGGCACCCGAGGTGCCGCTTTTGGCGTCGATGATCATACTCTCCGGCTCCAGGCAGCCGGCCTTTAGCAAGGGGGCCAAGGCCAGCAGCACACTGGTGGGATAGCAGCCCGGGTTGGCCACCAACCGGGAGCGGGCAATCGCCGCCCGGTGAATCTCCGGCAGGCCGTAAACCGCCTCGGCCAACAGTTCCGGGGCCGAATGGGTCTGGTACCACTGCTCGTAGGTTCGCTGGTCGTGCAAGCGAAAATCCGCCGACAGGTCGACCACCTTGGCGCCGGTGGCCAGCAACTCAGGTACCACTGCCATGGCGGTCTGATGCGGCACGGCGGTAAAAAACACCTCGGCCCGGCCGGCGGCCTGAAGGCCGGTGGGATCTTCACATACCAGATCAGTGCGGCCGGTCAGGTGGGGAAACACCGCCGCCAGAGGTTTTCCGGCATATTGCCGAGAAGTGGCCAGGGTCAACTCCACCCCGGGGTGATTAACCAGCAGACGCACCAATTCGGCCCCGGTATAACCGGAAGCCCCGACAATTCCCACCTTTATCATTTACTTTTCTCCCCGCTCCGACAAGGCGCCACCAACCCCGGCGCCGGCCGTTGCACATAAAAAAAGGGAAGGGGCTCATATGAGCGCCTTCCCTGATAGTTTCGCATAGGCAATCGATATGCAGTCGCCCCAAAAGGCGCTGCTCTCCGGTTAACGCTTGGAGAACTGAAAGCTGGCCCGCGCACCGCGTTGGCCGTACTTTTTCCGCTCCTTGCACCGGGGATCCCTGGTCAACAGCCCGGCCCGCTTGAGGGCCGTCCGCAACTCGGGGTCGGCTTCGGTCAGGGCCCGGGAAATTCCGTGGCGCAGAGCTTCGGCCTGAGCGTTCTTGCCGCCGCCCTTAAGGGTGGCCATCACATCGAACTTGGCCTTGGTCTCGGTCAGCACCAGGGGTTTTTCAACCACTGCCCGGGAAAAGGGTCCACCATCGAAATATTCTTCCAGCGCCTGCTTGTTGACCATGACCTTGCCGCTGCCCGGCTTCAACCAAACTCGAGCCACGGCGGTCTTGCGTTTGCCGGTGGCGTAAATACCGTTATCTGCCATTGATTTCTCCAAACTCTCGTCTGATCTGAATTAAAATTTCAGGGGTTCCGGCTGCTGGGCCTGGTGCGGATGCTCGCTACCGGCATAAACCTTCAGCTTCTTAAGCTGTTTACGCCCCAGAGGATTCTTCGGCAGCATCCCTTTCACCGCCCGGTACACCAGCTCTTCAGGCTTACGGTCCCGCAGCTTTTCGGCGGTTTCCGCCTTGATGCCGCCAATATAACCGGTATGCCGGTAGTATACCTTGCCGGACCACTTATTGCCAGTAAGCTTAACCTTGTCGGCATTGAGCACCACAACAAAATCGCCGGTATCCATAAAGGTGGAGTAGATCGGCTTGTGCTTGCCGCGCAGGCGGGTGGCAATCTCCGAGGCCATACGTCCCAGGATCAGATCCTCGGCGTCCACCACGTACCATTTGCGGTCGATATCTTTGACCGGAGCCAGATGGGTTTTCATGTTTAATTCCCTTGTAAAACTGACAAAATTCCAGGACCGGCGGATCCGCCAAAAAAGAACCGCCGACCAAAAGAGAAAAAGGCCCGAAACCTTTTCGAACCTTTGCTGGTCGCACAATGGAGCGGGAAACGAGATTCGAACTCGCGACTTCAACCTTGGCAAGGTTGCACTCTACCACTGAGTTATTCCCGCTCAGCAGGCGCCGCGGGCGCCGTGTTCAAAAGGGGGTTTATAACAGCGACCCGGCGGCTTGTCAACAAAAAACACTAACTCTTGCCTTACCGCCCAAGTTGCTGGTAGATTGAGCAAATATTGTCGGCTCGCATAAGGCCGCGCCACCACCTGGGCACGCTTTGTAACCGCTTGTTTTCGCGTTACCGACCAACACGTTTGGCGGGCTTTTGCAAGCTTATCAGTATTCAAGCCACACCATAATCATGCACAAAAGGAACCACCATAATGAGCGAAAATGCACGCCGAGGCACCATCCAGCGCCGCACCGGAGAGACCGACATCAACCTGACCCTGGTTCTGGACGGCCGAGGGCAAACCAGCATCAGCACCGGGGTCGGCTTCATGGACCACATGCTGACCCTGCTGGCGGTCCATGGTTTTTTCGACCTGGAGATTGCCGCCAGCGGCGACACCCAGGTGGACGATCACCACACGGTCGAGGATTTGGGCATCGCCCTGGGCCAGGCCCTGCAGCAGGCCCTGGGCGACAAAGAAGGCATTGCCCGTTACGGAACGGCGGCGGTGCCCATGGACGAGACCCTGGCCCGGGTAACCCTGGACTGCTCCAACCGGCCCTATCTGCACTACGGAGTGGAAGTGCCGGACCCGAAAGTGGGCAGCTTCGATACCCCGCTGGCCAAGGAATTCCTCCGGGCCTTCAGCCTGCACGGCGGCCTTACCCTGCACGTGGAACTGGCCCACGGCGACAACACGCACCATATTATCGAGGCGATCTTCAAGGCCCTGGGCCGGGCCTTGAGCCAGGCGACCCGGCTCGACCCCCGGCTCAGCGGCCCCCTGTCTTCCAAAGGACTTTTATAAACGGTAAACGACCCTGCCCATGAACGCCCCTGTCACCAAACCCACGCCCCCGCCCGAGCCTCCCCCCGGCAAAGGCAACGCCCCGGCACCACCACGCTTGCCGGCGGACATCAACCGCCTGGTGGGCAAGGCCATGCACCGTTACGAGATGCTGGCCGACGGCGATCGGGTGATGATCGCCGTTTCCGGCGGCATCGACAGCCTGGTGCTCTGCCGCCTGCTGGATATCTGGCGGCGCAAGGCCCCCATCAACTACGAAGTGTACCCGGTACACCTGGACATGGGCTTTGCCGGCTACTTCCCCCGCCAATTGCCCGGCCTGAGCGGCGACCACGAAGGAGCAACGAGCACCAAGAGCACCAAGAGCACCAACCTCGCCGCCCCGGGAACAAAAGCGGCAACAGCCGCCGGGGCGGTCCCGGCAACACCGCTGACCGGCACCGGTGAAGCGGTCAAGGTGCAACTGGCCAAGCTGGGCCTGCCCTATCTGATTGAAGAAACCACCTACGGTCCGGAGGCCTTGGCAGCCGAAGATGGCAAAAACGGCTGTTACCACTGTTCCTCACGGCGCCGCAATCGCCTCTTTGCCCTGGCCCAGGAACACAACTGCAACAAGCTGGCCCTGGGGCATCACCAGGAAGACATCGTTGAAACCTTCTTCCTCAACCTGCTTTATGGCGGCAATATCAGCACCATGGTACCAAAACAGCGGCTTTTCTCCGGCCGGCTGCACCTGATCCGCCCCCTGGCCCTGCTGAGCAAGGAGATGATCCGCCACCTGGGGGAACTGTTCGCCGTCGAGGCGGTACCCAACCCCTGCCCGCTGACCGACCTCAGCAAGCGCCACACGGTTCGCACCATGGTCCAGCAACTGACCGCCGACGATCCCCGGATCACCGCCAACATCTTCGCCGCCCTGGGCAACGTGCGCCCCGACTACTTGCTGTAACCGGCAGCTCGCCGGGCTACCGCCTCAACCTGTTCGTGCTCATCCCTCCTCCGGCAACATGGGCTCTCCGGCAAAGGTCCGGCGGGGAAAATTGGGGTCCATTTTTCACTGCAGCAAACGGGCCATGTCCTTGGCGAAATAGGTCAGAATCACGTCGGCTCCGGCCCGGCGGATGGACAGCAGGCTTTCCGCCATTACCCGTTCTTCGTCCAGCCAGCCGTTCATGGCGGCGGCCTTGAGCATGGCGTATTCGCCGCTGACCTGGTAGGCGGCGATGGGATGGTCGAACTCGTCGCGCAGCATCCGGATGATATCGAGATAGGCCATGGCCGGCTTGACCATCAGGATATCGGCGCCCTCTTCCACGTCCAGGGTAGCCTCCCGCAGCGCCTCCCTGGCATTGGCGGGGTCCATCTGGTAGCCTCGACGGTCACCCTCCTGGGGAGCGCAGTCGGCGGCATCCCGGAAAGGACCGTAGAAGGCCGAGGCGTACTTGACGGCGTAAGACATGATGGCCACCTGGTCGAAGTTGTTTTCATCCAGGGCCGCCCGGATCTCACCCACCCGGCCGTCCATCATGTCCGACGGGGCGACGATATCCGCCCCGGCCTTGGCGTGGGACAGGGCGGTGCGGGCCAGCACCTCCAGGGTGGCGTCGTTATCCACCATACCCCCGTGGATAATGCCGCAGTGGCCGTGGCTGGTGTATTCACAGAGGCAGACGTCGGTGGAGACGGTAAGCTCCGGCGCCTTGTTCTTAAGCTCCTTGATGGCCCGCTGGATGATGCCGTCGGCGGCATGGGCCCCGGAGCCCACCCGGTCTTTTTCCTCCGGCAGCCCGAAGAGAATGACATGGTTGACCCCCAGCTTGCGGCAATCCTTGGCCTCCTTGGCCAACTGATCCACCGACAGCCGGAAAACCCCGGGCATGGAGGAAATCTCCTCGCGCTTGTTCTTGCCGGGCATGACAAAGAGGGGATAGATCAACTGAGCCGGGGTCAACACGGTTTCCCGCACCAGGGAGCGCAGATTTTCGTTGCGCCGCAGGCGCCGGGGGCGATAGTCGGGATGAATCATCAGTCCTGCTCCTCACATTGTTGATAAATTGACAAAAACCTTGTCCTTAGGTGGTACCTGACCGGCTAATCCAATTTAAAGGTTTTGTTTATCACCTGGTTGATAAAGCTGTCCGGGGCGTCGATCCCGGTGGCGGGGATCACCAGTTCCGGGGCGCGGTGCCGCTGGCTGAGCAGCCGCAGGCCGTATTCCATGGCCTGCAGTACATGGTCGCAGGCCTCGCCCACCGTCTCTTCGCTGCGCGGCATGCGGGCCAGCAGGCGATCCACCGCCTCTTCACTGAAACTCAGTACCAGACCGCAATCCTGGGAAACCTGCCGGGCCCGCTCATTGACCATCCCCACCAGGTCGATAAAACGCTCACAGACCTCGCCGGGCTCCAAGTCTTCCTCTTCCACTTCCATGGCCATCATCCGCAGCCGCTCCGGGGTGGGCAGCACATCGTGGCTTTCCAGGTAATCCCCCAGTCGGTCACGAATAAAGGCCATCAGCCGCTCCAGTTCCAGGGCCGCCAGTTCATCACATTTTTTACTGTGACGCTTACGCACCCGGCTGTCCTTGAGCAGTTTGGCCAGCACGCCGGCGGGATCAGCCACCAGTTCCGGGGTGACCACCAGGTGCCGGATATCGGTGGAGGGCAGCTTCTTTTCAAAATGCAGCAACACCCGTTCCATGACGCTGACCAGGGCCCGGGCCCCAGTGCTCTCTTTGACCGCCATGGCAGCCAGCCGGCGCAGGGCGGCATCTTCGAAACGCAACTCAATGCCGTAGGCCCGGAAATCCTGCTTCTTGCCCACCACCACGGCGCTGTTGGGATTGCTTAGAATCTCGTACAGATCATCCTCGCTCAACTCACCAAGTACCGCCAGCACCGGCAGCCGACCGATGAATTCACTTTCAAAACCGTACTCCACCAGGTCTTCGGCACGGGCCCGGTCCATAAAGGTTCCGGCCTGGGCCGGGGCGGCGGCAGCGACGATGTTTTCAAAGCCGATGGACCGCTTTTTAAGACGCCGACCGATGATTTCATCCAGGCCCGAGAAGGCGCCGCTCATGATAAAGAGAATATGACGGGTGTTGATGCTCTGGCGCCGGCGCTTGCCGGTGAGCCGGTAATGTTCCACCGCTTCCATCATGGCGATGGGATCGTGGGGCACCTTCATCTCCACCTCGGTTTCTTCCATGGGCTTGAGCAGAGCCCGCTGCACTCCGCTGCGGGAAACATCAAGCCCCCGGCGATCCCCACCGCCGGCAATCTTGTCCACCTCGTCGAGATAGACAATCCCGAAACGGGCCCGCTCCAGATCGTCGTCCGCCCCGCGCACCAAATCGCGGATCAGATCATCGACATCACCGCCCACATAACCGGTTTCACTGAACTTGGTGGCATCCCCTTTAACAAACGGCACCCCGATATACTGGGCAATCAGTTTGATCAGGTAGGTTTTGCCCACTCCCGTGGGGCCGATGAGCAGCACGTTGTTCTTGATCCGCCCCACGTTGCGGCCGCCGCCGGCCTCACCGCCGGGCCGGGCCAGGCTGCGACTGATACGATTGAAGTGGGTGCAGATCTTGGTGGCTAAAATCGCCTTGGCCTCATCCTGGCCCACCACATACTGGTCCAGATGAGCAATCAACTCTTCCGGCGCCAGATCGAAATTAAAATTCGGCGCCGGGTTTTCCACTTCCTCGCTGTGCCCCGACTCATCATGGCCAGCCATGGGAAATTGGCCGGCGGAGACGATACGTACTTTTCTCCCATACTTGTTGCTCAGATATTCACTGATCTCCCGTTCCAGTTCTTTCTGGCTGGGAAAGTTGGCGTCTTCGGCGTCACTCATAACAAAACAATCCTTATTCCGGTTCAAGCTCCAACATCTTAACTTTCTTATGCAAATGACTGCGCTCCAGACCAATCTGTTCCGCAGTCTGGGAGATATTACCATTGTTGGCAGCCAGGCACATCCTTAAATATTCCCGTTCAAAAGAGCGTTTGGCGTCTTTGTAATTGAACTTTAGAAAGGCCGCCAGATCGGTCGGCACTCCCGCCTCCGCCGCCGCCCCATCCACCGATTCGGACAAGCCCAGCAACTGGCGCACCATGCCGGCTTTGATTATATCCTCGGGGCTCATGATCAGGGTCCGCTCCACGAAATTGCGCAACTCCCGCACATTGCCCGGCCAGCCGTACTCACGCATCACCGCCACTGCTTCGGGCGTGAACTCCTTGCCACCCAGGCCTTTGTGCTTGAATTCCGCCGTAAAGTCGGCCACCAGCAACCCGATATCTTCACGCCGCTGCCGCAGCGGCGGCACAAAGATCGGCACCACATTCAGGCGATAAAAAAGATCGGCCCGGAAATTACCCTTCTCGATCTCCTCTTCCAGATTTTTGTTGGTGGCCGCCAGCACCCTGACGTCGACCTCAATGGTTTTCGCTCCCCCCACCCGCTCAAATTTCTGCTCCTGCAGAATCCGCAGGATCTTAGCCTGAGTGTTCAGGCTCATATCGCCGATTTCATCCAGGAAAAGCAGGCCGCCGTCGGCCAGATCGAATTTGCCCCGTTTGGCGGTGGCGGCGCCGGTGAAGGAACCTTTTTCATGCCCGAACAGTTCCGATTCGATCAGCTCTTCGGGAATCGCCGCGCAGTTGAGTTCCACCATGGGCTGGCTGGCCGCCGGCGAAAGCCGGTGAATGGTCTGGGCCACCAACTCTTTGCCGGTACCATGCTCACCACGGATCAGCACCCAGGCATCGGTGGGCGCCACCCGCTCGATATGTCGTCGAAGTTGCCGGATAGGCTCCGATTCGCCGGTAAGCACATGCTGCTTAATCTGCTGCCGGAAAATAAAGTTTTCGTCTTCCAGCCGGGAAAGACGCAGGGCGTTGTTGATGGCCAGAATCACCTTGTCATAGGAGAGTGGTTTTTCGATGAAGTCATAGGCCCCCATGCGGGTTGCCTGTACAGCGGTTTCGATGGTGCCGTGCCCCGAAATCATGATCACCGGCAGTCGGGGATACCAGTCCCTCAGTCGGGCCAGGATCTCCATGCCGTCAACCCCCGGCATCCAGATATCCAGCAGCACCAGATCCACTGGTTCAATTTCCAGCACCGCCAAACCTTTTTCGCCATTTTCGGCCGTTAACGAGACAAATCCCTCGTCGGCCAGGATCCCGGCCAGGGCCTCACGAATCCCTGCCTCATCATCAACCACCAATATGCGACGCTGCGGTTCTGTTTTCATCCTTTACCCTCTACTGCCACCAGCCATAATCTGTCAAGCCGCCCGAACGGCCACGGTTACCAAAACAGGCGCGACGACAACAGAATCCTGGCCACTTGGCCATGCCGGAGTCGGCCCTGCTCTTTGAGTTGGTCACTTTACGAAAACACCGCGGATGATGACAGGCAGAACAGAAGGAAAAAGGACAGTAAAGCAAACGATGAGAGGATTAACAAGAGATGCCGTATACTCTGGCAACCTCCGCCACCTGCCGATCCGACTCGACCCGGACTCCGGCCAAGACTTGCGGGCTGACCTCGGCCAATCTCCAACTGGCGTCCCCCAGCGGCACATCCCTGCCATGGGCAGCATTGACCGCCAGACAAAGCAAGGCGCAATGCCGCTGACAAATCTTGGCCTTTGCCGGCTGCTGCTGAAAAGCAAGCAACTCGACCAGTTCCGGCGGAAAACGCCAAAATTCGGCCAGCGCCGCACCTACCACGCCATAATCAAGCCCCAGCAACTGCTGCTCGGCCTCCCAGAGAGGGAAGCCATTATCGCGACGACGCAAAAAAGCCTGATGAGCCAACTCCGGTAAACGGCGAAAAATCAACAGGTCTCCAACCCGGTGCAACAGACCGGCACTGAACAGCCGTCCAGCTGTTGATGCCCGACCGGCTTTTAACGAAAGCCCACGCGCGACCAGGGCACAGACCATGCTTTGGCGCCAGAAGCTGGTCATGTCCTCCAAATCGTTAGGCAACCCTTTAAATTTTTCAACCACCACCATGGTCAAAACCAAGGTGCGAAGCTCCTGCAGCCCTATCAGGGTAATGGCATGGGCAACGGTATCCACCCGGCGGACCAGCCCGAAATAGGCGCTGTTTGTCAGAGCCAGCAAACGGGCGGCAAGGGCCGGGTCCCGCTCGATTACCTGCGCGGCATCCTGAGCGTCGTTGCCGGGAGTTTCAAGCACCCGGTTCAGCTCATGGTACAAAGCGGGCAAAGAGGACAGCGTTATTTCTCCACGCACCAAATCCCGCGGCGAAAGCGGCGGAGGGGCAAAATTGAAAGAGCTGTCAGAAGCATGTAAGTAGGACATGAAAACCTCAACTTCCTGTCCCGGCAGCGGCAGCGGCCACGCCGGAGAATGCCGGAGAATGCATCGGCTTTATCTGCGACTGCGGCCGACCCAGGTAAAAACCCTGGAGATAATCAACACCTATCTCCCGCAGACGCACAGCCGTCGCTTCATCCTCAACGAACTCGGCGATCACTTTCTTATCCAGGCTGTGGGCCACATTCACCATGGACCGTACCAGTAACTCATCGGTTGGGTTTTTAAGCATATTAACCACGAAGGTACCGTCAATCTTAAGCACATCCACCGGAAAATGCTTCAGGTAGTTAAAAGTGGCAAAACCTGATCCAAAATCATCAAGCGCAAAACGGCAGCCAAGGGTGCGCATGCGCTCCACCAGTTCCCGGGTCTGTTCCAACTGAGTTACCGCCGCCGTTTCGGTAATTTCAAACATCAAACGCCGCGGTGAGATCCCGGTCATTTCCAGCTTTCGCTCCAGCAAAGGCATCAGGACAGGGTTACGAAAAGCATAGGCCGAGAGATTGATGCTCATGCAGATCGGCTCCTGGTCATCAACCTGGTGTATGGTCGCCAGCCGGTCAACCGCCGCCTCCACCACCCAGAGATCGACCTGGTGGATCAGCCCCATCCGTTCCGCCGAGGGAATAAATTCCCCCGGGGCATGCATCTCACCGTTCTCCACCAGCCGGATCAAGGCTTCATAATGGCTGCAGGCGCCGTCCCGGGCCCGCACGATGGGTTGGAACTCCAGGGTAAAACTGCCATTGCGCAAGGCTTCCCTCAGCATTGGAACCCAGGTCGCGTCACGCTTCAGCCCCACCACTTCCGGATCCGCCGCATCATAACAGTGAACCCGGTTGCGGCCTCGCTTCTTGGCCACGTGGCAGGCCTGATCGGCCCGCGATAGCAGCTCACCGGCTTCCAGTTTCTCGCTCGGCAACAGCAGCGCCACCCCGATACTCGCCCCCAGGTTGTAGCAACCCAGACGACCCTCGAAACGATAATCGTGCAACGCCTCCCTCAGGTCTTCAGCCAACTGCAGGGCAACCGTGGACGAGGTGTTCTCCAGCAGCACGGCAAATTCGTCGCTGCCGATGCGAACGGCCAGATGGCGTGGCTGCACTCGGCGCCGCAAAATCCCGGCCACCCCGCTGAGCAGCTTGTCACCAGACTCATGCCCTTCGGTATCGTTAACCAACTTGAATTGGTCGATATCAAGGTAAAGCAGAGCGCCGGGTCGGTTAAAATTCTGTGCCTTGATCAGGGCCAGTTCCAGCACCCCTTCAAGACGACCACGATTGGCCAACCCGGTAAGTTCATCATGCCCCACCCGGTATTTCAGCCGCGCCTCCATCACCCGGCGTTCCGCCAGTTCTTCTTCCAGGCGAACTTCCCGTTGACGACGGGTCATCCTCTCCTGATGTACGCGCAGTGCCAGGGAAATCCTCGGCACCACTTCGGAATCGGACCAGGGCCGAAACAATATATCCACTGCCCCGGCATCAAAAACCCGACTGGCCTCAACGCCGCGCCAAGTTTCACCTTCATCCGCCATCAGCACCGAAGTGGTACCTTTCTCATCCAGCATCCGGCAAACCGACAGCACATCGCCCATGGCAAAGGAGTCGCTTAACAGGGCCAACTGCAAGGGCGTGGGGGGGTCAAACGGACTGGCGGGAGTAAGACGCTGTTTCAATGACTCCTGGGAATCAACCCAGCTGACGGACCGGAAGCCACCCTTATCGCGCAGCAGAGAGCTCAGCCTTTCGGCCCTGATCGGGTCTTCGTCCACCACACAAATTTCCATGGCACACAACTGATCCAAAGTCATCTTCCCAATTTTCCTAAAAATAAAAAATTGTCGCCACCGGCCGGACGTCTGGGGACTGGACTGCTTTGAAATCAAGACCTGTCGGGCATCGAAGCAAACTTTATAGCTGGAACATCCAATCTAGCAATGAATATATGGGACCTCGCTCAAAAATAAAAGGTTTTTTACACATTTTCCGGTTCCGCATCCTCGCTCAAGGGCAGTTCTACCACAAAGCAGGCCCCGTGGGGCTGGTTGTCCCGCACTCGGATGGCGCCGCCATGGTCGCTGACCACGGTGCTGGCAATGGCCAGCCCCAGGCCGGTGCCGGCCTTTTTGGTGGAAAAATAGGGTTCAAAAAGGCGCAGCTTGTCTTCATCCTTCACCCCCGACCCATTGTCCTGAACCTCCAACACCGCCACCCCGCGTTCCCCGTCCCGTGCCAGTACCACCTTGATCTCGCCTTCACCCGCCGGCACTTCCGCCACCGCGTTGTCCAGCAGGTTGATCAGCACCCGCTTAATTTGCTTGGGGTCGAACAGCAGCGGCAGCGCTTCCTCCCCTTCCCGGCTGAAGCTGATCTCTTTGTGCCCCTCGCGATAAAGCACCAGCACTTCGTCCACCATGGCCACCAGATCGTTGGGGCTTTTCTCAATGGCCGGCATCCGGGCAAAGTTGGAAAATTCACTGACCAGCCGCTGCAGTTCCTCCACCTGGCTGATGATGGTGCGGGTACACAGATCAAAAACCTCATTATCACCGGCCAGCCGTTCCAGGTACTTTTTGCGCAACCGCTGGGCGGAGAGCTGAATGGGGGTGAGCGGGTTTTTCACCTCGTGGGCGATGCTGCGGGCCACCTCCCGCCAGGCCGCCATCCGCTGGGCCTTCTCCAGTTCGCTCAGGTTGTCGAACACCAGCACCACCCCTAAAGGACGCCCCTCTTCGTCGTAGAGGCGGGTAAAGTTGATGCGCAGCGACAAAATCTCCTCCCCCACAGTCAGGCGCAGAGGCCGCTGGATGGAGTTTTTGCCGGAACGGGCCAGCTCCTGCAGAAAACCCTCCAGCACCTTGAGGTGTTGCCGGTGCAGAATGGCCCGGTAATGGCGACCGACGATCTCCTTCTGCCGTACCTTGAGCAGCTCTTCGGCGAAGCGGTTGATGGTAATCACCCGGCCGGAATCGTCCAGGGAAATGACCCCGGCGGCCACGTTCTGGAGAATGGTTTCGGTGTAGCGGCGGCGCCGGTCCAACTCCTGGGCGTTCTGTTCGATCTGGCGGCGGCTGGTGAGCAGGTCCCGGGTCATCCGATTAAAGGAATCCACCAGGGTGCCCATTTCATCGCCGGAGGTTTTTTCCAGCTCGAATTCCAGGTCCCCGTCGGCCACCCGCCGGGTGGCCTCGGCCAGCTTGCGGATCGGCCCGGTGAGCCCGGAGGCCACATAAAAACCGAACCAGATGGCGCAAAAGACAATGAGCAGGGTTACGATGAGCAAGGTTACCAGCAGGCTGGTCTTGATGGGAGTCTGGAAAAGCATCAATTGCCGGTAACTTTCCAGGCCCGAAGAGATGGCGGTCATCCGCTCCAGGCGTTCCGCCGGAATCAGGCGGGACAGCACCAGGACCGCCTGCTCCTCTTGCCGGCCGGGCCAGGCAAAGGGGGTCAGGCTGCGGACCAGCTCCCCGCCACCGATCTCCTGAATCGCCGACAAGCCGCTCTCGCCGGCCATGGCCTGGCGCAGCAGATCAGAGGGCACCTCCGGCAGACCGACCGTCGCCAATTCCGGCAGGTAGGCGGCGGCCAGGGTGCGGCGCTCGGCATCGATAATTTCAATGCCGCTCAAGCCGTGGCTGTTGAGGATATCGCGCAAAAACTGTTCAGCCATGCGATCCGGCCCGAAGGGATAGCGCCGGGAATGAAGCTGTGCCGCAATTGCCTCCCCTTCCCGTATCGTTTCGGTGCGGGTATCCCGATAAACATCCCGAGCCAGATCCAGGGATTCCTCCAGTGAGTGCTCCACGTTGATATTGAACCAGTAATCGATGCTGGTGGAGATAAACTGCAGGGCGACAAAGAACAGCAAGCCGGCGGGAATCAGGGTGAGGGAAACAAATGAGATAACCATCTTGGTGCGTAACCGGGTACCCAGCACCCGGCGGCGGCGTTCGAAAATAAGTTCCACCAGGCTGCGCAGCACGAGAAAGACCACCGCCACCAGCAGCAGGATATTGATGTTGATCATGATAAAGACCAACAGATTGCCGCTGACCGGCAGGTCCAACTCCCCGAATTCGAAGATCCGGGTTTCAAAGTAGGTCAGCAGGCCGAAAAAGGCCAGCAGGGCCAGCACAATCCAGCGGCGGCGCCGGCGTCGGCGCTTACGGTCCTGGGCTACAATCTCCTCGCGGATATCTTCGTAGTTAATCTCGGTCATCTCAGTAATAGAATTCTACACTGTGCCAATCGGTTTCAAAGCTCCACAGGCGCCGAAAAGGCAGCAGGCGGCTTAACAGCGGCGGTCGGCTCTTTTCCGCCAGCCGGGCTTTTACTCGCAGGGTATAGGTCTGGCCGGTTTCAAGCTCGGCCAGCGGCAGCACCGTCAGCCCGCTGACCCGTCCCAGCACCCGCCGGGCCTCGGCCAGTGAACCGGTGGTTTTCACCCGGCCGCTCTCCTCTTCCCGGACCACCCGATATTCATCCTTGAGGCTGTCATAGCTTAACACATGGGTAAATTCCAGTTCCGCCAGTTTGCGGTCTGGCCAGCCCCAGCGCTGCCGGTGCAGTTCAACCAGGAAGGTCATGGTCAGGGGCAGACCGCTGCGAACCCCTTCTTCCATTTCCTGGGTCAGAAAATCCCGGAGCTGGAAATAGAGCAGCACCTCCCGGCTGGAGTTGGTAACCACCACCTCACCGATCCGCCCTTCATCGGCAGTCGACGGCGTCGGCAACCAAAACAAAACGGCCAGCACCAAAAGAAGGCCCGACAAAATACGCACTTAAAATATGCCTCCAACTATGAGAAACTCTCAAAAAACCGCCAAAACGTGTTGGTCGATAACACGAAAACAAGGAGTTACGAAGCGTGCCCAGTCGGCGGCGCGGCTTTTTGCGACGCCGACAACTATAAATATTAATCCGTAACGGTTCATCAGCACCGCTGATTGCGGCACGGCTGAACCGTTACGACCAGGTTTTCAGCACCGCCTGGCGCGCCTTTTCCAGCAGCGGCGGCAGAGTGGCCCGGTCCAGGGCGCTGACCACAACCGCGTCGTAACGGGCTGCCTCTTCGGTCACCCAGGAGGGGTCGGTCAGCAAATCCACCTTGTTGAAGACGGTGAGGCGGGGCAACCGATCCAACTCCAGTTCCCGCAACAGCTCCTCCACCACCTTGATATGGTCGGCAAAACGGGGGTTGCTGATGTCCACCACGTGGATCAGCACATCGGCCTCACCCAGCTCCTCCAGGGTGGCCTTGAAGGCCTGCAGCAACTCTTCCGGCAGGTGGCGGATAAAACCCACCGTGTCGGTGATAATCACCTCCATCTCCTCCGGGAAACGCAGGCGGCGGCTGGTGGGGTCCAGGGTGGCGAAAAGCTGGTCTTCAGCCAGGATGTCGCTGCCGGTCAGGGCGTTGAGCAGGGTGGACTTGCCGGCGTTGGTGTAGCCCACCAAAGAGAGCACTGGAATCTCTTTTTTGCGCCGCCGCTCCCGGCGCTGATAGCGCTCCCGGCTCACCGCCTTGAGCTTGGCGGCCAGCTTGGTGAGCCGGTCGCGGGTGCGGCGGCGGTCGATCTCCAGCCGGGTCTCGCCCGGCCCCCGGCCGCCGATGCCGCCGGTGAGCCGCGACAGGGCGTCATCACGGGCGCCCAGCCGGGGCAGCAGGTACTTGAGCTGGGCCATTTCGATCTGCAAACGCCCTTCCCGGCTCAGGGCCCGGCGGGCGAAGATATCCAGAATAAGCTGGGTGCGGTCAATCACCCGCAACTCGCTGTGGTCGGTGATGGAACGCACCTGGGAGGGATTGAGCTCCTGGTCGAAGATCAGCAGGTTGGCGCCGGTCTGCAGGGCCAGCAGCATGATCTCCCCCAGCTTGCCCCGGCCCAGGATCAGGCGGGGGTTGATCTTGTCCCGCCGCTGGATCACCTCGTCGAGCACCACCACCCCGGCCGAGCTTGCCAGCTCTTTCAGTTCGGCCATGGACTCGGCGGCCCGGGACTTGGGTTCGCTGCTGACGCTGACCAGGATGGCCCGATCCCGCCCCCGGTCCACCTCGCGCACCGGGCGGCGGCGGCTGAACTCCGCCTCCAGGGAGGCGATCAGCTCCCGCAGTTGATCCGGCTGCCGGGAAACCTGCCGGGGCGGCAGCACCAGCCAGGGGTTGGCCGCCGTCGGCACCGTCGCCTTCGCGTGAGTACCGGCGGCGGAACCCGCAACCCCGGAATCAAGGCCGCCGGCACCGGCATCAGCCACAACCGCCCCCCCGACAGCACCGGGTTCCTGATCGGCCATGGCCCCGGGGTTGAGATGGGCGCTGTGCAGCTTGCCCGGCCGCCCCTCGGCATCGACCTCCAGCACGCTCATCAGGTCCAGCCGCAGAAAGAGCAGGTCCATGAAGTCGTCCTGGGTGAGCTTTTCGCCGCCCAGGTGGGTGTGCAGGCAGCGCAGGCCCCGCAGCCGGGCGCCGGTGGCCCGGTTCTGGGGCAGGGCCGGAATCATGATGGAACGATGATCCCCCACCAGCAGTATTTCCACCTGCCCGGAGCGGTCGATGATCAACCCCAGTTGCCGACCGGTCTCCCGGGACAGCTCACTCAAGGCGCGGGCCAGCTCCGGGGTCAGGATATGGTCGGGGTCCAGCCGGCGCCGTCCCAGGCGTTCCAGCATCTTTAACTGCACCGGCTTCAGGCCGGCGGTATTGCCGCTGATGGTGGCGATATCTTCTTCCTCGGAAAACGGTTTGGTTACAATAACTGATGAATCCGCCAAAAGTCCGTCCATGGACTACTTTTGGCGGGGTGGGGCATGAAATTTTTGGAGTTTAGTGGAGAGTCGAGCAAGCCGCAAGTGGGAAATACCGTAACAACGCAAGGGTTAAAAAATAGTTAAACTGCCGCCGAGCCGGAACAAGGTCATTGACAGAGGTTCATACTGGGGTAAGGAATCCCGATCACCGGCCATCGTCAATCCACCTGTTTTTCTATTTTTCCGAGGGGAGAGTAAATTGTCTTTTATTTTTCGCGTTATTTTCCGTGGTTCCAAAGCCCTGCACAAATATTTAGGCCTCCTGCTGGTGCTTTACCTGCTGGCCATGGGCTTAAGCGGCCTGCTGCTGAACAACCCCGGTCCGATCAGCTCATTGTCCGTACCCTGGGCCATCACCCCGGACAACTACCAGCCCCACAACTGGAACCGCATGTACCTGCGCACCGGCACCATTATCGGGAAAGAGTGGTTCCTGGCCGGCAAGCCCGGCGTGGCGTACAGCCCCGACGGCGGCCGCAGTTTTACCATGCTGGAGCAGGGTTTCCCGGCGCCCCCATACCGGCGCGACACCCTGGGGCTGCTGGCCCGGCCGCTTAACCACGACGCCGAAGATACCACCGCCAAGCCTGAAGACAACCCGACGATACCGCCGATGGTGGAATTGCTGGCCGCCACCCGCTCCGGCCTTTACCACCAGCCACCGCGACAACCATGGCGATTGGTGGAGTTGCCGGGGGCTCGGGGCGAGGCGGTGGTGGATGTCATCGCCACCGGCCGGGACGTGGTGGCCTTTACCCGCCGGGGCGCCTATCGCAGCCCGCTGCCCGCCCACGACATCCGGCCTGAAGCAACCCACGCCGGAGCAGCCCAAGCCGAAGCAAGTACCACCTACACCTTCGAATCCGCCGACCTGACGGCAGCCCCGGCCGACCAGCCGCGGCGGGTGCCCTGGTTCAGGATTTTGCACGATATGCACAACGGTGAGATCATCGGCCCGGCGGGCAAATGGCCGCTGGACCTGGTGGCCCTGGCCCTGCTCTTTCTCGGCCTCAGCGCCCTGGTGATATGGTATGTGCCCTGGCGCAACCGCTGGCTGAAAAGATGGCGGCGCCGGCCGGGTCGTTTTTTCACCTTCTGCTGGCCCTGGCACTTAAAGGTTGGCGTCTATGCCATGATTTTCCTGGTGATTCTGGGAGTCAGCGGAGCCCTGTTGCGGCCGCCGCTGCTCATCGCCCTGGCCCCTTATTCGTTGAACCAGGACCACCCCCTGCTGACCCTATCCCCCCGCAGCGACGACTTTGGCGGCAACATCCAGAAGGCCCTGTACCTGAGCGCCAGCGATCAGTTGCTGCTGGCCACCCAGGGCGGTTTTTTCCAGGGCCCGGCCGATTTCAGCCGGCCTTTCGCGCCCCGGCGAGTGCCGGTGCCGATCCACGGCATGGGGGTAACGGTTTTGGAAGAAGTGGAGCCGGGGTTGATCCTGGTGGGCTCCTTCATGGGCATGTATCTCTGGGAAGAGGCCAGCGGCCAAACCCAGCGGCTGCCCCGGCCCGGCCTGCAGGGGGGCAACCCATACATGAGCAACGACCTGCTCAGCGGCGTGGTAATGGAAAAAATCCCGCCCCAGGCCGGAACCGGCCAGTGGCCCCGCTTCCGGGTGGATTACCACGACGGCATGATGCCCACCGACCCCCGCGATTATCGCCAGCCACCCCGGATGCCGGCGGAAGTCGGCCGCCACACCCCGATGTCGCTATGGCACTGGCTTTTTGAATTGCACAACGGCCGCATCTTCGAAAAGTGGCTGGGGATTGGCTACATGCTGATCGTCCCCATTGGCGGCATCGGCCTGCTGCTGCTGTCACTCACCGGCCTGTACGACTGGCTCTATCGCCGCAGGAAAAACTGAACCGGTATAAAACGGATCACATTCTTTATCTGTGAACAGCCCTACCCCCCGTTCTATGATGTCCACAAACGGTCCTGTCAGGGCTACCAGGAAGTTGGGGGTGTCCACCTTGGGGTTCTGAAAGTCGCCATGAATAGCTTGTTCAACCACCGCACAACCATCAACGTCAACCACCGCCACGTTCAGGTCCTGGAACCGTGAGTTCGCATAATCAAGACCACCATTTAGGGCGATGCGGTTTTGGGCGGTTGCAAAGGCCACATCTTGGGCCTTGGCCACCCCATCTGCAAAGTCCCATTTTGAAACCAATTCCCGGATATGGGTCTGCTCACCGGTATGAGCGAAAAGACTGGCAAAGCCGTAGCCCCTGGTAATGCCGACGCCGAGCGGACCGGCCACGAAAAAGGCAGCCACATCCACCAGCTTGAACTGCTGAGTGGATTCATAGTTGGTCAGCTGTTGGTCAATATTGAGTCCGTACAGAATAATATCGGTGCCGTTAAGCTCTGCCTGGCCATTGAGGCCGGCCACGATTTCAGGGAATGATTGACCGGAGGAATTCAGCTGGGTGATAAATGTGGCTCTACCTTCAGCCCCTTTTTCCTCCCGGAAGGTTTTAATGAACTGTTCGATCTGAAAATCGGCCAGTTCAAGTTCAAGGGAATGATGGGGTCGGGGTCCGGCAAAATCGCTTTTCAGCCAGCCTGTAAACTCCCCTCCGAGCAACTCTCCGGTCACTTGGCTGATCATGATTTGCTGGCTTTGAGCAGATATTGTGGCCTTTACTCCGAGTGCGACCAGGTTCGACAAGGTGATTTGGCTGCAGGTCAGATTGCTGTTGAAGTCCGGCAGATTCAATTGAGGTCCATCGGCCTGAGATGGATTCAATTTCAGGTCGTGTCCGATCCAGTCACAATTTTCAGCGGTTATCCGCTGGTCGGCTACCTGGTCGGTGAAGGAGAGGTTGAGATCTGAAACCTTAAAGTTTTGGATGGTCAAAGGTTGTGCCTGTCCTGATTTTTCAGGCTCATGGTCGGGAATAAAGTTGAATCTTTCTTCTTCAAGCCGCTCCAGACGAAGATTCGGTTCCACCAGACCAAGAGAGGCCAATTCCAGCCGGCCGCGGACCAGGGGCATTATCCGGACCCGGACTTCCAAGGCCGAGACTTTAAGCCACTCTGAATCGCCTTTGCTGATGCTGAAATCCTCAAACCGCAGTCCGGGTACAGGCCACAGCAGAACCCGGGACGGGCCCTGGACCTCGGCTTTCATCCCCAGAGCCCGGGAGGCGGTTTGCTCCAGCTGATCCTTGAAGTCATCAGCATCAATAACCAGCCAGGCAAGTACAACAAGCAGAGATCCCGCCAGGAACAGCCCGGCCAGGATAATCAAGAATATGCGGATAGCCTTGGGCATGGGCAACGAACTCCTTTTGCGAATCCGCATCATTGTTTCAGACTATGTGCTCCGAAGGTCAGTCTCTGTTGCTGTTGTGATAACAGAATCATAAATACCAGCCAAAGGAAAGGCCAGTAATATTACTTTGACGGCCGGCATGGCATTCCACTACCATGAACAGGTTATCCCGGCGGGGATTGCGCAAAACTCAAACAGGAGCCTGCAATGAATATTACCTTTAGCCTTGCCCCCTTGATCTCGTTGATCTCCGGGGTACTTATCCTGATTTTTCCTCGGCTGCTTAACTATATCATCGCCGTTTATCTGATTGTCCTGGGAATCCTGGGACTGATCGGTGGCGTCCATCTGGGACAATAGCGGTGATCGGGGAACAACCGGCGGGCTGGCGGCTGGTGGCCTCAACCAGTCGCCATTTCCCCCGAGTTGCAGGAATACATTCGCTACGTGCACCGCGACGGCCAACTGCACAATCAGCTGTCGCTGGAGTTGCCGGAACTGATCGGAGCCGCCATCCCCCCGATGATCAAGGGCCATGCCTTCTCCCCAAGGTTGGCATTTGGGTTTGGTTGCGTACCTTTTCGCTGAAGCTACCCAGCTTGTTTGCTGGCTGCAAGCCAAAAAGTGCCGCTGCCGTGATGTCAGGTACCACAGAAGGTCTGATAAACCCGCTCTGTCAGTGGGGCCGGGGTGCTGAATTCCGCCTGTTCCGGCCCTTCCTCGTAAGGTCGGCGCACCGCTGCCAACATTTGCTTAAAGGGGGTCAGGTTGCCCTGTTCAGCCGCAGTCAAGACGGCCTCCACCTTGTGGTTTCTCGGGATCACGTAAGGGTTGACCCTGTTCATCGCCTGGGCCACTGCTGTGCTGGTGCGGCCTTGCCGGGTTAAACGTTGCTGCCAATCTGCCAACCAGGCAGGTAGTTCAGGCTGTTGCTGGAGGCCTGCGGGCAGGGCCGCGAGTTCTTCGGTTTGCAGCCAGCGGGCCAGGCCTCTGAAGGTTTGGGTGAAGTCCGCAGTACCGGCCTGCATCAGGGTGTGTAAGTGCTCAAGGCGCTGCCGATCTCCCTCGATGACTTCGGCCAACCCCAGCTTGGCGTTGAAGGCCTCCAGCCAAAGTTGTTCGTAGCGCGGCATGAATTGTTCGATGATCGCCTTGGCCTGCTCCAGGCTGGCATTGGGCTTGGTTTCCGTCGGTAACAAGGCTTCGGCCAGGCGGGCCAGGTTCCATTGGGCGATGATCGGCTGGTTGCCGTAGGCGTAGCGCCCGCCGTGATCAATGGAGCTGAAGCGGGTTTGGGGGTCGTACTGGTCCATAAAGGCGCAGGGGCCGTAGTCGATGGTCTCGCCGCTGAGGGTCATGTTGTCGGTGTTCATCACCCCGTGAATAAAGCCTAGCGCCATCCACCGGGCCACCAGCCTGGCCTGTTGTTCGCAGACGGCCTGCAGTAATGTCATGGCCGGAGTCGGGTCGATGGGGTGATCGGGATAATGCCGCTGCAGGGTGTATTCCACCAGGGTGTTCAGGGCCTGGCGATTGCCCCGGGCGGCGAATAACTGGACGGTACCGATGCGCAAGTGGCTGGCCGCCACCCGGGTCAGGATGGCCCCCGGCAACGGCCGTTCACGCTCGACGGTCGCCCCGGTGGCCACCGCCGCCAGGGCCCGGGTCGTCGGCACCCCCAGGGCATACATGGCTTCACTGACCAGAAATTCGCGCAGCACCGGGCCAATGGGGGCCAGGCCGTCACCGCCTCGGGAAAACAGGGTGCGGCCGGCACCTTTTAATTGGAGATCGAAGCGCCGCCCTTGCCGGTTGACCACCTCGCCCAGCAGAATGGCCCGGCCATCGCCCAATTGCGGCACAAACTGGCCAAACTGATGGCCGGCATAAGCCTGGGCCAGGGGCTGGGAGCCCTCCACCAGGCGCTGCCCGCTGAAAACCTGCGCCAACTCATCGTCCGTTGCCCCGTCGCGCTCAATGCCAAGCTGGTCGGCCAAGGCCTCGTTGAACAGCAACAACCGTGGCGCCGCAACCCCGGCGGGTTTGGCCGGGCTGAAGAACTCCTCGGGCAGTCGAGCGTAGCTGTTGTCAAATGGGAAGTTTATGGGTTGCCTCCTAACCTTTCCGTAATTTTTGCAAGCACTCTTTTTCCGTAAGTCACTGTTAATTGACGCTACCCAACTTATCTGGTGGCTGCAACGCAAAAGTGGCCAATACCCTCGCTTGACGCCCCGGGGCCGCTTTGCTAACGTGATTTGGTCGCCGCTGTGGCAGTTGCCGGCTTTTTGTGGCCGGTCGGCGGAATTGTGATCATCAACTTATCCGGGAGGTCGAAAGATGGCGGAGAAGAAGAAATCCATCGAGGAAAAATCACTGTGGGAAGATGCCCGGGCCATGCTGCGCAAGGCCGAGCGGGACGGGGTGGAAACCGCCTGGGACCGACTGGAACAGCAGACCCCCCACTGCAAGTTCTGTGAACTGGGCACCAGTTGCCGCAACTGCGTGATGGGCCCCTGCCGGATCACCGCCAAGATGCCCCGCGGGGTTTGCGGCGCCGATGCCGATGTGGTGGTGGCCCGCAACTTCGGCCGTTTTATCGCCGGCGGCTCCGCCGGTCATTCCGATCATGGTCGGGACCTGATCGAGGTGCTGGAGGCCATCGTCGAGGGGGAAACCAAGGACTATCAAATCAAAGACGAGGCCAAGCTGCGCCGCATCGCCGACGAACTGGGGGTGGCCGATGCCGCAGGCGGTGAGCTGCTGGCCGTGGCCCGGGCGGTGATGGACATCCTCTATGCCGATTTCGGCAGCCGCAAAAAGGAAGTGGCCTTCTTAAGCCGGGTGCCGGAGAAGCGCCGGGCCATCTGGCGCTCTTTGGGCATGACCCCCCGGGGAGTGGACCGGGAGATCGCCGAGATGATGCACCGCACCCACATGGGCTGCGACAACGACGCCGCCAGCACCCTGGTCCATGCCGCCCGTACCGCCCTGGCCGACGGCTGGGCCGGCTCGATGATCGGCACCGAACTTTCCGACGTGATCTTCGGCACCCCCAGCCCCAAGAAGTCCACCGTCAACCTGGGGGTGATCAAAAAGGAACAGGTCAACATCCTGGTGCATGGCCACAACCCGGTGGTCAGCGAGATGATCGTGGCCGCCGCCAACGACCCGGGGATGCTGGCCCTGGCGCAAAAGGCCGGGGCCGACGGGATCAACGTCGCCGGCCTGTGCTGCACCGGCAACGAGATCCTGGCCCGCCAGGGTATTCCCATGGCCGGCAACCACCTGATGACCGAGCTGGCCGTGGTCACCGGCGCGGTGGAGGCGGTGGTGGTGGATTACCAGTGCATCATGCCCAGCCTGCTGCAGGCCGCCGGCTGTTATCATACCAAGTTTATCACCACCGCCAACAAGGCCCGCTTCACCGGGGCGGTGCATTTCGACATCAAGCCGGCCACCGCCCTTAAGCAGGCCAAGGAGATCGTGCAGTTGGCCATCGACGGTTTTGGCAGGCGCGACCCCCAACGGGTGGAGATCCCCGGCGAGCCGGTGGAGATCATGACCGGTTTCAGCAACGAGGCGGTGCTCAGCGCCCTGGGCGGCAGCCTGACCCCGCTGCTGGAGGCCATCAAGGCCGGCAAGATTCGCGGGGTGGTGGGGATTGTCGGCTGCAACAACCCCAAGTTCCAGCAGGACTCGGGCAACGTCGGCCTGGCCAAAGCCCTGATCGAGCGGGACATCCTGGTGCTGGTAACCGGCTGCGTGACCACCGCCGCCGGCAAGGCGGGGCTGCTGCTGCCGGAGGCCATCGACCAAGCCGGGCCGGGGTTAAAGGAGATCTGCGGCGCCCTGGGGATTCCCCCGGTGGTCCATTTCGGCAGTTGCGTGGACAACTCGCGCATCATCCACCTCTGCGCTTTGATCGCCGATGCCCTGGGGGTGGATATTTCCGATTTGCCGGTGGCCGCCTCCTCGCCGGAGTGGTATTCGGAAAAGGCCGCCGCCATCGGCATGTACGCCGTGGCCAGCGGCATTTACACCCACCTGGGGCTGCCGCCCAACATCCTGGGTTCGCAAACGGTGACCGACCTGGCCCTAAACGGCCTGGAGGCCCTGGTGGGCGCCACCTTCGTGGTGGAACCGGATCCGCGCAAGGCCGCCGACCTCCTGGAGGCACGGATTGTCCGCAAGCGCCAGGGCTTGGGGCTACCGGGTTGACAATAAGGGTAAGCGGTCACACGGGGCCCGCAGGTTGCTTTGCCCCGTGACCGCTTACCTCAACGCAGTTTGCGGGTGTCGCCGATGCGCAGGGTGACCTTGGTGCGGTCGAAGTATTCCAGCAGGGGGATGGAGAACTTGCGGGTCAGGCCGGTGAGGTTTTTGAAGCGGGGGGCGTCGATTTCGCCCTCCGTTTTGAGGAAGGCGAGCAGTTTTTCCTTGAGCTGCTCCAGGGCCCGGGCTTCGTAGTAGAGGTCTTCGCTGACCTTGATCAGCTCCCCTTCCCGGACCATCACCGCCAGCAGTTCCTTGACCAGGCTGGCGGGGTACTTGTTGTGGGCCTCCAGGGCCTCCTTGACGGTGGGGGCATTGAGCCCCGCCTGGCGGTAAAATTGGCCCAGCTCCCGGCGCAGGGTTTCGGCATCGCCGGCTAAAGAGACCTGGTGGGAGGCCAGGCGGATCAGCGATTCCTCCTGCGCCACCTGCTGTTGTTTCAGCATTTCGGTAAGCAAAATCTGGAACAGCCGGGGGGAGAGATCGCGGGCCAAGCGGCGGCGCAGCTCTTCGCTCGATAGGCCGCTTTTCAGCGGGTTTTCGCGATGGAAGTCGGCCAGCAACTTTTCCGCCTTGGCGCCCAGGGCGGCCAGGGTGTCACCGGCCACCATCCGCTGCTTGTCCGGCTCGATGATGATGATTTTCCGCGCCGAGATGTTTTTCTCCAGCAGCTTCTGGGTCTTCTTGCCGAACACCCCCAGCCGTACCGACAACTCCTGCAGGGTCAGGCCGGTGGGGCCGCTTTCCCGCAGGTGAAAAAGGGCCAGCTCTTCCTGGCTGCCGGCGCGGTACAGCTCAAATATCTCCCGGTTGGCCTCCTTGAAGCGGCGTCGTTTGGCCGCCGCGCAGTTGCGGATTACCCCGCCGCCGATGGTGTAGACCGGGGAATAGCCGCGCACCACGTAATGGTCGCCGGGCCAGACGCTGACCGGTTCCTCCAGCAGCAACTGCACCGCCGCCTCGCCCCCCGGCGCCAGTTCCTCGTCCTCCAGCAATGAAATCCGGCCCATGACCTCGGCGGTGCCCAAATGCACCCGCACCCGACGGCGGTGCTTGAGATTTTTTTCGTTGCTGGAAAGATAGAGAAACTCGGCGTCGAAAACAAAGGCCGGTTCCAGGCAGCCGGGAGTGGCCAGCACGTCGCCGCGCCGGATCTCTTCCTTATCGATCCCCTGGACGTTGATGGCGGTGCGATAGCCGGCCTCCACCTCGTTCTGCTCCTGGCCGTGCACCTGGATGCCGCGAATCTTGCCGGCCACCCGGCGGGGGTAAAAGAGCACGTCGTCGCCCAAGGCAATGCGGCCGGCCTGGGAGGTGCCGGTGACCACCGCCCCGAAGCCCTTCATGGTAAAGACGCGGTCCACCGGCAGGCGGAAGGGTCCGTGGGCATCGCTGAAATCGGAGGCGGCCACCAGTTGATCCAGGGTTTCCTTCACGGCGGCAATGCCGTCGCCGGTGATGGAGGAGACGGTGAGCATGGGGGCTTCGGCCAGGAAACTGCCCTGGACGAATTCCCGCACCTCGTCCTGGACCAGCTCCAACCACTCTTCCTCCACCATGTCTTTTTTGGTGATGACGATCAGGCCGCGCTCCACCCCCAGCAGGCGGCAGATTTCAAAATGCTCCCGGGTCTGGGGCATGATGCCCTCGTCGGCGGCCACCACCAGGGCCACCAGGTCGATGCCGGCGGCCCCGGCCACCATGTTGCGGACGAAACGCTCATGGCCCGGCACATCGACAATGCCCAAACGATGGCCGCAGGGCAGGTCGAGAAAGGCAAAGCCCAGTTCGATGGTGATCCCCCGGGCCTTCTCCTCTTTCAGGCGATCGGTGTCGGTGCCGGTCATGGCCTTGACCAGGCTGGTCTTGCCGTGGTCGACATGACCGGCGGTACCGAGGACTATTTCACGCATGGACTGGCACCCCGTGGCGGCATTTGGTTGCCGGGCTCAATACCATTTTTCCTGCAGAAAGGGGTTTTCCGCCGCCTCGGCGGCGATGGTGGACTTTGAGCCGCCGTAGCCGTGGCCGGGCCAGACCACGGTGTCCGGGGGCAGCACCAGCAGGCGTTGGCGGATGGAGTCGATCAGGGTGGCGGTATCGCCGCCGGGAAAGTCGGTACGGCCCACCGCGCCGACAAAGAGGGTGTCACCGCTGAACAGGTGCGGGGCCGAGTAGAGGCAGATGCCGCCGGGGGTGTGGCCGGGGGTGTGGATGACCACCAGTTTGATGCTGCCCAGTTCGATGGTATCGCCGTCCTTGACCAGCCGGTCGGGGGGTGGCGAGGGGGGCAGCCCCAGCATGGAAAAGTACTGTTCGACCTCCGGCTGGCCGAAAAAGGCGGCATCTTCCTGGTGCATGACGATTTCCGCCCCGGTGGCCTCTTTCAGGACGGCGTTGGCCGCCACGTGGTCGGGGTGGCCGTGGGTACAGACCAGCATTTTAAGCTGCAGGTTGTTTTGGCGGCAGTGGTCCAGGATGAGCTGTTCGTCGCCGCCGGGGTCGATGGCCAGGGCCTGGCTGGTCTCTTCGCAGGCCAGGATATAGCAGCAGACGCCCATGCTGCCGACGGTTAATTGGGTAACTTTCATAAATGGGACCTCCTTACCTTAACAGTCACAGCGGTTGGGGTCGCATGCCCCCTGGCAGCCGCAAGTGGTGGTGGCGGCCGGGGTTGCCATGGCCAGGGGTGGCGGGGCGACGGCCGCTTTGCTCACCGGCAGGGCCTTGGCCACTGCTGCTACCATCTCGTTTAAGGCGGTGATGGCCGGGCTTTCCACCGCCAGGGCGACGAAGGGGGTGCCGTCGTCACCGGCCGCCATCACCCGGGGGTCCAGGGGGATGCGGCCCATAAAGGGCAGGCCGCGGGATTTGGCCAGCTCTTCGCCGCCGCCGGTCTTGAACAGTTCGGCGGTCTGGCCGCAGTGGGGGCAGACGTAGCCGCTCATGTTTTCCACCAGCCCCAGCACATCAAGCTTGAGGTGTTTGCAGAAGTTCAAGGATTTGCGGACATCGGCCAGGGCCACCCGCTGGGGGGTGGTGACCACCAGGGCCCGGGCGTCCTTGATCATCTGGGCCACGGTCATGGGTTCGTCGCCGGTGCCCGGCGGGGCGTCGATCACCAGGTAATCCAGCTCGCCCCAGGCCACGTCGGCGATGAAGCGGCGGATGGCCTGGTTTTTGAGGGGGCCGCGCCAGATGATGGGGTCGTCGCGGTCTTCCAGCATGTTCTCCATGGACATCACCAGCAGATTGTCGGAGGTGCGCCAGGGGGGCATCTTGCCGTCTTCCAGGGTGCCGGCAAAGGGTTCCTGCAAATCCAGCATACGGCAGACATCGGGGCCGTGCAGGTCGACGTCCATCAGGCCGACCTTGAAGCCGGAGCGGGCCAGGCCCACCGCCAGGTTGACCGCCACGGTGGATTTACCGACCCCGCCCTTGCCGCTCATCACCAGGATCTTGTGTTTGATTTTGCCCAAGGCCTGGTCGATATCCAGATTCTGCCGGGCGCCCACCGCCGCCTTGGACTGGCAGGCGCTCTGCTGCTGGGTGTTACAATTTTTAGACTGGCACGAGGTGCTCATGGCTTCCGTTTCCTTGAAAATACGCTGCTACCTGTTAACCGCGGCCGACAACTGCAACCGGCCGCGCGGGGGCAAGCTTTTGACAGATGGCGGTTTTTGGGTGGTTTATCAAAATTATTTAATGGGGATAAATTCGGTGCGTTCCAGGGAGAGTTCCATATAGAAACGATAAGTTTCCAGGCTGAAGGAAATCCGGCGGTTGACCTGGTATTCCGCATCCGGGGTCAGGGTGATGGCGCTGGTTAAGGCGATGGCCTTGGGCTGGCCCATACTGGAGGAAAGCTCGTAGTTGCTTTCCACCATGCGCAACGCCCGCCCCATAATCTGATTGGTCATCTCGCCGATGGTGTCCACCACCTCCGCCGAGGTGTAATCACTGACCAGTTCGCTCTCCGGCATGCCCATGGTAAGCATGTAACTGCGATAAAGCTCCATGGCCGCACCGGCGGTAAAGTTCATAATCACCAGGCCGTTGTAGTCGCCGTTGAACTGCACAAAACAGCCGACGGCGGGCTTGAGGCTGACCTTGGGGATATCCTGCAGGGTACTGGCAAATTTCAGGTTTTTGCCGGTGCTTTTGTCCAGGGTTTTTTTCGTGGCCTGACAAAAAAGGCGTGCCACCTGATCAACGGTTTGGTTGCCCATCGGTTTCATTTCCTTAAGAAAACAGAATTACAAAGAGAGTTTACTTCCAAATATTTTAACGGCGGTTGATGCCTACCGACTGCCGACGCACCCGGTAGGCAATAGCAAAAATCACCCGCTATGACAAGGTTATTCTGTTACTTCCCGAGATCAACGATGACGAAAAACCGCCCCGGAGCCATTACAGGCGGCGATAAACCCAGGCCTCGGTGCCGTCGGCCAGGGTGACCGGCAGCCGCTGGTAACGCACCCCCAGCCTTTCATAACGATCCATGGCAGCCAATTCAGCGGCGCTAATCTGCAGTAACAGCCCCGGCACCTCGGCGCTCTCGTCGTCCAACAGGGCCAGGCCCTGACGACGAAAGCCAGGCAACACCGCCGGTCGCGGATCGCCACCGCCGCCGAAAACCAAATGCCGCACCAGGGAACTGCGCAGGGTGCCGTATACAAAAACCGGATATTCCGCTTCCAGGTGCAAAGGGGAAGAGGCCGGCAAATCCACCCGAAAAAAGCCGCCACTCTGTACGCCGGCCATCAAAAATAACGAGGCTGTCAGGAGTAACAAAACAGCGGCAATTAAAACCTTTTGCCCCACTTTTTTACTCTTTACATTTGCCATATCTTGTGCTTCCCTAGCGCTTGCCACCCCATATTTTGTGGTCGAATCCGACCAGTATACCAAAACCTTGATATTACGCAACCAGACCGTCAGGAGAACCGCCCATGCTCCAAAAAGCCGCTGCCAAGACCACCAGGATGCCGGCCAGTCTCATCAAGCCGAAATTCTCCGCCAATGCCATGACGGTACTCAAACGCCGTTACCTGAGAAAGGATGAGCATGGCAAGGTGCTGGAATCTCCCCAGCGGATGCTGTGGCGGGTGGCCGAAACCATCGCCGATGCCGATCAGATCTATGATCCCGGGGCCGACACCAAAGAGTTGGCCCTGAAATTCTACCGCCTGATGGCGGAGCTGGACTTCATGCCCAACTCGCCGACTCTGATGAACGCCGGCCGCAAACTGGGCCAGTTATCGGCCTGTTTCGTGCTGCCGGTGGAAGATTCCATGCCCAGCATCTTCGAGGCGGTCAAGCAGACCGCCTTAATCCACCAGAGCGGCGGCGGCACCGGCTTTTCCTTCTCCCGCATCCGGCCCAAAAACGACGTGGTCCACTCCACCAAGGGGATTTCCAGCGGCCCCTTGTCCTTCATGTCGGTTTTCGACTGCGCCACCGAGACCATCAAGCAGGGCGGCACCCGGCGGGGGGCCAACATGGCCATCATGCGGGTAGATCATCCTGATATCATGGATTTCATCAAGGTCAAATCGGACCTGGAC
The DNA here is from genome assembly GCF_029210385.1 of Desulfurivibrio dismutans. Taxonomy (GTDB): domain Bacteria; phylum Desulfobacterota; class Desulfobulbia; order Desulfobulbales; family Desulfurivibrionaceae; genus Desulfurivibrio; species Desulfurivibrio dismutans. Next base: position 207,063 of record NZ_JARGDQ010000004.1, on the reverse strand, counting down.
GTGCTGCACAACTTCAACCTGTCGGTGGCCATCACCGACGAGTTCATGCGGGCCCTGGCCGAAAACGGCGATTATGCCCTGATCAACCCCAGAAACGGCGAGATCGTCCGCTACCAGAACGCCCCCAAGCTCTTCCGCCAGATCGTTAAGCAGGCCTGGCTCTCCGGCGAACCGGGAGTGGTGTTCATCGACCGCATCAACGCTGAAAACCCCACCCCCGCCGCCGGCGAGATCGAGTCCACCAATCCCTGCGGCGAGCAGCCGCTGCTGCCTTACGAGTCCTGTAACCTGGGTTCCATCAACCTGGCTAACATGGTCAAGGACAGCCAGGTGGACTACGAGCATTTGGGTTACTGCGTGGACACTGCGGTACACTTTCTGGACAACGTGGTGGACATCAACAAATACCCGCTGCCGGAAATCGAAAAAGTCACCAAGCAAAACCGCAAAATCGGCCTGGGGGTGATGGGTTTTGCCGATCTGCTGGTACAACTGGAAACCCCCTACTCCTCCCAGGAGGCGGTGGAACTGGCCGAGGCGGTGATGCGGTTCATCGACGAAAGGGCGCTGAAGGCCAGCATCAAGCTGGGCAAGAGCCGCGGCGCCTTTCCCAACTTCCCGGACAGCATCTACGGCCGCCAGGACCCCAAGACTCCGGTGCGCAACGCCACCCGCACCACCATCGCCCCCACCGGCACCATCAGCATCCTGGCCGGCTGTTCCAGCGGCGTGGAACCGTTGTTTGCTGTGGCCTTCTTACGGCGGGTGATGGATAACGACGAGTTATTCGAGGTCAACCCCCGCTTTGAAAAGATCGCCAAAGAGGAGGGGTTTTATTCCCACGAACTTGTCAAGCAAATCGCCCACAACGGCACCCTGGCCGGGCTGGAGGAAGTTCCCGCCAAGTACCGGCGGGTATTTGAAACCGCCCACGACATCACCCCGGAGAACCACATCGCCATCCAGGCCTCCTTCCAACGCCATACCAACAACGCGGTGAGCAAGACCATCAACTTCCCCCACCAGGCCAACGAGGAGGAGGTGCGCCAGGCCTACCTGCTGGCTTATGAGCTAGGCTGCAAAGGGATGACCATCTACCGTGATGGCTGCCGGGAAAATCAGGTACTCAACATCGGCAAGACCGACAAGAAGGCGGCCGCCGCCGTGCCCGCCTTGCCACAAAAACCCTTCAAACGGGATCGGCCGGCCATGCTCACCGGCTGCACCTATCAGATGAGCACCGGCTGCGGCCCCATGTATGTCACCATCAACCAGGACGAAGACAAGCATCTTTTCGAGCTGTTCAACACCGTGGGCAAGGCCGGGGGCTGTGCCGCCAGCCAGTGCGAGGCCATCGGCCGCCTAGTCTCTTTGGCCTGGCGCAGCGGCATGCCGCCGGAGCCGATAATCAAGCAGCTGATCGGTATCAGTTGCCACAAACCGGCGGGATTTGGCGAAAACAAGGTTACTTCCTGCGCCGACGCCATCGCCCAGGCCATCCGCCAGCACCTGGAAAAGACCAACGGCCACCGGGACCAGTCTTTAGACGAGGTCAACCACCTGTTCGGCGCCTGCCCGGAATGCGGCGGGGTGATCGAACATGAGGGCGGCTGCTGCGTGTGTCACGCCTGCGGCTACTCTGAATGCGGGTGAAAACGCACGTCAGTACCGCATCTTGCGGCGATCGTCCCAGCTTGCGTACCTGATGTACGCGGCGCCGGGCCGCTTGCCGCAACCTGCGGCACTGACCTGCGTTTTCACGCCTCCGGCAGGGGGAGAAAGCCGTCGTGCACGCGGACGGGGGACGTGAAGCCCGGTAGCGGCGGGTTTGCCGGCGGTCGGGCACATGGACGTGCAGGAGGCCGCCGGCACCTCGGAGGCCGGCAGGATGCCGGCCGAGAATGAGCCGCTACCGGGTTTCACGGCCCCCACCCCGGTGCCAGATCCAACGACTTCAACCGTTCCTGCTCACACTGCTTGTCATGTAGTGGCTTGTTTAGTACCCTGTTGTTTCAACGTTGACTGAAAGCTGCTTTGATCCTAAGGGGTGTTTATGATGAGCGACGATTTGATTTTTCAGGAAGTGCCGGGTTTTTACCGGATTATCCCCCTCAAGCCCCTGCGGCGCACTCCCGGAGTTTTGTTCGACAACGTGCCCATGGCGGTGCTGCCCCGGATCGATGCCATGGACCGGGTGCTGCACCAGGCCAGCGCCGTCTCACCGGGGCCGGTGGGCGAGGTGGCGCGGCCGTGGTACATGCACCCGCACCAGGATGACAATTTGATTGTGCTCTTTGGCCGGCGGGAGGTGGATATTTACCACCCCGATCATGGTCGCCTGACTTTCACCGTCACCACGGACAAAATACTGGCGGGCGACGGCAGCGAAATCTACCCAGCTCCGGCCATGCTGGTCTGGCCCCGCTACGTCTTTCACCGCATTGTCAGCGGCCCGGAGGGTTCGGCCTCGCTAAACTTCGCCGTCCATTACCCGGGGCTGGATATGCGCACCAACTTCAACATCTACCAGCTTGACGAGGCCAGCGGCAAGTTCCAGGTAATCCGGGAAGGTTTCCGGGACCAGGGAAGCCCTCAAGACTAAACCGCAAACCGGTATACTGCCCTGCCACCATTCACCAGACCCCGCCCCGTCAGCGGTGGAGTCCCGCAGGCTGCAACAAACTCCATGGAAAACTCTATGCCCACCACCTTCCGCCCCCTGCCCTGGACCACCGGCCCCGGCGGCCGGCCCCGGCAGGTGGGCATTGAAATCGAGATGGCCGGGGTGGACCTGGCCACCATGGCCCACGCGGTGCATGCCGAGTTCGGCGGCCGGGTAGAATATTTAAACCCCTTTCTCAGCCGGGTTTGCGTGCCGGAATTCGATGATTTCGTCATCGAGTTGGACGCCCGGGTCCTGCAGGACCGCCGCTACCGGGAACACCTGCGCACTTTAGGCATTGAGCTGGACGACGAGGACCGCGAAACTTTGGAGCGCTGGCTGGCCGAGGCCGCCGGCATCCTGGTGCCCCACGAGATCGTCGCTCCGCCCCTGCCCCTGAGCGCCCTGCCCCGCCTGGACCGGGTACGGGCCGCCCTGCAGCAACAGGGCGCCCGGGGGACCCAATCTTCCCTGCTGTATGCCTTCGGGTTGCAGATCAACATCGAAGTCCACAGCCTGACGGCGGAATGGCTTACCGCCATTCTGAAAGCCTTTGTCCTGCTGAATGAGGCCCTGGTCAAGGCCGGCAACATCGATTTAGCCCGCCAGCTTTCTCCCTATATCAGACCATTCCCCGGCAGCTACATCCGCCGAATCCTGCAGCCGGCTTACCAGCCGGCCATGGCGCAATTGATCGACGATTACCTGGAATACAACCCCACCCGCAACCGGCCCCTGGATATGCTGCCGCTGTTTGCCGAAATCGACCGCGAACGGGTCTGGGCGGCACCGGTGGAGCATGAGCTGATCAAACCCCGACCGGCACTGCATTACCGGCTGCCCAACTGCGAGATCGACGACCCCGCCTGGAGCCTGGCCCAACCCTTCAACGGCTGGGCCGAGGTGGAATACCTGGCAGCCAACCCGCAACAGTTGCAAGACGCCGCCACCGAATACCTGCAACGCCCGGCCCAGGCCCTGGGGCAGTTCACCGACGAGTGGGCGGAACGGATCAGTGGCTGGTTCTGAACCGTCAACGACCAGGACCTCGCCCCGCCCCCGCCCTCGCCCCACGGTGGCCGTTACCGGGCCGGATCGCGGTGGCTGGCCGGCCTGGTTTTTCACCGCCTGGGCGGTGCGCCGGGCCGGCGGCCGCCCCTTCCGGGTACGCCCCGGCAAACCGCACAGCGGGCGGCCTTTCGACGCTCTGATCGTCGGCGGCGGTGCCGATGTGGACCCGGAACTCTATGACCGCAGCGAAGAAGGGCCCGAACCCCAAGAAATCAAAGCAGTGGAAAAACGCTTCCGTCAACGCCTGATCGGCTACTTTTTCTACCCCCTGCTGTGGATTTTACGGCTGATGTTTCAATCCCACGGCGGCACCCTGGACAATGATCGCGACTTACTGGAAAAAACCCTGATCAGCCGGGCTCTGACGGAAAACAAGCCGATACTGGGCATCTGCCGCGGCATGCAACTGCTCAACGTGGTGCGGGGCGGCACCCTGAGCCGTGACCTCAGCGGTTTCCACACCGAAACCCCGAAAGTACGGAGCCTGCTGCCGGTAAAAAAGGTCCATTTGCGAGAAGATTCACAACTGGCGCAAATTTTTGCCGCCACCACGGTGCAGGTCAACGCCCTGCACAACCAGGCGGTTGCCACTTTGGGCCACCAGTTGCGGGTGGCCGGCCGGGAGAGCAACAAGGTCATTCAGGCCATCGAGGCCACCGACCGCTGGTGCATCGGCGTACAGTGGCACCCGGAATATCTTCCCCAGAAAAACGTCCAGCAGCGCCTCTTCCAAGCCTTGATCAAAGCGACAAAAAATCTTGCTGTTTAATTGGCAACCGGAGTATCATTATAAACAGATTCCCAGCAGGCTGGTTACGTAGGCTGCTCCCGGCGCCAAGCTATAAGGTGTGATGATGATTTCCACAACGCCCGCCCAGGAGGGTTTAATGAACCCCGAACTGCAGCCGGTCTCTTTTAACGTCGATTCTCCGCAACTGCCCATCGATCGCCTGATCGAACTGGTACGCAGTGGCGGCAAGGTGCGTACCGGGGTGGACGTGTTCAACCGGCACGGGGTGCTGCTGCTGGAAAAAAGTGTGCTGGTGGACGACCCGCAGATTCTGATCAAGGCCCGAAAGCTGGGGGCCCTGATGGTGCCGGTGGCCGAACAACAGACCGGCGGGCTTTGGGACCGCAATGGGCGCAAGATCTCCCTGCCGTCGGTGACCGCCGAAAAGGGCGCCGGGGAACCGAGACGGTCGACAGCCACTTCGGAAGTTGATCGGCGGATCGACCAGATCATGAGCATGAAGCGGGAAGCCGCCCGCAAGTACGAAAAAGCCAAGAGTTGCATCAAAGAGGTGCTGGAAACCATTCGAGCCAGCGGCGGCGAGTTCGACCCGGAACCCGTTGCCGCCACGGTCAACGACCTGGTGGATTTTGTCAGCACCAACGACAACACCTTTGCCTACCTGGCCCGCGAAATTTTTTCCTACGACGACTACCTTTACAACCACTCCATCAACGTCTGCACCATCGGCACGGTGGTCATGCAGCGTTTCAACGATACTTTCGGCACCGCCATCAACACCTTTCTGAATCTGCATGCCGGCGAGATTCCCCTGGTCAGGCCCGATGACGAGAAGTCTTTCGTTTACTTTACCAACTCGGAATTGCGCAATATCGCCATCGGCTATTTCATGCACGATTTGGGCAAGGTGATGGTATCGCCACGAATACTCAACAAAACCGGCAAGCTGACCCCGTCCGAATTTGCCGAGGTAAAGTCACACGTCACCGACAAGGTGTCGCTGATTCTGGATAAAAACAAAATCACCGACCCCCATATCATCAATGTCTGCCGCTACCACCACGCTTCTCTGTATCGTAATGAAAACGACTGTTACCCCGACCATGACTATCGCCAGGTGCCAACCTACGTCAAGGTCTGTAAACTGGCGGATATTTACGACGCCATGACCTCCAAGCGCTGTTACAAGGAGGCCATGAACCCGGTGGGAGTGGTGACCGACATCTTTCATCATTACGCCGGCCGAAATCCCCTGCTGCAGTATGTTCTGCACGCATTCGTCAAATCGGTGGGGATTTATCCCGCCGGCAGCGTGGTAACCCTGACCAACGGCCAGTTGGCCTACGTGCTGGACAGCAACGGCCCCATCCTGCTGCCGGTCACCGACCCATGGGGCGCCACTCTCTCCTGTCAGGCCGAGGTGATCGTTCCGGACCAGGAGAAGATCGCGGACGAAGAGTCGGTCATCAAAGTAGACCGGCGGCGGCCGCCCATTTCCCCTCTGGAAGCCTACCACCTGCTGCCCGGTTATCTGCGACGCACCGTTGAGGCGGATTTCGTCTAACGCCTGAAACTCTGTAACTGTCCAGCAGCACCCCATCTTGCGGCGATCAAGTCGGCTTGAGCACCTGATCGCTACGCCGACCTGCTTACCGCAACCTGGGGCACTGCTGAACAGTTACGTGCCAGAATGAGCTGGATAGTTACGAAACTCTCATCAAAAAGCGCAAAAAGCCCGCCCGGTCTGCGACCGGACGGGCTTTCGGATTTACTGGCGGAGAGGGTGGGATTCGAACCCACGGACCACTTGCGTGGTCAACGGATTTCGAGTCCGTCCCGTTCGACCACTCCGGCACCTCTCCTGCTGTTCTGCTTTTGGGACCCGTGCGCAACCTGGTGGCAGCCGATGCGGGCCCTCCGGCAAAGCGGGCAATTTACCGCACGCCGGTTAAGACAACAAGGTTTGATTTGCTTTATCGAGTTATTGTCGGTTAACCGGGGCGGCAACTCAAGTACGACGGGACCGAAAAAAATCACGAAGCAGCCCGCCGCCTTCCGCGGCCAATACTCCCGAGGTAACCTGGAGTCGGTGATTGAGCCGGGGATCGGCGGCCAACTGATACAGCGAAACCACCGCCCCGGCCTTGGGGTCCAGGGCGCCGAAAACCAGGCGGGCGATGCGGGCCTGAATCATGGCGCCGACACACATCAGGCATGGCTCCAGGGTCACGTAAAGGGTGGTGCCGGTGAGACGATGATTGCCAAGCCGGGCGGCCGCCTGGCGCAGCACCACAATTTCGGCATGGGCGCTGGGGTCATGATCGCCAATGGTCCGGTTGCCATCGATGGCCAGGAGTTCCCCCTGCCGGTCAACCAGCAACGACCCCACCGGCACCTCGCCACGCTCCGCCGCCGCCCGGGCGGCACTTAACGCCTGGCGCATGAAGGCGACATCGGCGGCCGTCGACAATTGTTCCCCGGGCGGTTGGTCCATGGTTGACGCGGACACCGAATGTGGCCCCGGTTTAAGCGGTGTCGGCGCGTTTCTGCTTGGCCGCGAAATTGGCCGCCTCCCAGCCGGCCACGCAGCCCTCGCCCACCGCTTTAGCCATCTGCCAGGGAGGGCCGGCAATATCGCCGGCGGCATAAATGCCGGCCATGTTGGTTTCCTGCTGCTTATTGGTGGCGATAAAGGAAAAGGTTTCCGGGTCCATGGCCACGCCCATGGTGGCGGCCAGATCCATGGCCCCCTTGGCGCCAAGTTCGATGAACAGTCCCTCCACCGTCAGGGTTTCATCATTTTCCAGCAGCACCCCGGTCACCGCATTGTCGCCCTGAATCTCCTTGACCCACTGGCCTTCGTGCAGTGTAACCGTACTTTGGGCCAATTCCTCCCGCAATTCCGGCGAGGCCTCCAGCTGGCGGGCCACCAGGTGAACCTCGGAGGCATAGCGGGTCAAGGTGATGGCCCCGTCCACCGCCGCCGATTCGTTGCCCACCACCGCCACCTTGGCGTTGCGGTAGAAGTTGGCGTCGCAGTCCACGCAGTAGCTGACCCCCTTGCCGCTCAACTCCTTTTCTCCTTTAACCTTGAGTTTTTTACGGGCGTTGCCGGTGGCAAAGATCAGGGTCCGGGAGACAAGCTGGCGACCGCTTTCGATTTTAACCTTGTACAGCGTATCTTCCTGCTCGATATTCAGCACATCCTCGGTGATTACTTCCGCACCGAATTTCCGCACCTGCTCCAGGGCCGTGGCCATCAGCTCACGGCCTTCGGTAACACCGGGCACGCAGAGGTAATTTTCCACATGGGCCCCGTAAATGCTGCTGCGCTCCACCTTGCCCAGCACCACCACTTCGGCTTTCTTGCGCACAGCGTGCACCGCCGCCTGCAAACCAGCGGGGCCGCTGCCGATGATCAGTACATCAATAATTCGTTCGCTCATGATTCCTCGCTTTTGGTCGCTTATCCCCGATTCAACTTTGCCGGTGCCGTAACAAGCGGCGGCGCCGACGGGGCGCGATTTGTTACTATTTGTTTTTTGTTTTCGCATTACCAACCGACATGTTTGGCGGGTGCAGCAAATATATCAACCCTCATTGACCTCAACCCCCTTCTGCCGCAGACTCTGCACCACTTCGGCAAGTTGGGCCCGGTTGCAATCATTGATGGTATAGACGTTTTTCATCCCGTCATTGAAATAAAGGGTGAAACGACCTTGCTCATCAAGCTCGGCCCGGTGAATATGATCCTGATCCAGCCAAGGCCGCAGCTCTTCCATAAAGTCCTGCAACGCACATGTCTTCATCATCTTCCTCCCGGCAACTATTCGGTTATGGGGGATTCGGTTCATCCATAATACCGGCTCAGTCTACCTGCTGTCGCCGGTTTTGACAAGAACAGCCGCCAGGAGCCAGGAAACCGTCAAAGTCTTTGGGCCTGGCACCGGATTTTGCAGCCCCCGTCCCGGCTCTATGCGAATTTAACGTTGCCCCTTTACCGTTTGCAGCCAAAATCAGGCGCTGAAAAAGAAATACAGCGCTCCCACCAGAATCACGCTTCCGGCTCGGAAAAGCTGGCTCACCACAATCAGTTCCGCGGCCAGCCGGGGCGGAAAAATCCCGGCGTAATAAGGCAGTTGGTGACGCAGAGCCTGAATGGGCGCGGCCAGCACGGTGCCGGTGAGCAGGGCCAGAACCACCTCACGGTTGGCCATGGTATGCCCATCCAGCAGAGCTCCAGCCGCCGCCAGGCCGGCAGTCAGTTCGGTGGCCGCCACCAGCACGATAACCCCGATCCCCTCCGGCGGCAAAAAAGCCAGCAGACTGATATTCTCCTCCACCCAGGCGCTGAACAGGGCAAAGTAGCCCAGGCGATTGGCCAGAAAAAAGAGGGCGTAAATCGGGGCGGTGATCAGCATGATGCGCAGCAACCGGCGGCGCAACCGCTTCCAGGCCTTGAGCAGGGCCTCCCGCAGCGAGGGTCGACCGCCGGAGGACGGAGCGACCGGCTTGGCCGCCGCCACCGGCAGCAGTAACCGCCCGGCCCCGGCAATCAGCATCGTGCGCAGCAGAGCGGCACAAAAGGTTAACCCCACGTACAACAGGGCCGCTCCCTTGATAAAAGGCGCCATCAGAAAAAAAACCGTGGGCAGGTGCAGAAAAAACCGGGGCAGACTGTTGAGCAGGTTGGCCAGCAGCACCTCCCGGCGCCCGATTTTACCGTCGCGGTAGGCTTCGGCCAGGGTGGTGTTGGCCGATACCCCGGAGATAAAGGCCAGGGCGAAACTGGCCCCGGAGGTCTCCGAAAAGCGGCCAAAACGGACAAACGGCAAGGCCAGGCGGGACATCATCCGGCTCCAGCCCAGTTCCTCGATCAGGCTGGCCAGGATCAGCCCCAGGGAGATAAAGAAAAAAATCCGCGCCAGGGGAACCACCAGACCGGCGAACAGCTCACTTGTCAGCATCACGCCCCGCCTACATGGTCATCCGGACCCGGCCACAATCGGGACAGATCCAGGTGGGACCATTACTCAGCCCCCACAGGTTATCCTTAAAACAGGCCTCGCAGATCTCAAAACCGCAGGGACAGTTAAGGCAATAAGGCAAGGTCCGGCGACAGCAGTGGCAGACAAAGGTATTTTTTCGGCGCCGGCGGCGAGGTTGTTTTGCTTCCTGTTCGGCCACGGCCGTTATTCTCCCAACTCTTCTCGCAGCCATTTTTCATAACCACTGCTGCAAGCCGGCAGGGGATGGGCCACCACCTCCGGCACTTCGTAGGGGTGAATTTCAGCAATACTTGCTTCAACGCGATGGAACTGGTCGGCACGGCACTTGATTTGGCACTGATACTCGTCGGCACGCTCGATTTCACCTTGCCAGCGGTACATGCTGGTGATGGGACCGACGATCTGGACACAGGCGGCCAGGTGCTCTTCCAGCAGGGTACGGGCGATCCGCTCGGCATCTTCCTTGGTGGCCACGGTGGTAACTACTTCCATAAATTCCATTTTTCATCTCCTAAGGGTTTTTACAACTTTTAATTATCGATGCGAAAAAAAGCCAAGACAGCGGCCTACGGCCCGTTAAAACAGCAGATTATTGGGCCTGGCAGTCGGTTACGGGCCGGGTTGAATTATCCGGCCACCCATGTTTTTTCTGTTCCGGCCCTCGCTGCCGCCGCTGGACAAATCGTTCATCTTTCTGGTAAAGTGCCGCGGCACCCGGTTCAACAAGGTGCCATTGCTGGTGGGCAGGTAAAAATCCCGGCCGCGCCAACCTGCTAATCTAACCGGTGGGCGGAAGAAAGTGCAACCATCTCCCCCGCCAAAAGGAAACACCATGCTCCTGGCCATCGACGTGGGCAACTCACACACGGTTATCGGGCTTTTTGACGGCCCCCGGCTGCGCTGTCAGTGGCGCCTGGGTACCAGCCAGGCGGTCACCGTGGATGAACTGGCGGCCCGGCTGCACACCCTGTTCACCATGGAAAAAATCACCTTCGGGCATATCAGTGACATGGTGATCGCCAGCGTGGTGCCACCGGTAACCTCAACCTGGAACCGCTTTGCCCAGCGTTTTTTGGGCCAGGATCTGCCGGTGGCGCCACTGGTGGTCAGCAACGAACTGGACTGCCTGATCCGGGTGGCCCTGCCCAACCCCGCCGAAGTGGGCGCCGACCGGCTGGTCAACGCCGCCGCCGCCTACCAGCAGCACCAAGGGGCACTGATCATCATCGACTTCGGCACCGCCATCACCCTGGACTGTGTCTCCGCCGACGGTGCCTACCTGGGCGGCACCATCACCCCGGGGGTGGCCATTGCCCTGGAAGCCATGGGCCGGCGCACCGCCAAGTTGCCCCGGGTCGACATTTCCGTCGCCCCGGCGGCGGCCATCGGCAACAGCACGGTGGAGGCCATCCGCTCCGGGGTACTGTTCGGCTACGCCGGCATGATCGACGGCCTGGTCCGGCGGATTCGGGCGCAAATGACCCCGGCCAACCCCCTGGTCATCGCCACCGGCGGCATGGCGGAACTGATTGCCCCCCACACCGAGAGCATTGAGGAAGTCGTACCCCTGTTAACCCTTGAGGGATTGCGGTTGATTTATGAGCGAAACCGCTGAACACAAAGGAGCCGCCAAAGCGGCGGCATCCGGCGCCGCCTGCCGCCTGCCGCCGCCTCTGCGCCAGGGTGACACCATCGGCATTTTCGCCCCGGCCGGGCCGGTGCAGGACCGCAACGCCGTCGAAGCCGGCCTGCGCCTGCTGCGAGAAGCCGGTTTCACCATCCGCTGCCGACGCGATCTTTTGGATCGCCGCCAGGGATACCTGGCCGGCGATGACCAGCAACGGGTGCAGGAGCTGCACGAGCTATGGCAAGACCCCGAGGTCAAAGCCCTGCTGGCCCTGCGGGGAGGCTACGGCTGCCTGCGGCTGCTGCCGCTGCTGGATTGGGAACTACTGGCCGGCCGGCGCAAGGTGCTCATCGGCTTTTCCGACCTCACCGTACTGCAGTTGGCCATGCTGCAAAAAACCGGTACCTGCCCCCTGCACGGCCCCATGCTCAGCACCCTGGCCCAGAGCGACCGGGATTCGGTGCGCCATTTTTTGCAGATCATCGGCGGCGACTTCAGCCACCCCATCCGCCCAAAAGGACTGGAGGTCATCCGCCCCGGCCAGGCCTGCGGCCCTCTGCTGGGCGGCAACCTGGCCTGCCTCAACCACCTGCTGGCCACTCCCTGGGAGCCGGAGTTGCGCGGCGCTGTGCTGCTGCTGGAAGATGTGGGGGAAGCCCCCTACCGCATCGACCGCCTGCTCACCCAACTGGCCCTGGCCGGCCGCCTGCAGGGAGTGGCCGCCATCATCCTGGGAGAATTCCAGGACTGCGGCCCGCCCGAAGACATCTGGCAACTCCTGCTGGAGCTTACCGCCCCGCAACAGACCCCGCTGTGGGGCAACTTCCCGGCCGGCCACGGCCGACGCAACCTGACCCTCCCCCTGGGAGCGGAAATACAGCTGGACTCCCAACGCGGCGAGTTGACTTTCACATCGCCGACATAAGTCCGCGAACGCGATTTTCCAGCAACTCCGCCAGCTCATTTTTCTGTTTCATGGTGTAATCAGCCGCTCTGATCGGTTCCCCCAGGCGGATCATCACCCGCCCAGGCTTAGGCAGCAACCGGCCTTTGGCCAGAATTTCGTGGGTGCCGATGATGGCCATGGGCACGATCTCGACCTGCGACTTGATGGCCAGCACCATGCCCCCGGCTTTAAACGCCTGCATACGGCCGTCGGCGCTGCGGGTGCCTTCCGGAAAAATAACCACCGAGGTGCCGGCGGCAATCTCATTGGCCGCTTCGTTCAGGCTGACCATGGCCCGCCGCCCATTACTGCGATCCACCGCAATGTATCCGGCCCGGCGCATGGCCCAGCCGAACAGCGGAATCTGGAACAGCTCCTTTTTGGCCAGCCAGCGAAAGTCAAAGGCCAGATAGCCCTGGAGGACAAAAATATCAAACTGACTCTGATGATTGGCGGCAAAGATGTAGGTGCGGCCGGCATCCAAACGCTCAAGCCCCGCCACCTCGACCTCCACCCCGCTGGCCCGGCAGATGACCCGCCCCAACCAGCGGGGGAGGAACTGTAACTCAGCCTCCCGGGCGCCGCGAGAAATCACCAGCACCAAGGCCGCAATGCTGACCATCCCGGTAAGCAGGGGGATTAATATCAGGGCCGTCAGGCCGCGAAAAAAAACAAACACCGCCACAATTGGTTTCACGGTTGCCACCACAAAGAGAGATGGTTAATATAGCGTGTATCATCATCAACTGACAGTTGTCGGCATCGCCGACGCCGCGCGGCTGATTATAGCACGTCACCCGGGCCGCCGCCACCTTCAAGGCCTGCCGTTTAGCCTTTGCCGCAGCCGATACGCGCTTATCCTACCGCCAAGACGGCAGTCACTTAACATGGCCAGCTAAATGCACGGCAAAAAAGAAGATCCCATTAACGACCCCGTCGGCGAGATTCCCATCGCCGGGGAAGCATATCTGGCCGAACCGCCTCCCCCCGCCAACGAAACCACCGTACCCGACTCTTCACCGTCGTGGCAGAAGCCGCAACCCGTCTGGCCAGAAAAAATAACGCCGGGGTGGCGACGAGCATCATCCCGCCGCCAACGTCATCGTTTTACCAACTATCTGTTCTGGCCGGGGCTACTGGGCGCCATTATGGCTTTTCTTTACCTGGCGGCGGCGCTGGTGGTCTTTCCTCTGGTGGCTCCCAAACTGTTCTCCCATTATCTGGAAAAAAAGCTGGATCGACCGGTAACCATTGCCCGTGGGGAGTGGCGGCCGCTGGCCGGGCGCCTGGTATTGCATAACGGCATCGTCGGCCCCCGCAAAGCTGACCCCTTCGACCGGGTGGATCCGCTGCTCTCTTTCCGCACCCTCACCCTTGATGGCAGCCTAACCTTACTGCTCCGCCGGGGCCGCCCCTGGGCCGCCATGACCGTCCAGCAAGGCTATGTCCACCTGGTGCGGGATGAAGAGCAGCTTGTCAACTTTGCCGCCCCCATGGCTTTTGCCGGCTCCCGCTGGTTTCCCCGAGTGTTGACCTTTCACAACAGTCGCCTGGAGTTCAGCGATCGACACCAGACACCGCTTTTCAACCTGGAATTGAGCGACTTTAGCGGCAAGCTGGAGCTAAACCGGGGCGGCGGTTTAGCTTTTACCCTCGCTGCCCACGGGCCGGCGGCTAGCGAGCTGACCCTGCAAGGAATGCTGCCGGCCACTGGCGGTGACTCGGGCCGGGCCGAACTGACCCTGCACGATCTGCCGCTCAGTTCTCTGGCGGCATATCTTGAACCTCGGCTGGCCGGCACCATCCAAGGAGGGTTGCTTAACGGCAGCAACCGTTTCGTTACTCATAACGGCACCATCATCATCAACCAGCAGTTGATAATCAGTGCCCTGGAACTGGCACCCGCCACCGATGATGATCATACCCTGCCCCTGCTGCAGGCTCTGCTGACCAACCGGCAACAGCAACTGCCTCTTGAGCTGGCTGTTAGCCTCAACCCGGCGGAACCGGACAACGGCTACCTGCATCAACTGACCGCCAAATTAAACCAGTGGCAGGCGGCGGCCGCCGATGAACCGTTCGCTCTGCTGGCCCGGGAATTACCGGACCTGGCGTTCACCAGGCAAATCACCTTTACCGCCGGCAGCAGCAGCCTGAACCGGGAAGGTGGCCGCCAGCTTGACCAAATGGCCGCCGCATTAAACCGTCGTCCCCTGCTCGCCTTGCACCTGCAGGGCATCAGTGATTTCACCTGTGATCGACAGGCCTTACAGGAAAAGCGGGAGCAGGCCGTAAGGCAGCAGCGGCGGCAAGCGGTGGCGGCCCTGACCAGACAGCTCACCGGTGAAGAGCCGGGAGACGATCCTCACCTCTCCTCACCGCTGACTGAGTTCCGTGATCTGCGCCCCGGCAGCATCACCGTCGGTCGTGATGAATTGCGTGAGCTAGCCGTCCAGCGCCGGGATACGGTGCATCAGCGCCTGCAGGCGGCTTTGGAAGAAGACGGCCAAGCGCGCCTGATTCGTGAAGCTCCCCTTCTAGCTCCCCCGGCAGTGGACGAGCAAACCTGCGTCACCGCCGTCAACCTGCGGCTGGGATACCGGCCGACAGCCGCGCAGTAGCAGGCGGATACGGGGCGCCGTTTAAGCTCAGGAATGCTCCCGAGTTTTATGGAAGGTTACCCGGGGAAACATCTCCATGGTCCGGGAGAGCATCCAGGGGCTTTCACTTAGAAAGGTAAGGTGTTCTTCGGCATCCAGGGCCATATTGTTCCAGTTTTTGGCCCTGAACTCTTCCAGGGTCTTGCGGTCATCGGCACTGACCCAACGGGCGGCGCCATAAGCCACCGGCTCGTAGTCCGCCTCCACCCCGTATTCGGCCTTCAACCTGGCCACCGTGACTTCAAACTGCAGCACCCCCACCGCGCCGAGGATAAAATCGCCGCCCTGCAATGGGCGAAAAACCTGTACCGCCCCCTCTTCCGCCAACTGCAGCAGACCTTTGGACAACTGCTTGGCTTTGAGAGGATTTTTCAGCAGCACCCGGCGGAAATGCTCCGGAGCGAAATTGGGAATGCCGGTAAAACGCAGTTCGTCCTTGGCGGTGGTAAAGGTATCACCGATTTTGATGGTACCATGGTTATGGATGCCGATGATATCGCCCGGATACGCCTCCTCGACATTGGCCCGGTCCTGGGCCATGAAAATGGTGGCGTTATTCAACATCACTTCCTTACCCAGACGCTGATGCCTGACCTTCATGCCACGCTGAAATTTGCCGGAACAGATCCGAAAAAAAGCGATGCGGTCACGATGAGCGGGGTTCATGTTAGCCTGCACCTTAAAGGTAAAACCGGCAAAGCTTTCCTCATCGGGGCAAACGGGCCGAGGTTCGGCCGACCGACAACCGGGAGCCGGGGCCAGTTCGACAAAGGCATCCAGCAGTTCCTTGACCCCAAAGTTGTTGATGGCGCTACCGAAAAAAACCGGCGTCTGGCTGGCCTTGAGGAACTCCTGATGATCATAGGGGTTGGCGGCACCGGCCAGCAGCTCCAGATCCTCGCGCAGCTTATCCGCCGCCGAACCGCCCAGCAGCTCATCCAGGCGGGGATCATTGACATCCTTGATCATCACCCCGTCGGCGTCGGCCTGGGAGTCCCGGCCGGGGGTAAAAAGGTGCAACTGGCCGCGGTATATATCGTATACGCCCTTGAATTGCTTGCCCATACCCACCGGCCAGGATAGCGGCACACATTCGATCTGCAGCTTGTCTTCAATCTGGGCCAGGATATCCAGAGGATCCATGCCTTCCCGGTCCAGCTTATTGATAAAAGTGACCACCGGGGTGTTGCGCATCCGGCAGACTTCCATCAGCTTTTCGGTCTGGGGCTCGACCCCTTTGGCATGGTCGATGACCATCAGCGCGCTGTCCACCGCCGTCAGTACCCGATAGGTATCCTCGGAAAAATCCTGATGCCCCGGGGTATCAAGCAAATTAACAGTATAATCACGGTAGAAAAACTGCATCACCGATGAGGTCACGGATATACCGCGCTCCTGCTCAATACTCATCCAGTCACTGAGGGCGTGGGTAGAGGCCTTGCGGGCCTTGACCGAGCCGGCCAACTGGATAGCCCCGCCAAAGAGCAAAAGCTTTTCCGTCAGGGTGGTTTTACCGGCGTCGGGGTGACTGATGATGCCGAAGGTTCGGCGACTGGCTGTTTCTTGGGCTACTTTATTACTCAAATTTTATCTCCACGGCATAAAACACAAAACCGGGCCAGCTCACAAGAGCTGACCCGGCTGATTACTCAGGATCAGAACCGGGGGGCGCCGAAGCGCACCGGCAATGCTATTCCTGTTCTTTCTGTGCGCGCTCTTTAGCAGCGTACATGGTGGTGCTGCCGGAAGACCAGAAGACCATCTTGCCTTCTTTGACCAGGTCGTTGGCGGCGTTCTTGACCGCCCGCGGCTTGGCCTCGGGGTCACAGGCATAAAAGTCCTTGACGTACAACTGTGTCTTGGGACCCTTCAAGGCTTTTTCCATGATTTTCTCTTTGAGTTCTTCGATACTCATTGCCATGTCCGTTCTCCTTGGGTCCCGGAATTATTTAATGTGGCTGGTGAACTTGAACTGGGTAGTGGTCCGCCAGGTGTCGTAAGCCAGCCGATAATCATCGATGGACTTATCGGTGAAAGGAATCTCGGTAATCTCAAAGAACTTCTCCCAGCCAATCCGCTCGGCCCACTCGCCAACCCGCTCGTACTTGCGAGCGTTGGCGGCCCAGGTCTCAAGAATGTTCTTGACGGCGGCAACGGTCTCCGGCCAGCGCGGCGGAGTGTTGGGCAGGAACGGAATAACCAGCTTGGAGAAGGTGGGGCCGGAACGGGTGTTGGACACCTTACCACCCACCAGAATGGCGATCCCGGAACCTTCCGGATCGGCCAGCGGCATGGCGGGACACATGGTATAGCAGTTACCGCAGAACATGCAGCGGTCGGCATTAACCTTGACCGACTTGATCTCCTTGCCACTGGAGTCCTTGACGGTGGCCGGTTTGATCGCACCAAGGGGGCAAGAAGCGACGGCCAGCGGAAGCTCGCACAGACCGGTGATGGCGTCATGGTCGACCATCGGCGGTTTGCGATGCACACCCAGGATGGCGATGTCGGAACAGTGTACGGCGCCGCACATGTTCAGGCAGCAGGCCAGAGCAACCTTGCACTTGGCCGGCAGGTCCATGTTGGTGAAATGATCGAACAGCTCGTCCATCACCGCCTTTACCACGCCGGAGGCGTCGGTAGCCGGGGTGTGGCAGTGGAGCCAGCCCTGGGTGTGCACCACGTTGGAGACACAGGCGCCGGTGCCGCCCACCGGGAACTTGTTGCCACGGCCGGCCAGGTCGTCCAGCAGGGGCTGAACCTTGCTCTCGGCGTCAACCATGAACTCGATGTTGTTCCGGGTGGTCCAGCGAACAACGCCGTCGCAGTGCTTGTCGGCGACGTCGCAAACCTCGCGGATGAACTCCAGCGACAGCAGGCGGGCGCTGCCCACCCGCACGGTGTAACATTCGGCGCCGGTCTCGCTCACGTGCTTGAGCACGCCGGGCTTGACGATCTCATGGTACAGCCACTTGCCGTAGTTGTCCTTGATGACCTGGGGGAACATTTTTTCGTAGTGTGGGGGACCAATATCAGTGATTCTGTCTTTCATCGGATTTTGCGGATCGTAACCCATATCTAAACCTCCTTAAAGTTTGTAAGATTAATTCACGAGCAAAGCAGTTCCGGCCTGCACCGGAGCGGGATCATTGCGCGTGTTTTGCACGGAACTCTTTAACGTCACGCTGCCAGCCGCCTTCAACCTCTTCTTCGCGCCAGAAAACGTAGGGGTTGGAACGGGGCTCCTTAACATGCTGAGGAATGGGCTCCAGCTCCATTACCCGCAAGAAGGTGGGCAGACCTACACGTTGGATGGTCTCACCCAGACGCTCACGGTTCTTGCCGTGCTCCATCCAGTAGTCCCAGCACTTTTCAATAACGTCGACCAGTTCCTCGAACTCGTTGTCCGGGTCCATCTTGATGAAGGGCACGATCAGGGTGCCCAGCTGAGCGCCGTCGAGGATCGGGGCCTTGGCGCCCATCATGATGGACGCGCCCTGATCAACACCCGGGCGCAGGGCCTTGGGCATGACGTTGAGGCAGTGCATGCAGCGGGTGCACTCGGCGTCGTCGATCTTGAGGGTGTCGCCCTCCATCCACATGCAGCCGGTGGGGCAGAGGTCGATAACCTCTTTCTGAATATCGAACTTCTCACCCTTGCCGGGAATCCCGCCGCCGTTGGCTACGTTATCGCCGGTGATGTATTTCTTCACTTCATCCTGGTTGATCCGGATGTTGTCGCGCCAGGTACCGATTGCGGACAGGTCGGAACGGGCGATGGCGGCCACGCAATCGTTGGCACAGCCGGAAAACTTAAACTTGAACTTGTAAGGGAAGGCGGGGCGATGGATCTCGTCCTGGTACTTCATGGTCATGCCGTAGCAGGTGGCCTGGGTGTCGTAACAGGACCACTCACAACGGGCCTTGCCGATGCAACAGGCCGGGGTCCGAAGGTTGGAGCCGGAACCGCCGAGGTCCCATTCCAGGTCGTGGGTGAGTTCGTAGAACAGGGGCTCCAGCTCTTCGGTGCGGGTGCCCAGCAGTATCAGGTCACCGGTGGAACCGTGGAAGTTGGTCATGCCCGAGCCGCGTCTCTCCCAAAGATCGCAAAGCTTGCGCAGGATATCGGTGCGATAGAACTTACTGGAAGGCTGATTAAGACGAACGGTGTGGAAGTGGGCCACCCCGGGAAACTGCTGGGGAACATCGGAATAACGGCCGACGATACCACCGCCGTAGCCGAATACGCCGACAATACCGCCGTGTTTCCAGTGGGTCATACGATCTTTAAAGGACAACTCCATCTGGCCGACAATATCCCAGCACTGGGGATTTTTCTCGGCCTGGCGCTTCAGGTCGCTGACAAAGCTTGGCCATGGACCCTTCTCAAGTTCGTCCATTAATGGCGTTTCGTGCTTCGGCATGTCTACTCCTCCTTAGGTTGAATGTATTAAACGAAATTCCCTTAACCTCCCCCGCCACCACCTTAATTAGAGTGCGGAAAAGCGGCGTAGAAAATCCGGTTCAAACAAACTGCTGAACAGATTAAAGCCGCGGAGGTTGGCAAAACGAGCCGAAACCTGAATGGATATTCAGATTCCTGGGACAATATCCAGCCGACCCGGCTTTGTCAATAAAAAATAAGCTACGGTGGACGCCCTTTTTATCTGGCTTTGACAGACCATTCTCTCCAGGATATGCTCTTTATTATTTCACCAACCATTTCACTAATTTTATATCCACTTTTGAAGGAGCCACCATGAGCAGAAAAATCGTGATTATCGGCGGGGTAGCCGCCGGCCCCAAAACCGCCTGCCGCCTTAAGCGGCTGCTCCCCGACGCCGAGGTCCGCATCATCGACCAGGACAGCCTGATCTCCTATGGCGGCTGCGGCATCCCCTACTATGTTTCCGGTGACGTTTCCGATGAAAAGGAGTTGCGCAACACCTCCTTTCACCTGACCCGGGATGAGCCTTTTTTTGCCAAGGCCAAGGGGGTAACGGTAAGCACCCGAACCCGGGCCCTGAGTGTCAATCGCCAGGGTAAAAAGGTACTGGTGGAAAAACTTGGTGACGGTAGTCGGGAGGAAATTCCCTACGACCAACTGGTGCTGGCCACCGGCAGCCGCCCCAACGTGCTGCCCATTCCCGGTGCCGACCTGGAGCGGGTTTTCACCATCAGTGATCTGCACCAGGCCATTACCATCAAGGAGCTGATCGCCAAAGGCCAGGTCGACAAGGCGGTGGTGATCGGTGGCGGCGCCATCGGCATTGAAATGGCCGAGGCCTTTGTCGACCTGTGGGGGCTGAAGGCGAGCATACTGGAGTTCATGCCCCAACTGCTGCCCCGCCTGGTGGACTGGGAGTTTGCCGGTATGCTGGAGCAGCATTTAAAGGACAAGGGGGTGGATGTTTTCACCGGCGAAGGGGCCACCGCCATCGAAGGCGAAGCCGGGCGGGCGCAAAGGGTGGTAACCCCGCAACGGACCCTGGAGGCGGATCTGGTGGTAATGGCGGTGGGAGTGCGGGCTCGCAGCGAACTGGCCCAGGAAGCCGGGCTGCTGGTGGACCCCCAGGGCAATATCGTGGTCAACGAACACCTGCAGACTTCGGACCCGGATATTTACGCCGCCGGCGACTGCATTGCGGTAAAAAACCGACTCACCGGCAAATCCGGTATCGCCCCCATGGGCTCGCTGGCCAACAAGGAAGGCCGGATTGTGGCCGACAACCTGGCCGGCATTCCCACCCGCTACCAGGGCTGGGTGGGCAGCTTCATCCTCAAGGCTTTCGAGCGCTGCCTCGGCGCCACCGGACTGACCCTGGAAACCGCCCGGGCCGAAGGTTTTGACGCCGCGGCGGTGACCACCGCCCAGTCCGATCGAGCCCACTTTTTCCCCACCCAGGCGGTGATTCCTTTAAGGATGGTATTTGATCGCCGCGACCGTCGCCTGCTGGGGGTGCAGGGTTTCGGCCCCATGGGCGACGCGGTACTGGCCCGCATCGATGCGGCGGCGGCCCTGCTGCAACAGGGGGCCACCATCGATGATGTCAGCCAGGTGGAAATGGCCTACGCTCCACCCTTTGCCACCGCCCTGGACGCCTTGAACGCCACCGCCAACGTGGCCGACAACCTGGCGGCGGGCCGCCTGCGCTGCGTGGACAACGCCGACTATCTCGCCTGGATGGAAGACTTTGCCAGCCGGCCGGACTGGGTGGCCCTGGACATCCGCCATCCCAACGAGGCCTCGGTGCTGGTGGATAAATTCGGCACCGACCAATGGTTGAGCATTCCGTACATCGAGGTGCGGGATCGCTACCAGGAACTGCCCACCGACAAGATGATGATCATCATCTGCGATGCCGGCACCCGCTCCTCGGAAATCCAGATCTTTTTAGACAGCGTGGGACTGAACAACAACCTGGTGCTGAGCGGCGGCTTCAACCTGATACGCCGCCTCGGAGTTCCCTGGCTCGGGTAAAGGCACAGCAGCACCGCATCTTGCGGCGATCGGCCCGGCTTGCGTACTGATGTACGCGGCGCCGGGCCGATCGCCGCAACCTTCGGTGCTGCTGCGCCTTTACCCCCGTGGTGTTACCACTTGCCGCAACAACCTGCGGGATGCTGCGCCTTTACCCGATGCTGTTAACCCATGGAACTGCTATCTCAGGCAGCCAGGGCCTGGTCGATCTGGGCCTCGCTTACCTCGTCGGTGATGATCACCCGACCCGGGGCGGTGGGCAGGACGAAGAAGGGGCGGCCGGCAACGGTCTTTTTGTCGGTCTTGAGGTATTTTTTAATTTGTTGGCGGTCCAGCTCCGGCGGCACCTGCACCGGCAAGCCGTACTCCGTGAGCAGCTGCCGCAGTTCATCGGCCTCCTCGCGGCGCCAGAGCCCTTTGCTGGCGGCGATCTCCCCCACCGCCGCCATGCCGATGGCCACCGCCATGCCGTGGGCCAGGGTGAAGCCGGAGGCGGCCTCCACCGCATGGCCCAGGGTATGACCGAAGTTGAGGATGCGCCGCAGATCGGCCTCCCGCTCGTCGGCGGCCACTACTTCGGCCTTGATGGTGCAGCAACGGGCGATCATCCCGGCCAGCACCGGCCGCTCCAGGGCCATGATGGCCGGCCGCTGGGCCTTGAGTTGCCGCAGAAAGGCGGCATCGTAGATCATGCCGTACTTGATGACCTCGGCCAGACCGTTGAGCAGTTCGCTCTCCGGCAGTCGCTCCAGCACCGCCGTATCGATGTAAACCCGACGAGGCTGGTAGAAGGTCCCCACCAGGTTTTTGCCCTCGGGGATATCCACCCCGGTCTTGCCCCCCACCGAGCTGTCCACCTGGGCCAGCAAGGTGGTGGGGACCTGGACAAAGGGAATGCCACGCAGGTAAATGGAGGCCAGAAAACCGGTGATATCGCCGCTAACCCCGCCACCCAGGGCGATCAGCCCATCACCGCGATCAAGCCCCAGCTGCGCCAGGCCGCTGGCCAACTCGGCCACCGTGGCCAGGTGCTTGCTGGCCTCGCCATGGGGAAAGGTCAGCAGTTCGGCGCTGATTCCCGCCGCCGCCAGGCTGTCCAATAATTCCCGGCCAAAGAGCGAGGCCACCCGATCATCGGCCACTACCGCCCATCGCCGGGCAATCCCCAGCCCGGCCAGATCCCGCCCCACCTCGGCCAACAGGCCGGCCCGGATCAGGATCTGATAAGAACGCGCCCCCAACCCCACCGGCACCACCGTAGTTTCATCGCTACCAACCTGTTGTTCCATACAAATAATCCTTTATGACAACTGTTAAGCCAAGGCCCTGCCGAGCGGACAGCCCGCCGCCATCAGCAAAGGGGCAAGCCCGGACAGACAATACCAACAAAGCAACCAGGGTTGGCAAACCCAAGTGCCAAGAGCCAAGAGCCAAGAGCAAAGAGCAAAGAGCCAAGAGCCAAGAGCCAAGAGCCAAGAGCCAAGAGCCAAGAGCCAAGAGCCAAGAGCAAATTACCACGTTCCCCCCAGCCCCGCTCAGCTATTTTTCACCCCCAACCACCAATAAAAAAGGGGCGGGGGAAAGCGCCACGCACTCTCCCCGCCCCTTATAAGGGCCGCCAAAAAACACGACCCAACGCAGTAAACGTTCAACAGTGCCGCAGCTTGCGGCAAGCGGACCGGAGCCGCGTACCCCAGGTACGCAAGCCGGTCCGATCGCCGCAAGCTGCGGTGCTGCTGGACGTTTACATTATTTCATGGTGTCGCCGGAGGCCGCACCCTGCATCTTGACCTCAACCTTCTCGGTGAGACCCTGATAGTAAGCCTTGAGAATCTCCAGAACCTCGTCGCGACCGAAATGGTCGACGATCTCGGCGCCCTCGGACAGGGCCTTGCGCAGCTTGGTGCCGGAGAGGATAACCCGGTCTTCCTTGCCGTGGGGGCAGGTCCGCAGGGAAGCCATGCCGTCGCACTTGTGGCAGTAGAAGGTCCAGTCGATCTTCAGCGGCTTGCACAGCAGGGCCTTGCCGGGATCGTCGTTGCCGGGGATCTCCTCGAAGATTTCCTGGGCCTCGAACAGGCCGTAGAAGTCGCCCACACCGGCGTGGTCACGGCCGATGATCATTTTGCTCACTCCGTAGTTCTGACGGAAAGTGGCGTGCAGCAGGGCCTCGCGGGGGCCGGCATAACGCATATCCAGCGGGTAACCGGCCTGAATGACGTTGTCTTTCACGAAGTACTTGTCCACCAGGCAGTCGATGGCCTTGACCCGAACCTCGGCGGGAATGTCGCCGGGCTTGAGGTTGCCGATCAGGGAGTGGATCAACACGCCGTCGCAAACCTCGATGGCGATCTTGGCCAAAAACTCGTGGGAACGGTGCATGGGGTTACGCAGCTGCAGGGCGGCAACCTCCTTCCAGCCCCGCTCTTCGAACATGGCGCGGGTCTCGGCCGGGGTCAGGTAAACACCCTTGTACTGGTCCGGGTACTCGCCTTCGGAAAGAACCTTGACCGGGCCGGCCAGGTTGACTTCCTTCTGGTTCATAACCATCTGTACACCGGGATGATCCTCGAGGGCGATCTTCCAGAACTTGTCGTCGGCGGACTCTTCGCCATGACCCTTGAAGACCTTCTCGCACTCCCACTTCTTCTCGGTCTCGTTCATGGCGTACTTTTCGGTGACCTTCATGGTGGCATAGATCACGCCGTCGCGCTCCAGGGCGATCTCTTCGCCTTCCTTGATGGAGTCGGCGTCGGCCTGGCTCACATCCAGGGTGATGGGTACCGGCCAGAAGGTGCCGTCGGCCAGGGTGTATTTTTCACAAACGCTCTTCCAGTCGGCCTTGTTCATGAAGCCATTCAACGGGCTGAAGCCGCCGATGCCCATCATGATCAGGTCGCCTTTGGCGCGGGCGCTGATGCCTACCTTTTTCAGGCCCTTGGCCTTGTCCTGTTCGGCAATCAGTTCGCTGCCATGCAGTTTGCAACAAACCAGACCTTTTCCGCCATGGGGGGGTACCAATTTCGACATAACCGGATCTCCTTTCTGTTTTTTGTTTTTATGATGAATTTAGGATGAGTTAGGAAGCTAATATGATGCGCCTAAAAATTGAACGACAATTCATTTTTTTATCCTGTGAGCGTTTACCTATACGAAAGGACCGAAAACTTGTCAAGGGAAAAACACTGACGCTGACAAAGAGCCAAGCAGACGAATATAAAGACGTAAACACAAACAAATAAACATACAGCCGACAAAAACTATACCTTCAAATAAGGGCAGTGTGGGGAAGGGCAAGCGGTTGTTGCGGAGAAAAATCAAGAATGACAGGGGGCTTAAGGCGCAAATCAGCGCTGTCCCGGACAATGGCTTTGCACCAGGCCCGGCAGTGAAATAAAAGCAAGCGACCGGCAGGACCGGATTAAGGAAAAATCAGGCCTTGCCGGCGAACAGCATCCCCACCAGTTCATTAAGCTTCTGGCGCAAGGCCAGGCTTTCTTCGGCGGGAAACTGTTTGATTACATCACCGCTTTGGCGGTCGGTGACCTGCACCACCACCGTTTCCGGGTCGCGATGCAGGGAAAAATTCAACCGGGTGTTACCGATGGAATCCAGGCGGGCCTGCATCTCTTTGGCCAGTTCTTCGGCCTCTTCGGCGGAGACCGGCCGGGTCTCCCGAGAGGGATGCTCAAAGCGGGGCCGATCTTCAGGCTTACCCTTGGCCGCGGCACCGCTGTCTGCCACCGGAGTTACCGGGGGGCGATTTTTTTCTTCCCGCTCCACCGCCGTGGCGGCAGGCACGACATAACTCTTGGCATCGTTGTGCAGATTAACATCCATGACTGTCCTCCTCATGTCGCCCGTACAAAGAGCAACAAATCTTGGTCGGCGGCCTCCCTGGCCGTAACCACTAACACACCCAAATTATTACATATCTTAACCCAACTACCTGTCAGACCAGCACAAAACACTCACATCTCAAAAAAAATCTTTTTCAAGCCAAACTGCTGACAAACCGCGGCCGCGGGCCGGACTCCGGCTGGGTGCCCAAACGGGGCACCACTTTGCGCCCCCGGCGCAAAGTGGCCAACTGCTCCCTGATCCTTTGCCGGTGGTCGCGCACTTCTTTGCGCAAGTGGTTTTCCCTGGCCAGCAAGGCCCCAATCTGTTCCCGCAAATGCCGGACCACATCCTGGTCGGCCAGGCTGCTCATATTGCCAAGGCTCTCCAAATCCCGCTGCAAGGCAGCAAAAGCTCGCTCCCTTTCCGTTTGCCAGCGCGCAACCTCGCGCAGATCTCCCCGGCGCAGATCTCCCCGGCGCAGGGCACCCAGGTGTGCTTCCTGCATAACCGTGTACTGCTCCAAGGTCGTCCACAGATCCGAAATTTTATGGGGCTGCCGCGTTATCACTTGCATGGCCTGCTCCTTGACGCCGCCAAAACAGCGTTCTCATGCCGCTCCGGATTAAATGGAAACCGACACCGGGGTTATTTTGGCCGCCGCCTCGGCAGAGGGCTGCATGGCGGCCTTTTCAGCCAGCAAACCGTTTTCCTGCATGGCCGTCTCTTCCCATACCTTTTTCAATTCGCCGATGTAACGGGCCGACTGGTGTATAATCTCCACGTCGTTACTCAGCGACACCCTGGGCAATTCCACCATGATGGCCCCGTAAAGCCCCCGCAGAAAGGCGGCGGCCTCGGATTCATCCTTGGGGCTGATGGCGGCGTTAAGCTCGCTGATCAGGGCGATGGCCTTGCTCAGGTTTTCTCCGCGTCGGCGGGGATCGTTAGCGGCAACCGCTTCTTCGGCAAAGGTCAGGTGGGTCAAAACCCGTTCATACATCATGTGAATCAGCTTCACCGGATGAACGGCGGCACTTTCAGTCTGCCGATAGGCCTGAACCCTGTTGCGTGCATACATGGTGACTCTCCTTGGGGTTGCCGGGTTAATGGTTAAGTTTGATTATTTCTTTTGACCGGGAGTCAGGCCCGACAGACTTTCAAACTGCGAAGTCAGGTAGTCGCTCATCTGGGTCATCCGGTTCATGTAACTGTCCAATTGGACAAACTGCCGGGTCAGTACGCTGTAACGGCGGTCCAGCCGTTCAAGTTCCGATTCGATCCGGGTTTCAAGATCGCGAATACGATCTTCGGCGGTGTTACGCTCGGTGCTGATCTGCCCGCCGTAGCTGGCGATGGAACCCAACCGGTCCTGGAGCCGGTCGGCAAAGCCCGGGGCCTCGCGCTCGAAATCACCCAGCATGAAGTCCCGCACCGCCTCCGGATTGGCCGCCAGGGCCTCATCCAGCATTGCTTCATTGAGGACGATGGTGCCGTCCCGCTGAAACTCCAGGCCCAGGTCGAACATGTTGCGGATGCTCCCGGACTCGTCGCCCTGGTAGGTGGCGGTCATCAGGTTCTGCAACTCGTGGCGCAGACCGGCCACGGTGGTCCGGGCCAGCACGCCGGGCTGGCCGGTTTCCTCGTCGAAACGGCTCTTGCCGCCGATCTCCTGGACCACCTCGTTATAGGCCTCCACCAGGTCAACCACCAGTTCGCGCACATTGCTGGTATCCTGGCTGACGCTGAGGGTGGTGGTGCCGGTCTGCTGCAACTCGAAGGTCAGACCGTCGATGACGTTGTTAACCGTGTTGCCCTGGCGCTGGTAGCTGATACCGTCCATCACGAAGCTGGCGTTCAGCAAAGTAAAGTCATCGCCTTCCTGGCGAGTCATACCCGGTATGTTGTTGGGCACATTTTCGGGGTCGATCCGGATAAAATTATTACTCCCGGTTTCATTGGCCCGCAAGATAAGTTGGTAAGGGTTGTCGGGATGACCACTGTCAATGATGCTGGCGGTGATCCCGCCATTATCGGAGGCATTGTTGATCAACTGGGCAAACCCCGCCAAGGTGGTACCAGCCGGCACCTCCAGGGAAACCCACTCACCATCACCCACCTTATAGTTAAAAAGATTGGGCTCATCCGGGTCTGTATTTTCAACAGCAATAACCGTATCCCGGGACTCCACCCCATTGGCCAGCCAGGTGCTGCGGCTGGCCAGTCGCTCCACCTCCAGGGGAAGGGACTGCTCGGCCACCCCGGCGGACACGGTGGCGGTGGCCACACTTTCGTTGGAGCTACTGGCCGTACTGGTCAGATAGGTGGTTTCAAGGCCGAGATCACGAACATGGGAGCGCATGTCCAGCAGCTTGTTCTGGACCACGGTGAAGGCCTCGAGTTGGGCCTCGTAGCGATCGATGTTTTTTTTCAGCGGATCCACCCGCTGTTTTTCATCGATCCCCCGCAGATCCTCGAGGATGCTCTGTAACTCCAGCCCGGAGCCTACGCCCAGGGTGGAAATGCTACCGACACTCATGTCAGTTCTCCCGTCTTAACCGAACTTGGTTGGCAGCCGGTGCGGCGGGTAAAAGCCGCAGGCTTACTCTCTTTATCGGAAAATCAAAGGCGGGCTTGAATTTTTTTTTGCGGTTTTGAGGGGAAAAGATTTAATGATTGCTCAGCAACTGCTTGAGCCAGTCGAAGCCAAAGGAGAGCAGCGCCTCGTCGTCCATTTCAATGGCCCGGCGGCGGGCCTTGTCCAGGCGCTGACGGCGCAATAGATCGTGCTCACGGACGTAAGCACGGAAACGATCGATATTGTAGCAGACCATGAAGGCCAGTAACTGGCGGGGACCGGCCGCCCCTTCTCCCTGCCAGGGGTTGGCGGCAAAGAGGGTGTCCATCTCGGCCCAACGATCGGCCATGGTATTGTACGGTAAAAGCTGCTGGTCAGCCAGCCACTCTTTCACCTGCCACGGCCGGCCCTGGCCATGCCCCAGGCAATAATCGTGGCGCACCAGGAAGTAAAAGTCCCGGTTGCGACCTTTTTGCCGGCGGCGATCCACCGCCCGCTCCAGGGGGTAGGTACGGCAGGCCGAGGGACGATCGCGGTAAACTGTACAGCCGGCGGCGGGATCGAGGAAAGGACAGGGGTAGCCCTCCTCCTGGCGCATTCGCAGCATCACCGCCGGGAAATAAGGATTGCCGCCCTGGACCACGGCGGCGTGGCCCTCGAGAAACTCTTCGGAACTGATCTTAAGCCGGTTTTTCAGGCGGATGATATCATAGGGGTAAAGCTGCAACTCCAGCCGGTGACAGCAACGGGTGAAACAGGGAACTTCTGGGTTGCAGGCAAAGGTAAAACCTTCTGCCCCCAAGGGTTCCATCCCTTCCGGGAATTGCTGGTTATCGGGCTGATTGCTCATGGTTTACCGGCACCGTATTATTTAATCGTAAAATCGGGATTCCCCTGACAACAAAGCTGCTCCCCGCAAGCAGCCGGAAGGCCGGGCAGACTAACAGCTTCAAAAGTAAATGGCAAGCGGCGGCTTAATCCTCCGCTCCTTCGCCCTCTTCCCTGATGGAAACGAAAACCCCACGCTTGGTCGGATCCAGGCGGGCGTAGCGGCGCAGGATCTCGACATTGGCTTCGGTGAGCACCGTTCCCTTGCTGAGCAGCAGAATGCCGGTGCCGCTGAAGACATCCCGACTCAAGGTCATGCCGGGGGCCAGGTCTTTGGGCTGCAGCTCCATTTCCACCAGCTCGGTCCTGGGCAGGCGGTGGCGATAAAACTCCCGGGCCTCTTTTTCCACCGGCGCGATCAGCCTGGGGTCGAACCTGACGCCCGCCGCTTCCCGCACTTTTTTAAAGGTGATCGACACCCCACTGCTCCCCTGATAGCGGCGGATCTCCCGGTCGACAAAATCAATCAGGGCGATAATCCGCGAGGACTGCGGAATATCCCGCTGCCGGAGCCCGTCGGGAAAGCCATGTCCGTCATAATTCTCGTGGTGATGACGGATAATCCGGGCCGCTTCCCGCAGGTCTTCGATCCGGTCCAGGGCCGCCTGGCCACGGACCGGATGCTTATGATATTCTTCCATTTCCGCCTCGTCCATCTGGGATGGATCCACCAGCAGCATCACATCGGGCATCCCCAGCTTGCCGATATCGTGCAGCAGGGCCGCCACCACCAGGTTTTCCCGCTCTTCCGTCGGCAGTTTCAACGCCCGCCCCACCCGGGCGGCGATCTCCGCCACGTTCTGGGCATGACTGCGCATCCGTTTGTTGCGCAACTCCATCAGCCCGGCCAGGGCGGTGATCACATTTTTAAAATTGGCTCGCAGGCGGCGGTTGAAAGCTTTCAATTCATCGTAACTGCGCTGCAACTCCTCGGTTTGCTCCTGCACCATGTTTTCCAGTTCGGCATTCCACCGTTGCAGTTCGGCGTTCTGCTTTTTCACCAGCTCATTGAGCCGGAGGTTTTCCTTGACCAGTTGGTGGTGCTGAAAGGCGGTCCGCACCGTCTGGAGCAGTTCCTCATCCTGCCAGGGTTTGGTGATGTAGCGATAAACCCCTCCCCGGTTAATGGAATCCATGGCCGCCTCGATGTCGGCATAACCGGTGAGCAGAATTCGGACCACCAATGGGGCCTTCTGTCGTACCCGGCTCAACAGTTCCACCCCGCTCATTCCCGGCATCCGCTGATCGGAAACCACCACTGCACAGTCGTCCCGCCCGGCAATGATCTCCAAAGCCTCTTCACCGGAAAAGGCGGTGAGCACCTCAAAGGCTTCCTCATCAAACAGCCGGCGCAGAGCCTTGAGAATATTCGTCTCATCATCGACAAAAAGTACGCAGCCGCCGGTCGCCACCGACGAAACGACTTGCCGCTCAACTTTCTGGTCGCTCATGAAGTTGTCTTTGCCTCCACTTGCTGTTGGCGCACCGGCAGGCGGATCAGAAAAGTGGTGCCCTGCCCCGGCGCACTGTCGACGGTGATATCACCGCCGTGCTGTTTCACCACAATATCGTAGACAATACTCAACCCCAGACCAGTACCCTTGCCCACCTCCTTGGTGGTGAAAAAAGGCTCAAAAAGCCGGTCCAGGTTTTCCGGTGGCACCCCACAGCCGGTGTCGCTGATGATGATATGCACTTCATCACCCTCGGCCCGGGTTCGCAGGGTGATCTCCCCCGGGCCATCCAGGGCCTGCACCGCGTTGAGCAGCAGGTTCATGAACACCTGGTTGAGCTGCTGCGGGTAACCCCAGGTCAAAGGCAGATCACCGTAATCCTTGTTAATCTTGGCTTTGTATTTCAGCTCGTTCCAGATGATGTTAAGGGTTTCCTCCAGGCACTGGTTAAGATCGAATTTGCCGCTGCGAGCCTGGTCCCCCCGGGAAAATTTCTTCAAGTTCTGCACGATCACCTTGACCCGCTCCACCCCTTCCAAAGACTCCCGCAAAAGATCGGCAGCGTCTTCCAGCACGAAATCGATCTTCAGCCGCCGGTGCAGTTCCTCAACCTGCCGACGCCGTTCAGCCGGGTCACCCTCCGCCAGCAGCAGACGTTGCTGCCCTTGGACGAATTCCCGCAGGCGCTCCAGGTACTTGACCATGGAGCCCAGATTACTGGTGACGAACCCCACCGGGTTGTTGATTTCATGAGCCACCCCGGCCGCCAACTGGCCGATGGAGGCCAGTTTTTCCTGCTGCAGCATCTTGACCTGGGAACCTTTAAGTTCCTCATAAGCTCCCGCCAGTTCATAATTCTTGTGCTGCAACTCCCGGGCAATCCGCTGCTGTTCGGTGACATCCTGCAGAATAACCACGGTTCCCCTGGTGTCGGTATATTCGGCGGCAAAAGGGAAAAAACGCCCACAAAATACCCTGTCGGTCGTAGCTTGACTGTACTCGGCGACACCGTCAACCCCGACCTCTTTAACCAGACCCTGCTCGGTCAGCAGCGCCTCCCAGGGCAGCCCGTTAATTTCTTCAAATGGTTTGCCCAAAAAACAAGCCAAAGCCTGGTTGCAACGGATTACCCGGCCATTTTCATCGGCCAGCAGCACCATGTAATCCAGGCAGTCCATGATGGACTCCCACTCCCGCTTGGCCCGCCAAACCCTGCAGTGGCAAGCCAGCAGTTCCCGATGGGACAGGGCCAGTTTCGCCGCCACTGTTGTCGGCATTTTTTCTTCTTTCATAAGCATCCCTCATCCTCCGCACCTTGGCCAAACGGGCCGCAGCGCTCATCCCGCAATGCGGCTAACCCTCCTCCCGCTTTTGCCGGCGCGGCTTGATAAGCATTTCATAATACAAAAATGCTTCCCGGATATGCCGCAGCAACAATTCATCCTTCCAGGGTTTGGCCAGAAACTTGTACAGCGCCCCCTCGTTGACCGCCTCCACCACCGTTTCCAGGTCGGCATAGCCAGAAAGAACCATGCGTACCGTGTCCGGGTAAATATCCTTGACCCGGCGCAAAAATTCAATCCCGCTCATCCCGGGCATCCGCTGATCGGAAATAATGACCTGGACCTGATTAATGGCCAGCATCTCCAGACCGGTGGGGGCATCAGCGGCTATCAGCACCCGGTAGTTCTCATCCATCAGCAGCCGCTGCAGGGCTTTCAAAATATTGGGGTCGTCATCGACGACCAAAATGGTCCGAGTATCCGGCGACTCATCGGGCACTGCTAGTCCGCGTCCCAAGGTAACCAGTTCGGCATATTCATCCGGCGGCAAGGCGCGACTGAAGATAAACCCCTGCAGTTCATCGCAGCCGTTCTGGCGCAGGTAACCACACTGGGCCTCGGTCTCCACCCCTTCCGCCACCACCCCAAGCCCCATCCGGTGGGCCATGGCGATGATGGAGACGGTAATGGTGGCGGCATCGGGGCTGGTGACGATCTCGTTGATGAAACTGCGGTCGATTTTCAATTGATCGATGGGAAAACGGCTGAGGCTGGCAAAACTGGAATAACCGGTGCCAAAATCATCCAGGGACAGCTTGACTCCCAACTCTTTCAGCTCCGCCATCCGGGAGATGGACTGCTCGGGGTTGAGCATCAGCATACTTTCGGTGAGTTCCAGGATTAACCGGTGGGGCGGCAGCCGGTGGCGGGCTAGAGCATCTCGCACCAAGGCTTTCAGGTCGCCGCTCTGAAACTGTCGGGCCGAAACGTTAACCGCCAGATCGCCGGCCCGCAGGTCGGCTTCCCGCCACTGCGACAACTGTCGGCAGGCCTCGTCCAGCACCCAGGCGCCCAGCTCAACGATAAAGCCGCTGCGTTCCGCTACCGGGATGAACTCGCCGGGCGACACCAAACCCCGGTCATGACGCTGCCAGCGGACCAGGGCCTCGGAGCCCACCACCCGGCCGCTGCGGCAATCAACCTTGGGCTGATAATGAAGAACGAACTCTCGATGCTCTAAGGCCCGGCGCATGGCGGTTTCCAGTTCCAGAGAACGGCATACCTGCTCGTTTAAGGTGTTGTCGGCAAAGACGAACTGGTTGCCGCCGGCCTCTTTGGCCTGATGCACCGCCAGGTCGGCCCCGGCCAGCAGCGCCGACACCGTGTCGCCATCCTGGGGATAAAGACTGATACCCAGGCTGGGCCGCAGGAAAACCTCATTGCCTTCCGGCAGACTGAAGGCTTCCTCCAGGGCCGCGAACAGGCGGCGGGCCATCAGTTCCGCCTCCCGGTATTCTTCCAGATGCTCCATCACCAGCACAAACTCGTCGCCGGCCAGCCGGGCAATGGTATCCTCCAGACGCAAACAGGTCCGCAACCGTTCGCCAATCTCCACCAGCACCTTATCTCCGGCAGCATAACCATGGCTGTCGTTGATCAGCCGAAAGCGATCCAGGTTAAGCAACAGTACCGCCAGTTTGCCTTTTTCCCGCCGGGCCCGATCCATCCCGTGTTCCAGCCGGGCCTCCAGCAGCAACCGGTTAGGCAGGCCAGTCAGCGGATCATGGTGGGCCAGGTGTTGCAGTTTTTCCTCACTGCGCCGCAGGCTGGTCAGGTCGGTCTTGACCCCGACATAATGGCTGGGGCGCTGCCGAGCATCGTAGACGGTGCTGATGGTCAGCAGTTCCGGATAAATCTCACCGTTCTTGCGCCGGTTCCAGACCTCCCCCTGCCAGTGGCCGTTTTCCTTGATGCTGGCCCACATGGCCTGAAAAAAGGCCCGGTCGTGGCGACCGGAATGCAATATCCGGGGGTTCCGGCCCACCACCTCATCCTCACGATAGCCGGTAATGGCGGTAAAAGCCGGGTTGACGGTGATGATCTGCGGTTCGAGATCGGTGATCACCACCCCGTCGCGGCTGGCGTCCAGGGCCGCCACCTGCAGGCGAACCTTTTCTTCGATGACGCGCCGTTCGGTGACATCCCGAAAAACCCCCATCATGTAAACCCGATCATCAAGGTGGACGGACGAGGAATTGACATCGGCATAAAACACCGAACCGTCGCAACGCTGCGTGGGGATATCCCTTGATACGCCCTTTTCTCCCCGCTGATGCCCTTCAAGACGTTCCATGATCCAGGGTAAATCCTTGGCCGGATGAATGTCGGCCACCCCCATCTCGACAATTTCCTCGGGCCGGCAGCCGAGCATCAGACAGATAGCCGGGTTGCCAAGGACAAATTGCCGGGTTTCGGGATCCGCCAGCAGAATGCCATCGTTAGCGCCTTCAAAAATAACCCGGAACCGCTCTTCCATTAGCCGCAGCCGCTGTTCGCTGGCCCGCAGGGCATCCTTTTCCCGCTGCAGCTGGACCACGCGCGCCGTTTGCCCAAGAGTAGCGGGCAGACCGAAAAGATAACCGGGTTGCTTGATCAGGTAATCGGCCACCCCCAGGCGCATGGCCTCGGCGACCTCCTCTTCGCTGCCCGGCTCCCCCACCAGCACCACCGGCAAATCCAGTTCCGGGGTATCGCGTATTTTTTTAACGATCTCCAACGCACTGACAGCCGCCAACTGAAAATCAAGCAGCAACACGTCATAGGCGGCGAGTCCTTCCCGGTCCCGCAGCGACCCGACTACCCCCTTGCCGCCCACCACGCCCTCGATCTTAATGTAAGGGGCATGCTCCAGCAGGTGCTGCCGGGCGCCCCTTCCAGATCGGCCAGACTATTGGCACCATACAGCACCCGCAGGGGGGCCCCCTGGCCACGCTGCCGGAAGTGGCCCAAGGCGTTGGCCAAAATGGCCGGCAGATTTTCCAGATAATCTCCCTCTTTGACCAGGTAATCGTCCGCTCCGGCCTTAAGGGCAGCGATGGCGGCCTGCTGGGTGCCGGAACCGGTGAGCAGCACCACCGCCACCGGCAGATTGCGGGCCTTGACCTCGGCCAGCACCTCCAGGCCGCTGCCGTCGGGCAAACGTAAATCAACCAGCAACAGATCGTAGGAAGGCTCTTCCGGCCGCAGACACTCCAGGGCCGCCGCCACCCTGTTGACCACCGTCAACCGGTGTTCAGGAGCAGAGCGGGCCAGACTGCGCCGCACCAGATCGGCATCCGCCGGGTTGTCTTCCAGGTAGAGAATCCTGATGCTTTGCGATATTTCAGCCATACGTCACCCCTACAGCCAAGTCTCAACCCTCGGCAGCTCAATGTTCATTACCACCCCGTTCCGTCCCGGTTTTTTTATCGTCAACCGCCGGCAAAGGGATTTCCAACTCGAAAACCGTGCCATCTCCCGGCGCGCTGGCAACCTCCAGGCGCCCGCCCAGCCGCTGCACGGCCCGGCGCACCATGGCCAGCCCCACGCCGGTGCCGGCCACTTGCCGGGCGTTATCCAACCGGGAAAATATCTCGAATATCCGCTCACCAAATTTCATGTCGAAACCGATTCCGTTGTCCCGCACCTTCAGCAATAACCGCTGGCTGCTGATCTCGGCCCCGATGAAGAGGCGCGGCGGCCGGCTGCCTTGACTGAACTTGACGGCATTGTCCACCAGGTTGCGCAGTACCATGGACAGCCCTTCGGGATCTACCGTGATCAACTCCTCCGGCACCTCCACCGCCAACTCAACGCCATGGGTCGCCAGTTCTTCACCGAATCCGGCCAGCACATCACGCACCAGGTCGGCCAGATTGACCGGCCGCGGCTGTTCCTGGCGCCGTTCCATCCGTGAATAGGCCAGCAGCCCGTCGACCAGTTGCTGCATCTCGGCCACGCCTTTGGCGATATAAGCTACGAACAGGCGGCCGTCTTCATCCAGCCGATCCCGATAATCCCTTGCCAGCAGCCGGCTGTAGCCCTGAACACCCCGCAGGGGGGCCTTAAGATCATGAGAGATCGAATAGGAAAAGGATTCCAGTTCCCGGTTAAGGGTTTCCAGTTGCGCGGTCCGCTGGGCCACCCTTGCTTCCAATTCACCTTTAATCTGCTGGTCCCGCGCTGCCGCCAGGGCCAGCAGGGCAAAGCCATGGACGCTCAACTGGCGGCGCCAGAGCAGGAAAGTGCCGCCGGCCGCCCCCAAGCAGCAGGAATAACACAAGCACCACGATAGCCCATAAAATGCCGCCCAAAGGCCCATAAACCTCGGCCAGATCAATCCGGGCCACCAGATACCAGGACGACCCCGGCACCGGCTTTACTGCCGCCATAACCGGCACCCCACGGTAATCGCGCCCTTCCGTCAGACCTTCATGGTCCAGTACCGCCTGCACCGCCGGCACCTCCGTCCGGTCAAGACCAAGGCGCAGAGCAAGAAACTGCTCCTCCGCCAGCCAGCGGCCGCCCAAGAACATTACCGCTTCTCCCTCACGGCGCACCAGCAGCGTTTCCGAACTGCGACCGGAACCCGCCCAACCGGCCAGCAGCGGCTGTAAAAAACTCTGCACCTGCACATGGCGCACCACAAAAGCCAAAAGTCGACCGTCGGCCAGATCCAGGATCGGCACCACCCAGTGCATGCGCACAAACCCGGCGGGACAGCGGTACAAATCGCTGCGCTCGACCTGTCGGCTTTGCGCCGCCTGCTCAATGGTCGCCACCATCACCGGATCAAGCTCCTGACAGTCGCCCAGACCGTACTGCCGACGCAGCTCGGGATCGTAAAGAACGATCCCGTCATAATCATAGTTGGCGAAATGGCTTTCCAGACGGGTCATAATAATGTGCCGGTCGACGGCGGAATCGTGGCGCAGCCACTGTTCGACCCGCTCGGCAAATCCTTGGTTGGACATCAGCTCCCAGCCATGACTGTCCCGTTCCCGAAGCCAGGCAGCAATCATTTCAGTTTTGAGATCGGCCACCGCCGTGAGCTGGCGGGACATGGCCGAGCGGTGCTCCTGTTCTTCATGACGAAAAGAGACGAAGCCCACCACCATAATCCCGCCGATCAGGATCACAAAAATCAGCAGCAAAGCGTAATAGGAAGGATGAAAGCGGGACCAGAGGGCAAACTGCCACAAACCGGGCAAGGCCAGCCCCTGTAGACAAAAAGCCAGTAGAAAAAAGGCCAGCGCCGTAGGCAAAGCCGGTGGGATCAACCCGCTGCCGTAAAAAATCGGGGAACCAAGCAGGTAGGCCAGCAGCAAGGCAAGGCCAAGCAGGCTGAGCAGGGAAGCCAGAGCAAAGGCCACCAGGAACGGCAGCAAACGCCGGCCGGCCCGACCAACGACCAGACTCAGCAGCGCTGCCCCGGCCAGCAGAAAAGAGAAGGCGGTAAGGGGCGACATGTGTCCCAACGGCATCCCGTTGAGCGTACCGGTAATATCCAGACCCAAGTGCTCGATGGTGAAATGGCGATCCAGCGAGGAGCTGATCAGCAAGGCGACGGCGACGGCCGTGACCGGCAGCGCCGGCAGCGACATCAGCACCCGCCGGCGATCGGCAGCCGGCGGCGACACCTGCAGCAAAATCATTACGCCATACAACAGAAAAAACAGCGCGGTGCTGGGGGCCATGGGAATTTTGTCGGTCCCGAACGAAGCCAGATCGTCAATCTCCGCCAACCAGCCCACCAGGGTCATCCCGCCCAGACCGGCCACCATCAGGGCGCAAAAGACCACGGCACCGGTCAACAGATGCCACCGCGCGGCGGTATTTTTAGATTCACCGATCACCTTAGTCATAAAGACCACCAACTAAAGTGGTCTCACATAACGCACTAAAAATCAAACAAAAACCAACATCTAACTCAAAACCTGGGGCTGATCATATACCCTCCAGGCAGTTGGGCCGATATGACCATATACTTAGGATGTGCTTGCACGTAAGAGAATCTTGCCATGGCCCGGTACCTTGGTTTATAGTTGCACTCCTGTTTAGCTTATAAGTTCGACCAACCCGTAACGAGATCGAAATTAATGAATTTTCCCCGCAGCATGACCGCCTTCGGCCGTGGCGAGGCCACCGCCGGCGAACGCACCTGGACGGTGGAGATCCGTTCGGTCAACCACCGCTACTGTGATATCAAGGTACGCCTTCCCCGCGCCTACACCTCTTTGGAAGAAGCGGCCAAACGGGAAGTGGGCCGGGAATACAGCCGCGGGCATGTGGAGGTAACCCTGAGCCAGAGAGGTGGCGCGAGCGACGCCGCTCTGGCGGTGGATCTGCCACTGGCCCGGGAATACCTGCGCGGTTTAAACCTGCTGCGGGATGAGTTGAGCCTGGCCGACCGGCCTTCGCTAAACATGTTAAAAGACCTCCCCGGTATTTTTACCACCGACGAAATCAGACAAGACCCGGAAGGCGACTGGCCCTTGATCCGCCAGGCCCTGGTGGCCGCCCTGGAGAGCACCAGGATCATGCGCCAACAGGAGGGGGCCGCCACCAGGGAAGAGTTGCGCCAGTACCTGGCCGGGCTGCACCGCCACCTGGAACGCCTGCAGGTTGAACTGCCGACGTTGATCGCCCGGCGGAGCGACAAGCTGCAGCAGCGCCTGAGCAAGCTGCTGGGCGACACCGACCTCGAACCCATCCGGCTGGCCCAGGAGATCGCCCTGCTTACCGACAAGGCCGACATCAGCGAAGAGCTGGCCCGGCTGGACAGCCACCTGAACCAGTTTGCCGCCTTTCTTGCCGCCAATGAGCCCACCGGCCGGCGGCTGGATTTTCTGCTGCAGGAGTTCTTCCGGGAGATCAACACCATCGCCTCCAAGATCAGCGAGGCGGGGGTGGCCCAGTTAAGTGTGGAGATGAAAAACGAAGTGGAAAAGATGCGGGAACAGGTGCAGAATCTGGAGTAAGCCCGATTGCATGCAGTCCGTACCCCGGGGCCTGGCCCCTCGGCCGCAAGCGGCCGCAACCAAGATGAGGAAAAAACAGACAATGGATCAGCGCATGATCAATGTCGGTTTCGGCAATGCCGTGCCGGCCGGGCGAATACTGGCAGTGGTCAACACCAAATCCTCGCCGATGAAAAAACTGCGGGAAGAGGCCAAGGAACAGAAAAGGCTGATCGACGTCACCGAAGGCCGCCGCACCCGCTCCATCATCATCCTGGACAGCAACCACGTGGTGCTCTCGGCCGTGCAGCCGGAGACCATCTCCCTGCGCTTTTCCACCCCGCTGGAGCAACGGGGCAAG
Source organism: Desulfurivibrio dismutans (assembly GCF_029210385.1). GTDB lineage: Bacteria > Desulfobacterota > Desulfobulbia > Desulfobulbales > Desulfurivibrionaceae > Desulfurivibrio > Desulfurivibrio dismutans. Next base: position 168,454 of record NZ_JARGDQ010000004.1, on the reverse strand, counting down.
GGCGAGGAAGAACAGCTTAAGGACGCAACCAGATGAGCCAAGGATGCCTGCTGGTGGTTTCCGCCCCCTCCGGGGCCGGCAAGACCACCCTGCTGAAAAGAATCCTGGTTGATACTCCGCGCATCGGCTTTTCCGTATCTCACACCACCCGGCCGCCGCGCCCCGGCGAACAGCACGGAATAGATTACCATTTTGTCGACCGGGAGGAGTTTCTCCGCCGCCGGGAGACGGGAGATTTTCTGGAATGGGCCGAAGTGCACGGCAACTTCTACGGCACCAGCCGGGGGGCGATAGAGCAGGGGCTGGCCGACGGCAAGGACATCCTGCTGGACATCGATGTCCAAGGCGCCCGGCAACTTAAAGAGCAAGTGGACTTGCCGGCCGTTTTTCTTTTCATCGCCCCGCCCTCGGCCAGGGTTTTGGAAGAGCGATTACGAGGCCGCGGCACCGACACCCCGGAGGTAATCGCCCGGCGCCTGGAAAACGCCAGGCAAGAGATGCAGGAGGCCGACTGGTATGATTACCTGGTGATCAACGATGTTCTGGCCGAGGCCGAAGGGCTGCTGCGGGCCATCATTGCCGCTGAGCGCTGCCGCCGCCGGCGCCGACCCGACGGCAACCCTCTGCCCCCGTTCAGCTCATGAAAAAGCGGCCGCCAGATCAAACACGCCGGCCACCCTCGGCCGACAGTCCATCCCTACCCGGCAAGCATCCCCGGTCAGCCAGGGCCGCCAGGCCAGCAAAACCAAGGGCTGACCAGGAACGCCGCCCTGCACCACACGAGTCGCTGCCCGCCAACGCGGCCTGGGGTTTCCATGCCGTCCGGGCCCTGCTGGCCCACCGTCCGGCAAGCATCGAGCAACTGTTCATCAGCGCGCATCGTAACGACCAGCGCCGCCGGGAGTTGGCCGAACTGGCCAGGCGCCACGGCATTGCGGTGCATGAAGAGTTGCCGCCGGCCTTTGCCCAGGAAGGGATCAGTCACCAGGGGGTGGTGGCCCAGGTTAAAGCCGACGCCAACACAACCCTGGAAAACCTGCTCACCGGGCTGGCGGGCAAAAGCAACCCCCTGCTGGTGGCGCTGGATTCCATCCAGGATCCACGTAACCTGGGGGCCATCATCCGCACCGCCGCCGCCTTCGGCGCCGACGGCCTGATCATCCCCAAGGACCGCAGCGCCCCGCTGAGCGGCACGGTGATGAAGGCCGCCGCCGGCACCCTGCCACTGGTCAACATTTGCCAAGTGACCAACCTGGCCAACACCCTGGCAGAGCTGAAAAAACACGGATTCTGGATCTACGGCGCCGGCGGCCGGGCCCCGCAGCAGTTGTATCACACCAGTTTCAGCGGTCCGGTCTGCCTGGTGATGGGCAACGAACAAAAAGGCCTCCGCCCCCTGGTTAGCCGCCATTGCGACCACCAGATCGCCATCCCCATGGCCGCCGGGGTGGAGTCCCTCAACGTGGCGGTGGCCACCGGGGTGATCCTGAGCGAAATACGCCGCCAGCAGGGCTGATTACCAGCCACCGCCGGCGCTGCGCTTACTTGTCCGCCCCGGCCCGGCGACGATCGCCGATCTCCACCCTTTCCACCCGACGGCTGGCCGCATCGAGGATGGCAAAGCCGGGCTGGTCGTCCTTGCCCAGCAGTTCGCCGGGGTTGATCAGCAGGGTCTCACCGATCTGCTCCACCTGGTAACGATGGTTATGGCCACAGCAGACCACATCGAAGTTGCCCTGGGCCGCCATGCCCCGGGCCAGCTGGGGGTAGTGGGTAAAGGCAAACTTGAGCCCCGCCGCTTCCACCGCGCCGAATTCGCCGTGATGAGTCAGGCCGGGAAATTTGGTGCCGCAGAACTGGGAGATCAGGTGCCGGTCCCCGGGGTTGTTGCCGTAGACCAGATGTACCGTCCCACCAAAGGCGGCCAACTCGGAGAGCATGAAGGGCGAAATCAAATCCCCGCAATGGATGATCAGACCCACCTGGTAAGAATTGCAATAAGTCACCGCCGCCCGCAGGTGGGCGATGTGATCATGGGTATCGGAAATAACGGCAATCCGCATTGACAGCCACCTTTGTAAATCAAGAAGTTAAACCAAAAAACAATTGCCGAAAACTGCTCTAGTTGCGCATAATTTCGGTGTCGGCCGGCGGCTCGAAGCGGTAAAAATCGGCGGGCAGGTCGGGGTCCAGTTCAACCCCGGAGAATTCCAGGGTGGTGACACTGCCAAAGTGATCGACGATGTCCAGCCGCCGGATAAAAAAGGGCTCCCCCCCCACCAGCAGATCGAGATACTCCACCTGGGAATGCAGTTCGCGAGGCTCCAGACGCAGGGCGTAATAACCGGCCGGAAGAGTGGGCCGTTCCCACTCCGGCACCGCCGTTACGACAAAATCACGCAGGATATCGCCGGTACCGGCGAAAAAGGCGTACGTTACATCGGAGTCCAGGTAGGTATCCACCTCGCTGATCATCATCTGGTTGCTGCGAGCCAGATACAGCCTGACCTCCTTACCGTCGCCCACCAGCACCTGGTGGTCCGGCGTCTCGTACTCCCAGCGCATCTGATGGGGTTTGAGAAACATCACTCGCCCTTCCCCCACCCGCTGCCGACGGCTCATGGGCATGGCCGTCCGTTGCCGAAATTCGGCCTTAAAACCGGCAACCTGGTCATAGATTTCCTGCAACCGGCCGGCCAGTTCTTCCGGCTCCGGTTCCACGTCGGTCGCCATGGCCGCCTGGCCGTAAGACAGCAACAAAAAGCACAGTAAGGGCAGCAGCAGGGGCCGGCCGCCAAAAAACATGTTTTTTCGCAGCAACAAGGACATTTTCCTTCTCTCGGGATGGGGTTAAGCCGGTAATACGTTTAAATATCGCCGGTACCGGTAGCAGCGTGCAACTCAATGGAACGGCCGAAGATGCGCCGGGCGGTCTGGGTGGCCGCCTCGGTGACATCGGAGACATAATAGAGATTATCTCCCTCGTCCCGGCGGTTTAGGGTTTGGGCTACCTCTGGGTTGGCTTTGAGAAAGGCGGCCAGTTCCTCGGCCAGCGCCTTGGAGGAATCGATCACCCGAACCCGGGAGCCGATTCGGCGCTGGATCAGTTCCTTGAGCAAGGGATAATGAGTGCAGCCCAGCACCAGGGTATCCACCTGCTGCTGCTGCAGAGGCGCCAGATAGCGGCGCAGGATCATCTTGGTTTCCCGTTTATCGAGCCAGCCCTCTTCCACCAGAGGGACCAGCAGCGGACAGGGGGCGGAGAAAACCCGGCAAGCGGCGTTTTGCTGCTGCAGTAGCTGCTCATAAACCCCGCTGCGGATGGTGGCCCGGGTGCCGATCACCCCCACCCGACCATGGGTGCTGAGGCGGGCGGCCTGGGCCACCGCCGGGCCGATCACCTCGAAAAGGGGCAGGTCATAGGTTGCCCGCAGGGTTGCGGTAGCCACACTGGCGGCCGAGTTGCAAGCCACCACGATGATCCGGGCTCCACGGGCGAGCAGGAAATCGACATTCTGGCAGGAATAACGGGAAATGGTGGCCGCACTCTTGGAGCCGTAGGGCGTGCGGGCCAGATCTCCGAAATAGACCAAGCGGTAGTCGGGCAGGGCCTGCTCAATGGCTCGGGCCACCGTCATGCCGCCCACCCCGGAATCAAAAACACCTATCATTTGCCGGGCCGGTTAAAGCTTTAAGAATTGCATCAGGACATCAGGACTTAGCGGCCGACGCTTTGTTCTTGCGGACCACGGTTTTTTTGGCGCCGGTCGGGGCCTTCTTGGCGCCTTTACCGCTACGGGCGACAATGGCTTTGCGCAGATTTTCCGGCAGTCCCCGAGCCTTGCCGGACTTCTTGCGCCGGTCGGACAACTCTTTGGCGCACAGGGGCTGACGCAGGGACAGGCCCCATTTCTGGCGATATTCACGGCCGGTCAGGCCGTGGGAGAAGAGATGCTTGGGAGAGAGCATTTTGAACTCCTCGCCACACTCCAGACAAACTATTTTATGTTTCTGGATCGACTTCTCGGGCTTATCGCTGAAAGCCCCCTGCGCCTGACCAGCCTCAGTTGCGGCCCCGCGGGCCTCATCATGCTGCAATGAATGCAGCACATTGTAGGTCGACTGTAAAGACTGCACCATCTCTTCCGCCGACATGCTTGTTGATGAACATTGGGCCTGAACCAGCTCCGCTGCCATTTCAACCAGTGACTTTCCCATAATAATCTCCGCGACAAGTATCGTTCAATTAATCTCTGACCACTTGACTAAACTTCAATGGAGGCAGGATTAGCTTATTAAGCAGTTAAATTCAAGTATTTTACTCAATATGAACTAAAAACGATCAACCACCACCACTTCTTCCAAAGGCAGTTGCCCGCCCCGCGGCCAGGCCGGCTTGGTCCCTTTGCCGATGGCCACAAACATTGCCACCACATGATCCTCGGGCAGGTTGATCAGGCGGGACACCGCCTCGTAGTCAAAACCGTCCATGGGGCACGAATCGTAGCCCATGCTTTGCGCCGCCAACATCAGGGTCTGGGCGGCAATACCGCAGGAGCGCATGGCCTCGTCCCGCTGGACCTGGGGTTTATCCCGGTAATAAAATTCGATGGCCGGCAGCAGATATTCCTGCACCTCTTGCGGGGCGTTGTGCCAGTAACGCTCCGGATTATTCTCCCAACTGTTAAGATCGGCACACAGCACAATGAGCAGCGAAGCATCGGTCACCTGGGCCTGGTCCCAGGCCTCAGCCCGGATCAACTGGCGGAGGATGGGGTCCTTCACCAGCACAAAACGCCAGTTCTGGATATTGAAAGCGGTGGGCGAGAGCAAAGCCATGGAAAGCAGCTGGTGCTCCTCGGCCTCGCTCATCCGGTGATTGGGATCGAAATGCTTGATGGCCCTTCTGCTTTCAATGGCCTTGATGGTTTCCATAAGACTGCGCCTCCCTGCAGTGATGGTGCCTTAAGAGTTCCTGGGGGAATGTCACTTGCCGACGCTTCCCGGTCGTGTTATTTGATTGAACAGTTACGTGCCAGAATGAGCTGGATAGTTACGAACAGTTCAACATAACGGAAGAAGAGCAAAAGAGCCAGCCCCGGGTTTGCCCCCCCGGCTTCCCAGGATATCCCAGCCATGCCCGACAAACCCTCGCCCCCAGCCGATCCACGCCAATTGCGCCGCTTTCTGACCGAACTGCGCGGCCTGGTGCTTTTGCACCGGGAATTGGGCATCGAGTCCTACCCGGCTGCCGCCGGACTACAACGCCTGGTAAAGGCCTCGGCGGAACAGCAACCGGGGCCACGCGCCTCCGAAAAAAGGCCGACCGGGGAAAAAACCGTACACCCGGGCCGCCCCGCCAACCGCTCCCCCGGGCCCGAACGTCGAACGACGCCCGAGACCGACCGGGAACCCCCGAACCTGGCCCTGTTGGCAGAACGGCTCCAGGATTGCCAACAGTGCCCCCACCATCAATGGCGCCAAAAAGTTATCTTCGGCCAGGGAGCAGCAACGGCCAAACTGCTGCTGGTGGCTGATTTTCCCGGCCCGGCGGAAGAAAGCGCCGGCCTGCCTTGCCAAGGAGAGGCCGGCGAGCTGCTGGACCGCATGCTGGCTGCCATCCAGCTCAAAAGACAAGAGGTTTACCTGACCACCCTGGTCAAATGCCTTCCAGCGCCGGCCGCGCAGTATTCGGCGAAAACCGCCAAACCCGACCCGGCCTCCATCCGCGCCTGTCTGCCTGTTTTACAGCAGCAAATTGCGGCCATCCGCCCGACCCTGATCTGCACCCTGGGCCCCCTGGCGGCCCAAACCCTGCTGAACACCAACAAAAACCTGCTGCAACTGCGGGGGCGATTCCACCAATACCGCCAAATCCCCCTGATGCCCACCCTGGCCCCGGATTTTCTGCGGCACAACCCGGAAATGAAAAAAGCCGCCTGGCAGGATCTACAAATAATCCAAAAATTCCTGCAAAAAAATGAGCAAAAACAACCAGCCAGGTAAGCGGGCAGCGGTGCCACAGATTGCGGCAAGCAGACCGACGCCGCTTACCCCCAGGACGCAAGCCGGGCTTATCGCCGCAAGGTGCGGTGCTGATGCCCGCTTACCGGAAATTTTCGGATTTCAGACCCTGCCGCTTGATGATCTTCTGCAGGGCCACCCGGCTTAACACCGCCAACCCCGCCGCCTGGGTGACATTACCCTGGGTCATGGTCAGCAGTTGCTGGAGATAGTCGGCGGTGAAGCGGTCCACCAGTTCATCCTTACTCTGCAGATAAGGCTCGATGGCCGACCGCCGACCCTCGGCACCGTTACCGGCCGCGGCCGGACCCGCCGTCTGTTCCTCCACGGCGCCGATTTCCGCCAGCCCGATCTCCTGGTCCGGGGCAAACAGCACCATACGGCGGACAAAATTCTGTAACTCCCGGACATTGCCGGGCCACTTGCGGCGGGCGATCTCCCGCAGGGCGGCGACACTGAAACCCTTGGGCGGTAATTCCAGCTCCCGGCAGACGGCCCGCAGGCAGTAATCGGCCAGCAGCGGCACATCCTCGGGAATCTCGGCCAGCGAGGGCGTGTGCAGGGTAACCACATTGAGGCGATAATAGAGATCTTCCCGGAAGCTGTGCTCCTTGATCTTGGTTTCCAAATCCTGGTTGGTGCTGGAGATGATGCGAACATTGATCTTGCGGGGCTTATCGCCGCCCACCGGGCGGATCTCCCGTTCCTGCAGGGCCCGCAACAGTTTGGTCTGCACGCTCACCGGAATATCGCCGATTTCATCCAGCAGCAGGGTGGAGCCGTCGGCCTCCAGAAACAGGCCGGCATGGTCCTTTTCCGCCCCGGTAAAGGACCCTTTCTTGTGACCGAACAACTCGCTTTCCAACAGGTGCTCGGGGATCGCCGGGCAGTTGACGGTGACCATGGGACGCTGGCCACGCTTGCTCAGTTGATGAATGGCCCGGGCCACCAGTTCCTTGCCGGTACCGGACTCCCCCCTAATCAGCACACTGTAATCGGTATTGGCCAGGGCCTGGACACCCTCATAAAGCTTGCGCATCCGCGGGGACTGGCCGATTAAACCGGCAAAGCCGGCCTGCTCCGGCAACTGCTGGCGCAGGTTCATGTTTTCCCGGATCAGGCGGCTGCGCTCCAGGGCTTGCAGCAAAACCCTGACCAGATCTGGAATCTCAAAGGGCTTGGTGATGAAATCGTAGGCGCCGCGCTTGACCGCCGTCACCGCCGTTTCAATGCCGCCGTAAGCGGTCATCATCACCACCGTCACCCAGGGGTCGATCTTTTTCACCTCGGTCAGCAGATCCAGGCCGCTGACCTCCGGCATCCGGATATCCAGCAGCAGCACGTCGATGCTCTGCTCCCGGATCAGTTCCAGCCCGGCGGCGGCTTCACTGGTGGTTGCCACCTCCACCTCGGCCAGTTCCTCGGGCAGAATCCGAGCCAGGGCCTCCAGCAGGTCGGTTTCATCATCGATAATCAGCAAACTGGCTGCCATACAGGGCTCACTCCTTCGCCGTCGGCGGCGGGACGTTGATTAAAGGCTGGTCCATTGACAACGGCAATTCCAGGGTAAAGCAGGCCCACTCGCCGGCCCGGCTTGCCACCCGGAGCTCGCCGCCGTGTTCCTTGATAATCCCGTAACTGACCGACAGCCCCAGGCCGGTGCCCTCGCCGGTGCGCTTGGTGCTGAAAAAGGGATCAAAGATTCTGTTAAGATCCTCGGCCGCAATCCCCGGGCCGTTATCCCATACCTGCACCCGCACCGGACCCTGGGGGGCAGCCAGCCGGCTCTTGATCTCAATTTCTCCCCCTTCATCCTGCATCGCCTGGCGGGCGTTGAGCAGCAGGTTGAGAAAAACCTGCTTGATCTTGTTTTCATCCAGTTCCAGTTCTGGCAGGCCGCCGGCCAACTCCAGGTTGATGGCCACCCCCTGCTTGCCGAACTGCGGCGCCACAATCCTGGCCACCTCTTCAATGAGCCGGTTAAGATCCGCCGGTTGCTTGCGGCTTTCACCACCACGGGCAAAAGCCAGCAGATCGCCGACAATCCTCTTGCAATCGCGGGCCTGCTTAGCGATCACCGCCAGGTCCTGCCGGGCCCGGGGGCTGAGGTTGGGCTGACGCTTAACCAGATCGACGTAGCAGATAATAATCCCCAGCGGGTTGTTGATCTCATGGGCCAGGCCCGCCACCAACTGGCCCATGGCCACCATCTTTTCGGTCTGCTGGATCTTCTTTTCCAGTTCCTGCTGCAGCAGCCGAGCCTCGGAATCCCGCAGGGCCCGGGTGCGCTCGGCCACCCGCCGTTCCAACTCCCGGTTGTACTGCCGCAACTGCTCCCTGGTGCGGCGCAGATCCCCGGCCATGCTGTAAGCCGCCGCCGTCAGCTCCGCCAGTTCATCCTTGCTGCCCAGGCCCGTGGCAACGGTTAAGGTGTAGCCGGAATAGCCATCTTCAGCTTTTGCCTTGCCCAACTGCTGATCGAATTCGTGCACAGGAGCAGATAAAGGCGGGATCACCTCGCTGTCGCTCTCCTCCTGTTCCCGAAAAATATTCAGTACCCCGCGAAGGTTGGTCACCACCATGCGGTGGAAGAAAAAGCTCAGCAGGATGAACACCAGGGCCATGCCGAGAAAGACCAGTAAAAAAACCGAAATGGCTTTCTCCCGGGCGTCGGCCATAGCGCCGGCCACCGGCACCCCCACCACCACTGCCCCCGCCAGCTCCCCGACCTGGCGATGAAACCCCAACACATCGCCATAGGTGGCCACCAGCCCCTGGGGGGCGTCGGCGGGGTTACCGTGGCAAAGCAGGCATTCGGCTTCGAAAACCACCGGCCGGAAGCGTTTAAATTTTTTCTTACCGTTTGCTTCCACCAGGCCCCGCCATTCCGCCTCGCCGGGGTTTTCGTTAAAGAAAGCAATCATCCGGCGTTCCAGCGCGTTGGCCTCGTAGGATGGATTACGGGCCTGCAGCGCCACTCGACGGTACTGGTATTCTTCCGCCATGGCCGGGGAGAAACGCTCCATCACTGCTCGGCCCACATAGGAGGTGCTCATGGCTTCGGGCACAAAATGGTCGTGACCCAGTTGCCGATACATGGCCGGCCGCAACTCCTCGCGCACATAAGCCCGGCTGGCCTCCACCGCCGCCATCACCAGTTCCGACTGCGCAAAGGCCCGTTCTTCCAGTTGGCCCTTTTCGTGCTGGTAAACGATGAAAACGGTGAGCAGACAGTTGAACAACAGAATAAAACCGGTACCAACCAGGAACTTGAATTGAATCCCGAAGGCGTCATGCAACCGCTGCCCAAGACTCGCCCTCTCCAAGGGCCGGTGTTCAGCTCTGTTGTGGTTTTCGTTCGGCATCCCGCTCTTCTCCGTTGAGAATCATCGCCGCCACCCTTGCCCAGCACCCGATACTGAATAGACCGGGATGATTATAACGCAACCGGCCGCATTTTACCAAAAACCTCCGCCGCCGGTGACAACCAAAGTTAGCACCTGCTGCCAACCGGAGGCACCAATCGGGTGCCAGTCGCCACCCTCAGGTACCACCGGCGTGGCCGACAGACACACCCAACGTACTGTAACAACGAGGTTTAGACAAAACAAACCGCACCTTTAAAAAACTGGCACGCATGTTGCTCTGAACGTGGTTGACCAATCACCCGGCCAACGGCACACACGCCGCCCAACAACTCCAAAATAAAGGAGATCCAACATGAATTTTCTAGTCCCGCACGACGGCTCGGAACACGCTTACAAGGCTTTGGAGCAAACCGTGGAACTGTCCAAAAAACTGGGAGGAGCAGTGAAAATCGAAGTGATAATCGTGGTCCCCGATCTCTGCCTGGTGGACGTGGGCATTAACGAATGCGACACAATCACCGGCACCCTTTACAAGGAAGCGCAGGGCATCAGGACTAAAGTCAACGAAAAACTTGCCGGTTTAGGGGCCAGCGCCGAAATCCGGATCGAGGCGGGCAATGAGGTTGACAACATCCTCAAATGCGCCGACGAACTTCCGGCCGATTTCATCGTCATCGGCGCCGCCGGCAAACACGGTGCCGGACGCAGCGGGCGGCTGGGCAGCGTGACCGACAAGGTGGTGAACAAAAGCGACCACAGCGTCATGGTCATTCGTTGACAGTCCGTTGAAAAAGCCATCCCTGGCTTTTTCAACGAACGGTTGGCCAAAGATGGCTTTGGCCAACCTCACGAATTCATTGCCACTTTCAGTGCCAATAAATTCGGCGGCCCACCCATGGGCCGCTAACAACCCATTTTTCAACGGGCTGTTAAGCCCGCAAGCCCGGACAATCATTTCCCCGCCGGACTTATCACCCGACACGGCGGCCAAGTCCAAGGAGGCAAACCATGTCTGAAGAAGCCAAAAAAGGCATCAGCGATGCCATCAAAGAGGAAGAAGGCGCCCTGAGCAAGGGTAAGAGCAAATGGGAAGATCTCTGGAAGAAGGAAGACTGGTGGGCCAACTGGCTGGGCGCCTTTCTGCTGCTGGCCGGCCTGGGTTTCTTTCTTTACAGCTCACCGGACAACATGAAACAGATCATCGCCGATACCCAGGCGACCATGGCGGCCGAGCAACAGAGGGCCCCCTTCCCCACCATTGAGTACATGGAGGCCGAACGTCAACTAAGCGGCTTGCAGGCCCGAAAAACCCCCCTGGGGCAGAAGCTGGGCACCCTGCTGCAGCGGCCCAAACGCTGGGACACCGCGCCGGGCCAGGCCTTTATCCTGACAAAAGAGGCGGCGGCCGAACGGCGGGCAGCGGCCCAGCCCCGCTACGAAGAAGCGCAACAGCTGCGGGTTCAGGCCCGGGACCGGGCCGAAGCGGCCCAGGCAGCGGCGGAGGCGGCCAATTTTACCGATCCGGCCTTGAACCAGGTCGCCGACGAGGCCATTGAGGCCTGGGGCCGAGCCCTCAGCGCCGAGTCACGGGCCCGCAGCGCGGCCAACATCCAGGCCTACAACGTGATCCCTTCGATGATCGTGCTGATGGTGCTCATCGCCCTGCTCTTCTCGGTGGGCATGCACTTCATGGGCCAGAAGCTGGGCGGCTTTTTCATCGGCTTTCCCTTTATCTTCGCGCTCAGCATCGTCGCCTATTTCATTGCCGGCCACAGCTTCTCCACCCAGTACGGACTGAGCTATGTGCTCTGGGCGGTACTGCTGGGGCTGCTGATCAGCAACACCGTGGGCACCCCCAAGTGGGCCAAGCCGGCGGTGCAGGTGGAGTATTACATCAAAACCGGCCTGGTGCTGCTGGGCGGCAGTATTCTCTTCGGGCTGATCCTGATGATCGGCGCCCCCGGAATCGTCATCGCCTGGGGTGTGACCCCCGCCGTGTTAATCATCGGTTACTGGGTGGGCGACAAGTTCATCAAGCTGCCTTCCAAGCCGCTTAACGTCACCATCGCCGCCGCCGCCAGCGTCTGCGGGGTGTCGGCGGCCATTGCCGCCGCCGCAGCCAGCAAGGCCAAAAACGAGGAGCTGACCATCGCGGTGGGTCTTTCTATCGCCTTTACCGCCGTCATGATGTTCGCCATGCCGGCCCTGGTGCTGGCCCTGGGGATGAACCCCATCGTGGGCGGCGCCTGGATCGGCGGCACGGTGGACTCCACCGGCGCGGTGGTGGCGGCCGGCGAATTGTTAGGGCCGGGGGCCATGTACACCGCCGCCACCCTGAAGATGATCCAGAACGTGATGATCGGCGTGATCGCCTTCGCCATCGCCGCTTACTGGGCCACCCGGGTGGAAACCCGGGCCGGCAACGTGAAGTTGACCTTCGGCGCGGCCATGAAGGAAATCTGGGTTCGTTTTCCCAAGTTCGTCATCGGCTTCATCGGTGCTTCCGTGGTCTTCACCATCATCTACGAGCTGATGGCCACCGGTGTGGGCGAGGTAATCATCAGCGACGGCGCCCTGCGCGGCTGGGCCAACCCGCTGCGCGGCTGGTTGTTCTGCATGGCCTTTGTCAGCATCGGGCTGGCCACCAACTTCCGCGAACTGGCCAAGTACTTTGAAGGCGGCAAGATCCTTTACCACTACGCCTTCAGCCAGGGCTTCAACGTGGTCCTGACCCTGGTCCTGGCCTGGCTGATGTTCATAGTCGCCTTTCCCGGCGTCACCGAGCACCTGATGGCCATCCGTTAGTAACTGTCCAGCAGCACCCCATTTTGCGGCGATCGGCCCGGCTTGCGTACCTGAGTACGCGGCGCCGGGCCGCTTGCCGCAACCTGGGGCACGGCTGTTCAGTTACTCCTCGACCAACTGCAGGTTGATGATCTTAAGAGAACAAACTTAGCGGAGGGTATCATGACCGAAAAACGCAAACCCAAGAAACTGTTGTGGCCGGTGGTTTTGCTGGTGCTGCTGGGGGGCTGGGCGGTGGGCGAATTTTACCGGCTGCCTCCGGTGCAGACCGTGCGGGCGGCCTTTGCCGCCACCCAGATCGAGGTGTCGGCCATCTGGTACGCCGATTTGGATGTTTACCGGGAGATCAAGGGCAAGGAGAATCAGTTGCGCTGATCGGCGGCGGGAAAAAACTGCTGCATGTCGGCCACCCGCAGCTTCAGACTCTCTCTTTCCATCCGTTCCACCACCGCCCTGGCCTCCTCGCCGCCCGCCTCAGCTTCGGACATGGTGGCCAACAGGGTTTGGTTCAGGTCAGCTTCCAACTGTTGCAGGGCTTCCACAAAGTCCTGAAACTTGCGCCGCTCTCCATAGACTTCCTGCAACATCCCGGCATAACTCACCGCCGGGCTGGCCAACAGGCGCCGGTAATGGGCCAGCAACAGGCGCAGTTCATCTTCCTGCTGGCGACGCACTTGCGCCATGGCGGGCTTATCCAGTTCCGGGTCCGCCGGCGGCACGATCTCGGCTTCGGTTTTGCGCCTTCCCTGGCGAATTTCCTCCGCCGCCAACTCCAGGGCATGCAATTTGGAACGGATAAACCCCTGGCTGAAGCCGGGCAGGTTCTCCTTGTAGCGTTTCAACTCGCTGAAGTGATAAATAAACAAAAAAGGCACCAGGAAAAGCCAGATATTCAGTTTTGGTTTATGGACTACCCGGGTGCCCAGTCGATGGGCAAACCACGCTTCATATTCCCGAATCAGTTCCAGCCGCCGCTGCAGTTCCTGCTCTTCCATTACCTTACTCCTCAAAGTATTTCCGGGGTAAAAGCCAGTACCTCATCAATCCGCTCCCGGCCCAGCATAATCATCACCAGGCGATCAACGCCCAGGGCGATGCCGGCGGCTTCCGGCATGGCGTTAAGCTCCGCCAGGAAGGGCTCGGGCATGGGCGGCGGTTTGTGGCCGGCGGCCCGGATCTGACGGCGGTCGGCCTGAAAGCGGCGACGCTGTTCCACCGGGTCGATCAATTCGGAAAAGCCGTTGGCCAGTTCCAAACCGGCCACGTAAAGCTCGAACCGCTCGGCCAGCTCCGGCCGCCCGGGCTTGCGCCGGGCCAGGGCGGCCAGCGGCGCCGGGTAGTCGTAAAGGAAAGTGGGCCGGGTAAAGCCCAGGTGCGGCTCGATTTTCTCCACCAGCAACTGGTCGAACAACTCAAGCCGCACGGCCTCGTCGGCTTCCAGGTCGGTGTAACGGCGAAAGGCCTCGGCCACGGAAAGCCTCTCCCAAGGTAAGGCCAGGGATATTTGGCGACCGGGCTTACCCGGCACCGGCAAGGTCACCGGCACCGCCACGGCCGGCCGGCCCGCCGGCTCGGTAGCGCCCAGCAAATCGGTAACTCCCGCCCCCCCAGCAGCATCATCGGCCAAAGCAACGACCTTCGGCCTGCTGGCCAAACCCCGGGCCTGGTCGTCGCCGGCGGCCGCCAAAGCCAGCTCGGTGGCCACCGCGCTCAAGAGCTGCTCACTGTCGTCCATCAGGGCCAAGTAATCGGCCCCGGCCCGGTACCACTCCAGCATGGTGAACTCGGGCACATGGCGCCGGCCGCGCTCGGCCCGGCGGAAGCATTTGCAAAGCTGGTAGATCCTGGCATGGCCCCGGGCCAGCAGCCGCTTCATGCAAAGTTCCGGCGAGGTCTGGAGAAACCAGCGGCCGGCGGGCTGGGGCAGCAGATGGGGTTCCGGGGCCGGGGCCGGAATCCGCAACGGCGTTTCCACTTCCAGAAACCCCCGCTGGTCAAAGAAGCGGCGCACCGCCTGGATAACCCGGGCCCGGCCCCACAGATCGGGCATCTTTCGCCCTTTATTCCTTGACCCGGGTGACGTACTGGCCGGTGCGGGTGTCGATCTGGATCTTCTCGCCCTCGTTGACGAAAGGCGGTACCTGCAGCACGTAACCGGTTTCCACCGTCACCGGCTTAGAATCGCTGCCGCTGGTGTCCCCCTTGACCCAGGGGTCGGCCCGGGTCACCGTCAGGTTGACGAAGTTGGGCATGGTCACCCCGATGGCCCGCTCCTTGAACAGCAGCACGTCGACCTCCATGTTGTCGATGAGGAAGTTGACGTCATCGCCCAGCAGGTCTTTTTGGATGGTGAGCTGCTCAAAGCTCTTGTTGTCCATGAAGTTGTACTCCTCGCCCTGGGCGTAGAGAAACTGCATGGTCCGCTCTTCCAGGGCGGCGGGCTCGAACTTGTCGTTGGAGCGGTAGGTGCGATCGAAGGCGTTGCCGGTGATCATGTTGCGCAGCCGGCAGCGATAGAGGGCCTGGCCCTTGCCGGGCTTGGAAAATTCAAAATCGGTGATGATATAGGGCTCACCGTCGATCTGGATCTTAAGCCCCTTGCGCAGGTCGGAAGTGGTGTACATGAACTGTGTTCTCCATTTTGCGTAAACGTTCAGCCGCACCCCACCTTCGGGCGATCAGCCAAGCTTACGTACACGGGGTACGCGGCGCTTGGCTGCTTGCCCGAATCTGGGGCACGGCTGAACGTTTACAGCCTGTTAAATCAGTAGGTTAGCGCCCCTGGTGAACGGTCGCCATTTTGCGTAAACGTTCAGAAAACCGGGGCGTCCCGGCCCGTTTAATCAGACAGGTTATCAACTCTGACAAACGGTTACCCTCAGCCAAACGGCTCAGGTTCGCAAACCGCTCAAAAAACGTTCTTGATTAACTGAAAATGCCGACGGCGGCAAGAAAAATCGTAACCGTTCAACTGCCCGTCAGCTGGCATCCGGTTGGCCCAGGCTCTTGCTGACCATTTCGTAGACATCGCGGGAGAGCTTGGGGGCGGCGGCTATTTTGCTCAGCTCGGCGCGCATCAGTGCCTGGCGGGCCGGGTCGTAGCGCCGCCAACGGCTGAAACGGGCCGCCAGCCGGGCGGCAACCTGGGGATTGAGTGGATCAAGAGCCAGAATCTGTTCGGTCAGGAAACGGTACCCGGCGCCGTCGGCCCGGTGGAAGGCCGGCGCATTGCCGGCGGCAAAGGCCCCGATCAGGGCCCGCACCCGGTTGGGATTGGCCAGGCGAAAGGCCGGATGATCCATTAGCGCCTTCACCTGCTCCAGGGTCACCGGAGCCGGGGCGGTGGCCTGAACACTGAACCACTTGTCCAGCACCAAGTGATCATGCCGCCAGCGGGCGGCAAATTCCGCCAGCACCTCCCGGGCGGCGGCAGTGGCTGAAGCAGAATCATCGCGGCCCGTAACATCGCCGCTGGGAGCATCATTGCCCGGATCATTAACGGCCCGAGTTTCTGAGACTGCGACCTGGGCCACCGGCCCGGCGCCGGTCACCGGCCGGCCGGCAATTATCGGGTTTTGCGCCAGGGCCGCGGCATGGACCAGGCCCCGCATGGCGGCCAGGGTGTCGGTCATGTTGTCGGCTTGAATGAACTGGCTCCGGGCCAGGGCGACCACTTCGGCTTCATCCAGGGCCAGCAGAAAGGAGAGGGCCAGATTTTGCAGGCGCCGGCAGCCGGCCTGGCGGGGATTGTACAGGGAGCCGCCGTCTTTGGCCCCGGTCGCAAGGGCTGCGGCCTCCTCCCGGCTATGGTGATAAAGCTCCATCCACTCCGACCGCAGGGCGACGGCCAGCTCCCGGCGCACCAACTCGCGGGCGGCATGCAGCGCCTCGACATCGATTTGTGCCATCTGCTCGGCCAGGTAATCCTCGGCCGGCAGGGCCGGCAGTTGGGCGGCCAGGGATTTATCCTCCAGGGCCGGCAGCCGGGCCAACAGTTGCCGGTAGGTGTCGACAAAGGCCGCCGGCAGCGACTGCTCTTCCCCGGCCCGCCACTTACGGGCCAGCTCCAGGATCAGGCCGCCGCTTAACCGCTGACCTGCCTCCCAGCGACAGAAGGGGTCGGAGTCATGGGCCAGCAGCAGGCGCAACTGCTCCTCACGGTAGTCATACGCCAGTCGCACCGGGGCCGAAAAACCGCGCAGCAACGAGGGGACCGGCCGGGCGGCCAGACCGTCGAAGACGAATTCCCGCTCATGATCGACCAGTTCCAGCAAACCGGCGGCCACCTCCCCGCCCGCCGGTTCCAGCAGCCCGAAGGCCACGGGGATCAACAACGGTGCCGCCGCCGGCCGGTATTGGTCATGGCCGGCCGGCGCGGAGGCCCCTGCCAAAGATGTTGGCTTTGGCACCGGGGTGGGGGGCGCAAAACCCGGTAGCGACTCATTCTCGGCCGGCATCCTGCCGGCCTCCGAGGCGCCAGCGGCCTCCTGCGCGTCCATGCGCCCGGCCGCCGGCGAACCCGTCGCTACCGGGTTTTGCGCCCCCCGTCCAAGTGCGACTTCGACGGGGTTTGCGGCCCCCACCCCGTTGCCATAACCAATACCCTGGCCTTTGCCGGAGATCGGCGCACCGGCCTGCTGGCTTAGCCGCAGCCGGTAACGGCCGCCGACCGGATCGTAATCATCGGTAACCTGGAGCACCGGCGTTCCAGCCCGAGCGTACCAGCGGGCAAAACCGGCCAGGTCGCGGCCGCCGGCCTCGGCCATGGCGGCCAAAAAATCCTCGATGGTGGCCGCCCCGCCGTCGTGGCGCGTAAGATAAAGGCGCAGACCGACCCGGAATTTTTCCGGCCCCAGCAGGGTGTGGAGCATCCGCACCAGCTCGGCGCCCTTTTCATAGACGGTGAGGGTATAAAAGTTGTTGATCTCAAGGTACGATTCCGGCCGCACCGGATGGGCCAGCGGCCCGGCATCTTCGGCGAACTGATGCTCCCGCAGCAGCCGCACGTCGTTGATCCGCTTGACCCCCGGCGAGTGCAGGTGCTGGCTGAAGAGCTGGTCCCGGAAGACGGTGAGCCCTTCCTTGAGGCTCAACTGAAACCAGTCCCGGCAGGTGACCCGGTTGCCGGTCCAGTTATGGAAATATTCGTGGGCGATCACCGCCTCGATGTTTTCAAAATCGTCGTCGGTGGCGCTTTCCGGCCGGGCCAGGACATAGCGGGCGTTGAAGATGTTGAGCCCCTTGTTTTCCATGGCCCCCATGGTGAAGTCGTCCACCGCCACAATCAGGTAGTGGTCAAGATCATATTCCAGGCCGAAGGTCTCCTCGTCCCAGCGCATGGCCTTTTGCAGCGCCGCCATGGCATGCTTGCACTGTTCCCGGTTGTGGGCCTCCACATAAATGGCCAGGGCCACCTCCCGGCCCGAGGCGGTGGTGAAGTGGTCGTGAATACCCACCAGATCGCCGGCCACCAAAGCAAAAAGGTAGGAGGGCTTGGGAAAGGGATCTTTGAAGGAGGCCCAGTGGCGACCGTTCGGCCATTCACCTTGGCCGGCGGGGTTGCCCCCGGCCAGCAGCACCGGGCACTGTTGCTTATCGGCGCTGATGGTCACCGTGAAGGGGGCCGAGACATCGGGCCGGTCGGGGTACCAGGTGATGCGGCGGAAGCCCTCCGGCTCGCATTGGGTGCAGAACATCGGCCCGGAACGGTACAGGCCCTCCAGGGCGGTGTTGGCGGCGGGATAGATGCGGCTTACCGTTTCCAGGGTGCACTGTTCCGGGGGAGCGAGGATCAGCAACCGTCCCCGGTTGTCATCTGTCCCCCCGGCGGCGGCCCCGGGGTCAGCTGTTGGGGCGGAACCCTCTTCTACCCCGACAACGGAAGCGCGTCCGGTTAAATCACGATTGCCGTCTCCCTGCACCAGATACCGCTCTGGCGGCAACTCGGCGCCGTCCAGCCGCAACTCCAGCAGTTCCAACTCTTCACCCTCCAGCGCCAGGTTGGCCTCACCGGACGCCGCCGCCGGATTTCGGCGCAAGCGCAATGATGCACGCACCAAGGCATGATCGTCATAAAGATCAACTTGCAGCTTGATCTCATCAACCAGAAAAAAGGGCGGCCGGTACTCGGCAAGCAGTACCGGCCGGGGCCGTTCACTATCGGTAGACACAGGCAACTCCTGAAATAAATATTTATTGCTTCGGCCATTGCCGGCTATCGTTTATCGACCGCCACCACCACCGGTATCCGGATCTTATCACCGGGGCGCAGGCGGTCAAGGACCAGGTCGGGGTTGTACTTGCGGATCAGCCATAAAGGCAGTTCAAACTCGTCGCGACCCAGCACCCAGATGTTGTCGCCGGCCTGGATCAGGTAGGGCTCCACTCCTTCCACCCGGTACGCGGCATAAAAATCCTCTTCCAGGCTCTTGTGGTATTCGTAACGATGTTCTTCGAAAACCGCCTGCCCAACTCCCCGGTCCAGCGGAATCATCAACCGCTGATCAAGCCGAATGGGCCGGCCGAAGGGGAAACCGTTGAGCCGCCGTAACTCCTGGGTGGGAATCCCCAGCCAGTCGGCGTAATGCCCCAGGGTCTCTTCCACCTCCACCCGAATGTAACCGATCCGGCGGCCATCAGTGGTTTGCCGTACCTCTTCCACCGACAGGTTTCCCCAGACCACCGCCGGGTTGACCGCCCCGGGATCGGGCTCACCGGCCCCGGCCACCGCCAGGGTCATGGCCGGTAGCCGGGAACCGTCCCCAGACAGCGACAGGGCCAGTCGGCTGCCCAGCAGGTCGGCAGAAGCATCCGCCACCACTTTTTCACCACCGGCGACCGGGCTGGTCTTAATCGCCAGTTCAGCCGTGGCCAGGCTCCAGCCGTTCTCCCGAGCGGAGGCCAAAAGAACCCCTAAACCGGCCACATCTTCCTGGTCCGGTCTGATCTCGACCGGCTGGTGATCTTCGTCGGCCGGCGCCGCCATGGTTTCCGCCAGAATAAAGTCCACCCCGGCCAAACTCTCGGCCGAGGCTGCCGCCATCACGGTTTCCGCCCCCGCAGAAGCCGACGGAGCCGCAGGTTCCGCAGGAGCGGCCGGCGCCGCAGTGGTCACATTTTCACCCGGCGGCCTCTTGCCGCCTCCGGCGCCGGAAGCGGCAGCCAGCACCACCGCCGGTTCATCCACTCCGGGAATACGCAGATTTTGCCCGGCATAAATGGTGGCCCGGGAGTTGAGCTGATTGGCGGCCATCAAGGCACTGAGACTGACCCCATGACGGCGGGCAATCTCCCAGGCGGTATCCCCCCGGCGCACGGTGTAAAAAGCGCTGCGCCGCTGGTGCTCCCGGAGCATGGCCTCCGGCAGGGCTGCGGCCAATCGAACGGTGGACTGGGTCGCCGGCACCCGCAAATGGTAGCCTTTGGGTACATATTTTTCACCGCGCAGCACCGGTTCCCGCAGCCCCTGGTTGTACCGGTGCAGGGTCGTCAAGTCCAACCCCAGATGAACGGCCAGTTCCGCCAGGGACGCATAACCGCCTAACACAATTTCATGGCTGCGCCGCTCCGGCTCAAGTTCCAAAAGACCGAAGTAACGCTCGGCATTCTTGGCCACCTCCCGGGCGGCCAGAAACTCGGAATAGAAGTTGCGGGAGGCAAAGCCGAAGCGGTTGCCGGTATAATGCAGAATGATGGCCGGGTAATCACCGTGCCGGCTACGGGCCCGGATCATGCCGGTGGCTCCGTGGTTATATGCCGTGATGGCCAAGGGCCAGTTCCCCAGCCGCTGGTAATTTTCCTGCAGCAATTGAGCGGCGGCATGGGTGGACCGAATGGGATCTCGGCGTTCATCCAGCACATAGTCGATGGTCATGTACTGACGCCCGGTGGCCCGCATGAACTGCCAGATCCCCGCCGCCCCCAGGCGGCTGTAAGCTTCGTAATTGAAAGAAGATTCGACGTGGGGCAGATAGGCCAGATCTTCCGGCAGCCCGTACTGGCGCAGAATCTCCTTGATCTGTTCCAGATAGGCCCCGGAGCGGATCACTCCCTTCTGAAAACGATCCTTCAGGCCGCGCTGAAAACGGATATGCCCGGCCGCCTGACGTAGCCGCTCCGGGGTAGCCCGGTCGCCGAACAAATCAAGCACCCGCTCTTCCCTGGCATTACGTGGTTTGTGGCCGGCCGCCAGATGGAGCAGAATGCCCCGGTATTCTTCCCGGGCGGCGTTAATTTTGTTGCGAGTCCGCCGGCGAGCGGCGTTATCCCAGGTGTTCTCCACTTCCAATACGGTATAGACCAAATCGAGATCATAGCGATCGTGGAGCAACCCCTGAGTGGAATAATAGCGCCCGTAAATGTCCTTCCAAAAGGCGACTTTGGGTTTAATTTCCTCGTAAACAGGAAAAATTTCGGCCCGGCTTACGGAAGGGCAAGTCACAAAAAACAACAGGCCGAACACCGCCATCACCCCGGCAATCGTTCGACAAGAACTCAAGGTATGGGCAAACCTTACAATACTCATATAAAACACCTGTAAACAGCCACCGAGCCCGGTCACTGAACAGCAACAGTCATTAAGATAATCACACCGCCGACAACTACTGGCCACTGACGCAACTGTCGCGCCGCTCAATCAGGTAATTGCTGCCCGCCAACCGTTTTACGTAATGCTTCAACTGGGAGGCGGCGACGGCCACCTCGCCGGAGTGGCGATAACGTCCATTTCCGGTGGTCACTACGGCAATGGAAATGCTGAGCAACGGGAACCGGGTTTCCTGGTCCCGGCGATCCCGGCCGATAAAAGCACCGGCGGCGATGTCCTCGGCGTTGAGAAAGAGGTTGCGGACCATGTTGAAATTATCGATGATCTGCCGACAAACCTCCTCGGCCTTTTCCGCTGTGACGATGAACACATAATCATCGCCGCCGACATGGCCGATAAAGCTGCCTTCGCGGGCCTTTTCCTCGATGACGTTGACAATGATCCGGGCCACCATCAGGATCACCTCATCACCGCGGGAGAAACCATACCGGTCGTTGTAGGGCTTAAAATTGTCGATATCGACATAACAGACCGCATAATCGCCACCTTCCGCCAGCACCCGACGAATGGCCCGCAAAATAGAGGTGTTGCCGGGCAGGCGGCTTAAGGGATTGTTATCGAACACCCTGAGCATCCGAGCCTCGGCCAGTTGCAGCCGGGCCAGCATCAACGACGGTATCAGCGGCAGGGTGATGATGTCATCCACCGGGTAAACATCCCAGTCCAGTTCCGCTTCCAGTTCCTCCAGTTCCAGGACCAGCAGGATGGGGATATTACCCTTCTGCAAACATCCGGAAACGGCCTTGATCAACCGGCGGTCACCATCTCCGGCAAAACCTTTTTCCACCACCAGCAAATCCGGCGGATCTTCCAGCACCAGCCCCACCGCATCCTGCAGACGTTCACAGACTTTCAGCTGATATCCTTTGGCCTCCAGCAGGGTCCGGGCCTGGGGAGCCAGGAAGCCAGGCGAACCAACCATCAGCAAACGCGACATGCTCATCCTTTGGTTCCCTGCGCCATGCTTTGGGCCTCGGCCTTGATATCCAGGCTGAACCCCTTCACATCCCACAACTTCTCTTCCACCTCAGCCAGGATCTCGTCGATATCCACCGGCTTGAGGCGCAACAGCTCCCAGGCCTTGGGATCCAGGGTCGGCACCCATATATCCCGCCCATGCCCGTAACCCATACCCCGAATAACAATATCCGAGAAATGGACAATGGCAGCGGCCAAAGGTTCGGCTTTGGCCTGGCCAGGATCATGATGACAGCTGATGGGCTCCACCAGCTTGGCCGGCAGATTCCAGGTCTTGGCCAGCCAGCCGCCGACCTCGGCATGATCCAGCCCCAGCAACTCGCGCTCGGCCTCGAAACGGTTAATCTGGCGGGAGACCACCAAAGCGGAGAGTTCCTCGCTTTCCTTGGGCAGTTCCATTTTGATGGCCACTTTGCCCAGGTCATGGATCAACCCGGCGGTGCTGACCTCTTCCGGGTCACTGACCCCCAGCCGCTTAGCCAGTACGCTGCAGACCACCGCGCACCCCAGAGAATGCTCCCACAACTCCATGTCCTGGTCTTCCATCAGCTCAAAGATGGAGGCGCTGATAATCAGACTCTTGATAACATTGAAGCCCAGCAAAACAATGGCGCTGCTTAACGAACTGATCCGCTGGGGAAATCCGTAAAAGGCCGAGTTGACCAGTTTAAGCAGTTTGGCCGCCAGAATATGATCCTTGCTGATGGTCCGCCCCATCTGCTCGGTGGTGGTGTCCGGATCATCGGCCATCTTGGTGAGTTTGCTGATGATCCCAGGTAAGGTGGGCAGGTTTTTCACCTCCCGCAGCGCCTTGCGGATCGCCTCCCTTTTTTGATCCTGTTCCGGACTCATGCGCCATCTCCCTGGCCGGCCGGCGGGGCCGCCGGTCGCCGCGCCGCTATCAGCCGTTCCTGAATCCGTTTTTTCAGATACATCAACGGTTTGATGTGCCGCACCCGGCTAAACCGTTCCTCCACATCCATCACTTCTTCCTTGAGGGTTCTGGCCCCCTCCACCACCACCGGATGGCCCTCCACCGTGATGTGGGTGATATCCATCCGCTTGAAACGATCGATCATGGCCGCCGTCAGGGTGGTACCCCTACCACAGAGTACCCGGTTATCCCCGGTTTCCACATCCTTGGCCAGCACCATGCCTTCGGTCGCTTGTACCGTCGCTATCTGCTGCACTTAATTGTCTCCCGATGTTCCAACGATCGCCAACTGCAAAAATTTGATGGCCTCGCAAAAACTCACCAAACGTGTTGCTCGGCAGCGCCGCAACAATGAGTTGCAGTGCGTGCCCATTAGGCGGCGCGGCACCGGCAACGCCGACAAATTTACCGCCCTTACGTTGACATATTGCCCCGGCGGCATTAGAGTGTTGAGCGCCGAAGGGGCACAACTTTGATGGCCTCGCAAAAACCCGCCAAACTGGTTGGCCGATAACGCGAAAACAGTCAGTTACCAAGCGAGCCCAGTCGGTGGCGCCGCTTTTTACGACGCCGACAATTTTCGGCTTTACCTGTATTTCCCGAAACCAACCAATGTAACTACTTAACTGATTTTTTTGTCGTGGTCATCCTGAAATTGTCGGCCTGGCCCAACCCGTGCCCGGTCCGAGAACCGGATAACCGCAGATTGCAAGGCCTTCTCGGCCGGTATAAGCCAGCCACCCGCACAGCTTATCGGCAGGATGCACCAAAGACAAAAAAATCGCAACCGCTGAGGAATTGCTGTCATGCCGATCTATGAGTACGAATGTCAGTCCTGTCAAAAAATCACCGAAACCAGGCAAAGCATCAGCGATGCCCCACTGACCACCTGCGAAAGCTGCGGCGGAGTGTTAAGCAAAATCATTTCCCAGAGCAGCTTCCAGCTCAAAGGCGGAGGATGGTACGCCGACGGTTATTCCAACAGCAACGGCAAAGGTAAAAGTTGTGCCGCCGCCGGCGACTGCGCGGCGGCTTCTTCCCCCTCGACCTCAAAGGCCCCGACCTCAACCCCGGCCTGCGGCGCCACCTGCGGCTGCTGAGGTTACCCGGCCTATTTTTTAATGATGGCCATGGCGTCGCCGTAGCTGAAGAAACGGTAACGCGCGGCTACGGCGTGCCGGTAGGCCCGGAGAATGTTTTCCCGGCCGGCCAGGGCGCTGACCAAAAACAGCAGGGATGAGCGGGGCAGGTGGAAGTTGGTGAGCAGGTTATCCACCACTTTGAAAGAGTAGCCCGGGTAGATGTAAAGACGGCAACTGCCGCTGCCCGGGGTTACCCGGCCATCTTCAGCGGCGGCGGCTTCCAGGGTCCGCACCGAGGTGGTACCCACCGCCCAGATCCGGCCGCCGGCGGCCTTGGCCTGATTGATCAATTCGGCGCTTTCCTCACTGATCAAATAATCCTCGGCATGGATCTCATGTCGGCGGATATCCTGGCTGCGCACCGGGGCAAAGGTGCCGTAACCCACATGCAGAGTGATGCGGGCCAGCCCTACCCCCTTTGCCTTGATTTTTGCCAGTAATTCCTCGGTGAAGTGCAGCCCGGCGGTGGGCGCGGCCACCGCCCCGGGGGCCTGGGCATAGACCGTCTGATAGCGTCGACGATCCTCTTCGCTGTCGGCCTCCCGCTTGATGTATGGCGGCAGGGGCATGCGGCCGTAGCGGGCCAGGCAGTCATCCAAAGGAGCGGTCAGCTGCAGGCGCACCCGCACCTTGCCCCCCTCTCCCTTTTCCTCCACCAGCACCCGGCAGTCATCGCCAAACAACAACCAGGTGCCTGGCCTGGCCCCTTTGGAGCTTTTCAACAACCCCCAGGCCACGGCCTCGCTTTCCTTTCCTCCCACCCCATGACACACGGGATACTCCAACAGCAACAACTCCACTCGGCCGCCGCTTTCCTTGTGCCCCAGCAAACGGGCGGGAAAAACCCGGGTATCGTTAAAAACCAGCAGATCACCGGGGGAAAGCAAATCGAACAGATCGGGAAAACGCCGGTCGGCCAAGACAAAACCATTCCCGCCGTCGCAGACCAAGAGGCGGGAGGCATCGCGCTGCGGGGCCGGCTGCTGGGCAATCAGCTCCGTCGGCAGGTGGTAGTCGTAATCATCCAATGAAAAAGCGGCCAAGACGGGTTCCCCAAGCTAGAAAAAATTTGTACGCTGAGCCAGATAGCAAAGAAAAAAGCCCAGCCCCAGGGCCACCAGACCGAAGTTGCGCAAAACCGCCGGCGGCAGCTCCTGCACCTGGGCCAGCCAGCGCTGCATGGACTCGGGGAATGCCGCATAGGGCAATCCTTCAACGATCAAGATCAAACCGACCAGGGTAAGCAACAATTCCATAGGCAGAACTCCGGGCAAACAATGGGATTTCAAGGTAAAATTCACTCAGGCGGCGGCACTATACCCGAAGCACAGGCCGGACGCAATTAATGCCCCAAGTAACTATCCAGCAGCACCCCATCTTGCGGCGATCAGGTCGGCTTGAGTACCTGATGTACGCTACGCCGACCTGCTTACCGCAATATGGGGCACGGCTGAATAGTTATCTGCTGAGTTGAGCTGGATAGTTACTGCCTCAACAAATAAGAACGTGATGTTTATTGACGCTCGAAGGCAGGCCAGGTAGCATCAGGAAAAACTTACACTGAGGTGTTTTGCCATGCATGAACCGGATCAGCACATTATTCAGGGGCGGCTTGCCGATTTTGAAAAACGCTGCCGGGAAAATGGTTTGAAGATGACCCATCAGCGGCTCACCATTTATCGCGAGCTGCTCTCCTCCCGGGACCACCCTGCGGTGGAGACCATTTTTCAGCGGGTGCGCCGGCATATTCCCACCATTTCCATCGATACCGTCTACCGGACTCTGGCTACTCTGGAAGAGGCCGGAATGATCAACCGGGTCGATACCACCGAGGGCCTGGTGCGCTACGAAGCGGATCGCGGGATCCCCCACCATCATCTTATTTGCATGAAATGCCACCAAATCAGAGATTTCATTTGGGACGCGTTTGACACCCTGCCCCGGCCCCCGGAAGTGGACCGCTGGGGGCAGAGCGTGGCCAGAAACGTGGTCATCACCGGCATTTGCCGCCAGTGCTACGAGCAGGCCGAAAAGAAATAATTTACCCGGCCGGTCATTTTTTTTATTGCTTATTCGGAGTATTTCCTAAATAGTATAAAGAAGCAGAAACAACATGACAGATCGTAGACGAAAAAATCTCCCTGATCATTATTAACCCGAATTCAACAAGGAGAACCGCAATGAGCGAACAAGCCAAATGCCCGGTAACGGGCAAGACCGGCAGCGCCACCGTTACCCGTGGTGCCACCAACCGTGACTGGTGGCCCAATCAGCTTAACCTGGGTATCCTTCACCAGCACGCCCCAGCCTCCAACCCCATGGGCCCCGATTTCAAATACGCCGAGGAATTTAACAAGCTCGATTACGAAGCCCTGAAAAAAGACCTGGTCGCCCTGATGACCGACTCCCAAGAGTGGTGGCCGGCCGATTACGGCCATTATGGTGGTCTGTTTATCCGCATGGCCTGGCACAGCGCCGGTACTTATCGGACCGGTGACGGCCGAGGCGGCGGTGGCACCGGCAACCAGCGTTTCGCCCCCATCAACAGCTGGCCGGACAACGCCAACCTGGACAAGGCCCGCCGCCTGCTCTGGCCCATCAAGCAAAAATACGGCAACAAGATATCCTGGGCCGACCTGCTGATTTTAGCCGGCAACTGCGCGCTGGAATCCATGGGCTTCAAGACCCTGGGTTTTGGCGGCGGCCGCGAGGACATCTGGCAGCCGGAAGAGGACATTTACTGGGGGGCGGAGGCCGAATGGCTGGAAGATAAGCGCTACAGCGGCGATCGCCAACTGGAAAACCCCCTGGCCGCGGTACAGATGGGGCTGATCTACGTCAACCCGGAAGGCCCCAATGGCCAGCCCACCGTGCTTGCTTCCGGCCGCGACGTGCGGGAAACCTTCGCCCGCATGGGGATGAACGACGAGGAGACAGTGGCACTCACCGCCGGCGGCCACACTTTCGGTAAATGCCACGGGGCCGGCGATGCCGCCCTGGTGGGGCCGGAGCCCGAGGCTGCCCCCCTCGAAGAGCAGGGCCTGGGCTGGATCAGCAGTTATGGCAGCGGCAAGGGCGACGACACCATCACCAGCGGTATTGAAGGGGCCTGGACCCCCGAGCCCACCAAATGGGACATGGGCTATTTCGACATGCTGTTTGGTTACGACTGGGATCTGGTCAAAAGCCCCGCCGGGGCCTGGCAGTGGACGCCGGTCAACCCCGATGAGAAAAGCCTGGCGCCGGCGGCCCATAATCCCGCTAAAAAAGTCGCCACCATCATGACCACGGCGGACATGTCGTTGCGGATGGACCCCATCTATCGGCCCATCTCTGAGCGCTTTCATAAAAATCCGGAGGAATTTGCCGACTCCTTCGCCAAGGCCTGGTTCAAACTGACCCACCGCGACATGGGCCCCAAGGCCCGCTACCTGGGACCGGAAGTGCCGGCCGAGGATTTCATCTGGCAGGATCCGCTGCCGGCCGTTGATCATCCTTTGATCGACGCCGACGATATCGCCCAACTCAAGGCCAAGGTGCTGGCCTCGGGCCTCAGCGGTTCCGAACTGATCAGCACCGCTTGGGCCTCGGCCGCCACCTTCCGGGGCTCGGACAAGCGGGGCGGGGCCAACGGCGCCCGCCTGCGCCTGGCGCCGCAAAAGGACTGGGAGGTCAACCAGCCCGAACAACTGGCCAAAGTGCTGGCTACCCTGGAAACCATCCAGCAGGAGTTTAACGCTGCCCAGGCCAACGGCAAAAAGGTCTCCCTGGCCGATCTCATGGTCCTGGCTGGCGGCGCGGCGGTGGAAGCGGCGGCCAAGGCCGCCGGCCACGCGGTGGAGGTGCCCTTCACTCCGGGCCGCACTGACGCTTCACAAGAACAGACCGACCTGAAATCATTTGCCGTCATGGAACCCGAGGCTGATGGTTTCCGCAATTATCAGCAACAGACCTACACCATCGCGGCTGAAGAAATGCTGGTGGACCGCGCCCAACTGCTGACCTTGAGCGCCCCGGAGATGACGGTGCTGGTGGGCGGCTTGCGGGTACTGGGCGCCAATTATCGGGATACCAGGCACGGCGTGTTCACCAACCGCCCCGGCACACTGACCAACGATTTCTTCGTTAACCTGCTGGACATGGGCACCGTCTGGCAGCCCACCACGGAAAACCGGGAAATCTTTGAGGGCCACGACCGCCAAAGCGGCGAGCTCAAATGGACCGGTACCCGGGTGGACCTGATCTTCGGCGCCGACTCTCGCCTCCGGGCCCTGGCCGAGGTTTACGCCCAGGATGACGCCAAGGAAAAATTCGTGCACGACTTCGTTGCCACCTGGACCAAGGTGATGAACCTGGATCGCTTCGATCTGGCCTGATTGTACTACCAGTACCCATAACCGAAAGGCCGTAAAGACAAAGCCCCTGCATCAGGATTCGCCTGGACGCAGGGGCTTTTACGATGTAAGCGATCACGGAGAAATCAGTTTTGGCCCGCAGAACCCTTCGCGCCCTGGTGGGCGCCCAATTGGCGGACGACCCCGACCAACATTGCCCACAACCAGCCCGGGCCGACGGACCTTCACCCTACGCCGCCGGGGTCAGCACTCGCTTGGCCAGCTCCTGATCGAGGATGAACAGACCGCCTTCCCTGGCCGCCAGTTGCATCTTCTGCAACACTTCATTGGCGCTGGCCTCCTCCTCCACCTGCTCGGCCACGAACCATTGTAGAAAATTATTGGTGGCGTGATCCTTTTCACTGATCGCCAAATCGACCAATTGGTTAATCAGTCCGGTCACCTTTTGTTCATGGAGCAAAACCTCTTTAAAAACGGCAGTGGGAGACTCCCATTTTTGCGGCGGCGCCTCAATCCCGCTCAACTCTGCCCGCCCTCCCCGCTCATTGATGCAGTCGTAGATTTTGAGCGCATGACTCAGTTCTTCTTGGGCCTGAAGGCGCATCCAGTGCGCACAGCCAGCGAGGTTTATTTCGCTGAAATAGGCAGACATTGAAAGATAAAGGTAAGAAGAGTAAAGTTCGGCATTTACCTGCTGATTAAGTGCGGTCTCGATTTTCCGGCTGAACATTTTTTAACCTCTTTGGTTTTGGAAAAAAATGGTAGCATAAGCCACTATATGGATTGAGCATCCTATTTTGTTTTCTTTTAAAGATCAACCTGTAACCGTGCCTTCTGCAATGGGCAACCGGACACAAAGAGCATTTTCAAAGGGTAAGATCAAAGGCCTCCAGCAGATCTAATGAGCGCTCAAAAAGCGTCGGCAGCGCGGCAAAATCAATCTGCAACAACCGGGCGATCTGCTCCGCTGTTTGCCAGTTTGCCTGTTCATAGGCGATCACCAATCGTAAAACTTGGGCAATCACCCCCTCCCCCCGGTCAAGCAGCGCGTCCACCACAATGGTCCTGACAATAATTATTACCCATAAAACTTTAAAGACAAAAGTATAATTTCACCCGGCCGCCACCATCACGTTAAATAGCCGTATTTCCGCACGGACGGTTTTTTACTTGATTTTATGCCGAACGACGGTTCAAAATGTGGAAATCTGTCGGCGACGGGCTGATTTTTAACTTTAATTTATCTATAGCTGAAAGAAATCAACCAGGGGAAATATGATCGTCCGCAACGCCAACGAATATATGGCCCGACAGGCCGCCGCCATGGAAAGATCGATGCAAGATCAGGATGTGGTGGGCTACTACAAAGGGGAAGCCGCCTTTCTCTCACCCAACAAGATGCAGGTCGGCGATGACCCTGGCCTATAACCTGGCCGGCGTCGAGAAGTTTGCCATGGCCAGCGGCGCCGGGGTAAACGCGATACGAAGCGCCATTCATATCCACCCTTCCCTCTCGGAAGTGGTTCAATGGGGGCTCTAGTCCCGGGCCTCCTGCAGGGCCGCATTCTCACAACGAGGGAGCCGCTGGCTTTACGGGTGCATTTTCCGGGTTTGGTTGTATAATATCGTGGTTATGCAAGCCAGGAAAAATACCAGACAGATCCGAGTGGGACCGGTGCCCATCGGCGGTGGGGCGCCCATTGCCGTGCAGTCCATGACCAACACCGATACCCGGGATGTGGCGGCCACCGTGGCCCAGATCGGGCGGCTGGAGGAGGCCGGCTGCGAGATCATCCGGGTGGCGGTGCTGGACCTGGAGGCGGCGGCGGCCATCAAGGCGATCCGGGAGCAAATCACCATCCCCCTGATCGCCGACATCCACTTTGACCACCGGCTGGCCATTGCCGCCATGGAGCACGGCGCCCAGGGTATTCGCATCAACCCCGGCAACCTTGGCGGCGAGGAGAAGCTGGCCCGGGTGGCCGACGCCGCCAAGGCCCATGGGGTGGCGATCCGGGTGGGGGTCAACGCCGGTTCGCTGGAAAAGGACATCCTGGCCCGCCACGGCCACCCCACCCCCGCCGCCCTGGTGGAAAGCGCCCGGCGCAACGTGGCAAAGCTGGAGAAGCTGGGTTTTGAGGAAATCAAAATTTCCCTGAAATCCTCCGATGCCCTGACCACCGTCGAGGCCTACCGGCAACTGAGCGCGGTCTCCGACTACCCCCTGCACCTGGGGGTCACCGAGGCCGGCGGGCTGATCGCCGGCACCGTCAAGTCCAGCGTCGCCCTGGGGATCTTGCTTTACGAAGGGATCGGCGACACCTTTCGCATTTCTCTAACCCGCGACCCAGTGGAGGAAATCCGGGTGGCCTACGAACTGCTGCGCAGCCTGCACCTGCGCTTCCGCGGCCCGGAGCTGATCTCCTGCCCCACCTGCGGCCGCTGCCAGGTCAACCTGTTTAGCCTGGCCGAGGAGGTTGAGCGTTATATTCAGAAGATCAAGACACCGCTCAAGATCGCCGTCATGGGCTGTGTGGTCAACGGCCCCGGCGAGGCCCGGGAGGCCGACATCGGGGTGGCCGGCGGCCACGGGGTAGGAATTATCTTCAAAAAGGGTAAAATTTTCAAGAAAGTGCCGGAAGCGGAACTGCTGGCGGTTTTTCTGGCTGAGATCGAAAAAATGACCTTGGAACATCAGTAATCGTTCAGCAGCACCGCATCTTCGGGCGATCAGCCGGGCTTACGTACACGGGGTACGCGGCGCCCAGCTGCTTGCCCGAACCTGCGGCACTGCTGAACGATTACGAACATCAACTATGAATAAGGATCACCGACATGCGTTTTTCTCAACTGCTGCTGCCCACCCTCAAGGAAGATCCGGCCGAGGCCGAGGTTATCAGCCATAAACTGATGCTGCGGGGCGGGATGATCCGCAAGCTCACCGCCGGGGTTTACTCCTACCTGCCCCTGGGGCTGGCCGCCATCCGCAAGGTGGAGCAAATTGTCCGCGAGGAGATGAACCGGGCCGGGGCCCAGGAGGTGCTGCTGCCCATGGTCCAGCCCGCCGATTTATGGGAAGAGTCGGGCCGCTGGGAAAAGTACGGCCCGGAGCTGCTGCGTTTCAAGGATCGCCACCAGCGGGAGAGCTGCCTGGGGCCCACCCACGAGGAGGTAATCACCGACCTGGTGCGAAAAAACATCCACTCCTACCGCCAGTTGCCGGTGAACCTGTACCAGATCCAGACCAAGTTCCGCGATGAGATCCGGCCCCGCTTCGGCCTCATGCGGGGCCGGGAGTTTATCATGAAGGACGGCTACAGCTTCGACGTGGACGAGGCCGGAGCCGATGTTACCTACCAGAAAATGCATGACGCCTACCAGCGCATCTTCACCCGCTGCGGCCTGGCCTTCCGGGCGGTGGAGGCCGACACCGGCACCATCGGCGGCAGCTTCTCCCACGAATTTATGGTGCTGGCCGCCACCGGCGAGGATGTGGTGGTAATCTGCCAGCACTGCGATTACGCCGCCAACCTGGAAAAGGCCACCGCCCAAGCGGAAAAGGACAGCCGCAGCGAGGCCCCCAAGGAAGCGGAAAAGATCGCCACCCCGGGCCGCAAAACCGTCAGCGAGGTCTGCGAGTTTCTGCAGATTCCCCATGAAAACCTGGTCAAGACCATGATCTACCTGGCCGACGGCCAGCCGGTGGCCGTCCTGCTGCGCGGCGACCATGAGGTGCAGCCGGTGAAGCTGCAGAATCTGCTGGGCGCCCAGGAGGTGGAACTGGCGGACGACGGCAAGGTGACACAACTGGCCGGCGCGCCGGCGGGCTACCTGGGTCCGGTGGGACTGAAAATCCCCCTGGTGATGGACCAGGCGGTGGCCGGCCTGGTCAACTTCGTCACCGGCGCCAACGAGGCCGACTGCCACCTGGTCAACGTCAACTCCGGCCGCGATTTCACCCCCCAGCATACCGGCGATATCCGCATGGTCAACGAGGACGACCGTTGCCCCCGCTGCGGCGGCAAGCTGGCCTTGACCCGCGGTATTGAGGTGGGGCACATCTTCAAGCTGGGAAAAAACTACAGCAAGGCCCTGAACGCCACCTTCCTGGACGACCAGGGGCAGAGCCGGCATTTTGTCATGGGCTGTTTCGGCATCGGGGTCAGCCGCACGGTGGCGGCGGCCATCGAGCAGAGCCACGACCGGGACGGCATGATCTTTCCGCTGCCCATCGCGCCCTTCCAGGTGATCCTGCTTAACCTTACCCCCAAGGACGCCGAAATCACCGCCGAGGCCGAACGGCTGTACCGTGCGCTGACCGCCGCCGGCATCGAGGTGCTGCTGGATGACCGCGACGAGCGGCCCGGCAGCAAGTTCAAGGACGCCGACCTGATCGGCATTCCCATCCGCCTGATGGTGGGCAAGCGCTTCAAGAACGACGGCCTGCTGGAGCTCCGCACCCGTTCAGACGGCCAGACCAGCGAGGCCACCCCCGCCGCCGCCGAGGCGGTGATCCGGGAGATGGTGGCAGCAGCCGACAAAGCCACAACCAGCGACCATGACTAAAGCCAAGCCGCCGACCTCATCACCACCGCTTGCCGGCATCGACGATATCCTGCGCCAGGCCGCCAACTACATGCCCGACGAGGATCTGGACCCCTTGCGCCGGGCCTACGCCCTGGCTAAACGGGCGCATAACAGTTCGCGCCACCGCTATTCCGGCCGGCCTTACCTGGAGCACGTGCTGGCGGTCACCGAGATCCTCACCGCCATGCGGCTGGATGTCGCCACCCTCACCGCCGGGCTGTTGCACGGGATATTGAAGCAGAAGGAACATCCCGTCAGTCAGGCTAAACTGCGGGAGGAGTACGGTGAGGACGTGGCCGGCATTGTCGCCGGCGCCACCCGAATCACCGCCGTGCAGTTCAACAACCGCCTGGCCTACCAGGCGGAAAACATCCGTAAGATGCTGCTGGCCATGGCCACCGACATCCGAGTCCTGCTGGTCCGCCTGGCCGACCGCCTGCACGACATGCAAACCCTCAACATCAGCGACCAGGAGCATCGCCGGGAGATCGCCCAGGAAACCATGGATCTCTACGCGCCGTTGGCCGGACGCCTGGGGATCGACTGGATCAAGCGGGAGCTGGAGGATCTGGCCTTTGCCCACCTGCAGCCCGAGGATTATCAGTACCTGATGTCCAAGATCCAGACCTCGCTGCCGGACCGCGAAGCTTACGTGGAGCGGATTAAGGGGCTGCTGACCCACCATCTGAGGGAAAGCGGCCTGACAAACTTCCGCATCCTGGGTCGCCCAAAGCACCTCTACAGCATTCACAAGAAGCTGCTGGTGCAAAACATCACCATCGACAAAGTTTACGACAAAGTGGCCTTCCGGATCATCGTCGGCGACGTCAAGGATTGCTACCAGGCCCTGGGAGTCATTCATTCCCTGTGGCCACCCATCGACGGCCGTTTCAAGGATTTCATCAGCCACCCCAAGGCCAACGGCTACCAATCGGTACACACCTCGGTGATCGGTCCCAACGGCGATTTCATGGAGATCCAGATCCGCACCGAGGACATGGACCGCATCGCCGCCGAGGGCATTGCCGCCCACTGGGCCTACAAAGAAGGCCAGGCCGCCAGCCCCCAGGACGTCAAACTTTTTAAGTGGCTCAAGCAACTGGTGGCCATGCTCCAGGAACTGGAAGACCCCAAGGAGCTGCTGGAAACGGTGAAGGGCGAGCTGTATGAGGATGATATCTACGTGCTTACCCCCAACGGCGAGGTCAAGGGCCTTCCCAAAGGCAGCACCCCGCTGGATTTCGCCTACAGCGTGCACACCGAGGTGGGCAACCGCTGCAGCGGCGCCAAGATCAACGGCCAGATCGCCCCTTTGCGCACGCCACTGAAAAACGGCGACGTGGTGGAGATCATTACCTCCCCCCACCAGAAGCCCAGCCGCAACTGGCTGCACATTGTCAAAACCAGCCGGGCCCGCAACCGCATCCGCCAGTGGCTTAACCAGGAGCAACGGGAGCACGACCTGGAAAAGGGCCGGGAGATCTGCGAGCGGGAGTTGCGCAAACACGATATCAGCTTAAAAAAGCTGATCAAGACCGGCCACTTGCAGGAACTGTTGAAAGGCTTATCATGTAATTCCCTGGATGATCTGCTGCGCAAGGTGGGTTCCGGCAAGATCGGCATGACCGCCCTTACTCGCATACTGCAACCGGAAGAACTACGCCGGGATGAAGACACTGAAGAAGCAGAAAGCGCCCTGATGGAACAGGTTCAGCGGCGACAGAGCCGAAAGAGCAGAGGCGGGGGGGAAGCGGTTATCGTGGAAGGAGCCACCGGGATTCCCACCAAGCTGGCCAACTGCTGCCGGCCGGTGCCTGGCGACGAGATAATCGGCTTTATCACCACCGGTCGCGGCATTACGGTGCACAAAAGCAACTGTGCCAATCTGCTGGGAGGGGAAGCGGAGAGAAGGATCGGGGTACGCTGGAGCGGGGCCGGCAAGACCCCTTTCCGGGCTTCAATTCAGGCGGTGGGCGAAAACCGCAAGGGGCTGCTGGCCGCTCTTTCCAGCACCATCAGCAACGACGATGCCAACATCGCCAACCTGGAGGTAAACACCAGCAGCGACCAGGCCCGTTTCAACATGATTCTGGAAGTGGACGGCATCGATCACTT
Source organism: Desulfurivibrio dismutans (assembly GCF_029210385.1). Taxonomy (GTDB): domain Bacteria; phylum Desulfobacterota; class Desulfobulbia; order Desulfobulbales; family Desulfurivibrionaceae; genus Desulfurivibrio; species Desulfurivibrio dismutans. The sequence continues at coordinate 133,541 of NZ_JARGDQ010000004.1, read as the reverse complement.
GAACCGCATCCTTCAGCATATCCGACAACTGGCGGGGATCACCGACGCCGACCGCAAATAACTTTTCCAGCCTGACGCGGCTTATTTAGCCACCGCACCGGAACGCAGACAGCGGGTGCAAACGCGGGTGCGGCGGGTGTTACCGCCGGGAACTGCCACCCGAACGCTCTGCAGGTTGGGCAACCAGCGACGACGGGACTTGTTGTGAGCGTGGCTGACGTTGTTGCCTACTTCCGGTTTCTTGCCGCAAACGGAACATACTTTGGACATATCTAAACTCCACAATTTATTATGGGTAATCAGTAATGGCGGACTCGCAAGGAACAAGACCCGGACATATAACCCCTTCGGCCTTTTTTGACAAGTATTTTGTTGGCAACTACCACCATCGTCTTTTCCTGTTGACACAACGCCGATGAATATTGTAAAAACCCTGCCATTAACAACCGTGGTTTCCGACCGGCCAAACCATCAGACTCCGTTTTGATTGCTAACCGGAGCTTAGCTTCCCTTCACAACTTCTAATTGCATCCTACAGGTTCCCATGACTAAAGAACAAAACCAGGTGTGGCGTTTTTTTGCCTCCGTCAAGCTGGCCATTACGGTCATTTTCATCCTTGCCGTCACCTCAATCATTGGCACGCTCATCCAGCAAGGAAAAAACCACGAATTCTATGTTCAGGAATACGGCCCGGAACTGGCCCGGCTCTTCCAGGTGCTGGACTTCACCAACATGTACAATTCCTGGTGGTTCATCACCCTGCTGATCGTCTTTTCCGTCAACATTATTGTGTGCAGCATCGATCGGCTGCCCAACGCCTGGCGGATGGTGGTGCTGGACAATCTCAACACCACCCCCGAACGGCTGCAGAAAATGCCGCTGAAAGCGGAGTTGAGCGTATCGGCTGATTCCCCCGCCGCTGCGGCCGACAAGGTAAGTAACGTACTGGCCCAGGCCGGATGGAAAGCCCAGTCGAGGGACAAGGAAGACGGGGTGATGCTCTTTTCCCAAAAGGGGGCCTGGTCGCGTCTGGGCGCTTATATGGTTCACACCGGCATCCTGGTCATCTTCATCGGCGCCTTGGTGGGGGCGGTTTTCGGCTATAAAGCCAGCATCATGTTCCCCGAGGGGGAAACGGTGGCCCATGTGTTCGACCGGAAAACCAGTGAGCCCATCCCTCTGGGTTTCGAAATGCACCTGGAGAACTTCGATATTAAATACTACCCCATAGGCATGGTGCGGGAGTTTCGCTCGGACGTGGTGATCCGCGATCCTGAGCTTAACGAACCCTTCCGGACCTCAATTCTGGTCAACCATCCCTTTAAACACCGGGGTCTGACCTTTTATCAGTCCAGCTATCAGCCCTTGAGCGAATATCTGATCGAAGTCCGCAACGAGGAAACCGGCCAGCAGAGGGTCTCCATGGCCCGCCCCGGCCGGCAAATCAACTGGCGGGAAGAGGGGCTCACTTTCGGGGTGATGAACACCATGAGCGACCGTGTTGGCCGGGTGCATGAGTACGAAATCTGGTTTTCCGACCAGGAAGCCGAACCTTCGGTCTTTAACATGAGTGATAAGCAGACGGTCACCGTGCAACGGCCGGAGGCCAACTACAGCTTTTACATTCAGCAGCGTTACGCCACCGGCCTGCAGGTGGCCAACGACCCCGGCGTTTGGATTGTCTACGCCGGCTGCGGGCTGATGATTCTGGGGCTTTACGCCTGTTTCATGGTTACCCACCGTCGTGTATGGGCCTACGTAAGGCCAGACGAGAAAGGCGGGTCCAAGTTGCTGCTCTGCGGCGGCAGTAACCGCAACAAGGAAACCTTCGACCAACGTTTTGCCGCCCTGGCCCAGCGTTTGCGCCAGGATCAGGTCATTAACTAAGAACAACGGGCAGGAGCACCGCATCTTTGGACAATCGGCCCGGTTTACGTACCCAGGGTACGCGGCACCGGGCCGCTTGCCCGAACCTGCGGCACTCCTGCACGTTGTTCGCCAGACAAAGTATCCGGTTTTTGGGGTTATCAATTAAGTAATGAGGTAGGACCATGCAAAGCGCGCAACTGCTCAGCATCACCACATTCGTCTATATGGCCGCAGCCTTCCTGTATGTGGCCATCCTGGTTTTCGGCAGTAAGAACAAAACCCTGGGGCTTACCGCCACCCTGGTGACCATGGGCGGCCTGCTGCTAAGCACCATGGGGATTTCCATCCGCTGGTACGAGGCTTACAAGCTGGATTTTGGCTACTACGCGCCTTTCTCCAACATGTACGAATCCCTGGTCTTTTTTGCCTGGTGTATCGCCCTGACCTACCTAGTGCTGGAATACATGTACAAAAACCAGACATTGGGTGCCTTTGCCATGCCTTTCGCCTTTCTGGCCCAGGCTTTCGCCGAATACTGGCCGCAGTGGGACCAGCAGCTCAAGCCGCTGATGCCCGCCCTGCAAAGTAACTGGCTGATCGCCCACGTTATTGCCAGTTTTGTGGGTTACGCCTGCTTTGCCATTGCCTTTGGCATGGCGGTGATGTACCTCACCAAGGCCTGGAATGTGGAAAGAAGCGGCCAGCCCGAAGGGACCGGTGTTTTTGCCTCCCTGCCGCCACTGAAGACCATCGATGAGGTGATTTACAAAACCATCTTTTTCGGCTTTATCTGGTTTACCGTGGGCGGCTTGATCTTCGGCGCCATCTGGGCCAACTCGGCCTGGGGTACCTACTGGAGTTGGGACCCCAAGGAGACCTGGTCGCTGATCACCTGGTTTGTTTATGCCGCCACCCTGCATGTGCGCTATACCCGGGGCTGGAGCGGCAAAAAGATCGCCTGGCTGGCGGTGCTGGGTTTTGTCTCCACCCTGTTCACCTATTATGGCGTCAACTTCCTGCTTTCCGGCCTGCACAGCTACGCGTAAAAGATCCTGAGGTAGAACCGACTTGCCGGGGCGGTGTTTTTCTGATTGACGCTGCCCCGGCACTCGTTTATACAAGCCTCTTGTGACTGCTTAGCCGGCCGTTACAGGAACAGTCCGCCCGCCAACGGGCCAAAGCAGCATTAGGGTTCAAAAAAATAGAGAGGAGGATTAACCACATGAAACTGACAGCAACCATTATCACCATCCTGGCCGCCCTGGCCTTCGTAGGTACCGCCATTGCCAGCATGCCCGGCAACACTGCGGAATTCGACGGTGGCCCCATGGGTAAGGTCGTCTTCAGCGGCCAGATTCACGCTGACGCGGGCATGAGCTGCAACGATTGCCACACCGATATTTTTCAGATGAAGCGGGAAGTAAAGATCACCATGGCCGACCACAATGCCGGTAACTACTGCTTCTCCTGTCACCAGGAAGGCGGTAAAGCCTTTGCCGGCGACAACTGCGCCCGCTGCCATCAGAATTAGTTACTGCCGATCGCATTACAAAAAAAGCCGCCCTGGCTCAGGGCGGCTTTTTTTGTTGCGCCACTAAAACACCATTTTTCCCAAGCCTTGCCAGGCCGACGCTCGCTGCTTGTCAGATACCGGATTGCTTGTTATCATAGGCAACTTAGGAGCATTGGCGCAAACAGCGGCCGTCGCCGCTTTCCAAAAATCACCTTAACGGCATTCCGGACCCTGTGGCAACCAAGCGTAACCCCAAAAATCGCGTACGCATCTGGAGCCAGAACCAGCTTTCGCTCTTTTTTCTAGGCATTGCCGGCGGCCTCACCGGTTTGATCGGGACTGTGCTGTTTGTCTACATCACCCTTGATTTACCCGATATCAGCTCCTTGGACAGCTACCAGCCGGCCCAAGCCAGCCTGATCTACGACCGCCATGGAACCGTGGTGGACCGGATTTTTGAGGAAAACCGGATCGTCGTCCCGCTGGCCAAGCTGCCGGAGCAGCTTCCCCAGGCCTTCATCGCCGCCGAAGACGCCCGTTTTTATGAGCACAGCGGAGTGGATGGCTGGTCCATTGTGCGGGCGCTGGTTCATAATCTACGGGCCGGAGAACGCCGCCAGGGGGGCAGCACCATTACCCAGCAGGTGGCCCGGGCCCTGCTGCTCAGCCGGGAAAAGACCTACATCCGCAAGATCCGCGAAGCTATTCTCGCATACCGCATTGACCGACGGCTTAACAAAGATGAGATCCTGCACATTTACCTTAATCACATTTATCTCGGCAGCGGCGCTTACGGGGTGGAAGCTGCCGCCCTTACTTATTACGGCAAAACCGCCGGAGAACTCGAACTGGCGGAAATGGCTCTGCTGGCCGGCCTTCCCCAGGCGCCAAGCCGTTATACTCCTTTCCGGGATTACACCGCCGCCAAACGGCGCCAGGCCTACGTGTTAAACCGAATGGCGGAAGAGGGTTACATCACTCCCACCGCCGCCCGACGAGCCTACCTGCACCCTCTGCTTTGGGCCTCCCCCGAGCCAACTGGACAAGAAAACGGCTATTTTTTACAACAGGTCAGAAACCAGGTAGAGCAAGCTTACGGGCGGGAAATGCTTTACACCGGCGGGTTGCGAATTTACACCGGACTGGACCAGGATCTGCAGCAGCGGGCGGCGGTGGGGGTCGCCCTGGGAGTGGAGAACTGGGAGCGCCGGCAACGGCGGACGGACCAGAAAGATCGGCCCCAGGCGGCCTTGATCGCCATGGAAACCGGTAGCGGCCTGGTCCGGGCAGTAAGCGGCGGCACCGACTTTGCCGCCAGCCAGTTTAACCGCGCCACTCAGGCCCGGCGCCAGCCCGGTTCCGCTTTCAAGCCGATAATTTACGCCGCCGCCCTGGAGCAGGGCATGACCCCGGCCACCATTATTGTCGATGAACCGCTGCGTTTGCCCGGTGCCGACCGTGGCCGGTTCTGGGAGCCTAAGAACTTCAGCAACCGCTTTTACGGCCCCACCACCCTGCGGGATGGCTTGGTCTACTCGCGGAACATCCTGTCGGTCAAGATCATGCAGGAAATCGGTATCTCGCCGGTGGTAAAGCAGGCCCGACAAATGGGAATCAGCAGCCCGCTCAGCAACAACCTCTCCCTGGCTCTGGGGTCGGCGGAGATTTCAGCCCTGGAACTGACGGCGGCCTACGGGGCGTTGGCCAACGGCGGCGTTTACCACCAGCCGGTGTTCATTAAAAGTATTCGGGACAGTAACGGCAGGGTTCTTGAACAGGCCAACCTGAATGGTCGGCGGGCGCTGGACGAGCGTACCGCCTATCAGGTAACCCGGCTGCTGGAGGGCGTGGTCAAAGAAGGAACCGGCCGCAGCGTGGCGGCCATCGGTCTGCCGGTGGCCGGCAAAACCGGCACCACCGACCGTTACATGGACGCCTGGTTCATCGGCTACAGCCCGGAACTGGTTACCGGCGTCTGGATGGGGTTTGACCGGGCCCGTCCCTTGGGCCGCCACGAAACCGGCGCCCGGGCCGCCGCGCCGATCTGGCTGCATTTCATGCAGGGGGTCAAAGCGCAGTTGGCGGGCAAGGATTTTCCCCGCCCGGCCGGGATCGTTCTGGTGCCAATCGATAACGCGGTGGGGCATTTCGAAGAGGAAACGCCGCACCGCGTGACGCTGGAGGCCTTCCGGACCGACAACCTGCCCCCCGCCCTGCTTTCGCCCACCCCGGCAGCGGAGACCCCGCGGCTTAAAAAACTGCGGGAAATGCCGGCGGAAGGCTGAGCTGAACGTTTACAGCCCGTTAAATCAATACTCTGTTGGCCCTGGTGAACGATTACAGCTGCGCTAAACCTGCTGTTTGCGGGGCCGGTTTTTGATATCGTCGATGCCGAAATCAACCACCGTAAAGCTGGCCAGCAGATCCTGGTGCAGCTCTTCGGCCCGGGCCGCATCGTCCATGGTAATACGGATTGACACCCGCTTCTGGCCTTCCGGGGCGTCTTCAAAGGAGGTCAGGATACTGATCACCCGGGCGTCATAACGGCGCAGGCTATCCATGACCTTGGTAACGGAACCAGGCGCGTCGGGCAGATCGAAAACATAACGGCGGGAACCGTCTTTGATCCCGGTGCTGCGCACAAAGGCCCGCAACAGATCGGTTTCGCTGAGCAGGCCGATGAGTCGCCCGGCGTCATCCACGACCGGCAGGCCGGATATCTTGTCTTCCAGCATGATCACCGCCGCCAGTTCCAGGCTGTCCTTGCCCTTGAGGGTGAGAGGCGAGGCGGTCATCACGTCCTTGACCTTCATCTCGGAAAGCAGGTAGTAGAGTTCATGAATATCCAGGGTGGCGGTCTTGGATGGCGAAGCGTCTTTGACATCGCGATCGGTGACAATGCCGATCAGCTTGCCATGGGACACCACCGGCAGACGGCGGATGTTGTTTTCCTTCATGATCCGGGTCGCCCGCATCAGGGAAGTATTTTCATCAACGGTCAAAACATTTTTGGCCATCCAATCTTCAATCAGCATGTTTCCCTCCTAGAAAAATGTATAGACTCGCGCAAACGGCAAAATTGCGACAATACATGATAACGTTAACCCTCGTTTTATAAAGTATTCCGGCCGCCATCGCAAGATCAATAAGCAAGGCAACCGCTGCCGGCAGCGAAAAACGACGGCGGCCAGAATCCGGCCACAAACGACTTGCCAAGAAGCGCACAACCCCGTAAAAAGCCAGGATGCAACAACACGACACACCGAAAGGCCGGCCCGGCAGACCTTTCACCGACCGACAACTTGATCACCTGCTGGGTTTGCTGGAAGGCGAAGAAAACTTTGTTTTCCTGGAGTCGGCCCGGCTGACCGTCGAAAACCGCCGCTCGCTGCTCTTTATCCGACCCCTGAAACGGCTGACCCTGGAGCCCGGCACCACGGCGGCGGATTTTCTGGCTGCCATGGAGGCGGAGTTGCAGCAGGGCCACTTTCTGGCCGGCTGGTTTGCCTACGAGTTCAGCTATCTGCTGGAACCCAAGCTGCGGCGGCTGTTGCCGTCGTCACATCCCCCGCTGGCGGAACTGGGGGTTTTTGCCGCCCCGATGACCTACGACCACGAAAAGGGGGAATGGCTAGATGGCCGCAATCCGGCCGCGGCGCTGCAGAAAAACCCACCGGCCGCTAATAACGCCCAAGTCTCACCTCCTTCGCAAAGTGATCCCGGCCTGGCAACCCATAAACTGCGACTGAATGTAAGCGGCGAGGAATACCGCCACAATGTCCGACGAATAAAGGAGTATATCGCCGCCGGGGATACCTACCAGGTAAATTACACCCTCAAACAGCAGCTGCCCTGCCGGGGCTCCGCCGCCGCCCTTTACTGCGCCCTGCGCCGCAACCAGCGGGTTTCCTACGCCGCCCTGCTCAAGCTGAACGGTCGCCATATTCTTTCGTTGTCACCGGAACTTTTTTTGCGCCGAGAAGGAAATCGGTGCACCGTTCGCCCCATGAAGGGCACCAGCCGCCGGGGCCTGACCCCGGCCGATGATGCCCGCCGGGCGGCGGAGCTGCCGGCGGACCCCAAAAACCGCAGCGAAAACGTGATGATTGTTGATCTCCTGCGCAACGACCTGGGACGAATATGTCTTCCCGGCACCGTTGAGACCCTGGATTTGTTCACCCTGGAGAGCTACGAAACCCTGCACCAGATGACCTCCACCATCCGGGGCGAATTGCGCCGTGAAACCGGGCTGACGGAAATATTTCGGGCCCTGTTTCCCTGCGGCTCGGTGACCGGGGCGCCGAAGCTCAGAACCATGGAGATTATTCACAAGCTGGAACAGGCTCCCCGCGGGGTTTACACCGGCGCCATCGGTTTTATCAGCCCGAAGCGGGAGATGGTGCTCAATGTGCCCATTCGCACCGTTACTCTTGAACAGGGCGTAGCCGAAATGGGCATCGGTTCCGGGGTGGTCTATGATTCGGACCCGGAGCAGGAATGGCGGGAGTGCAAACTGAAAGGTAATTTCCTGAGCCGACCGACCCCGCCTTTTGTGCTCATTGAAACCATACTCTGGCAGCCGGGCGTGGGCTATCGGATGCTGGAGCTGCACTTAACAAGGCTGTTGGCTTCCGCTACCCGGCTGGCTTTTGCCGCCGCCCCGGAAGAGATCCGGCGACTGCTGACCGCCCGGGACGCCGCCTTTACCGCCGCCGCCATGGACGCCCAACGGGTCCGGCTTACCCTGGCCAAGGACGGCACCCTGGAGTTGAGCTACACCCCCTTTTCCGGCCACCCCTGTTTCAACTGGCCGCCAGCGGCCGTCGACCAGGGCAAGACGGCGCCGACCAGCCGCGACGTGGAGCAACCTTTACCCACCGTGGTCATTGCCCCCATTGCCATTGACCCCGACCAGCCACTGCTGTATCACAAAACCAGCCGGCGGGAAGTTTACGACCGGGAGCGGGAAAAAGCCCTGGCGGCGGGACACCGCGAAGTGCTGTTTATCAACACCCGAGGAGAGTTGACGGAAGGGGCGGTGAGCAACCTCTTCGTTCGCCGGCAGAGCCGGCTGCTGACCCCACCGGTAAGCGCCGGCCTACTGGACGGGGTGCTGCGCCGTCACCTGCTGGACCAGCCCCAACCCAAACTGCATGAAGAAACCCTGCGACCAGCGGACCTGCAAGCCGCCGAGGCGATCTTTATCGGCAACTCTCTGCGCGGCCTGACCCAGGTCCGACTGACGGCCTGAGCTGAACTGCCGAACGGTTACAAGCTAGTAAGCGATCATGGGATGCCGCAGGTTGCGGCAGGCGGGACGGCGATGTGTTCATCAGCACGTGAGCCGGCCCGATCGCCGTTTTCGGCGGTGCCCCGTGATCGCTTACGGACTATTTGATCAGGGCCCGGATGATGTCGGCCTTGCCCACCACCCCCACCAGCTTGCCTTGCTCAATGACCGGCAGGGTATGCTGATGTTTTTCAGCCATGATGGTGGCGATTTCATCCAGAGGGGTATCGGGGGCGACGGTGGCAGGTTTGGGAGTGCAGATGTCTTTAACCTTGCCGCCGGCCATTTTGTTCAGTTCCTCTTCCACCTTGCGGCTCCGCTCCAGGAAGATCACCGCCTCCAGCACGGCGATGGCGGTGGGTATATGCAGTTTTTTGGCCTGGTCAATCAGGTCACTTTCGGTCACCACCCCCACCAGGTTGCCCTGTTCATCCACCACTGGCGCCCCGCTGATCCTCTTTTCCCAGAACAGGGCGGCCAGTTTTTCCACCGGCAGATCGGGACTGACGGTAATCACCTCTTGGGTCATGATATCCTTGGCAAGTTGCATGTTTATTTCTCCTTATCTATTGATATCCGCGCAAAAATCAGCCAAACGTGATAAAAATCACAGCCCTTCCCGCTCCCCGGTTTTCGTCAGTCGACCAAAAGCCGCCGGCAGTTTATCCGCCAGTTCCGAGGCGGTAAAGCCGAAATTCAGGCCGCTGGCGGCGGCCAGCAGATCGCCGGCCAATCCGTGTACATAAACCCCCAGACAGGCGGCCTGCCAGGGGGGCAAACCTTGCGCCAGCAGGCTACCGATCAGCCCGGCCAGGACATCGCCCATGCCGCCAGCCGCCATGCCGGGATTACCGGTGGAGTTAACCGCCAGTTGCCCCTCGGGCCCGGCGATCACCGTACCTGCCCCTTTGAGCACCACCCAGACCCGGTGGCGGCCAGCCAGTTCGGCAGCCGCCTGCCACCGGTCCTGCTGCACCTCGGCGGTGGTAACGCCCAGCAGGCTGGCCATTTCTCCCGGATGCGGGGTCAAAATCCGAGTTCCCGGCGGCGCACTTAACAACTCCGGGTCCGCGGCCATGATATTCAGGGCATCGGCATCCAACACCTGGGGCACCGACGGCTGGGCCGGAGTCCGGTAAAGCTGCCGGACCAGGGCGGCGGTTGCCGGCGCCGTGCCCAGTCCCGGCCCCATGACCAGGGCGCTTTTCCCGGTCAAGGCCGCCTGTACCGCCTCCAGATCATCCGCCCCCGCCGCCGTGGGCGAGTTGGGCAAAGAGATGGTCATCAGTTCGGGCAGAGCCGTGGCAAAAATCACCAAAAGGTTCTCGGGCACACAGGCGCTGACCAGGCCAGCCCCGCTGCGCAGCGCCCCCCGCGCCGCCAGCAGGGCCGCGCCGGTCATCCCCCGGGAACCGGCCAGCAGCAGCAAATGCCCGAAACTGCCCTTGTGGGCCGATGCCTGGCGACGCGGCAGCAAAGGGGCCAGCTCTGCGGGGCTCAACAATTCCCGAAAGGGCTCAAGCCGGCGGTAAACTTCCGGCGGGATACCGATATCCACCACCTCCACCACGCCAGCCCACTCCCGGCCGGGAAAGGTTACCAGGCCAGGCTTGGCCAGAGCAAAGGTAACGGTACAATCGGCTCGCACCGCCGCCCCCAGCACCCGGCCGTGGTCGCTGTCCAGGCCGGAAGGGGCATCCACTGCAATCACGGGACCGGAGAAACGATTCAGCAGTTCCACCGCCGCCCGGAAGCGGCCGCTCAACTCCCGGCTCAGGCCGGTACCGAAAATCCCGTCCACCACCAGCCGGGAGGCCAGCACTCGCTCCTGCAAAGCTTGCAGTCGTTGACTATCGGTCACTACCTCCACGGGCACGGACAACTCCCGCAGGGCACTGAAATTGGCGGCGGCATCACCCGTTAACCGTTCCGGCTCCACCAGCAGCAACACCCAAGACCGAGCCCCGCGCTGGTGGAGATGACGGGCAATCACCAGAGCATCGCCGCCGTTGTTGCCGGGCCCGGCCAGCACGGCAATTTCTCCGTCACCCTTAATACCATAGCGGCGAGCCACCACCTCCACCACCGCCCGGCCGGCGTTTTCCATCAACACCAGGCCGGGAACCCCGAAAACGTCCATGGCAAGGCGATCGCCTTCCCGCATTTGCGCAGCGCTGGCCAGTTTCATCATTATTTTCCGTTATTTTCTGTTGCCGGCAGCTTATCGGGCCTGGTAAACGTTTAAGCTGGTGGAGCTAAATTGAGACCCTGCTTTTTTGCCCTGTTGTCTTTTTTTCCACCCTGTGCTAAACAGGACGCCTTGCGGCAACCTTGCCGGATGCTGCCCTTTTCCGGGCGGCGCCAATGCCGACATTCACCAAGAAGCCCCCGTAGCTCAGGGGATAGAGCACAGGATTCCTAATCCTGGAGTCGCAGGTTCGATTCCTGCCGGGGGCACCATTTCTCTATCCATTTTTTTTGACAAAAGAAGTCACGGCCTCCTTATTTTTTTTCGGTTTCAGCGACAAAGGCCTCCAGATCGAGAAAGTAAATCGGTCGTTCCCCTGCCTGCTGACCTGCCTCATCTTCATGCTGTACACTTTCTTCGCTTTCTACTCTTCTTCCGGCCTTTTCTAGGCTCTTTAAGGCGCTGGTCAACTCGTCCGTCAAGCCGGCAAAGTTATCCGCCAAACGCTTAACTTCCCGGAGCATCTCCTCCTGGCGAGCGTCTGCCGTTCTGGTGTTATCCTCCTCCGGGTCTGCGTCCTGCCCCGGAAGTTCCAGGGGCATGTTGAAATAGGAGACGCAATTGCTCCAGAAAGCAGCTATGTCTGCCGGTGCTGTCTCTTTCGCGCGATCGCCGGTCAGTCGCTGCGCCAGGGATCTTACACAACCGGCAGCTTTGGAGTCGGGAAACAGCTTAATGAATGGGCTCTGCCGCTGCATGGAGAGGGAAACGGCTTCATCCTGGAAAACCAGGCCCAGAGGTTCCAGCTCGACACCCAGGTATAAATCAACCGCCGCCCGAAACCTCCGGTAAACCTTCCTCGCGGATTCAAGGTCGGCGCAACGATTTACCACCACCTTGATCCGGCCCTCGTATTTATGATGGTTTAACACCTTGAGCAGGGAATAGGCATCGGTCAGAGAAGTTGGCTCATCGGTGATCACCAGCAGCAACTCGGCGGCGGCCAGGCAAAAGGCAATTACCCGGCGGGAAATCCCGGCCCCGGTATCGAAGAGATAAAAATCGTAACTGCCGGCATCGGCAAAGGCCGCAACCAAAGAATCAAGCCTCTTGGCCCCAAGATTGGCGATGCTTTCGACACCGCTGCTGCCAGGAATAATATCGATCCCTGAGGGGTCATGAATCATGATATCGTGAATGGTCATTTTTCCATTAACGACATCGCCGATATCGGCTTTCGGGTTGATCCCCAGCATAATGTTGATATTGGCCGTACCCAGATCGGCATCAAAGATGCAGGTACGATGGCCGAGTTCCGCCAACTGGACGGCAAGGTTGACCGCCAGGGTGGTTTTTCCGGTTCCTCCTTTGCCACTGGTAACGGCAATGATTCTGCTCATCGGGGCTCCGTAATTTCCTTGTGTTAACCGTTCACCAGGCCCAAGAACCTCCTGCTGAACGTTGATAGCCTCGCAAAAACCCGCCAAGCGGGCTGGTCGGTAACGCGAAAACAAGCAGTTACAAAGCGCACCCCGTCGGCGGCGCGGCTTTTTGCGACGCCGACAACGTTTGTCCTCATTGCGGCGATCAAGCATCAGTAACGGGGGATGGCCGTAATCTGCACCCTGTCGCCTGCGCCGGTAAAATTGAAGGTGATCGCCCCGTTTTGCGCCGAGCGCTTGATTTCCTCGTAACTGGTGGAGATAAAGCGGTGAAAAAGTTCTCGTTCAACCACCTTGGTCTTCATCATGGCAAAGGTCAGTTCCCGGTAAAATTCATACATGCGGTCGATGCGATCTTGTTGACCGATCGGATCAGAGAGCAGGAAACTCCGGCCTTTTTTGAGTTCCTCCATAGAAACCAGACCGGCCTGTTGCCGAAAGCGCGCAACCGCAGCGGCGGACACCACCCGCAGGATTTCCGCCAGAGTGGTGTCAGCCAATTTCAGCAGACCATCATCGAGCAGGGAATGCAGGCCGCCGTTGCCGTTGCCCGCCGCGTTCGGCAAATCACCCCCGCCGTCTCGCCAGGCGGCTGCTTCAGTAACATCGAGCACCAGCAGTTCGGAAAGTATCGTACGGCCTTTAAAACCGGTGAAATCGCAAACATCGCAACCTTTTCCCCGAAAAAAAGTGAGTTGGGAGGGGTAATCGGCAAACAGCCGGCCCCACTCTTCAGCTTCAGGAATATAGGTGCCGCGGCAGGAAGGGCAGATCCGCCGCACCAGCCGCTGGACCAGCACACAGCTTAGGCCGGCGGCAATCTCGGTACGGTTGATACCGGCGGCCTCAAGGCGAGCCAGGACCTCCAGACTGTCGGCCGCCGGCATCGAACTCAAAAAAAGCGGGCCTTTGGGCGCTACATCAAACCCCAGACGAATCGAATCGTAATCGCAAAGCTTATCGAGCATTACGACATCGGGGGCAAGCGGCAGGAAAGAGCGCAGCAACCGTGCCGCCGTCAACCCTCTTTCCGGGTTGACGGCCACTTGCATGACTCCGGGCAAACGGCCGGCAATCGGATCCTCGGCCGTGATTATTTTGCGGGAAGGGGCCCGCAGAAATTCCAGGGCGGCGTAGAGGGTGGTGGTCTTGCCGCTGCCGGGAGGGCCGGCAACCAGGATCAATCCCGTCTTACTGCTCAGAAAAGTCTTCAAAGACTGCAAAACCCGGGGGGAATGGTCGAGCATGTCCAGGCCGGGCCGGACTTGGCACGCATCAAGAATTCTAATGGTGCAATTTTCGCCGTTGATGGAGGGGCAGGTGGCCAGTTGCAACAGAAGATCGTCCTGACCAGACAGGGACGGTTCGGAACAGACAAAACGAAAAACACGGTTTTGGGGCCGATGATGCCTGGATAGATCAAGGTTGGCCAAAGCTTTAAGGCAGGAAACAAAGGCGTCCGGCTGGACCTGGATTTTTTCCTGCAGCCAGCCCGGTTCCAGCTCGCGAAGTACACCGTCTATACGGTAACGCAGCTTTCCCCTACCCTGTTCCTGCTCAAAATGAATCTCGCTGGCCCGGTGCTTAATGCCAGAGGAGATAACGGCATTGACCAAGTCTTTGTGGTCAAGGAAGTCGACCGAACCGTCAGAGTGGACGTTTGGGGGGGGGCCCGACGGCTCCGGATTCTGGCCGGACGTGCTGCCAGTCGTATGTTGACCGCGTGATGCGGGCGCCATGGTGTCGGCTCGCAAACCGGTAGTTGGCAGTCCCTTAATCGGACGCTGGTAAAGATCGTTATAAAGTTCGGCGAATTTTCCCTCGTCAATCAGAACCCACGAGATATAAAAGGGCTCATAAGTCCTCTTCAGACTTTGGACGACGTCCCTGCGCTCGGAATCAATGACAGCAACGGTGAGTTCCTGGCCGCTGAATGAAAGCGGCAGGACGAAATGTTCTTGCGCGTATTCCGGGCTGATAAAGACCGTCAGCAGGTGTTTAGCACCTTCAGCATATGCAAAATCATCAAGCGATCGGCAAGCAAAGTCCGCCATTCCAGCGCCGTCGGCACGCTGAACAGGAAAATCCGCTTGGGAGCTTAGCACTTTATGGCAGGGCCGCTTCATCCTGCTATCCTGTAATAACATTTTTGGTTCTCGGCAACCGGTGCGTCCCATGTCTTTTGGAGGTTAGACATTTTTTGCCAATGACTGTTTCAGGCCGCCTAAGAAAAGTTTTCACCGGCCCCAGGCGGTGCCGCTGACCGTAACCCGAAGCCGGGAAGTACCGGCCTCCACCGCCGGTTCCACGGGCTGGCTCAACGACAGGGCTTCGGCTCGCAGCAGGGGCTGCACCGGCTGGTGACGTTCGTCATCGATCCGGACTTCATGGGGCCGCCAAACCCGACCTCCGAGCCTCTTTACCGCCGCTTCGGCTTGGCCACGCCAAGCGTCGACGGCCCTCTCGGTGAGAGCCGCCCGCAGCCGCTCCTTTTTTTGCTCGGAGACGGTAAAGTGCAGGCCGGTAAGCTGCAAATCAAAGGCCTGCAACCGCCCGATCAGTTCCACCGCCCTTTCCACCTCGGTGCTCTCAAGCTGCAACGACTGTCGAACCCGCCAGCCCACCCTTTCATTTTTACCGTCCTGACGCTGGTAAACCGGCTGGGTGGCGTAGGCGGCGCTACTCACCTTGACCTCAGGGTAACGGTCGGCCTCGCCCAAGGCCCGACGCATGAGGTTGGCCACCGCCACCGCCAGCCGGGCGCTGTCCGGACCACTGCGCTCCACCACCAGCACGGCCGTCAGCAGGTCATTGACCGTTTCTTGCTCCGCCCAGGCGCTGAGCTGCACCGTAAAGCCGTCATCCGGCCCAAGCGGGGCGCGGCTGGCCCCCGCCGCCAAAGGAACCAGCACCAGCAAAGCAATCACCACCGCCAACAACCATGGTAAATTTTTCATTAAGAACCTCTTCCGTCCGCCCCCAACAAACTTGCTCATCCAATACCTCTGCCCTCATGTGCACAACAGCAAACAGCGCCTGGGACGGGCAGCGGCAACCACTTAACAGCAACATCCATGATGCAGCATCCAACCAACAAAATCATCCCTTAAATTCGACTGGACCAACAAAAAATTTGCCATCACAAAAACGATCCAGAAAATTATTTGCCAAAAAAACATTATTCTTATACATTGATAAATCTTTACAAGAGAATAACTTTTTGACATCACAACAAAATAGAGCATAACGGCTCGTCCCGTAATCCAGCCAATCCCCCAAAAGGCCCAGCCGGCAAAATTCCAGATCCGTTGCCCGAGGAGAAGATCACCATGCAGATTGAAGCCAGCCAAAACGACAATAAGGTTTGCATCTCCCTGGAAGGGGTTGTTGACGAGAAGGGGGCGGAAGAACTGAAAAAGAGGATCAAACAGCTGCCCCTGGACAGTATTCAGGAAGTGGAGATCGACTGCAGCCGAGTCAAACATATCGGCAGTTCGGGAATCGGCAAAATCCTGTTGCTTTACAAACACCTGGCCAGCAATGGCGGCAAATTGCGGGTAGTCAATCTTTCCGGACCGCTGTTCGAACTGTTTTCCGAACTAAAGATGGACACCCTGTTCAGTATCACCCGCCAAAGCTGAGCGGGAGGGAGGAAGGACAGTCATGCTCAAAAACCTGAACCGAACAATCGACTCGCTGCTCGACCGTTTTACCATCAAACAGCAGATAAGCGCCGGCTTTATTCTGATGATCGGCATCCTGATGCTCAGCGGACTGGCCAGTTATATCGGGGTCAACTTTATTATCCGGGACGCCAACGAAGTGGCCGACAGCAACCGGCTGGACGCTGAACTGGCCCAGCGAGAGGTCGACCACTTAATGTGGGCCAACCAGCTCAACAGCCTGTTCACCGACGATTCGGTTACCCAGTTGCAGGTTTCAACCGACGACCGCCAGTGCGCCTTGGGCCGCTGGCTGTATGGTTCAGCCCGGCAAGAGGCTGAAGAGCTGCTGCCCAGCCTGGCCCCCATGCTGCGGGAACTGGAACAACCACACTTCCGTCTTCACCAGTCGGCGGCCCGCATCGAAGCCCAGTTCCGCCCGGCGGACCACCACCTGACCAACTATCTGCGCAACATCAAGGTCCGCCACCTGGAATGGCTACATACCGTTAAAGACGCCCTGATGGATCCCGAAATTGCCGCCGCCCGGGTGCAGACCGATGCCCGCCAGTGCGCCCTGGGCCGCTGGCTGTATTCAGACGAATTCCGGCAGCGGCAGAGGCAAAACCCGGAGTTGGCCGCCTTCTGGCAGGAGATTGAAGAACCCCACCAGCAGTTGCATGAAAGCGTAATCCGGATCAACGAGTTACTGGCCGAGGACCGGCGCCAGGACGCCATCGAACACTTCCGTGAGATCACCCTGCCGGCTGGCGAAGCCACCCTGGCCGCCATCGACAAAGCTCTGGCTTGGCTGGATGACAACCTGGCTGGCTACCAGGCGGCCCAGACCACTTACACCCGGGAAACCCTGGCTGCCCTGGCCGAAGTGCAGAGCATTCTGCACCGGATCAGGGAACACGTGGCGGCCAACCTGATTTCCGACGAAGGGCTGCTGCACACCGCCTGGGGACTCAAGGTCCGGATGGGGCTGGTGATCATGCTGGGCCTGGCCGTGGGCCTGGGGATCACCTGGCCCCTGACCATCCGGCTGTCCCGCACTTTGGAAAGAGCGGCCCGGGAGGTGGAAAACAGTTCCAGCCAGGTTGCCATCGCCGCTGAGGAAATTGCCTCCAGCAGACAGTCACTGTCCGACACCGCTTCCAACCAGGCCAGTTCCGTGGAAGAAACCTCCGCCGCCCTGGAGGAAATCGCCGCCCAAAGCGCCCAGACCGTAGAACTTACCGAGGGTTCGGAAAAACTGATGAAGGAAAACATCAAAAAATCCGGCCAATCCCTCAAGGCCCTGGCTGAACTGACCCAAAGCATGACCCAGATCGAAAAGGACAGTGGCCAGATCCGCTCCATCATCGCCACCATCGACTCCATCGCCTTCCAGACCAACCTGCTGGCCTTGAACGCGGCGGTGGAAGCAGCCCGGGCCGGTGAGGCCGGCGCCGGTTTTGCGGTGGTGGCCGACGAGGTGAAGAACCTGGCCATGAAAACCGCCCAGGAGGCCAATCAGATACAGCAACTGCTGGACACCACCGTGGCCCGGATCACCTCCTGTGCCGGTTCACTGAAGGAAATTAACCATGATTTCGATGATATCGTTGAAACCGCCACCACCATTGGCGATAAGAACTCCGCCATCACCGAGGCCACCGAACAGCAGGCCCAAGGGGTGCAGCAGATCACCGAAGCCACCCATGAAAGTTCCGACTCCACCCAGCGTATCGCCGCCGCCGCCGAAGAGTCCGCCGCCGCTTCGGAAGAGTTGAGCGCCCAGTCGGAAGAACTTAAAAAGGTGGTGACTGAACTGGAGAAGATGGTATTTGGCCGCAAGCGGCAACAATCATCCGCCTACCCCGCCGCTGCGAGCCACGATCCCGACGATGATTGGGACTGGCAGCCAGAAGGGCCGACGGAGCGCCCGCGGCTTGGGCATAAGTCATAAGCTCCTTAACGCCCCGGCTTAGCCGGGGCAGCTAACAAACAACAAAAAAAGCCCCTGATTATCTAACGGTTGGATAATCAGGGGCTTTTTTTGTTTTGCGACTGAAATTAAACCCGATTTGCTCAGGCGATTTCCACCAGTTCAATATCAAAGTTCAAATCTTCACCGGCCAAGGGCGGATTGGCGTCGAGTTTGATGGATTCCTCGGACACATCCACCACCTTGACCACCACGTTCTCGCCATTGGGACCGCTCATCTGCAGGCTCTGGTCCACCTCCGGGTTCAGATCCGGCGGTACCTGGCTGCGGGGCACGTCGATGATCAGCTGATCCATGCGGGGACCATAAGCCTTGTCCATGGGGATGGTCACGTTTTTGCTTTCCCCCACCGCCATGCCGCTAACCGCCTCTTCAAAGCCGGGGATCACTTCGCCGTTGCCGATGGTAAATCCCAGGGGCTCTCGCCCGTCGGAGGAATCAAAAACGGTGCCGTCGGTCAGTTTCCCGGTATAGTGGATCTTGACGCTGTCGCCTGATTTAGCCTGAGTCATAACTGCTTCTCCTTTCTTTTAGGGTTCACGGCGCCGCCCCGCAGGACGGCAACCTGATTTCGTCGAGCATTATAACATATCGACCCAGGAATCACACCCCCTCGGGCAGGGGCTGCTTGTCCGGCCTCCGACGCCGAATCAGCCGGCTCAGGGCTTCTTCGATATCTTCCGTAGCGATGGGTTTTTCGATAAATTCGTGCACCCCCAAACGAAAAGCCTCGGCCAACACCTCTTCGTCCATGTAGGCGGTCAACAGAATTTTCTGCGCTTCCGGCTGCATATCTTGCAGAACACGCAAAAAATCCAGCCCACTCATGCCTGGCAGACGAAAATCGGTGATCACCACGTCGAAATCCCGCACCCGAACCAGTTGCAGGCCCTCTTCGGCGCTGGCCTGCACCTCCAGGCGGCAGCCTTCATTGGCAAAAAACAACTCCAGGGAATCACGGATCAGCTCGTCATCTTCCACCAGCAGCAGATTGAGTTGCCGCAGAACGGCAAAGAGGTCGTCTCGGTTCTGGAGCAGCATCACGATTATCCTCCTGCATCGGCCTTCGCCGCCCGGAGCGGCACCGTCGTTCCAGGCCAGGCTTTCTTCCTGGCAAATCATCGCACATTTGCCACCATTCTGTCATTTTTTTTGTAAGCGCTCCCTCACCCTCAAACCGCGGAGGCGGGCAAATAAATCCGGAAACAGGCGCCGCCCAGCTTACCAGCGCACGTCTCCAGGGAACCGCCATGGTCGTTAATGATGCGGTGGCTGATGTTCAGCCCGATCCCGGTACCCTCCGGCTTGGTGGTGAAAAAAGGATCCATGATCTTCTCTTGCACCCCCGGGGCAAGCCCCGGGCCGCTGTCATCGACCAGGAGTTCCACCCCGTCGGCCAGGACCCGGGTGGTGATTTTCAGCCGCCGGACAGCTTCCCGCGGCAGATTCTCCATGGCCTCGGCACTGTTGGTCAGCAGGTTGAGCACCACCTGCTCGATCTGGCCGGGGTCAAGCCTGCAGGGGGGCAACGACGGAGCCAGTTCCACCTCCAGGCCGATCCGGTGCTTGCTTAAAAAAACGCCGGCCAGTTCCAACGCCTCGGAAACCGGTTCATTGAGTGACATGGCTCGGGGATGAAGCTGCCCGGGCTTGGAGAAATCCATCACCCGCTTGACAACCGCCTCGATCTTGCCGGAAGCGGTGGCCAAACGGCGGAAAATATCCTCCACCTTACCCCGATGTTGCGGCTGATCATAGATCTGCCGCAGAGTGGCCAGGGAAATATTGATACCAGAGAGCGGATTGCGAATCTCATGGGCAATGCCGGCGGCCACCCGGCCCAGGGAAGACATCCGGTCCTGCAGACGCAGCAACCGCTCCAGCTCTTTGATGCGGGTAATCTCCATCATGCTGATCAGCACGGTCTTGCGGCCCTGAAAATCAATGGGCCGGGCCCGGCAATAGACCCATACCAGAGCAGTGTCATCCAGCCGACCACCGGTGTAAAGCCGAAAATCAAGGTCCACCTGGGGGGCGAGACCAACGCTGATCTTACGGTAACTCTCCCGCACTTTTCCCCGATCTTCGGGGTGAACCGCCGTAAACTCCTCCAGGTTGAAGGAACGGGGCAGTCGCCCCAACAAGCGCTGCTGTTCCGGGTTTTGAAAAATTATCTCGCCGTCCTGGATCAGCATGATCCCCACCAGGGAGTTTTCCACCAGTTCCCGGAAGTTCTGCTCACTTCGGCGCAGGGCCTCTTCGGCCCGCTTGCGTTCGGTGATATTGATGGCGATTTCCATCCGTACCAAGCGGCCGTCAAACCAGTGAATGGCCCGGCCGATGGCCAGGTACCAGGCGTTATTCCAGGGGTTGCGAAACTCGCGTATCACCGGCGGGCCGGGCTGGCCGGCAGTGTCCAGGAGAATCCGGTTGGTGCAGAACAGGCAGGGGCCAGGGCGGCCGGCACCGGCCTGCTCATAACATTTCCCGCCCACCACCGAGGCGTCGAAGCTGCCCCGGTCACGGCCGGTGAGAGCTAGAATTTCGTGGGTATCCATATCCGCCACATAAACTCCGCCGTCGATGGCCTGAAAAACCGCGAACACTTCATCAACCTGGCGCCGCAGAGCCGCTTCCATTTGGCGCTGCTTCTCCCGACGCTCCCGCCGGAGCAGGCGGCGAAAATACCAGCCGGCCCCCCCTGCCCCCAGGCCGCCGCCCAGAAGCAGGGCCAGCAGCAAGCCGGCAGTCATCAGAAGGTCCCCATACCGCTGAACTCCTGCCAGGCAACCCAGGCCGCCTTCAACGGGCGCTGTTCAGCGTATTTTTCATAATCCACCAGATAACAGCCTTCCCGGTTATGCCACAGACGATGGAAGAAGTCGTGCACCGCAACGGCCACCGGCGCGGTGGCGGCAGCCCTGATTTCCAGGCAGCTCTCCAGGTTATAGCCGGTCAGGTTGCGGCGAGTCAGGTTGGCGGAGCCGCCAATGATCGTGACCCGGCCGGCCGGGGCCCTCTCCCCGTCGGCGGGGGCCCGCTCGATCATGGTCATTTTGACATGAAACTGTTCGCCTCGGGTGTTGTACCAGCGAACCCTCAGTTTTTCTCCCCCCCGAGCTTTGAGCCAGGCCGCCGAGCTGCGGTTGGGAATACCGTGCTTGTCACGGCCAAAAGCGTCGCGGCTGGGATCCAGCAGCAACCGCACGGCGACACCGCGCCGGGCGGCGACGGCCAGAGCGGCCATGACCCGCCGGTCGGCAAGATAAAACTGCGCCACCCAGATCCGGTCCCCCGCCCGGGTGACATTAAGCGCCTGCAGTAGAGCCTCGCCGATGGCGCTTTCAGTGAGCAACCGCACCACCGGCTCCAGGGCCGCAACGTCGTCCACCGCTTCACCGTCCCGGTCATCCAGCGCCAACGGTGAAGCGACCGGTAAAGTGCCGCGGGGCAGGATAAAATCATGGCCGGAAAAGCGGGCGGTGGCCACTTCAGCGGCGGCCAGATCAGCAATGATCCCCCCCCGGACCAGAAAGGCGATGTTGCTGTGCCGGGCCGAGGCATCATGAATGTTGCGGGAGCTTACCAGCGCCAACTGTTCGGTGATCAACAGCTTGCGATGATTGGCCTTAAAGTTGAGCAGACGCAAATAGGAGGCCAGGTTCATGCCCGGTGCGCCGGCGGCGAAGATATTGGGCAGCCGCCCCCGGCCGCCGGGCTTGAACCATTGCAACAGGGGGCGCCAGAGCCCCGAGTAAGCCGGGTTGGAATCGGGCAGGCGGGCAAGGTCCACCACCACCACCTCCACGCCGGCGGCGGCTAGCCGCGCCAGATGCGGCTCCGGGTAAGATCCGTAGCCGGTGTTGATCTCATCGCAGATAAAAAGCACCGCCAGTTCGGGGCGACGCCGCCGGGCAACAAGCAAGGCCTCGGTGAGGCGAGCCACGGGGGAAGTGAGTTCCGGGCCTAAAACCTGGTCGCCACCGATATCGTTAAAAAGAAAGAGGTCGATGATGATAAAGTATTCAGCCTGCTCAACAGCGGCCAGCATGGCCGGCAAAATATGCTGCTCATGGACCGGATGCCCATCACGCTCGTAGGTGACATCAAAAAAAAACTCCAGCGCCGCCGCCCGACGCCAGGGACCGGTAATGGCAAACCCGGCCGCCGGGCGCCGGGTCAGACCGTAAATGGCGCCCGCCAGCCATAGGATAAAAAAAACCAGCAACAGTATCTTCATGACTCTCTCCCGGTGGTTTTTTACAGCTTGTTGTACCGGGCCGCCGATGTCAAGGGCCAAGAGATAAACGATCACGGGGCACCGCTTCTTGCAGCGCCCCGTGATCAATTACGCCAAGAGGTATGGACTTATCGACTACCTGTCCGGTATAGTGCCCCATGATCAGCGAACCGCTTTTCCGGATAACTTACAGCTTCCGCCTGAGCGAAACGGAAGTGGTCAGCTTCGACCTGGCCTTCGACCCCACCATGCGGCTGCTCTGCGACCAGCCGCATCCGCCACCGGACTGGACCAGGCTGGGACAACACCAGTGTGTCGCCTGCCCCCTGACCCCGGAGCAAGCCCCGCACTGCCCAGCCGCTCTTAATCTGGCACCTCTGGTGAGCAACTTTGAACACCTGCTTTCCCACGACGAAATTTTCCTGGAAGTTATCACTGAAGAGCGCAAAATCAGCCAGCAAACCACAATCCAACGGGCGGTCTCTTCCCTGATGGGCCTGCTGATGGCGGCCAGCGACTGCCCCCGCACCCGTTTTTTCAAGCCCATGGCCCGATTTCACCTGCCCCTAGCCAGCGAGGAGGAGACCATTTACCGGGCCGCCGCCACTTATATGCTCACCCAGTATTTCCGCAACCGGCAAGGACGGCAACCTGATTTCGCCCTGGATGGCTTAAACGAGATCTACCGTAACATCCAGGAGGTCAACAGCGCCATGGCCAAACGGCTGCGTGGCGTCACTAAAAGTGATTCTTCCGTCAATGCCATCATTCTGCTGGACATGTATGCCAAAGCCATGCCATACGCCATCAAGCAGGCCCTGGAAGAACTGGCCTATCTGTTCAGCGAAGACCCACCCTCAATAACCGGAGGAGCCCCATGAACCGCCTCAGTGTTTCGTTCCTGCCGCTGATCCTGACCGCCGTACTGCTCCATGCCTGCGCCCCGTCCACCCGGCTGAGCACCGTCAAAGTCGAACATCCCCCGACGGAAGGCGCCTACCATCTGCTCCTGCACGGTTGCAACTACACCAACGACCCCAACACCATCGCTTTTTTCTGGCCGGCCACCCAAGACTACACTTTCAAGCCCTACTCACCCGCCTTCCAGTACCGTCTCATCGAAAATCTGCTACTACCAGAGGCCTTGAGCCAGGCCCGCGATTTCGTCATCTGCAGCCCCCATTTCGACGGCACCCGCCTGATCGCCGTTAAAGACCGGCAGGACGGGGTATTAGGCTACGAATTGCGCCCCCTCTATTTTCAGCCCTCGCCTCTGCTGCGGCGCGATCTGCTCCATGTTTCCTACCGTTTCATGGATGCGCAAACGATCAGGGTCAACATCACACCACTCAGTGACCTGGATGACGACGACCAAGATAATGATTGAACTAATGTTGACCAACTGCTACCATGGCGCCCAGCTTATGGCTATAAAACCCTTTAGTTTCGATCAAATAAAGTGTTTTTGACAACAATTGCCAACCATAACCCAACAAAACCATTAGCAAACAACCTGAATCATCCTGCTACCGAGTGGTGGATCGTGTGGAGGGTGGTGAACATACAACCCGGCCTGACATGAAATGGTAATGGACTACGGAAAAATCCGGCCAAAAATTAGCGAAGCCATCATTTGGGCTGGCCTGTTAATCATCCTGGTACTGATTGTGGCCTGGTTTTACCGCCAGGAGACCGCCACCGAAATGGCCACCGCCCACCAGGCCATGGCCGCCACCAACAACCTGAAGTCCCGGCAGATTGAGCAGTGGCGACAGGAACGACTTTCCGACGTCACCCGGATGAGCCAGGGCCTGTTTGCCGAAGCCAGCGCCGCCGCCTGGCTGCAAGCCCCGGCAGACCCGGCGGCCGCCCGCTCGGCGGTAGTAAACCGTTTGCGCCTGCAAAAAGCGCAAGGGTATGCCGACATTCTGCTGGTCGGACCCGACGGTGAAATTATGCTCTCCGCCACCGGACAGCACGTGACCCTGGCTGAGGCCGCTCGACAGACCATCGCCGAGACCCACGCCGCCGGGGAGGCTAACCTTTCCCCCTTTTTCCGCGCCACCGACCGGGAGATTTATCTTGATGTTGTGGCCCCGGTAGCAGCGGCGCCGGACCACCTGCCGGTACTGATTGTCCTCCGCAGCCTGGCCCGGGACTTCTTTGAACCGCTGCTCCAGTACTGGCCGGAAACCGGCATCGACTCCCGCACCTTTATCATTTACCCCCATGCCGAAGGACTGCACACCTTGTGTGACTGCACCATCAACCCGGAAAAACAGGCGAAGCGCGACCTTGCCGCCATCGGCGTCGCCCCGTCGGCGCTGACCGAATTTTACCGGCATGAAGGTAAATTTGCCGGCCATTACCGCGACGGCACCCCCATGCTGGCCGACCTGCAGTTGGTGCCCGATACCCCCTGGCTGCTGGTTACCAGCATGCCCCAGGCCGAAATCCTCACCGATGCTCGCTATCGCACCGCCCTGCTGGGGCTGGTCATGGCACTGGGCCTGCTTTTTACGGCTTTCCTTCAACGGCGGCATCAGGCTGATTTTTTTCGCCGGCTCTATCAAACCGAAAGAAGCCGGCGGGAGGCGATGCAGGAGTTTCGCACCACCCTCTACAGCATCGGCGATGCGGTCATTACCACCGACCGTGGGGGACGGGTGCGGGCCATGAACCGGGTGGCCGAACAGCTTACCGGCTGGCCGGAAATCGAGGCCCGGGGGCGGGAACTGCCGGAGATTTTTTGCATTATCAACCAGGAAAGCAGAGCCACCGTGGCCAACCCGGCGCAAAAGGTGCTGCGCGAAGGCACCGTGGTTGGGCTGGCCAACCACACTCTGCTGGTCGCCCGTGACGGCAGCGAACGGCCCATCGCCGACAGCGGAGCGCCGATCCGGGATGAAGAGGGTAACATCACCGGGGTGGTCCTGGTGTTCAGCGACCAGACCGAAGCCTATGCCATCCGGGAGACCATGCAAAAATCACAACGGCTGGAATCGATGGGGCGGCTGGCCGGCGGCGTGGCCCACGACTTCAACAACATGCTGGCGGTGATCATCGGCTATGCCCAGGTGCTGCAATTGCGGCTGCCCCCCGACGATCCCCGGCAGGGTGAGATCGGCGAAATAATCGCCGCCGGCCGGCGCAGCGCCGACCTGGTCCGGCAATTGCTGGCCTTTGCCCGCAAGCAGACCATTATTCCCAAAGTGCTGACCATTAACGAGGAAATCGACGGCACCCTGAAAATGCTGGCCCGGCTGATCGGCGAGCATATCACCCTGAGCTGGCATCCCGGGGACGACCTATGGCCGGTCTACCTGGATCCCGGCCAACTGGATCAGATCCTGGCCAATCTGGCGGTCAATGCCCGCGACGCCGTCGGCGACGGGCCGGGAGAAATCACCATTACCACCCGGAATGTGGAAATTGACGAAGAGTTCTGCCTTTTTTGCCCCGACGCCCGGCCCGGATGCTACGTCCTCCTGGAGGTGCGCGACAACGGCTGCGGCATGGATGGCGAAACCCTGGGCCGCATTTTTGATCCTTTCTACACCACCAAGGAAATGGGCAAAGGCACCGGCCTGGGGCTGGCCACGGTTTACGGGATTGTTCAGCAGAACAAGGGGTTTCTGGAAGTTTTCAGCAGCCCGGGGCACGGCAGTACTTTCCGCATCCACCTGCCCCGTTTCAGCGGCCCCACCCCGGACAACGCCGTTATCACCGGTTCCGCCGCCGAGCTGCTCAAAGCGACCGGTCATAGGACCATCATGCTGGTGGAGGACGAAGTTGCCCTGCTCAACCTTAGCCACCATCTGCTGACCATGCTGGGCTACCAGGTGCTGGCCGTCGCCGACCCGCATGAGGCCCTGCGCCTGGCCGACGAACATCCCGGCGAAATTGACCTGTTGCTGACCGACCTGGCCATGCCGGGGATGAACGGCCAGGAACTGGCCAGCCGATTGCGGCAAAAACGGCCGCAGACCCGGTTCCTTTTCATGTCCGGCCACCCCGTGGAGTCATTCGCCGAACTACCCGATCAGGGAGAGGAAATCAATTTTCTCCAGAAACCTTTTACCCGCGAAGAACTGGCCGCCGTCGTCAGCAAGGTCCTGGGTCGGTCGCCGGCTAAGCCCCCGACCAGCTGACCGCCCGGTTGCGCCCCTGCTGCTTGGCCTGATAGAGGGCCTGATCCACCCGCCGCAACAAATCGCTCTCCTCGTGTTCACCGTCAAGGAGGGCGGCCACCCCGAAACTGGCGGTAAGCCGGCCAACATTGGGAAAATCATGTCCGGCAATAGCCTGCCGGAGCTTTTCCGCCAGCCCGGCCGCCGCCTCGACGGTGGTGGCCGGCAGCAACACCAGAAACTCCTCCCCGCCCCAGCGGGCCGGGGTATCGGTACGACGGATCGTGGCCCGCAGCAACTGCGCCATTTCCCGGAGCACCAGATCCCCGGTCTCATGCCCGTGGGTATCGTTAACCAGCTTGAAATGGTCGATATCGAAAATAATCAAAGATAAAGGCTCGGGAACACGGCGGTGGCGGGTCAGTTCCTGGTCCAGGAACTCTTTGAACCGGCGGCGATTGTTCAGGCCGGTCAGCTGATCAGTCCCGGCCAGGTGGTCCTTCTCCTGCAACAGGCGCTCGACAATGGTCAGTAATCGGTTAAAGGAACTGGCAATAGTCCCCATTTCGTCCCGGGCACGCACCGGCAGCCGCCGACCGAAGTCTTGCTGGCTGCCAATCTGGCCGATTTCGGCCAACAGAAGGTCGAGGGAGCGGATCATGCCGTGCAGGGTGTAGAGGACCAAAAGCAGAATACCGCCGCCGACGCCCAAAGTCCCCAAGGTGAAAAAGAGCAGGCGCCGGCGCAGGTTGTCCAACAACTGCTCGCCTTCGTTGACCAGCCGGGCCAGTGAACGATCCTCCAGCTTTTTAAGGTCATTGATCACCCGGGTGGCCTGATTAAACCACTGCTCGGAGGAGATCTGCAGGGGAGCAAACTCTCCTGCGGCGGTAGCCTGCATGACCGCGAAGACCTCCTCGGCCGCCGGGGTACCCAGCACCTGATCCAGTCGTTCCGCCCAATCAGCGCCGGCGTCAAGCTGGAAAAGACGCCGATATTCGGCAAACAGACCATGCAGCCGCGCCGCCTCCGCCACCTTTTCCTCCCGGCTTACGCCCGCCGTCCGCAGACAATGATTGACGGTGGCCCGGACCCGCCCCAGGTATTCTTTGGCAAACATCAAATGACTATGGGCCCCAAGATCATCCTTCAGCCCGGCAAAATCCACCTGACGGATCTGACTCCAAACCTGGTCCAGCAGGCTTTGAATCAGGAGGGAATATTGCCGGTAGTCTTCCGGGTAGACGCCGTTACCGGCCATAATCCGCTGCCGCAAAGTGGTCAACTCCTGCTGGAGTCGCGCTTCCAGCCCCCCCTCGGCCCGGCGCAGGGCGTTCAGTTTCCGGTCGGTTGCGGCCTGCTGGAGCAATAAGGAATCACGGTAACCGGCTTCCGGGGCAGCCAGAAAGCCGGTACTGAGTCCCCGTTCCTTCTGCAACTCATGCACCAGGGCGGAGAGTTCACTGATAAGGGCCAGTTCTTCCACCACCAGGTGCTGCTGGCGATAACGGGAAAATTCGGTGGTCATCATCCCCAACAGCAAAAAAACAAGACCTCCCACCGCCATGATACCGATCAGGGTTATACGGGTCTTAATAGTCATTGGTCGTGATCACCCCATGAAACAGGTAGAATCAGCAGATCCTCGGCAACAGTTCACCGCTGGGCAGATCAATGACCCGCTCGGGCCCCAAAGCGGTGCGCAGCGCCACCAAACCGGAGTTGGCCGCCGTCACCTCGCCAATGATTGCCGCTTGGCGGCCCAAGGGATGATTTCGCATGGCCCGCAGCACCTCCTCGGCCGCCTCCGGGGCCACCACCGCCAGCAGTTTACCTTCGTTGGCCACAAAGAGCGGATCAATCCCCAGGATCTCGCAGGCCCCTTTTACCGGCCCGGCCACCGGCAGGGTCTCTTCGGATATCATCACCCCGACCCGGGAAGCCCGCGCCAATTCGGTCAGCACCGCCGCCACCCCACCCCGGGTGGGATCCCGCATGGCCCGCAGCGCCTGGCCGGCAGGCTTAGCGGCGACGGTCAGGATCACCTCCGTAAGCTGATGTAACGCGGCGGTATCGCTGGTTAATGGTTGGGCAAAACTCAGACCCTGGCGGCAACTCATGATGGCCATGCCGTGATCGGCCATGGTGCCGGAGATGATGATCCTGTCCCCGGGCTGCAGGTTGGCGGCAGATAGGGTAACACCGGCCGGCACCACCCCGATGCCACTGGTGTTGATAAAAATTTTATCACAGCTCCCCCGCCCCACCACCTTGGTGTCGCCGGTAACCACCCGCACTCCGGCGGCTTGGGCAGCCGCCCCCAGGGCCGCGACCACCCGGTGCAAAGTTGCCAGCGGCAAGCCCTCTTCGATGATCAACGCCACCGACAGATAAAGCGGCCGGGCACCGCCCATGGCCAGGTCGTTAATGGTGCCGTTGATCGCCAGCTCACCGATGCTGCCGCCGGGAAAAAAAAGCGGGTCCACCACAAAGGAGTCGGTGGTAAAGGCCAGGCGTTCACCGGGGTCCAACTGCGCCTCCAGCACCGCCTGGTCTTCCAACCGGGAGAGCACCGGATCGCCAAAGGCCGGCACCATGGTCTGCTCAATCAACTCGGCGGCCAGCCGGCTGCCGCCGCCATGGGCCAACTGCACCGTATCCTCATCCGCCGCCGGCAACGGACAGCCAAAATTTTCCGGTTTCACCTGTAATGACATCAATCACCCATCAACTGGCCGGCACCATGCCGGGAAATTACAACCCGTTAAACAATACCACAAAGTATTACCAGAATCAAAGCCGCAACATTACCGACGGCGGCTTGCCAACCGCTTGCCCGACCGGGCACATTCAGCGTTTGGCCAGCATATAGGCGGCGCAGGCTCCCTCGCTGGAAACCATGGTGGCCCCAAGGGGATGGGCCGGGGTGCACTCCTTACCAAAGGCCGGGCACCCCGGCGGCTTCCGTTCTCCCCGCAGGATCGCCCCGCTGATGCACAGCGGCGATTCCTCGGCCCTGATCTCGCCCAAGGCGAACTTGCACTCGGCATCGAAGGCAGCAAATTCCGGCCGCAACCGTAGGCCGCTGGCGGGAATTTCACCCAGGCCCCGCCAGGTACGATCGCAAACCTGAAACACCTGCGCCACCGCCTGTCGGGCCGCCGGGTTTCCCTGGGGTCGTACCGAACGGCGGTATTCGTTTTCCACCCGGGCCCGCCCCGCTTCCAGTTGGCGCACCAGCAACAAAATGGCGGCCAGGATATCCACCGGTTCGAAACCGGCGGGAACCATGGGCACCCGGTGCCGGGCGGCCATGGCTTCATAATCCTGCAGTCCCTCCACCGTGCAGACATGACCCGGGGCCAGAAAGGCCTGGATGCGGTTGCCGGGCGACGCCAGCAGCGCGCCGACAGCCGGCGGCACCAGGACATGACTGACCAGCAGGCTGAAGTTGTCCAGCCCCAGGCGGGCGGCCTGCTGCACCGCCATGGCGTTGCCGGGCGCAGTGGTTTCAAAACCGACAGCGAAAAAAACCACCTGCCGCACCGGGTTTCGCGCCGCCAGGTTGACCGCTTCCAACGGGGAGTATACCGGCCGGACATCACCCCCCTGAGCCCGGATCTGGGCCAGACTCTCACAGCTGCCAGGCACCCGCAGCATGTCGCCGAAGCTGGTAAAAATCACCTCAGGCCGCCGGGCCAGGGCCAGGGCCTTATCGATCAGGGCCACCGGGGTTACACAAACCGGACAGCCCGGGCCGTGCACCAGTTCAAGCTGTGGCGGCAGCAGCAGATCGAGGCCGTGGCGGATAATAGCATGGGTGTGACCGCCGCAGATCTCCATGATCACCCAGGGACGGGTGGTAACCGCGGCAATCTCCGCCAGCAGCTGCCGAGCCAGGGCCGGATCGCGGTATTCATCCAGGTGTTTCAGCATGCCCGGCTCCATTCAATCCCGGTCTTCAAAATCGCCTAAAGGCCGCCCGAAGAGATCCACCCCTTCGCGGGCCGCCGCCGCCTGCAGCTCTCGCCAAGTCTCAAAACTCTTGGCCGCCTCCTCTTCATCCAGAATGGAAAGGGCAAAACCGGCATGGACCACGGTATAATCCCCGATTTTGATCTCCGGCACATATTCCAGGCAGGCCCGGCTGATCGCCCCGGCATAGTCGACATGCCCCATCTTCAGGCCGTTTTCCTCAAAGATCTCCACCACTTTTCCCGGTACCGCCAGACACATATGCCGCCACCCCCTTTTACCTTGGTACACGTTCAACTGCCCGTCATGCAGGGCGGCAAGATCAAAACTGCGCCCCTGCTGAACTTTTATTTGCCGTTTACCTGCTGCCACTGGGCCGCCGCCGCCACCGCCTGACCATAAGCCAGGCCGCCGTCATTGGGCGGCAGCCGACGGGGCAGCAACACCGTCAGCCCCGCCGCGGCCAGGTTTTTCCTTAACCCGGCCAGCAGAATCTCATTTTGCATCACCCCCCCGGAAAGGGCCACCGTTTTTATATCGGTTTCTTCGGCGGCAGCCACCAGGGCGGCGGTAAACATATCTACCAGGGTGGCATGAAAACGGCGACTTATTTCCGCCCGGCCAGCCCCGGCCGCCACCGCCGCGGCCACCTCCCGGATCAACTGACTGATACCGATGATCAGCCGGCCTTCCCCACGGAGCAATTGATAAGCAAAAGGATGCAAACCATGGCCGCTTACTTCAGCTTGCCCCCCCTTCCCTGCTACCAGGGGAGGCAACTCCGGACCGGCGGCAGCCTGCATCAATTCCACCGCGGCCTGGGCTTCATAGCTGATCTCCCGGCAGCCCCCGGCCATGGCGGCCACGGCGTCAAAGAGGCGACCGCAACTACTGGTCCGCGGAGAGTTGATATTTTGCCGCAGCATGGGCAAGATCGCCCGCCAGTCAACACCGTCAGCCGCCATGGCGGCCAGGAAGGGCAAAGCCGGTGGCTCACCGCCAAAAGCCTGATACAGATACCCCACGGCGGCACGCCAGGGTTGCCTGATTGCCAGATCACCGCCGGGCAGGGGCATGGTTTCCAGCTGACCCCAACGGCTGAAGCCGGCAAGATCGCCCAGCAGGATCTCACCGCCCCAGATGGTGTGGTCCGGGCCATAACCGGTGCCGTCCAAAATCAAGCCCAAAGCCGGGCCATGGTGTTCATTTTCCGCCAGGCAAGATGCCATATGGGCATGATGGTGCTGCACCGCCAGAACCGGCAGCCCCCGCTCGGCCGCCCACTGCCGGGCCCAACGGGAAGCCAGGTAGTCGGGATGCAGATCCAGAGCCACCATTTGCGGCTCAATGGCAAAAAGCCGGCGCAGATCGGCGATGGTTTGGCAGAACACCCGGTAACTTTCCAGGTTCTGCAAGTCCCCCAGGTGCTGGCTGACCACCGCCCGGCCGTCGGCGGCCAGGCAGACGGTATTTTTCAGTTCGCCCCCGACGGCCAGAATGGCCGGCCCCTGCTCAGCGAAAGGCAGTAACCCCGGCGCATAGCCCCGGCCCCGGCGGATCACCAACGGCGGCAACGCACCGTCCCGCTCATCAGCCCCGCTCAGCACCACCGAATCGTCGTTGCCGCGTACGATTTCCCGGTCATGGAGCAGCACCGCATCGGCTATGCCCGCCAAGCGGCGGCAGGCCTCGTCGTTATCGGTACACAGCGGTTCGCCGCCGGGGTTGGCGCTGGTCATCACCAGCACCGGCAAATCATCCCCCAGTAGCAAATAATGCAGCGGGGCATAGGCCAGCATCAAACCCAGACGGTGATGCCCCGGGGCCACCGCCGCCGCCACCGGCGGCGTGGTGGTGGTGGAGCGGGGCGCCAATACAATGGGGCGAGCGGGGGAGAGCAGCAATTTCTCCTCAGCCGGACACAGATGCACCAGTTGCCGGGCCGTTGCCAGATCGCACACCATCACCGCCAGCGGCTTGGCCAGCCGCCCCTTGCGGCGCCGAAGGCGCAACAGCGCCTCCTGGTCGGCGGCATTCACCGCCAGATGAAAACCGCCGATACCCTTGACCGCAATAATTTCACCGGCCAGCAGGCGGCGCCGGGTCTCGGCCACGGCCTGCTGGCCTTCCCAAACCGGCGATAAAATATGGGCAGCTTGATTTTCCGCCCCGCCCGAATCTGTTCCCGTTTGGTTTTGTTCACGGTCGCTTAACGGTAACTGATCACGGGGGCCACGGGATAAGCGGTCAAGGGGGGCCGCAAGATGCGGTGCCTCGTGATCACTTACGCTTAACGTCACCAGGGACAAACGGGGACCGCAAACCGGGCAGGCATTGGGCTGGGCATGGAAGCGGCGGCTGGCCGGATCGTCGTATTCGGCCTGGCAGCGCGAACACATGGTAAAGGCCCGCATGCTGGTATGGGGCCGGTCATAAGGGATTTGTTCAATTATGGTATAACGGGGGCCGCAATTGGTGCAGTTGATAAAGGGATAAAGGTAACGGTGATCGGCCGGATCCTCCAGTTCCCGCCAACAATCGGCACAAAGTGCCAGGTCGGGCACCACTCCGGCCGTGGGGGGGGAGCCGGCGGCGGAATCGGCAATAACAAATTCATCGTCGCCGGCCAAGGCCAATTCCCGGCTTTCCAGCCGCTCGATAATGGCCGCTGGCGGCGTTTTTCGCTCCAGATCCCGAAGAAACGCGGCCAACCGGTTTTCTGGCCCTTCCAGCTCGATCTCCACCCCGGCGGCATTGTTGCACACCCGGCCGACCAGGGAATACTGCTGGGCCAGGCGATAAACAAATGGTCGGAATCCCACTCCCTGCACCAGACCGCCAACCACCAGGGACCAGCGTTGCCTGCTCACTTTGCCGCCAGGTCTTCCAGCACTGCCAGCCATTCTTCCATGCCCTCGCCGCTGCGGGCGGACAGCGCCACAAACTGCAGTTCCGGATTGACCCGGAGGGCATATTCGCGGCACTTTTCCAGATCAAAATCAAGATGGGGCAGGAGATCAATCTTATTGATCAGGCACCAGCGGGCAGCGGCAAACATGGCCGGATATTTCAAGGGTTTATCCTCGCCTTCGGTGACACTTATGATCACGACCTTGGCCGTCTCGCCGAGGTCGAACATGGCCGGGCAGACCAGGTTGCCGACATTTTCGATAAAGAGCAGAGAATCTTCCCGAAGTTTCAGTTCATGCAACGCCCGGTGCACCATGGCGGCATCGAGATGGCAGCCGGCGCCGGTGTTGATTTGCACCACCGGCACCCCGGTCTTTTCGATCCGCTCGGCATCCAGCAAGGTCTGCTGGTCGCCTTCGATCACCGCCACCGGTCGCACGCCGGCCAGGCGGCGGATGGTCTGCTCGAGAATGGTGGTCTTGCCCGAGCCCGGCGAACTGACAAGGTTCAGGGCCACAACCCGGCGGGCCTGCAAATGCTCCCGGTTGTGGGCCGCCTGCTCGTTATTACCGGCCAGCACTTCGCGGGCCACCTCCAGGCGTCGACCCTGTACTGGTTCATGACCAACGCCAGCCGCCACGGCATGATCATGGGCATGCCCGGCCCGGTCCATGGTTGCGGCCCGCCGTTTTTGCCCCGCTCGAGTAATGGTGACCCCTTCCGCTCCGGGGCCACAACCGCAATCATCACACATAACCCACCAACCTCGTTTTATCCGGAACACCCGGCACTTCATTAGTAAAGCAACGTTTGGAGCCAGTTAAATCTTCACCGACCATCACCCGGAGCCCGACAAACAGTTGCTAATCGACCACAATCGCCGCCAGCCGCAGTTCCTGCCCCTGCAGAGGGCGCATCAATCCGCCACAGGCCGAACAAAGAGTAAACTGTTCAGCCATGGTCCCGACCTGCCGACAGCTGGCGCATTCCCCGCGCCCAGCCACGGTGATGATTTCCAGCTCCGCCCCTTCCGCCATGGTTTCGCGGCAGGCGGCGGCAAAACAGAACTGCAGCGCCTCGGGCATTACCCCGGCCAAGGCCCCGACTTCCACCTCCACCCGGCTAATCATCTCTCCGCCGGCGGCCCGGCACTCCGCTTCGGCCAACTCGACGATATTCAAGGCCAGCGACATTTCATGCATTCTCGCAGCTCACGCTCCCTCAAGCCTTTTCTTAACGATTGCCGACCTAACCCCAGTCGAATAGAATCAACCTTTAATTTCGCCTCAACAGCACCTGGGCCAGCTTAACAAACAAAATCAAGTTTGCCGAGCTAATGCAGGCCGCCATCCTGCACAGACACCCCGGAACGCAGCATTTCTTTTTTAAAAAACACTTGACCAAAAGCCGAGCAAAGACCACATTGCGCCGGTAATCTTCTGTTTACAATAATTAATTTTACTAAAAATTAACATCAATTCTGTGCCTGCCGCCATGGTCATTCAAAACGGCATGAATTTCGGAGTCCTTAGTACAATGCTGGAAAAAATGCTGGCCCAAAACAAATTTCTGCAACGAATCATCGTGCTACCCTTCAGCAGTTCCCTGCGCGCCTTTCTTTTTTCCCGCTTCATCGGCGTGACCCTGGCGGTCTTCCTGGTGGTGCTGGGAACCGCCACTTATCTGTACGACCGCCTGCTTATCCAGCAGGCCCAAGCCGCCGCCGAAGGCATCGCCGCCCAGACCTACACCACCATCAGCAGCCTGATGCCCCACGGTATCAGCCGGGAGCAACTGGAAACGGTAATCGCAGAGATCAAGACCGCCCATCGCGACACCCCCTACCAGATCAAGGTCTACCGCAGCCCGCTGGTCAGCGAACTCTACGGCGAAATTGAACAAAGATTTCCCTTCCGGGCCACCGAGCAGGCCCTGGCCCCGGGTTATGGCCGCCAGTTCACCCTGGAAAATCATACCTCCACCAAACACCTCTACGCTTTGGCCGTTGAAGACCAGAACTGTCTTACCTGTCACCCCAACGCTGAAATCGGCTCGGTGCTGGGCATCGTGGAAGTAAGGCAGAGCGTCCGGGAAATGGTCAGCCGGATGCGCAGCGACTACCTGTGGATCTTTCTCTTTTACGGCGGTCTGGCCATTGCCCTGGTGGTGGGCATCACCACCTTGGTGGTCAACCGGGTCAGCGCCACGGTGGAAGATTTCCGGCGTAAAACCGAAGAGATTCAAACCGTTACCGACCTGCCCGCCATCTCCCGGCTGAGCCGAAACAGCGTGGGTTTTTCCGAGTTAAACCAGGCCTTTCAGGCGGTGGGTGAACTGGCCGAGCGCCTGCATAACGTGGCGGTGGACAAGGATATTCTGGAATTTGAGATCAAGATTTTAAACAAGTTCATCATCACCTCCAACGTGGTCCAGGACTGGCAACTGTTTGTGAAAGAACTGCTGCTTGATATCAACAATATCCTCGACACCTACGCCCTGATGGCCTTCTTCCAGGAAGGTGAAAACGAATACGAGCTGGATGTCTTCTGGCGTGCCGCCCCTTCCCATGAAACTCGCAATGAATTTGAAAAACTGATCCAGAAGCAGCTTTACAACCAATTCCAACTGCCCAGCGATTCGCCGGCGGTGAGGATCGTCCACCACGACTGCGGCTCGCCAGTCCCCCTGCCCAAACACCTGAATCTCAAAGACATCGAACTGCGTACCAAATCGCTTTTTCTTGACGCCCCCAAGGTGGGTGGCATCGTCGGGATCGGAGTGCAGTCCAACATGGTGATGGATTCCATCTACCACATAGTTTTGGACAGCGTGCTGGCCACCTTGCTCAACCTGGTGGGGTCGGTTAAAGCCATCTATAAATACACCAAAGATCTTGAGTATTACGCCACCCGCGACCCCATCACCCAACTGCACAATCAGCGGATGTTCTGGGAACTGCTCGGTTACGAAGTGGGCCGAGCCCAGCGCCACGATTACCCCTTTGCCCTGATGGTCATCGACATCGACAACTTCAAGACCATCAATGACCAGTACGGTCACGCCTTCGGCGATCTTTTTCTCCAGCAATTGGCGGAAGCCCTGCGCCAGGCAGTAAGGGACGGTGATTTTATCGCCCGCTACGGCGGTGACGAGTTTACCGTGCTGCTGCCGGAAACCAGCCGGGAGCAGACCTTAACCGTCGCCGAACGGATTGTTAAGGCAGTTTCCGGCATGAGCGTACTGACCCCGGAAGGAATCAGGGTACAGGCCACCGTCTCGCTGGGCATTGCCATGTATCCAGAACACGGCAAAAACGCCAAGGAGCTTTTCCTGGTAGCCGACAACATGATGTACAAGGTCAAAGGCGAGGGCAAAAACGCCATCGCCGAGCCCCAGGAAGCGGAAATCACCGAAATTTTCAAAGAGGAAAGCAAGATCAACTTCCGGGTTTACCAGGCTCTGGAAGAGAAAAGTGTCGTTCCTTATTTTCAGCCCATCCTTGATCTGGCCACCGGCGAAATCGAGGCCCACGAGGTGCTGATGCGGATTCCCGCCGATGACGGCAGCATGATTGCCGCCTCCGACTTTATTCAGGCCGCCGACCGGATCGGGCTGCTGCATAAGCTCGATCACCTGCTGATGGAAAAAACCTTTGCCGCAGTGGGCAACCAGGGATACCAGGGCCGGCTGTTCATCAACCTCACCCCCAAATCCTTTATTTTTCCGGAATTTTTCCCCAAGATCCAAAAGTTGTGCCAAAAGTTCGACATCAACCCGCAACGGGTGGTGTTTGAAGTCACCGAGCGGGATACTATCCGCAATGTGTCCATGCTGAAAAAATTCGTGACCATGATGAAAGCCGAAGGTTTCCGCTTCGCCGTCGATGATTTCGGCTCGGGCTACTCTTCTTTCAAGTACCTCAAGCTCTTCCCCATTGATTTTCTCAAAATTGAAGGGGAGTTTATCCGCAATATCCTTGAAGATCGTGATTATATGGCCTATACCAAAAGCATCGTGACCCTGGCCCGGGAACTGGACATCAAAACCGTGGCCGAGTACATTGAAGACGAGAAAATCTTCTATGCCTGCCGGGACTTGGGCGTGGACTACGGCCAGGGATATCATATCAGCCGGCCGGCCCTCGGATTCACCAAACTCCCGGCCCGACCGGTTGGCAACCAGGAAAACAGCAGTTAGGCGACGCATAAAATGATCAACAATAACGGTCACGAACATCCCCTTGAGCATCCCCTTGGGCATCCTCAGGGAAAAAGGTCGGGGTACCTGAGCAACGACGGTGCGTCGCCGCTGACCTACTCCGCGCCCCAGATCCTCCAGGCCATCAGTGACGGAGTCTATGTCACCGACCGCCGGCGGCGGATCGTATACTGGAACCAGGCGGCGGAAAAGATCACCGGCTGGGCGGCGGGAGAGGTGCTGGGGCGCAGCTGCTACGACAATATCCTGTGCCACGTGGACAAAGACGGCCACCAGCTCTGCGGCGAAGAGTACTGCCCTCTGCACAGGGCCATGCGCACCGGCAAGGCCTCGGCCTCTCCCTCCCTGGTTTTTGCCCAGGACAAATCCGGTCGTCGGGTGCCGGTGATGGTCAACGTTTCCCCCATTGTCGATGGCCGAGGCGAGGTGATCGGCGGGGTGGAAATTTTTCGGGATTATTCGGCAGAGGTGCACGACCAGGAGCGGGCCCGCAAGATCCAAAGTCTTTCCATGCAAACCCCGCAAGGAGACACCCCGGGGTTGCAGGTGGCGGTCAAATACCTGCCCCACGGCATGCTGGGCGGTGATTATTACACCATGGAAAGGCTCGACGAACACCGTTACGCCTTTTGTATCGCCGACGTCATGGGCCATGGCACGGCGGCCGGGCTCTATGCCATGCACCTGCACTCCTTGTGGGAAAACAACCGCCAAGTCATCGACCGGCCGGCTACTTTTGTCAGTTCATTAAACCGCAGCCTCTGCTCCTTGGTGCGCGACGGTGAATCCTTTGCCACCGGGCTGTTCGGCATCATTGATCTGCGAGCCGAAGCGTTGGCTTTGTGCGCCGCCGGCAGTCCCTCTTTCGTTCTGTACCGTGGGGGCCGCGGCCGGCAGATCAGACTCTCCAGCCTGCCCCTGGGGCTGGTTGAAGATCACGTCTACGAAGTCACCTTCCTGCCTCTCAATCCCGGCGATGGCCTGCTGTTTTATACCGACGGGCTTACTGAAGTCATCAACCAGCGGGAAGAAATGCTGGGCGGCGAAGGTCTGTTGACAATGGTTAACCAGCTTGGCTTCCCCGCCGACGAGGAGGCCATGGATCACCTGGCGAAAAAGGTGCTGCAATTTTCCAACCAAATCCGTTTCCCCGACGATGTCACCATGCTGGCCATGCAATATACCGGCCGTACCACTGGCGCCGACAAGAGATAAGGCATGACAGCGGCGAGTTTGCGTGATATGAGCAACCACGACGGCAACCCGTCATTCACTTCCCCAGAAGAACTGGCAACGATGGCCGGAGAAGCCACGGTTTACCCCGGCAACTTCCGGGATATCGACGCAGTGGTGGACAACTGCTGGAACAGGATCGTGGAAGCCATCGGCCAACGTGGCTTCGGGGCATTGGCGAGCAACATTCACATGGCCATGGCCGAGGCCATCATCAACGCCTGGAAGCACGGCAACCGCCGCAAGCAGAATCAGCCCATTGTCTTCCGCTGGCACTTCAACCACAATTTTACTTTCGAGGTACTGGATAAAGGTCCGGGATTCGACTACCACAACCTGCCCGACCCTACTAAGGGTGAGCTGAAAACCGCCGAAAACGGGCGGGGAATTTTTATCATCCGAACCTTGGCCAATGCCGTGCAATGGCGGGATAAAGGCCGCCACCTGATTGTCACTTTTGCCCCGCGCTGAAACCAGCCGGCCAACCCGCTTGACGTTTTTTTACAAGGCCATCCTACTTGGCGCGCCGCAAAGCCCGGCGCCGGCCATCGATCACCACCCGCGATGGCAACAGTACCATCACCGCCCCAGCCAGGCGCCGGCATTGCAACCAGACCGTTTTGGGGTGCGGCAACTTTAGCCACCGGGACCAGCTGAAAAAGAAAGCCGCCGCGACGTTCCGCATCGGCACAACCCCCGACACCAACGGCTCAGCCTCCTGACCGCAACTGGCACACAACTGCTTGGCATCTTCTGCCACCACCGCCAGCAAGCGGGCCCGCGAGTATAGAAAAACGCGGGTGTTCATCCGGGTGCATTCCCGACAAAGCCAGTGTTTACGCCCATCTATTTCCCACTGCAGCATTCATCCGCCTCCGTTGGTTGAAAAAATTGTCAACGCCCAGCAGCTTGGCAGGCTGATGAACGATGGTAAAAAATCAGGCCGGGTAGCCGGGGAAAGTTCGCCGCCGCCGCAGTCGGGTTCCATAAGTGGAGAACCCCGATGTTGCCCGCCTTATCGGCCGCTCGTTTTTTTTCTTGAACGGCAAAGGCAGGCCCCAGCCCGGGGCCAAAACCCCACGACAAAAGATGCTCGACCTTGACAAGGTCTTAGCAAACAGTTAAGCAGGAAAAATTGTGAACACCGAACCACTTGCCAGATCAGAACCGACCGCCGTCGGTATCGCCGCCTTTTTTACGGTGCCAGAAAATATCATAAGTGTGCAACCGCATGGCTGCGGGCTGATCAACGACAGTTATCTGGTCCGCTGCCATGCCGGCGAGGCCTTTCTGTTGCAGCGCCTCAACCCGGTGGTTTTCCCCGAACCGGCAAAACTGATGAACAATCTACGCCGGATCAGTGAACACCTGAGCCACAAGGCCCGGACCACCAAACTTGATCCCGGTCGGCAAATTATCCGGCTGCTGCCCACCCGAATCGGAGAGGACTGTCATTACGACCGGGACAACGCCTGCTGGCGAGCCCTTAATTTCATTGAAAACAGCCGGGTGCTTACCCGGATCACTGCAGAAGAGCAGGCCAGAGCCGCCGGCGTGGCCTTGGGCCGCTTTCAGGCCCTGATCCATGACTTAGCCCCCTCCCAGCTCTACGATCCACTGCCCACTCTGCACGTCACACCATGCGTGGTACGCGCCTATGATGAGGTTGCCGCCATCTCGACGGTTACCGGCCCCGAGGCCGAACTCTCCTTTTGCCACAATTTCATCCAACACCGCCGCACCACC
Organism: Desulfurivibrio dismutans; assembly: GCF_029210385.1. Classification (GTDB taxonomy): domain Bacteria; phylum Desulfobacterota; class Desulfobulbia; order Desulfobulbales; family Desulfurivibrionaceae; genus Desulfurivibrio; species Desulfurivibrio dismutans. Next base: position 93,131 of record NZ_JARGDQ010000004.1, on the reverse strand, counting down.
GCCGCCGTCCTGGAACAGGCCCGGGCCCGTGGTGTTCTACCGGAACGGGTTATCCACGGTGACCCCAAGCTGAGCAACATTCTTTTCGCCCACGACAGCGACCTTCCCCTGGCTCTCATCGACCTGGACACCGTCAAACCGGGCCTGACCCAGTACGATGTCGGCGACTGCCTGCGCTCCTGCTGCAACCGGGCTGGTGAAAACCCCGCCGACCCCGATGAGGCTGAGTTCGACCTGGATCTGGCCCGGGCCCTGCTGATTGGCTATTTCGAAGAGATGCGAGCCCTGCTGACCTACAGTGATTTCGCCTATTTTTACGATGCCGTCCGACTGATCAGCTTCGAGTTGGGAATCCGTTTTTTCAATGACTACCTGAGCGGCAACTGTTATTTCAAGGTGGCCGACCCGGAGCATAACCTGCGCCGGGCTCTGACCCAGTTCCGTCTGACCGCCTCCATCGAGGCTCAAGAAACCCGGATCCGCCTGATCGTCAGTGAATTAACCTGAGATTTGGTCCGCCTTCACCAGAGCGCTACCGACCCGAAAAAGGATATCCATGCCGGACCGCAATCGCAAATCGCTGCTCCTCCGATGGCTGCCGCCAGCCGCCGGCATTGTTCTGCTGGCCGGCGGCGCCGCGACCTTCTTCATCGGCCTTAAGACCGAAGAGCACTTCACCCGCAGTATTGCTCGCCTCAACGACCAGCACCAAATCCATCTCGAGCTGGTGAGCTATCAGCGGGGCCTTTTTTCCTCGCGCGCCATTTCCCGTCTACACCCGGAGCCATCGCCAAGCCCGCCGGGGAGTGCGACCTTGAAAGAGCCTCCGCAGGAAATAGTGCATCAGCTCTGGCACGGCCCCCTGCCTCGAGCCGGCCTGCACCAGCCACGCCGTTTCAGCCTCCGGCCTTTGCTGGCGGTGGTTAAATCACGGCTGTTAGTACCCGGAAGCGAGCCGGAAGAACGGCTGTGCGCCCGCACGGCCATCACTTTCGGCGGCCAAGCCGAGGTCTGGTTTCAGCTGGCCGCCGGCCAGCGACGAGAGCCAGCCCTGGCCGGCATGACTTTAACCTGGCGGGAACTGGAAGGAAGGCTGGTTTTTCCACTGGATCTTGGAGATATGGAAGGAAAGCTGCACGCCCCAGGACTGGCCCTGACCAAGCATGAGACGGCCGGCACCGATCAACATATTTTGGAGATGCACGGTCTCCAACTCTGTTTTAGCTACCAGCAACAGCGGGACGACCGCGGTGGCGTTACGCTGCAGGCAACACAGCAGCTGGAGTTTACCGCCCTGGCAACCACCGGTGAACAGCATGGCCCCATGCAGATGACTCTGCACTGGCGCAATCTTGACCGGCAAGCCGCCGGCGAAATGTTTAACCTGACCCCCTGGTGGCGGCGGCTGCTGTTGGGGCCCAACGGTCGAGAAATTCCACCAGCCACGGCCCAAAGCCTGGTGGAGACCCTGGCCAGGCTGCTGGCTAAATCGCCGGAGCTGGAAATCGACCAACTACGACTTACCACCCCCCACGGAGACGCTCAAGGCCGTCTGCAACTGACCTACCGTCAACGGGACGACGCCCGTCCCTTTCATCCGATCATGCTGCTTTCCGGATTACAACTGGCCGTCGAGGCTGCGGCTCCGGCCCCGCTGCTGGCGTCACTGCTAAAAGACTATCAGTACTGGCGGAAAAGCCCGGAACTGGGCGCCGATGAAAGCATCACCGCTGCCGATGAAGAAGAATTCTCAGCGTCTGACCCACTGGCGGACCTGCGGCAGCGGGGCTACCTGGCCGCCGATCCGGAACGGGACGAAGTCAGCCTCAAACTGCACTATCAGGCGGGAGAATTGACCATCAACGGCCAGCCGGCGCCGCTGCAGGCCCTGCGCTACCTGCTCCGGTAAGCGGCTCAAGACCTCTCGTCGACAAAGGCCGGACTGGCAACGGCATGGCGCCCCTCCTTACTCACAGGACCACGGTACGTTTGATATATTTTACCACCTCCTCGGGATCATCCATCACCTGAAAGTAAAGCATATCATCGGGATCAATCTTACCGGTGGCCAGCATCTGATCCTTGATCCAGTCCACCAGGCCGCCCCAGAATTCGCTGCCCACCAGGATCACCGGGAAGGCCTTGATCCGTCTGGTCTGCATCAGCGTCAGCGATTCAAACAACTCATCCAGGGTGCCGAACCCGCCGGGCATGCCGATAAAGGCCATGGAATATTTGATAAACATCACCTTGCGGACAAAAAAGTACTTGAAGTTCAGCGGCACGTTGGCAAAGCCGTTGGGCTCCTGTTCGAAAGGCAGATTAATATTGAGCCCGATGGAAATGCCGTCGGCCTTGGCCGCCCCGCGGTTGGCCGCCCCCATGATCCCATGGCCGCCGCCGGTGATCACGGCATAACCGGCCTTGGCCAGCTCGTAGGCGATCTGGTCGGCCAGCTCAAAATATTTATCCTCCATGGGGGTCCGGGCCGAGCCGAAAATCGACACCGCCGGCCGGCCAACGCTGGAGAGGGTGTCGAAGCCATCGACAAATTCACCCAAAATCCGGAACATCCGCCAGGAGTCGCCGGCTTTGAAGTTATCCAGTGAATACTGCTGACGTTCATCCACCACCCCGGCTCTGGTAATTTTCATCATTCTCTCTCTTCTCTGTGATAATTTGTTGGAACGGACAGGCGAACCCACCCCGCTTTCAGCCGGCGGCGGACAGCCGACGGGCCCGGGCCTGCAGTTGCCTGGCCCGGCGAACCTGCCCCAACTGGACCATAACTTCTCCCAGCCAGGAAATCGCCAAAGGGTCACGACGGTGCAACCGCAAACCACGCTCCAGCGCCACCGCAGCCTCATTCAGGCGGCCCAGACGCCATTGCACCCAGCCCAGCCGCCGCCAACTCTCACTCCTCCCGGCATCCAGTTCCACCGCCTGGCGGCAGAGGGAGAGGGCGATGTCATCTCCTTCACCATTGTGCAGATACAACTCACCCAACAGGCTCATGGCCTGGGCATCGCGGGGGTTGAAGGCCAACGCCTTCTGTACCGCCGCCATGGCCGGTACATACTGCTCCAGGGCCAACAGGGAGCGCCCAAGCAGGCGATGGGCGGCGGCCAGGTCACCGTTGCGCCGCTCTTCGATCTGCGGATCATCCACGCAGCGGTTCAACAGCTCCACCGCCGCCCGGTATTGCCGCTGCCGGCAATAGAGTTTGCCCAACTGCAGCAGCAGATCAAAGGAACGTCCGTCAACGGCCAGGGCCCGTTCAAAGAAATCCGTCGCCACTTCATCCCGGCTCGCCGATAGATGGGCAAAACCCAGGTTACAAAGGGCCATGAAATTCTCCGGTTCAACCTGCAATGCTTTTTCAAATGCGGCCAGCGCCGGCCGCACCTGTTTGAGCTGCACCAGGGCCACCCCCAGACTGTTGAGCAAATTGACACTGACCGGTTGCAGGGTCAGCCCCAGCCGATATTCACCCACCGCCTTACGCAGATCACCCTCGTTATAATAGGCATCCCCACTGATATTGAGGCTGACGGCGTTAAACACCGCCACCGACTCGGGCCCCAGCAGTTCGGCATGCCGCAGGGCCTTACGGGCGTTAACCGGAATCTGTGATTTGCGAAAATTTAAACAGGGATAGAGGGCGATCCCAGCGGAGAAGGTGCTGCCGCCGGTGGTAAGCATCCGCCGGCGGAAATCCTGATACCAGGCCTCCGCCTCTTCCCCAACGGCCCCATCCAGATAGACCAGCACCTCCCGCTGGTTGAGAAACAGGGCGGTGGTTTCAGGCCCCAGGGCAGCCCGGGCCCGTTTACTGAAATGATTGCTCAAAGCCACTTGATCCTGGCGGATCAGCAGCAGGGCAAAACAGTCTCGCCCTCGCCATAGTCGATTCAATCTGGCCCGGTCACTGGCCGTCGGCGGCGGGAAGATGCGCTCACTGCCGGCCACGCACAATCCGAAAGGCCCACGTCGGCGGGCCACCGCCAGGGCCTGCCAGGCTTCAGCCAGCACCTCGGTCTCGCTCTGCCGACCCCCGCGCCCGATGGCAACCAGGCCGGCCTGGGCCCGGGGAAAATCTTCCCGCTGCAAACGACGCAACAGCATATCCGCCATATGCCTGGCGTCATCCGCTCCGACCCCGGGCCAGAGCAGGCCAAAAACCCCCAGGCCCAGAGAATAAAGCTGGGTGGGAGAAGCAAACAGCGACTGCAGGTAATCCCCGGCCCGGCGGATGGCCTTGAGCCCGCCAGCGGCATTGCGGGCCTGAGGGTACACCTCCAGCAGCAACAGAAAATCTCCCTCTCCCCGGGGCTCCTGAGCAGTCGCCTGCCCGGTCCAGACAGCCAGTTCCGCCGCCAGGGCCACCGCGCCGGGCAAGCCGGTGACCGGATCCTGCCAATGATCGGCCTGCTGTTTATAAAACGGAAACCCCATGCTCCCCCATGATCATAAAATCAGAAAACCTGTAAACGAACAGCCCGTTAAATCGATACTCTGTTGGCCATGGTGAACGGCAACGAAAACCCCAGCCAATATGCCGCAGCACCGGCCACCGGTCCTTCCCCCGCTCACCGAATTATTACCCCTCCCGGCGCTACGCGACCTGTTCGTTACTCCCGGCGACCAGCACCTCTTGCAGAACAGCCGCCAGTTCGACCACTTCGTTATCGGCCACGGTACGGAGATCGAGCAGCAGCCGATCATCTTCAGTGCGGCCGATCACCGGTACCGGGGCGGCGCGCAGCGCCTTTTCCAGTTGATGGAGGCTTATCTGCCGCGGCTTCAAAGCCAGAGCGCAACTGGGCAGGGGCATTTCCGGCAGAGCACCGCCGCCGACCAGGGAGTTTACCCGAACCAATTCCAGTTCGCAGCGAGCGACAGGCAGGTCTTTTAACCGGCGGCGCAGCCGTTGCGCCCGGCGACGAATCTCTTCATAAGAAGCGGTGAGCATCCGCAGGGTGGGAATCTGCCGGCAGGCCTGCTCTTCGTCAAAATAAAGACGCAACACCGACTCCAGGGCGGCCAGGGTGAACTTGTCGATCCTCAGCGCCCGGTTCAGGGGGTTTTTCTTGATCTGTTCAATGAGTTCCCGGCGGCCCAGAATCAGTCCGGCCTGGGGACCGCCCAGCAGTTTATCGCCGCTGAAGGTGACCACATCGACCCCGGCCGCCAGCACCTCCTGGACGGTGGGCTCCCTGGTCAGGCCATAACGTGAAAAATCCAGCAGGGAACCGCTGCCCAGGTCTTCCATCACCGGCAAGCGGTAGCCACGGGCCAATTCTACCAGCTCTTCTGCCGCCACCTCGGAGGTAAAACCGCTGATCCGGTAGTTGCTGGTGTGAACTTTGAGTAGCAGGGCCGTTTCCTCACCGATGGCCTGCTCGTAATCGCGCCGGTGGGTGCGGTTGGTGGCCCCCACCTCCACCAGGCGGGCGCCGCTACGGGCCATGACTTCAGGGATCCGGAAAGAGCCACCGATTTCCACCAACTGCCCCCGGGAAACGACCACTTCGCGGCCGGCGGCCAGGGTTTGCAACACCAGCAGCACCGCTGCGGCGTTGTTATTGACCACCAGCGCCGCTTCCGCCCCGGTCAGTTCGGTGAGCAGATCCTCCACCAGGGAGTAGCGGCTGCCCCGGCGGCCGGTTTGCAGGTCATATTCCAGGTTGGAGTAGCGGGCGGCCACTGCCATCAGGTTGGCGGTGGCCTCCTCCGGCAGCAGAGAGCGACCGAGGTTGGTATGCACCACCACGCCGGTGGCGTTGATCAGTGGGCGAAAATTGGGCTGCAGCCGGGCGGTTAGCCGTTTTTTTAAGCTTGGCAGCAGTTGATCCCGGGTCAGGGCCGCCGGGGTAAGCAGCTCCCCGGCCAGGATCCGTCGGCGGTAATCATCGAGCAGTTCACGTACCACATTTTTAAGCAGCCGGGAGGGCACGACGGGCTGCATCTCTCCAGCCGCCGCAGCGACTTCCACCTCCGCTGCCAGCCAGGCTGCCGCTTCGTCAACTTTGGGGATGGCCCGCAGAAGGGCCCGGGAATCCGCCGCGGCAGAAGCAGAAGGCGATCTGGTCATGCGCTCTCCATTAGGTGTTTTGGTTGCGCGGCCCCGGCCACGCAACCCTCATCCGCCGCTACAGCCCGTAACCACCGGCCGGCTCCGCGGGGACAGAATCCGCAGGTTCAGGTGAGGGCACGCCATAGGAAGGTGCGGCAGGTTCACTTTCCCTGGCCGGCGGCGCCTCTTCTTCCGGCGCCGAGTAAATTCCGGGACTTGGTTGTTCACTAGGGGCGACCGTGGGTAATTCATCGTCATCGGCCCGCTGACACCCTACCCCGGCGGCCAGCATTAAACCACCCGCCAGCAGCAGCGACAATATTAAACTTTGTTTTTTCATGAAAAACCTCCCTGATTGCCGACAGCCACCGCTGCCGGCTGGCATCTGGAATCGGCGGCGGCCAAAGATTGCTCGACGGCCACCGGGTTAGCATTACCCTTGGTACAGTTGGCGCCAACTTAACAAGCCGACGCTCCGGGGTCAAGCAACCGCCCAGGGAAAAACATATGTTTTCCAGGGGGGTCGAAGCCGCAGCGCTCAAGTCTTCAGCACATAATCCCGCTCCGGACAAGGGGTGCTGTAAGAATCGAAAAGTTCTAGAATTTCAGGCGTTTGCAAACGAAAAGCTTGATTAAAGAGGCGCTTTAAAGGGCGTTTAACCTCGCTCAATGGGGGCAAAGGGTTGATTATGGGTAACATCTGCTCAAGGGGGGCGGGGGGAGTGATCTTCAGCTTATCATCCAGCCCCTGGACCAGACCGATCTCTTTTTCGCCCTGCATGGTCCCGGTGGAATGATCCTCCCCCAGAGAACGCAGAAAGGCCATGATGGCGCTGATATTGTTCTGCTCATAAAAGGCCTCGATGGTAGCCTTGATGTTGTGCTGGTCGTCGGCCAACTCCTGCAGTCTGCGGCGATACACCTTGACGTGAAAGGCCAGGTTATCGTAGCAGGTAAGAGAATAACGGACAAACCGCCCCTTTCTGGTCCACCCTTTAAAGCGCTGACACTCAAAAACCCGTTCACGGATGGTGGGGGATTCCAGCAGGTAGGGGTCGAAAAAAAGTCTTTCCTGCAAGCCGGTGAGATCAAGAAACCGTTGAATAAACTCTTCCCGGCCCAGCAACAGATAAATTCGGATCAGATCAAAGCTGATCCGTTTTTCCAGGACCACCGAATGCCGGCGGACCTTTTGCGTATAATCCAGAGTGTCTTCTTCAATCAACTTACGAAAGCCGAAATAACGACCGGCGATTTCCTGTTTGACCTCGTTGGCTAAAATATCGTCAAGGCCTTGCTGTTTCGGGCTCATACGGTCTCCCTGCCCCAACCTAGCCCAACTCCCGGACCAGGCGTTTAAAGATATCGGTGGTGCTGATCATCCCCACCAGTTTGTCACCATCCACCACCGGCAGACGGCGGGTGCCGGTACTGCGCATCAGCAACAGGCAATTTTCCAACGACAGGGCCGATCCGACGGTGATCGCCGGCTTGGTCATGATATCCCCGAGTTGGGAAACAAATTCGTCGTGTACCTCCATGACCATGATGTTCAGAATATCCTTGCGAGTGACAATCCCGTAGGCATCACTGTCATCCAGCGGCAGCACAATCGGGCTGGAACAGTTGTTATCCGCCATCCAGCGGGCCGCTTCCGCCAGAGTGGCGGTTCTTTCAATGGTCTGCACCCGGGTCTGCATCAAATCCCGAACCCGCAGCTTTTTGATATCAATCACCCTCATCCTCCTGTTTTATCTTCTTTGGCAACGGGTATTCAACACCGCCCAATCCCGGCCGACCGCCGGCTCATTCGGCTCTCTGCAACTGACCATAGGATCCACGGAGTAAGCGGTCACGGTGGTGCCCCGTGGATCGCTTACGGCTCTTTGATCTCTCCTCCGGCCGGATCCACCATGAAGGTAACCGGCCGCAGCAGGTCTTCCCGCACTTTATACCGACTCCGACCAATAATCACCATGGTTCCGGCATAAACTGCTTTTTGGGCGACAATTTTGATTTTACGCAAATCAATGGCGGCCAGTTCCCGAGCCATCTCCTCTCGGGGGCGAGCCAGTTGTGTTTCCGCCTGCGCGGTGGCCCGCCGCTGCTTGGCCAGCAGGGAAAGCTTGCGCTGCACTTCCGGCGGCAGACTGCTGCCCCGCCCATGCTTCAAGTAGCGCCCCAACACCATGTCCATCTTGGCCCGTTGCCGGGCATACGCGGCCATCTGCCGATCGACCCGCAGCAGCCGCCGCCGCAGAGACGGATTGGCACCGGCCATCACCACCGTTCTGACCCCGGCCGGAGAGCCAATTTCATTGGCCACGATCCCCTGGATCGCCGAGCACACCCCTCCCCGGATTCTACCCTTGCCAGCGGTGACGGTGAGAGTACCACCGGCAAAGACCTGACTGCGCATAACCTGATCATGGATTACAATATTACCACCGGCCTGCACCCTGGTCCACTCCAGAAAACGGGCGACGACATCCAGTTCGGCCTTGATTTTGCCCTTGCCCCGGGAGACCATGCCACCGTTGATTTCCACATTGGCCCCGGCGATCAGCTTGGCATCCTCAACGCCACCACCCACCCGGATATCGCCACTGGCCCGGACCGTAAAACCGGGCCGGACCCAGCCGCCAATCAGCAAGGCGCCGACCATATCCAGGTTGCCCACCCGGTAGTCCACATCCCCCTGCACCTCAAAAACTTCGAATACCGCGATTTTGTTGGGGGCCAGCACCGTGAGCATGCCGTCCAGCCCGGCCTGCAGTTCCCGGCCATCCTCGCTGATCACCACGTTGGGCTGGGGTTGGAACTGCACATCGGCTCCGGGTTTGGCCGCAATGGGTTCACCCCGCACCGTCCAACCTTCCACCCCGGGCTCCGGCGGCGTTCTGCGGGCCAGCAGATCGCCCCGGCGCACCGAACTGATGGCGTTGCGCTCCCGGAAATCCATGTTTTCCGTGGGCGCAACAAGGCGGCCGGGTTGTTTGCCGGCCTGCACCAGCATTTCAATAACCGCATCCCGGCCATCTTCCGGTGGCCGGCCCCGAGCCACCATAACTTTGGGCAACACCCGCCGATGAGTGGCGGCAAACTCCACCGCCCGGCGAATGTGCCGCTTGCGCAGGCCGCGGGTGACCCCATGGGCGGCCATCAGTTGCAGGATCAGCTCCCCGTTGAGCCCGCGACCGGTCCGGTCCGGCGGATGAATCTCCAGGTAGGCGGCCATGGCATCTTCGCTTACCAGCAGGGGATCACCGACGGAAATGGCGCCGTCCTGGTAATCCGGGTAACCGGCCGCCAGCTCTTCGACCACCGAAAACACCAGGGCATCGTCGGCCACCGCCACGTTTTCTCCCGACTGCAGTAAAAAATCGCGGCCTTCGCGGCCGGCGATCATTTCCCCGGTCACCTTACGACCGGGAATCGCTGCCGCCGACGGCGTTTTTACCGCCAGAATTTCTCCTTTCAGACGCAAAGTTTTGCGCACCGGCCCCGGCGGCAGGCCCCTGTCCCGACGAGCCGCATCTACCCGCAGGGGATCGTCGTCATTGAGATAAAATTCAAAACGGACTTTGGCGTCCCGGCCATCTACCGGCTCATCTCCTCGGGCCGCCAGCATCCGAGGCACCACGGTCTGCTGCTCCAGGGCTCCCCGCAAAGCCTCTTCCCGGATGCCATGGATCACGCCGGCCGCCTGCAGGCTGTGCTCCAGATGTTCATACTCGAGCGCCCCGTTGTCGGCCAGGCGCGGATAAATCGGCAGCCAGGCGCTCATGCCGTCGGCGGAAACTTCCACCAGCGGCTCCACCGCAATCCGGCCTCCGTTCACCTTGGCCCGGCCGTAAATCTCGGCCTGGTATTGGCGACCATCGTCGCCAGCCAGCCGAACATTTTCGCCCAACGCCAGGGACGGTTCCTGGCCCTCCCGGGCCGGAATCTCCTCCCCGAACACATCGCGCCCGGGGGTCCCGGCCGCCGCCTTGATCCTGCGTACCAGCACCTGACCGGGACGCACCAGGTCGAAAGTTGCCGAATCCCCACCGACCGCCGCGGAACCCACCAGGTACTCAAGGCTGCCGCGACCGCCATCCACCGGTGCCTGGCCGTCGGCCAACCGGACCACTCCCACTCCCTGGGGCTGACCGGCCAGCTCCAGCAGAGCGGCGGCCAGGCTCCGGTCGTCAAAACCAAAGACGATCTTCCGCTGCGCCAGTTCCTCTTTGATCTGCTCCAGCCGCAGTTCCTGCCCCGGTACCAGCGGGTCGCGGACCTCCAGATCCACCGCCATCCGGTCGGCCCGGACCCGGATCAGAAACGGCGGTACCGCCTCTCCGGATGACATCTCTACGGGTGTCGCCGCACTCTGGTCCGGTTTATTTTCTTCGTCAATCGACATCCCATTGACCCCCTCGCCTAATATGCTCACCCGCACCGTAACATTTCAAGCATAATCGGCCAAGCAGCACCACGCAAAAAAGCCGCCGCCTCTACAGCTTGATTATAAACTTCCACCAAGCACGGCATCGTGTTAGATTGGGGCCTGTCAACCCCGGCGGCAACCGCTTCACTTCTACCTACACCACTGATAAAACAGCAAATCTTGACCAACATGACCGTCTGCAGCCAACTCAACAGCAAAAGCTCCCTGTGTATCCGGGAAATGACCATCGACGACCTGGCCGAAGTTTTTCATATCGGCGAAACTGTTTTCACCGCCGAATACTCGCCGAGCCTCTACCGGACCTGGGATGAATACGAAGTGACCTCCATGTTCAATACCGATTCCCAGCTCTGCCTGGTGGCGGAAAGCGCCGACCGGACCGTGGGCTTTGCCCTGGGCACCACGGTGGAGAAACAGCATTCGGCCTGGAAATATGGCTATCTGGTGTGGCTGGGGGTCTGTCCCCGGGCCCAGAAACTGCGGGTGGGCGAACGCCTGTTCCGGGAAATGAAACGGCGAATGCAGGCCCAGGGGGTGCGGATGATCATCATCGACACCTCCGCTGACAACGAAGCCGCTATCCACTTTTTCAGCAAGCTGGGTTTTGACCATCCTCAGCAACACGTTTACATGACCCTGAACCTCGCCACCCCCAAAAAGAGAAGAAAAAAGAAGAAGAAAAATGCCGCCAAATCATGACCCGTCACCGGCCTGGCCGGCCCTGGACCACCAGCACCTGGATGAACTGCTTCGAACCCTGATTGACATCTATTCTCCCTCCGGCAAGGAGGAGGATATCCAGCTTTACCTGGAAGAAGTGTTAAGCGGAGCCGGACTGGCTGTACAGCGCCAGGAGGTGGAAGAAGATCGCTACAACCTGGTGGTCCCCCTGGGCCCGCGGGAGCCGGAATTTTATCTGGTGGGCCATGTGGACACCGTGGCCGCCCGGGATCTGGACGAATACGAAGCCCGGGAGGAAGACGGTCTGATTTACGGCCTGGGCAGCGCCGATATGAAGGGGGGATGCGCCGCCATGGTGGAGGCCTTTCTGACCCTGGCCCGCGATCTGCCGCCGGCCCGGCGGCCGCCGGTGGGATTGCTGCTGGTGGTGGGCGAGGAAGAAAACGGGGAAGGCAGTGCCGCCTTTATCGAATCCTGCCGGGCCTCGCCACCGCCCTGGGTGGTGATCGGCGAGCCCACCGGCCTGGCCCCCAACTTTGCCCATTACGGTTACCTTGAGGCCTATCTGCTCACCCGGGGCCGGCGTACCCATTCTTCACTGCCCGAACTGGGGCACAACGCCGTGGAGTCCATGCTGCGGGTGCTGCTGCACCTGGGGCGCGATCCCCTTTTCGATCGCGGCAGCTCTTCCATCGTCTATTCCATCCGGGAGATGACCTCCAGCCGGGCCGGTTTTGTGGTGCCGGACCACTGCGAGACCTGGATCGACCTGCACCTGCCGCCCCACACCGATCCGGCGGAAGTGGAGCAGGTGCTGCGACAACGGGCCGACGAAGCCAACACCCTGATTCCCGACCTGAACCTGGAATTGACCTGCAACCTGGCCGCCCCCGGCTACAGCCTGGAGTTGGACAATCCTCTGGCCCGGCGACTGCAGGAAATTTACCGCCACCGGCAACTGCCCTGGCGTTGCGATGCCTTCCGCTCCCACTCCGATGGCAACCTGTTTCACCAGGCCGGCATCAAGCCGGTGATACTGGGTCCCGGCGCCCTGGAGGTAGCCCATACTTCGGAAGAACACACCACCCTGGGCGAGGTAATCAAAGCCGGGGAAATTTACCTGGACTTGTGCCTGGCCGCCGATGATTTTTGATTTTTCGTTTTGTAACTATCCAGCTCATTCTAGCCAGTAACTGTTCAGCAGTGCCCCAGGTTGCGGTAAGCAGGTCGGCGTAGCGTACATCAAGTACTCAAGCCGACCTGATCGCCGCAAGAGGGGGTGCTGCTGGACAGTTACTTCGTTTTTTCAGATTTTTTGCCGACGAGCCGCCGGATCCTGATGGTAATAGAGGGCAAGCTGGTCGTAAACCGCCGGCAAGTGATGTTGTAGATGGAGTGGAGCCATGAAAAAATATTCGCTGACCACGGCGAAAAACTCGGCCGGGTCTTCAGCCGCGTACTCGTCCAGCAGCGGCTCTACCCCGTGCCCCAGCGCCGCTCGCAACTGCTCATAGCCGCCGCCCAAAGCTGCCGCCCAGGCGGCCCGGCTCATCCCCCGGGGCAACGGCGGCAAGCCGTTGGCCGCGCCGTTGAGCATATCGAGCTTGTGGGCAAATTCGTGAATCACCACATTACTCGCCGGTCCGTGCGGGTAGCTGCCGGGGGCGCAATCGGCCCAGGAAAGCACCACCGGCCCTGCCGCCCAAGCCTCGCCGGCCAGAATTTCGCTGCCGCTGTGGACGATGCCGTCCTCGTCGGTCTCTTCCCGGGGAGCGACAAAGGTGTCCTCATACACCACGATGGAACGCCAGCCGGCGTAGCAGTCCAGGTCCAGGTTCAAAATGGGCATACAGGCCTGGGCAGCGATGGCGGCTTCCATGGCCGGGGTAAGTTGCCAGCCACGCGCCCCGTAAAATTGTTTTTCCACCAGAAAAAGGGTGACCCACTGTCGCAGGCGGGTAAATTCCTCGGCCGCCAAACCGGCAAACAGTTCCGGCGGATGCCGAAGGGCGGCGGCCCACACTTCATCGGGGAGCACATGACGGCGCAACAATCGGGCTCGCCGCCATTTTTTCCACCACCGCCAAAGGCCCATCCGCTCCCTCCTCCGGCGGTCCCAACACCCCCGCCCCGGTCCCTTTCCGATTGACATGCGCAGCCTGATTGAATAGCATTCTGCCGGCTCCCTTTTGCCATCCTGGCAGTTATCCCAATCTTGGCGGCTGTCGCCGTGTCACCCAAGGGAGCTTGGCGCAAGCTTAAACCATGGCACGGCAAACCGCCAGCCACATTCAAAACAGAGGAGCAAGAAAGCAATGCGTTGTAAAATTTTTACCACCCTGCTGATCTGCCTGGGCTGCCTGCTGCTGGCCGCCACCGCCGGCGCCCGGGCCTGGATCAGCGACCTGACCACCGAAGAGTTGAAACAGCGGCTTGACCAGCCCCGTAAAATCGTGGTGGTGGACACCAGAACCGCCCAGGAATACCGCCAGGGCCACATCAGCGGCGCCATCAACATCCCTTCCAGCCAATTTGAGCAAATCGCCGCGCACCTGCCGGAAAACAAGGAAACTCCGGTGGTCTTTTACTGCCGGGGCTACGACTGAGGCCTGGCTCCAGCTGCCGCAGGTGCGGCGCAACAGGCCGGCTACAAAAATGTTTTTACCTACCGGGCGGGGTTTCCCGAGTGGCAACAGAAACGTTACCCCATCAGCGTCCGCTAACGGAGAACGACCATGATCAGTGACCGGCTGGCAAAACCATGGTTAATACTACTGGTGCTGGTCTGCTGGTCCCTGCTGCTGGGCTTTACCGGCTGCGCCCGCGAGCAGCCGGACCAGCAAACGGAAAGCGCCAGAATCAACCTGGATGACCTTATTAATCTGCCCGAACCTGCCGCCGAACAGCCCTTTGAATCCTTGAAGCTGGCGGTGGCGGCGATTATCTCCCCCCAGGGCACGGTCTACTCCTACCGGCCGCTGCAGGCTTACATGGAACAGCAATTGGGCAAGCCGGTGCAGTTGGTGCAGCGGCGCACCTACCAGGAGGTCAACGAACTGCTGGCCCAGGGCCTGGTGGACGTGGCCTTTGTCTGCACCGGCCCGTTTATCTCCGGCCTGGAAGAAGGCACCATGGAGCTGCTGGTGGTGCCCCAGGTGGAAGGCAAGGTCACCTACCAGGGGATGTTCATCACCGCCGCCAACTCCCGCATCAAAACGCTGGATGACCTGCGGGGCAGGGTTTTTGCCTTCACCGATCCCATGTCCAACACCGGGTATGATTATCCCATGTCGGTGATCCAGGCCAGAGGTATGTCGGCGGAGGACTTTTTCGGCCGGTTCATTTTCACCTACAGTCACGATCGCTCCATTGCCGCCGTGCTTGACGGCGTGGTGGACGGCGCCTCGGTGGACCGCATCGTCTTCAACCACGCCCTGCGGGCCAATCCTGAACTTAAAGACAAATTCCGCATCCTCCATATCTCCCGGGAGTTCGGAATCCCCCCGGTGGTGGTCCCCCCCGGCTTTGACCCGGACCAAAAAAAGTTGCTGCGCGATTTCTTTCTCAACCTGCACCGCGATCCGGACGGGGCAGCGATTCTGGCCGGGCTGGGCATGGAACGTTTCGTGCCCGGCGATCTGGAGATGTATCACTAAGATGGCCAACCGCCAAAAAAACAAAATACTGCACCGCATGTTGCACCGGGCAAGCTACTGGCTGCTGGGAATCCCCCTGCGGCTCAAGATCATGGGCATGGTCCTGGGGATCATCTTCCTCTTTGCCGTCACCAGCCTCTACCTGATTTACGGTACCCTGCTGCGCAACATGCACGACCTGCTGGAGAAGGAAGGCCATTCCATCGCCATGGAACTGGCCCACCAGGCCCCGGATTACCTGTTGATCAACGACCTCTACGGGCTGACCGAAAACCTCAAAAACACCGTCCGCAACCGGCCCGACCTACGCTACGTGGTGATCAGCGACCGGGCCGGGCAAGTCGTGGCCCACACCTTCGGCGGCGGTTTCCCCCGGGAGCTGCTGCAGTTTTACCGCCTGCACAGTGAGCCGACGACGGAAATGAGCCTGCGCCTGATTCCCACCACCGAAGGGATGGTCTGGGAAACCGGGACGCCCATCATGCAGGGCGATGAAGGCAGGGTTCGGGTCGGCGTACGGGAAAACGCCTTCCGCCAGCAGATCAACCAGTTTCTCCACAACTTCGTCTGGAACTCTTTGTGGGTGGTGCTAGTCGGCCTGCTGCTATCGGTTTACCTTACCTGGCTGATCACCCGCCCCATCAACAGCCTGCTCACCGCCACCCGGGCGGTCAACGAAGGCGACTACCGCATCACTCTGGAAAAAAGTACCAGCGATGAGGTGGGTGCCCTGACCCGGGCTTTTAACGACATGGTCAAACAACTGGCCCTGGCCGAAGAGAACCGCCGGGAAAAAGAAAAGATCCGCCGGGACTTTCTCCAGAAGGTCATCGCCGGCCAGGAAGGGGAACGTAAAAGAATCGCCCGCGAGTTGCATGACCAAACCGGGCAGACCCTGGCCTCGATCATGGTGGAGTTGAAAATGCTGGAAAACAGCGCCAAGGAGGAGGAGATCAAACGGCGTATCGTCTCGTTGAAACAGGCGATCACCACGGAAATGAGCGCCCTGCACAACCTGGCCGTCACCCTGCGCCCCAGTGTGCTGGACGACATGGGACTGGCCCCGGCTCTGGAGGTGTTTGTCAACGATACCCGTCGGCGCCACCAATTGCCGGTGCAGCTGACCATGGTCGGGTTCGGCCAGCAGCGCCCGGATAGCGCCACGGAAACCTGTGTTTATCGCATTGTCCAGGAGGCGGTTCTAAACGCCATCCGCCATGCCCGGGCCAATGAAATCAAGGTTCTGCTGGAACGGCAGCAGAACCAAATCCGCGGGGTGGTGGAAGACGACGGCCAGGGGTTTAACCCGGAGATCATCACCAGCACCGATCGTCTGGGGCTCTACGGCATGATGGAAAGAGCGCAACTGTTGAACGGCACCTTGCACATCGACTCGGAGCCGGGCCAGGGCACCATGGTGGTTTTTGCCCTGCCGCTGATGCCCGGTCAAACCGCAATCCAACCAACGGAACAAACCAATGACTGACCCGCGACCTACCACCATTCTGGTGGTGGATGATCATCCCTTGCTGCTGTCCGGCCTTGGCATGCTGCTCAACGCCGAGGCTGACCTGGAGGTGGTGGGCCAGACCGACCGGGCGCCAAGCGCCTTGGAACTGGCGAAAAAACTGCAGCCGGACATTATCCTGCTGGATATCACTCTAAACGATACCAGCGGCATCGATCTGCTGCCACAACTGCTGGAGGTCAGCCCCGACAGCCGGGTGATCATGCTGACCATGCATGAAAACCAGCGTTATCTGCAACTGGCGATGAACGCCGGCGCCCGGGGGTTCGTGCTGAAAAAGGGGCTGGATGCCGACCTGCTGTACGCCATCCGCACCGTCCAGCGCGGCGAGGTGTACGTACACCCCTCCATGCTCCTGGAGTTTGTCGGCGGCGACGGCGGCCGGACAGACCCCCAGGAAGATCAGGAAACACCGGATCACCGTGCCCAACTCTGGCATTCATTAAGCCAGCGCGAACAGCAGGTGATGCTGGCGGTAGCCCAGGGCCACACCAGCCGGGAGATTGCCGCGCGCTACTTTGTCAGCGACAAAACCGTCACCACTTACCGGAGCCGGGCCATGACCAAACTGGGGCTGGGCAACAAAGCCGAACTGGTCAAACTGATCATGGATCTGGGCCTGCTTAAAAGCTGATCAAACCAATCCGGCCACAGGCGTACACCTGCCACGGCGGTCTCTTCTCCCCTTCTCCCCTTCCCACCTTCTCACCTTCTCACCTTTTGTCAGGTAAAGACCTACAGTAAGCCAAAACCCTACACAAAAATCAGGTAAAGCCCGGCTTTTTTTTTGGCCTTTCCATTCTAAGATGGCTGTCATGGGAATCTCAAACGGGCAACTCGGTGGTGGCTGGATATTTACCTCAAACCGCCATCAACGTAAAAAACAACTTCAAACATCAGGGAGGTGAATGGAGAAACAGGCAATCGTGCATTTCGCGTTATCCGGCTAATAAACGTCAGACCGGGGACGACAATCAACAACATCAATAAAGGAGAGAAGACCGTGGAAGACTTTATTGCTTGGCCGATATGGATCGCCATCTACCTGTTTTTCGGTGGACTATCCGCTGGCGCGTTTGCCGTGGCGGCGTTTTCAGACCTTTACGGGGGTGAGAAGTACCGCCATTTTGCCCGCATCGCTGCCTACATCGCACCTGTACCGATTATCCTGGGTCTGATTCTGCTGATTTATGACCTGGGCATGCCCTACACCTTCTGGAAGCTGATGGTTTATCCCAATCCCTCTTCCGTAATGTCCATCGGTGTCTTTCTGCTGGGCATTTACACTCCCGTCTGCATCGTTTACGCTTACCTGCTGTGGGCGCGGCAAAACGAGCCCTACAAAAAACCCGAAGGGCTGCAGAATTTTCTGGCCTGGGGCGGGATTGCTCTGGCCAACATGGTGGCGGTTTACACCGCCCTGCTGCTCCAGCAGGCGGCCGTTAACGTGATCTGGGCCACCTCGATCCTGCCAGTACTTTTCGTCGTCTCCGGTTTTTCTACCGGTATCGCCATTACTACCCTGGTGGCATGCTACACCGCCCCCGAAGACTCCCACGAGGCCATTAATACCTGGTCCAAATGCGATTTTTTCCTGAACGGCACCAAGCTCATCGTGGTCGCCCTGATGATCATGGCCTGGGCCTGGGCTCCCGGTGGTGAAGTGGCCATGCGGAACGTGGTGCTGGGCGGCTACGCGGTAACATTCTGGGTTGGCTTTGTCCTGCTGGGTCTGGTGGCCCCCTTCCGGATTGCATGGATAGAGATGCAGGGACGCGGCACCATGCAGTTAACAGTGATAGCGGCGGTATGCAGCCTGTTGGGCGGTTACCTGTTGCGGCATGTAATCCTTTTCGCCGGTCAGATGGCATAATCTGGAGGGAGGTATTAGATACAATGATTAAGACGACACGCAGAAACGTTCTAAAAGCATCGGCGCTGGCCGCCGGAGCCGCCGCCATCGGCAATTCCCTGCCCACCCTCAAGGCTCTGGCGCTGGACACCTATCCCAACGACACCCAGGAGGGCGGCCGCTGGGTCAGTACTTCCTGTCAGGGCTGCACCACCTGGTGCTCGGCCCAGATTTACGTCTTAAACGGCCGCGGCATCCGGGTGCGGGGCAACCCCAACGCCAAGACCGGGGTGGGCAACCTCTGCCCGCGGGGGCAGTTGGTGCTCCAGCAGGTTTACGATCCCGACCGGGTCAAAACCCCGATGAAACGGACCAACCCCCGAAAGGGCCGCAACGAGGATCCCCGTTTTGTCCCCATCTCCTGGGACGAGGCGGCGGACATGATCGCCGACCAGCTCATCGAGTTGCGCCAGAATAAAGAATCTCACAAGTTATGGGTAATGCGGGGACGTTACTCGCACATGCACCACCTGCTTTATGATCATTTTCCCAAAATCATCGGCTCCCCCAACAACATCTCCCACAGTTCCATCTGTGCCGAGGCGGAAAAGGTCGGGGCCTACTTCACCGAGCGCAACTGGGGCTACCGGGACTACGACCTGCTTAATACCCGCTACCTGCTGGCCTGGGGTTGCGACCCGGTCTCTTCCAACCGCCTGGTACCTTTCAGCATTCACGCCCTGGGACGCATCCAGGAAAAGGGCAAGATCGCCTGCGTCGACCCCCGGCTCTCCACCACCGGCGCCAAGGCCGACGACTGGCTGCCGGTGATCCCCGGTGAAGACGGCGCCCTGGCCCTGGCCATGGCCCACGTAATCCTCACCGAAGGGCTGTGGTACAAACCCTTTGTCGGGGACTTCACCGATGGCGAAAACCATTTTGTGGCCGGTCGCCCGGTGGATGAAAACACCTTTGAGGAAAAGGAAACCTACGGGCTGGTGAAATGGTGGAACCTGGAGGTCAAGGATCGGACCCCGGAGTGGGCCGAGCAGGTCTGCGGGGTAGCCCGTGAACAGATCTACAAAGTGGCCCGGGACATGGCGGAAGCCGCGCCGAGGGTCTGTGTCTGGAACGGCCCCACCATGTGGCCCAACGGTTCTTATGCCAGCCTGGCCATCCAGGCCCTGTCCGGTCTAGTGGGCGCCCCGGACAGCTTCGGCGGCCATACCGGCGGCTCCCCCGGCGGCCCCAAACACGGTCCCAACTCCATGGCCGATTTCCAGGATGACCTGGCCAAAGAAGGCACCAAACATGAAAAAATCGACCAGCGCGGTCGTCTTGAGTGGCCCAACCTGGCCCGGGGCCGCTCCGGCAGCGGGGTGAACACCAACCGGGTGGCCGACGCCGTACTGGCCGAAGATCCTTACGACATCAAGGTGGCGCTGATCTACTTCGCCAACCTCAATTTCTCCTGCACCGGCACCGATCGCTGGGACCGGGCCATGGCCAAGATCCCCTTCTCGGCCCATATCACCACCCATTACGGGGAAATGTCCCACTTCTCCGATCTGGTGCTGCCGGTGGCCCAGCACATGATGGAACGCTGGGCTTATACCAGCCAGAAGACCAGGATGTACACCCATATTTCCATTCAGCAGCCGGTACACGAGCGGATCTTTGACGTTAAAAACGACGAAACCGAGATCACCTGGATGATCGCCGAAAAACTGGCGGACAAGGGTTTTCCCAATCTGCTGAATTACTATAAGACCTACAAGGATCCGGAAACGGGGGCTGCCCCCACCAGCGGCGAAGAGTTCGCGATTTTCGCCCTGAAGTCCTATACCAAAAATATTTGGGACCCGACCGGCGAAAAGCAGGGCGACACCCTCAACGGCTGGCAGGACTTTGTCGAGAAGGGGGTCTGGAACTCCATCAAATATCCCTACAAGCAGCGCTGGGGCGGCAAATTCGGCGGCGAAACCGGCAAGTTCGAATTTTACAGCGAAACCCTGAAGGCCGGGCTGCAGGGCCATGCCGACCGCCACGGGGTCAGTGTCGACCGGGTCATGGAGGCCTGCAGGTACTCGGCCCGGGGCGAGAAGGCCTTTATCCCCCATTACGACCAGCCGCGACGCGAAGGTGATCCCCGCCAATTTCCGCTGATGCTGATTGATGCCAAGTCTCGCTTCAACCGGGAAGGCCGTTCACAGAACTGCTCTTGGTATTATGAATTCAAGGGCCTGGATCCCGGCGACCTGGACCAGGAGGACGTCATCAAAATCAACCCGGTGGACGCCCAGCGGCTGAACCTGCGGGATGGATCCCAGGTGCGGGTCACTTCCGCCAGCGGCCAGCCCATCACCTGTATGCTTAAAGTCTGGGAAGGGGTCCGGCCGGGAGTGGCGCAAAAATACTTCGGCCAGGGCCACTGGGCCATGGGTCGGCACGCCGCCAAGGAGTTTCTCAAGACCCCACGGGGCGGCAACAACAACACCCTGATGCATGCCGACTGGGATCACCTGTCCGGCTCCACCGCCCGCAACGGCGGGTTCTGTCGGGTTAGAATTGAAATGATATAAGGGGAGGTGATTTACCGTGACTAACTATGCGATGACCCACGATCTGAAAAAATGTATGGGCTGCGGCGCCTGCCTGATTGCCTGCAAAATCGAAAACAACGTAACCGAGGGCATAAAATGGCTCAATTATGAGACCAAAACCACCGGCAAGTTCCCCAATGTTAGCTATGAGGTGCAGCTTAACCAGTGCAACCATTGCGACAATGCCCCCTGCACACGGGTATGTCCCACCAGGGCCATGCACAAACGCCGGGATACGGGGCTGACTCTCCATAACCCCAAACGCTGCGTGGGGTGCCGGGCCTGCATGGTGGCCTGTCCTTACGACGCCATCAGCTTCAACCGTTACGAGCCCCACGCCATGTTTAAGGATGACCAGGCTCTGGTGCCCGGGGGAACCTCGTCGGGCCGGGAACTGACTTCCAGAATGGAGGGAGCGCCGCCCATTCCCACCTACAACCCGGCGCTGAATCAAAATTATCTGGGGATCCGAAAAAAAGGCCTGGTGGAAAAATGTACTTTCTGTTCCCACCGCCTGGCCCGGGGCCAGCAGCCCAGATGTGTCGAAGCCTGTCCCGCCGGCGCACGGCTGCTGGGCGATCTTGATGACCCCGTCGATCCGATCCACGAGTTGATCGCCCGCTACCCCAGCAAGGTGAGAATGCCGGAACAGGGCACCAAGCCCAAGGTGATATACCTGCGCAACTATGGCTACTAAACTCAAGGTGTTTTATTTAAGAGAGAATTAAGCCTTTCCTAACCTTTCAACCTCAGCCTGCCGCGGCAACGCGGCAGCCAATACCGGAGTGGTTTCATAAGAAGCCACTCCGGTATTTTTTTAGGACATGCCCTTAAGCACTTTAAGAACACAACCGAATGCGTTAAATTGACCCGAAGATAAAAAAGAGTAACTGCCATTTGGGAGCCGCCAACCATGAGCAACCCGGAAACCACCACCAAAGCCGGACCCGTCGATGAACAACAGGCCCGCCGGGCCTATATCTACCAGACCCTTGCCGCCCTATTTTATTCCCCGGCGGAAGAAATGGGTGAACTGCTGGAAAACCTGCCCGCCACCCTGGAGGCCACCTATCCCCAACTGGCCCCATATGCCGCCGATCTGCTGGCCGAATTCAAGGAGCAGCAACAAGACCTCACCGACCTCCAGGTGGAACACGCCCGGCTCTTTGTCGGCCCCAACACCCTGGTGGCGGCACCCTATGGTTCGATTTACCTGGAAGAGGGGCGCAAGATCATGGGCGATACCACCATGAACGCCCTGGAGCACTACCAGGCGGTGGGACTCAAGGCCAGCAAGGACATCAACCAGCCGCCGGATTTCATCGCTACCGAGCTGGAGTTCATGTTTTTTCTCGGCCACTGTTATCTGCAGACGCAAGGTCCGGAATTTCTTGAACGGCAAAGAGATTTTCTGGGGCAGCACCCGGCCCTGTGGATCGAACCCTTCACCGAAAAGATCATCGAGGGCTCCACCGCCGAGTTTTACAAGCTGCTGGCAGTTCTGACCCAACAGTTCATCATGCAGGACATGCAGGCCCTGCAGTTGGCCGTCGGTTAAGGAAAATCGACATCATGAGCGAGATTATACACCCCCACGCCGAACAGCCCCGCACCACCACCGCCAAGATCATCTACATTCTCTACCTGGTGGGGATTTTCATCGGCCTGACGGCGATCATCGGGGTGGTCATGGCCTATATCAACCGCAGTGACGCCCCGGCCTGGCTGGCCAGCCACTACCGCTTCCAGATTCGCACTTTCTGGATCGGCCTGCTCTACCTCCTGCTGGGCTCGATCCTAGCCACCGTGGTGGTGGGCTGGCTGCTGGTGATGTTCTGGATGGTCTGGCTGATTATCCGCTGCGCCCAGGGCTTGAAATACCTGGACCGACGCGAATCCCCCCCCAACCCCACCACGTGGTGGTTCAACTGATCTCCCCCCCCAGCACCCCCAGAGCGCTTGACAACAAACTCATTTTACGCCCGTTATCATCCCCCCGAAAACCACCATCCTCTCCAACCGGCGGCCAGATTTATCTATATTGACAGCCAGGATCAGTTTCCCCTACACTCTTATTAACCTATAAGTTACCGTTAAGAGACCCCCCAACAAATTATTTGTTAAACAACAGGAGGAAATAAGATGACCACCAAAGAAGAGTTGTGCAATAAAATCAAGGAAGTATTCCCCGACATTGGCGCCTGCGGCATCGAGGTGAAGGTCGATTACGACAATGACAACCAGGCTTGGGTGGTTGATTTAAAAAGGGATAATCACGAGTTGAAGACTTTTCTCGAAGAGCCCGAAGCACAGCAGTGCATGGAAGGGAAACAGTGCGTGTCGCTGGGGCTGCAAATCGGCCAACTCAAAAAAAATATTGAACAGTTGTAGCAACACTCGAAAAGGAGGCGGCCATGCAAATCAAAGACCCCAATCTGCATCTGAAACTGCAGGAGATGTGCGACTGCTACCTGGATACCGGCTATGCCGTCGAGCTGGCCAGAATGGCGGCCGGACCGGAAAGCGATCCGGAGGAAAATGCCGTCAAGTACCTGGCCCTGGCCATTATGTACGGCATTACCGAAAAGGCCGATAAGCTCAAGTTCAAACAGGAAAAGGAAGGCAAAATTGAGGTGGAACTCAAGGGTGAGCAGAAAATCAGGCTGCCCGCCCCCAACGGCGATGTTCTGGACGGTATCATCGCCACCATTCGCCAGATTCTGCATTTCGACCAGGAGGGCGGCGAACTGCCCCTGGCTCTGGGACTGCGGACCGGCAGTGTTGACCTGAAGGTTAAAATGAAAGAAAAGCCGGGCAAGAGTTCGCTCACTATTTATTTCCCCTCCTGGCAGTAACCAATCACTCCTCGGCGGCGGCTTCCCCGGCGGATTTTTCCTGCGGGGCGACCGCCGCCAAATTCAAACTCTGCAGGCTTAACACCAGCATCCGGCAGGACTGGGTAAAAAGGCGATTGCTCATCAGCAAACGCGTAACCTCATACTCACGCAGCCGCTTGTTGGCCACTTCCGCCGCACAGGCCCGGATGAAATTCTTGTCCGCTTCTTCCACGGCGGTAAAGCTCTGCTGCAGCAGGGCGGCGTGATCAACATCGGGTTCTTCGCCGATGCGATCCACCAGCTCCCCGATATTTTGCAGCCGGACTAAAAAGAGACGCCAGGCGTCCTGCATGAAAGCCTGATCCTCCCGCCGCAGTTCATCCAAATCTTGATTCTGCTCGTATAAATTCTTGGCAGCGTTCATGATGCTGCGGGAAGCCCGAATGTAAGGCTCCAGCCCGCGGGCCTCCTCTTCTTCCATCTGCTGAGCCTGAATTTTGGCGTAGAAGGTGAAGATTTCGGCGTGCAGGCGTTCCA
Organism: Desulfurivibrio dismutans; assembly: GCF_029210385.1. Taxonomy (GTDB): domain Bacteria; phylum Desulfobacterota; class Desulfobulbia; order Desulfobulbales; family Desulfurivibrionaceae; genus Desulfurivibrio; species Desulfurivibrio dismutans. Next base: position 68,908 of record NZ_JARGDQ010000004.1, on the reverse strand, counting down.
GATCGTCGTAAGTGCTGCGCCCCCGGGTACGACCCTGGGGATCGATGCCGTAAATCATGCGGATAAAATCCATACTGCAGCGGGCCTGGTTGACGGTCTCCTTACGCAAAGCCTCAATGGCCGCCTCGGGCACCTCGGGACTGGTTTTGGTAATATAACGGGTCAGGTGCCGCAGTTCCGGCTCGGGAATCCAGCGCCGTACAAAATCGGTCACCCGGGGAATCAGAGGATAGAAAAGCAGCACGCCCAGAATATTATAGAGGGTATGAAAGAGGGCCAGGCCCAGCACCGGATTGTCGGCGAAACGAAGCAGGTCCAGCACCAGCCAGGCCAGAACGGGCAATACCGTATAGGCCACCAGGGCGGTGGTGGTGGTATAGATCAACTGGCCGCAAGCCGCCTGTTTTTTCACCGGGATGCCGCCGACAGAGGCGATCAGCACGGTTACCGTGGTTCCCACGTTGGCTCCGATGATCATCGCCCCGGCGGCGGGGAAGTACACCACCCCGGTGAACAGCATGGTCAGGGTGATGGCGTTGGTGGCCGACGATGACTGCATGATCACCGTCAGCAACAGGCCGGCCAACAGGTAAACCCACAACCCGAGATCCGGCAGAGCGGCGATGTCGATGGCAGCGGCCAGGCCCTCGACGCTGGTCTTCATGAAGTCCAGGCCGTGGAAAAGAAAACCGAAGGCGACCAGCAGTTTGCAGAGATTGACGTAGCGCGGCGAACGGGCCAGCAGGACCAGGCTCAGACCGCCAGCGGCGATCATCGGCAGAGCGAATGCCTCGATCTTGATTTTAAAGCCAAAGACCGCCACGATCCAGGTGGTCATGGTGGTGCCCACCATGGCCCCGATCATTACCGCCAGGGCATTGACCAGGCTCATCAGCCCGGCCCCGGTGAAGGCCAGCACCATCAGGGAAACCGCCGAAGAACTCTGCAGGATCGAAGTGCTAACCGCCCCGGCCACAATCCCCCGCAGGCGGGTGCCTGTATAGCGCCGGATCAGCGACTTAAAAGCCCGCCCGGCCAACTGACGGATTGATTCCTCCAGCATGTACATGCCGAAGAGAAAAATCCCCAACCCGGCCAGCAGCCGCCAGATATCAAGCTGCTCGAAAATCTCCATCCGCCCGTGTTACTTACGCTCCTCGATTTAATGCCCGTCGTCAATCACTTGGCTAAGCCAGACCAGTCGCTGCTTCACATGGTGGAATAATTCGGACCTTCACCCCCTTCCGGCACCATCCAGCGAATGTTGTCGTAGGGGCACTTCCGCTGGCAAGTCTTGCAGTGCAGGCAGTTGGAAGGGTTGGCCGGTCGGGGAAGCCCCCCGATTTTTTCATACACTCCGGCGGGACAGAAGGTAACACAGGGGCCGCCGAAACTGGCCAGACAACGGTCACGGCAGAGAGCTTCATCACCGATCAGCAGATGGCAGGGTTCTTCTTCCCGGTGACCGGTCCGGGTCAGGGCCGTGAAGGTGTCTTTGTCGTATGGTGTCGGCACCCGCCGGGGAAAAGCCTCGTTTGTCATCCGGGTGTAATCGGGCCCGACTTTGAACCGGGGCAGCAATCGGCCACCGGCGGCCAGCAACAATCCCGCCGTGGTGCCAAAGCGGGCAATACACTGACGGAAGTTGCGGGCCGCGGCCATTTCCCGCTCCACCCCGGCCCGGCTCAGTTCGGCGGTATACGCTGCCGCCAGTTGCTCCGGGGTTTCGAGGGCCGACGCCATAGCCGCGGCGGCGGCCAGCCCCGATTCAATGGCGTTGTGCAGCCCCTTGATCTTAAGCATGTTGACCAGGCCGGCGGCATCACCGAGCAGAATCACGTTGCCCTTGCCGATGCTGCCACTCTCCGGGCAGCGGGGCACGGCATCCCAACCCCCTTCGGGAATCATCTTGGCTCCAGCCTCCACCAGGGTGCCACCTTCGATGAACTGCCTGACGTAATGATGCTCCTTAAACAGGGCCAGGGCGTTCTGGGGATTGAAATCGTGGTAGTGGTAATCCAGTCCGGCGATAATCCCCACAGCGATCCGGTTATCGCCCATGGGATACATGATGCCGCCGCCGAAAACATCGGGGCCGCTCAGCGGGGTCCAGAGCGGAAATCCCATGGCATGCACCACCCGGTGCATGCCGAATTTGGCGTACTGCTGGTCGCTGACCCGGATCAATTCCTTGACTCCCAGGGAATAAAGCTGCTCTCCGGCCCGCTGCAACCCGGCTTTGGCAATAAATTTTTCGCTGAGCAGGCCATCGCAGCCTTCCGCCAGCAGGATAAAATCGGCGCGGATGGTCTCGCCGGGCAAAAAGTTACGCTGCGGCTGCCCTTCCCGGTCGCGCCCCTGGTCCACCAGCCTTACCCCGGCGGCCCGCCCGGCGGCTTCATCCCACAAAAGATCGGCGGCGGCAAAACCGGGCAGCACCTCAACCCCCATCTCCCGGGCCACCTTGCCCAACCAGCTAGCCAACCGGCTCACTGAACAGATATAATCCCCGGCATGCAGCATCTGGCCATATCCCAGACCCAGCAACCGGGCGGCCTTAAGCAGCAGCCGCAAAGACCAGGCCTGACGATGACCGGGCAACCACAAGACATCATCGACCTCCACTTGGGCCAGTAGTACCCCCTTGGCCTCATCGCTCTCCGGCCAGCCGGGAAGCACCGGATCCAGCAGCCGGACCAGGGCGCCTGGTTCCAGCACTGCCCCGGAGAGGGCGTGGCTGCCCGGGGCCGCACCCTTGTCGATGACGACGACCGTCAGCTCCGGCCGTCGGTGCTTGGCGGCAATGGCCGCCGCCAGCCCTGCCGGGCCGGCCCCGACGATCAGTACATCAACTTGATTGTAATCCTGCAGGCTGTCGTTCATAAGCGTACCTAGAATGAGCTGGAATTAGCCCTGTTGTCCGTAACCGTTCATCAGGCACGGAACCCTGTTTTAACGGCCAAATACGTGCAACCGTGCCGGCGGGGCCGCTATTGATTCAAAGTATCGATCAATTCCGGAATAACCTGTTCGGCCCGGCCCACCAGATAGTAATCGCACTGTTTGAAAATCGGCGCCGCCGGATCGGCGTTGATGGCGATAATGGTACCGCTGGCCGCCACCCCGATCATGTGCTGGATGGCACCGGAAATCCCCACTGCCAGGTAAACCTTGGGACCCACCGCCGTTCCGGTCTGCCCCACCTGGAAGGCCCGCTCGACAAAGCCCTGCTCCACCGCCGCCCGGGAAGCCCCTTTGCCGGCCTTAACCTGAAATTTTGCTGCCAGGACGGTGGTCAACTCCTCCAGCAAGCGGGCAAAATTATCGCGACTGACCAGGCCCTTACCGCCACCGACGATGACCTCACAGGCAAAATCGACCTTATGGCCGCCGACGGCCGCCCGCTCAATAATCTCCAGCCCCAGATCTTCCTCGCTCAACTCCACTGGATGGACCACGATTTCACCCCGGCGGTCGGGATCGGTCGGCCGGCGCTGCATCACCCCGGGCCGGGCGGTGGCCATTTGGCATGGAGAGTTGCGGCTGCAGATGGTGGCCATGATATTGCCGCCCAAAGCCGGCCGGGTCTGCATCATCACCGCCAGTTGACCCAGGCGAGAAATATCGCGGATGGTCAGTTCGGTGCAGTCGGCGGTCAGCCCGCAGCCCGTCCGATAAGCCACCATGGGGGCCAGCACCCGGCCCTGGGGAGTGGCGCCGTAAAGCAGAATCTGGGGTTGATGAACGGCAAACAGCTCGGCCACCGCCTTGCGGTAGCTCAACGGGTCAAATTCCTGCAGCAGTGGATGCTCCAGCAGATACACCTGGTCTGCTCCGGCGGCAATCAGCTCCGGCGCCAGATCTCGCACCCCGTGGCCGGCCAGCACCACGCCCACCGGCACTTCCAAAGAGTCCGCCAATTCCCGCGCCTTGCCGACAAGCTCGAAGGTGGCGGCGTTAAGCGCTCCGTCCTCATGCTCGGCCATCACCCAGACCTCTCCCTGGTAAGCCGTTTCCCGCTGCTGCAGGCCGTCAAGCATTTTGGCCGCCACCTTCGGCGACAGCTCCAGGTTTTTCGCCGCCAAAACCCGCTCCTTGACCTCTTCGGTGAGCTGTTCCGGTTCTGTAATTCCCTGTTCGGCCAGAATCACCGCCAGGTGGGCAAAATCATCACACTCCTTGGTCGCCCCTTCAAAGGAGCGGTCGAACCAGGAAGAGCGCCGGGCGGGCAGCAGATAGTCGGGGTCGCCGCCCGGCGCCTCGTCGCCCCGGCTCGCCTGTTTGTTTAAAGCCTCGCGCAGCACCCCGGCCAGTTCCGCCACCGAGTGCAACTGACGCCCCAGCCGATCGGTTTTGGGCGGCGGGAAAACCCGGATCACCCGGGTTTTGGAGCCACTGCCGCCCATGGCGGTGGGCTTGACATCATCGGCGTTCCACTGCACCAGCTCACGGTGAGCGGCCTGTCGGGTGGCGGCAAATGAGGCGTAGAGGTGGTAGTCGTACTGGGCGACGGTGATCACCGTCGGCCGGCGCCGGGCCGTAACCATCTGGCTGCCGCCGGAGATAATATGATGAAAACGAAAACCACCATCGATAAATTCCACCTCGGTGGCATAGGGAATACAACCAATCCCCAGCTCCTCGGCAATCTGGGGCGGGACCTGGGCGGTATCGCCGTCCACCGACTGCATGCCAGCCACCACGAAATAATCCTCATTCCCGGCCAGCATTTCCGCCGTGATTTTTTTGATGGCATGCGCCAGGGGGTTGGCGGTGGCCGGGGTATCGGCCCCGCCCAGGGCCCGGTCGGTGAGCAGCACCCCGGCATCGGCCCCCCGGCTCAAACCGTAACGCAACACCTCGGCGGCCATGGGCGGCCCCATGGACAGGCAGATGATCCTGGCTTCAGTATCACCGGAGATCTCCTTCATCCGCCAGGCAAAGGCCAGGGCCTGGGCGTCCAGTTCGTTGATCACACTGGCCAGCCGGGACCGGATCAGGTTGCCGGTTTCCGGATCAAAGGCATTGTCGGTGATCCGGGCCACATCCGGCACCTGTTTAACCAGGACGATATAGTTGCTCATGGGGGTAATCGCTCCTTCGGGAAGGTTCAACGATGTGGTTCTTCAACATCACTATGCTGGCGAGCCAGGCTTTTACTTAGTAAAAATCGGCTTGTCAAAGTAAAAGAGCGGCAGGTTGCCGAGGGGCCACCAGTTCGTCATCGGATATATCCAGGGCCAGCCGCTGATAAAAGACGCGCCCAGGGAGCAGACGGGCGCCCAGGCGCCGCATATGATCGCTACTGACCTGACAATCGATCATGCTGCCGCCGGACGCCTGCATGGCCACAACCAGGTGAGCCAGGGCCGCCTTAGAGGCATTGGGCTCCCGGGAAAACATCGATTCGCCGAAAAAGACCCGTCCCATGCCCAGGCCGTAAATACCGCCCACCAAGGCGCCGTCCCGCCGGCACTCCACCGAATGGGCGTAGCCCAGTTCATGGAGCCGAGAGTAGGCGGCGATCATCTCTTCTCCCAACCAGCTGCCTTCCTGGCCGGGCCGGTGAATTGCGGCGCAATTCCGGATAACCGCGGCAAAATCCCGGTTAACGCTGAAAGTAAAACGTCCCTGGCGCAATATCCTGGCCAGCCGCCGGCTGCAGTGAAACTCCTCGGGGAACAGCACCAGGCGGGGGTCCGGCGCCCACCATAGGATGGGCTCATCCGGGGCGTACCAGGGAAAAATCCCCATCCGGTAGGCCAGCAGCAAACGCTGCGGGGAAAGATCACCCCCCACCGCCAACAGGCCGTCATAACGGGCCAGCTGCGGAGGCGGGAACAGCACCAGGTCGGGATCAAGCTGATAAACCGGCATAACTTTGATAACCTCGCAAAAACCCGCCAAGCGGGTTGGTCGGTAACACGAAAACAAGCAGCTACAGAGCGCATCCGGTCGGTGGCGCATTTTTTTGCGACGCCGACAGCTTTCAGTCGGTCTCCTTAAATCGGCCCATGTCAGTTGGCTTCGACGAAACCCCGCCGGAAACGATGAGCTTCATTACTTCAGCCGGGTCCGCAGCCAGCGGCCGCACCCGCTGCCGGGGGACAATGATCAGGTTGCCGGCAAAATTGTAGGACTGCGGCAGATAGACGGCACAACTGTCCACCAGACCGAAACCGGCCAAATCCTCACGGGTAATGAAGCCCAGCACCCGAATTTGACCATCAGCATCCAGAAACACCTCCACCGGCCGATTGAAGCTTTTCTTGTCGCCGACAAAGGCGTTGACCAAATCCTTTATGGAGGTATAGAGCAGGGCCACCAGCGGCAGACGGGCAAACAGCCGATCCACCAGTTGTACCAGCCCCCGCCCCAGCAGGTTGGAGGTGACAAAACCCACGGCCAGGATCAAGCCGATGGTCAGCATAAAGCCGGCCCCCGGCACGGTGAAGGGAAAGATTCCGTCAATACTGGTAAACACCAGGTACAATACATACAGGGTTACCAGTACCGGCACCAAAAAAAGCAGGCCATGGAGAAAGTACTTGCCGATGATTTTCATGCTTCGCTCCCGCATCAGGTTGGCCACCCCCGCCGGTGGACCCCGCCCGCCATTCCCGTCGGCCCGCCTCGGGGGCATTTCTTTTTTGACCGGCGTCCCCCACTCTATCACATCGCGCCGGCCAGCAAAAGTAATGTCCCGGCCCAAGCTTGACATACCTTTCCAGCCTGCTATGCTTTTTACATCCTCAACAACCTCACCTTTCACCCATGCTACCGCCTGGGCCAACCACTTACCTGGAGGAACGACCATGAGCTTGCTTCTGCCTGACCTGCCTTACGCCTTAAACGCCTTGGAACCCCACCTCAGTGCCCGCACCCTGGAATTTCATCACGGTAAGCACCACCGCGCTTACGTGGACAACGGCAACAAACTGCTGGCCGACAGCGAGCTGAAGGACCGAACCATGGAGGAGATCATGGGCCAAACCGCCGGTGATGCCAGCCGTGCCGGCATCTTCAACAATGTGGCCCAGGTGTGGAACCACTCCTTTTACTGGCAATGCCTTAAGCCCGGTGGTGGCGGCCCGGCCACCGGCAAAATCGCCGAACTGATCAGCCAGGACCTGGGCGGTTTCGATAAGTTTGTCGAAGAATTCAAAAATGCCGGGGCCACCCAGTTCGGCAGCGGTTGGGCCTGGCTGGTGCTGGCCGACGGCAAACTCAAGGTGACCAAAACCCCCAACGCCGAAAACCCGCTGACCCAGGGGATGAAGCCACTGCTCACCATGGACGTCTGGGAGCATGCTTACTACCTGGATTACCAAAATCGCCGCCCTGATTACATCGCCACCTTCCTGGAGCACTTGGTCAACTGGGATTTTGTCAACGCCAACCTGGGTTGAACGCTCATTCCCCGGCGGTGCCCCAAACGGTGTTCTCCGGCACCATGGCATTTTGAGAAATAATTATTGTCAAAATACGGCAGCCAGGTTAACTTAGTAGAGTTTACTAAAAAAGACTTTTTTAATCTGGAGGACGCCATGGGCACTGCTGCACCGTTTATCTACACCGCCGGGGAACTTTTCGAACAGATCTGCCAGGGGCCGGACATTGTCCTGCTTGATGTGCGTAACGAAAAGGATTTTGCCAATTGGAGCGTGGAAGGTCCCAACTTCTTCCCCTACATCAATATTCCCTATTTCCATTTCATGGAGGATGTCCAGGACAGCCTGGCAAAAATCCCGGCCGGGGAGAAAATCCGCATCGTCTGCGCCAAGGAAGGCTCCGCCAAATATGTCGCCGACCTGCTTTGTGAAAACGGTTTTACCGATGTGGGTTACCTGCAGCAGGGCATCGTGGGCTGGGGCAACCTGCTGGCGCCGCGGCTGGTTACCCCGCCGGAATCCCCCTATCTCCTTTACCAGCACAACCGGCCGGGTAAGGCTTCCTGCAGCTATCTGCTGATCGCTGGAGGCGAGGCCATGGTTTTTGACCCGGCCCGCAATATTCAGGCCTACATCGAACTCGCCGCCTCCCACGGCGCCAAAATCACCCGCACTTTTGAAACCCACCGCCAGGCCGACTATATCTCCGGTGGCCCGGCCCTGGTCCAGGAAACCGGCTGCACTATGCTGGTTAACAAACTGGATTTCGACGGGGCCGATTTTCCCTTCCAGGAGGTAAGTCACGACCAGGTGTTCCCTTTCACGACGAACGGGCTGGAGGTGCGGGCCCTGCACACCCCCGGCCACACCATGGGCAGCACCTGTTACCTGTTGGACGGCAAATACCTGCTCAGCGGCGACACCGCCTTCATCAACACCTCCGGCCGTCCGGACCTGGGCGGCAAATGGGAGGCCTGGGCCCGGGAGCTTTACCTGACCCTGATGCTGCGCCTGCGCCACCTGGCCGATGAAACCGTGGTCCTGCCCGGCCACTACACCTCCTGGGATGAAGCCGACCATGAACTGCTGATCCGGGGCCGGCTGGGCGAGCTGCGCCGCCAGGTCACCGCCTTTCGGCTGCCCAACGAAAAGAAATTCGCCGAGTTTATCCAGGAGAACATGCGCCCCCAGCCCGGAGTTTACGCCGATATCCGGCGGGTCAACGGCGGTTGGCTGAAGGTCAGCCCGGAAGAGGCCGACATCATGGATCTGGGCAAAAACGAATGCGGGGCCAGCAATTACGGCAAGGTCGGCATCAGCGCCGAGGTACAACGCAGCGTCTCCGAAGAGACCACCGCATAAAGACAAGGTTATGGGCAACAGCAGCAAAAAGAAAGATAGAAAACCGGCGGGTAAAAGTCTGTGCAAACTGGTCAAAGACGGTTTGCCGGTTAAATCGCCGGAGGAGTACCGGGGGCTGGTCGGCAGCCCCCGGTTTCTATGCTAAAAATGCGGCCGGGTGGCCAACCAGGAAGAAAATATCTGCCAGCCAACTGCGATGTGACCTGCCGCTAAACTATACCCTCCAGCGCTTACCGGTGGCGTAGCCTTCTTGCCCGCCACAAAAAAAACAATAAAATTTGACCCTCTCCTCCCTTCGTTGTATACCTCATCGACACAAGCTTTATTTGATGACTTCGCAAGAAGTCATCATCGCGCCCATGGATGGGCGCGCAAATCAGTAGCTTGCTGTGTAAACTATTGATTTGTAAGGAAAGCGGAAACCTCGTTTTCGCTTTCCGGGGAGAAAAAAGTCCATGGACGGACTTTTTGCGGATTCATCTTATTTAGGATCGCAAGATTGCACCAGCCTGCATCGCGACCCGGGAAGCTTCCACTTCCCACCACTTTCCCCAAAAACGGCAACTCCTTCAAACAGGGAAAAGATGTATGGCCACCCGCCACCTCTTCCAGATTACCGTCAATATGCCATCCCCGGCAGACCTGTATCAAAAACACCGGACGAAAATCAGCACCGCTCCCAGCGGCTCTTTGCTCCTGCGTGACCTGCTGATGCGTTCCCTGCGGGAAGTAATGCAAAAATTAAGGCTGCGCCGACTGGAGGAAATCCCCCTCGGCGATGCCAACATCCTCCACGAAATGGAGCAAATCATCAAAGCCCTGCTGGAAAAAATCAAGCGCGGGGAAGTGGATCCCCATACCCGAATCTCTTTTGCTGTGACCAATGATCCGGGCCCGCACAAGCGCATGGCTACCTTTGATCTGAGTCGTACCAGAAGCCGTCTTAAAGTGAGCGGCCATCCACCTAAAGACGGGAGCCCCGGTTTTTTACGCGAAAAAGGACGTTATGCTGCTGCCCGGCGGGCCAGACGGCAGGCTCAACACATAGATCACTACACCACCGGCGAGTTCGCCCAAACCACCCAGGGCGAATTGCTGGCCGTTATCGACAACAGCAGGATTAACGGTGAGCCAGGAATCGACGTTCGCGGCACCATTATCAAGCCCCGCACGGCCATCCCCTATGCCATTGAATTAGGCAATGGTATAAAAAAACGCGAAAACGGCAGCGACAGAATCAAACTCTTCTCGGCCCTCAACGGCATGGTAAGAACCCGTTACGACGGCGAAGACAATCTGCGCTACATCGCTGTGGAGCGTGACCTGCGCGTAGACGAAGTGGGCTTCCGGGCCGGTGGCCATGTTAAAGCCCGTGGAAAAAGCGACCGAGAGCAGGCCCTTGATTTGGATATCGCCGAATTTCGTACCATCCCCAGCGCCTTTGAAACTAAAACCGCCGGCCTGATTAAAGTAGCGGAAATGGTCCAGGGCAAGGTTTACGGCGCCGAGATCGTGGCGGAAATGGTCAATCAGGCCGACGACAAGTACATGGTGGCGACCTCCGGCCCCATAATTATCAATCGTTCAATCCAGAAAGGTTCTTTGTATGCCCCGGTCATTGTCCTCGGCAATGGCCGCTTAACCGCCATCATGATGAACGCCCGGCTGCACGTCCGTCACCGCTTCACCGGTCACAAAATCCTGCTTTCCGGCAAAAACCGGCTGCTTTTGGGCAACGACACCCTGCGTACAGCCGGTTGTGGACCGGACAGCTGTGAATTTTCCGGTCGCAACCTTTTCCAGCACCGCCGCTCCCTGTTGGCCAATCTGGCCGCCACCCGCCAGCAGATAAAACAGCTTGATGAACAGTTCAACCGGATCCTGATGGGCCACCTCCAAGAAAAAGTCGCCGACCACCAACTGCCCGCCACCCACATCGTTCGTCACTCTTTGGACGCCATGTCCCGGTTGGAGCAGGAATACATGCACTGTTCGGAAGAAGAAGAGCACGACCTGCGCCTGAAAATCACCACCACTCTCTATGATCTGGGCGTGGAAAATGTGTTGCCGATGATCCGGTTCCTCACGGAAAAGAAGCAGCGCCAGGAAGAACAGCGCCAATTTGCCGCCAGGCTGGAGAAATTGACTCCGCCCCTCATAGTCAAGCTTGAACTGGAAGAATGTAAGGAGGGAGGCCTGCTCACCATTGACTGTTGGGAAGATCAACTGCGGCTCAAAAGAACCGACGATGAAATCATAATCGAAAGACCGGCCAAAGAAGAAAAACTCGCCAACCTCCCCCTGACCCGCCGGACCATCTTCTTCAACTTCGACTACGAAAGTGAATTACTTGAGTTGCAAATCGGCGAAAAAACTGAATACGGAACCGCAGAGTCGGCGGATGTCAATTATGGCTGATTATGTTATCCTGCTCCAATAAACCAGGTTAAGCACAGTTAGCAAGCAACCCGTCGAGCGGTTGCCGGACCAAGCCAAAGGAGGAGTTTGATGAGTGGAATTGCAGGAGTAACGGGGGAAAAGGTCAGCAAGGAGCAGTTGCTGGAGATGATCGGGAAGCTGACCCATCGCGGGCCGAACAAGACCATCACCAGACAGATCGATGACGGCGGCCTGGCCTGCTGCGAACTGGATATTTCACCGCGCTGCACGGCGGCCATGGCCGGCAAGGAAGAACCGGTGGTGCTGCTGGACGGCGAGGTTTACCAGGACATCGGACCGGCCAGGACCAACGCCGAGTTCATCCGTGAGGTCTACCTGCGGGAGGGCCGGGAAGGCCTGGCCGCCATCGACGGCAGCTTTGCCTGCGCCATCGTCGACAGGGGCGAGACCATCCTGGCCCGCGACGCCGTGGGCTCCCACCCCCTGATCTACCGGGCGCGGGGCAACCGGCTTTATTTCGCCTCCGAAGCCAAGGCCCTGCTGGCCTGGACCGACCAAGTGGAAGAGCTGCCGCCGGGGCACTTTTATTCCTCCCAGGAAGGACTGCAGCCCTTCCCCGCCCACACCTTCCCTACCCCGGATTTCTCCACCCCTGCCGAGGCGGCGGAGATCCTGCGGGAGTTGATGATCAAGGCCACCCGCAAAATGATGGCCGACGGCGCCGTCCAGGGAGTGTCGCTCAGCGGCGGCCTGGACAGCTCCATCATCGCCGCCATCGCCAAGGAGATTGACCCCGGCATCAAGCTGTTCAGTACCACCATCAAACGCTATCCCAGCAAGGATCTTAAATTCGCCGAGCTGATGGCTGAATTTCTCGATCTCGAACACCACATCTACCAGATCACCGACCATGATATCGACAGTATCCTGAGCAAGGCCGTCTATCACCTGGAGAGCTTCGACGAGGACTGCGTTTCCGGCACCACCGCCAACATCTACACCTCCAAGCTGACCACCGTGTTTACCAATGCCATCCTGGTGGGCGAAGGAGCCGACGAACTGTTCGGCGGGTATTTTGCCGAACTCAAAGAGGTGGAGTCCGCCGAGCAGCGGGAGGAGGTGGCCGACAAACTGGTGCAGATCGCCTACAACACCGCCCTCCGGCGCCTGGACCGGGCCTGGCTGGCCAACTCGGTCAGCTACCGCACCCCCTTCCTGGACCCGGAAGTGGTGGCCTTCAGCCGCAAGATCCCCATGGACCTCAAATTTTATCACGACGAGGCGCGGGGGATTGACATCGAGAAGTGGATCCTGCGCGAGGCCTTCCGGGGCATGCTGCCCAAAGAGATCGCCAACCGCACCAAGCTGCGTTTTGCCGGCGGCACCGGAGTGGACGACCTGATGGACGAACTCACCGCCAAGTACGTCAGCGACATCGATTTCAGGGACACCCCCCGCACCGAAACCGGCATCAAGCTCAACTCCCCCAAGGAGCTTCACTACTACAAGCTCTTCCGCCAGCACTTCCCCGCCGGCTACGAAAAGCTGACCGCCCGCTGGGATCCGTTCAAGTAAGGGGCGGGACAACGGCAACCGGAGATCATCGGCCAAACCGGAGTGGGGGCCGCAAAACCCGGCAGCAGCAGAAACGGGCGGTCAGGTCCGGAAGGCGATAAACAGGGCCAGCAGCAGCAGAAAAATCACCGCCGTGTTGATGCTGAGATCGCGGCTGTAACGCTGAATCAGGCGCCGCATGTCGCCGGCCGGCAACTTTTCCGACGGCAGACGGGTGATGGTGGCCACCATTTGCCGTTGCCCGATCAAACAACTTTCCAGTTGTTGCCGCCGGGCGGCCAGGGTTTGCGGCCAGGTTGATGCCGATATGCGCACCAATGGCTCCCGGAAGCGGCGATGGGGCCGAAAAAAAGGCCCCAGCCATCGCCAGAATCGATCGAACACCAACAGCACCTGCACCGCCGGGTCAGCAAGGACCGCCAGGCGGCCAAGCCAGGGCTGTTCACGCATCCGGTCCGCCCATCTTCCCCAGTCGCACCACCACCAGTCACCAAGCCGGGTCCAAAGCCGTCCTTGCCAGCCGGGGGCGAGCTTTTCTCCAGACCTTCCCCAAGCACTTGCTTCGTCTACCAACCCACGTGCTCCAGACTTTTCCCCAGCCGTTGCCCCCAACGTTTCACCGGCCGCCGGCCTGGGCGAAGCCGAAGAAGTTCCAGCAGCATCGGCGTCGGGCGCGGTGATCGGGGTCGCGGCGGGCAGCAGCAGTTCCGTCAGCCGGCGGCCCAGCCCGCTGCCGGGGGCGGTCACGTGGGTGGCCGACGGCGACCGGTGACCGGGCAGCAGCCACCGGGCCAGGCCAAACAGCAGCAGCCCCGCCAGCAGGGTCAGCAACAACGTTTGCAGGCTGGCGGCCCCCAGAAAATAATCATCCAGGAAAGCCCTTAATCCGGCCGGCGCCATCCCCAGTTCCATCAGGCCCCGGCCCATGAGGCCCTCCAGCAGCCAGTGCGGCCTGATTCCCAAAATTAAAATACCCGCCGTCGGCACCGCCATGGCCAGCAGCATGGCCGGCGGGGCCTCCAGTTTTTCGCCCGCCAAAGGGGCAGTCCGCCCAAACCGCCGTTGAGGCCCGACAACCGCCCCACCCTCTTCCCGACGGCCCAAGCCCCCGGCCACCCCCGGTCGGGCCAGGAAAACCCCGAACAGCAGCTTGACGCTGTAGGCCACGGTGAAAATCGAGGCCAGGCCCACCGCCGCCGCCGCCAACTCCCCGCTCAGCGGGCCGGGCAGGGACGGCAGCTGTTTTAACGCCTGCTGTACCAGGGATTTGCTGACATAGCCGTTGCCCGGCGGCAACCCGGCCAGCCCCGCCGCCGCCACCAGGGTCATGGCGAAGGTCAGCGGCATGCGGCGGGCCAGGCCGCCCAGGCGGCTCAACTCCGCTTCCTCGGTGCGCCAGACCACCACCCCCACCCCGAGGAAGAGCAGCGCCTTGAACAGGGCGTGGTTGATGATGTGCAGCAGCCCCCCGGCCGCCGCCACCGCCCCGTCGCCGGCCAGCACCCCGGCGGCGCCGAAACCGGCGAGCAGCAGCCCCATCTGGCTGATGCTGGAGCAGGCCAACAGCCGCTTGACATGGCTCTGCAGCAGGGCCAGCCCGGCCCCCAGCAGCATGGTCAGCAGCCCCAGGCCCAGCACCGCCGTGCCCAGGTAGAGGCCCGGCATGGCCACCAACGGCTCACCCGCCCCGCCGCCGGCAAAGGTGGTAACCAGGCGGAAAATACCGTAGGCCCCGGCCTTGATCAGCACCCCGGAAAGCAGCGCACTGGCCGGGGCCGGAGCCGCCGAATGGGCATCGGGCAACCAGAAATGTACCGGCGCCATGCCGGCCTTGACCCCAAAGCCCAGGAGCAGCAAACCCGCCGCCCAGTAAAGCGGCGGCGTTATCTCCCCGGCCGCCGGCCCCACCACCGGCCAGCCGCCGCCCTGGGCCTGGAGCAGAAAAATCCCGCCCAGCAGCACAAAGCCGCCCAGCAGGGTAAAACAAAGATACTTGACGGCGGCCCACCGCGCCGGTCCGCTGCCCTGGTGAACAATGAACAGAAAGGCCACCAGCCCCAGGGTTTCAAAAAAGAGATAAAGGGTCAGCAGGTTGCCGGCAAACAGCACCCCCAGCATGCTCCCCAGCAGCACCAGGCTGGTGACCTGGTAGCGGTCGGCCGCCGGATCATCCCGCAAATAGCCCAGGGAATAAAGGGAAACAGCGAACCAAAGCAGGGAACTGACCAGGGCCAGCAGCAGGGAAAAGGCATCCACCGTCAGTTCCAGACGGGAAACCATAACCGGCAGGGAACAGTAAAGCCGCCCCTCGGCCGCCATTAGTGGCACCAGCCCCCCGACCCCCAGCAGCACCAGGCCGGTGGCGGTCAACACCAGGGCATCCCGCCACCCCGGCCACCGGCGCCGCCCCAACCATACCAGCAAAGCCGCCAGCCAGGGCCCGGCCACCAGCAAACCCGGCAAAATATGTGCAGTTCCTTCCGTCATTACCAATTACACTCAATTATACAGTTTTTGACCTTGGCCACGGGGTGGAGGCCGTAAGGCCCCCGTCCAGGCGCCACACGACTTTGATGTCGTATCCCTACCAGAAAGGAGATACCGCCACCCGGGCCAGGGACAGGGGGAGGCCGGGGGCGGTGGCCGCCACTCCCAATATGACGGTAGCCGCCGCCGCCAGCAGGGTGGGGATCAGCATCCAGCCGGCGCCCCGTTCGGTGATTGCTTTATTTTTCCATTCCTCCTCTACCGGCTCGCGGAAATAAGCGATATACACCACCGGCAGCAGGTAGGCGGCCGCCAGCAGCGAGCCGCCCATGAAGACCAGCAGGTAAAGCGGCTGCCCAGTCGCCAGGGTGCCCATGCCCAGCACCCACTTGCTGATAAAGCCCGCCAGCGGCGGCACCCCAATCATCCCCAGGGCGGCCAGGGTAAAGGCCGCCATGGTCCAGGGCAACCGGCGGGCCAGCCCGGCCATTTCACTGACCCGGCGCACCCCGGCCCGGCGCAGCAGCAGCCCGGCGCAGAAAAAGAGGGTGGCCTTCATCATCGCATGGTTGCTGATATGCAACAGGGCGCCCACCAGCAGTTCCTGGCCCAGCAGGGAGATGGCCAGGGTGATGTAACCTAGCTGGCTGATGGTGGAATAGGCCAGCCGCCGCTTGAGATCATCCTGGCGGGCGGCGGCCACGGCAGCGGCCAGCACCCCGATGGCGGCCAATGGCGAGACCCAGTGCATGAAACCAAGTTCCCGCAGCAGTTCCACCCCGAAGACCTGGTGAGTTACCCGGATAATCCCGAAAGCACCGGTGGCCACCAGAACTCCGGAGAGCAGGGCGGAAAAGGGCGCCGGGGCCGCCGGGTGGGCGTCCGGCACCCAGCCGTGCAACGGCACCAGGGCGGCCTTGACCCCAAAACCGGCCAGCAGGGTAACAAAGATCGCCGTCAGGTAACCCCATCCCAAGCCGGCGTGCAGCATGGGCTCGGCGGCAAAGGTCTGGCCGCCCACCAGATAAAAGACCAGCACCACCCCCAGCAGGATGCAACTGCCCCCCACCAGGACATAAACAATATACTTGGCGGCGGCAGCCTTGGCCGTGGGGGTCTCCTCATGGACCACCAGCAGGTAGGACAACACCGACAGCAGTTCATAAAAAACCAGCAGGGTCAACAGGTTGCCGGCCCAAGCCACCCCCAGGGCCAGGGGCAGGGAGAGCATCAGCACCAGGTAGTAGCGATCCCGGTGGGCCGTCCCGATATAGCCCCGGGAGTAGATCAGGGCCAGCAGCCACAGGGGGGTGATGGTGGCGGTAAAGAGCACCCCCAGAGGATCGATGCGCAGCAGCAGCCAGGCCCCCGGCGCCAGTTGCAGCAGACTGAACTCCGGCGCCCGCCCGGCCAGCGCCCCGGGGATCAGGGCCCAACAACCCGCTATGATCAGCCCGGTCAGCAGCATCAGGGGCAACTCGTAACCCGCCGCCGGAATTTTTGGTATGTTCTGCGGTTGAGTCATTATCTACCAGTTTCCCGCAACTTTGCTCTCGGTTGTCAGCACCGCAAAAAGTGGCGCCGTTACCGCCTTAATTAGCCACCTCCGCCCAAATCACCCGGGCGGCCTCCGAGGCCACGCTGAAGGGCAGCAGATGGAAATGGGCGGTGGTGCCCAGCAGTACCACAAAGGCGGCGCAGGCGATAATGGGCCCCCGCAGCAGCCAGCCGGGATCGGCAACAACACCGGTGACGGGCCGGAAATAGGCGCGGTAAACCACCGGCAGCCAGTAGACGGCGTTGAGCAGACCGCTTATCACCATGACGGCGGCAAACCACCAGGCCTCACCTTCCAGGGCACCCAGAATCACCAGCCACTTGGTGAGAAACCCGGCCAGCAGCGGCACCCCGATAAAACTCAGGGCGGCCACGGTGAAGGCCGCCAGGCTCCACGGCATCTGCCGGCCGATGCCGTCGAGCTGGTTGATTTCCGTCCTGCCGCTGCCCTGCTCGATGGCCCCGGCGACAAAAAACATGGTGATCTTGGCGAAACCCTGGTTGGCCAGGTGCATGATGGCCACCACCGTGGCCGTCGGGTTGAGCAGGCTGGCGGCCAGCAGGATGTAAGAGACCTGGCTGACGGTGGAATAGGCCAGCCGCCGCTTCAGGTTAACCTGACGCCAGGCCAGCAGGGAGCCGCCGATGATGGAAACCACCGCCAGCCAGGCCAGCGCCTGGGTAAAATTTAACTGCGCCAGCAGCTCCAGCCCGAAGATATCGTAAATAACCCGCAGAATCCCGAAGGCCCCGGCCTTGACCACCGCCACCGCGTGCAGCAGGGCACTCACCGGGGTCGGCGCCACCATGGCGCTGGGTAGCCAGCCATGCAGCGGCATAACCGCCGCCTTGACCCCGAAGCCCAACACCAGAACGGCAAAGATCAACCCCAGTTGGCCGCCTCCCAAGGGTCCACCCCCCAACGGCCCGTCATGGGCCCCGGCGGCAAGCAGCCCGGTTTGGCCGAAGCTCAGGGTGCCGGCGGCGTGCTGCACCAGCACCAGGCCCAGCAGCACCAGCCCGCCGCCGCCCAGGGTGTAAATCAGGTATTTGCGGCCGGCCTTGAGCGCCGCCGGGGTTTCCTTGTGGATCACCAGGGGATAAGTGCAAACGGTGAGCAGTTCGTAAAAGATAAAGAGGGTCAGCAGGTTTTCGGCGAAGGCAATACCCACGGTGGCGGCCACACAGAGGGCGAAAAAACCGAAAAAACGCACCTGGGCCCGGTCGGCCTCTCCCCGCATATAGCCGATGGCGTAGATGGTGGTGAAGATCCAGAGGGTGGAAGAAACCAGGGCAAAGAAAAGTCCCATCAGGTCCACCCTGAAGCCGATCCCCACCCCGGGGGGAAACTCCACCAGGCGAAAAAGGTAGACCTCGCCGGCCATGGCGCCTGGCAACAGGGAGATCACCACCCCGAACTTGAGCAGGGCCGCCCCCATGCTCCACAACACCCGCCGACCGTAATGACGCCCCGTGGCAAAGACCAGCAGGGCGCAGGCCAGGGAAATCCCCAGGGCCAGCAGCGGGCGCGGATCAACAATTTCCATTAACTCCTCCCATCGAGCAGGCGGGCCACCGCCGGCTCAAGAAACTCCACCGGCAGGCGGGCCAGCAGGCCGATGCCCAGGCAGAGCAGGGCCAGCAGCAGGACCGGGGCCAGCATGGACCAGGGCACTTCGCGGGCGGTGACCACCGCCTTTTGTTCCGGCTCCCGAAAGTAGAAGGCGTTGATGATCCGCACGTAATAAACAGCGGCTAGCAGGGCGCCGAAGACCACCACCAGGGCGAAAAAGGGGCGGCCGGCCTGCAAGGCGCCCAGGGCGATGAACCACTTGCCGACAAAACCGGCGGTGGGCGGCACCCCGACAATGGCCAGGGCGCCCAGGGCCAGGGCGGCGCAATTGAGCGGCATGGTCCGCCCGATCCCCCGCAGTTCTTCCAGGGTACGCAGGCCGGTGCGATAAATCAAGGCGCCGGCGGCCAGAAAAAGGGTGGTCTTGATCAGGGCGTGGTTGAACAGGTGCAGGGAGGCGCCCAGCATCGCCTGGGGGGAGGCCAGGGCCCAGCCCATGACGATATAGCCGATATTGGTGATGGTGGAGTAGGCCAGCATCAGTTTCAGGTCGTGCTGAAAGACGGCGAAAAAGGAACCCATCACCACCGAGGCGGCGCCCAGCCAGACCAGGATGGCGCCCAGGTTTGCCGTATCCAGCAGCTCGACCCCGGCAAAAAGCTGGTAGGTTCGCACCAGGCCGATGATCCCCGCTTTGACCACCAGCCCGGAGAGCACCGCGCTGACCGCCCCCGGGGCGCTGGCGTGGGCCTCGGGCAGCCAGTTGTGGAGAGGGAAAAGTGCCGCCTTGAGCATAAAGCCCACCAGCAGGGCGGCGGCAGCCAGGGTCAGAGCGGCGGGGGTTGCCAGCGCGGGCAACCGCTGGGCCACATCCGCCATGTTGAGGGAACCGGTCAGGGCAAATAGTATTCCCACCGCCAGCAGAATCAGCAGCGAGGAGATGGCCCCCATCAGCAGGTACTTGAAGGCGGCCAGCTCCGCCACCGGCCGGCCGCCCACCGCCACCAGGGCGTAGGCGGACAGGGAGACCACCTCCAGGAAGACAAAGAGGTTAAAGAGATCGGCGGTGATCGCCAGCCCCAGCAGGCCACCCAAGTTGAGCAGCAGCAGGGTGTAGTAAAAGGGCAGACGGCCGGCCGGCACCGCCCGGGCCGCGTATCGGCGGGAGAAAAGCAGCACCGGCGGGGCCAGCAGGGCCACCGCCGCCGCCAGCAAGGCGGCAAATTCGTCAAACCGCAGTTCCACCCCGTAGGGCCGGGCCCAGCCGCCGGGCAGGTAGCTGAAGGGGCCTTCGTGGGCCAGGCGCCAGAGCAGGGGCAGCACCGTCAGCGCCGTCAGGCCGGCCACCAGCAGCGCCCACCAGGGCACCAGCCGCCGTTGCAGGGCGTACAAAGCCGGGGTCAGCACCGCCCCGCCCAGAGGCAGCAGAATCAGCACGATCAGCCAGTGGGGCCAGGCCGCCAAAGCCGACCAGGAAACCGTCAACGCCGCCGCCATCTAGTCCAGCTCCCGCAGTTGGTCGGCCTCGATGGTGCCGTGCTGCAAGTAGATCCGAATGATCAGGGCCAGGGCCAGGGCGGTGGTTGCCAGGGCGACCACGATGCCGGTGAGGATCAGGGCGTGGGGCAAGGGGCTGGCCAACGGCGGCATCACCCCCGGCCCCAGGACCGGCGGCGCTCCCCCCTCCACCATCCCCGAGGTGACGATGAAGGCAAAAACGGCGGTCTCCATGATATTGAGCCCCAGCAGCTTCTTGATCAGGTTGTTCTTGACGATCACCGCATAGAGGCCGATGCAGAACAGCACCACCACCGCCGCGTAGTCCAGGTTGGGCCTGAGTTCCAGGAGCATTTCCGGCAGCATCAGTCACTCTCCAGGGCCAGGAAGAGCGAGGCCACCAACACCGCCCCGCCCACCCCGATGGCGATCTCCAGGGTCACCATCATGGCCTCCCGCACCCCGTGCCAGGCCGGTTCCTGCGGGTAGCCGAGGAAATAACCGGTGAGCTGCAGCCCGATCATTCCCACCACCAGGAAGGCGGCGGGAGCCAGGGCGTAGAGCCAGGGCCGCCAGGCAACGGGCAGCAGCCGGGCGCTGTATTGCTTGCCCAGCACCAGGGTCAGGGCGATGAACAGTGCCCCCAGGATCATCCCCCCCTGGAAACCGCCCCCCGGCGAGAGGTGCCCCTTGAGGATCACGTAGGCGGCAAAGAGGGCGATAAAGGGGGCCAGCAGCCTGACCACGAAGGAAACCACCGGGCTGACGGCGATTACCGGGACCGCGCCGGATTCTTGCGGTGCCGGCGGCTGGCGGTAGTGTTTGTTGCCGTTCCGGGCGGCGGCCAGCAGCACGGCAAAGCCGGCGCACAAAGCGGTGAAGAGCACCAGCACCTCGCCGAAGGTGTCCATGCCCCG
Source organism: Desulfurivibrio dismutans (assembly GCF_029210385.1). GTDB lineage: Bacteria > Desulfobacterota > Desulfobulbia > Desulfobulbales > Desulfurivibrionaceae > Desulfurivibrio > Desulfurivibrio dismutans. Next base: position 48,149 of record NZ_JARGDQ010000004.1, on the reverse strand, counting down.
GTAGTTGAGCAGTACCGCGGTGACCAGGTTGTGGGCTCCGGTTTCCGCCTCGCCCTGCTCAATATAACGGGCCGAAACATGGGTATGCACTGGGGCGTCGGCCTGGCCCACCGCCGGCAGTTCCGCCATGGCCGCCAGCAGCGCCAGGGCCAGCAGGATAAGCAGGGCAATCACCAGGGGCTTTTTCATTTCTCCTTCCTTCCCGTCACCCCGATGGCCACCAGGAAGAGCACCGTGGTCACCCCGGCCCCCACCGCCGCCTCGGCCATGGCCACATCGGGGGCGCCCCGGTGCAACCAGAGCAGACACAGCCCCAGACCGTAGCCGGAAAAGATGATGGCGGCCACCAGCAGATCCCGCGCCCGCACCACCAGCAGCGCGATGGTGATCAACAAAGCCAGCAGCACCAGATCGAACAGTTCACTCATGGTTTCGCCTTGCCGCAACCTTGTTCAGGGCCGTGCCTCTTGGCTGCGGGGTGGGGGCCGCAAAGGGTATCACACGGCGATTCCGGCCGAGGCATCTCGGCATCCTGCCGACTTAACGGGCTGTAAACGTTCATCAGCGCCGTAGATTCGGGCAAGCAGCCAGGCGCCGCGTGCCCCCTGCACGCAAGCCTGGCTGATCGCCCGAAGGTGCGGTACTGCTGAACGTTTACCCCGGTACGGTAGGAGGCGCGGGCCAGGGCGTGACCGCAGGTGGGGCTGTAGATCAGGACCAGCAGCAGCAAGGCGATGATCTTGGCCGCATCGACACCCCAGCCGCTGAACAGCGCCATGGCCAGCAGCACGGCGCCGGCGCCCAGGGTGTCGCATTTGGTGGCGGCGTGCACCCGGCAGAAAAAATCCGGCAGCCGCAGCAGCCCGATGGTGCCCACCAGGAAGAAGGCGGCCCCGAAGATGGCCAGGCAGAGAATCAACAGAGCAAGCGGGGTGATGGCGGATGGCAGGAAGGTCATGGCGCGCCCCCCCATCGGCCTTCTTCTTGCGACAGGCGCCCGGTTTCCAGGAAACGGCCGGCGGCCACGGTGATGACGAAGTTGAGCAGGCCGTAGATCAGGGCCACATCAAGGAAAAGCCCGCCGCCGGCCACCACCCCCAGGATCACCAGCACCACCAGGGTCTTGGTGCCGATAACGTTCATCGCCAGCAGCCGATCCCCCACCGAGGGACCGGCCCAGGCCCGCCACAGGCAAAGAAAGGCATTGAGCAGCAGAAAAATTGCCAGGGCCCAGAAGAACGCCGTCATCACTCGCTCTCCGGCTTTAAGGTGCTTTCCGGCTCAAAGGCCACCGCCACCCGCCGCTCCAGCCGACCGCTGGCCAGCTCGCGGGCAAAGGCCGGGGCCAGGCAGTGGATTACCAGGAGATCATCCTCCATATCCACCGTATGGGCGCCGGGGGTCAGGCTGATGGAGTTGGCAAAGGCCACCCGCGCCGCCTCTCCGCGCAACCCCATCCGGTAGCGAATAAACTGCGGCGCCACCGGCAGGCGGGGGTTGAGGACCAGCCGGGCCACCTGGCAGGAAGCGACCACGATCAGCCCCAGCAGTACCAAAAAATAAGCCGGCAGGGCAATAAGGCGACGAAAAGTCGGCAGGGGCGACGTCCGCCCCCAAAGAAAACGGACGGCCCAATAACCCAGCCCTAGGGACAGCAGCAACCCAAGGAACAAATTGAACCAGGCCAGGGAACCGGTAAGCAACACCCAGAACAGCAGCAACAGGATGGTCAGCGGCCAAAAATTCATGCGTGGCTTACCTCCCGATATAAATTTCCAGGGGTACAACGGCCAGTGCTTACCGCTGCTCCGACGGAACGAGGAGCAGCATCCGACGTTTTGCCCGTCACTTGGTCATTATTCCCTGATACCAGTATCCCCTTCGATATGGCGCTGCTGAAGAGTCAGGATTTCCCGCCGGGTCTGGCTTAATTGCTCAAGCCAGCCATCTCCCTGGTGGATGGCCCGGCCTATCAGAGCCAGTGCTTCCGCAAAATACCCGGCGGCGGCCAGGCTCAAGGCAAGATTATTGCGGGCCGGGACAAAATCGGGTGCCAGGGCGACAGCCTGCCTGAAGGCCGGAATCGCGGCGGGATAATCCGCCAGGGCATAGCGGCTGTTGCCCAGCCCCATCCAGGCTACCACACTGTCCGGCCAGCGCCGCAGGGCCGTCTCATAGGCTTCGGTGGCGGCCTGCCACTGTTCGGCCCGTTCCAGCCCCAGCACCGCCGCCAGCCATGGTTCTTCCGCCGCCGTCACCGGCAGCTTATCCGGCGGCAAAACCAGCAGCCCCCAGGCGCCGCCACGCTGCCAGGTGTTGGCAAACACCCGGGCTGATACCGCTTTATCCGGCCGGCTGCCGGAGTGCAGATAAACCACTTCCTGTTCACGATCATAGCCGATAACCACTGCATAGTGCCAGCGAGGGAACCAATCCAGACCAAGATTTTTCAGTACCAGCACCGGATTCCCGGCCGCCACCTCGGTCAGCAGTTGATCGTGCCCGCTCACCGGATAAGCCACCCGGCCATAGCGACGGGCTGCGGCGACAATGGAAGGCTGCAGACTGCCCTGCCGGGCGGGAGAATAAACCTGCGGCACCAGCTCCTCCGGGGATACTTCCGGGCCGCTCCATGCCAACAGCATGGCCAGGGCGGCCGGGCCGCACTGATATTCTTCCTGGGGATAAAATGGAACCGAATCAATGGTCACCCGACCGGAGCCGACCTGCTCCCGTAGGGATTCATGAAAAGCGGGAGAACAGCCGGTCAGCGACAACAGCAAAGGCACCAACAGCAGGCCGGCAAGCAGCCAAAAGCCATCACCTGACGGGATTGACAAAAGGAAAAACCTCGGTAAAACCAAGAATATCGGTTACCAGCAGCACCAGAAAGACAAACACCGCCGCCCCGATTATACTGCCTATGCCTGCCCCGGCGGGCAACTGCTCCAGTTCCTGGGCAATCTGGTTAACCTCGGCATCAGACAGGGCCGCCACCCGTTTTTGCGCCTCCAGCGGAGCCACCCCCTGCCTGACCAGGGCCCGCCGAACATCATCGCGCTCCAGGAATTCCGCCACCCGCTCACGGGAGACCTCGGCCGCCCGGGCCTCGATAACAGTTTCCGTACCGATCATCCCGGCCTGTGCGGAATGAATACTCAGATCAAGCAGCACGAAGGAAAACAACAAAACCAGACACAACGGTTTCCCAACAGACAACATGAATCTACGCATCTCGTCCCCTCCAAAGATAAATGATTTAAGCGGTTATAAATAACAAAATCATCAACAAGCCGTAAACGTTCAGCAGTGCCGCAGGTTGCGATACTGCTGAACGTTTACCGTTTTTCCAGCAGGGCGGTAAGCAGGGCCTGCTGCTCTTCGCTCTCCCCCTGATCCTCACCCTCACCCACCGGTGTCCAGGACTGATCGGCCTCCAGCCGCCAGGAACCGGCGTATTCATGGGGAGGACCGTCCCGCCACTCCTCCGGCGCCAGCATGGAAAAATAGGTCTCGCCATCGGGTCGGCGGTAGAGATGGTAGGTGTGCCCGGGAATGCGGCGAAAATTACAGCGGGCCCGGTGCAGTTCCTGATCGCGTCGGGCGTTATCAAGAATTTCATGGGCCTGCCGGCGCAATTGCTTTACCTGCTCGGCAATCACCTGCAGTTTGCCGCCCACGCTGGTGCCGATCAGGCGATCGGCGTCTTCGATCTGGCGGGCCAGGTCCACCAGATCAAAGGCCGGCGCCATCCGGCTCACCGGGTACGGTGCACGGCGATCGGGACCGCGATACAGAGAAGGACTCCGCTTCTCGACACTCTCCTGGAGCAGTTTATCTTTCCGCTCACTCATAAAGCAAGCTCCGTGTCCTCGTGGCTATAGGCAGGGCTGCAGGCGCAAAGGACCACCAGGGGTTCCGGATCGGGATTCTCCAGCCAGTGCAGCACTCCGGGGCGGATGGCCACGGTATCACCGGCGGCCACCGGGAAAGTGGCCTCCCCCAGTCCCATCATGCCCCGACCGGCGGTGAAATGGTAAATTTCCTCGCTCTCCCGATGGCGATGGGCCATGGTCGCCGAGCCTGGCGGCACCCGGGCTTCGGCCAGGCTCTGGTTGGTGTTGCCATGCACGGCGGGATGCATCAACTCCCGGATCTCGGAACCGTCTTTGGTAATATAGGCTTTTATTTCCCGGTAGCTGCTTTTACTCATCCTTACGCATGCCCCTTGCCGCCGGTGGTCCGGCACCGTCTTTTCGTTAACATTGTAACCACAAGCCGCTGATGACTGCAACTATCAGTCGTGCCTGCCCGGAGAGCGGGTCAAAGTAACCGGCCCCGCACCGAGGTGGGGGCCGGTAATCCTGTTCAGGCGCGGCCTTAAAGGGGTCTCCCCACCTGTCACAGTACAGCAGGCCCTACAGAGGAAGCCAGTCCGTTCAGGTTCAGCGCTTTCTTGCCTTTTGCAATTTACGGATGGCCATGACCGCAAAATCCCGAAACATCCGGGTCGTCTGCAGGGTGGCGGCATCAAGCCGGGGCTGGTCCTGCTTTCGGTCGAGATAAATCAGCCCGATGGGTTTTTTATCCAGGCATACCGGAAAAAGGTAGATCGTACGGCCCTTAACCAGCGGCTGCAAAGGTTCCGGAAAGGCTCCCGGCACTCCGGGCGGCACCGCCAGATCCCGACAGTTTTTCATGGCCTGAAGAATCGCCCCCGGCCAGCTCAAATCATAGCGGAATCCGGTAATACCGGCGCGATCAAGGTCGCCAAAACCGAAACGGCCGCACAACAGGCGATTTTGCCCCTGCACCGTCATAATGGCCAGCAGTACCCGGTCGAAACCGACCCCACGGTACAACCCTTCCAACAGGGTAATGTAAAAATCGTTGATATTGAAATCACCCATCAGAGTTTCGGTGATTTCCTGGATAAAATCGTTGATCGATTTTGGTGCTTCAGGATCGGCGACCGGGGCGGCAATCTCGATCACCTGAGTATCCTCGGCCTGGCCCGCCACTTCGGCGGCCTCCGGCGGGGCTTTTTTGCCGGCCGTCTCTTCTTTTTTTCTTTTTTTCTGGGCCTTTCCGGGCTGGCGCAACTCTTCTTCGACCCGCTGCAGGTTGTTTCTGATTTTTAGCTTACTCAACCCGAAACGGATGGCGGCAGAAACCTCCTCGGAACTGTCGACGCTGCGGTTAAGCCGGGCCAGAGCCTCTTCGGGATTGACCTGCAGGCCCTGTTCATAACGCCGGACCAGCCGGCTGACGTCCGCCCCCTGACACACCTGCTCCGTTAAACGATTGGTGAAGGCTGCCAGATTGCGCAGATAACCGGTCTGGTCCCGCTTGTTTTTCGGCTCTTCGGGGTTGGGCGCCATGGAGGCAATGACGTTTTCCGATAAATTCCAGAAAGCGGCCACCTCCATCCCCACCCGATGAAAGGTCAAACCGTCCAGTACTTTGCGGGCCGCCGCCTGTTCGTCCTGCCCCCGGGCCTGTAGATCTTCGATTTGCCGGTACTGTTCCGGCAGATAAATACAGATGATGATCTTGCCCAGATTATGCAGCAGGGCACAGATAAAGGCCTCCTCCGAGGCGACCCCGAAATCTTTTTCCGCCGCCATTTCCCTGGCTTGCATGGCGCTTAGAAAGGAAGAAGTCAGCACCCGGCTGACCAGTTCCTTTTCCTGCCCGGTTTTGACAAAATCCTCAAACAGGGCAATGGCCATGGCCAGTTCCCGCACCGCGTCGAACCCGAGAATGGTAACCGCCCGGGAAATGGAATTAACGTGTCGCCCCAGGGAATAGTAAGCCGAATTGACAACCTGCAGAACCTTGTTGGTCAGGGAATAGTCTTTGAGAATAACCTGGGCCAGCTCATAGCCGGCACTCTGGCTGCTCTGGGTGAGCGAGATCAGCTCCTGGACATGGCCGGACATGGCCGGCAATCCCTTGATCTGCATCCGAGCGAAGATTTCCACCAGCCGGCTTTCTTCCGGCAGGTTCTCGGTTTCCTGGTCAACCGTACTGTTCATCAAAAAAGACCACCCGCCAATAGAAAAAAAGAAAAGAAAAAACACCTGCTCCATCAGTTACCGGCCGCAAACACCGGCCAGTAACCGTTTCAGGTGAACAGAAATCACCATTAAACGCAAGTTTTATGTACCGGTGGTCGTTCTGTGGCGAGGGATCCGTCAAAGTCCAGCGCGGACGGAGACAGCAAGGCCAATGGGGCCCTTGGTCAATGGCAGATCGCCTCCACGAAGGGAATACCGGCCACCAGCCAGTCGAACATCTGCAGGTGGCGGTAGAGGTTGTAAAACCCGATGAGCACCACCATGATCCCGGCGGCCTGCAGCATCCGCCCCCGGGCCCGGCCGGAAAGCCAGGCGGCGGTGCTGCCGAACAGCAACAAGGCCGGCACCGATCCCAGGCCGAAGAACAGCATGGTCAGCGCCCCGGTGAGAGGATCGGCGCTTTGGGCGGCGGCGATAAACATGGCGTAGAGAAAGCCGCAGGGCAAAAAGCCCATCAGCAGCCCCACCGGCAAGGCCCGCAGAGCCGGCGGCAGCACCGCCAGCCTGCTCACCAGGCCGGTGATCAACGCCGTGGGGGCGGGAAAATTAAGCCCCATGACGTTAAGGCGCCGGAAAGCCCCAGCGGTGGCCAGGCCCACGGCAATAATAAAGAGGTCGGAAAAAATCAGGGCCACCGCAGTAACCATCACCAGATTCTGGGTGTAGGCCAGAGCCGAACCAAACCAGCCCACCAGCGCGCCAATGGCGGTATAGGTGACAATCCGACCGGCGCTGTACAGCAGATGAAAAGCCACTCCCGTCCGGGCTCGCTGCAACTCCGGCGAACTCAGGGACAGCGCCGCCACCAATGGGCCGCACATTCCCAGGCAGTGCCCCGACCCCAGCAGAGCAGTTACCAAGGCCAAACCGTAAAGCGGATCAATTTCCAGCCCACCAAACATCTTTTTTACTCCCCGGCGCAAAATCTTTTTTTGGGTGCCGCGACAAGGCTGAACGTTTACCAGACACTTGACATCCGTGCCGACAAGTTTCATTATGTATCCGAAATCAGGGGCAGGTGTTTCCCGGCCACAGCTTATCACCCTTGTACCAAGGGGCGGCAAAAACAAACACAGCTAATTAATTCAACGCAACTTTTGATGCTTTGCCAGGCCATCAACTCCAGGAGTCGACCATGAAAAAAACTATTCTGACGGCCGCTCTCATTGCCTCCGTCGCCTTTATCAGCCCGGGACCGCAGGCAGCCGCCGAAGAGTTTATCCGTCACCAGGTGCAGGAAGGCGACAACCTCTGGAGCCTGAGTGAACAGTACCTGTCTGACCCCGGCCGCTGGCTGGACATCTGGCAAGTCAATCCCGAGCTCACCAACCCCCACTGGATTTATCCCGGCCAGTTCGTGCTGATTCCCCTGCCCCCGCCACCACCACCCAGAGAAGAAGTGGTTATCAAACCACCACCCATCGTCAGCCCCGGTGAAGCTCTACCGATGCAGGTCACCACCCCCACCCGGCCGGTGGTGGAAGTTGAACCGGAGGTGGATGAACGCCGGGACGCCGTGGCGGCGGAACTGGCCCGGCAATACAACCGGGGTATCGGCATGGTCACCTGGGATCTGCCCACCGGCGGCCAGGTACTGGGTTCAGCCGTAGGCTGGCACCACGCCGCCGGCCAAGAGACGATACTGATCGAGGCCCCCGGCGCCCAGCCCGGCCAACGCCTGGGCATTTATCGCGATCTGGGCCGGGTCGCCGCCCAGCGTTACCTGGGGAAAAGCCCCGGCCACCTGCTGGCGGACGTCGGCATTGTTGAGGTCATCAAAGCCGAGGGCGGCAAACAGCGGGCCGTGGTTGAACGGGCCTTTACCGAAATCAAACAGGGCGACCTGCTGGGACCGGTGCCGCCGAAGCCGGAAGTAACGGCCGGCTTGCTGGAAAAAGACGCCTACACCATTCCCGCCACCGTGGTGGCCGTCAAACACCACCGGATGACGGCCGCCAGCGACAACGTGGTCTACCTGGACCGGGGCGAAAACCACGGGCTGGCTCCCGGCCAGACCTTCTCCGCCCATTCTCCCGACGGCGGCGAGGGCCTGCGGCGCCGGGCCGAACTGCTGATCCTGCTGGTCACCCCGGAACGCTCCGCCGCCCTGGTGACCAGCGCCAGCAACAACCACGTGCGGCCGGGTGATCTGCTGGGTCAGGTCCGTTAGCCGCCGGCGGGTGGCGGGGGCTCATCGTCATCGTTCATCATCCGGTATTTGGGGCCTTCGGGATCATCAAACTCGCCCTTTTTCACCGCCCAGACAAAGGCCAGCCAGGCCCCCAGGCCCAGGCCCAGGGAAATGATGATCAAGGCTATAGTGGATTCCAGCATCGACTTGTCCCCTACCGTTTTTCGTAACTGCTCACCAAGGCCCCTTATCCTGCTGCTGAACGATTACCGTTTTGCCAGGCGCAAGGAGTTGGCCACCACCAGCACCGAGCTGGCGGCCATGGCGGCGGCGGCGTAAACCGGCGCCAGCAGTCCGGCCACCGCCAAAGGCAAGGTTACCATATTGTAAGAAAAGGCCCAGAAAAGATTTTCCCGGATGATCCGCATGGTGCGGCGGGCCAGAGCCAGGGCACCGGCCAGTTCCGCCAGCCGGTTACGGGTCAGCACCAGGCCGGCGGCACCCACCGCTATATCAGTCCCACCGGCCAGGGCGCAGCCCACCCGGGCGGCGGCCAGGGCCGGGGCGTCGTTGATCCCGTCGCCCACCATCAGCACCCGGGCGCCGGCGTGTTGCAACTCTTCGATGATCGCCTTCTTGCCGGCAGGATCAATGGCGCTGTACACCTTTTCAATCCCGGCCTCGGCAGCCACCCGGGCCGCCACCCCGGGATTGTCACCGCTGAGCATCAGCACCTGCAGCCCGCGGGCGTGCAGTTCCCGGACCAGGGCCGGGGCATCGGGGCGCAAGGTATCCTGCAGCAGGATGACCCCGGCGTATTGGCCGGCCTCGGCCAAATGCACTTCGGTCAGAGCCTCTCCGGCGGCGGAGTTTTGCCCCTGCCTGGCGCCGGCCTTCAACATGCCGCCCCGGTCCGCCGTCCACTCTTCCCGAGGCGGCACATCTATGCCCTGCTGGGCCAAAAAATCCCGGTTGCCGACCACCACCTTGCCGGCCGACCCGGCGGCAATCATACCACGCCCGGCGACGGCGCTGATTTCGCTGACAGCACCGACTGCCGGCAAACCAGATTGTTTCTGGATAACCTGCTCCGAGGTCTTTTCCGACGCCACCGCCGGTGAGCGATCACAGGAGGCAGTCGGCGGCCCTTGCCCCCCCGGTTCATAGATCAATCCCCTGCTTTCGGCCTCCGTAACAATAGCCTCGGCCAGGGGATGGGTGGAGCCGCTTTCCACCGCCGCCGCCAGGGCCAGCAGACGATTTTCAAGCCCTTCCCCGGCTCGGCTTGCAGCCCCGGTCGCTTCGTCGGTACCGGCGTGGAGATAAGGTCGCACCGCCACCACTCGTGGGCTACCGGTGGTCAGGGTACCGGTTTTATCGAAGGCCACGTGGGTGATCTTGGCGCTTTCCTCCAGCACATCCCCACCCCGGTAAAGAATCCCTCGGCCGGCGGCCCGGCCGGCGGCCACCAGCACGGCGGTGGGGGTGGCCAGCCCCAGGGCGCAGGGACAGGCCACCACCAGCACGGCAATGGCGATCAACAGGGCCGGTCCCAGGCCGAGCCCCTGCCACAGCCAGAAGAGCAGGGCCGCCAGGCTCAAGCTCAGCACCAGGGGCACAAAAGCGGCGGCCAGGCGATCGGCCAGGCGCTGCACCGGGGCCTGGCGGCTCTGGGCCTCTTCCACCAGCATGGCCATGCGGGCGACAAATGATTCGGCGGTGGTTTTCGCCACCTCCACCCGCAGGGTGCCGGTCAAATTGATGCTGCCTCCCAGTACCGCCTCGCCCGGCCCCCGCGCCAGGGGCCGGGACTCACCGCTGACCACCGCCTCGTCCACTTCCGAGTGACCATCGACAATCCTGCCATCCACCGGGAAGCGCTCGCCGGGACGCACCAGGATCATATCACCGGGCCGCAGCTCGGCGCTGTCCACCACCACTTGCCACTCCCCCTCCTCCAGGCGCACGGCGGTGTCCGGGGTCAGGTGCAGCAGGCGGTCGACCCCGGAGGCGGCCCGGCGGCGGGCGTTATGCTCAAAGAGCCGGCCCAGCAGGATCAGGGTGACGATCATGGCCGCAGTTTCAAAATAGACCTCGGCCCCCACCACGGTGGCATAAATACTGTAAAAGTAGGCGGCCAGCACCCCCATGGCGACCAGCAGGTCCATGTTGGGGAGGTTGCTGCGCAGACTGCGCCAGGCGCCGACCAGAAAGGGCCAGCCGGAATAAAAGACCACGGGGGTGGTAACCAGGGCCGCCATCCACTGCATGACATCCCGGGTCAGCGGGGTCATCCCCTGGAAATAGCCGGCATAGAGGGCAAAAGAGTAGCCCATGAGCTGCATGGCGAGAAAAAAGGCGGTGCCGAAGCGCAGCAGCAGATCGCGGCTTTCCGCCTCGGCGGCCCGGTGCAGGTTGTCGCGGGTCAGCACCCGAGGGCGGTAGCCCAGGCGGGCCACGGCGGCAAACAGCCGGGCCGGAGTCAAGCGGGTTGGATCATACACCACAAAAACCCGGTGGCTGCCGTAATTGGCCCGCACCGTTCTCACTCCGTCCAACTGACCGACGATCTTTTCGATCAACCAGACGCAAGTGGCGCAACGAATTCCTTCCACCAGGAAGGCCAGCTCGTCGCCCTCCTCGCCGACTCGGACATGGCGGGCCAGCAACTGGTCGTCGTACTCAACGGCAAAGACTTCGGCCATGCCGCCGGCATCCTGCCAGGAGCGCTTACGGTAATAATCCTCCAGCCCGGCCCCGGTGATGATCAGCCAGGCTCCCAGGCAACCCCGGCAGCAGAAGCGGTATTCGGCTCCATCACGCTCGCCGCGAAAACCACCGTCGGCGGGCAGCGGGTCCTGGCAATGGTGACAACGCAAATCGTTCAGAGCGCCAACTCCCGCCACTGACTGGTGTTGACCCGGAAACGCCGCTGCAATTCGGCCTCGGCGGTGGCCGCCGACAGCACCATTTCCACCGGGTCGGTGGGGAAATCCGCCGCCGGGGCCCGGTAAATCCCCGGCGCGGTTTCCGGCAGCGCCAGTTGCCAGGCCACGGGATTGCCGGCGGTGCGGCGGGAGGTACGCAGGCTGACTTGCCCCCCGCTCACCGGCCGGCCGTCGCCATCCACCAAGCGCACCTGCAGAACTTCATCTTCTTTGGCCAGCAACAGGCGCCAACCGGCCTCGGCGGCGGCCCGCCAGGCCCGTTCATCTGCATGGTAGGCCTGGCCACTGGCGTAGTAATCGGAATCCACCACCGGGCTGACCCGGGCTCCGGCCTGAATGATAGACCATGAACTGAAGAGCAGAAAGGCCAGAAAAAGGCCTCCCAGCAGCAATGGCCAGCGGTAAACCGGCACGGCATCGACGGCTGGGGCGATGTTCTTCGACATAACTGGATCCTCACAGAAAAACTGGGTAAAATTTGTAACTGTCCAGCAGCACCCCATCTTGCGGCGATCAGGTCGGCTTGAGTACCTGATGTACGCTACGTCTATTTGGCTTACCGCAATATGGGGCACTGCTGAACAGTTACGTACCAGAATGAGCTTAATAGTTACCAAAAATTTATAATTCGCCAAAACGATAGTTGATCAGTCCCGGCCGGCCAGGTTGGGCCTTGGCCATAACCCGACGGCAGGCGTCCCGGCAGTTGCCGCAGTTGATGCATTCCACCTGGTAGCCCCGGCGGATATCAATCCCCATGGGGCAGGCCCGGACACAGGCCCGACAATCCAGGCAACGCTGGGCATGATCGGCGGTTAGCCCGAGGTTTAAAGTGTCTTTGCCCAGCAGAATGACCTGAATGCGGCCGTAGGGGCAAAATTCCCGGCAAGCCAGGCGCCGGACAAAAAGGGCGTCAAGATAAATCAGCGACGCCAGGCCCAGGGTAAAGCCCAGGGCCCAGGGGCCGGGCGCGCCGACCAGCAGCCGCTGCCAGTAAACCTCCGGCGGCACAAAGTACCAGACCAGAGTGGCGCCGCCCCACATGGCCAGCAGCAGCATCACCAGATGCAGGGCGGTTTGGCGCCACCAGGCCCCACTCAGCCGCCAGGGATCAACCCGCAGCCCCAGCCCCCGGGCCAGCCATTCCACCAGGTTGTTGAGCCAGGTCTGGGGGCAGAGCCATCCACACCAGACCCGGCCCAGAAACCTGGCCACCAAGAGGAACAGGAAGATCAGGGCCAGCAGCCCCGGCACCACCAGGTAAAACTCCTGGACCCCCAACTGCCGGCCCGGCAGGTACAGGGTCCAGGCGGGGACGTCCAGCCGCAGCAGGCTCTCGCCCTGCCAGCGCCAAAACGGCAGGCTAAAGAAAAGCAGAGCGCCCAGCCATTGGACGGCGCGCCGCCAGGGCCGGATCATCGCCTAGCGGATGGCTTCCTGGTGTTCGGTCATCTTGCGGTCGAAATATTCCGCCGAACTCCAACCGCTGAACAGAAAATAACCCATAAACAGCACCGCCCAGACCACCAACCCACCGAACAGCAGCTTGAAATAACCCGGGAGAGGGGCGTGTCCTTCTTTGATTCCATCACTGTGAGATCCCGCCTGGGAGGCGGAATTTTGCTTACTCATCATTGTGCTTCCTCCTTATCGTCCGGTTCCAGCATCCGTTCCTTGGGCTCCTCAAGCCGTTTCTTGCGCTTGCCGCTGAAGGTCCAGATCACAATGGCGGCAAAAACTGCGAACATGCCGATGGTCATCAGCAGGTAGACCACTCCGGCCCAAGTCATGGCGCCACCTGTTCGCTATCCATGTAGCTGACGATTTTCCACAACCGCTCATTGCCCAGGGTGGCAAAGCCGGGCATGCGCAAGGGCTGGATGCCGTCGTGGATGATCCGAAAAAAGATCTCCTCGGGATAGTTCAGGGCCGTCAGATCGGCGGCAAATCCACCGCTCAAGCCGCTGCCGTGGCAGGCGGCGCAGTTGCGCTCGTAAAGCTCCCGCCCTTCGACAATAGCCGCCGGATCGCCGGCAAAGGGGTTAACCAGCTCACCTACCAGGGTCACCCGCTGCTGCTCCCGCCAGGGGATATCACTGCCCAGTTTCTGTAGATAAGCGACCATGGCGTCCATGTCGGTCTTGCCGGCCAGCGCCTGGATCTCTTCATCGCTGTACGGGAAGCCCAACACCTCCATCTTGCGGCGGGTCAATTCCGGGTCCACGTCGCGATTATCTAGAAAATCGTAGGGGGGCATGTTGGTGCCCGGCGCCATGGCGGCAGGCTCACGCATGTGATCGTAGTGCCACTGATCCGGGTAGTTGCCACCGATACGGGCCAGGTCAGGGCCGGTGCGGCGCGATCCCCAGAGGTGGGGCCGATCATGGACAAACTCGCCGGACTTGGAATAATCGCCATAACGGATCACCTCGGCCACCAGCGGCCGCACCGTCTGGGTGTGGCAGTTATTGCAACCTTCCTTAATGTACACATCGCGCCCGGCCAACTCCAGGGCACTGTAGGGAACCACCGAGGCGATGGCGTCCCGCTCAGTGTTAACGTAGGCAAAGGGCAAAACCATGGTGACGATGGTACCCACCATGATCACCGCCGTTGCCAGCAGCAAAAATATTACCGGATTTCTTTCCCACATGGTCAGCCTCCCTTATGCCTGCGCCGCGGCCCCGGGCGAGGCTTGCGCCCCCCGTGCCGTCATGGCGATATTGTAGACAAAAACCCCGATCCCCAGCAGGTAAACCACCCCGCCCAGGCCTCTAATCCACCAGTAGGGATACATGGCCAGCACCGACTCCATGAAGGTGTAGGTAAGAGAGCCGTCATCATTGAGGCTGTGCCACATGGAGGCCTGCACCACCCCGGCAATCCACATGCTGACCGAGTAGATCAACTGACCCATGAGAACCAGCCAAAAATGGAGGTTGGCCAGGGGAATACTGTACAGTTCGCGGCCGTACAGGCGCGGCGCCAGGTAGTAAAAGGCGCCGCAGATCAGCAGGGTGATCCAGCCCATGGTGCCCATGTGGACATGGCCGGGCACCCACTCGGTGTAATGGATAAAACCGGAGAAACTGCGCACCGCCTGCAGCGGCCCCTGCAGGGTCTGCAGGCCGTAAAAGGTGATGGCCAGAATGAAGAACTTGACCAGGTAATTATCCCGCATCTGGTGCCACTGGCCGTTCATGGAGAGATAGCCGTTGATCACCGAACCCCAGGAGGGGGCGATGAGCATGATGGAAAAGGCCATGGCCAGGGTCTGCACCCAGTCGGGAATCGGGGTCCAGAGCAGATGGTGGGCCCCGGTCCAGAGGTACATGAAGATCAGCGACCAGAAGGCGACAATTCCCAGCCGGTGGCTGTAAATCGGCACCCCCGTCGACTTGGGCAGAAAATAGTAAAAAACGGCCAAGGGCGGCACGGTAAGCACCATGGCCACCGCGTTATGCCCGTACCACCACTGCACGTTGGCGTCGTTGGTGCCGGCAAAGGCGGAATAGGATTTAAAGAGAGTTACCGGCACCGACAGCCCGTTGACCACAAACAGCACCGCCACCCCGATCAGCGCCGCCATCATGAACCACAACGAGATGTACATCTGCGCCTCGCGGCGTTTGAAGATGGTCATCAGGATGTTGATGGTAAAGGCCACCCAGAGCACGGTGATCAGGATATCGATGGGCCACTCCATCTCATGGTATTCCTTGCTCTGGGAAAAACCAAGCAGCAGGGTCACCGCCGACAGCACAATGACGATATTAAACAGCCAGAGCTGGAACCGGGCCAGGCCGTTGCTCCAGATCGGCACCCGACAAAGGCGCTGGACCATGTAATAGAACAGGGCGAAAAAACCGCCCACGGCAAAGCCGAAGATGCCGGCATTGGTGTGCACCGGTCGCAACCGGCCGTAACTGAGGTATTCACCAAAGTTCAACTGGGGCATCACCAGTTGAAACGAGATGACCACCCCGACCAGCACTGACACCGCACCCCAGAGGATGCTCCAGTGGACAAAGTGCTTAACGATGTCGTAATTGTACGCAGGTCTTTCCATACTCCCTCCTTTATTTGCCCTATGTTTTCACCTGAAAATTTTCCTCTCCTTCCCGGGCAGCACAAAACCAAAAATACCACAGGCCGGCAACGGCACCCTAATAAATTCTGCCGCTTGACCCTTAACCAAGACCTTTTCGGTCCCGTTTAAGGGTCAAAAAAATTTACAAAAAATCAGCAAAATTCCGCGCCTTAAGAATTTCCTCCACTTCTTGCCGAACAGTCACCCACACCGGGTGCACCCGGCATTGACCGCTCCGGTCACACCGACCTCCTTCCATGGTGCAAACGTTCATTGCCACCGGCCCCTCAATGGCCACCATCACATCATGGAGGCTGATCTCCCGCGGCGGGCGGGCCAGGCGGAAACCGCCCCGGACCCCCCGCTGCGACTCGACGAGCTTCGCCCGGGCCAGCTTTTGCAGAATCTTGGCCAGAAAACTTTTGGGAATCTCCATTTCCCGGGCAATGTCGTCGATCATCCACAGCTCACCTGGATGCCGAGCAAGGCAGTAAACACAGCGAATGGCGTAATCGGTGGCACGAGTAATTTGCATAGTGGACCGATTTTATCCTCTTTCCTGCGGCCTTGTCCAGTTTTTTTTTCTTATCCAAACCAAACACGCCTCCCTCAAAAGCGCAGCATGCTTGACAACTCCTGGTACTTTCAGTAATTTACGACATGATTTAACGGCTGCCGATCGCTGGCAAAAAACAACAAAATTGTGATTCGGCCCGCACAAGATTACATTTTTGTAGTATCATGCCGTTGCTACCACCAACATAGGCTAACCACTATCACTAGATTTTAATAACGTACAACCAACGAATTAATCGTCGCAACGACCATCTTTTTTTGCTGCTGGCACAGCTCTTGCTCATCATGCTGGACTGTAAACCGCGTTCAATCTGAGCCCGGCCCGCAACAAAATAAGAGGTCGACCAACAATCAAATCGACTAAACTGCATTTGTTCGGGGCCGGTTCAGCAAGCAAGCGCGCACCACCCATTACAAACCAAGGAGGAACCTGCAATGTCCACCACATCCTGCCTGCTCGGCAAGCACCACAAGCCGCACGGCGGCTGCTGTCACCGGCGTAAAACTAACCACCACGCCACCGTACCGGAACTGTTCGGGGCCAACGTGTTCAGCGATCAGGTAATGCGCGAACGTCTGCCCAAGGAAACATACAAGGCCCTGCAGCGCACCATCAATGCCGGAGCTTCTCTGCAGCCGGACGTGGCGGCGGTAGTGGCCAACGCCATGAAGGACTGGGCCATTGAGCGGGGAGCTACCCATTACACCCACTGGTTTCAGCCCTTAACCGGATCCACCGCCGAGAAACATGATTCCTTCATTGCCCCTTCCGTGGACGGTTCGGTGATCA
Source organism: Desulfurivibrio dismutans (assembly GCF_029210385.1). Classification (GTDB taxonomy): domain Bacteria; phylum Desulfobacterota; class Desulfobulbia; order Desulfobulbales; family Desulfurivibrionaceae; genus Desulfurivibrio; species Desulfurivibrio dismutans. The sequence goes on along the minus strand of NZ_JARGDQ010000004.1, from coordinate 31,534 downwards.
TGGAGTTTTCCGGCAAACAGCTGATTCAGGGTGAACCGGACGCCTCATCCTTCCCCAGCGGCGGCCTGCGGGTGACCTTCGAGGCCCGGGGCTACACCGCCTGGGACTGCACCTCGCCGGCCTTCCTCAAGGAGGACGGGGGCGGCAACGTCACCCTGTGCATCCCCACCGCCTTCTGTTCTTACAAGGGTGAGGCTCTGGACAAGAAAACCCCGCTGCTGCGCTCCATGAACGTCGTCTCCAAGCAGGCTCTGCGGGTGCTGCGGGCTATGGGCAACACCACCTCCAACAAGGTGATTCCCACCGTGGGGGCCGAACAGGAGTACTTTTTGGTGGAAAAGGAGTACTACTTAAAGCGACTGGACATGATAAGCTGTGGCCGCACCCTGTTCGGCGCTCCCTCCCCCAAAGGCCAGGAACTGGACGACCAGTACTTCGGGGCCATCAAGGACCGGGTCAGCGCCTACATGAAGGATCTGGACACCGAGTTGTGGAAGATGGGAGTGACCTCCAAGACCAAGCACAACGAAGTGGCCCCGGCCCAGTACGAAATGGCGCCGGTGTTCACCTCCACCAACATCGCCGCCGATCACAACCAGCTGGTGATGGAGACCATGCAGAAGGTGGCCCTGCGCCACAACATGGTCTGCCTGCTGCATGAAAAGCCCTACGCCGGGGTTAACGGTTCCGGCAAGCACAACAACTGGTCGCTGGCCACCGACGACGGCATCAACCTGCTGGAGCCCGGCCAGACCCCCGGCGACAACGCTCAGTTTCTGGTCTTCCTCTGCGCCATGATCAAGGCGGTGGACGAACACGCCGACATCATGCGGACCACCTGCGGCAGCTCCGGCAACGATCACCGCCTGGGAGCCAACGAGGCGCCGCCGGCCATCATTTCCATCTTCCTGGGCCAGGAACTGACCGATATCCTGGAAAAACTGGCCAAGGGCGAAAAGATCTGTTCCCCGGAAGGCTGCCAGTTCGTCAAGATCGGCGTCGATTCCCTGCCGGATCTGCCCAAGGACAACACCGACCGCAACCGGACCTCACCCTTTGCCTTCACCGGCAACAAGTTCGAGTTCCGCATGGTGGGTTCTTCCCAGTCGATTTCCGGCCATAACGTGGCGCTGAACACCATCGCCGCCGAGGCCCTGGATGAGATCGCCTCGCGGCTGGAAAAAGCCAAAGATGTCCATAAAGAGATCCAGGCCCTGATCAAGGAGACCATGGCCAAGCACAGCCGGATAATCTTCAATGGCAACAACTACTCCGAAGAATGGGTGCAAGAGGCCAAAAAACGGGGCCTGCCCAACGTACAGAACACCGCCGACGCCCTGAAAACCCTGATCGGCTCCAAAGCGATCAAGCTCTTCAGCAAATACAGTGTGTTGAGCAAAGATGAAATGCATTCCCGCTACGAGATCTACTCGGAGCAGTACGCCAAGCACCTCAACATCGAGGCCCGGGCGGCGGTGCAGATGACCCGGCGCCAGTACATCCCGACGGTTATCCGCTATATCAGCGTACTGGGGGCTTCGGCCAGCGCCGCCGGTAAACACGGTGGAGTACAGAAAAAACTGCTGGAAAAAGTCTCCGTTCTGCTGGAAGCGACCGGCAAAAAGGTGGACAAACTGGAAACGGAAGCGCAAAAGGCCCGGGCCATCGAGGACGTGGGCAAACAGGCCGCCGCCTTCCGCGACAAGGTGATCCCCGCCATGCTCAGCTTGCGCGAAGACGTCGACCAATTGGAAGAACTGATGCCGGCGGACATGTGGCCGGTGCCGACTTACAGCGAACTGCTCTTCAAATTGTAAAAGTCCAGCTGCACCGCAGATTAGGGCGATCAGCCAGGCCTGCGTACTGATACGCGGTTCCTGGCTGCTTGCCCTAATCTGCGGCACCACTAAACGTTTGCGGCCCGTTTTTTAAACGGTAACAGCTTTGGTCTCTGGTAAACGTATTTCAAGTTTGTAGGAGGCGGTATTGAATTGCCCGAATTGCAAGCAGTCTGTCCCGGTTGAATCACGATTTTGCATGTTCTGCGGTGAAGCTCTGCCCGAGCAGGAATTAACCGGCGCGACGGACACCGGCCTCTGGGTCGACCCGAAGACCGGCACGGAGCTTGTTTTGGTGCCGGCGGGCAGTTTTCGGATGGGCAATATCTGGGACGACGGCGGGCGTGATGAACAGCCGGTCCACCTGGTACAGGTGGCGGCTTTTCAGCTGGCCCGCTACCCCGTCACCCAAGCCCAGTGGCAGGCGGTGATGGGAGACAACCCGGCGGCAGTTTCCGGCGAGATCTTTGTTGGCGACCATAAACCGGTGGTCAATGTCAGTTGGAACGACGCCCAGGAATTCATCGCCCGTCTCAACCGCGCCGGTGGGGAAAACTACCGCCTGCCCAGTGAGGCGGAATGGGAATACGCCGCCCGTGCCGGCGGCAAAGAGCACAAATGGGCCGGCGGCAGTGACGAAAAAACGCTGACCGAATACGCCTGGTTCAGCGCCAACAGCCAAGGCCGGCCACAACCGGTGGGCCGCAAGCTACCCAACGGCCTGGGCCTGCACGACATGAGCGGCAACGTCTGGGAATGGTGCGAAGATGTCTGGCACCCCAATTACGAAGGTGCTCCGGCCGACTCCTCCCCCCGGCTCAGCGTAGAGCCCGGCGATCGAGAGGCCCGCCGCCGGGTAATGCGGGGCGGCTCCTGGAACTTCAACGCCCTCAACGCCCGCACCACCTACCGCGACTGGAACGACATCGACTACCGCTTCTTCGTCATCGGCCTGCGCCTGGCCCGTTAGGCGGGCCGATTCACCGCCCTCAACGGCCGACGGCTGTCAATTTGACGATGGCCGGATCCAGGTATCACCAAGACGCTCACCCGGCTTTTGTTTCTGTTCGACAGCGGTCGGCTCGACCGCTACCCCTTCCGCATCGATGCCCCGCACCCGCCACCAGGTATCGCCCAGACGCTCGCCTTCAACCATATTTTCATTTTCGCCAACCGCCATCGACGGTTCCATGAGCGGTGCCGCCACGGTGGTTACCACTGCGGCGTCTACCGGCGCCACCGGCTCACCTTCCGGCCCATCGGCCAGAGAATCAAACACTTCATCCGGCACGGCCGGGATGGCGGCAAAGGTAAAGTTTACCGTGCAGTCGGCGGTAACCGGGCCGGTGCGGTATAACTCACCGTCAAAGTGCCCACCGCAGCTTTCTTCCACGTCGACCATATACCCCTCGTCGGGTTTAACTACAAAATTTGTCTCTTGACCGTGGGTCACCGGACGCGACGTAGGGCCTTCAATGATGCCGTGGGAGCCGGCCAGGGCCGAGACGGTGTAAACCAGCGGCGCAAAGCCGGCAGTGACGGTAACATCGCCGTTCACTTCGCTGTCAACCCGGTGGTTGTCGGTGCGCCCGTCACTCCAGGCGACGAACTGATAGCCGACCTCCGGCTCGGCGACAACCGGGCGGCCGTCATCACCTGCCACCACCTTCTGGGAGACATCACCGACAATCGAGCCCCCCGGTACCGGCGGCATAAATCAGCATATGAGAAGCCACTTCCGGCTCAGCTTGCCGCGGTTGAACCAACTCGGCCACCGGTGGGGCGGGCTCCGCAACCGCTTCCTCCTCCGGTTCAAGCCCCAACAGACTGGCAAAAGAAGCGACATCCTCCCGGCGCTCTGTCGCCTGACCCTCCAGCCTGGCCCGGGCTTGCTCCAGTGATCTTTGTGCCCGCCTGGCGTCCGGCGCCAAATTCAGACCAAACTCATAAGCCTTGACCGCATCTTCCGCCCGGCCAAGCTGCAGGTACATGTCGCCCATGCCGAAATAGCTGGCGGCATACTCCGGATCCAGTCTAGCCGCCTGCTGATAGTGCTTGAGAGCTTCCCGGTAATCGCGAAAACGCTCCAGGGAATAAGCGTGGTGAAAATTGATTACCGGATCGTCTGGACAGACGGCCACCCCATGCCGGGCCAGGGTCTGGCGCTTTAACAGGTTGGTCTCACTTTCAATTTGATGGCCGATGGCCCGGCAATCGGCGGCCAACAGACGGCCCGCCATCGGCGGCAAAAAGGACAATGTAAAGACCATCAACCCGGCTGCCAGAAAACTTTTCTTCATTGCCAGCACCTTTGCCGTACTTTGTCGGACCAGTAAGCCTCCTAAAATCGGAGTTGCTTGTTCACGGTTGCCAAATTTCACATTATATTAATAAATCGATAGTTCTCGACTTGTCAATACATATTAACCTGCACATCATTCCTGACACATTGTGCCACCGCCCCGTAAACAAAAAAGCCGGGCCCAAACTGCCAGCCGGGCCCGGCTAAAAATGGTGAACTATCCCCGTCGCTTCGTCAACCGGCGGAATCGGTGACTATTCGGCCGGCACCACAAAACCCTGCACCAGTTTCAGGCCGGCCTGATCCCCGCTGGGAATGCTCAGTTCATGCTGGCCGGTGGCGGTTTCCAGGTATGAATCAAGCTCCCCGGGAACGGTATCCACCATCAGGCGCACCCATTGGTAGCGACCGGCGGGCAGACTTACTTCCTCTAGCAGCAGCTCCGAGCCACCGCCTTGCAGGGCCAGCAGATCGATCTGCCTGGGGTCATCGCTGAAATCAAAAGTTTGCCTGCCATGGCTGCTGCTCTACAGTTCCACCCCGCTGAACCGGACCCAAACATTTGTAGCCTCGGCCACCGGCGCATCGGTCACGCCGAGGGAAAGCGTCCCCTGCTTATCGCTGCTCGAACCGCTGCCACCACTGCAGCCCAACAACAAAGCGGCGGACAGCCCGGCAAACATTAAACCATTGAACATTTTCATTTTTCCATTCCTGCTTTAAGTTAAAACCTATCAATACAGTACTACTACAAGAACAAAACGATGACCGGCCTGATGCAGGAATTTGTCGCCTTCTGCTCACTGATCAGCGAGAGCGGCCACGGCTGCAGTTGCCTGACGTCACCCTGGATCCTCCAGGAGGTACTGCTGAGCCGCTACCAGCAATGATTTCCCGCCCGCTGCCCCCGGGCCACGCCCAAACTGCAGACCGTTCACCCCGGCAGGCACACCGGCCAGACGGCGAAGCTGGTGTCCGGCTTGTAACCGACCCCCAAGGCTCCTTTATGCAGATAAAGGGCCCAGGCCCAGTCGGTTTCAAAAAAGCTGGTGGTGGCGGACCAGTAAACTTCCCTCAGATTCACGAATGGATGCCCAGCCGGCAAGGCCGGACTGTGGCTACTGCAGTCCACCAGCGACTCCAGGGCGTTGACCGGCGGCAGGCGCCAGTCCCGGCGGCCGGCCAAACCGGCCTGGTTCAGGCGGGCTATCGCGTCCAGGGCTTCCTGCCAGGGCATTGGTTTTTGAAAGTAATCGGCATCAGCCAGCCATAACAGGCCGGTATGGCGATCCATAACCGTGCCTGCATTAACCGCAAAACGGGGCACGGGGGACAACCGGCCGTACCGAAACTCACCGTCCTGGCCACTGCCACGGCACTCCATGGGCCGACCCACCTGATCGTAACAGGCCTCCTGGCCGGTGGCGGCCAACAACTCGTTGCGCCCTCGCACCGGCCAGAACAGGTAGTCCTGGTCCTTGCGACCATAGAACATCCTGGCTCCCTCCAGGTGAATATACCAGGCATAGGCGGGATTGATGGCGGCACTGGTGGACGTCCAGTACCAGCCGAGAAAGACGTTGTCGAAGGGATGCCCGGCCGGCAGGGCCGGTTTTTTCGCCTGGTAGCTGAGCAGGCTCAACAGTTCGCGGCGGTTGGGCAGCCGCCAGTCGTCAAAGCCGAAGGCCTTTTCGGCATTCATGGCCGCCGCCAGTTCCAGGGCTTCCGGCCAGCTGCCGGGGAAATCATGAAGATTGGCGTTTTTGGTCCAACTCAGACCAGTAAGCAGATCCCGCACCACCTCGCCGACGACCGCAAAACGCGGCTCCGGCCAGACCCTTCCGTAGCGCATCTCGCCATCCTGGCCACTGCCCGAACAGGGGATCTCCCGGCCCCGGCCATCAAAACAATGGTCTTGGCCGGTGGCCGGCGGCAGATGGCTGCCACCCAGCTCAACATCAACCTTATCCATATTTATTCCTTTGTTTTCCAAGCGGTGCGAAAACGAACCCAAACAAACAGCCTACCCTGAGCCAACCCCGGGGACAACCAAACAAAGCCGGTTGTATTTTTTCGCCGGTTGTCACAAAACTGCTTATTAAACCTGAAAAGCGGTAGCGGGCAGTAAAACTCCAGGGAACGGTGGTCGGCGGGGTGGCGCACTTTCAGGCCGGCACTGTGCAGGGCCTGGCGGGGCAGCCGCAACCGGCGGCGATGGTCAGCAGCCGGAAGTTCTCACCCGGGACAATATGTCGCCAATGGTTGGTCACCGCTTGCTGCGCTCAGGCCAAAGCGGCGATTATGGCCTTTAAAAAGGCGGGCAGGTCGTCGGGGGTGCGGCTGGTGACAAGCTTGCCGTCCACCACCACTTCTTGGTCGACGTAGTCGGCCCCGGCGTTGACCAGGTCGTCTTTAATGGCGAAAAAGCCGGTGACCCGCCGGCCCTTGAGCACCCCGGCCGAGGCCAGCATCCAGCCGGCATGGCAGATGGCCGCCACCATCTTGTCGCCTTGCGCCATTTCCCGGACCAGCTTGACCATGGCAGGATGCCGCCGCATATGGTCGGGGGCGTAGCCGCCGGGAATGACTAAGCCGTCATAGTCGGCGGGATTGACCTCCTCCGCCGCCAGATCGGACTTGGCCACAATCCCCGCCCCGCCTTTGTACAGCTTGCCGGCCATGGGGCTGACCACCAGCACCTGGCAGCCTTCTTCCAACAGGCGGTAATAGGGATACCAGAACTCCCGGTCGTTGTAGAGTTCTTCCACCATAAGCAAAATTTTCTTTCCTTGCGCGGCCATGTTTACTCCTCCTTGTTGGATTGGGTTTTCGCCGATTGCCACATCAGCCAAGTGTACTCTTTTTCCGGGCGAATCCCAAGCCGCTCAAAACCCGCCCCGGCCAAGTCCCTTTTCCTGTGCCCTCCACACCCATTCGTTCAGATTTTAGAACTACACGAGTCCAGTTTCCGGGAACCGGGACATCTTTTTATCTTATTTTTTTTCATAAACAAAACTCTCTGAACGGTTTTTTTCATCTTAATTCGGCTGGATATTCAGATGAATAAACCATTGGCACATTCCTTGCGGTGACCACTCCGTCGACACCCAACCCGTTGACATCCAAGATTCATTTCCCTAGGCTTGATACACAAGCAGTAACGGATGGCAGCCTTGCAAATTATCAATTCAACCCTTTGAGGAAAGAAGATGACAACCAAAGAAGAGTTGTGCGCCAAAATCCATGAAGTTTTTCCGGATATCGGGGCCTGCGGCATCGACCTGACGGTTGATTACGACGACAACAACAAGGCCTGGGCGGTGGATCTCAAGAAGAATGATCTCGAGCTTAAAACCTTCCTGGAAGAGCCCGAGGCCGACCAGTGCATGGCTGGCAAGCAGTGCGTGTCGCTGGGGCTGCAGATCGCTCAACTCAAAAAGAACATCGAGGACATGCGGACAGCATGATGCCTTCCCCGAGGCTGACCGCGGCCGCCACGGAAACCATAACGAACCAACCAAACCAGGAGGTGTGTCATGAAGCGTCAAGTTGAAATGCAGGAGTGTATGTTGCGCGCCCATCGGGATTTTTTGGACAATCTTGAAAAATCAATCGAACTGGTGGCCCAGGACATTCAAGACGCGCAGGGAGAGCCCCAGGTCTGCACCGACGAGTGGTGTGCCACCGCCGAAGAAACCCTCGATGAAATGGCCAAACTGGTCTTTTCAATCAGCGAACCGCGCTGGCTTACCGACGAGGATTCCAAGAGGATCAGTAACCTGCGCCGTCGTATCCACGATCTTTACAGTCAGTACAAAGCGGTTAAAAAATAGCGCCGGGGGCCTGGAAGATGCAGCAAGACATCCAGATTCTCATTGGTGGCGAAGCCGGCCAGGGCCTGGTGACCATCGGCCAGCTGCTGGGCAAGGCGCTGGTCCGCGCAGGCCGGGAGATTTTTGCCAGCCAGACCTATCATTCACGGGTCCGCGGGGGGCACAACACCTTTGCCATGCGGGTGGGCGCCGGGCCCTTTGCCGCCCCCCGGGAGAGCATCGACATCCTGGTGGCGCTCAACGCCGAAACCGTGGAACTGCACCGGCCGCAACTGACCAAACGGGCCCTGATTATCGCCGATGCCGCGTTTGCCCCCGAACTGCCGGGGGCCATTGCGGTCCCATTTGGCGAACTGGGGCCGGAGAAACTCTGGAACACCGCCGCCCTGGCCCTGCTCGGTCAGGTACTGGGGCTGCAAGAGCAACAGCTCTACCAGGCGGTGGAAGCGACGCTGGGCCAAAAAAAGCCGGAACTGCTGGAGGAAAACCAGGAGATCATGAAAAAAAGCCGGGAATGGGCCAAGGCCCACCTTCCGGAGCACGATTTTGTTCTGGCCGATGCCACCGCCACCGCCGACAGCACCCAAAAACGACTGCTGCTCAACGGCAATCAGGCCATCGCCCTGGGTGCTTTAGCCGGCGGCCTCAAGTTCTGTGCTTTTTACCCCATGACCCCGAGCACCTCCGTCGTCCTGGAGTTAATCACCCATGCCGAGACCATGGGCTGCGTAATCGAGCAGGCCGAAGACGAGATTGCCGCCATCAACATGGCCATCGGCGCGGCCTTTGCCGGAGCGCCGGCCATGGTGGCCACCTCCGGCGGCGGTTTCGCCCTGATGGCCGAAGGAATCAGTCTGGCGGCGATGACCGAAACGCCGGTCCTGACGGTGGTGGCCCAACGGCCGGGACCGGCCACCGGCATGCCCACCCGCACCGAGCAGGGGGACCTGGAGTTTGTTCTTCATGCCGGCCACGGCGAATTCCCCCGGGCGATCCTGGCACCGGGCAGCATCGAGGAGTGCTTTACCCTTACCGCCCGGGCGCTGGCCCTGACCGAACGCTCCCAGTCGCCGGTCTTCCTGCTTACCGATCAGTTTCTGGCCGATTCGGCGCGGCCGGTAACGCCTTTTGAGCTGAACGGCATCACCCCGGTCCGGCCCGGCGACGACCCCGAAAAGGTGGCAACCCCCTACCGGCGCTACCGTCTCACCCCCGATGGCCTCTCCCCGCGGCTGCTGCCGGGCCTGTCGGAGCATCTGGTGGTGGCCGACAGCGACGAGCACGACGAAGATGGCCATCTCAGCGAGGACTATGGGCTGCGCACGGCCATGGTGAAAAAGCGGCTGCAGAAACTCGAACTGCTCAAAGAGGAAGTTACCGCCCCCACCCTGGAAGGGGACCAAGACGCCCTGCTCCTGGTCTGCTGGGGTTCCAGCCTGGGGCCGGTGCGCGAAGCCGCCGCCATCCTGCGGGATCGCGGGCTCAAGGTGGGCACCCTGCACTTTTCCCAGGTGTGGCCCCTGCTGCCGGAACAGTTCCTGGACCTGCTGCAAAAGGCCGACCGGGTTGTTGGCGTGGAGGGTAACGCCACCGGCCAGTTTGCCCGGCTCATTCGCCGCGAAACCGGCTTTACCATCGCCGAGCTGATCAACCGCTACGACGGCCTGCCCTTTACGGCCGACTTTCTGCTGGAACGCTTGGAAACTCAACGAGCTGAAACAGGTGACAGATGACAACCATCGCAGACTACGGCAAATACGAAACCGCCTGGTGCCCCGGCTGCGGCAACTTCGGCATCCTCAACGCCCTTAAGCAGGCCCTGGTGGCCTGCGAGCTGGCGCCCCACCAGGTCCTGATGGTCGCGGGCATCGGCCAGGCGGCCAAGGCGCCCCATTATCTGCGGGCCAACGTCTTCAACGGCCTGCACGGCCGCAGTTTGCCGGCCGCCATCGGGGCCCGGCTGGCAAACCCGGAACTGACGGTGATCGCCGAAAGCGGCGACGGCTGCCTGTACGGCGAGGGGGGCAACCACCATTTTCTCGCCGCCCTGCGCCGCAATCTTGATCTGACCATCCTGGCCCACGACAACCGGGTTTACGGGCTGACCAAAGGCCAGGCCAGCCCGACCTCCCAGCAGGGCATGGTAACCAAAACCCAACCCCACGGCGCCTTTGCCTCGCCCTTCAACCCGGTGGCGGTGGCGGTGACCATGGGGGCCTCCTTTGTGGCCCGGGGTTATGCCGGCAAGCTGGAGCAGCTCAGCGGCCTAATCGCCGCGGCCATCAAGCATAAGGGCACGGCCCTGGTCGATATTATGCAGCCCTGCGTCTCATTCAATAAACTCAACACCTATCAATGGTACCAGGAGCATTGCCATGAACTGCCCGAGGAGCATGACCCCACCGACCGGGAGCAGGCCCTTAAGGTCGCTCTGGAATTCGGGGAACGGATTCCGCTGGGCATCATCTACCAAACGGAAAGGCCGCTTTTTGAAGAACAGTTCGCAACCCTCAGCAAGGGCCCCCTGGCCCGCCAGGAGGTTCCCCGGCAGGAACTGCAACAGTTGATGCAGCGGTATGCCTAGCTACCACGACCGACCCAGGCCCTGATTTTTCCGGGAGAATCCGGTCGATATCGACCCCAAATACCGTGACCGGCAACCCTAACTTAACAAGGAGAACACCAATGCCACAACTCACTTATGCAGGCGGCAGCGTCGAAATTGATGACCAGGGCTACCTGGTTAACCTTGCAGACTGGAACGAAGATGTCGCCCAGGCCGTGGCCACCCGGGAAGGCATGGACCAACTGGACGAAGCAATGCTGGAAGTGATCCGGTTCTTGCGGTCATATTACCAGAAGTTCAATGCCTTCCCGATCCTCAACTACGTGTGCAAAAATATCCACCAACCCCGTAATTGTGTCAGCGACGAATTCATTAACCCGGAAAAAGCATGGAAAATAGCAGGTTTGCCCAAAATGGAAGGGTTCCACTTCATAAGTACGGATGGCCGCCATTACGTGATGGAAGCGCCATCATGAGTACAACCGGGGTTGCCGCCTGACCGTAGGTGTTGGTCGGCCACGCGGTCTTGTTGTGCAGCGCCGCCGACCACCGGAACCGATCACCTTGTGCAATAATTTCACCCAGCCGGACCAGGAAAACCCGGGTCCGCCGCAAAAAACATGGAGCCGTACCTATGGATATCTATCAGTTCGCCATGAAGATGGAAAAGGATGGAGAAAATTACTACCGCCAGTTGGCCCTGGAAAGCAAAGTCGAAGGTCTGACCCGGATCTTCACCATGCTGGCCGACGAAGAGGTCAAGCATTACGAGGTGGTAGAAAAACTGAGCCGGAAAGAGAGCAATCCTCAGTTGGCAGACACCCCGATCCTGAGCAATGTCAAAAATGTCTTCAGCGCCATGCGGGATGAGAAAAATGAGTTGTTCATCGACACCACCGCCGCCAGCAACAGCTTCCGGAAAGCCTGCACCATCGAGGCGGACAGCGAAAAATTCTACCGGGAAAAAGCCGCCCAGGCCACCGACCAGCATGAACAGCAGATCCTCTCCCGGCTGGCCCGGGAAGAGGCCAACCACCTGCGGGTCATGGAAACCCTCCTGGAGTTTGTTTCCCGGCCGGAACCGGGCAACTGGCTGGAAGACGCGGAGTGGCCTCACCTGGAAGAGTACTGAGGCAATTATGGAGGTGATGAATCGGTGTCGCCATGATGCCATGACGCCATGATAAGAATAAGGCGCCCCGGTAACTTTCTCTGCAATCCATCGAAGGCACGTTATGAGTTCTCTCAAGGTCTGGCCCGGCAAACCCTATCCCCTAGGGGCGACCTATGACGGGGAGGGCACCAACTTCTCCCTGTTTTCCAGTGTGGCCGAGCGGGTGGAGTTATGTCTCCTGGACGACCAGGGCCGGGAATCACGTTTTGAACTTTCCGAGGTTTCCGCCTACTGCTGGCACGGTTACCTGGCCGGGGTCGGGCCCGGGCAGCGTTACGGCTACCGGGTCCATGGCCCCTGGGAGCCGGAACATGGCCTGCGCTGCAATCCCGCCAAGCTGTTGCTCGGTCCTTACGCCAAGGCGGTCCGCGGCCAGGTCCAGTGGGACGAGGCGGTGTATCCCTACCATTTCGGCGAACCGGATAGCCGCAACGACCAGGACAGCGCTCCCTTCGTCCCCTGTTCGGTGGTGATCGATCCACAGTTCGACTGGGGCGATGACCGCCATCCGGAAACCCCCTGGCACCAGACCATCATTTACGAAACCCACGTCAAGGGGTTTACCAAAAACCACCCAGACATCCCCCCCGAACTGCGCGGCACCTATGCCGGTCTGGCCCACCCGGCGGCCGTCAACTATTTAAAAGAGCTGGGGATCACCGCCGTTGAACTGATGCCGGTGCACCAGTTCATTCACTATCCCCACCTGGTGGAAAAAAACCTGCGCAATTACTGGGGTTACAGCTCCATCGCCTATTTTGCCCCCAACAATGAATATGCCGCCGCCGAAGAACCCGGTCGCCAGGCCGTCGAGTTCAAGGAAATGGTCAAGACACTGCACCAGGCGGGGATCGAGGTGATCCTGGACGTGGTCTACAACCATACCTCGGAGGGCAACCACCTGGGGCCAATGCTTAGTTTCAAGGGGATCGACAACGCCGCCTACTATCGCCTGATGGCCGATGACCCCCGTTATTACATGGATTACACCGGCACCGGCAACAGCCTCAACATGCGGCATCCCCATGTGCTCCAGCTCCTTATGGACAGCCTGCGCTACTGGGTGCAGGAAATGCACGTGGACGGTTTTCGGTTTGATCTCGCCTCCACCCTGGCCCGGGAGCTTCACGAGGTGAACCGCCTGTCGGCCTTCTTCGATGTTATCCAGCAGGACCCGGTGATCAGCCAGGTCAAGCTCATCGCCGAGCCCTGGGATCTTGGCGAAGGGGGCTACCAGGTTGGCAAATTCCCGCCGCTGTGGTCGGAGTGGAACGGCCGTTATCGCGACTGCGTCCGCGACTACTGGCGCGGTCAGGACCAAAACCTGGCGGAGTTTGCCAGCCGCTTCACCGGCAGTTCCGATCTCTACGAAAACACCGGTCGCCGCCCCTATGCCAGCATCAACTTCGTCACCGCCCACGACGGCTTCACCCTGCGCGATCTGGTCTCTTACAACGACAAGCACAACGAGGCCAACGGCGAGGATAACCAAGACGGCACCGACGACAACCGCTCCTGGAACTGCGGGGGCGAAGGCCCCACCGACGATCCCGCCGTCAACGCCCTGCGCACCCGCCAGCAGCGCAACTTTCTTGCCACCCTGTTTTTGTCCCAGGGGGTGCCGATGCTGCTTGGCGGCGATGAGTTCGGCCGCAGCCAGGGCGGCAACAACAACGCCTACTGCCAGGACAACGAGATCTCCTGGTTCAACTGGGACCAGGCCGACAGCGAGTTACTGGCTTTCACCCGGCGACTGATTAGATTCTACAAGGAGCATCCGATTTTCCATCGCCGGGGCTGGTTCCATGGTCGGCCGATCCGCGGGGCGGGGGTTTCCGACATCGCCTGGTTCAACCCCGATGGCCGGGAAATGGAGGATAAGCACTGGGAGAAGGATCACGCCAAATCGTTTGCCCTGTTTTTAAACGGCGAGAGCATCACCGCCCTGGGTCCCCGGGGCGAACGGGTCAGCGATGACCGCTTCTATCTGGTGTTCAATGCCCACCATGAACCCCTGACCTTCAACCTCCCGGCTGCCAAGTGGGCGAAGGGATGGGTCCGGGTGTTCGACACCGCCGGCGGCTGGGAAGAGGAAGAAAAAAGGCTTGCCCCCGGCAGCGAACTGTCGGTCGAAGCCCGGAGCCTGGCGGTACTGCGCCATGCCTCCTGATCCCGTCCCCGCGTGGCCCACGGAACCACCAGCTGCCGCGGCATTCAGGGCGCGGCTTCGCGCACGGCGGGGATCAGATACTCGGCCATGACCTCGTGGATGCGGGCAAGGTACGCGCTGCGCGGACTCGGGGGGGTAGGGTCCGAGGTCAGAGCGACCGTAAGCGCCAGTGACGGAACGACATAGAGCACCTGGCCGCCGAAACCCCAGCCGTAGTACACGCGCTCGCCGGCAAGCTCACCGACAAACCAGCCGTAACCATAGTAATCGTCGTGATATTGCGACTGCCCACGGGGAGCCCAGCTTGTCTCAACCCAACCCTCCGGGAGGACCCGCCGGCCGTCCACGACACCATCGTTGCGGTAGAGTTCGCCGAGCCGGATCAGGGCGTGGGGTGAAAGGCGCATATTGTTGCCGCCGAAATGAATACCCTGTGGATCGGTCGGCCAGTCTGGGATACTAATGTTCAGAGGATTGCCGAGCCAGGCGCGAGCGAGCGCCAGCGTGCTGGTTTCGGTGGCCTCGGTGAGAGCCCCCGAGAGGATATGACTATTACCCGTGGAATAGAGCATGTGACCGCCCGGCTCGTCGATAAACGGGCGGCCGAGGGCATCGGCGATCCAGTCATCGCTCGCGACCCAGGTTCCGTAGTTTGAGCCCGAGGTGGGTTCGAGGCCGGCCTGCATCGATAGCAGGTGGCCGATGGTGACGCGATCGATCCCTGCCGGCGCCTCTGCCGGGACCCGTTCGCCCAACAGCTCGACCACGGGCTGATCCGCCCCCGCGACCACGCCGCGCTCGATGGCGGCGCCCACCAGGGCGGCGAGGAATATCTTCGCCAGGGATTTGACATTCACGGGTTCGTCCACGGCCGGGCCCGCGAACGCATGCTCGAAGACGATCTCACCCTCAATAGCGACGACCAGGCCGTGGGTGCGCTCCAACTCGCCGAACTGTTCAGCGGCCTGCGCCACCGGGCGGGCCGGCTCCGCTGTGGCCAGTGAGGCTTGCGGCGACAGGGTGAGGAGGGCCGCGATCAGGGTGATTATGATATCTCGTTGCAATCAAGAGCTCCCTAGCGGGCTTTTGCAGCCTCACACAAACAGAAGATCGGAGAAAAAGCCATAAAAGAGTATGGCTATGAGTGTTGCGACAATGCTCAACGCCCCGGGGCCCAAGCTCCTCGGGGGACGGGTCAGCTCGACCTCACTTCACTAACGGTTGATCACCCCGCACGCGATCCGGGAGCCAGCTCCTCCGATGGGTTGCGTCTTGTGATCGTCCGGGTTTTGGTGGATCACCAGCGCCGCACCGTCCTCGCCGAGGATTCGCGCCCCCACAGAACCGTCGAGGCTGGCCAGCGTTGTAAAGAGCTCATAGTTCACATCGCCTTTGGCATCGGCGTAGATATTGGGAAAGTCCCCCGGATCCGGCCCCTCCGAGTTCATCAGTCCGTGTTTCTTGCCCTCCGGATTGATGTGCCCGCCGGATGCCTGGAACCCATCGTCGTGGTCGCTGCAGTCACCGACGGCGTGGATGTGGATGGCATGAAACCCGGAGCTATCGGCCAAACCACGCAGCTCAAGACGGATCAATGTCCCATGGGGACTTTGAGTCAACTCGGCCTTACCGATTGCTTCACCTTTCGTATTCATGAATTGCGCCGTTGCAGTGTGCCCGCCGGCGGTAGCTGAACCCGCTGCTACGATACCCACTGCTACGATACCC
Organism: Desulfurivibrio dismutans; assembly: GCF_029210385.1. GTDB lineage: Bacteria > Desulfobacterota > Desulfobulbia > Desulfobulbales > Desulfurivibrionaceae > Desulfurivibrio > Desulfurivibrio dismutans. The sequence continues at coordinate 15,923 of NZ_JARGDQ010000004.1, read as the reverse complement.
ACTGCAGCCACTGTGATCAGAGTTTTTTTCATCTTCATAAGATATCTCCAAGATGTTTTTATTTTTTGATACTCTATCCCGCACCGCTTTACCTTCTGGCCAAGGTTTATGCTGCACGATATGTGCCATGATGTGCCAAACAAAAACACTTGGTATATCAATAATTTGCCGACGAAAGAAGATGGTACTGAATGACTGTGCTCGGTAATCCGTACTGCTGCAGTTCATTATTCCGGAAACGGCACAGAAATTGTGTTCACAAATCTGTAAAGTAAAAGACCGGAATTGAATAATGACTGCGGAAGACAACAGAAAACAGCGTTGACATTTCCGGGCCTCTTCAACAATGATGGAGTTAATAAACCGGTGTCGCCATTATCAGGCGCCCCGGTAATTTCCCCTGCAACTCATTGGAGGCACGTTATGAGCGGTCTTAATATCCGTCCCGGGCAGTGTTGTGTCAGGCGGTGAAATGATGCTCATTTCTTTTTTTCTTCAGGCGAAGGAAAGCTGGGAGGCGCGGATCCCTTGGCTCGGACAAGAAGTGTTTGCCGCGGTCACGTGGTGGAATCTACTTGCCTTTCTGTCTATCACGATGGCGGCCCAGTTGATTCACCTGGGGGTTCACTGGGTCATTCGAATGAAACTACGACGAGACGCGGTCGAAGTTTCTGCTGAACCTCAACATGAACGGGACGCCCGAAAGTGGTTTGATTTGTTTCTGGGCGCAGCGCTTGCTCCGTTGGCTGTGCTCGTCTGGGTTTACGGCTTGTACCTCGCGTTCACCGTCCTGCTGCTCACTTTGCGTGAGCTGGAGGAAACCCCGTTGGTCCTCGTTGTTATCGATTGGGTCAGGGACGTCGGATTTTTTGTGATCCTCGTCTGGTTCCTTTTTCGGATGATCGATGCGCTCGACGTTGTTCTGCGCCAGAAGGCGAACGAGACCGGCAGCAGATGGGACATGATCCTGTCACCGCTCGTGGGCCGAACGCTGCGACTCATTTTGCCACTTGTCGCGATCATTGTAGGTCTGCCGCTCTTCCCGATCACTGCAGAGGCGGTCATCCATTTCCGGACGGGTCTGAGTGTGCTGTTTGTCGTTTTTATCTCCGCGATTCTTTTCCAAGTTGTGCGTGCGCTGGAAGAGGGGATACTCGCAGGTTTCCCGGTGGATGTGGCCGACAACCTGCAGGCCCGAAAACTGCACACTCAGGTGACCGTGCTGAAGAAGGTTGCTCTGGTGGCCATCAGTATCTTTGCGTTGGCGTCGATCCTGATGGTTTTCGAGCCGTTGCGTCGCTTTGGTACGAGCATTCTGGCTTCCGCCGGTATTGCAGGTATTATCATTGGGTTCGCTGCTCAGAGGAGTCTCGGTACGTTATTGGCAGGCTTCCAGATCGCGATCACGCAGCCGATTCGCCTGGACGACGTCGTCATCGTCGAGAACGAGTGGGGAAGGATCGAGGAGATCACGCTCACTTACGTTGTCGTCCGCATCTGGGACCTGCGCCGTCTGGTTCTGCCAATCGATTATTTCATTACACAGCCGTTTCAGAACTGGACACGAACCTCAGCCGACATCCTTGGATCGGTCTTCCTGCACGTGGATTACACGGTGCCGATTTCGGAGATGCGCGGGGCAATGGATCGGATTCTGGAGCATGCTCCAAAGTGGGATAAGAAGGTCAAGGTCCTTCAGGTCACCGATGCATTGGAGCGGACACTTCAACTGCGAATCCTGGTCAGTGCGGCGGATGCAGGTTCCGCATGGGATTTGCGCTGCCAGGTTCGAGAGGAAATGATCGAGTTTATCCGTGATAATTATCCTGAGGCTTTGCCGAGATTTCGCGCGGAGTTATCTTCCCCTGGCTCGAATGATTCCCGGGGGTTGTTGCCCGGTAGGTGACAGGAAAGTGATAGCGATAAAGTGATAAGTAATCGCTTATTTCGAGCTATGACAGAGCAGCAGTTCAATTCCCGAGACCCCGGCCTGGTTGGTCTGGTTATGCAAATCCCGGAGGGCACTCTGCACCCCCTCCTCAATTACGGGGTGGTAAAATGGCATCCGGAGCAAATCGGCAACCGTGGCCTTTTTCTGGATGGCAAAGGCAAACAGATGGCCGACATGCTCGCCAGCCGGGATCGCCATTTCCGCCCCCAGTATCAAACCGTCCGTCCGGCGGCCATAAATGCGAATACTCCCTTGGTCGCTGTTATTCATGCGGGCTCGAGACTGACCGGCAAAATCATGGCTGCCGACCACCAATTCTTCATGCGCTCCGAGCTGTTCATAACGCCGGCCGACACTGACGATATCGGGTTCGGAAAAGGTGATGGCCAGCGGAATTCGCCGTTGAAAGCATTCCGTCTGTTTACGGACCGAATTGTAGCCGGCGATGCGGCCTTCATCGATGGCTTCGTGGAGCAGCGGCCGGTTGCTGTCGGCATCGCCGGCGATGAAAACCGGCAGGTTCGCTACCTGCATGGTGGCAGGATCGCAGGGGATCCGGCCGCGGTCATCGATTTTCAGGCCCAGATTTTCCAACCCCAGGTGCTGAAGATTCGGCCGTCGGCCCATGGCAATCAGCGCTTTTGCTACCGGCAGCTTTTCATTTCCGATGGTGATTTCCAATCCTGCCGCCGCCGCCAATTCCGCCGTCACCCCGGTAAGGATCGTCATTTCACGGCGCAGGATCTCCACCATGGCGGCGGAAACCTCGGGATCGGAAAGGCCGCCGATGGTCTCCCCCTGTTCAACCCCAATCACCCGGACCCCCAGCCGCGCCAAGGCCTGGGCCATTTCCAGGCCGGTCGGCCCCAGGCCGATAACCGCCATGGTGTCTGGCAAGTCGGTAAGTTCGAAAATTTCCTCGCTGGTAATGATCCGGTCACCGAGTTCCTGCCAGGCAGAGGGCACGATCGAGCTTGAGCCGGTGGCGATGATGGTCCGGGAGGTTTTGATGGTACGGCCCTCAACCTCAATGGTTTCAGGATCGATGAAGCTGGCGCGGCCGGTGATATTCCTGTCGCCCAGTTTTTCGGTGGACTCGATCATGCCGTTGGTAAAACCATCCCGCAACCGGCGGACATGTTCGAATATCTTCCGGCGGTCGATGGTCAACCCGTGTGTGCCACCCACCCCCATTTCCTTGAGCAAATGCCGTACCCGACAGGCTCTGGCCGCCTCGACCAGAGCCTTGGTGGGCATGCAGGCGATCCGAGCGCAACTGGTGCCGTAGTGGCCCTGGTTGATCAGGACAAAGTTGTCGGTCTTTTTTTTGACTTCACTCACCGCCGAGAGACCGGCGCTGCCCGCCCCGATGATGACTACATCCACTTTTTTCTGCATTTCATCTCTCCTTGCCTGTGGGTTGTTCAGTGGTGCAACCGGAGCAGATTGTCATCAGGGAATCGGGCTTCCGCCGCTGATCAACTTCAATTCGGCAGGTATAACGGGCCGGAATCAGGGCCTCATGGGCAAAGGCAGGGCTGGTAAGTTGCATGGCACACCTCCTGGTAATCGGTGACTGCAATTATTTGTGACCTCAACCGCCAAAGCGGCGTTGCCAAACGCTACTCAACACTTGGCCGGGGCGCAAGAGCCTTGCTTTTAGCGCTCGAATTTACGCTCAGCGCGGTAACCGTGACCAAAATCAGTCCCATGCCAAAAATCTGCAAGGCGGCCAGGCTTTCATTTAAGACCACCACGCCAAACAGCGATGCGGTGACCGGCTCGACCATCGCCACCACAGACGCCACTGCCGGGGCGGTATGCTTCAAACCGACGATGTAGAGAATGAACGACAAACCGGCGCCAACCACCCCCAATGCCACGAACAGTGGCCAACTTGACGTTTGCAGCACGGCCGCGGTCTGATCGGCATCGGCCAGCCCGACGAGGATGGCGGCAAGGACCGCGAACGCTATCACCAGAATCGCCTGGGGGCTACCGTGGGGGGCCGCATACTTGAAGCCGAAAATGAATACCGCGTAGGACAGACCGGAAAGCAACCCGGCACCGGCGGCAAGCGGCGTGACCTCCCCCGCTCCAATCTCGTAAATACCGGTCAGCAGCACCACCCCAAGCATTACCAGCGCGATGGCGGCCCACTTGAACAGCGTGGGCCTCTCGAGCTTGAGAGTGAAGGAGACGAGGTAGACGAACACCGGGGCGCAGTACATCAGGGTCGCGGCAACCGCGACACTGCCCTCCGCAATACTTACAAAATAAAAGGCGAAGTTGCCGGCAACCCCCACCCCGGCGATCACCGACCAGAACCATAACCGGCGATTTGCCAGGCCGCTGCCGCGCGGGCGCAAGGCCAGCCAGACGAGAACGAACAAAAACCCGATCGCGCCCCGGTAGAGCGACACCACCACCGGGTCCCAGCCCTGGCCGGTGAGAATACCGCCGATCCCGCCTGACAACCCCCAGCATAGCGCCGCCAGCACCACGAAAGTGGTACTCAGACCCACCATTTTGTCTGATGAAATCAACCCCGACGGGGCAGGCGAACTCCTTGCCATTCCGTAAACCCTCTCCCGGTATAATAAACCGCTGATGAGCCGGCCCCAGGGACAACCGAACAAAGCCGGTTGATTTTTTTTCGCCGGTTGTCACAAAACTGCCGGTGGCGGCGTTGTGACTTTATGAGTCCCTGGAATTATCGGGTCCACCGGACCACCCAAGCGTGAACGTTTTACAGGTTATCAAATCTGGAATGCGTTTGCTGAACAAATTAAAACCTGGAGGAAAAAGATGATGTCAGGAAAAATCACCCATTGGCAAAAAATGATCTCGGCCCTGTTGCTGGCCGTTACTCTGCTGGCGCCGCACACCGCCACCGCCCACTGTGACGCCCTGGACGGCCCGGTGGTTGTCGAAGCCCGTCAGGCCATGGCCGCCGGCGATCCGCAGCCCCTGCTGAAATGGGTGCTACCGGAGCATGAGGAACAGATTCACCAAACCTTTGCCAAAACCATGCAGGTTCGAGAGCTGGGAGAGGAGGCCCGGGAGGTGGCCGACAATTATTTTCTGGAGACCCTGGTAAGACTACATCGGGCCAGTGAAGGCGCCCCCTACACCGGCATCAAAGCGGCCGGCACCATTCCCGGTCCCATCGCCCGGGCGGATGCGGCCCTGGCCGAGGGTTCGGTGGATGAACTGGCTACTCACGTGGCCGACCATGTGGGCCGGGAAATGCGGGAACGTTTCAGCCGGGCCCTGGCCAAGAAAAAGTCGGCGGGGCGAAGTCCGGAAGCCGGGCGGGAATTTGTCGAGGCTTATGTGCAGTATGTCCATTTCGTGGAAGGAATCGTGGGCGTTATCAGCGGCGATCACGCCCATTAACCACAGCTGGCGGCAATTAACCAGAGCGGCGCCGGTCAGTTTCCCTTTGCATACTGACCGGCGCCGCCTTTTTTGGGGGCAATGGGTCAGGCCTGGCCCAGGACCGGCCGGAAGCGGCCAAAAGTCCGCCGCAGCCAGCCGCCCCCCGCCACCGTCTCCGGGACTGCGGCCCCCATTACCGCCTCTTCCGAATACACCAACCGCCGTCGGCGCCGCTGCGCCTCGCGCACGTGGTCGATCAGCACATTGCGCACCAGCACAAACACCCAGGGCAGGAAGGGGGTGCCGACCCGATATTTTTGCCGCACCCCATGCAACCGGGCAAAAACTTTCTGGAAGACCTCTTCGGATTCGTCCCTACCCGCCAACCGGCTGAACAGATAACCCAGAATTCTCCCCCGGTGTCTGGCATACAGCACGGCAAAGGCATCCAGATCGCCGACGGCATAGGCCGCCATCAACTCTTCATCACTACGATCCTCAAGACTCATTGCCGACCACATTCCTCCTTCTCAACCATTAGACGCTATTGCCGCCGTTTTTGTGACAAAAACAAGCGGCAAAAAAGAAAAGCGAAAATGATTTTAACCGTGAAGAGAAGGGTAAGCCTTGACCCAGGTCAAGGGTTGAAAACTGCTTTACAGCACCCCTTGAGCCTGCCACGATGTAACTGATGCATGTTTTCCCGAAACACCCTTGCGGGAAACGGCAAAAACAACCACGGAGGAACGAAACATGAAGAAGAGAACCATCGCAACATACTGGTCAGTCGTGATTATCATTGGTACCGCCTTCCTTCTGGTAGCCGGGAAGGCCCTGGCCCAGTGGGGACCATACCGGGAATCACCCATGGGGTTTGGCATGATGGGAGGCATGGGGGGCATGGGGTGGCTGGGGGTGATCCTCGTGCTGATCTTCTGGGCCCTGGTTATCTTCGGCCTGATCCTGCTGATCAAATGGCTGCTGATCCAGACCCGCTCCGCGTCGTCCGGATCTTCGTCTTCACAGCCGCCGTCCCTGGAAATTCTGAAGTCCCGCTACGCCCGCGGAGAAATTGACAAGGAGGAATTTGAGGAAAAGAAACGAGACCTGCTTTCATAAGCCCGACGGGCGAAAGGGTCAGACCGGGCAGCCGCAAATGGTGGACGCCCAATCTTGACCTCAGTTTTATAATCACTTAGATTGCAGGATTATCGGCGATGGCGATCATTTCGGCGGAACCGGCTGGGCCAACCATCCCGATGGCTACCAGGGCGACACCATGGGTATTGCCACCGCCAGAAACCTTGGCCGGCGCATGGCCGAGGTAGCCGCCCTGATGCAAGACCAAACACCCAACCGAACACCCGGCGAAAATTGAGCTGAACGCGATTGTTTTTGTTTCTGGCACCGGCCGGGATGGCTACGGGAACAGTGCAGCCATTTGCGGGGGTAGCGGGCAGGAAAACTCCAGGGGGCGCTGATCGGCAGGATGGCGCATTTTCAGGCCGGCACTGTGCAGGGCCTGGCGGGGCAGTCGCAATTGGTGGTGGTCGGCGGGGGTCAGGTGGTCGGCCAGGAAGCGGAGGAATAACTCTTCATCCGGGCCGTAGATTTTGTCGCCCACCACCGGAGAGCCCAGACTGCAAAGGGTGGCGCGAATCTGGTGGCAACGCCCGGTCAGTGGCCGGGCCTCCAGCAGGCTGATGCCTAGCTGAAAGGCGAGACGCCGGAAATGGGTGGCGCATGGCACGGCCCCGGCGGGAACCGGCTGGCCCTGGGGGAAAAACCGGCTTTTCTTGCGAATCCGGCTGTTCGGGTCCGGGGCCAGGAAGCCGGTGGCCGCCTGTTCGTCGGGGGGGAACTCGCCCTCCACCAGGACCAGGTATTTTTTCTCAACCTGCTGCTCCTGCCATTGCCGGGCGCAGTCCCGGGCCGCCGCCCGGTTTTTGGCCACCACCAGCAGGCCGGAGGTTTCCCGATCCAGCCGGTTGACCAAATGGGGCTGGTCCAGCCCTCCCCTCTCCCGCAGCAGCCACCAAAGGGTATGGCGGAAATAACGCCCGCCGGGATGACAGGGCAAGGGGGCCGGTTTGTTCACCACCAGCAGATCATCATCCTCATAAACCACGCTGAAGTCCGAGGCCACCGGCGGCTCCGCCAACTCCGCTCCCTGGTAGGAAACCCGGTCGGCGGCGGCAAGAACTTGCTCCGGGGCCACCGGCTCGCCGTTTACCCGCAGGCGTCCGGCGGCCAGTTCCCCCTGCCACTGCTCCCGAGTCAGATAGGTAAACCGCCCGGCGACAAAATCCAGCACCGTTCCCCCGGCCCGGCCGGCCTCGATCCGCACCGCACAAACTCTTTCCGGCCCGATCGGCTTCACAATACGGTTCGTCATCCCTATACCAGTCATGAAATTATTCGCCCAGCAGGTGCAGGACCACCTGGCGGCGGTGGGGACTGGTGCGGTGTTCCCACAGGTAGATGCCCTGCCAGGTGCCCAGGGCCGGGCGGCCGTCGAGCACCGGAATACTCAACGAGGTCTGGGTCAGGGCGCCGCGGATATGGGCCGACATGTCGTCCGGGCCTTCGCTGCGGTGGCGCCAGCCGGGTTGGCCGTCCGGCGACAGGGCCGCGAAAAAGGACTCCAGGTCGTGGCAGACATCGGGGTCGGCGTTTTCCTGGATCAGCAGGGAAGCCGAGGTGTGGCGGCAAAACAGGGTCAACAACCCCTGGCCGATGTCGCTTTCGGCTACAAAGGACCGCACCCGGTCGGTAAACTCGAACAGCCCCCGGCCCCGGCAGTTGATCTCCAGGGTAGTGGTGGTTTGCTTGCCCATGTTCTTGCCTCCTTGTAAGTTGACAGCCGGCCGAAAATATCGTCCACCCGCAGTCAGCGGCCTAAGCTGTTTGTCAGCTCCTGCTCCGTCGGCCCGCCTCATACCCCCAAACGACACCCAAAGGGAATCCCCACCAGGGTGTCGTCGTAGAGGCGCACCCGCTCGTCGTTGTTGATGACCAGGCCATAACGACAGCCATGCTGTTTGATAAAGTCGCGAATCCCGCGCAGATCGTGGCCGCCCACCCGTTGGCCGTACTTGATTTCGATGGGAATCAGCCCGAATTCGCCTTGCAATACCAGGTCAACCTCGGCCCCGCCACTGGTGCGGTAATGGAAATAATCGAAGGAAAGCCCCAAGGAGTTCAGGCCGCGCAGAATCTCTTCGATGACCATCCCTTCCCAGGAACGGCCCATGGCGGGGTGGGCCAGCAGATCCCGGGAGTCGCGGAGGTGGAGCAGGAAATGGAGCAGGCCGCTGTCCCGCAGGTAGCCCTTGGGATGTTTCACCAGCCGCTTGGCCGTATTTGCGGCGAAAGCCGGGATGTGCCGCCAGATGAAGGTACCGTGCGCGATCTGGAAGTAGTCCCTGGCGGTCGGCTGAGAAACACCGAGCGCTCTGGCCACATCGGAATAGTTGATGATCGTGCCGGAGCAACTGCCAAGCATCTGCAAAAAAAGGAGGAACTTCTGGCGGTTCAGGCCGGGGAAAAGCCGCTGAATATCGCGGTTGAGGTAAGTCTGGATGTAGTTCTCCATCCAGAGCTTGCTGAATCGTGGGCTATGCTTGAGCCATGGCTCCGGATAGCCGCCGCCAAACCAGTAATCATGCTGGAGCCGGAGAGAGTCTTTCGGTAAAAAAAGAGAAAGGTACGAGTGGGCGGTGGATTCGGGATCGGCAATGAGCGGGGCGATGCCGGCACCCGGCTCGGGCTGCTGCACCTCGGCAAAAGAAAACGGCGCAAGCTCCAGGATGGCCACCCGGCCGGCAAGACTTTCCGAGATGGCGCCAAGCAGATCCGGAGAGCTGGAGCCGGTGATGAGGAAGCGCCCGGCGCGACTCCGGTCGGCGTCGATGGCGACCCGCAGGCTGTTGAACAGCGGCGGCAAGAGTTGCGCCTCGTCAATGGCGACCCGGTTTGGATGCAGACGGAGAAACAGATCGGGATCTCGTGAGATCGCCTCGAAATCATTGGTCTTTTCAAGGTCGAACAGCTGCCAGGGCGGCGGCAGTTGCCCAAGCAGGGTAGTCTTGCCGCATTGGCGTACCCCAACCAAGGCCACACACGGAAATAAAGACAGCAGTTCATGGAGTAATTTGGCGCAGGCTCGGCTCTTCATACCTTGCATTTTAAAAGGCCGACTTTTAAAATGCAAGATAAAATCGGACGGCGCCTGTGGAGCTTAATACCGGTCAGTTCTTTGCCAGATCGTCAGGGCACCGGAATCAACGAGGGCCGCTTATCGGTTGACAGCCGTACCGGCCATGTGTACCCTATTTTGTGTACCTGTTGCCCGATAAACATCAGGGGAAAGAAAAATGCAAAAAGTCAACGTCAGAGAGGCCCGCCGCGATATCAGCCGCTTACTGGATGCAGTGGCCGGCGGCGAGGAAATCGTGATCGTCAGGCGGGGTAAACCCGTCGCTCGCCTGCTGCAGGTTGAACAGCCCGGCGGCGGATTGGCGCGATTTCCCGAGCACACCGAACTGCGGGCCCAATTGCCGCCGCAAAGGCAAAGCAGTGCCGCCATGCTGCGGGAGATGCGGGATGAACGCGGTTAATCGCTATTTCGACACCAGCGCCCTGCTCCCCTATTATCGAACGGAACCGGCCACGGCGGCAATCCTGGTTTTACTGCGCCAATTACGGCCGCCGGTGTTGATCAGCGACCTGACCAAAGTGGAACTGTCCTCTGCCATTGCCCGCTGGGTCCGCATGGAAGAACTTGATGAATCCCAAGCCGCCCTGCTGACAAACGCCATCGCCGCCGATCTCGAGGCCGGACTTTTTAGAGTGCGGCCACTGGCCACCAGGCATTATCGGCAAGCGGAAAAATGGCTTACCGCCCGCACCACCCCCCTCAGAACCCTGGACGCCCTGCACCTTGCCTGCTGCCACACCGACCGGGCCCAACTGGTCACCTGCGACCGCACCATGCACCAGGCCGCTCAAACCCTGGGAATTGCCAGCCAACTCATCCAAACATAGCCGCCAGCTTTTTTTAGGACGAGGGCCGCCTTTCTTTTGACGCCGTTTTGTGACCATGCTAAAGTGGTCATAAATTAAATTATTTCGCCGGGAGCAGGTCATGTCGCAAACCATCTCGAAATCTCGTTTTAAGCCCAGGGCGTTAGAACACTTCCGCCGAATTCAGGAAGACGGCCAGGAGCTGATTATCACCGATCACAACAAGCCGGTATTGAAGATCATTCCCTACCGGGAGCAACCGTCGGCCGTGTTGCGGGAGCTTCGTAACACGGTGCGGTGCTACGAGCAACCGCTGGAGCCGGTCGGCGAAAACGACTGGGAGGCTCTTAAGTGATTGTGCTGGACACCCATGTCTGGCTGTGGTGGCTCAGCAACCCGGAAAAACTGTCGCCTGCCGCCGCGCGGGCCATCAGTGACGGCGTACGGGACGAAGGGATCATCATTTCCTCTATCTCAAGCTGGGAGATCGCCCTGCTGGTGGCTCGTGGTCGCCTTGAGCTGGCCATTGATCATCGGGACTGGATCGGCAAGACGGAAGGACTTCCCTTTGTTCATTTTGCCCCGGTGGACAACATCATCGCCCTGCGTTCGGTGGATCTTCCCGGCGATTTTCATCCCGACCCGGCCGACCGCATCATCGTGGCCACGGCCATGACCATGGCCCTCCCCCTCGTTACCCGCGACGATAAAATCCTCAACTACCCGCACCTGCAAACCATCTGGTAAGACGTTGTCGGCCGTACAGAACGGGCCGAGCCAGTCGGAGGGGTTCAGTTCCACAAATCTTCGCCCTTGTTAAAATTAAAGTGCATTTTTTGCTCTTTTTGTGCAATAATTGCCTTCAGACTACAACTAGCAACCAATCGGGGGCGTTATGCTTATTGAATTCAGTGTTGCCAACTATCGTTCTTTCTGGGAAACCCAGACCCTGAAGATGACCGCCGACGCCGGGCCGGAGCTGCGGGAAAGCAATGTTTTTGCTTCCGGGGTCGCCGGCCTTCCCGACCTGCTGCGTTCCGCTGTGGTTTACGGCCCCAACGCGGGAGGAAAAAGCAACCTGATCAGGGCCCTGGCCTTTATGCGTCGCTTGGTCCTTGAATCCGCCAAGGAGAAACAGGAAGGGGAAACCATCGGGGTGCGCCCTTTTCTGTTTCATCCAGAAGGCAAAGACCGGCCCTCCGAGTTTGAAGTTATTTTTGTGCAGGACGGTGTCCGCTACCAGTACGGATTTGCCGCAACCTCGGACCAGGTAAAGGCGGAATGGCTGCTCGCCTATCCGGAAGGCCGGGCCCAACGCTGGTTTGAACGCCTCCGCGACGCTGAAACCGGCCGGGAAGAATGGCATTTCGGCAGCAAATTAGGCGGCCGAAAAAAACTCTGGCAGGAGGCCACCCGCGACAACGCCCTGTTCCTCTCCACCGCCATTCAACTTAACAGCGAGCAACTGAAACCCGTCTTCCAGTGGTTCAGAAACCTGGCGATCATCGAACCCGGTGCCCTGCTGGACCCCGGCTTTACCATCCAACAGTGCGGGGACGAGGATGGCTGCCGCCAAATCATCGATTTCCTGAACGCCGCCGACCTGAGCATCCAGGATATCCGCCTGGAGAAAAAGACCCTGGCCGAAGATGAACTACCCGCTGATTTGCCGGACAGTTTAAAAAAGAAGATCGTCGGCAAGGAAATGGTACGACCGCTATTCCTGCACCCGGTGGCCGGCAGCGAGTCCATGGTGCCCCTGCCCCTGGAAGAGGAGTCCGACGGCACCCGCAAGCTCTTCGCCTATGCCGGGCCATGGCTGGACATCCTGACCAATGGACGCATTTTGCTGGTCGATGAGCTGAACAACAGCCTCCACCCCAAAATGGTCCGCTTCCTGCTCAGCCTCCTGCACAGCAGCCAGACCAACCATAAAAACGGACAGGTGATCTTCTCCACCCACGACACCAACCTGCTCGACCAGGAGATAATGCGCCGCGACCAGATCTGGTTCGTGGAAAAGAACCTGGAAAACGCCACCCGCCTTTATCCCCTGTCCGACTTCAGCCCCCGCAAAAAGGAGGCGCTGGAGAAAAACTACCTCCAAGGCCGCTACGGCGCCCTGCCCTATTTGCGTAAGGTGGCCTGATGGGCAGCGACGATCTTTTTCACAAAAGAAAAGAACGCAAGGCCGCTTCGTTGAGCCGAAGCCGAGCCCGGCGCGCTCCTTACGATCGGGTGCTCATTGTTTGCGAAGGCAGCAAAACCGAGCCGCACTACCTGCAGGAATTGATCGACTTTTATAAGCTGAACACAGCCAACATCGATGTCATCGGACGCGGTTCCGACCCCCAAAATGTTGCGGAGTATGCCATCAGCAGGAGCCGGGAAGATCAGGACTACGACCGGATATACTGCGTTTTCGACCAGGATCGCCACACCTCATACCAGGCAACCCTGGACAAAATACGGCAGACCCGGTTGAGCAAAAAAAGAAGCTTGCAGGCGATCACGTCGGTGCCCTGCTTCGAAATCTGGCTCCTGCTCCACTTCACATACACCACCCGGCAATTCGGGTCAGGCGGCCCTGATTCGTCAATCTGCGCCGAAGTGATCACCGCCTTACGACGCAAGCACCTGCCCAAGTACGACAAGGGGCAGCACAATGTTTTTCGCCAACTCGAACCCCACCTGCCCAAGGCAATGAAAAACGCCAGCCAGTTACGGGAATACAACCAGACCAACGGCACCGACCACCCTTCCACCCAAATGGATGAACTGGTCGATTATCTGCGAAATTTACGCCAAAACGGGTGACGACTTCGGTGGCTTCTTCATTGCCGTATTTTCAAGGTTGCACAGGGCGTCGTATTCCTGCATCCGGCGTTTGGTGATGACTCCGGCTTTGTGCAGGCCTCTGGCGGTCTCGTGCATTTCCTCCAACGCTCTGCTTCTAGTCTTCTTTGTTGCCATGGAATATCTCCTGAAGACTCTTAGTTTAGCCTGTCCCGCACCGCTTGTTTGGCGTCCGCGACTTCTAAAAAGCGGGATGTGCCGGCGGCAATACGGGCTTCCCGGGCCTTGAGAACATCGGCATGCCAGGACGGAGACGATACATCCTCCGGGTTGCGGGCCAAGTTCGCCCAGATTTCCTCAAGTGCTTCCAGTTTTTTGGTGACGCTCATGCGACATCCTTATTCTGGTTTTTACCTCGCTCCATGATCGCCCCGAATCCGGGTTGCTCATAAAATTGGCCTTGCGAAGATCCAGTTCTTTTTTCTGCCAGTCGTGGACAGGTACATCGGAGGCAGAAGTTGCCTTAGTCCAAGTCGTTAGCAATCCCATCTATTATTCTCCAGATTTTTCACCCAACTCCGCGTGTATTTTTTTGATTGTTGCCAGGAGTTGCGGGATTTTGTCCTGACAGGTGTAATAAACCGCTTCGGCGCTTATGACCGTAAAACTTCCAAGACGAGTTCCTGGTCAGGCATATATCGCCTCCCCGTCGATTTTCTTTTTGAGGAATCGGTTCATGTTCTCCCGGTAGGCAACGATGTCAACGGGCCGGTGCAATCGCTCTTCCAGCTCGTACTTGAGGCCGGCCAGGAGGAAAAGATCGGGCTTGGCAACCCGGACCACCACATCCACATCGCTGTCGTCCGCCGCTTCACCACGGGCGACGGACCCGAAAACACCGATGGCGAGGATGCCGTACTGTTTTGCCTGTTCCTGCTTATAGTCGTGCAGGATTTTTATGATTTCCCTTTGTCTCATCATCTTTCTCCACGGCAAATTGCATGGTTATTCTCCTGAAAATGTACCGCGATTGTCTCTTCGATTGATCTTACCGCATTATGCTGCCCCTTGCTAGCGTCGGTGGCATCGGCGCGCTCTCTTTGCAAGTTGCTGATTGTCGACCCGGATCAGGCCGTGCAGATGCCGTAGCGTGGGAGGATTTTGCGGATTACCGTGTAGCGGTGGGCGAGCAGGGCGTCATGGAAGAGTTTCCAGTCGCTGCCCAGGAAAGAGGGGTGGTAGGGAAAGCGATCTTTTTGCCGGTCTGTTGCTTTGCGGGTCTGCAAGGCTTCGTATTTCCATGATTTCACCCCCTTTGGCCGGTATTCCAGGGTTACCGGTGGGAAATCGAAGTAGCCGTCTTTGATCCGGGCCAGCCATTGCCGGTGCCGGCTGTCGCCGTCGGGGGCCGTCAGGGTTTGCAGCAGGTGGTTGATTTTGTCCCGGGCCTCGTTGGGCAGGCCCGGGGTCCGGGCATCGGCGTCGCCGATCCGGAACCGTTGCATGGCCTTGCACATGGCGTGGGCGGCGGCGCTGAACTGCGCCGGGTTGTCTCGCTTGACGAGTTGGCCCTGGTGGTCGCGGTAGCTCCACTTGAGGTAGGGCCGGTCGGGATGACTCAGCGCCGCGCCGTGCCCCAGCGGCAGGGTGCCGCCCACGAAGCTGCTAGTCGCGTCGTTGAAGATGTTGCCAAAGAAGCGCTTCAGCCGCCCTTGCAGTTCGTGGTCCGGCTTGCCCTGCCGGTCAAGGGCCGCGATGTTGTTGACTTGGTGGCTGACGCCGGCAAAGCCCTGGTGGGACCAGGTATCGGCGTAAACGTGCATGGCGATCCCCAGGCGGTGCAGCCCGTGCAGGTTGTCCCGCTGCCGGATGCACTCCCTGAGCATATCGTGGGCCACCGGGCTGTCCGGCCGGCAGATGAGCTTGTCGATGAAGGTGCCATCGGGGTTTTCCCCGGCCCGCCGGCCGCCGTTGCCCGGCAGGAAGTGAAAGGGAATCCAGACATGGCGGTTGGCCAGTTTTCTGAAATTGCGGTAGTCCAGGGTTTTATGGGCCGAACTGGTCCGCTGATACATGGCCCCGTTGGTAAAGTGGATGATGCCGCTGTTGGTGGCGTCATCCACATACTGCGAACAGTAAGCAACAACCGCCGCCTCCCGATGCCCGAACCCGGCATAACGGGCAATGACGTAAACCGTGCCGTGATGGAAGTCGATTTGCATCGATGGCCTCCTTTTGTTTAGCGGCCGCGACATCTAAAAAACGGGGTGCCAGCGGCAATACGTTCTTCCCGGGCCCTGAGAACGTCCGCATGCCAGAACTGAGGCGAATTCGACCATTCGCTATACGACGTTAGCCCGATTGGGAAACCGTTCGGGATGTTCGATCATTTCTTCCGTGAGGTCTACATCAATCTCAGGCCAGTGGAAATGACCGGGGGCCTGCTCCTCCACATGCAAAATGGCGCTGACCGGCTGGTTTTTGAACCAGGGAAAGTCGTCGTACGCCATGAATAACTCCTTGCCATGGGCCAGGAGCCAGACCCCATGACTGGAGATGTTGGTGACCTCAACCTCCAAAGTGGCGTTGCCAAGCGCTGATAAGCTCATGGTAATGACCCTCGATTATCGTTTCGATCTCTTTCAACTGCTGTCGGCTGTAGCGGCAACTATTTGCCAAGACAAGTTCGGGTTGCAGCCAGAACTTGGCCTCTCCTTCGCCGGAAATTACATGCACATGCATCCTGGTTTCTTCGCGGGAAAAAAGAAAA
>NZ_JARGDQ010000033.1 GCF_029210385.1 Desulfurivibrio dismutans | reverse complement strand
GGGGCGGCCCGCAGGCCGTTGAGCAGGTAACCCAGGGTGCCGGCCACGGCGATGGGAAAGCCGATGGCCGCCGAGGTGCCGATCGCCTTGTGCAGCCCCACGTTGCACCAGACCATGAAGGGCACCGACAGGGTGCCGCCGCCGATGCCCACCAGGCTGGAAAAAACCCCGATAACCCCGCCGGCGCCCAGCATGCCGGCCGCGCCCGGCAGTTCCCGGTTGGGGTTTGGTTTGCGGCCGCTGAGCATCTGCCAGGCCACGAAAAAGAGGAAAAGGGCGAAAAAGATTTGCAGAAAATCGGTGGAAAGGGCGGCGGCGACAAAGGTGCCGCCCAGGGTGCCGACCAAGATGCCGGGCGTAATGCCCCGCACCACCTTCCACTGCACCGCCCCGCGCCGGTGATGGGCCAGGGCGCTGGAGACGGCGGTGAAGATGATGGAGGCCAGGGAGGTGCCCAGGGCCAGGTGCATCAGGTAATCCGGCGCCACCCCCTGCCAGGC
>NZ_JARGDQ010000032.1 GCF_029210385.1 Desulfurivibrio dismutans | reverse complement strand
TCAGGATTTCTGGGCCACCACCTCCAACAAGCAGCTCAACTTCGTCCAGCACATCCGCACCATGCTCAAGATCAGCGGCCGGGCGGCGGTGGTGGTGCCGGACAACGTGCTCTTCGAGGGCGGGGCAGGGGAGACCATCCGCCGCAAGCTCCTGGAGAACACCGATCTTCACACCATCCTGCGCCTGCCCACCGGCATCTTCTACGCCCACGGAGTCAAGGCCAACGTCCTCTTCTTCGACAACCGCGAGGCCAGCCCCCACCCCTGGACCAAAGAGGTCTGGTACTACGACTACCGCACCAACATCCACCACACTTTAAAGAAAAAACCCCTGGGCTATGCCGACTTGGCCGAGTTCGTCCAATGTTACCACCCGGCCAACCGCCACCAGCGCACCCCCACCTGGGACGCGGCCACCAACCCCGAAGGCCGCTGGCGCAGCTTCAGCTACGAAGAACTGATCGCCCGCGACAAAACCAGCCTGGACCTCTTCTGGCTCAAGGACAAAAGCCTCACCGACCTC
>NZ_JARGDQ010000031.1 GCF_029210385.1 Desulfurivibrio dismutans | reverse complement strand
CCAGGACTTCTGGGCCACCACCTCCAACAAGCAGCTCAACTTCGTCCAGCACATCCGCACCATGCTCAAGATCACCGGCCGGGCCGCAGTGGTGGTGCCGGACAACGTGCTCTTCGAGGGCGGGGCAGGGGAGACCATCCGCCGCAAGCTTCTGGAAAACACCGATCTCCACACCATCCTCCGCCTGCCCACCGGCATCTTCTATGCCCACGGGGTCAAGGCCAACGTCCTCTTCTTCGACAACCGCGAGGCCAGCCCCCACCCCTGGACCAAGGAGGTCTGGTACTACGACTACCGCACCAACATCCACCACACTTTAAAGAAAAAACCCCTGGGCTACGCCGACCTGGCCGAGTTCGTCCAGTGCTACCACCCGGCCAACCGCCACCAACGCACCCCCACCTGGGACGCAGCCACCAACCCCGAAGGCCGCTGGCGCAGTTACAGCTACGAAGAACTGATCGCCCGCGACAAAACCAGCCTGGACCTCTTCTGGCTCAAGGACAAAAGCCTGACCGACCTG
>NZ_JARGDQ010000030.1 GCF_029210385.1 Desulfurivibrio dismutans | reverse complement strand
TTGAAATTATCATGATAATTTCATATTGTACTTACAGTTGTTCAAACCAAACAACACGAACGCCCTCATTGGTGATTGCAGATGCTTGTGCGACAATTGAACCTGCCACCAGCGGGTGATGAGACCTTTTTCTTATGGGGGCCTCGCCAAACCGGCAAAACCACCCTTTTACGCCACGTCTATCCCAATGCCTACTGGGTCGATCTCTTGAAAGCCGAAGAATACCGGCGCTACCTGGAAAGACCCGAACTGCTGCGCCATGAGCTGCAGGCCCGGGCAACCACACCACCATTTGTGGTGGTGGATGAAGTGCAAAAAGTTCCGGGGTTGCTGGATGAGGTGCAATGGCTCCATGAAAATCTCCAGGTCCGCTTTGCCCTCTGCGGCTCCAGCGCCCGGAAAGTCCGGCGGGGGCACGCCAACCTGCTGGGGGGCAGAGCCTTGCGTTACGAGTTGCGCGGCCTTGTCTCCCGGGAGTTGGGTGCCGACTGGGATCTACAGCGGATGCTGAACCATGGTTACCTGCCCAGCATCTACCTGGCGGGCAACCCCAGAAAACGTTTG